>SSXW01000003.1 GCA_009469585.1 Dechloromonas sp. Dech2017
CTTTTTCGACTTGCTCCACCACTGCCAGCTTAAAAGCCAGCGTGTAGTCTCGCTGCGTCCTCTTCACCCCAGTTTCCATCGGACTTCCCCTTTCTAGATAGAAAAGGTGTCAACTTCTGCTAGGACGGGTCACGACCAAAAGAAAAGGCAGCCGAAGCTGCCTTTTCTCCGAACAGGTCGGATCAGTGCGTATGCTTGCGCAGACGCTGGATCGCTTGCAGTTGGGCGACGGCTTGCGCCAGTTCGGCCTCGGCAGTAGCGTAGTCCATTTCAGCGTTTCGGTTGACCAGGGCCTCCTCAGCACGCTTTTTGGCTTCCAGGGCCTTGGCTTCGTCCAAATCATGGGCGCGAATCGCGGTATCAGCCAACACGGTAATCATGTCGGGCTGAACTTCCAGCATGCCACCGGACACATACACCAGCTCGAACTCGCTCTGGTCGGGCACCTTCAGACGAATGGTGCCCGGCTTGATGCGAGTCAGCAGCGGCGTGTGACGCGGCAGGATGCCGAGTTCCCCGGCTTCGCCGGGAAACACTGCGATTTCGACCAGGCCGGAGAAGATCGACTCCTCAGCACTGACGACATCACAATGAACAGTCATAGCCATTACTAGCTCCTATGCTTACGCCGCTTTATTGAAGCGTCTTGGCCTTCTCGATAACTTCTTCGATGCCGCCAACCATGTAGAAGGCCTGCTCCGGCAGGTGATCGTATTCACCAGCGCAGATACCCTTGAAGCCCTTGATGGTTTCCTTGAGCGGAACGAACTTGCCCGGGGAACCGGTGAAGACTTCAGCAACGTGGAACGGCTGGGACAGGAAGCGCTGGATCTTACGAGCGCGGGACACGGCCAGCTTGTCTTCCGGCGACAGTTCGTCCATACCCAGAATCGCGATGATGTCACGCAGTTCCTTGTAGCGCTGCAGGGTCATCTGCACTGCACGGGCAACAGCGTAGTGCTCTTCACCGACGATCTGCGGGTCGAGCTGGCGGGAGGTCGAGTCGAGCGGATCAACGGCCGGGTAAATACCCAGCGAGGCGATGTCACGCGACAGCACGACCGTGGAGTCGAGGTGCAGGAAGGTGGTGGCCGGCGACGGGTCGGTCAAGTCATCGGCAGGCACATAGACCGCCTGGATGGAGGTGATCGAGCCAACCTTGGTCGAGGTGATACGCTCTTGCAGACGGCCCATTTCTTCAGCCAGCGTCGGCTGGTAGCCCACGGCGGAAGGCATACGGCCGAGCAGCGCGGACACTTCGGTACCAGCCAGCGTGTAGCGGTAGATGTTGTCGACGAAGAACAGGATGTCACGACCGTCGTCACGGAAACGCTCTGCCATGGTCAGGCCGGTCAGCGCGACGCGCAGACGATTGCCCGGGGGTTCGTTCATTTGACCGAACACCATCGCGACTTTGTCGAGAACGTTGGAGTCCTTCATTTCGTGGTAGAAGTCGTTACCTTCACGGGTACGCTCGCCCACGCCGGCGAACACGGATAAGCCTGAGTGCTGCTTGGCGATGTTGTTAATCAGTTCCATCATGTTGACGGTCTTGCCGACGCCGGCGCCACCAAACAGACCGACCTTGCCGCCCTTGGCGAACGGGCAGATCAGGTCGATAACCTTGATGCCAGTTTCCAGCAGATCGACGGACGACGAGAGCTCGTCAAACTTCGGTGCTGCCTGGTGGATGGCGCGAACTTCGTTGCTGTCGATCGGACCAGCTTCGTCGATCGGACGACCCAGAACGTCCATGATGCGGCCCAGGGTGCCCATACCAACGGGCACGGAGATGCCGGCGCCGGTGTTGTTCACCTTCATGCCGCGGCGCAGGCCGTCGGAAGAACCCATGGCAATGGTACGGACGACGCCGTCACCGAGTTGCTGCTGAACTTCGAAGGTCAGGCCGTCTTCCGCCATGCCGTTTGCTTCGGAAGCATCGAGCTTGAGCGCGTCGTAGACCTTCGGCATCGCGTCGCGCGGGAAGTGGATGTCCACAACAGCGCCGATGCACTGAACGATTGAACCTTGACTCATATTCAAATCCCCAAAAATAAAAATCTACGCATCACACCGCGGCGGCGCCGCTGACGATTTCCGAGAGTTCCTTGGTAATCGCCGCCTGACGGGCCTTGTTGTAAACCAGCTTCAAATCGCCAATAACCGTCTTGGCGTTGTCCGATGCCGACTTCATGGCGACCATCCGGGCGGATTGCTCGGAGGCCATGTTTTCAGCGACGGCTTGATAAATCAAAGCTTCGACATAACGGGTGAGCAGATCGTCGATGACCGACTTGGCTTCCGGCTCATAGACATAATCCCAACTCGTCTTGGTGGAGCCTACGGCATAACCGGGCAAGGGCAGGAGCTGTTCGAAAACCGGCTCCTGCTTCATCGTGTTGATGAAGCGGGTGTAGCCGATGTACAGCGCATCGATCTCGCCCTTCATGTAGGCGTCCAACTGAACCTTGACCGGCCCGATCAGCTTTTCCAGATGAGGCGTATCGCCCAAACCGGTGATATGGGAAACGATCTTGCCGCCGGTACGCTGCATGAAACCGAAACCCTTGTTGCCGATGCAGGTCGCCTGCAGCTTCAACCCCTGAGATTCGAACTCCTTCATCTTGCCTACGGCAACGCGAAGGAGGTTGGAGTTGAGACCGCCGCACAAGCCTTTGTCCGAGGTGACGAGAATCAGGCCAACGTTGGCCATCTCCCGCTTCACCAGGAACGGGTGGCGATACTCGGTCAAGGCATGAGACAGATTGCCTGCAACGCGCCGGATCTTCTCGCCATAGGGGCGGGCAGCCCGCATCCGATCCTGCGCTTTGCGCATCTTGGATGCGGCCACCATCTCCATGGCCTTGGTGATCTTGCGCGTATTTTCGACGCTCTTGATCTTGTTACGAATTTCCTTGCCGCTAGGCATGGCGTTCTCCTAGATCAGACCCAGCTACTCTTGAAAGCAGCAATGCCGGCAGCCAGTTGCTTCTCGGATTCGGCATTCAGGTCGGCCGTGGACTCCATGGTGTTCATGAGGTCGGCACAGTTAGTCTTCAGATAACCAATCATGGCCTTTTCGCACTCCAGGGCGCGCTTGACTTCGACATCGTCGAAGTAGCCCTTGTCAGCTGCGTACAGCGTGACGGCCATTTCTGAGATACTCATCGGCGAGTATTGGGGCTGCTTCATCAGCTCGGTAACTAGGCGGCCGCGCTCCAGCTGCTTGCGGGTCGCTTCGTCGAGGTCGGAAGCGAACTGGGCGAAGGCAGCGAGTTCGCGGTACTGGGCTAGGGCCAGACGGACACCGCCGCCAAGCTTCTTGATCAGCTTGGTCTGGGCAGCACCACCGACGCGGGACACTGAGATACCGGCGTTGATCGCGGGACGAATACCGGCGTTGAACAGGTCGGTTTCCAAGAAGATCTGGCCGTCGGTAATGGAGATGACGTTGGTCGGAACGAACGCGGAAACGTCACCAGCCTGCGTTTCGATAACCGGCAGAGCGGTCAGCGAACCAGTCTTGCCCTTGATTTCGCCGTTGGTCAGCTTCTCGACCCAGGCAGCCGAAACGCGGGCGGCGCGCTCGAGCAGTCGGGAGTGGAGATAGAACACGTCGCCCGGGTAGGCTTCGCGGCCCGGCGGACGGCGCAGCAGCAGGGAAACCTGACGGTAACCCCAGGCTTGCTTGGTCAAATCGTCATAAATGATCAGGGCGTCTTCACCGGTGTCGCGGAAGAATTCGCCCATGGTGCAGCCGGCGTAGGGAGCCAGGTACTGCAGTGCGGCGGACTCCGAAGCCGCGGCGGCGACGACGATGGTGTATTCCATCGCGCCATGTTCTTCGAGCTTGCGAACGACGTTGGCGATGGTGGAAGCCTTCTGGCCGACGGCGACATAAACGCAGAACAGGCCCTTGCCCTTCTGGTTGATGATGGCATCGACGGCAACGGCGGTCTTGCCGGTCTGGCGGTCGCCGATAATCAGTTCGCGCTGGCCGCGGCCAACCGGAACCATCGAGTCCACACACTTCAGGCCGGTCTGCACCGGTTGGGAAACGGACTGACGCCAAATAACGCCCGGGGCGACCTTTTCGATCTTGTCGGTCAGCTTGGCATTGATCGGGCCCTTGCCGTCGATCGGCTGACCCAGAGAGTTCACCACGCGACCGAGCAGTTCGCGGCCGACAGGGACTTCCAGAATGCGACCGGTGGTCTTGACCACGTCGCCTTCGGAGATGTGTTCGTATTCACCAAGAACCACAGCACCAACAGAGTCACGCTCGAGGTTGAGCGCCATGCCGAAGGTGTTGCCGGGGAATTCCAGCATTTCGCCCTGCATGACATCCTGCAGGCCGTGCACACGGCAGATACCGTCGGTAACGGAAACCACCGTGCCCTGCGTGCGCACTTCCGATGCGCCTTGCAGGTTCTGGATCTTGCTCTTGATCAGTTCAGAAATTTCGGAAGGATTCAACTGCATGAAATTCTCCTAGTTGTTCAGCGCCGTAGCCATGGCATCAAGCTTGCCGCGGACTGAAGCATCCAGCATCTGGTCGCCAACGATTACCTTGACACCGCCAATCAATGCCGAATCGATCGACACGGAAGCCTCTAGCTTGGTATTGAAGATGGCTTCGAGTTGGGGAATCAGGGCTTTCACCTGGTTGTCATCAATCGGGAAGGCCGAGATGATTTCGGCTTGCTTGGTGCCCTCTTCGGCACGCTTGTAGCTTTCGTACAAGGCGGCTACGTCAGGCAACAATCCGAGGCGGTCGTTATTGGACAGCAGCTGGACGAAGTTCGTCAGCTCCGTATCTACCGCCGTACCGCAGGCAGACCGGAAAAGGTCGACCAGTTGCGTGGCCGCCACATTCGGATCACCGATGGCAAAACGCACATCGGGATTGGCGGCTACCTGCCCGAGCAGGACAACCTGCTCGGACCACTTGGCCAGTTTGCCGCTTTCCTTGGCCGCACGAAACAGGGCTTCGGCGTAAGGGCGGGCGATAGTAACGGATTCAGCCATTGCTTACAGGTCCTGTTTCAGAGCGGCCAGCATGTCAGCATGCGCGGACGCGTTGATTTCCTTGCGCAGGATCTTCTCAGCACCGACAACCGCCAGTTCGGCGACGCGCTCACGCAGTTGCTGCTTGGCACGTTCGACTTCCTGTTCGATTTCAGCCTTGGCGCCAGCGACGACCTTGTCGGCTTCAATCTTTGCATTGCCCTTTGCTTCCTCGACGATCTGCTGCGCGCGCTTTTCGGCTTGCGCTATGAAGTCGGCGGATTTCTCCTTGGCTTCCCGTAGCGCCTCGGCGGAGCGCTTGGCAGCGAGCTCTTGCTCGTTCTTGCCACGCTCGGCCGCGGCCAGGCCATCGGCGATCTGTGCCTGACGGTCCGCCATTGCCTTTTGCAGCGGCGGCCAGACGTACTTCATCGTGATCCAGATGAAGAGGGCAAACCAGATTGCCTGGCCAATCAGTGTCGCGTTGATATTCACGCTAACCTCCTGGTGATAAGGGTTTCAGGGGCGCGGTATTACTTCAGCAGAGCCAGGAACGGGTTTGCGAAGAGCAGGAACAGAGCGATACCAACACCGATCATGGTCACGGCGTCGAGCAGACCGGCGACGATAAACATCTTGACTTGCAGAACGGGGATCATTTCCGGCTGACGGGCAGCGCCTTCCAGGAAGCGACCGCCGAGGATACCGAAGCCGATGGCGGTACCGAGAGCGCCGGCGCCGATCAGGATGGCAACAGCGATAGCGGTGTTGGAGAGAACGGTTGCGAGTTCCATGTTTACTCCTCAGTAGGGTAGGTTAATGCAGGGGTTAAAGTAAAAACTACAGAAAAACGGGTACTGCTTAGTGCGATTCCGAAGCCATCGACATATACACGATGGTCAGCATCATGAAGACAAACGCTTGCAGGGTGATGATCAGGATGTGGAACAGCGCCCAGGGCAAGGCCAGGGGAAGTTGCCAGATACCGAGCAGGGCAATCAGGATGAAGACCATTTCGCCGGCGTACATATTGCCGAAGAGACGCAGGGCCAGCGAAATCGGCTTGGCGATGTCTTCGACGATGCGGAAGATCAGATTGACCGGCGCCAGCTTCATGCCAAAGGGAGCCGACAGCACTTCATGGAAGAAGCCGCCGAAACCCTTCACCTTGACGTTCATCCACAGCATGATGAAGAACACGCTGATCGACATCGCAAAGGTCAGGTTGGGGTCGGTGGTCGGGACCACCTTCAGGTAATCGACGCCGACTGCAGCAGCGGTCACCGGCAGGAAATCGACCGGGATCAAGTCCATGGCGTTCATCACGAACACCCAGACGAAAATAGTGATAGCCAGCGGCGTCACCAGTGCGCTGCGGCCGTGGAAGGTGTCGCGCACCTGCTGGTCGACCAGGCCGACGACCATTTCGACGAAGTTCTGCAGACCACCCGGCACGCCGGAAGAGGCGCGACCAGCCACCTTGGCCATCAGACCGAAGACGACCAGACCGAGAATGCCGGACACCAGCAGGGTGTCCAGGTGGAAGGTCCAGAATCCGTGACAATGCCCGGCCGCGTCCTTGGCCGCGTCGGAACAGACGGCCAGATTGGTCAGGTGGTGTTGAATATAGCCCGTTGTGGTCAGCGTGCCGCCGTCAGCGCTCATGATTTCTCCAGTCAGCCTAGCGTTGCTTCAAGAGTGCCACCCAGAAGATGACAATTGTTGATGCATAACCAAGGAACAGCGGCAGAACCGCCACTTCCTTGAACTTCATAAACACAAGAGCGAAGCCAATGAGCGTGAGCAGAAACTTCAACCCCTCGCCCGCTGCCTGCGCCCGGTAAGCTTTTACCGGGTCAGCACCGACGTTCATCCGCATGGCCCTGAGCACGTAGCCCAAGTTTGCAACGACGCCGATTGATCCCCCGATCAAGACCGAAACCCCTGCATTCACACTGAAAACCAGCCAGCCCAGAAGGGCCAGCACGATGGTCAATGCCGCTTGGCGACTGATAATCCAGCTTACCTGCGGGTGCAAGACAGTCCTCGGTCAAAAACCGCGCAAGTGTAACCAAGTCTTATAAAAGAGTCAATTTCTACAGGCGAAAATTTAAGGGTTTTCCCGGAGAGACAAGCGGTTATGCATGCTGCGATCGGTTACGCGCGAAAGCGCGAAATCAGTCCATCAAGCTGCTCCAGGCTGCCGAACTCGATGGTCACCTTGCCCGCTCCCTTCTTGTTGGTGCTGATCCGGACGTTGGCCCCCAGTCCGTCGGCGAGATCCTCTTCAAGGCGCAGCAGGTCGCGGTCGACCGCCTTTTCGGCGGATTTCTTCGGCGGGTTGATGATTTGCTGGACCAGTTGCTCAGCCTCGCGCACCGACATGCCTTTCTGGACGATGCGCTGGGCGACGGCGACCTGCTGGGCGCCGGTCAGCGGCAGCAGGGCGCGGGCGTGGCCCATGTCGAGCTTGCCGGTCATCAGCAAATCCTGGACCGCTGCGGTCAACTGCAATAAACGCAGCAAATTGGAAGCGGCCGGGCGCGAGCGGCCAACCGCATCGGCCGCCTGCTGGTGGGTCAGGCCGAATTCGTCGATCAGGCGCTGCAGGCCCTGGGCTTCCTCGAGCGGGTTGAGGTTTTCGCGCTGGATGTTCTCGATCAGCGCCATTTCCAGCGCCTGCTCGTCGGGGATGCCGCGCACCAGCACCGGTACCTCGGCCAGGCCGGCCTGTTGCGAGGCGCGCCAGCGGCGTTCGCCGGCGACGATCTCGTAGCGCTCGGCGCCCGGCGTGCTGTCGACGGCGCGCACCAGGATCGGCTGCATGACGCCCTGGGCCTTGATCGAGGCGGCCAGTTCAGCCAGCGATTCCTGATCCATATGGGTGCGCGGCTGGTACTTGCCGGGGCGCAGGCGGTCGATGGGCAGCTTGCGCAGTTCGTCTTCGGCCCTGGCATCGCTGCCGGTGAGCAGCGCGTCGAGGCCGCGGCCGAGTCCTTTCATCTTGATCATGGGGCGACCCTTTCGAGAATTTCCTGAGCGAGCGCGTTATAGGCCTGCGCGCCCTTCGAGTTTTTATCAAAGGCGAGGACCGGCTTGCCGTAGGACGGCGCTTCGGCCAGGCGGACGTTGCGCGGCACGATGGTCTTGTAGACCTTGTTGCCGAAATGGCTTTCCAGTTCGCTGGAAACCTGCTGGGTCAGCGTGCTCTGGCCGTTGTACATGGTGCGCAGCAGGCCCTCGATTTCGAGTCGGGAATTGAGGTGGTGGCGCACCTTGCGCAGGGTTTCGACGAGGTCGGAGAGGCCTTCCAGCGCGTAGTACTCGCACTGCATCGGGATCAGCACCGAATCGGCGGCGACCAGCGCATTGACAGTCAGCATGTTGAGGGCCGGCGGGCAGTCGATGAGCACGAAATCGTATTCGGCGTGGTTCTGGGCCAGCGCTTCCTTGAGCCGGTATTCGCGGCGCTCGAGCTCGATCAGCTCGACCTCGGCGCCGGCCAGTTCACGGTTGGCGGGCAGCACATCGAAGGCGAAGTCGGTGCTGATGCAGACCTCGACCAGGCTCGCGGCGCCGATCAACAGCTGGTAGACCGTCGGCAGCGCCTCTTTTTTGGTGATGCCGGCGCCGGTCGTGGCGTTGCCCTGCGGGTCCATGTCGATGAGCAGGACGCGCTGGCCTTCGGCGCCGAGCGAGGCGGCAAGGTTGACGGCGGTGGTCGTCTTGCCGACGCCGCCCTTTTGGTTGGTGATGGCGAGTACTTTCATGACCCGGCTTTCAGGATGATCAAATGTCGTTCGGCGGCCAGCCCCGGCACGTTCAGCGGGATGATCGCATCCACCGCGATGTCGGCCGGCAGCGCCTGGAGTTCGGCGTCGGGGCGCACGCCCTTCATGGCCAGCCAGCGCCCGCCCGGCGCCAGCAGGTGGCGGGTCAGGCTGACGAAGAGGCCGAGCTCGGCGAAGGCGCGCGAGCTGATCTGGGCGTACTGCCCGGGCATTTCCTCGACCCGGGCGTGATGCGCCGTGACGTTGGCCAGCCCCAGCTCGATGGCCGCCTGCTGCAGGAAGGTGGCTTTCTTTTGCACCGTATCGACCATGCTCACCGCCAGTTCCGGCCGGGCGATGGCCAGCGGAATGCCGGGCAGGCCGCCGCCACTGCCGACGTCGAGCAGCGGGCCGGGGCCGACGTGGGGCAGGATGGCCAACGAGTCGAGCAGGTGGTGCGAAATGGCCTGGTCCGGATCGCGCAGGGCGGTCAGGTTGTAGGTCTTGTTCCACTTGAGCAGCAGGTCGCGGAAGGCGAGCAGCTTGCGCTGCGCCGCCTCGGGCAGGTCGAGGCCGAGTTCGGCCAGTCCGGCAGCGAGGCTGATCGTCGTCATGCCGCCTGCGACAGCTTGTGGCGCTTGAGGTGGATGAGCAGCAGCGAGATGGCGGCCGGCGTGATGCCCTGGATGCGCGAGGCCTGGCCGATGGTCTGCGGCCGGTGCAGGGCGAGCTTCTGGCGGACCTCGTTGGACAGGCCGGCTACCGCGCCGTAATCGAGGTCGGCCGGCAGCGCGGTGTTCTCGTAGCTGGCCGACTTGGCGACCTCCTCGGCCTGGCGGTCGATGTAGCCCTGGTACTTGGCGGAGATTTCGAGCTGCTCGACGACGGCGGCGTCGATTTCGATTTTGGCCGAATTTTCCGGTTGACCGCCGGCATCGCCTGCCGCCGTGGCGATGGGCAGCGTCAGCAGCGCCGCGTAGCTGACCTCCGGCCGACGGAGCAGGTCGAACAGGTTGTATTCGTGCTCGATCGGCTTGCCGAGAACGCGAATGCAGTCCTCGGCCGCAACGATCTTCGGATTGATCCAGGTCGACTTCAAGCGTTCCTGCTCGCCGGCGATGGCGTCGCGCTTCTTGCAGAAGGCGTCCCAGCGGGCGTCGTCGACCAGGCCGAGCGCCCGCCCTTGTTCGGTCAGCCGGAGGTCGGCGTTGTCCTCGCGCAGGCTGAGGCGGTACTCGGCGCGGCTGGTGAACATCCGATAGGGGTCGGCGACGCCGCGGGTGATCAGGTCGTCGACCAGCACCCCAAGGTAGCCTTCGTTGCGCTTCGGGCACCAGCCGGCGCGGCCCTTGACGTAATTGACGGCATTGATGCCGGCCAGCAAACCTTGCGCCGCCGCTTCCTCGTAGCCGGTCGTGCCGTTGATCTGGCCGGCAAAGAACAGGCCGCGGATGGCCTTGGTTTCCAGCGTGTCCTTGAGGCCGCGCGGGTCGTAGAAATCGTATTCGATGGCGTAGCCGGGGCGCAGGATGTGCACGTTTTCCATGCCACGAATCGAGCGCACCAAGGCGAGCTGGATGTCGAAGGGCAGGCTGGTCGACACGCCGTTCGGGTAGATCTCGTGCGTGGTCAGGCCTTCCGGTTCGAGGAAGACGTTGTGCTGGTTCTTGTCGGCGAAGCGGTGGATCTTGTCTTCGATCGACGGGCAGTAGCGCGGGCCGACGCCCTCGATGACGCCGGTGTACATCGGCGAGCGGTCCAGCCCGCTGCGGATGATGTCGTGGGTGCGCTCGTTGGTCTCGGTGATCCAGCACGGCAGCTGCTTCGGGTGCTGCGCGGCGTGGCCGAGGAAGGAAAAGACCGGCAGCGGATCGTCCGAGTGCTGCTCCTCCATCACCGAGAAATCGATGGTCTTGCCGTCCAGGCGCGGCGGCGTGCCGGTCTTCAGGCGGCCCTGCGGCAGCTGCAGCTCCTTCAGCCGGGCGGCCAGCGACACCGAGGGCGGATCGCCCATGCGGCCGCCGGTGTAGTTTTCCAGCCCGACGTGGATCTTGCCGTTCAAAAAGGTGCCGGCGGTCAGCACCACGGCGTCGGCTAAAAAGCGGATGCCGAGCTGGGTGACCGCGCCGCACACCTTGTCGCCCTCGACGATCAGGTCGTCGCAAGCCTGAGCAAAAATGGTCAAATTGGCCTGATTTTCCAGTCGACCGCGGATGGCCTGCTTGTACAGCAGGCGGTCGGCCTGGGCGCGCGTGGCGCGCACCGCCGGGCCTTTCGATGCGTTCAAGATGCGGAACTGGATGCCCGACTCGTCGGTGGCCGCCGCCATCGCCCCGCCCAGCGCATCGACCTCGCGCACCAGGTGACCCTTGCCGATGCCGCCGATCGACGGGTTGCAGCTCATCGCCCCCAGCGTGTCGAGGTTGTGGGTCAGCAGCAAGGTGTTCGCCCCGGCCCGCGCCGCGGCGAGCGCGGCCTCGGTGCCGGCGTGGCCGCCGCCGACGACGATGACATCGAAACGGGTGGGATAGAGCATGGCTGGTCGATTGTTGCAGCGCAGTAACGGACCGCCGATTTTACTTCAGGTCGCTGAAATCTCGAAGGTTTCCGGCGCTTCCTTGCCCTGCCCGGCGACTTGCAGTAATTTGCCGGGAATGCGCGCCAATCCAGCCAAGAACCCCAATCCGCTCGACAACGAGGAGATGCTGCTCGTGCTGCAGCAATCCCTGGCCAAGAAGCGGGTACTGATCGTCGACCGCCACTCGCCGGCCCGCGATTCGCTGCGCCTGATGCTCGGCGCGCTGGGGGTGACGGCGGTGCACGGCGCCGGCAACTCGGCCGAGGTCATCCGCCAAGTCAAGGGCAACCGCTTCGACATCATCCTTTCCGACTTCGTCCTCGACGACGGCCGCGACGGCCAGCAACTGCTCGAGGAACTGCGCCACACCCACCTCATCCCGCTGTCCACCGTCTACCTGATCATCACCAGCGAGCGTGGCTACACCAATGTCGTCGCGCTTGCCGAGCTGGCGCCGGACGACTACCTGATCAAGCCCTTCACCGCCGACCAGCTGCAGGCCCGGCTGATCCGCGCCATCTACAAGAAGCACGTGCTGCGCCACATCTACCAGCAGATCGAGCGCGGCGCGCTGCAGGAAGCCATCGCCGCCTGCGACCGGGTCATCCAGCAGCAGCCGCAGTACATGTACGACGGCCTGCGCTTCAAGGGCGAGTTGCTGCACCAGCTGGGGCGCACCCGCGAGGCCGAGGAAGTTTTCCGCCGCGTCCTCGAAGGCCGCGTCGTGCCCTGGGCCAAGATGGGCCTGGCCATGGCCCTGCGCGACCGCGGGGCGCTCGGCGAGGCCGAGCAGCTGGCCGAGCAGGTGACACAGGAGGCACCCGACTTCCTCAGCGCCTACGATTTCCTCGCCTCGGTGCAGGAAGCGCAGGGTCAGCTTGAAAGAGCCCAGCAATCGCTGCAGCGCGCCGCCGACGTCTCGCCGCACAACACCGTGCGCCAGCGCCTGGTCGGCGACGTGGCGGCCCGCAACAACGACCTGCTGGCCGCCGAAAAGGCCTATGGCAAGGTCATCGAGCGCAGCAAGGGCTCCAGCCTGCGCAGCGTGGACGACTTCGCCAACCTGTCGCGCGTCCTGCTCGACCGCGGCGACCTCGCCGCCTCGCGCAAGATCGCCGCCGACATGAAACGCGAGTGGCGCGGCGACAAACAGGCCGAACTGGCCGCACTGGTCACCGAGAGTCTCTGCCTCGACGCCGAGGGCTCGGCCGACAAGGCCCGCCAGCTGGTCGACCGGGCCCTCGCCCTGCAGGCCGAGATCCGCGACGAAACGGCCAGCAAGGGCAAGCACGCCTCGCAGCGCCTGGCCGTCGACCTGGCCCACGCCTGCTACGCCACCGGCAACGGCGACGCCGCCGGCCGCCTCATGCGCCAGGTGGCCGCCGAGAACCACGAGGACGCCCACCTCATCGACCACATCACCAGCGTCTTCGCCAAGACCGGCCAGCCCGACGCCGGCAAGGCCCTGCTCGACGAGGTCGGCAAGGAAATCATCGACCTCAACAACCAGGGCGTCATGGCCGCCCGCAGCGGCGATCTCGAAGGCGCCGTCCGCCTGCTCATCCAGGCCGCCGAGCGGGTCCCCAACCTGCAGTTCCTGGTCAATGCCGCCAAGGCCATCTACACGCTGATGGACCAGAAAGGCTGGGACCACGAGCTGGCCGCCCAGGCCGCCGACTACCTGCAGCGCGCCCAGCGCAAGGACCGCAAGAGCGCCAAGGTCGCCTCGGCCCGCGAACTCTACGTCACCGTCGCCAAGAAATACGGCATCGCCATCGAGCTCGCCTGATCGCCCGCCTGGCCGCGGCGGCAACATTTTGAAACCATTTCGGAGCGGCCGGCGCTGCACCTTTCGCCGCCCCGGCGCGTTGTATGCTCATGACGCCGCCTCGCCGGCGTTGCCCTGCCTTTCCTGGAGCTCCCGATGCGTCGCCTGCTTACCGCCCTCCTTCTCGCCGCCGCCACCCTGGCCGGCGCCCTGCCAGCCACCGCCGACGACGACCCGCCGGCCCGCGTCGGCCGCCTGGCCCATTTTGAAAATTCGCTGATTTTTCGCGTCGACCGCAGCGATGCCGGCGCCCCGGCCACCCTCAACTGGCCGATCAGCAGCGGCGCCATCCTGGAAAGCGGCGGGCGCGGCCGGGCCGAGGTGTGGATCGGCAGCACCGCCTTCCGCATCGACGGCGACACCCAGCTCGAATTCCCGGTCGTCGACGACCGCCGCATCGACCTCAACCTGAACGGCGGCAGCCTGGCCGTCAGCATTCTCGACGGCGACGACCTCGCCGACCTGGTCGTCGCCACCCCGGACGGCCAGGTCCGCTTCCATGCCCCCGGCCGCTATCGCCTCGACGTTCACGCCGACCGCTCGACGCTCAGCGTGCAGGCCGGCCGGGCCAGTTTCGGCACGCCGGCCCGGGCCACCCCGGTCGGCGCCGGCCAGAAGATGACGCGGTGGAGCGACGGCGGCGAACAGCTGGCCCCCGACCGCGACCAAGACATCTTCGACCGCTGGGTGGCGACGCGCGAGAACGCCATGCTGGCCGCCACGACGCGCCGCCACGTCGCCCCGGCGATGACCGGCTACCAGGATCTCGACGCCTGGGGCGACTGGCAGAGCGCGCCCGACTACGGCGCCGTCTGGTATCCGCGCGTCGCCGACGACTGGGCGCCCTACCGCTACGGGCGCTGGGCCTGGATAGCCCCCTGGGGATGGACCTGGATCGACCAGGCGCCGTGGGGCTTCGCCCCCTTCCATTACGGCCGCTGGGCCATCATCCACGGCCGCTGGGCCTGGCTGCCCGGCCGCCCGGCGGCACGCCCGGTCTATGCGCCGGCCCTCGTCGCCTGGATCGGCAACCCCGGGTGGAGCGTCGGCTTCAGCTTCGGCAGCGCCCCCGCCGTCGGCTGGTTCCCGCTCGGCCCGCACGAAGTCTATGTTCCCGGGCACCGCCACAGCCCGCGCTACGTCCGCCAGGTCAACATCACCCACGTGCACAACGTCACCGTCATCGACCGCGCCACCCGCCCCGGCCACCAGGCCGCCTACGTCAACCGCCAGTCGCCGCGCGCCGTCACCGTCGTGCCGACCCGCCTGCTCAGCGAGGGACGGGCCATCACCGACCGCGAGATGCGCCGCGAAGCGCCGCGCGAACTCGGTCGCGCCCCGCTCGCCCGCAGCGCCCCGCCGGCCGACTGGGTCGCCCCGCCAGCGCGGGCCGGCCGCCCGGACGACAACGCCCGCCGCCGCGACTTCCCGGCCAGCCGTTCGCCGCGCGACCGCGACAACGACGCGCCGGGCGCCGGCGAGCGCGGTGCCCGCCCGCCGGCCGAAGGCGAACGCTTCCGCCGGCCGCGCCAAGGCGACGACCCAGCCCGCCCGGACAGCGACTCGCCTCGCCAACCGATGCGCCAGCCCGGGCCAGCCCTGCCGGCCCCGAGCGCCGAGCGCGATCCGGGCCGCGATCCGCCCGCAACGCAGCGCCCCGAACGGGCCACCCCGGCCCAGCCCGAAGCCGGCCGCCCGCCGGCCGGCGCAACGGCGGGCGAGGCCGGCGGCGAGGCGAACCGCGATCCGAACCGCGATCTGAACCGCGAATCGCGTCGCGAACGCTTCCGCCAGCCGCCAGAAACCGCCCCCCAATCCGCCCCCCAACCCGTCCCCCAATCGCTCCCCGACCCCCGGCCCGCCGCCCGTCCGGCCGATGCCCAGCCAGGGCCCGCCCCGCTGCGCCGCGACACGCCAGCGGTCGAGCCGCGCCCGAGCGCCATGCCGGAACGCGAGCCGCGCCGCGAGCAGCCGGCCACCCCGCCCGCCATGCCGCTCCCCGAGCGCGACCTGCGCCGCGACGGCCGGCCCGACTTCCGCCAGGCGCCGCCCGCCGCCGACCGCGATGGCGGCGAAGCCCGCCGCGAACGCTTCCGCCAGCCGGCCGAAACCCCGCCCGAGGCGCGCCCGGCGCCCCGCCCCGTCGACATCCAGCCGGCACCCCAGCCAATGCGCCGCGAAGCGCCGCCGCTCGAACCGCGCAGCGAACCGCGGCCGATGCCGGCCCCCGCCCCCATGCCGGAACGCGAGCCACGCCGGGAGATGCGGCCGGAGCCGATGATGCGGCCCGAGCCCATGCGCGCCGAACCGCGCCCGGAACCGCGCGAAGCACCGCGCCTGGAGCGCCCCATGCCACAGCCGGCGCCCCAGCCGATGGCAGCGCCGGTCATGCCGCAGCGTCAGGAAATGCCGCGCCCGGCGCCCGAGGTCAGGATGCCGGGCCCGGTTCGCGACGCGCCGCCGATGGCCGCCCCCCGGGAAGCGCCGCGCCTGGAAGCACCGCGGCCGGCCGCGCCGCCCGAGCCGCGCGGCGAGCGGGGCGGCCGCGGCCGTCACGACGAGGAGCGCCCAAGCCGCTGAACCGCTTCACCCGGCGCAGCTGCGGAAGCCGGCGAAGATGTCGTTGCGTTCGGCGGTGAAGTAGTTGCGGTAGCGCGCGTGGCGCAAGCGGGCGCTGGTTGCCGGCGAGGCGCCGCGCAGCACCGGCCGGCCGTCGAACCACGGCCGCGAGTAGTCGGCGTAGGGGTGGGGCGCGAAGCCGGGGAAGGGCGCGAAGGCGCTCGCCGTCCATTCCCAGACGCCGCCCCAGCGGAAGGCTTCGGGCCGGCTCAGGCAGGCCATTTCCCATTCCGCCTCGCCGGGCAGGCGGCGGCCGGCCCAGCGGCACCAGGCCTCGGCTTCGAAGTGGGTGAGGTGGACGGCCGGCTGCTCGGGGTCGAGCTCCTGCCAGCGGCCGAAGCGCCGGATTTCCCAGGCTTCGCCGCGGCGGCGCAGGTAGCGGGGCAGGGCGACACCGCGCTCGGCGATTTGCGCCTGGCGCCACGAATTTCCGTTTTTTGACCAGAATTCCGGTCGACCGTAGCCGTCGGCCGCAATGAAGGGCAGGTAGCGCCGCCAGCTGACCGCCTCGGCGTCGATAGCGAAGGGCGCCAGGCGGACCGGGCCGGGCGGCAGTTCGTTGTCGAAGGCGAAGCCAGCCTCGGCGCTGCCGAGCAGCCAGTCGCCGCCGGCCAGGGCGATCTCGCCGGCGGCTTCGGCGATAGCCGGCGGGGGATTCAGGCGGAGCGGCAGGCCAAGGGTCTGCGCCATGTAGGCCCAGGCTTCGGCGTGCATGTCCTCGTGCAGCACGGCCAGTTGCACGAAATACAGTTCGCTGTCGGGCATGGCGTCGAGGCCGGCCAGCGTCGCCTCGCGCACCGCCGCCAGGTAGTCGAGCGTGCCGGCCAGGTCGGGCAAGGGCAGTTGCCAGCGCGTCGCATGCGCCACCCGGCTTGAGTCGTAGCAGGCGTCGGCCGCGGCCAGCACCGACGGCGGGCGCGGCGTCTCGGCCTTGGCGGCAAGGCCGGCCGCCCGCTCCGGGTTGCGGGCCACCCAGAATTCCTCGAACCAGGCGATGTGGCCGAGTTCCCACAGCGGCGGGTTGAGTTCGCCGGCATAGGGCACGAGCAGCCGGTCGCCCAACGCCGCCCGGTAGTCGGCCAGGCGGTCGAGCAGGTTGGCCCGGCTGGCGGCCAGGGCGGCCCGCAGGCCATCCCGCCCGGCCTGGCGGAAATGCCCCGGCCAACCGGGCGACGGCCCGCCAGCCATGCTATAAACGTCCATCATGTCGCGCCGACCTCCCTTCGTCATCGTCACCCCGGCCCTGGCCGACGCCCGCAACGGCAACTGGCAGACGGCGCGGCGCTGGGCGGGGATGCTGTCCACCCAGTTTAGACCAAGCCTGTGCCGGCAGTGGACCGACGCGGCGACCAACCCGCCGTGCGAACTGATGATCGCCCTGCACGCCCGCCGCTCGGCGGCCTCGATCGCCGCCTGGGCGGCAACCGGCAAGCCGCTGGTGGTCGTCCTGACCGGCACCGACCTCTACCGCGACATCGCCGACGACGCCGACGCCCAGCGCTCGCTGGCCCTGGCCGACCGCCTGGTCGTACTGCAGGAGCGCGGGCCGCTCGCCTTGCCTGCCGAATACCGCCACAAGGCGGTGGTCTGCTTCCAGTCGACGCCGGCCCGCCGGGCGCAGCCGAAAACCGACCGCCACCTGCGCCTGCTCGCCGTCGGCCACCTGCGCCAGGAAAAAGCGCCGGCCACCTATTTCGACCTGGCCCGGAAAGTGGCCGGCGACCCCGGCATTTTCCTCGACCACATCGGCGGCCCCCTCGACCCGGCGCTGGGCGAGGAAGCCGCCGCGCTGGCCGCCAGCCTGGTGCGCTACCGCTGGCTGGGCAGCCTGCCGCACGAGGCGGTGCGCCGCCGCATCGGCCGCGCCCATTTGCTGGTGCACCCCAGCTGGATGGAGGGCGGCGCCCACGTCGTCATGGAGGCGGTACGCAGCGGCACCGCCGTGCTCGCCTCGCGCGTAGACGGCAATGTCGGCATGCTCGGCGACGACTACGCCGGCTACTTTTCCCCGGGCGATGTCGACCAACTGGCGGCGCTGGTCCGCCGCTGCCGCGCCGACCCCGCCTTCATGGCGCTGCTGCTGGCCCAGGGCGAGCGCCGCTCCCCGCTCTTTTCTCCGGAACGGGAACAGGCGACACTGCTCCAACTTGTTACACAACTGATCGGACAACAACAATGACCACCACCCCTCCCCCCCGCCTCACCGCGCTGTCCCACGGCGGCGGCTGCGGCTGCAAGATCGCCCCCGGCGTGCTGTCGGAAATCCTCAAGGGCAGCAGCGGCCTGCCCATCCCGCCGGAGCTGCTGGTCGGCATCGAAACCGCCGACGACGCCGCGGTCTACAAGCTCAACGACAGCCAGGCGCTGATCGCCACCACCGATTTCTTCATGCCCATCGTCGACGATCCCTACGACTTCGGGCGGATCGCCGCCACCAACGCCATTTCCGACGTCTATGCCATGGGCGGCACGCCGATCATGGCGCTGGCCCTGGTCGGCATGCCGATCAACGTGCTGCCCCGCGACACCATCCGCCGCATCCTCGAAGGCGGCGAGGCGGTCTGCCGGGCAGCCGGCATTCCCATCGCCGGCGGCCACACCATCGACTCGGTCGAGCCGATCTACGGCCTGGTCGCCCTCGGCCTGGTCCATCCCGACAAGGTTCGGCGCAACGCCGACGCCCGCCCCGGCGACCGCCTGGTGCTCGGCAAGCCGCTCGGCGTCGGCATCCTGTCCGCGGCGCTGAAAAAGGACGCGGTCGACGCCGCCGGCTACGCCCGGATGATAGAAACGACAACGAAGCTCAACACGCCGGGGCCGGACCTCGCCGACCTGCCCGGCGTGCACGCGCTGACCGACGTCACCGGCTTCGGCCTGGCCGGCCATGGCCTCGAACTGGCGCGCGGCGCCGACTGCACGCTGGCCATCGACTGGGCCAGGGTGCCGCTGCTCGACGGGGTGCGCGGCCTGGCCGAAGCCGGCTACGTGACCGGCGCCTCGGGCCGCAATTTCGCCGCCTACGGCCACGACATCGCGCTGCCGGCCGGCTTCGCTGCCGCCGACCAGGCCCTGCTCACCGACCCGCAGACCAGCGGCGGCCTGCTCGTCAGCTGCGCCGCCGACAGCGTCGACCAGGTGCTGGCCGTCTTCGCCAAACACGGCTTCGCGGCCGCCGCCGAGATCGGCGAGGTGCTGCCGGCCGGCCCGGCCCGCCTGCACATTCGCTGATCCGCTGTAAGAAAACCCGGTCCGACGCCGACCAATCGGCAAGCCACCTGGAGAAATGCATGCTTGATACCTTGCCCCTGCTGAGAAAGTCGGACTTCCCGCCGATCACCCGCGGCCGTCTGACCACCCTGCAGGCCAATCTCGGCTACCGCTGCAACCAGGCCTGTCTGCATTGCCACGTCGCGGCCAGCCCGAAGCGCACCGAGACGATGAGCTGGGCGACCATGCAGACCCTGCTCGCCTTCGCCGAGGCCCAGGGCATCGGCCAGTTCGACCTGACCGGCGGCGCCCCCGAACTCAACCCGGATTTCCGCCGGCTGGTCGTTGCCGCCCGGGAGCGCAGCATCGCGGTGATGGACCGCTGCAACCTGACCGTGCTGGCCGAGCCGGGGCAGGACGACCTCGCCGAATTCCTGGCCGGGCAGCAGGTCGAGGTCGTCGCCTCGCTGCCCTGCTACCTCGAGGAAAACGTCGACAAGCAGCGCGGCGACGGCGTCTTCGCCGCCAGCCTGAGCGGCCTGCGCCAGCTCAACGCCCTCGGCTACGGCCAGCCGGGCAGCGGCCTGACCCTCAACCTGGTGTACAACCCGGGCGGCCCCAGCCTGCCGCCCTGCCAGCCGGCACTGGAAGCCGCCTACAAGCAGCAGCTGGCCGAACGCTACGGCATCGTCTTCAACCAGCTCTTCGTGCTGACCAACATGCCGATCAAGCGCTTCGGCAGCGACCTGCTGGCCCACGGCCATTTTCACGACTACATGCGGACGCTGAAGGCCGCCCACCGGCCGGACAACCTGCCCGGCGTGATGTGCCGCTCGCTGATCTCGGTCGGCTGGCAGGGCGAGGTTTTCGACTGCGATTTCAACCAGATGCTAGCCCTGCCCCTGGGTGGCGAAGGTGGCGGCGCCGGCCATGTCATGCTGGCCGACCTGCTGGCGGTCGACCTGGAAAACCGGCCGATTTTCACGGCCGACCACTGCTACGGGTGCACCGCCGGGCAGGGCAGCAGCTGCGGCGGGGCGCTCGCCGCCTGACTTTCGGACTCACTCAAGGAAAAGAAAAATGCACGAACTGGTCCAGGACTACTACGGCAACACCCTGCAATCGTCGGCCGACCTCAAGACTTCCGCCTGCTGCGACGCCGATGCCGTGCCGGCCTGGCTGAAGCCGCTGCTCGCCCGCATCCACCCCGAGGTGTTGAGCCGCTACTACGGTTGCGGCCTGGTCTGCCCGCCGGCCCTGGACGGCTGCCGGGTGCTCGACCTCGGCTGCGGCTCGGGGCGCGACGTCTATGCGCTGGCCCAGTTGGTCGGCCCGCGGGGCGCCGTGGTCGGCGTGGACATGACGCCGGCCCAGCTCGCGGTCGCCCGCCAGCACCAGGACCACCACCGCGACGCCTTCGGCCACGCCGAGTCGAACGTCCGCTTCCTCGAAGGCTACATCGAGCGGCTCGGCGAACTCGACCTGGCGCCGGACAGCTTCGACGTCATCGTCTCCAACTGCGTGGTCAACCTGTCGCCCGACAAGGCCGCCGTGCTGGCCGGCGTCTTCCGGCTGCTGAAGGAGGGCGGCGAATTCTATTTTTCCGACGTCTATGCCGACCGCCGGGTGCCGGCCGCGGTGCGCGACGACCCGGTGCTCTACGGCGAATGCCTGGGCGGCGCGCTGTACTGGAACGACTTCCTGCGCCTCGCCCGGGCCGCCGGCTTCGCCGACCCGCGGCTGGTGACCAGCCGGCCGCTGGAAATCACCGACCCGGCGCTGGCCGCCCGGGCCGGCGGCATCGCTTTCCACTCGGCGACCTGGCGGTTGTTCAAGCACCCGGCGCTGGAGAGCGCCTGCGAGGATTACGGCCAGGCCGTCATCTATCGCGGCACGATCGCCGAACATCCCTGGCAGTTCGTCCTCGACACCCACCATGCGATGGACGCCGGGCGCATCTTCCCGGTCTGCGGCAACACCTGGCAGATGCTGGCCGGTAGCCGCCTGGCGCCGCATTTCGAGTTCATCGGCAATTTCGACCGGCATTTCGGCATTTTCCCCGGCTGCGGCACGTCCAGCCCCTTCGCCGAGGCCGACCCGGCGGCGGCGGCCGATGGCGCCTGCTGCTGAGACGGCGGGCGACGACGGGAGGGCGCGCATGAACGCCAAGAAAACCGGCCTGGTGCTGCTGCTCGGCGGCCTGGTCGTCGCCTTCTTCGTCTTCGACCTCGGCCAGTATCTCAACCTGGCGACGCTGAAGGCCAGCCAGGACGACATCGCCGCCTACCGGGCGGCCAGGCCGCTGCTCGCCGCCGGCGTCTATTTCGCCGTCTACGTCGTCGTCACCGCCCTGTCGCTGCCCGGCGCGGCGCTGCTGACGCTGGCCGGCGGGGCGGTATTCGGGTTGTGGACCGGCCTGCTCATCGTCTCCTTCGCGTCCACCATAGGCGCCACGCTGGCCTTCCTGATTTCGCGCTTCCTGCTCCGCGACTGGGTGCTGGCCCGCTTCGGTGCCCGCCTGAAGACCATCGACGCGGGGGTCAGGCGCGACGGCGCCTTCTACCTGTTCACGCTGCGCCTGGTGCCGGCCTTTCCCTTCTTCCTGATCAACCTGCTGATGGGCCTGACGGCGATGCCGGCGCGCACCTTCTACTGGGTCAGCCAGCTCGGCATGCTGGCCGGCACCGTCGTCTACGTGAACGCCGGCACCCAGCTGGCCCGGGTCGATGCGCTGGCCGGCATCGTCTCCCCCGGCCTGCTCGCTTCCTTCGCGCTGCTCGGCGTCTTCCCGCTGCTCGCCCGCAAGCTCGTCGACTGGGTGCAGGCCCGCCGGGTCTATGCCGGGTGGACCCGGCCGGCCCGTTTCGAGCGCAACCTGGTGGTCATCGGCGCCGGGGCGGCCGGGCTGGTCTCGGCCTACATCGCCGCCGCCGTCAAGGCGAAAGTGACGCTGGTCGAAAAGCACCAGATGGGCGGCGACTGCCTGAACACCGGCTGCGTGCCGTCCAAGGCGCTGATCCGCTCGGCCAGGCTGCTCGCCCAGATGCAGCGCAGCGCCGACTACGGCATCGCCCAGGCCGACGCCCGGTGGTCCTTCGCCGAGCTGATGGAACGCGTGCAACGGGTGGTTGGCGCGGTGGCGCCGCACGATTCGGTCGAGCGCTACACCGGCCTCGGCGTCGAGGTCGTCCAGGGCACGGCGAGGATCGTTTCGCCGTGGGAAGTCGACATCACCCACGAAGACGGCACGAGCCAGCGTTTGAGCACGCGCAGCATCGTCATCGCCGCCGGCGCCAAGCCCTTCCTGCCGCCGATTCCCGGGCTGGACGAAGTCAGCCACTACACCTCCGACACCGTGTGGAATCTGCGCAAGTTGCCGCCGCGCCTGGTCGTCCTCGGCGGCGGGCCGATCGGCTGCGAACTGGCCCAGACCTTCGCTCGCCTGGGCAGCCGGGTGACCCAGGTGGAAATGGCCGAGCGGCTGATGTTGCGCGAAGATCCCGAGGTTTCCGAGCTGGTTCGCCAGCGCTTCGTCGCCGACGGCATCACCGTCGCCCTCGGCCACGCCGCCAAACGCTTCGTGCGCGAGGGCGGCGAGCAGCTGCTGGTCGCCGAGCACGAAGGCGGCGAGGTGCGCATCGCCTTCGACGCCGTGCTGGTCGCCGTCGGCCGCGCCGCCAACCTCAAGGGCTACGGGCTGGAGGAGCTGGGCATCCCGGTCGGCCGCACCGTAGACACCAACGCCTTCCTGCAGACGCGTTTCCCCAACATCTACGCCGCCGGCGACGTCGCCGGGCCCTACCAGTTCACCCACACGGCGGCGCACCAGGCGTGGTACGCCGCGGTCAACGCGCTGTTCGACCCGTTCAAAAAATTCCGCGCCGATTATTCGGTGATCCCCTGGGCCACCTTCACCGAGCCGGAAGTCGCCCGCGTCGGCCTCAACGAGCAGGAGGCCAGGGAGCAGGGCATTGCCCATGAAGTGTCGGTCTACGGCCTCGACGACCTCGACCGGGCCATCGCCGACGGCGAGGCGCACGGCTTCATCAAGGTGCTGACCGTCCCCGGGCGCGACAAGATCCTCGGCGTGACGCTGGTCGGCGAGCACGCCGGCGACCTGATCGCCGAATACGTGCTGGCCATGAAGCACGGTATCGGGCTGAACAAGATCCTCGGCACCATCCACATCTACCCGACGCTGGCCGAAGCCAACAAGTACGTCGCCGGGGTGTGGAAGAAGGCGCACGCGCCGGAGAATCTGCTGCGCTGGGTGGCCCGTTTCCATGCCTGGCGACGGGGATGACGATGAAGCGACATTTCGTTTTTGGCCTGTTTTTGCTGTCGACCGCAGCGGTCCACGGCGAGCCGGTCTGGGTCGGCCGCTTCGCCGGCGGCGGCGGCCTGCCGGCCGGCTGGCAGGTCGAGCACCTCAACCCCAAATTCCCGGCCACCGCATACCGCCAGCGGCTGTGGGACGGCGTGCCGGCCGTCGAGGCGACCGCCGTCAAGAGCATGGCGTTGCTCGGCCGGAAAATCACCGTCGATCTCGACCAGACGCCGGTGCTCTGCTGGCGCTGGCGAATCGACCGGCCGGTGGCCAGCGCCGACCTGGCGACCAAGGCCGGCGACGACTACGCCGCCCGCGTCTACCTGACCTTCGCCGTGCCCCCCGACGCCCTCGGTTTCGCCACCCGTGCCAAGCTGGCCCTGGCCCGCAGCATCTGGGGCCCGGCGGTGCCCGACGCGGCGCTCAACTACGTGTGGGACAACAGCCACCCGGTCGGCACGCTGCGCGACAACGCCTACACCGAGCGCGCCCGCATGCTGGTCGTCGACAGCGGCGCGACCAAAGCCGGCCAGTGGGTCAGCCAGCGGCGCAACGTGCGCGACGACTTTCGCCGTGCCTTCCCCGGCCTGCCCGGCACCCTGGGCGGCCTGGCCATCGCCAGCGACACCGACAACACCGGCGAGAGCGCCCACGCCGGCTTCGCCGATTTCCATTTCGTCGCCGACAACGAGGCCTGCGCCACGCCATGAGCCCGCCCCGCCTCAGCCTCATCGTCCCCATGCTCGACGAAGCCGCCGGCATCGCCGCCGCCCTCGCCGCGCTGCGCCCGCTGGCCGCCGAGATCGTCGTCGTCGACGGCGGCAGCCGCGACGCCAGCCCCGCCCTCGCCGCGCCCCACGCCGACCGGGTGCTCAGCGCGCCGCGCGGCCGGGCCCGGCAAATGAACGCTGGCGCCGCCGCGGCCGGCGGCGACGTGCTCCTTTTCATGCACGCCGACACCCGGCTGCCGGCCGACGCCGACCGCCGGGTACTGGCCGCCATCGACCGTGGCGCCGTGTGGGGCCGCTTCGACGTGCGCATCGACGGCGCTTCGCGGCTCTTCCCGCTGATCGGTTGGCTGATGAACCGCCGCTCGCGGCTGACCGGCATCGCCACCGGCGACCAGGCCATCTTCGTGCGCCGCGACGCCTTCCGGGCGGTCGGCGGCTTTCCCGAGCAACCGCTGATGGAAGACATCGCCCTCAGCGCCGCCCTCAAGCGCCTCGGCCGCCCGGCCTGCCTGCCCGGGCCGGCCGTCACCTCGGGCCGGCGCTGGGAGAAGCACGGCGTGCTGCGCACCGTGCTGCTGATGTGGCGACTGCGCCTGCGCTATTTTTTCGGCGCCAGCCCGGCGGCGCTGGCCCGCGACTACGGTTATGCCCCCGACCAGCCCTGAATCGCTCACCCCAGCGGCCGCCGCGCCGGTCGCCGACCTGGCCGACGCCTTGTCTACCGCCGAGACCAGCCGAGCGGCTTCGGCTTCGGCTTCGGCTTCCGTTTCGGAGCCCGTTTCGGAGCCCGTTGCTGCCCCCGTGTCGGCCAACCCCGCCGCCGTCGGCATCGCCATCCTGGCCAAGGCGCCGCTGCCCGGCTACGCCAAGACCCGGCTCGTGCCGCTGCTCGGCCCGGCCGGCGCCGCCGCGCTGCAGGACTGGCTGACGGCGCGCGCCGTGACCACGGCGCTGGCCGCAGCGACCGGCCCGGTGACGCTGTGGGCGGCACCGGACGCCACGCACCCGGCCTTCGGCCGCCACGCCGGCCGCGCCGGCCACGTCGACCTGCGCCCGCAGCCGGCCGGCGACCTCGGCCGGCGCATGCTGGCCGCCCTCGCCGAATCACCGACCCCGGCCGGCACCCTGGTCATCGGCACCGACTGCCCGGCGCTCAGCGCCGGCCACCTGCAGCAGGCCGCCGCCGCGCTGCGCACCCACGACGCCACGCTGATCCCGGCCGAGGACGGCGGCTACGTGCTGATCGGCCTGCGCCGCGCCGTGCCGGAAGTCTTCGCCGGCGTCGACTGGAGCACGCCCCGCGTGCTGGCCCAGACCCGCCAGCGCCTGGCCGCCGCCGGCCTCGACGTTTTTGAATTTTCGCCGCTTTGGGACGTCGACCGCAGCGCTGACTACGAACGCCTGTGCGCCCGCCACCCCGAACTGGCCGCGCAGTTGGCCACCCAATTGGCCACGCCGATGGCGCCCCCGGCCGGGCCGATGCCCGCCGCCCGGCCCGACTCGCGGCTCAGCACGGAGGCGCCATGAAACGCCTGGTCCTCGCCGGCGGCGGCCACGCCCACCTCAATGTGCTGACCACGCTGGCCGCCCGGCGCTGGCCCGGGGTCGAGGTGGTGCTGGTCTCGCCCTACCCGCGGCAAATCTATTCCGGCATGGTGCCGGGCTGGATGGCCGGCCACTACAGGCTGGACCAGTGCGCTGCCCGACTAGAACCGCTGGTCGCCGCGGCCGGCGTGCGTTTCGTGGAGGACAGCGTGGTCGGCATCGAGGCCGGGGCCAGGCTCATCCATACGGCTGGCGGCGAGGCCATCGCCTACGACCTGCTGTCGCTCGACGTCGGGGCCCGCGTCGACACCTCCTGCCTGGCCGCCAGCGGCGCCACGCTGCTGCCCATCCGGCCGCTGGAAGCCTTCGTCGCCGGCTGGGAAGCCTACCTGGAAGCCAGCCGGCAACGCGGCCGGGCCCGCCTGGCCGTGGTCGGCGGCGGCGCCGCCGGCGTCGAGCTCGCCCTCGCCGCCCGCTACCGCCTCGGGCAGTTGCTCGGCGACGGGCCGGCCGCAGTCAGCCTGGTCGTCGGCAGCGCACTGCTGCCCGGCCACGGCCCGGCCATCGCCCGCCGGGTGGCGGCGACGCTGGCCGGGCAGGGTGTTACCGTCGTCGCCGGCTACGCGGCGGGCGATGCCGACGGCCTGCTCCTCGACGATGGCCGGCACATCGCCGCCGACTGCGTCATCGCCGCCACCGGCGTCCAGCCGGCCCCCTGGCTGGCGGCCAGCGGCCTGGCCCTGGCTCCGGACGGCTTCATCGCCGTCGGCGACGGCCAGCAGAGCGTCTCGCACCGCGAAGTCTTCGCCGCCGGCGACGTCGCTTCGCGGGTGGACGCGCCGCACGCCAAATCCGGCGTCTATGCCGTGCGGGCCGGCCCGGTGCTCGCCGCCAACCTGCAGCGGGCGGCGGCCGGCCAGCCGCTACAGCCCTACCGGCCGCAGCGGCGCAGCCTCTACCTGCTGGCCACCGGCCCCAAGCGGGCGATCATGTCGTGGGGCGGCCTGGCCGCCGCCGGCGCCTGGGCCTGGCGCTGGAAGGACTGGATAGACCGCCGCTTCATGGCCCAGTACGATGTCGGCATGAGCCACGCCAAGGAAAGCCAAGCATGAGCGAAGCGAACAACCCGCTGATCGACCCGGCCTGGCTGGCCGAAATCCGCCGCGACATGGTGCGTTTCGCCGGCCTCCAGCTGCGCGACGAGACGCTGGCCGAGGACGTCGTGCAGGAGGCGCTGGCCGCCGCCCTGAGCGGCGCCCGCGAATTCGCCGGGCGCTCGGCGCTGAAGACCTGGATCTTCGCCATCCTGAAAAACAAGATCGTCGACCAGATCCGCGTCAAGGCGCGCACCACCAACGTCTCGGCCCTGTCGGCCGAGGAGGAAAGCATGGACCAGACCTTCGACAGCCTGTTCAAGGCCAACGCCCACTGGACCCCGGCGGCCCGCCCCAGCGACTGGGGCGACCCGGCCGAAAGCCTGCGCCAGCAGCGCTTCTGGGCGGTCTTCGAAGCCTGCCTGAAGCACCTGCCGGAGAACACCGCCCGCGTCTTCATGATGCGCGAGTTCCTCGAATTCGAAACGCCGGAGGTCTGCGCCGAGCTGAGCATCAGCACCAGCAACTGCAACGTCATCCTGCACCGCGCCCGCAACGGCCTGCGCCGCTGCCTGGAGAAAAACTGGTTCGTCGCCGGAGAACAGCCATGCTGAGCTGCAAGGAAGCCACCCGCCTGCTCTCGGAAGGGCAGGACCGGCCGCTCGGGGTCAGCGAGAAAATGGCCCTCGAACTGCACCTGCTGATGTGCCGGGGCTGCACCAATTTCGGCAAGCAGATGGATTTCCTGCGCCAGGCCTGCCGCGGCTACCTGAGCCGCCGCAAGCCGGGCGAGGACGCCGATTGACCGCGCCTTGCCCCAGCGGCCGCCAGCCGGGGCCGGCCGGACGGTGATGAGCGGGACCAGCCTGCCCTCCGCCGGGCAAACCCTGCTCCTCTTCAATTTCGACTGGGATGCCGAGGGCTACGCCCGGCTGGCCGGCAACGCGGCCTTCGCGCAGGCCGGCTTCGACCTCTTTTCCTTTCCGAGCAACGCCCGCCTGGCGTTTTTCGACCTCGACCGCTTCGTCGCCGGCCTGGCCGGCCGCGCCCGCCGCGCCGACTGGCGCGCCGTCACTTCCAGCCACGAGCAGTTCGGCGCCCTGGCCGCCGCCCTGCTCGCCGAGCGCATGGGCTGGCCGGGCACCGCGCCGGAGGCGGTGCTCGCCTGCCAGCACAAGCTGCATGCCCGGCAGGTGCTGGCCGAGGTCTGCCCCGAGGCAACGATTCCCTGCGGCGCCATCGACGCCCGCTACGGCGGCCCGATCCCCGACGGCCTGCCCTACCCGCTGTTCGCCAAGCCGGTCAAGGCCGCCTTCTCGGTGCTCGCCCGCCAGGTCGACAGTCACGCCGAACTGCACGCCCTGACCCGCTTCGGGCGCGGCGAACGCTGGCTCATCGAGCGCCTGGTCGAACCCTTCGAGCGCGTCGCCCGCCGCCGCCTGCCGCAGGCCGGCAGCGCCCACCGGCTGCTGTGGGAGGAGCCGGTGCACGCCGCCCAGTTCAACCTCGACGGCTACGTCTGGCAGGGCCAGGCGCAGGCCATCGGCGTCGTCGATTCGATCATGTACCCGGGCACCCAGGCCTTCATGCGCTTCGACTACCCGAGCCGCCTGCCGCCCGCCGTGCAGGCCCGGGCGCTGGCTGTCGCCGGCCGCTTCCTGCGGGCGGTCGGCTTTGCGCACGGCCTGTTCAACATGGAATTCTTCTACGACGCGGCCAGCGACCGGCTGACCGTCATCGAATTCAACCCCCGCCTGGCCTCGCAACTGGCCGACCTCTACGCCCGCGTCGACGGCAGCGATCTTTACGCCATGGCCCTCTGCCTGGCCCATGGCCGCGATCCGGCCGAGGCGCCGGGCCGGCAAGCGACGGCCGGCGCCGCCTCAAGTTTCGTTTTTCGCCATTTTTCGCCGTTGACCGCAGCAGTCATGCCACCGCCGGCCGTCGAACGGCAGTTCGCCGATAAGTTCCCCGACGGCCTGCTGCTCTGCTTCCCGAAAAGCGGCGGCTCACTGGCCCGCGACTACAAGTGGCTAGGCAGCCACCGCTACGCCGTCATGCACCTCGGCGGCCGCGACCCGGCCGATCTCGAACAGCGCTGCCGCGCCGCCAGCCGCCTGCTCGGCTGGCCCGCCCCCTACGCCGAGGCCGGCGAAGCGGCCCACCCCGCCACTGGCCAGCCCTTCCTCAACCCCGCCCCGGCCTGCGTCCGCCCATGAAACCGCGGCGCGTCGCCGCCGCCCCGGCCAAACGATAGCTCCGTCAATCGGCCAGCCGCCGCCGCACCAGGTAGCTGAGCCCATTGCCGATGACCATCAGGAAGCGCAATGGGACAGATACTGCACGTAAGCGCCCGAACGACAGAGAGAGCCAAGCGCCACACCTGCCCGCAATCGTCTTCCTTTAATTCCTGCTTGACGATCGGCCGCAAGAGCGGAAATATTCACAAAATGATGTTTGAATTTCCCAGCTTTCGCGTGCTTGAGCTACCCTCTGAAAAAAGTCGCCAATGATTGGAGCTGACCCACTATCCGGAGCGCCCGCCATGACGTCCACCGCCCAACCCTTAGCCTTTATCTCCTACAAACATTCCGGCTACTCCACGCAAGTGGCGCGCAAGCTGCGCGACGCGCTGGAGGTGGTGTCAGATGCGCTCGACATCCGCATCTTCTTCGACGACGAAATCGACCCCTCGGAAGAATGGAAGGCCGAGGTGGATGCCGCGCTGGGGGAGATGACCCATTTTATCGCCCTGCTCACCAACGAGTACCTGCTCAAGAAATCCACCGAATGCCGGCGGGAGCTCCTCGCGGCAGTGCAACGCTACGAGGATGGCAAGAAGACCAAGCTGCTCTTCGTCCTCGTCGATGACATCGCGCCCGGCCTCATCAGCCTCTCGGCCGACCGCAAGGCCGGCCGGCTGACGAGCGACGATCCGCGCGTGGAGAAGCTGGGCGACATCAACTTCCTCGGCCCTTATAACGCCGCCAAGCAGTTGGTGGCCCTGGAATGGAGCGACGAGGCCGCGCTGGGCAAACAGATCAGGCAACTGATCGACAACTTCCGGCGCACGCTACCCAAGCGGGAGGACTGAGCAATGGCGCGCAGCCTGGGCCAGATGGACGATCCGGAAGAGGTCAGGCGCCTGGTCTATGTCTCCTGGCTGGCGGGTGACGCCTTGTCGGCCGCGGTCCAGAAGCGGCTGATGGACCATCTGCGCCTGCCGGACTACGACGATGCGGGGCGCGAACTGCAGCTCCTCAGCAACGATCCCACCGAGGCGGCGAGCGAGGAGGTGGCCAAGGCCCGCTTGCAGCGCGACATGGCCAACGACTACGTCGGGCTGTTCACCACCCGCTATCTCGCGCGCACCAAGGAACTCGGTAAGGCCAGCGATCCCGACCTCTTCTTTTTCTTGGCGCGCAAGTGCGCGATTGTCGACGCGCCGCTAGCGATGTGGATCCTGCCCGTTCAAGCGGTGGCGCTACGGCATGTCGGCTTCAAGGAAATGGGCATCCGCAGCCTCGCTTTCCCGTGGTGGAAGGGCTGGCGTGGCGATGACGACCAGATTCGACTACCCGACGGCACGCCGCGCGCTGAAGCCGATTTCGACAACGACATCCGTCAGCGGGTGAGCGAGATCCTCGCCCATTCCGGCGGGTGAACCCATGCTACATCAAGCCCGCCCATCACTTATGCGAGTTGAGCCATGAGCCCCACTCAGACCCAGCCCCCAAACTTCGCCGGCACCGGCAGTCCCCGCGAGCCCGGTCCCTGGCGCCGCCAGGGCTATGCCGATGTCACCGACCCCGCCTACCCCGGCCACCCCGCCGGCTATAGCGCCGACCCCGGCCTGATCGAAGCGGTCAACACCGCGCTGATCCTCGCCAAGCCGCTACTGCTCACCGGCCGCCCCGGCACCGGCAAGACCGAACTGGCCGAGCGCATCGCTTGGGAGTTCGGCCTGGGGCCCGTGCTGCGCTTCGAGGCGCAGTCCCTCACCGAGGCGCAGGAACTCTTCTACCGCTTCGACCTGGTAGCCCAGATGGCCGACGCCCAGCTCGCGCAGCGGGCGGGCGGGGCGCTGCGCGAGCCGGAACACTTCCTCACCTTCGGCGCCCTCGGCAAGGCCATCCTCTACGCCCATCCGCAGGCCTATCCCGATCTCATCGCATGGGACCGCCGCAACGACGCCGAACAGCAGGCCGCCGCCCATCCCGTCGTGCCGCCGGGAGCCACCACGGACGAAGCGCCGGTGGCGCCACGGCGCAGCGTGGTGCTCATCGATGAAATCGACAAGGCCGCCCGCGACGTGCCCAACGATCTCCTGAACGGCATTGACCGCATGAGCTTCCGCATCCGCGAGCTGCGCAACCGCCTGGTGGCCGCGCCGGACGACGAGGATCGCAAGCCCATCGTCGTCATCACCAGCAACTCCGAGCGCGACCTGCCCGACCCCTTCTTGCGCCGTTGCGTGTACTACAACATTCCCGACCCGACGCCGGACAAGCTCGCGGAAATTCTGCGCCTGCGCGTGCCGGCCACCCTCGGCGGGCCGCCCGGATCCGCGCCGGCCCGGGCCGGCACCAGTCCGATCGAGCAACTCGCGCCCTTTTACCAGGCGCTGCTGACTTTCTTCACCAAATATAGCGACCCGCGCGCGGCCCACCACCTCGCCTATCGTCCCGGCACCTCGGAGATAATCGACTGGGCCAGCGCGCTCACCCGGCTCGACGCCACGCCCGACGGCGACCTGAAGGACAACGAAGCCCTGATCAAACGGACCCTGGGGGCCGTGCTCAAGCACCAGGACGACAGGCGTACCTTGCGCGAACAACTTGGCAAGCTCGCCGGGCTGAGTTTCCCCGCCAGCCCCGCATGAGCGCTGCGGCCGACACCCTCCTCCTCCCCGGAAGCCGGGGCGGCAGCGTGGACGGCCTGATCCTCTTTCTTCGGGACAAGGGCTATGCAGTCGGGCCCTCGGAGGCGATCGACGCCACCCGTCTGGTCGCCCACCTCGCCCACAGCGACCCGGCGGCGACAGAACGCCTCGACCCCGCCTGGCTCATGCCCAAGCTGCGGCCGGTGCTCTGCAAGCGCAGCGAGGAGCAGGAGCGCTTCGAGGCGCTGTTCGCGGAGTGGTCGCGGATTCCACCGCGCCCGCCGTCGGGGCCAACTGAAACCACCAAACGATCTACGCCCGCAGCACCCGAAGGGGCTGCGCCGGCACGCCGGCGGACCCGCCAGATTCTCCTGGCGGTCGTTGGCGTCATCCTCGTGGCGCTCGTGCTGCGCGATTTGTGGGAACCGGGCGAGCAACCGGCGCCGGACCGGCCCTCACCCATTGCGACCCCCAAGCCGGAACCCGCAACAACGCCTGTCGTCACCCCCGCGCCGGCCCCGGCCAAGCCCGACGAACGCTTCTACGGCTACTTCCCCGCCGTGCGCTACAACCAGGAGCTGCGCCTCTGGGTAGCGTTCAGCCTGCTCAGCCTGGGCCCCCTGTGCGTGCTGGGTCTCGCCCTGCCGCTGGCCCTGCCCTGGCTGGGCCATTCGCGCCTCACCGGCCGGCGCGTTCCCCTCGATCTCGCCAGCCTGCGCGAGGAGGCCAGGCGCATCGTCCCGCCCCTGCAAGCCGACATCCAGGCCCGCCTGGAGCGCCACGTCGCCGGCCCCGCCGCCCTCCGCGAGCGCCTGCAGCGCCGCCCGCCGCTGCATGTCGGCCGCACCGTCGAGGCCACCCTGCGACAGCTCGGCGTGCTCAGCCTGCGCTACCGCGCCGCCCGGCTGCGGCCCTCCTACCTTCTGCTGGTGGAGGTGGAAGCCCGGCCCGAAGCGAAATCCGCCGAGATCCTCAACGACCCGCGCGGCCGCATGTTCTACCGCTGGGCCGAGCGCCTGCGCCAGCAGGGCATCGACGTGGAAATCCGCCTGGTGCGTCTCGACCCCGCCACCGGCGAGGCACTCACCTGCCGCCCCGTCGGCAGCGACTGGCGCCTGGACGGCGCCGAGGGCGAACCGCTGGACCGCCTGCCCTCCCCCCCAGCCGGACAGCGTCTGGTGGTGATCTCGGACGGCAACCTGCTCACCGACGCCGAGGGCAAGTGGCGCCCCTGGGCCAACCGCGCCCGCTTGCACCGCTGGCCCCAGCGCGCCATCTTCACTCCCACCGAGCCGCGCCACTGGGGCGAGCGGGAGGACGCCCTGGAACGCCGCGAACGGCCAGCCGACCCCGGCTTCTACGTCCTGCCCCTGGACGAAGCGGCCCTCGCCGCCTGGGCCGAACTGGTCGTCACCGGCCGCCTGCCGCGCTTCACTCTTTCCCGCGCCCAGCGCTACCCCAAGCGCCTGCGCGCCCTGGAGGACGCCGGTCAGGCCGAGGCCCTGCTGGACCCCGACCAGCCCGTCGCAGGGCTCGCCGAACTGATCAACCAGCTCAAGTACTACCTCGGCGAAAACGGCTACTACTGGCTCGCCGCCTGTGCCGTGCCGCCCATCGTGCGCTGGGAACTCACCCTGCTGCTGGGCGAGCAGTATTACCTCAATGCCGGCGCCAGGGCCGAGAAATTGCGTGACTACATCGCCCACGACTACCCCCGCCTCGCCCTCCTGCCCTGGCTGCGCCGGCAGTTCATGCCGGACTGGCTGCGGCTGGCGCTGCTCGACAGCCTGTCGCCCGACCGGCAGGCGGAGGTGCGCAAGGTGGTGCGCGGCAAGCTGGGGCAGATTGGCCTGGATGCCGCAGGCGACGACGCCCTCAGCCTGGAGGAGCCGCCCAACCCCCTGGGGGGCGGCGCGCGGCGGCGTGCGGCCGAAGCCGCGAGCGACACCCTCTACCTCGGCTACCTCGCCGGCCACAGCCCGCGCCAGCTCATGCTGCGCGCCCCAAAGGAATGGAGCGCCTGGCTCGCCCAGCTGCCCGCCCACCAGCGCGCCGGCCTCCTCGCCGACTGGCTCGCGGCAGTGCGCGACCGCCTGCTCTGGCGCAGCGGCCTGAGCTTCTTCGGCGCCTCGCGGCGGGCGCTTTTTTTCGCGGGTCTGGCCCTCGCAGCCCTGGCCGGACTCGCCGCCGCCCTCACACTGAACGATCCCAACTCCCTGCCGCGCGGCCTGCGCGAGGGGCTCTACGAGGAGCAGGGGCGTGGCGTGGCGTATCCGCATGAGGGGCCGGTTCGTTGGGCGGTCTTTAGCCCCGACGGCCGACGCGTGGTGACGGCAAGTGGCGACGGCACGGCGCAGCTGTGGGACGCCGTCAGCGGAGCCGCCCTCGGCACGCCGATGAAACACGACGACTGGGTCACTTCCGCTGCCTTCAGCCCCGACGGCCGGCGCGTGGTGACGGCGAGTGACGACCGCACGGCGCGGCTGTGGGACGCCACCAGCGGGGCCGCCCTCGGCACGCCGATGCAGCACGACGGCGCAGTCATTTCCGCCGCTTTCAGCCCTGACGGCCGGCGCGTGGTGACGGCGAGTGACGACCGCACTGCGCGGCTGTGGGACGCCACCAGCGGGGCCGCCCTCGGCACGCCGATGCAGCACGACGGCCCGGTCCATTCCGCCGCCTTCGGCCGGGATGGCGTGCGTGTGCTGACGGTAAGCACCGCCGCTCACCAATGGGATGCCCAGAGCGGCGACGCGTTGGGCGCACCGATAGAGAACGACGTATTCGTCATCTATGCCGACTACAGCCCGGACAGCAAACTCATTGTCACCACCGGTGCGGACGGCACTGCACGACTGTGGGACGCCGAAAGCGGGGCCACGCTGGGCATGCCGATGAAGCACGCTGCGGAAGTGACTTTTGCTGCCTTCACCCCTCCAGATGGGCGTCAGGTGGTCACCACGAGCGATGACAAGACCGCCCGCCTGTGGGACACCAAGACAGGTGCTGAGCTGGGTGCGCCGATGGTCCATGGCGCCGAGGTGACGCAAGCCACCTTCAGCCCCGACGGCCGGCACGTGGTGACCGCGAGTCGCGATGGCACGGCGCGACTGTGGGACGCAGCCAGCGGGTCCGCCTTGGGCGCACCGATGAAGCACGGTGACGCGGTCGCTTCCGCTACCTTCAGTCCCGACGGCAAGCGCGTGGTGACTGCGAGTGCCGACGGCACCGCGCGGCTGTGGTACGACAAGAGCAGCGCGGTCCCCGACCTGTCAATGAAGCACGAAGACACCGCCTGGTCTGTCGCCTTCAGTCCCGACGGCCGTCGTGTAGTGACGGCAAGTCTTGACGGCACCGCGCGGCTGTGGGACACCGCGAGCGGGACTGCGCTGAGCGCGCCGCTCCAGCACAGCGGACATGTCCTCTTGGCCGCCTTCAGCCCCAACGGTCGGCGCGTGGTGACGGCGAGTGACGACGGTACCGCGCGGCTGTGGGACACCACGAGCGGGGTCGCCCTTGGAGCACCGATGAAGCATGGGGACGCTGTGTACTCAGCAGCATTCAGCCCCGACGGCCGAAGCGTGGTGACGGCGAGTCGGGACGGCACCGCGCGACTGTGGGACGGTGAGACCGGCACCACCCACGGCGCGCCAATGAAACACGCTAACGGGGTCGAGTCTGCTGCCTTCAGCCCTGACGGCCACCGCGTGGTGACGGCGGGTCGCGACTACACTGCACGGCTTTGGGACGCTGCGAGCGGGAGCGCCTTGGGCGCGCCAATGAAGCACGACGATAGGGTACTTTCCGCCGCCTTCAGCCCTGACGGCCAGCGTGTGGTGACGGCGAGTAACGATGACACGGCGCGCCTGTGGGACGCGGCCAGCGGTTCCGCCCTGGGCGCACCGATGAAGCACGGTGACGCGGTCGCTTCCGCTACCTTCAGCCCTGACGGCCGGCGCGTAGTGACCGCGAGCAACGACGGTACCGCGCGGCTGTGGGACGGCGAGAGTGGGGCCGCCCTAGGCCTGCCGATGGAGCACGACGGCAGAGTCTTTTCCGCCGCCTTCAGCCCCGACGGGGGGCAAGTCGTCACCGCAAGCGAAGATGGTACGGCCCGAACTTGGGACGCAGCGACCGGCACCCCTCTCTATCCACCCAAGTTGCATCAGGGCGCTGTCCGCCATGTGGCCTTTAGCCCGGACGGCACTCGCATCGTTACCGCCTGGGGCGGCGAGGTACAACGACGCGAGGCGCCAGCCTCCCCAACAGCCAGCACTCCGCGGACCGAGCAGCCACAAGCAATAAACTTGCCAACTGACCGATTCGCAAACTCCGCCAAGACGCCGTCCGGTACCCGCCGCGAGAAGACCGTCAGCAGCCCGTCTCCACTCCCGACTCCGGGGCAACCGGGCGACAAGGGCTCCCGCACACCGGCTGGAACGACTGCCAATGAGCAAGTGACGCAGAGCACCCTGCCGCCGCCCCAAAAGCAACAGCTCTTGCAGGACCCCCCGCAACAACAGCAGCAGCAACAACCTGCCACCCTGCCATCTCTGCGATCGAACACGAACCGTGCGGTCGATCCCAGCACACCGGAACAGCGGGTGATTAGCGCCCCGCCAGCCGAGCCGTCGCTGAAGCGCAGGCTACCCATTAATGAGGCGCCCCCCTCGGGGCCGAGTTTCAGCGCACCGGCCGAGCCGACCTCCGCGAATCCGCGCACCCTGCGCTCACCGCAAACCGCGCCACCCGCGCCCAGCGTGCCGGCCGAACCACCTGTCAACCTCGCGCCGCCCACCCAGGAGGCGCCACGCTCGCAGGCGGCGGGGTTGTTCATGGCAGCGCTTGATGCGCTAGCGCCTTCGGCCCATGCTGTTCTCCCCAAGTACCCAGGGCGCGACGCTCTGCAACCCGAGCAACAAAGGGATGAGCCTGGGCCGACGACACCAGCATCGCAGGAGACTCCGCACCAGAAGCAAGGCCAACCGCACCCTCAATCTGCTTCAGTATCCAACCCCAGCGGACAGATTATTCGCAATGCGGTCGACCCGTCTTTCGGGGCAAGGGGCGGGGGCGCCCAGATCTGGCGCGTACCGCCCCATCCCCTGCCGCTGCCAGCCCGGCTGGCGCCGGTGGCGGCGTGGGCGGCGCCAGCCGGGCTGGCGGGCCTCATCGCTTTCATCGCTTTCGTCGCGATCACCGGCTGGCTCCGCCGGCGCGCGCTGCGCCGGCTCGTCGCGGAGACTGCCCCTTGAACCCCGGCGCTGTCGCAATGGCGCAGCAGGCCAGCCGGGTGCTGCGCGGAGCCACGGAGGGGTTGGGGCGGCTGGCCCGTGCCCTGGCGCTGGCGCCACTCAGTCAGCGCGGGCTGGCGCTGGGCGCCGCGCTGGCGGTGCTGTTGCCCTTTGCCTCGGGGTCGGCCGGCTTGGGGCTGGGAATTGCAGCGCTGGTGGGTGGCGGCGTTGCCCTGATGGGCCTGCCCCGGGCCTTCGGCTGGTCCGAGGCGGCGCTTCTGCGGGTAGGCAGCCTAGCGCTGGCCTCCGGGCTCATCGCCATGATTGCTCTGACATCGACCTTGACGGTGGACCCTGCCAAAGGACAGCAACTGCGCGTCGCAGTGGCGATCGCCGCGGCCGGTGGCGTGCTGTTACCTCCGCTGCTCGCCCACCTGTGGCCCGCACTGCCCCTGCTGCTCGGACCCTTTACCGCCACTGCCTGGGCTGTAAGCACCGTGTTCGCCGGTGCGGCCTGGCTGCTGCTGGGTTTCACCTGGCCCCTCTCCCCCGACGCACCACCGCTGATGGCAGCGCTGATCCTCGCCGTCGTGGCCTGGGCGGCAGCCTTTTTGCTCAACCGCCTGGAAGCCAGCCGCGGCCTGCGCGGGGCGACGCGCCTGCTTGCCCTGCGCAGCGGCCTGGTCCGTCTAGGCGGGTTGGTGTTCGGCGGGGCCGTGGCGATCCTCGCCGTGCCCCGCCTGGAGGGCGCCGCCTGGCGGGCGGCCTTCGCCACGCCGCTGGAGGGCATCGCGCCGATGGCGGGGATGCTGGCCGGGGCACTGCTGGCGCTGGCTGCGGCAGGAGTCTTCTTCGCCCTGCCTGGACTGCTCGCCCGGCGGCAACTGGCAGGAATGCTGGGGGCCGCGGCGGCGGGCGAAGCGGCCTGGGCCCTGGCGCTGGTCTGCGGATTCGCTGGGCCGGCAATGGTAAGCGTATACATCGCATCGACAGTCAGTTGGTTCCCGTTCGTTGGCGCCCCAGTTATCAGAGACCTGAGCCGAGCCGAGGTGTCGGCCTTGTTGGCCTGGGCCCTATTGACCGCACTGGCCGCCTTTGCCCATGGGGCGATACGCCTATTGCTCGGTCGCGTGACCGACGAAGCGAATACACCATTGTGGTTAGTGCTGCCCGGCGAGGCGTGCTCACCGGCAGCGATTTCCGCCGCGCAGGCCGCCGCGCGGGGCTGGGATGCCGGGCCGGTGACGCTGCTCGCGCCACCCGCTGCCGCGCCGCAGATTCGCGGCCCGCATCTGCGCCTGGCCCAGGCGGCCGGCACCCTGGCCGACCTCTTCGCCCGCTCCGTCGCCGATGCCGCAGGCTGGCAACGCGGACTGCCGGCCGAAGCCGGGCGCGCTGGCCTGCCGCTGCGCGAGCTCTACTGTGCTGCGCCGGCAGCCGCCGCCATTCTTGCCGGCCTGCCCACTGAGTCCCGCGTGCTGGTACTGGCGGACGGGCCGCTGGCCGCCGGCTGGGGCGGGCTGTTTGCAAGCCTGCCGCCGAACAGCTTGCGGGTGGCGCGCGAGGAGCGGTTCATCCCGCGGGGCGCACCCTTCTTCTACCCCGAAATGGAGCCGGATAGCTGGCGCCTTTATGACTTCGCTGACCGGCGCAAACTTGAGCACCTGCTCACACGCTTCTACGTCGACCACCGTCCTCGCGAAGCGGCCGAGCGCCGCATCCTGATCCTTCACGGCGAGACGGACCGCCCGGCAGCCGAGCGGCTGGCCGGCCTGCTGAACGAACAGACCGACGCGGCTGGCCGGCCGGTGGTGGCATCCGCCTTGGCGCCGCCTGCTTCCCAAGGTGCGCCCCTGGGCTGGTCGCCGCGCACCTGGGTCACACTCTGGGCCTTCTTCCTGCGCGCCGTGGAGATAGGCGAGTACGGGCCGCTGCGCCAACGGCTGCTGCGTGTCTTTTTTGGCCGCTCTTCGCATGAGGCGCCGCAGCGCCTGGACCTCGCGGTGCTGGAGTACGGCCTGCCGCACAAGGACGCCCAACGCCTCGCCGGGCCCGAGCGCTGGGCCGACGCGGTGCTGGCCCTTGTCCCCGCCACGCCACCCGCGGATGCCGCGCTGCTCTTCGAGGCCCCACGCTACACCGCCCGCCTCACCCTTCCGCCGCCCTCGGCCCTTGAGGCCATGCTGCCCATCGTGGCGGAGGAGATCCTGAGCGAGGCCTATGCCGCCCCGGCGATGGTCACCCCCACCTCGCCGCACGGCCTGCCGGTCTTTCTCAGTGACGTCTCCGAGTATGCCCATTACCGCGACCAACTGGAAGATGCGCTGCGCGCGCGGGGGCTGGACCTGCGCTCCGACCGGTCCCTGACGCCCGGTGAGCAATGGCGGGAAGCTCTCGCCAAACACCTCGACGAGAGCCGCATTCTCGTCGCGCTGGCCGGGCCGGCCACCGCGACGTCCCGATTTGCATCCACAGAGATTGAGACCGCGATCCGGCGCGGCCTGCTTGTCGTGCCCGTGATCGTTGCTCCCTTCGAGGAACCAGCCGTGCTGCTCGAACACCAGCGTGCGAACCGCCACTACCTCGCCGACCTCGATCCCGAAGCCCTACACGCGGAAATCGCCGCGACTGCAGACGCAATCGCACGGCTAGTCGAAGATTTGCCAGCGACGCCACCCGAGGCGCCCGATTACACCGCGAGCTCAGCATCCTCCATCCCGCCCGATAAGGGCGAGGCAAGCGAATCCCTGCGCATCCCACCGGCCTGAAGTCCAAATGAAGGAAAGAGAGCAACGACTAAAAGCCGTTCACGCCACCTTCCGCTCGCCGTGCAGGCACGGACCCCGGCCGTCATCGAATTCAGCGGCCGACTCCGCGTCGAGTTTCGTCTTTCGCCGTTATTTCGCCGCTGACCGCAGCGATCATGCCGCCAGCCGCCGTCACGCAACAATTCACCGAGCAGTTCCCGGACGGCCTGCCGCACTGCTCCCCAAAAGCAACACGGGAACGGGGAAGCGGCCGGCGCTGCAGCCAAGGCGCAAAGGCCGGCCGCCGTCAGTCGGCCAGCCGCCGCCGCACCAGGTAGCTGAGCCCGTCGACGATGGCGACCAGGGCGAACATGGCGATCAGGATGCTGGCCGTCTTCTGCATGTGAAAGAGGCCCATGTGGAAGGCCAGCATCTGGCCGAGGCCGCCGGCGCCGACGACGCCGAGCACGGCGGCGGCGCGGATGTTGTTTTCCCAGCGGTACAGCGTGTAGGCGACGACCTGGGGCAGGATCTGCGGCAGCGTCGCGTAGAGGAAGACGCGCAGGCCGCCGACGCCGTGGCTGCGCAAGGCGGCGCCCGGGCCGGGCGGGGCATTCTCGACGGCTTCGGCGAAGAGGCGGCCGAGCACGCCGGTGGTGTGCAGGGCCAGCGCCAGCGTGCCGGCGAAGGGGCCGAGGCCGGCCGAAATGAGGAGCAGCGCCGCCCACACCAGCTCGGGCACCGAGCGCAGGGCGTTGAGCAGCAGGCGGGTCGGGGCCCGGGCGACGGCCGCCGCGTCGCGATGGCTGCGGCTGGCCGGCAGGGCCAGGGCGATGCCGAGGACAGCGGCGATCAGCGTGCCGAGGGCCGACATGGCCAGCGTTTCGGCGCTCGCCCAAAGCAGCTTGTCGAGGAATGGCGGCGAACGCTCGGGGGGCAGGAATTCGCCGAGGAAGCGCCCCATGTCGGCCAGGGCCCGGGCCGACAGGAAGCTGGCCCACTGCAGGTCGAGCGACCAGAAGCTGAGGCCGACCAGCAGGGCCAGGCCGAGCATGAACCAGCAGCCCAGGCAGCGGGCGTCGAACAGGGGCGGCGGCAGGCGGTAGGGCTGGTTGGCGGCAGCCCGCGGCGGCCGGCAGGGCTGGGGGTCGGGACGGGTCATCGGCGTGTCATCCGAGCTGCAGGCGCAGCCAGGCGCTGACCCGGTCGGCCAGGGCGACCAGGGCGATGAAAACGAGCAGCATGGTCGCCACCTCGCCGCCGGCGAACATTTTCATCGAGCCGTCCATCAGCTGGCCGAGGCCGCCGGCGCCGACGAAGCCGAGGACGACCGAGGAGCGGATGGCGCATTCCCAGCGATAGACGGTGTAGGAAGTCAGTTCGGCGGCGTTCTGCGGCAGCAGGCCGTAGAAGAAGGCCTGCAGGCGGCCGGCGCCGTTGCGCAGGAGGGCGACGGTGACCTGGCCCTCGCCGCTTTCGAGGATTTCGCCATAGACCTTGCCGAGCATGCCGCCGTAGGTCAGCGCGATGGCCAGCACGCCGGCCGTCGCGCCGAGGCCGACGACGCGCACGAAAACCAGCGCCCAGATCAGTTCGGGGACGCTGCGCAGCACGATGAGCAGCCAGCGCAGCAGCTGGCGGACGACGAAGGGCAGGGCGGCCATCCGCCCGGCGAGGGCGGAGATCGACAGCATGCGGGTGGTGACCAGCGCCGCCGGGATAGCGATGAGCAGGGCGAGCGCGATGCCGGCGGTAGCGATGGCCACGGTGCGCCAGGTTTCGCGGGCGACCAGCCAGAGGAATTCGCTGCCGTGGGCCGGCGGCACGAAGGCGGCCAGGAAATTCAGCGTCGGCTCGCGGTTTTCCGGCGCCCACAGCACGGCCGGCCGGAATTCGGTGAGGACCAGCAGCGGCCAGAGCACGACCAGCCCGGCCGACAGCCAGAACAGGCGGGGCAGCCAGGCCGGATCGCGCAGCGCCGGGGCGGCGAGACTCATCGGCAGTGCATGGCGACCGGCCGGGGGCCGTCCGCCTCGCCGTCGGCAGCGGGCGCCGGGCCGCCCAGTTCGTCTTCGTGCTGGGCGTAGAGGTCGGCCAGGTGGCGCTGGCCGACCTCGCCCCGCGCCAGGTCGAAGACCACCCGCCCTTGGCGCAGGCCGACGATGCGGGGAAACATCTCGAGCGCCGTGTCGACCTGGTGCAGCGTGGCCAGCACCGTCGCCCGGCGTTCCTCGGCGGCCAGCAGCAGGGCGCTGATCGCCTGCCGGGCCCGGGTCGGATCGAGGGCCGACAGCGGCTCGTCGATCAGCCACAGGCTGGCCGGCGAGAGCAGGGTGCGGGCCAGGCCGACGCGCTGGCGCTCGCCGCCGGACAGGCGGTCGACGCGCTCGAACAGCTTGTCGGCCAGGTCGAAGTGGGTCAGCGCGGCGTGGGCGCCGGCGATGTCGCTCGGGTAGAACAGCGAGCGCAGGCTTTCCCAGAAGCCGATGGCCGGCAGGCGGCCAGCCAGCACCGCCGTCACCACCCGCTGGCGGGGCGGCAGCGGCGGCGTCTGCGGCGCCAGGAAGAGGCGGCCACGCAGGCGCTGGCGGGCTCGGCCGGAGAGCGCCCAGGGGTCGTCGCCGTCGATCCGCAGCGCTCCGGCCGCCGGCGGCAGGCTGGCCGCGGCGACTTGCAGCAGCGTCGTCTTGCCGGCCCCGGAGGGGCCGATGACGGCCACCTGTTCGCCGGCAGCCAGCTTCAGGTCGAGCTTTTTCAGGGCCGGCGGCAGGCCAGTCCGGGCCGCCGGGTGGCGGGCCTCGATGCCGGCCAGTTCAAGCCGCATCGGTGATCAGATGAGGCCGGCGTTGCGGGCGGCGGCCTCGATGCCCTGGTAGTTTTCCGGCTTGGTCGGCACGAAGCGGGTGGCCCGCTGCAGTTCGAGGATTTCCTTGCCTTCCGGCGTGTTGCGGTCGAGGCCGAGGAGGGCGGCGGTGAGCTTTTCGCGCAGGGCGGCCGGCATCTCGGCATGCACCGTCCAGTTGTAGTCGAAATAGGGCGGCGTCGTGTAGAAGACGCGCACCTTGGCGGTATCGACCTTGCCTTCGCCGACGAATTTCTCCCAAACCGAAATGTTCAGGGCGCCGGCCTGCACCTTGCCGGAAGCGACCGCCGCGATGGTCGCGTCGTGGGCGCCGGAGAAGGCGACGCGATGCAGGTCCTTGTCCGGATTGACGCCGGCGGCGAGCAGGAAGCTGCGCGGCATCAGGTGGCCGGAAGTCGAGCTCTGCGAGCCGAAGCTGAGGTCCTTGCCCTTGAGGTCGGCCAGGTTGTTGATCTTGGGGTCGGTGGTGATGAACACCGACTTGAATTTCTCGTCCTCGACGCGCTGGACCAGCGGCAGCGCCTTGCCGCCGGAGCGGGCGTTGGCCTGGACGAAGGTGAAGCCGCCGAACCAGGCGAGATCGACCTTCTTGTTGACCAGCGCCTCGACGGCCGCGGCATAGTCGTTGACCGGGGTGAATTCGACCTTCATGCCCAGCTTGCCTTCCAGGTACTTGACCAGCGGCGCCGCCTTGCGGGCCAGTTCGGTGGGCGACTCGTCGGGGATGGCGGTGACGCGGAACACCTGCTGGGCCTGGGCGAAGGGGGCGAGGCCGAGCAGGGCGACGGCGCACAGGGCGCGCAGGGTGACGCGTTTGGCGAAGGACATGGGGCGCTTTCCGTTGCTATGATGAACGGGCGATGATAGACCACTTTGCCGCCTCCGGCACCGGCCGGAAGCCACTGGAAGGCCCGCCATGACTGCTCGCCGCCCCCGCCTGCTCGACCGCCACCGGCCGGCCCCCGCCGCCCTGCGCGAGGAGCTGGCGGCCGGCCTGTTGGCCGAAACGCCACGCATTTCGCCGAAATTCCTCTACGACCAGCTCGGTTCGCGGCTGTTCGCGGCGATCACCGAACTCGACGCCTATTACCCGACGCGCACCGAGGCCGCCATCTTCGCCGCCCGGGCCGGCGAAATCGCCGCCGCCGCCGGCACCGGCTGCACCCTGGTCGACCTCGGTGCCGGCGATTGCGCCAAGGCGGCCAGCCTCTTCCCGGCGCTGCGCCCGGCGCGCTACGTGGCGGTGGACATCGCGGTCGATTTTCTCGTCGAGTCGCTCGACTACCTGCAGTTCCGCCACCCGGCCATGGACATCACCGGGCTCGGCTGCGACTTCTCCAGCCGCCTCGAACTGCCGCCGGAAATCGGCCCCGGGCCGCGCCTGCTCTTCTACCCCGGGTCGAGCATCGGCAATTTCTCGCCCGACGACGCCGTCGCCTTCCTGCGCCAGGCCCGCGCCGCCAGCCAGGGCGGCGGCCTGCTGATCGGCTTCGACCTGGTCAAGGCGACGGCCGTCCTCGACCGCGCCTACGACGACGAACTGGGCGTCACCGCCGCCTTCAACCGCAACCTGCTCAACGTGGTCAACCGCCAGCTGGGCGCCGACTTCCGGGTCGCCGATTTCCGCCACGTCGCCTTCTTCGACGCCGCCGCCAGCCGCATCGAGATGCACCTCGAAGCCCGCGCCGACCTCGTCGTGCGCTGGCCCGGCGGCGAGCGCCGGCTGGCCGCCGGGCAGCGCATCCACACCGAGAATTCGTACAAATACACGATCGATGGCGCCGGCCGGCTGCTCGCCGCCGCCGGTTTCGGCGAGACGCACTGGTGGACCGACGATGCCGACTGGTTCGCGCTGTTCTGGGCTGCCGCCTGAGGGGCGTGCTAAAGTCCTTTTTTCATTGCAAACGGGTCCCGCCATGTTTTCCGGAATCATCGCCGCCGTCGGCCAAATCAAGCAGATCACTCCCCGCCAGGCCGGTTTCCGGCTGCTCGTCGAGGCTGGCCGGCTCGATCTGGGCGATGTCGCCCTCGGCGATTCGATCGCCCACAACGGCGTCTGCCTGACCGTCGTCGGCCTCGACGGCCAGAGCTTCATGGTCGATGTCTCGCCGGAAACGCTGTCGTGCACGGTCGGCCTCGACGCCCCCGGCCCGGTCAACCTGGAAAAGGCGCTGCGCCTCAACGACGTGATCGGCGGCCACCTGGTTTCCGGCCACGTCGACGGCGTCGGCGAGGTGCTGCGCTTCGATCCGGTCGGCGACAACCGCCTGCTGGAAATCCGGGCGCCCCGGGAAATCGCCCGCTTCATCGCCCGCAAGGGCTCGATCGTCGTCGACGGCACCAGCCTGACCACCAACGAGGTCAAGGGCACCGACTTCACCATCAACCTGATCCCCCACACCCTGGAAAACACCACGCTGAACCGCCTGCAGCCGGGCAGCAAGGTCAATCTGGAAGTCGACCTGATCGCTCGCTATTGCGAGCGGCTGCTGAGCGCCGACCAAGAGCTCTGAGCGGGGTCGATCGGCAGGAAATTGGCCGATTCCTGCGGTCGACGGCAAAAATCGGCCAAATTCGCAATTTTCCCGGGCGGCCGTCCGATTGTGACGCCCGCCTGGAATGTCGCGCTGATTTCTACCTGCACCCGCAGCACGACGGCCGACAGGTGCGCGCCGCCCTCGAAGACGTCGCCCTGACCTGCCCCTACCTCTACTTCGACGACCCGGTGGCCATCGCCGTCAGCGAAAAGCCGTGGGCCACCCACTACCGCCTCAAGGCCTATCCGGTCGACGCCGCCCAGCAGTTCCGCTCCATTTCCGACCTCACCGTACGCGGCAAGGCGGTGCTCAACGACCTGGGTCTGCGGTTCGCCAAACCGCCGGCCGTCGCCGAGTAGCGCTGGCGCCAAGAGCCTCAAGCCGAAGGCCGGCTCCCCCGGCCGCCGGCGATAAATGCGCCGGCAGTTACAAGCGCTTACCGTTCGCCGACGGCCGCGCCTTGAAAAATCGCCCCCCCGCCCCCATAATCCAAAGCATGGTTGTAATTCCGGCAATCTGGAGGCGTTCTGGACAGGGGTTCGATTCCCCTCACCTCCACCCAAGGGCATTCCGCTGAGTGTTTTTGGTTGGGGGTGTACTGGCTTCGACAGGGCGGGCAAAGGTGAGCAGGCAACTCGTCAGGCGATCGACGTTAATGAAGCAAATCCATAAATGCCAATGATGAGCATTTCGCTATCGCCGCCTAATAACGGCTAGCCGGGGCTGCTGGAGCCTTGTTACCAAAGACAGCCGGCGGGGACTTCGGTCCCCGTCGTCAATTCCGCAGAGCGGAAATCAACTTTCCAGCCGGAAGACCACCGGCACGATGACCAGCCCCTCGATCGCCTCGTCGCCCCGCCGGGCCGGCACGAAGCGCCAGCGGGCGACGGCCTGGCGGGCGGCGGCGTCCAGCCTTTCGAAATTACTCGATTTTTCCAGGTCGACCGCGGCAACCGTTCCTTCCGGCGTCACCCGCACCCGCAGCAGCACCTTGCCTTCTTCGCCGAGGCGGCGGGAAAGCGGCGGGTATCTGGGTTCCGGGTTCTGCAGGTAGGCGGCGTCGAAACGGGCCGGGCTGAGCGGGCCGGGCGCGGCCGCCACGGGGCTCGCCCGGGCCGGCGCTTCGACCGGCGCCGCGGGCGGTGCCGGCGGGGCGACGGCGACCACCGGACCAGCCGCCGGCGCTTCGGCCGGCATGGCGAGCAGGGGGCGGGGCGGCGGTTCGGCGCGAGCCGGCCGGGGCGCCGGCTTTTCCGGCTTGACTGCCGGCTGAACCGGCAGCGGCTTGGGCAGGGGCTCGACGACCGGCAGCGGCTTCGGCTCGGCCGGCGCGGCCAGCTTGACGAGTAGCGGCGGTGGTTCGGCCGGATCGCTGGCCAGGTGCAGCGGATAGGCGAGGACACCGCCGTGCAGCGCCGCGGCGAGCAGCAAGAAGCGCCCGCAGCGCCGCCATTCGGGCAGATCCATGGTCATCGGGCGCAGGCTGGCGGCAGTCATCCGGCTATTTTACGTGTTCTGCCGCCCACGTTTCGAGTTGCCCGGCCGGCACGATACCGGAGCGCCCCTGCCGCCGGTGCTGGCGGTCGTAGAAATAGCTGCGGGGCAGTTCGCCGTACCAGCGGCGGTCGATTTCGAAACGCAGGCGCTCCGATTGTTGGTCCGCGAACACCCACTGTTCCTGGCGGCCAAGGCCGTAGCTTTCGGCCAGCCGGGCGAGCAGCGGGGCGGCGGCCGGGCTGTCGGTGGCGATAAGCACGATGTCGAGGGCCGGGTAGCGCCGGCTCAGTTCGCCGAGCGCCTTGAGTTCGCCGGGGCAGTGGGTGCAGTCGGCCGACCAGAAGGCGGCGATGAAGGGCTTGCCGCTGCGCCCGGCCTCGATGGCGGCCAGGCTGCCAGCGACGAAAGGGCGGACTTCGGCGCGGGCCGGCAGGGCGGCGAGCAGGGCGGCGGCCAGCGCCAGGGCGCCGAGGCGGGCGCACCGGGTGAGTGATCGGCTCATGGCTGCAGCCTCTGCCGCTGCAGGCCATCGGCGGCGGTGTTCCAGACCAGCCACACGGCATCCGGCCCGCGCAGCAGCAGCGGGTCGTCGGCGGCGCCGGCGGTCTGCGCCAGGGTGGCCGGCGCCGACCAGCGCTCGCCGCGGTCGGCGCTGGTCATGGCGCGGATCTGCGTGTGGCGGCCGTCGAATTCGCGCCAGACGAGGTGGATGCGCGAACCGTCAGCGACGATGGCCGGATGGCCGGCCTGGGCATCGAGGTTGCCGAAGGGCAGGGGCGGCGTCATCAGCTCGCCGTCGAGGCGACGGTAATGCAGGCCGGGCGATTTTTCGGCACCGGTGAACCAGGCGAGGTGCCGGCCGCCCTTGGCGTCGACGGCGATGGCGCCGCCGTGGTGCGGGCAGGCGTCGATTTCCCAGCCGTCCTCGGAGACGCGGCGCAGCGGCTGGCCGAGGCGGGCCAGCGCGAAGTCGCGGACATTGGCGCCGAAGACGTGACGCCAGAAGACCAGCGGCGTGCCGTCGCCGTCGGCGGCCAGGCCGATCCGGCAGCATTCGCAGGAATGGTCGGCCAGCTTGCGGTTGGCGGCGAAGCTGCGCCCGCCGTCGGTGGACCGGGCGGTGTAGATGGCGGCGCCGGTGTAGGCCGGGTTGCCGGCCCCGTCGCGCTTGTCGATCCAGGCCAGGGTGACGCCGGCGGCGTCGGCCAGCATGGCGTTGAAGCGGTGGGTGATCGGCTTGGTGTCGTCGTTGACGGTGAGCGGCTCGGCGAAGCTCTGCCCGCCGTCTTCCGACACGGCGAAGCGGATGTGGCCGGCGAAGGGCTGGGGCAGGGCCTGCGTCCAGCTGACGTAGACGCGGCGGCCGACGACGGCGATCTGCGGGCGGGCTTCGCCGTCGGCGGAAATCAGCTCATTTTTTCGGTTGACCGCGACAGCCGGGCTGAAGGACTGGCCGGCATCGTCGGAACGGCTGACCCAAAGCTGCTCGCCAATGACGCGGGCCAGCCACAGGCGGCCGGCTTCGTCGAAGGCGGCGGCGACGGCCAGGCGCGGCGCCTTCTGCTGCTTTTCCAGCCAGACCTTGGCGTAATCGCCTTTGGCCGGGCCACCGTGGCCGGCATGCTCGTTGGCCATGGCCGCGCTGGCTAGCAACAGGGCGAGCAGCAGGGAATGGACATGTCTTACCATTTGGCCTGAACGCCGAGGGTGAAGGTACGCGGCAGGCCGGGGGCGAAGGTGTCGAAGCCGGAACTGACGCCGGTACTTTCGGCGTAACGCTTGTCGGCCAGGTTGTGGATGTTGCCGAACAGGCTGATGTCGCGCCACAGCGGGTAGCTGCCGCGCAGGTTGAACAGATCGTGGCCGCCGTATTTCGAGGTATTGGTCTGGTTCGACCACCAGCTGCCGAAGTGCAGCCATTCGAGCTGGGCCAGGCCGGTTTTGGCGTCGCCGAAAGTCAGGCGGGTATTGGCGATGCGGCGCGGCGCCAACTCCATTTCCTTGCCACTGTAGTCGACGGTGCTGCTGATTTTCCAGTCCTCGTAGGTGTGCTTGGCGTACGAGAAGGCGGTGTCGAGGCGCCACATGTCGGCCAACTGCGCCCCGATGCCAATCTCGATGCCGCGGTGCAGCGTCTTGCCGGCGTTGGTCGGCGTGCTCAGGTTGGTGACCGGGTCGCGGTAGCTGAGGATGTCGTCGGTCTTGGTCATGTGATAGGCGGCGATTTCGTAGTTGACCGCGGCGGTCAACTTGCCGCGCAAGCCGATTTCGAAGCTGTCGACCTTGATCGGCTTGAGGTGGCGCGAGGCCTCGGCGGCGGCGGTGGCGGCACCGGCGCTGGTCGCCACGGCCGGCCGGAAGAGCTGGCCTTCGGAGGGGGCGCGGAAGGCGTGGTTGTAGGCGGCGAAGGCGTTGAGCGCCGGGCTGAAGGCGTAGGTGGCGCCGAGCTTGGGGCTGAGGTGGCCGAAATCGATGTCGGTGTCGCCGACCTGGCCGTAGTAGGCGCTGCCGGTCTGGATCGGCGTGGCGCCGAAGCGGTTGTCGAAACGGTAGCTGACCCGGTCGTAGCGCAGGCCGGCGGTGATGCGCAGCTTGTCGGCCGGCGAGATCTCGCCATGCACGTAGGGCGAGACGCCCTGGTAGGTGACCTCGTAGTCGTAGATGCGCGCCCCGGTCGTGTAGCTGGTGTACACGCGGGTATAGCCGCTGCCGGTCGAGGTGGTGGCGATGCGGTTTTCCAGGCGGCTGCCCGGGCTGTGGTCGAGGTCTAGGCCGACGATGAGGCGGGTGCGCAGCAGGGCGAAATCGTGGCGGTACTTGATCTGGGCGCCGAAGGACTGGTTTTCGGTGGTGTAGATGGTCGGGTCGTAGGACAGCGACCAGTTGGCCAGCAGGTCCATCGCATCGTTGCGGTAATAGGGCGTGATGCTGAGCAGCGAACTGCCCCATTCCTTCTCGTAGGCGGTGGACAGGCGGAAGGCATCGACCTTGCGCAGCGAGATCGGCGTGTAGTTGGCGCGCGGGTTGTGCTTGTAGTCGTTATGGGAAATGGCCGAACTGCCGGCGGTTTGCTGGTCTATGGTCGAGAAGGTGGCGACCGTCTTCAGCGTCGCGTCGTCGCCCACCGCGCTGTCCCAGCGCAGGGTACCGCTCTGCCGGTCGTAGGCGGTGGTGTCGCGCCAGCCGTCGGTGTGGCTGAGATTGAGATCGGCGCGGAAAGCATGGTTGCCGAAGGCCGTGCCGCCGGTCACCAGGGCCCTGGCCCAGCCGTAGCTGCCGGCTTCCAGCGAGGCTTCGATTTCCGGCCCGGTCGGCGGCCGGCGGGTCAGCACGTTGACCACGCCGCCGATGGCATCCGAGCCGTACAGCGCGCTGCCCGGCCCCTTGCTGACCTCGATGCCACCGGCCATCGGCAGGTTCACCTCGTACAGCGCGTTGTGGTTGAAGAAGCCGGTCGACCGGGTCGGCACGCCGTCTTCGAGATAGAGATAGACCGGGTTGGTAGTCAGCGGCTGGCGGATCGCCGTCTGGTGGCCTTCGCCACCGGTGACATTGACCCAGACGCCGGCCACCTGGCCCATGATTTCGGTCGGATGCGTCGGCTTGACCTCGCGCAGCGTCTTTTCCTTGATGACCCCGACCGTCGCCGGCGTCTCGCTGAGCAACTGGCCCTCGCGGGTGGCGGTCACCGTCACTTCGGCCAGGGCCGATGCCTCGGCCAGGGCGACGCCGGCCGGGAAGGTGGACAGGATGGCGAGGGCCAGCGGCGGCAATGCAAACGACTTCATCAGGAACCCCTAATTGATTTGTATCAAAAATACTTATTAAACAATCACTTGGAGCGTGATAATACGGAGAGGGCGGGGGCGCCGGAATGTGGCAAATTGTCGCAGTGCGATCGAGCCATTCCAGCGGTCGACCGGAAAAACCGGCCAAAATCGAAATGCCCGCCCGGCCGGCAAGCGCCGATGCACACCGTCGGCACCGCTCAGCAGTAAGATGCGCTGACCGGCGGCCGCTGCCGCCCTGCCCGGGAGATACCGATGCTCGAACGTCTCAACGCCTGGCTCTACCGCCACTACGCCTGCACCTTCCTGCTCATGGGTGCCGCCTTCCTGGTCTTCGGCATCCTGTCGCTGAACCTGATCTACGTGCTCAAGGCCAATATCGAGGTGATCCTCGAACACGGCACGATGATCATCGTCGACGGGGCCGGCCGCCAGTTCGTCGAGCTGATCGCCTACGGCTACCTCAGCCTGGCCTTCTTCATCGTCTTCAAGTGCTGTGAGAGCATCCTGCTCCGGCGGCTGACCGAGCACCGCGGCTGAGTAGCCCGCCATGTCGCTCGCCGCCGCCGTCGGTGTCCGCCGCTACGCCTTCGCCGACCTCAGGGAAGTGCTGGCCAAGGCCAGCCCGCTGCGCTCGGGCGACGCGATGGCCGGCATTGCGGCGGGCAGCGCCGCCGAGCGGGTGGCCGCCTGCCGGGTGCTGGCCGACCTGCCGCTGCGCCGCCTGCGCGACGAGCAGCTGATTGCCTACGAAAGCGACGAGGTCACCCGGCTGATCGTGGACAGCCACGATGGTGCGGCTTTCGCCCCGGTGGCCGGGCAGACCGTCGGCGAATTCCGCGAATGGCTGTTGGCCGACAGCACCGGCCAGGCCGAACTGGCGGCGCTGGCACCGGGACTGACGCCGGAAATGGTCGCCGCGGTCAGCAAGCTGATGCGCAACCAGGATTTGATCGCGGTGGCCCGCAAATGCCGGGTGGTCACCGCCTTCCGCGACACGATCGGACTGCCCGGACGGCTGGCCGTGCGCCTGCAGCCCAACCATCCGACCGACGACGCCCGCGGCATCGCCGCCGCGCTGCTCGACGGCCTGATGTACGGCGTCGGCGACGCGGTGATCGGCATCAACCCGGCCTCCGACAGCCCGGCGGCGCTGGCCGCGCTGTGGCGCATGCTCGACGAACTGATCGCCCGCTTCGCCATCCCGACGCAGTCCTGCGTGCTGACCCATGTCAGCAGCCAGATCGCGGCCATCGAGGCCGGGCTGCCGGTCGACCTGGTCTTCCAGTCGGTGGCCGGCACCGAGGCGGCCAACGCCGGTTTCGGCATCAACCTGGCGATGCTGCAGGAAGCCCGCGAGGCGGCGCTGTCGCTCCAGCGCGGCACGCTCGGCGAGCACGTGATGTATTTCGAGACCGGCCAGGGCAGCGCGCTGTCGGCCAATGCCCACCATGGCGTCGACCAGCAGACCTGCGAGGCGCGGGCCTACGCCGTGGCCCGCCAGTTCAAGCCGCTGCTGGTCAATAGCGTGGTCGGCTTCATCGGCCCGGAATATCTCTACGACGGCAAGCAGATCATCCGCGCCGGGCTGGAAGACCACTTCTGCGGCAAGCTGCTCGGCCTGCCCATGGGCTGCGACATCTGCTACACCAACCACGCCGAGGCCGACCAGGACGACATGGACAACCTGCTGGTGCTGCTCGGCACGGCCGGCGTCAATTTCATCATGGGCGTGCCGGGCGCCGACGACATCATGCTCAACTACCAGAGCACCTCCTTCCACGACCAGCTGTTCGTCCGCCAGGCGCTCGGCCTCAAGCGGGCGCCGGAGTTCGAAAGCTGGCTGCAGGCCATGGGCCTGGCCGACAGTGACGGCCGGCTGCTGCCGGCGGCGGCCGACCAGCGCCTGCTGCGCGACCTGACGCGGGGGCTGGCATGAGCGCCCCGGCCCGGCCCGACCCCTGGGCCCAGTTGCGCGCCCTGACCGGCGCCCGCATCGCCCTCGGCCGCTGCGGCAGCGGCCAGCCGACCGCCGCCCAGCTCGACTTCGCCGCCGCCCACGCCCTGGCCCGCGATGCCGTGCACCAGCCGCTCGACACCGACGCCCTGGCCGAAGCCTGGGCCGCCCTCGGCCACGGCCCGGCCCGCCGCGTGCATAGCCGGGCCGACAGCCGCGCCACCTACCTGCAACGCCCCGACCTCGGCCGCCGCCTGGCCGAAGCCGACGCCGCCCGGCTGGCCGCCGATGCCGCCACGGCCGGCGAACACGACCTGGCCATCGTCGTCGGCGACGGGCTGGCGGCGCCGGCTGCGCAAAACCACGCCCTGCCGCTGCTGGCGGCGCTGCTGCCGCGCCTCGCCGGGCGGCGGCTGGCGCCGCTGGTCATCGCCGAACAGGCGCGGGTGGCGCTCGGCGACGAAATCGGCGCCGCCCTGCGGGCCCGCCTGGTGCTCGTCCTGCTCGGCGAACGCCCCGGCCTGTCGGCGCCGGACAGCCTCGGCGCCTACCTCACCTACGCCCCCAGGGTCGGCCGCCGCGACGCCGAGCGCAACTGCCTCTCCAACATCCGCCCCGCCGGCCTGCCGCCGGCCGCCGCGGCCGGCAAGCTGGCCTGGCTGGTCGACCAGGCGCTGAGCCGCCAGCTGACCGGCATCGGCCTCAAGGACGAGGCGGACTTGCCGGGGCTGGCCGCGCCTTAGCCGGCAAGCAAGCCGCAGGAACCCATCTTCCCCGGCTCTCGGGAAAAATCCCGGTTTTCACGACTTTTTTCCGGTCGACCGCAGCAGTCATAAATTTTCCGCCCGCCGTGTAAGAAGGCGCCGGGTGGCGCGACCAATGGCTACCAGCTGTACCAACGGCTGCCTTCAAACGCACCACCCCCAACCCGAACGGAGAACCACCATGAACCAGCAACTGACCGCCGCCTCCCTCGCCCTCGCCCTGGGCGCCGCCCTCACCGTCGCCGCTTCGCCGGCGCTGGCCGCCGACAAGATGGCCGACAAGGAAAAATGCTTCGGCGTCGCCCTCAAGGGCAAGAACGACTGCGCCGCCGGCCCCGGCACGACCTGCGCCGGCACCTCGAAGATCGATTACCAGGGCAACTCGTGGTCGCTGGTGCCCAAGGGCACGTGCCAGAAGACCGCCTCGCCGACCTCGCCGACCGGTTTCGGCCAGCTCGCCGCCTTCAAGGAAAAGAAGGCCTGATCGCCAGCCGCGAAGCGGAGCGCCGGCCATGCCTGCCCCCCTCGACCTGCCCGGCCCGGCCGGCGCCCCGGCGCCGGCCGGGCTGCCGGTGCGCGCTGGCCTCGGCCTGAAGCCGGCGCATTTCCGCGACATTCTGGAAACCCGGCCCGCCCTCGGCTTCTTCGAGATCCACGCCGAGAACTACCTGGTGGCGGGCGGCCCCTTCCATCACTACCTGAGCGAGATCGGCCAGCACTACCCGCTGTCCGTGCACGGCGTCGGCCTGTCGATCGGCGGCGAGGGGCCGCTCGACGCCGCCCACCTCGACCGCCTGGCGGCGCTGCTCGACCGCTACCAGCCGGCCGCCTTTTCCGAGCACCTGGCCTGGTCGAGCCACGGCTGCGCCTTCCTCAACGACCTGCTGCCGCTGCCCTACGACCGGGCGACGCTCGACCGCGTCTGCCAGCACATCGATGTCGTCCAGCACCGGCTGAACCGCCGCATGCTGCTCGAGAACCCGGCGACCTACGTCGAGTTCGCCGCCTCGACCCTGAGCGAGACTGAATTCATCGGCGAGGTCGTCCGCCGCACCGGCTGCGGCCTGCTGCTCGACGTGAACAACGTCTACGTCAGCTGCACCAACCACGGCCGCGACCCCTACGCCTACCTCGACGCGCTGCCCCTGGCGGCGGTCGGCGAGATCCACCTGGCCGGCTTCGCCGAGGACGTCGACGCCGCCGGCGACCGCCTGCTGATCGACAACCACGGGTCGCCGGTGGCCGAAGCGGTGTGGGATCTCTACCGCTACGCGCTGGCCGGCAGCGGGCCGGTGGCGACGCTGATCGAACGCGACCACGACGTCCCGGCGCTGGCCGTGCTGCTCGCCGAGGCCGGCCGGGCCGATGGCGCACTGGCCGCCGCCGCGGCGCCGCGGAGGGCGGCATGAGCGCCCAGGCCGCCTTCGCCGCCGCCCTCGTCGATCCGGCGCTGCCCTGCCCGCCCGGGCTGCTCGCCTGGAACGGCTCGGACCCGGCGCGGCGCTTCGCCGTTTATCGCAACAATGTCGTCGTCTCGCTGATCGACGCCCTGGCCGATGGCTTTCCCGTCGTGCAGGCGCTGGTCGGCGACCAATTCTTCCGCGCCATGGCCCGCCGCTACGTCGTCGACCGGCCGCCGGCCTCGGCCGTGATGGCCGAATACGGCGACGACTTTGCCGATTTCATCGCCGGCTTCGCGCCGGCCGCCGGCCTGCCCTACCTGGCCGACCTGGCCCGCCTCGAACGCTGCCGGGTGACGGCCTGCCACGCCGCCGACGCCGCAGCGATCGACCCCGCGCAACTGGCCGCCGCGCTGGCCGACCCGGCGACGCTGCCCGACCTGCGCCTGGCCCTGCACCCGGCGCTCCGCGTGCTCGCCTCGGACTACGCCATCGTCGCGCTGTGGGCCGCCCACCAGGGCGTCGGCGCGCTGGCCGAGGTCCATCCTGGCCGCCCGGAAAGCGCCCTGGTCCTGCGTTACGGGCTGGACGTCGAGGTCATCGGGATTACCGCCGCGGCGGCCGCCTTCGTCGCCAGCCTGGCCGCCGGCTACTGCCTCGGACAAGCCATGGCGGCGGCCGGCGCGCACGAGGCCGCCTTCGACCCCACCGCCATCCTCGCCACCCTGATCGCCAAGGGCGCCGTATGCACCGTATGCACCGCAAGCGCCCGCCATCCCCAAGGAGAACACCATGACTGAACTCACCGCCCAGGCGCCAGCCGCCCCCACCGCCAGCCCGATCCGCCTGCTGCGCCGGGCCATCGCCCTGCTGTCGGGGATTCCCGATTCGCTGATCGCGCTGGTCGGCCGCTTCTCGATCGCCGCCGTCTTCTGGAAATCCGGCCAGACCAAGGTCGAAGGCCTGGCCATCGACCTGGTGAGCGGCGATTTCCAGCTCGGCTGGCCGCGGCTGGCCGATACCGCGGTTGATCTCTTCCGCGACGAATACCGGCTGCCGCTGGTCCCGCCCGAGCTGGCTGCCCCGGCCGCCGCCTTCGCCGAGCACCTGCTGCCGCTGCTCATCCTGGTCGGCCTGGCCACGCGCTTCTCGGCGCTGGCCCTGCTCGGCATGACGCTGGTCATCCAGCTGCTGGTCTATCCCGACGCCTATCCGACGCACGGTGTGTGGGCGGCCGTGCTGCTCTTCCTGGTCGCCAGGGGCCCCGGCGTGGTGTCGCTGGATCACTGGCTGGCCGGCCGGTTCGGGCGGCGCTGAGGGTTTCGGTCGGGCCATCGGTGGCCCGGCCATTTTCAAATTTCGCCTGTTTTTCCGGTTGACCGCAGGATTCCCGGCCCGCGGCCGGTCAGCCGTTGAGTTTCTCGAGGGCCTCGAGCAGCTTGTGCGGCTCGTCGAGGCGCAGCATCTTGCGCACGTAGGGGCCGACTTCGCTGACGTCGGACTTGAGCACCCGGCTCTTGACGCGCAGGATCTGCGACGGGTGCATCGAGAAAATGCGCAGGCCCATGCCGAGCAGCAGGCGGGTGAGGTCCTCGTCGCCGGCCATTTCGCCGCACACCGAGACGGGAATGCCGACCTTCTCGGCGCTGGCCAGGGTGTGGGCGAGCAGCATCAGCACGGCCGGGTGCAGCGGGTCGTAGAGGGCGGCAACCTGCTCGTCGGCGCGGTCGATGGCCAGCGTGTACTGGATCAGGTCGTTGGTGCCGATCGACAGGAAATCGAGGCGGCGCAGGAACAGGCCAACGGCCAGCGCCGCCGCCGGGATCTCGATCATGCCGCCGACTTCGATGTTCTCGTCGAAGGCCATCTTCTCGCCGCGCAGGCTGGACTTGGCCTGCTCGAGCGCGGCCAGCGTCTGGTCGATCTCGTGGGCGTGGGCCAGCATCGGGATGAGCAGCTTGATCGGGCCGTACTTGGAAGCGCGCAGGATGGCCCGCAGCTGGGTCTGAAACATCCGCGGCTCGGCCAGCGACAGGCGGATGGCCCGGCGGCCGAGGGCCGGGTTGGTCTTGACCCGGTCTCCCGCCGAGGCTTCCGGGTAGAGATCCTTGTCGGCGCCGAGGTCGAAGGTGCGGATGGTTACCGGCCGGCCGCCCATGCCCTTGACCACCTTCTTGTAGGCCTCGTACTGCTCCTTTTCGTCGGGCATGTCGCCGCGGTCGAGAAAGAGGAATTCGGTGCGGAACAGGCCGATGCCCTCGGCCCCGCACTCGAGCGCCATCGGCACGTCGCCGGGCAGTTCGATGTTGGCGAAAAGCTGCACGGCGACGCCGTCGATGGTTTCCGAGCGGGCCGACTTGAGCTGGCGCAGCTTGTTGCGCTCGAGCTCGATCTGCTCCTGGCGCAGCTGGTATTCCTCGAGAACCCGCTGGTCGGGATTGACGATGACCACGCCGCGCAGGCCATCGACGATCAGGCGCTCGCCGTCGCGGATCAGGGCGCGGGCATTCTCCAGGCCGAGCACGGCGGGAATCGCCATGCTACGGGCAAGGATGGCGGTGTGCGAGGTGCCGCCGCCGACATCGGTGATGAAGGCGGCGAAGCGGTGCTCCTTGAAGGAAATGGTGTCGGCCGGCGACAGGTCGTGGGCGACGACGATCAGGCTTTCTTCCTTGGATTTCTTGGCGTTCTTCAGCGTCGCCCGGCCGGGGTGGCCGAGCAGTTCCTTGACCACCCGCTCGACGACCTGGACGACGTCGAACTTGCGTTCGCGCAGGTAGGTATCGTCGAACTGCTCGAATTGCTCCACCAGGTGCTCCATCTGCTGGACCAGCGCCCACTCGGCATTGCACCGCCGCTCGCGGATGATGTCGCGCGGCTTGACGGCGAGTTCCGGGTCCTCGAGGAACATGGTGTGGATGTCGATGAAGGCATTGAGCTCGGCCGGTGCGTGCTCGGTGTTCTCCTTCATCAGGATCAGTTCTTCCTTGACCGCCGAGATGGCCCGGTCGAAGCGCTCGATTTCCTTGTCCACCAAGCGCGGCACCAGCGTCAGGTGGGCCACCTCAAGCGTCGCGTGCGACATCAGCAGGGCCCGCCCGATGGCGATGCCGCCGGAAACGCCGAGGCCGTGCAGGATGAAGCTCATGGCGAACTATTCCCCCTCGCCGAAGTAATCGGCGATCAGCGCCAGCAGGGCGGCCATCGCCTCGGCCTCATCGGGGCCATTGGTTTCCAGCGTCACCTTCGAACCCTTGCCGGCGGCCAGCATCATCACCCCCATGATGCTCTTGGCGTTGATCCGCCGCGCCCCCTTGGCCATCCACACCTCGCAGGCGTACTTGCCGGCCAGTTGGGTCAGCTTGGCCGAGGCGCGGGCATGCAGGCCCAGCTTGTTGATGATTTCGGTTTCGGTGGTCAGCATGAAAGTCGTTCCGGAAGACTCAGTGGTCCAGCATGTTGAGGATGCCGTCGCGGCCGCCGTCGCGGGCGCGGACGAGCAGGGTGGCGAGTGGCTTCTCGCGGTGATTGAGGGCGCGCAGCAGCATCGGCAGGTTGACCCCGGCCAGGCCCTCGACCCGCCCCGGCACGAGCAGCTTTTGGGCGAGGTTGGCCGGCGAGGCGCCGAAGACGTCGGTGAGGATCAGCACGCCGTCGCCCGAGTCGACCAGCCCGACCATCTCGCGGCCGAGCGGCAGCAGGTCGAGCGGATCGTCCTCGCCGGACAGGCCGAGCTGGTGCAATTGCGGCGGACGCTTGTTCAGCACGTGACAGGCGTTCTGGACGAGGGCCTCGCCAAAACTGCCGTGCGTGATGAGAAGTATGCCGATCATGCTGCGGATTCTAACCCGAAGCGAATTACCTGCGGCTGACGATCAATATCCCGATGACAACCAGCGCGGCGCCGCCCATCTGGGCCAGCGAAATGCCCTCGTCGAGCAGCCACCAGCCGAAGCCTATGGTCAGCATCGGCCCCACCATGCTGACCAGCGAGGCGTGGCCGGCGCCGATCCGGCGAATCGCCGCCGACTGCGCGAAGACCGGCACCACCGTGGCGAACACCGCCATGGCCAGGCCCCAGCCATAGACCGGCAACGGCTGGATGATGGCGGTCAGCGGCTGGGCGAGCAGGAAGTGCACCAGCACGACGGCGGCCGAGACCAGCGAGGAGAGGGCGGCGAAGCGCATCGCCCCGACCCGCCCTATCATCGTCGCGCTGCCCGACAGGTAGACGGCGTAGGAGACACTGGAGGCGAAAACCAGAGCGCCGCCGATCAGCACGTCGCGGGGGTCGCCCAGCCCGAGGTCATGGATGAAGGCGGCGCCGATGCCGGCGTAGCAGAGGACGACGGCCAGGCCCTCGCGGCGGGTGAAGGGCTTGCCCTGGAAGAGCACGCCGATGAGCAGGGTCAGCGTCGGGTAGGTGAACAGGATCAGCCGCTCGAGGCCGGCCGAGATGTATTGCAGGCCCCAGAAATCGAGGATGCTGGCGCCGTAGTAGCCGACGCAGCCGAGGGCGAACAGCCGCCCCCAGTCGCCGCGCGTCAGGCGGGTGCCCGTCTGGCGGCCGGCCACCGCCACCCACAGGAAGGCGGGCAGCGCGAAGCCCATGCGCAGCGCGAGCAGGGTGATGGCGTCGACGCCGTAGGGGTAGGCCAGCTTGACGAAAATGGCTTTCAGCGAGAAGCCGAGGGCGGCGAGCAGCGCTAGGGCAGCCCCGTAAGCGTTCGATTTTTCCAAAGCCATTCACCTGCGGATCGAGAGAGATGCCATTGAACAACGCGCCACTCGACCGGACAATTGCTATTATCCCAAGCCAGCCTTCGTTACAGACGAAACCATGCGCTACGATCTCCCCGACCTGCGGCTGGTCGCCGCCATCGCCGACAGCGGCAGCCTGACCCGCGGCGCCGAACAGGTGCACCTGGCGCCTTCCTCGGCCAGCCATCGCCTGAGCCAGCTCGAAGCGGCCCTCGGCGTGCCGCTCTTCGCCCGCCATGCCCGCGGCCTGACGGCAACGGCGGCCGGCGAGGCGCTCTTGCGCCACGCTCGCCAGGTCTTCGCCCAGCTTGAGCAGATGCACGCCGACCTCGCCCCCTACGCCAGCGGCCTGCACAGCCAGGTGACCGTCTTCGCCAACACCAACGCCATCAACTGCTTCCTGCCCGAAGACCTTGGCGATTTCCTGCACGACCACCCACTGATCCGCATCAGCCTCGAGGAGCAGCCCAGCCCGGCCATCATCCAGGCCGTCGCCGCCGGCCAGGTCGATATCGGCGTGGTGGCCGCCGAGGGCGACCTGGCCGGCCTGCACAGCCAACCCTACCGCCACGATCGGCTGGTCCTCATCGTGCCGCCCGGCCACCGGCTGGCCGGGCGCCCGGCGCTGGCCTTCGCCGAGGCGCTGGGCGAGCCCTTCGTCTGCCTGCACGCCGGCAGCGCTATCCACACCTTCATGATGAACCACGCCGCCCGCCTGGGTGGACGGCTCGACGTGCGCATTCAGGTGCGCAGCTTCGCCGCCGTCTGCCGCATGGTAGCGGCCGGCGTCGGCATCGGCATGGTGCCCCGCTCGGCGGCGGACGGCGTGGCCACCGTCGAAATCACCGACGACTGGGCGCCCCGCGACCTGCAGCTGTGCGTCCGGACGGCGGCCGCGCTGAGCCCGGCCGCCGCCGCCCTCTTCGCCCACCTGGCAGCCCGCGGCGCCGGTTGATGGCGCCCGGCGACTTCAGCGCAGGCGGCTGAGCACGGCCGGCTGCTCGGCCTGGGCGCCGTTCAGCCAGATGCGGCCGCGCAGCGTGCGGCCATCGGCCGCCAGCTGCAGGCTGAGGTTGCCGCCGTCGATGGCCGGGCCGACCGCCGGGCTGGGCATGACGCGCAGCGCGATGTCGAGGGCCACCGGCACGCCGGGATGGGCGATGCGCCGGCCGTCGCCGAGATACATGATGGCGTCCAGCGGGCTGCCCGCCCGCTCCTGCCAGAAGGCCCGGTAGTCGCGCCAGTCCGGCCGGTCGACGATATTCACCGGCTCGCTGGCCAGGGTTACCGTATCGCCCTGCCCGGCGAGCACGACGACGACCGTTTCGCCTTGCCAGAGCGTGGCCTGCCAGCGGCCGTCGAGGGCTTCCGGGACGGATGGCCGGGTCAGCCACCAGGCGCCACCGGCCAGGGCGGCGAGCAAGGCGAGGGCACCCAGCCAGCGCCGCCTGCCCCCGGCTGGCGGGGCGGCCGCGGCTACGCCGCCGGAGCCGGCCTTTTGCACGCCGAGCGCCTCCAGGTCAGCGACCAGGCGGGCCACGTCAGCCGACCAGTCGTAGGCGCGCAAGGGTCGCCAAGTCAGTTCGCCCAGCCGGTCGAAGGGTTCCGGCAGGCCGGCGGCGTCAGGCACGGCACCGACCCCGTCGGCGAGCAGCGGGATGATCCGGGCATCCACGGCGAAGGCGGCGGCCAGTTCGCGGCGCACCGGGTCGTCGTCGGCAGCGATGCGCAATCGCCCGTGGCCATCGGTCGCCGCCAGCAGTTGCGGCGTGACCAGCAACAGCAGCACCGGGCGGCCGTCGATGGCCCGGCCGATCTCGGCCCGCCAGGCCGAGCCGCCGCCGAGGTCGTCCTTGTCGAGAAAGACCGCGGCGTCGCCGAACACCCGGCCGAGGTCGCGGGCCAGCGCGGTGGCCTTGTCGGCCCCGTCGGCGGTGCGGTAGCTGATGAAAATGCGTTCGGACATGGATGCCCCCGCGAATTCGGGAAAAGCTGCTGCATCCAGTATCCGCGGCCGGGCGGCCAGCGTCAAACGGGTTTTTCCGGCGGCGGGCGGGGCCCGGCCAGGGGCTACTCGAGCGGCCGCTTGACGGTCAGGGCGCCGCGGATCTGGCCCCTGGCGTAGCCGGTCGCCTGGTCGTGCGGATAGCTTGCGGCCAGGCTGGCCCGCAGGCCGGCGTCAAGTTCGCCGGCCGGGCCGTGGCACTTGAGGCAGACGTCGGCCACCGGCAGGGCCTTCATGTAACGGAAGACCGGCTTGCCGTCGATGCTGACGATTTCGCTTTTTTCCAGCGTTTCCGGTTTTTCGCCAGCCGCCGCGCGGATGTTGAAATCGGCCAGCTGGCGGGCTTCCCACAGGTCGGGCGTGGCCCGCTCGGCGTTGCGCGTCTTGAGGCTGACCCGACGGATGTCCCAGCCGGTTTCCCGGCGCTTTTCCTTGATCAGCGACGGCGCCGTTTCCTTGCAGACGGGGATGGCGCCAGCCACACCCTTGTCGGCGACAGCTTCCTGCATGGCGGCGACCACCTTGGGCACCACCGGCAGCACGGTCTGTTTGGTATTGGCGGTCAGCGCCGCCAGATCCTGCGCCAGGGCGGGCAGGGCGGTCAGCGACAGGGCGATGGCGAGGGAAGGTTTCATGACCGGGTCCTTGTATATAAGCGTGATCTTATATTACACCAGCCGGCCCGGAAAATCTCCCCGGGATCAATACCGCTGCGGTCGACGCCAAAATCGGGGCAAAAGGCCAGGCCGGTCGGCACCGGGAGCAGGCACTCCCGGTCACCGCCGACGGCCGGCCCGGCGATCAGAGTTTGATCGACTTGCGCAGACTGGCCAGCAGCTTGTCGCCCATGCCCTTGGCCCGGGTCAGCTCGTCGAGCGAGACGTAGGGGCGAGCGGCGACGATGGCCCGGGCGAGGACGGGGCCGATGCCAGGCACGGCGCCCAGTTCGGCGAGGGTCGCCGAATTGACCGAGGGCGGCGGGTGGCCGCCCTGGCTGGCTGCCGCCGAAGGGGCCTGGCCGGCAGCGGCCTTGGCCGGTTTGTCGGCCTTCCCGGCCTTGGCCGCCTTCCCGGCCTTCCCGGCCTTTTCGGCCTTTTCGGCCTTTTCGGTTTTGTCCGCTTTCGGTGCCTTGGCAGCCTTGCCGGTAGGCGCCTTGCCTGCAGCCGGCTTGGTCGCCGCCGGGGTCTTTTTTACCGGGGCTGCTTCGGCCACTGCGGCTGCGTCCGGCTCGGCCGCCCCGGCCAGCGGCAGGATGCGGTAGTCGCGCGTCAGGTAGCCGGCCGGCGTCCATTCGCGCAGCATCAGGGTCAGGTGGCCGATGGCCGGCAGGGGACCGGCGTGGGCGTCGAAATGGCAGTCGCTCCATTCGCTCTGGCCGGCCAGGGTGCCGAGCACGACGCTGGCTACCGGCACGCCGCTCCAGCTGCCGCCGCCGTAGGGCGCTTCGAGGGCCCACACTTCGAGGGCCAGGGTGCCGCTCAGGTTGTCGGCGTCGCGCGGGTTCTCGATGCAGTCGAGATCGAGGCTGAGCAGGCCATCAGCTAGCCGGCCGCCGACATGGCCGCGGAAACGCGGCTGGACGAAATGCACCGGCTGCGGGTAGGTGGCGCTGTCTTCCTGCGTGTCGCAGGTGCCGAAGGCGCCGGAAGCGAGGACCAGGGACAGGGTATGCTGGCCGATGCCGGCCGGCGGCAGCAGGGCGGCGGCGCCGCCCACCGAGACCCGGCCGTTGCCGTCCGGATAGAGCAGGCCGAGGGCCAGTTCGGCGAGCTTGATGCCACGGTCGCTCCACAATTGCAGCGCCCATTCCTGCCCGGTCAGCCGCCAGGCGTCGCACAGGATGTCGGCGTTGAGATGGACGGTGTCGCCATCCAGGCGGTAGCCGTGCGCGTCGCCCAGGCGGGCGGCGGGTTGTTCGGAAATATTCAGTTTGGCGGGGATTTTCATGGGTTCTTGCCGTGTGTTTTGTGAGTAACGGGCAAATTATAGGACGGGATTTATGACATAAAAACCAAGGGTGCCGACTATTTTCCCGACTGCACCTTCACGGTGCAAAAAGCGGCGTCACAGGGCTTTCCGAGCCGCAAAATGTTCGTCGCCGAAGGCCAAATTGGCTGGTTTACGACAATTTTCGATCCACCACGCCGATCGCTGCGGTCGACGGCAAAAAAATGCCGAAAGCGAAATCAGCGATTGACGACCGGCTTGGGCGGCAGGGTGGCGACGAAGGCCAGGCACTGCTCGACCCAGTCGGCCAGCGCCTGGTCGGAAACCAGCGCCGCACTGTCGACGTAAACATAGCCGCGCAGCGGCCGGCCGGTGAAATCCATCTCGCGGACCTGCGGCCGGGCCAGCGCCGCCGCGTAGGCGGACGGCCCAACCCGGGCCATCAGCGTATCGCCGAGCACGCCGACGAACATGTGCCCGTCGGCCATGAAGGCGAGGCCGCCGAACATCCGCCGTTCGCTGATGTCGCGCCGCTCGTCGAGCGTCTCGCGTATGCGTTGCGCCATTCCCTCGTCGTAGGCCATGCCAGCCCCCTTTCCCTCGACGCCCGGCCGAAACCGGCCGCTTCGCCGCCGATCACGCCGCCGCCAGCAGGCTGCCCCGGCGGACCAGGCAGCAGTCCATTTCGATGATCGACAGATCCTTGTTCCGGCTGACCGGATAGATCCCGCTGATTTGAAAGCCGGCGCCCTCGTAGGTTCGCAGCGCCGACTGGTAATCCGGCATGCCGGAATAGATCGGGGTGATCGACAGTTCGGAGAGCAGGCGTCGCGCCATGCCCAAACGTCATCTCGCCTTGCCGGCCGAAGATTGCTATCCTGAAACCGAGGAGGAGGAGGCGCCATGAAAGGTATTTTCATCAGCTATCGCCGACAGGACAGCCAGAGCGCCGCCGGGCGGCTCGCCGACCACCTCCGCGACCACCTGCCCGAGGTGCCCATCTTCCGCGACGTCGAGACCATCGGGCCGGGCGTCGATTTCGTCGACGCCATCGGCAGCGCCCTGCATGCCTGCGGCGTGCTGCTCGCCATCATCGGGCCGCGCTGGGCCGGCATGACCGACGCCGCCGGCCACCGCCGGCTCGACGACGCCAACGACACGGCCCGCCTGGAAATCGCCACGGCACTGCAACGGCGCGACGTGCTGGTCATTCCGGTCCTCGTCGACGGCGCCGAGATGCCGAAAGCCGAGTTGCTGCCCGACGACCTCAAGCCCCTGGCCCGGCGCAACGCCTTCGAACTGACCGACAAGCGCTGGGAATTCGACGTCTCCTCGCTGGTCGAGGCGATCAACAAGGCGCTCGGCAACGTCCCCCAGCCCAGGCCGCAACCCGACCCGGTTCCCCCGAACCCGAACCCGGCGCCAGAGCCCACCCCCGCCCCGACGCCCGAGCCGTCCGGCAACTGGAAAAAGTGGGCCGGCGGCATTGCCGGGCTGATCGTTGTCGCCGCCCTCTTCACCGCCGAGGAAGATTCCCCGGAAGTGCCACCGGGACCAGGCTCCGGCCAGCTCTCGGTGACCGGCGGCTGGCAGGACGCCGAAGGCGGCAAGTACCGCATCATCGAACAGGGCGGCCAGGTCGTCTTCCAGGGAAACAGCATCCACGGCGCCGTCGCCGGCGCCGGCATGGTCCAGGGCAACCAGTACAGCTTCTCCTACACGGTCAACGGCGCCCCCTACCAGGCCGTCCTGCTCCTCAGCCCGGACGGCATGTACCTGCGCGGCCAATACCGCAGCCCCGCCACCGGCGAAAACGGGCTGGTCGCCCTGCAGCGGATCCAGTAGCCGACGCCGAACGTCGCCCGGCTTGGCCCGCTGCCGGCGGCTGCAGCCAGTTGGCGCGCAGCAATCCGGCAACCCCTTCGAATCCGGCCAGCTTGTTGGTGACCACGGCCAGGCCGCTGCTCCGGGCGGGTAGGGGAATGCTACGGTCGACCGGAAAAAAAGCCCAAAATCTCGAATAATCGAGACCTGCCCTCCCAACCGCCGCCGAACTGCCGGCGAGGCAGGAATCGCAGGACTCAGGTAGCACCGACCGGCGAACAGAACCACAGCTTGTTGCCTTCGCTGTCGAGAAAACTGCCGACGTAGAAATCGCCGTAAGCCTGCACGGCGTTGGCAATCGGGATGCCGCGCGCCTCCAGGGCGGCCTGGGTGGCCGGGGCGTGGTCGGTGGCCAGCGTGACGCGCGGATTGGGAAATTCGGTCGGCGCCGCCCAGTCCGGCTTGAGCATCAGGATGACCTGGCCGAGCCACCAGCCGACTTGCTCCTCACCCTCGAAAGCGGGCTCCAGACCAAGTTTTTCGCGGTAGAAACGATTGGCGCGATCGATATCGGCAACCGCCAGCGCGACGACCTTGACGCGCTGGATGCCGAGGGGTGGCAATGCCTGGCTCATGATCGCCCTCCTTTCCCGTTGCCGGATGTACGCCACCCCAGGTGGACACCGTCCGGCCCATGAAATTCCGGCGCCCTGACCGAAGGCGGGCAATACCGCGGTCTACCGGAAAAAAGGCGCGGAATGAAAATGGCGCAGGCTGTGCAGCGCCATGGCTTTGCGTTGACGGGAAGGGGGTGGTCAGCGCCGGCCGCCGAGGATGGAGCCGAGCACCCCACGCAAAATCTGCTTGCCGATCTCCCGGCCGACGGTGCCGGCGACGCCGCGGGCGGCGCTTTTGGCGGCGCTCTCCAGGACGCCTTCGCGACGGCCGCCGCGCGGGCCGGAGCTGCCCATCAGGATGTCGCCGAGGCCGCCGAGCAGGCCGCCGCCCGAGCTTTCGGCCGGGGCCGGGGCGGGAGTGCTGGTGCGGGTTTGCGGGGCGGGGGCCGGCTGGCCGGCGTGGTTGCCCCAGTCGTTGGCGTTCAACCCGCCGTTACCGGCCGGCGGGGCGGGGATGGCGCCGGGGGCAGCCGGGCTGGCGGCGGGCTGGCCACGCAGCAGTTCGTAGGCCGATTCGCGGTCGACCGTGGTGCCGTAGGTGGCGAGCATGGGCGAGGCCTGGATGATGGCCTGGCGTTCGTCAGCAGTCAGCGGGCCGAGGCGGGAGGCGGGCGGGAAGATGAAGGCGCGCTCGACGATGTTGGGGCGGCCCTTTTCGTCGAGGAAGGAGACCAGCGCCTCGCCGACGCCCAGTTCGGTGATGACGGTGGCCGCATCGAACTTGGGGTTGGCGCGCATGGTCTGGGCGGCGGCCTGCACGGCCTTCTGGTCGCGCGGCGTGAAGGCGCGCAGGGCGTGCTGGACGCGGTTGCCGAGCTGGCCAAGGATTTTTTCCGGCACATCGAGGGGGTTCTGCGTGACGAAATAGACGCCGACGCCCTTCGAGCGGATCAGGCGGACGACCTGTTCGACCTTGTCGGTCAGCGCCTGGGGCGCGTCGCTGAACAGCAGGTGGGCTTCGTCGAAGAAGAAGACCAGTTTCGGCTTGTCGAGGTCGCCGGCTTCCGGCAGCTGCTCGAACAGTTCGGCCAGCATCCAGAGCAGGAAGGTCGAGTAGAGGGCCGGGGCGTGGATCAGCTTTTCGGCGGCGAAGACGTTGATGACGCCGCGCCCGTTCTCGTCGACCTTCATCAGGTCGTGGATGTCGAGCATGGGCTCGCCGAAGAAAACGTCGCCGCCCTGTTCCTCGAGGGTCAGCAGGCCGCGCTGGATGGCGCCGATCGAGGCGCTGGAGACGTTGCCGTACTCGGTGGTGAAACTCCTGGCGTTGTCGCCGACATGCTGGATCATCGCCCGCAGATCCTTGAGGTCAAGGAGCAGCATGCCCTGGTCGTCGGCGATCTTGAAGACCAGTTGCAGCACGCCGGCCTGGGTGTCGTTGAGGTTGAGGAGCCGCGCCAGCAGCAAGGGCCCCATGTCGGAAATGGTGGCCCGCACCGGCACGCCGCCCTGGCCGAAGACATCCCAAAAGGCGACCGAATTGGCGTAGGGCGCGAAACCTTCGAGGCCGAGGTCGGCGATGCGCTTCAACAGCTTTTCGGAAGGGCTGCCGGCCGCCCCCATGCCGGAGAGGTCGCCCTTGACGTCGGCCATGAAGACGGGAACCCCGGCGAAGGACAGGCGCTCGGCTATCGACTGCAGGGTTACCGTCTTGCCGGTGCCGGTGGCGCCGGTGATCAGGCCGTGGCGGTTGGCCATGGCGGGCAGCAGGGCGGGGTAGCCGTCGGCGGATTTGGCGAGGTACAGGGGTTCGGACATGGCGGCTGGCTCCTCTGGAAAGTTATCCCGGCATTCTAGCAACCGGCGTGCAGCCCGACGTGAAATAGCGTAAGCAGGGGCCGCATGCCGGCCTGACGAGAAGGCTTTCGGCGGGTAAAATCCGGCTTTTCGTTTTCGCATTCAGGGAAATAGCATGGCTGGTCATTCCAAATGGGCCAATATCCAGCACCGTAAAGGTCGCCAGGACGAGAAGCGCGGCGCCGCCTTCTCCAAGATTGCCAAGGAAATCACCGTCGCCGCCAAGATGGGCGGTGGCGACATCGGTTTCAACCCGCGCCTGCGCGTCGCCGTCGACAAGGCCAAGGGCGTCAACATGCCCAAGGACAAGATCGACACGGCGATCAAGAAGGGCACCGGCGAGCTGGAAGGCGTCGATTACGTCGAGATCCGCTACGAGGGCTACGGCATCGGCGGCGCGGCGATCATGGTCGACTGCCTGACCGACAACAAGACACGCACCGTGGCCGAAGTTCGCCATGCCTTTTCCAAGCACGGCGGCAACATGGGCACCGACGGCTGCGTCGCCTTCCAGTTCAAGCACTGCGGCCAGATGATCTTCGCCCCGGGCACCGACGAGGCGGCGCTGATGGATGCCGCCATCGAGGCCGGCGCCGAGGACGTGGCGACCAACGACGACGGTTCGATCGAGGTGCTGACCGCGGCCAACGATTTCATCACCGTCAAGGATGCGCTGGAAGCCGCCGGCTTCACGCCCGAGTTCGGCGAGGTGACAATGAAGCCGGAAGGCGAGAACGTCTTCGCCGGCGAGGATGGCGTCAAGATGCAGAAACTGCTCGACGCGCTGGAAAACCTCGACGACGTGCAGGAAATCTACACCACGGCCGTCATCGAAGACTGATCCACCCGGGCGGGCCGGCCCGCCCAGTTCTATTACCGCCAAGGAAACGCCATGCCCAGCCGCCCGCTTTTTGCCGCCCCCCTCGCCGCGCTATTCGTCGCGCTTCTCGCCGTCGCCCTGCCGGCCGGCGCCGCCCAGTACGCCTGTCCCGACCTGGCGAACGCCGCCCAGGTCAATGCCTGCCCGACCGAGGACGAGCTCAAGCACACCTACTCGGGCTTTTGCAGCAACGACGCCAAGGCCTACGCCAAGGAAACCGATTCCTGCCTGCGCTACGAGGATTACCGCGACATGAAGAACACCGCGCTGTGGGAATCGAAGGACGGCCAGTTCGACGGCTATGTTTCCTGCGGCCTGGCGCCGGCCAAGGTCAAGGCCCTGAAGGCGACGGCCATGAAGGTCGAGCGCCAGGGCAAGCTGACCAAGGTGGTGTGCAGTTACCCGAACAACGTCAATTTCACCTACCGGACCAAGGCCGCCTGCGTCATCGACGACGCCAAGGCCTGCGCCGCCGATGCGGCCGCCTGCAAGGCGAGCTGCAACTAAGCAGCGGCGGTGAGCGGCCGGCCATGACCCTGCCGGTCATCATCGACATCGAGGCCTCCGGCTTCGGGCGGGGCAGCTACCCGATCGAAGTCGGCTACTACGCGCCGGACGGCCAGTCGTACTGCACGCTGATCCGCCGCCAGGCCGAGTGGACGCACTGGGACGACTCGGCCGAGCGCATCCACGGCATCCCGCGCCAGCTGCTGGCCGACAAGGGGCGGCCGGCGATCGAGGTCTGCCTCGACCTGAACACCGCCCTGCGCGGCCAGCGCGTCTATTGCGACGCCTGGTCCTACGACTATGTCTGGCTCAACGTCATGTACGAAGCGGCCGAGATGACCCCGGCCTTCCAGCTGCGCGACCTGCGCGAATTGCTCGGCGACTGCGAGATGGCCTTGTGGCACGCCACCCGGGCCATCGTCGAGGTCCGCCTGGCGCTGCGCCGGCACCGGGCCAGCGGCGACGCCCGCACCCTCTACGAAACCCTGCTCGAGGCGCGTAAGCGCTGCGCGCCGGACTGGGCGGCCTGAAGCCATGGTAGCCACCGACCCGCCGGCCGGCCCGGCCCGCGCCTTCCCGCTGCTCTTCGTCTTCCTGTGGAGCACCGGCTTCATCGGCGCCAAGTACGGGCTGCCCTACGCCGAACCGCTGTCCTTCCTGCTCACCCGCTACGGCCTGGTCATTGTGCTGATGACCGCCATCGCGCTGGCCACCGCCGCCCCCTGGCCGACCCGGCGGCGCGACTGGCTGCACATCGGCGTCTCCGGCGTGCTGGTCCATGCCGTCTATCTCGGCGGCGTCTTCGTCGCCATCAAGCACGGCCTGTCGGCCGGGGTGACGGCGCTGGTCGTCGGCATGCAGCCCTTGCTCACCGGGCTGGGCTCGGGCTGGCTGCTCGGCGAGAAGGTCAGTTCGCGGCAATGGCTCGGCCTGGCCCTCGGCTTCGTCGGCGTCGGCCTCGTCGTTTCCGGCAAGCTCGGCGACGGGGCGTTGGGGCCGATGCTGATCCCGGCCGTCGTCGCCCTGCTCGGCATCACCGCCGGCACGCTCTACCAGAAACGCTTCTGCCCGCGCTTCGACCTGCGCAGCGGCTCGGTCATCCAGTTCGTGCCGACCGCCGTCGTCACCGCCGTCGCCGTCGCGCTGTTCGAGGACTACCGCATCGAATGGACCGGCCAGTTCTTCTTCGCCCTCGGCTGGCTGGTGCTGGTGCTGTCGCTCGGCGCCATCAGCCTGCTCAACCTGCTGATCCGCAGCGGCAGCGCGGTCAATGTCGCCAGCCTGTTCTACCTGACGCCGCCGACCACGGCGCTGATCGCCTTTTTCGTTTTTGGCGAAAATTTGTCGTTGACCGCAGCGCTCGGCATGCTGGTCGCCGTCGCCGGCGTCTATCTGGTGGCCCGGCCGAAATGAGCGCGCCGCGCATCCTCGGCATCGATCCCGGCCTGCGCGTCACGGGATTCGGGGTGATCGAGAAGCACGGCAACCAGCTGGTCTACGTGGCCAGCGGCTGCATCAAGTCGAACGACCGGCAGTCGCTGCCCGAGCGCATCGCCACGCTGTTCGCCGGGATCAGCGAGGTGATCGCCACCTATGCGCCGAACCAGGCGGCGGTCGAGAAGGTTTTCGTCAACGTCAATCCGCAATCGACGCTGCTCCTCGGCCAGGCGCGCGGCGCGGCGCTCAGCGCGCTGGTCCATGGCGGGCTGCCGGTGGCCGAATACACGGCGCTGCAGGTCAAGCAGGCGGTGGTCGGGCAGGGCAAGGCGGCCAAGGAGCAGGTGCAGGCCATGGTCATCCGGCTGCTCAACCTGCCCGGGGCGCCGACGGCCGATGCCGCCGATGCGCTGGCCTGCGCCATTTGCCACGCCCACGGCGGGCAGGGGCTGGGGGCGCTGGCGACGGCGGGGTATCGCGTTCGCGGCGGCCGCCTGATAGGATGACAACCTGTGTGGAAATACAGTACTTTTTGCTGAAAGAGATCGCCCCCCGATGATCGGACGCCTGACCGGAACCCTGGCCGAAAAGAACCCGCCGCAGATCGTCCTCGACGTGAACGGCGTCGGTTACGAGATCGACGTGCCGATGAGCACCTTCTACAACCTGCCGGCGCCCGGCGAGAAAACGAAGCTGCTGACCCATTTCGCGGTGCGCGAGGACGGCCATTTTCTCTACGGTTTCCTGAGCGAGGCCGAGCGTTTCGCCTTCCGCCAGCTGCTCAAGGTTTCCGGCATCGGCGCCCGTACCGCGCTGGCCGTGCTCTCCGGGCTGTCGGTCGGCGACCTGGCGGCGGCCGTGGCGCAGCAGGAACTCGGTCGGCTGATCAAGATTCCCGGCATCGGCAAGAAGACTGCCGAGCGCCTGCTCCTCGAACTGAAGGGCAAGCTCGCCGAAACCACCGGCGTGGCATTGCCGGCGGCCGCCGACGACGCCCGCTCGGACATCGCCAACGCGCTGCTGGCGCTGGGCTACAACGAGAAGGAGGCGACGGCGGCGATGAAACAGCTGGCGGCCGATGTCGGCACGTCCGACGGCATCCGCCAGGCCCTCAAGCTGCTGTCCAAGGTCTGATGTTCAGCGAAGACAATCCCAAGCGACTGGCCCAGGTGGCGCTGGTCGTCCTCCTCATCATCGGCTGCCTGGCGGTGCTGTGGCCGATGCTGGGCGCCATCCTGTTTTCCTTCGTGCTGTGGATCTGCACCTGGGATTTCTATTCTGACCGCGTGCTGCCCCGCCTCGGCGGCCGCCACGGGTTGGGGGCGAGCCTGATGACGCTGTCGCTGGTGCTGGTCATCCTGCTCCCCATGGTCTTTCTCGCCACCTCGCTGGGGCGCGGCGCCGACGACCTGATCGGCTTCGTCAAGCCCTACCTGGAGCAAGGCCTGCCCCTGACCCCGCCGGCCTTGTTCGACATGGTGCCCTTCTTCAGCGGCAACCTGAAGCAGTGGTGGCTGGAGATCGCCAGCGACCGCGACGAACTGAACGAGCTGATCAAGCAGGCGCTGGGGCCGGCCCGCCAGCTGCTCATCGCGCTCGGCGGCATCGCCGCCAACGGCCTGCTGCAGCTGGTCCTCACCCTCTTCGTGCTGTTCTTCCTCTACCGCGACGGGTCGCGGCTGGCCACGGCGCTGCGCACGGCGGCCTTCAAGCTGGGCGGCGAACTGGGCCAGCACATGCTCGACAAGACGCGCGGCACGGTGATCGGCGTCATGCTCGGCATCGTCGGCACGGCGGCGGCCCAGGGCACGGTGGCGATGATCGGCTTCCTGGTCGCCGGCGTGCCGGGCGCCGTGCTGCTCGGCTTTGCCATCTTCTTCCTGTCCATGGTGCCGGTCGGCCCGCCCCTGGTCTGGGGCGGCGTTGCCGTCTGGCTCTACGCCGAGGGGCAGACCGGCTGGGCGGTGTTCATGGTGCTGTACGGCCTGTTCATCATCAGCAGCATCGACAATTTCCTGAAACCGGTGCTGATGGCGCGGGGCAGCGGCATTTCCATCCTGCTCATCGCGCTCGGCGTACTCGGCGGCATTTTCGTCTTCGGCTTCATCGGCATCTTCCTCGGCCCAGTGCTGCTGGCCCTGGGCGAGATGCTGTTCAAGCGGTGGACGCGCGACGAGGTGGCGGCATGATAGAAACCGACAAGCTGGCGACCGCTGCGGTCGACCGGATAATCGCCCCGAATTCGAAATCGGCGCAGGAAGAGGCGCTGGAGCGGGCCCTGCGTCCCAAGCGGCTGGCCGACTACACCGGCCAGGCCAAGATCCGCGAACAGCTGGAAATCTTCATCCAGGCCGCCCGGAAGCGCGGCGATGCCCTCGACCACGTGCTGCTCTTCGGCCCGCCCGGCCTGGGCAAGACGACGCTGGCCCACATCGTCGCCGCCGAGATGGGCGTCAACCTGCGCCAGACCTCGGGCCCGGTGCTCGAACGGGCCGGCGACCTGGCCGCCATCCTGACCAACCTCGAACCGCACGACGTGCTGTTCATCGACGAAATCCACCGCCTCTCGCCGGTGGTCGAGGAAATCCTCTACCCGGCGCTGGAGGACTTCCAGATCGACATCATGATCGGCGAAGGCCCGGCCGCCCGTTCGGTGAAACTGGATTTGCCGCCGTTCACGCTGGTCGGCGCCACCACCCGGGCCGGCATGCTGACCAACCCGCTGCGCGACCGCTTCGGCATCGTCGCCCGCCTCGAGTTTTACACCGCCGACGAGCTGCAGAGCATCGTCAGCCGCTCGGCCGGCCTGCTCAACGCGCCGATCGCCGCGGACGGCGCGCTGGAGATCGCCAAACGCTCGCGCGGCACGCCGCGCATCGCCAACCGGCTGCTCCGTCGGGTGCGCGACTACGCCGAGGTCAAGGCCGACGGCAACATCACCCGCCAGGTCGCCGACGCCGCGCTGCACATGCTCGACGTCGACCCGGCCGGCCTCGACCTGATGGACCGCAAGCTGTTGAGCGCGGTGATCGACAAGTTCGGCGGCGGCCCGGTCGGCGTCGACAACCTGGCCGCCGCCATCGGCGAAGCGCGCGACACGATTGAAGACGTGCTCGAACCCTACCTGATCCAGCAGGGCTACCTGCAGCGCACGCTGCGCGGCCGCATCGCCACCCCGGCCATCTACCGCCACCTCGGCCTGGCCGAACCGGCCAGCGCCGTCGTCCGCGACCTGCTGTCGGAAGAATAGACGGCCGAAAGCGGCGGCTTGCCGCGCCGGCCAGGGCCCGCTGCCCGCGCCTTTTCCCGGCCACCGGTCATCCGGCCCGGCTATGATGCGTTGATAATAAATTCCCCGCGGAGACCCTCCATGCGCCATCACCTCATCGCCGGCCTGCTCGCCGTCTGTTCCGCCGCCAGCCACGCCTTCTGCGGCTTCTATGTCGGCAAGGCCGACGCCCAGCTGTTCAACGAGGCCTCGCAGGTCATCGTCGTCCGCGACGGCGACAAGACGGTGGTCAGCATGCTCAACGACTACCGCGGCGAGCTCAAGGAATTCGCCCTCGTCGTGCCGGTGCCGGCCGTGCTGCAGAAGGGCCAGATCAACGTCGGCGACCAGGCCACCTTCGCGCGCATCGACGCCTATTCGGCGCCCCGCCTGGCCGAGTACTACGATGGCAACCCCTGCGACCGCCGCGTCCTCGAAATGCGCCGCGACGCCGTCGCCATGTCGGCCCCCGTCCCCGCCTCGGCCGCGCCGCAGTCGGCCAAGGCGCTCGGCGTCACCGTCGAGGCCAGCTACACGGTCGGCGAGTACGACATTGTGATCCTCTCCGCCACCCAGTCGGACGGGCTGGAAACCTGGCTCAGGCAAAGCGGCTACCGCATCCCGGCCCAGTCGGCCAAGGCGCTCGCCCCCTACATCCGCCAGAACATGAAATTCTTCGTCGCCCGGGTCAATCTGGCCGAGCAGGCCAAGACGGGCTTTCGCATGCTGCGCCCGCTGCAGTTCGCCTACGAGTCGGAAAAATTCATGCTGCCCATCCGCCTCGGCATGGCCAACGCCAACGGCCCGCAGGACCTGATCGCCTACCTGCTGACCAAGAACGGCCGGGTCGAGGCGAGCAACTACCGCACCGTCAAGCTGCCGGCCAACATGGATCTGCCGGTTTTCCTCAAGCAGGGCGACGAATTCCGCCATTTCTACAAGGCGATGTTCGCCGAACAGGCGAAAAAGGAAGGCCATCGCGTCGTATTCACCGAATATTTCTGGGACATGGGCTGGTGCGACCCCTGCGCCGCCGACCCGCTGTCGCCGGAAGAACTGCGCAAGGCCGGCGTCTTCTGGATCGGCAAGGGCGCCGGCAGCCCGCAACCGGTGCCCCTGCCCGGCCGCCCGGGCCTCATGCCGCGCCCCATGCCGGGCGGCGGCGCCCAGCCGGTGATGCTGACCCGACTGCACGTCCGCTACACGCCGGAAACCTTCCCGGAAGACCTGATGTTCCAGGAAACCGGCGACCGCCAGAATTTCCAGACGCGCTACGTGCTGCGCCATCCGGCCAAGGTCGAGCCGAACGCCTGCCCGGAGGCCAAGCCCTATCTCGACGGCGTGCGCCAGCGCCAGGAGCAGGAGGCGCAGCAACTGGCGACGCTGACCGGCGGTGACATCAACGCCATCCGCAAAAAGCTCGACCTGCCGCCGGCGCCGCCCGCCAAGCCGTGGTGGGATGGCCTGTGGAAGTGAGCGCCCGCCCCTCTTGCGCTGACCGGGGAGGGGCGTGAAGGCGCAACCCGACGCCCGGCTGTTCCAGATCGGCTTCCAGGCGGCGCTGCTCACCGCCGGCGTGCTGCTCCGCGATTTCAGCCTGCTGCCGCTGCAGATGGCGCTGGCCCTGGCCGCGGCGGCGGCCACCCAGGCCTGCTGGCTGCGCGCCCTGCGGCTGGCGAACGTTGGCTACCTGAGCCCGCTGATCACCGGCTTCGGCCTGTCGCTGCTGCTGCGCGCCGATACGCTGTGGGTGCATCCGCTGGTCGCCGCGCTGGCGATCAGCGGCAAGTTCCTGATCCGGGTGCGCGGCAAGCATGTCTTCAACCCGGCCAATTTCGGCATCGGCGTCGCCCTGCTGGCGCTGCCCGGGACCTGGGTGTCGCCTGGCCAGTGGGGCAACGATCTCGGCCTGGCCGTCTGGCTGATCGGCCTCGGGGCGCTGGTCGCCCGGCGGGCCAGCCGCGACGACGCGGCGTTTTTGTTTTTGGCCACTTTTTTGGCGTTGACCGCAGCCAGGTTGTGGCAGCTCGGCCACAGCCCGCTCCGCCTGTGGGAAATCCTCTCTCACCAGGCGCTCAACGGCGGCCTGCTGCTCTTCGCCTTCTTCATGATCTCCGACCCGATGAGCTTGCCCGACCGGCCGCTGGCCCGCCGCCTGCACGTCGTGCTGGTCGCCGTTTTCGCCTTCGCCTGGCAGTTTTTCCACTACCGGCCGCACGGGGCGCTGTGGGGGCTTTTATGCCTGGCGCCGCTCGTCCCGCTGTGGGATTTCCTGCTCCCCGGCCAGCGCCACAATTGGCGTGGAAACAGATCGTTACACAACAATGTTGCGGCGCAAGGTAAAATCCCGGGATGAAATTTGCGCCAAATCCGAACGCCTTTTCCATCCCCGTCCGTGTCTATTACGAAGACACCGATGCTGGCGGCGTCGTCTATTACGCCAACTACCTGAAATTCTTCGAGCGCTGCCGCACCGAGTGGATGCGTTTCGCCGGCCACGACCAGTCGGCGCTGGCCAGCGATGCCGGCATCGGCTTCGTGGCCCGCAAGGCGAGCTGCGAATATCTGAAGCCGGCCCGCCTCGACGACGAATTGAGCGTCGGCCTCGAAGTCGAGAAACTGACCCGCGTCCGCGTCGTCTTCCGCCAGCACGTGCGCCGCGGCGACGTCGAACTGGTCACCGGCACCGTCGAGATCGCCTGCGTCGACATGGCCACCATGAAGCCGGCCGCCATCCCCGATTTTCTGTACTCCAAGCTGGAAGCGCTTAAATGAACGTCACCCAGGATCTCTCCATCCTCCACCTGATTCTCGAGGCCAGCGCCGTCGTCCAGGCCGTCATGGCCCTGCTCGCCGGCGTTTCCTTCATGTCCTGGTACTACATTTTCATGAAATGGTTCACGGTCAAGCTGGCCCGCCAGAAGACCGACAGCTTCGAGCGCGATTTCTGGTCGGGCGGCGACCTCAACAAGCTGTTCGACAGCGCGGTCAGCGACCGCCACCACGCCGGCTCGATGGAGCGCATCTTCGAATCGGGCTTCCGCGAATTCACCAAGCTCAAGGGCCAGAAGAATTTCGACTCCAAGGACACCGTCGACGGCTCGCGCCGCGCCATGCGCGCCACCTACCAGCGCGAGATGGACAGCCTGGAATCCCACCTCGCCTTCCTCGCCTCGGTCGGCTCGGTATCGCCCTACATCGGCCTGTTCGGCACGGTGTGGGGCATCATGCACGCCTTCCGCGGGCTCTCCAACGTCGGCCAGGCGACCCTCGCCTCGGTCGCCCCGGGCATCGCCGAAGCGCTGGTCGCCACCGCCATCGGCCTCTTCGCGGCGATTCCGGCGGTGCTCGCCTACAACCGCTTCTCGCACGACATCGACCGCCTGGCGACGCGCTACGAAAGCTTCATGGAAGAGTTCTCCAACATCCTCCAGCGCCAGGTGCGTTAAGCCATGCGCCAGCGCCGCCTGAAAAACGAGATCAACGTCGTCCCCTACATCGACGTCATGCTGGTGCTGCTCGTCATCTTCATGGTGGCGACGCCGATGATGACGACCGGCTCGGTCGACCTGCCGACTTCCGGCACGGCGCCGCAGAAGCCGGACAAGTACGTCAAGGTCGAAATCGGCAGCGACGGCGGGCTGACCGTCTATGACAGCAACGGCAAGGAAAAGAAGATCGGCGGCCTGAAGAATCTCAAGGGTGAACTCGATTCGCTCAAGAAGGGCGATGACAAGCTGGCTGTGCTGATCGCCGGCGACAAGGAAACCCAGTACAAGAACGTCATCGAGGTGCTGGACGAGGTCAAGCGCCTCGGTTTCGACAAGGTCGGCCTGGAAACGGCCATCAAGCAGCGCTGATGATCCTCGAGCGTCCCGCCGAGCCTGGCAAGAAATACGCCCTGACCTTCACCATCCTGGTGCACTTCGGGCTGGTCGCCGTGCTCTTTCTCGGCGTCCAGTGGAAGCGCAGCCAGCCCGAGGTGATGGAGGTCGAACTGTGGTCGGCCCAGCCCAGGCAGGCGACCAGCCTGCCGCCCCCGCCGCCGCCGGTGGCCAAACCGGAACCGAAGCCGGAACCGAAACCCGAGCCCAAGCCGGTTCCCAAGGTCGAGCCCAAGCCCGAGCCGCCCAAGAAGCCGGATATCGCGATCAAGGAAGAAAAGAAAAAGCCGGAGCCGAAGAAACCCGAGCCGCCCAAGCCGGAACCCAAGCCCGAGCCGAAAAAACCGGAACCGAAGAAGCCGGAGGCCAAGCCCGAACCGAAACCGCCGGTCGATCCGTTCAAGGAAGTGCTCGAGCGTGAGGAACGCAACCGCCAGGCCCAGGAAACCCAGAAGCGGCTGGCCGCGCTGGCCGATGCCGAGCAGCGCGCCTCGGCCAGCAAGCGCGGCCTGGCCGACTATGCCAACAAGATCCGCCTGCGCGTCAAGAGCAACCTGACCCTACCGCCCGGCATCCAGGGCAATCCGGAAGCGGTGTTCGAGATCAACCAGTTGCCCACCGGCGAGGTGCTCGACCTGCGTCTCAAGCGCAGCAGCGGCAACCCGGCGCTCGATGCGGCCATCGAACGCGCCATCCGCAAATCCTCGCCGCTGCCCAAGCCGGACAACCCGGCCGACTTCAAGCGCGAGCTGGAAATCAAATACAAGCCGTTTGAAGAGTAAAATCAACCGGAATCTGGAGAATATGAACGCAATGTCCCGCATTTCACGTCGAATTTTTGTCGCTTTTTGCCTGTTGACCGCAGCGCTCGCCCAGGCCCAGCTATCGATCGAGATCACCGGCGCCGGCGCCAACCGCATCCCGGTTACCATCGTCGATTTCCCCGGCGACCCGGCCGCCTCGCGCATCATCACCGCCACCGTGCGCGCCGACCTCGAGCGCAGCGGCCTGTTCCGGCTGGTGGACAACGCCAGCCAGGCCTTCGACGAGAACGCCGCCGTTCCCTACGCCGACTGGAAGGCGCGCGGCGCCGACGCGCTCGCCGCCGGGAGCATCGCCCGCGCCGCGGACGGCCGCATGGAAGCCCGCTTCCGCCTCTACGACACGCAGAAAATGGTGTCGCTGGGCGGCGCCGTGTACGTCACCAACAACACCCAGCTGCGCCTGGCCGGCCACCGCATCGCCGATTTCATCTACGAGAAGCTGACCGGCGAGAAGGGCGTCTTCTCGACGCGCATCGCCTACGTCGTCAAGTCGCGCGGCCAGTTCCTGCTGCAGATCGCCGATTCGGACGGCCAGAACGCCGCCACCGCGCTGACCTCGAGCGAACCCATCATCTCGCCGGTATGGGCGCCGGACGGCGCTCGCCTGGCCTACGTCTCCTTCGAGAAGAAAAAGCCGGTCATCTACGTCCATTCCCTGGCCTCCGGCCAGCGCCACATCGTCGCCAACTTCAAGGGCTCCAACTCGGCCCCGGCCTGGTCGCCGGACGGCAGCAAGCTGGCCGTCGTCCTCTCCAAGGACGGCAATTCCCAGATCTACGCGGTCAACGCCGACGGCAGCGGCCTGCGCCGCCTGATCCAGTCGCCCGGCATCGACACCGAGCCGCGCTATTCGCCGGACGGCAGCAGCATCTTCTTCACCTCGGACCGCGGCGGCAGCCCGCAGATCTACCAGGCCAGCGCCAGCGGCAGCGATGCCCGGCGGGTCACCTTCGAGGGCAGCTACAACGTCTCGCCCCGGCCGTCGCCGGACGGCAAGAGCCTGACCTTCATCACCCGCCGCGAAGGCCGCTTCCAGCTCGCCGTGATGGACCTGGCCAGCCGCCAGACCCAGGTGGTGAGCGATTCCTACAAGGACGAATCCCCGAGTTTCGCACCCAATAGCCGCATGATCCTGATCGCCACTGAACTCGGCGGGCGCGGCGTACTATCGGCTGTCTCCAGCGATGGCAGGATCAAACAACGCCTCTCGGTGGCCGCCGGCGATGTCCGCGAGCCCGCCTGGGGCCCTTACTTTCAATAAACCATCCCGGAGTCATCTGTGAAAAAACTGCTTATCCCCGCCCTGCTGTCCGCCCTGCTCGTCGGTTGTTCCACCACCCCGCTGCCTGAAGACAGCGCCAACGCCCCGGTCGAGTCGCGCAGCGGCGCCGGCACCGGCGTCGCCTCGGTGACGGCCGGCGGCGTCGATGCCAACGGCCTGCCGCGCGAACTGACCGACCCGGCCAGCAAGCTGTCCAAGCGCAGCATCTACTTCGATCTCGACAAGTACGACGTCAAGGACGAGTACAAGGATCTGGTCGCCTCGCACGCCAAGTACCTGGGCGCCAACAAGGGCTTCAAGGTGCTGATCCAGGGCAATACCGACGAACGCGGCAGCCGCGAGTACAACCTCTCCCTCGGCCAGAAGCGTGCCGAATCGGTCAAGCGTTCGCTGACCCTGCTCGGCGTTTCCGAAGGCCAGATCGAATCGGTCAGCCTGGGTGAGGAAAAGCCGAAGAACGCCGGTCACGATGAAAGCGCCTGGGCCGAAAACCGCCGCGCCGACATCCTCTACCGCGCTGCTGACGGCCGCGGCGAGTTCTAAGCATGCGCCCGGTTCGAATCGCTCTTCTGCTTGCCGCCCTGGGTGCCGCACAGGCCCAGGCCGGCGTTTTCGACGACGAGGAAGCGCGTCGCCAGATCGCCGACCTGAAAATCAAGACGGAGGCGCGATTCGACCAGCAGGGCAGGGCCCAGTTGGATCTGGCCAGCCAGATCCAGCGCCAGGCCGAAGAAATCGCCCGCCTGCGCGGCCAGGTCGAAACGCTGAATTACGAGCTGGAAACCGCCAAGAAGCGCCAGCAGGATTTCTACCTCGATCTCGACACCCGCCTGCGCAAATTCGAGGCTGGTTCGGTCGCTGCTGCGGTCAACCCGGAAAACGGCCAAAATTCGAATGCCGCCGCCGACCCGGCCAAGGAAGGCCCGGAATACGAAGCCGCCCTCAACCAGTTCAAGGCCGGCAAATACAAGGAAGCGGCGGCCAGTTTCGCAGCCTTCCTGCAGAAATACCCGGCCGGCTCGCTGGCCCCCAACGCCCAGTACTGGCTGGGTAACGCCTGGTACGCTCAGCGCGACTGCAAGCGCGCCATCGAGGCCCAGGGCGTGGTGACCAGCAAGTACCCGGACAGCAACAAGGCGCCCGAGGCCTGGCTGGCCATCGCCACCTGCCAGCAGGAATTGCGCAACGCCAAGGCCGCCCGCGAGGCGCTGGAAACGGTGATCAGCCGCTACCCGTCGGCCCCGGCCGCCGAAACCGCACGCGAGCGCCTGAAGAAGAAATAATTGGCCCTGCGTCTCACCGAAATCTTCTATTCGCTGCAGGGCGAAGCCTCGCGCGTCGGCCTGCCGACTGTCTTCATCCGCCTCACCGGCTGCCCCCTGCGCTGTACCTGGTGCGATACGACCTACAGCTTCACCGGCGGCCAGGCCAGCAGCATCGACGCGGTGCTGGCCGAAGTCGGCCGCCATCCGGCCCGCCAGGTCTGCGTCACCGGCGGCGAACCGCTCGCCCAGAAGGAATGCCTGCCGCTGCTGACGGCGCTGTGCGACGCCGGCTACGACGTCTCCCTGGAAACCTCGGGGGCGCTCGACATCGCCGCCGTCGACCCGCGGGTTTCCCGGATCATGGACCTCAAGGCGCCCGACTCCGGCGAAAGCGCCCGCAACCGCTGGGAAAACCTGGCGTCGCTGACGCCGCAGGACGAGATCAAGATCGTCATCGCCTCCCGCCAGGACTACGAATGGGCCGTCGGCATGCTGCGCCAGCACGGCCTGGCCGCCCGGTGCCCGGTCCTCTTCTCGCCGGCCCAGGGGCTGATCGAGCCGCAATCGCTGGCCGAGTGGATACTGGCCGACGGGCTGGAGGTCCGCTTCCAGCTGCAACTGCACAAACTGCTTTGGGGTAACATGCAGGGAAAATAAGGACGGAGACTGCCATGGCTGACGATCGTCGCGTATTTTCCCGCATTCCCTTCCAGATCGATGCCCACCTCTTCCTGCCCGACGGCGACCATGCCGTCGAGGTGCTCGACCTGTCGCTGAAAGGCGCGCTGATCCACCCGAAAGTGCCGATGTTCGTCACCGTCGGCACCAACGGCACGCTGAAGATCCGCCTCGATGGACAAACCGCCAGCATCCGCATGGAGGCCACCGTCGTGCACCACCTGGCCGACTACTACGGCCTGGTCTGCCGCGAGATCGACCTCGACAGCCTGACCCACCTGCGCCACCTGATCAAGCTCAACCTCGGCGACGAAGCCCTGGCCGACCGCGAATTCGCCTTGCTCGAGCGCTACCAGCCCTAGCCAACCTGCCACCTGGCGAAACGCGGTGTCAATCCGTGGAAACCACAAGTTTCCTTGCGGAAATCGGCATCTTGCCGCCATAATCTCCTTGTCAAACGCGCGTTCGACAACAAGTATTCCAACACGAACGCCGCAGCTTCCAGGGAGAGGCGCCATGAAACCGAAATATGGCAACGTTCTTGCGACCGGCTGGGTCGGGACCGCTGGCGGCTGGCGGGCCGGTCGATGACTGCCGCCCCGGAACTAGCCCCGGGCGGCTGCCTGACCGCTTGTCGCGGCGAAAGCGCCTTCGGCCTGCCCGAACTGTGCGCCACCCAGAACGCCATTTTCGAGCATGCCGGCCGGGCCATCGTGCTCACCGACCCGGCTGGAACCATCCTCTATTTCAACCGCGCCGCCCAGCAGATGCTCGGCTATTCGTGGGAAGAGGTAACCCGCCAGGCGTCGCCGTTGCTCTTCCATTGCCCCGAGGAAATCGCCCGCGAGGCGGCCGCCCTGTCGGCCAAGTTGCAGCGCCCGGTGGCGCCCGGCTTCGAGGTCTTCGTCGCCGACCTCGATGCCGACTCGCGCCAGGACCGGGACTGGATCTACGTGCACAAGAATGGCCGGCGTTTCCCGGTCAATCTGGCGATCTCGGTATTGCGCGACGCGACCGGCCAGGTTTTCGGCTACCTCGGCATCGCCTCCGACATTTCCGAGCGCTGCCGCATGGAGCAGGACCTGCGCATCGCCGCCATCGCCTTCGAATCGCAGGCGGCGATCATGGTCACCGACGCCGAGCAGAGCATCCTGCGCGTCAACCAGGCCTTCTCGGCGTTGACCGGCTACAGCGCCGAGGAGGCCATCGGCCAGACGCCGCGCCTGCTCAAGTCGGGCCGGCAGGGACCGGAGTTCTACCTGGCGATGTGGAACGCGCTCAGCCAAAACGGCCACTGGGAAGGTGAAATCTGGAATCGCCGCAAGAACGGCGAAATCTTTCCCGAGTGGCTGACGATCAGCGCCGTGCCCGATGCCCAGGGCCAAGTCGCCAACTACGTCAGCACCTTTTCCGACATCAGCGACCTCAAGGTGGCCGAGTCGGAAATCCACCACCTGGCCTTCTACGACCCGCTGACCACGCTGCCCAATCGCCGCCTGCTGCTCAACCGCCTCGACAAGGCGGGCGCAGCCGGCAAGCGCAACGGCCAGTACAGCGCCTTGCTGATCATCGACATCGATCACTTCAAGACCCTCAACGACACCCTCGGCCACGATGTCGGCGACCGCCTGCTGATCGAGGTGGCCAGCCGCCTGCGCCGCTCGGTGCGGGAGGGCGACACCGCTGCCCGCCTCGGTGGCGACGAGTTCGTCGTCATGCTCGAAGCGCTCGGCAGCGATGTCGACTGGGCGGCCATCCAGGCCGAGACGGTGGCTGAGAAGATCCGCGCCACGCTGTGCGAGCCCTATTGCCTGCAGGGCGACGCCGAGCATTTCCGCTCGGCGAGCATCGGCATCAGCCTCTTCTGCGGCCAGGAAAAGTCAGCCGACGTGCTGCTCAAGCAGGCCGACATCGCGCTCTACAAGGCCAAGGACGCCGGGCGCAACGCCATCCGCTTCTTCGACACGGCGATGCAGACGGCGCTCGACGAACGGGCCGGCCTCGAAGCCGACCTGCGCCGCGCCCTGTCGCGCGGCGAATTCGTCCTCTACGTGCAGCCCCAGGTCGATGCCGAACGCCAGCTGACCGGGGTCGAGACCCTGCTCCGCTGGCAGCCGGCCGGCAAGCCGCTGGTACCGCCCGGCGACTTCATCCCGCTCGCCGAGGAAACCGGGCTGATCGTGCCGATCGGCCTGTGGGTGCTCGACCTGGCCTGCGCCAACCTGGCGCGCTGGGCCAGGGACGAGCGGACGCGGGGCTTGACCATGGCGGTCAATGTCAGCGCCCGCCAGTTCCGCCAGGCCGATTTCGTCCGCCAGGTCACCGACGCGCTGGCCCGCCACGGCGCCAATCCCTGCCGCCTCAAACTGGAGCTGACGGAAAGCCTGCTCCTCGACAACGTCGACGAAGTGGTGGCCAAGATGCAGGCCCTGCGCACGCTGGGCGTGCGCTTCTCGCTCGACGACTTCGGCACCGGCTACGCCTCGCTCGCCTATCTCAAGCGCTATCCCTTCGAGCAGCTGAAGATCGACCGCTCCTTCGTCCGCGACATCACCCGCGATGGCGACGCCGCGGCCATCGTGCGCGCCGTGCTGGCCATGGGCGACACCCTGCGCCTCGGCGTGGTTGCCGAAGGCGTCGAGGAAAACACCCAGTACGCCTACCTGGCCGAGCACGGCTGCCGCTTCTTCCAGGGCTACCTGTTCGGCCGGCCGATGTCCTTCGTGACCTTCGAGAGCCAGCTCGACCTGCTCCCCGCCGCGGCCGCCGACCTGCCCGACAACTGGGAAATCTGAAGCGGCCCGGCGATTTTCGATTTTGGCGCTTTTTTGCCGTCGACCGCAGCACTACGCCTCCCACACCCCACCCGGCCTTGCCGGGGCCGGCGCCAGCGCCGCTGCCAGCAGCCTTTCCGGGCCCGCCTGAAAGGGGGCCGGAATTGCGGTATATTCGCGCCCCATGATGAAGAAAGCCGTAGTTTTGCTCTCCGGTGGCCTCGATTCCGCCACCTGCCTGGCCATCGCCCGCAGCCAGGGTTTCGACGCCTATTGCCTGTCCTTCGATTACGGCCAGCGCCACAACGCCGAGCTGAAGGCCGCCGAGCGCATCGTCGCGGCGCTCGGCGCCAGGGAACACCGCGTACTCAACCTCGGCCTCGCCCAGTTCGGCGGCTCGGCGCTGACCGACACGGCGATCGCCGTGCCGACCGACGGCGTCCAGCCCGGCATTCCGGTCACCTATGTCCCGGCCCGCAACACCATCATGCTGTCACTGGCCCTGGCCTGGGCCGAGGTGCTGGGCAGCGACGACATCTTCGTCGGGGTCAATGCCGTCGATTACTCGGGCTACCCCGACTGCCGGCCGGAATACATCGCCGCCTTCGAGAAAATGGCCAACCTGGCCACCAAATCCGGCGTCGAAGGCCACCAGCTGTCCATCCACGCGCCGCTGATCGCCCTCACCAAGGCCGACATCATCCGCACCGGTGCCGCCCTCGGCGTCGATTACAGCCTGACCGTCTCCTGCTACCAGGCCGACCCGAGCGGCCGGGCCTGCGGCGTCTGCGATTCCTGCCGCCTGCGCGCCGAAGGCTTCGCCGCCGCCGGCCTGGCCGACCCCACGCTCTACCGCCCCTGACCATGGAAGCTGCCACCTCCGCCCCCACCATCCTCTGGCTGGCCTTCGCCGTCGCCTTCATCTTCGGCGCCATCGGCCAGAAAACGCATTTCTGCACCATGGGCGCCGTTTCCGACATCGTCAACATGGGCGACTGGAGCCGCATGCGCATGTGGCTGCTGGCCATCGGCGTCGCCATCCTCGGCGCCGGCGCCCTGCATGCGGCCGGGCTGATCGACCTCGGCAAGTCGATCTACCGGACGCCGACCTTCACCTGGCTGTCCTACCTGATCGGCGGCAGCTGTTTCGGCATCGGCATGGTCCTCGCGTCCGGCTGCGGCTCGAAGACGCTGATCCGCATCGGCAGCGGCAATCTCAAGTCGCTGGTCGTCTTCGTCGTCCTCGGACTGGTCGCCTACATGACCATGCGCGGCGTTCTCGGCGTCTTCCGCGTCAACGTGCTGGAAAAGGCGGCCATCACTTTCCCCGGCGGGCAGGACATCCCGGCCCTGCTGACCGCCGCCGGCCTCGAGGCGAAAACTGCTTTCCTGCTCGCCGTGCTCGGCATCGGCGGCGGTCTGACCGCCTTCTGCCTGGCCAAGCGCGACTTCTGGACGCTCGACAACCTGCTCGGCGGCCTCGGCACCGGGCTGGCCGTGGTCGCCGCCTGGTACGTCAGCGGCCACCTCGGCTACCTCCCGGAACACCCGGACACTTTGGAAGAAGCCTTCCTGGCCACCAACAGCGGCCGCATGGAATCGCTGACCTTCGTCGCCCCCCAGGCCTATACGCTGGAATTGCTGATGCTGTGGTCGGACACCAGCCGCACGGTGACCTTCGCCATCGCCACCGTCGGCGGCGTCATCGCCGGCGCCTTCGCCTGGTCGATGCTGTCCGGCAATTTCCGCTGGGAAGGCTTCGCCAGCATCGAAGACACCGCCAGCCACCTGCTCGGCGCGGCGCTGATGGGCTTCGGCGGCGTCGTCGCCATGGGGTGCACGGTCGGCCAGGGGATCAGCGGTTTCTCGACGCTGGCCCTCGGCTCCATCGTCACCTTCCTGGCCATCGTCGGGGCCGCCGCGGCCACCCTCAAGTTCCAGTACTGGCGGCTGATGCGCCAAGCCTGAATCCGGCGGTCGACGGAAAATATCGGCCAAATCCGAAAAATCCCGCCCCGTCATGACAGCGGTATCACTTGTCGGGGATAATTCTCCCATGCGGACTTTGCACCTTGGGGGGAAAACATGCAGTTCCGACATTTGGCCTGGGCCCTGTGCCTGGGCGCCAGCACCCTTTTCGCCGAACCCGGCGTCACCGACAAGACGCTGACCATCGGCCAGACCATCGCCCTCGAGCAAGGCCGCAACGCCTACGGCGTCGCCGCCCTGCAGGGAGTGAGGCTGTACATTGACAAGATCAATGGCGAGGGCGGGGTCAACGGCCGCAAGCTGGTTCTCCGCACGCTGGACGATGAGAACAAGGCCACCAATGCCGCCGCCAACGCCCGGCAACTGCTGGCCGACGGCGCCTTCATCCTGTTCGGTTCGATCGAAGGCGGCCCGTCGACCGCCGTGGCCGAAGTCGCCGCTGAAAACAAGGTTCCCTTCTTCGGGCCGATGGCCGGTTCGCCGACCTTGCGCCGGCCGCACCAAGCCTACGTCTTCCCGGTGCGCGCCGAACACCGCGAGGAATTCCGGGCGCTGATGACCTGGGGCAAGACGACCGGCATGACGACCGTCGGCTTCCTGCGCGCCGATACCGAGGTCGGCCGGACGCACCTCGACAATGTTCGCCTGATTGCCGACGAACTGGGCCTGAAGGTCGTCCTCGACCTGCCCTTCAAGGGCGATGTCAGCGACGCCCAACTCGACCAGATGGTCGGCGCCATCGGCCAGGCCAAACCCGATCTCATCTTCAACCACGGCTCGAGCGGGCTCTATCAGCGGCTGGTGGCCAAGGCCAAGGGCGTCGGCCTCGGCACGGCCTTCATGGGCGTCAATTCCGGCTCGACGCAAATCGCCGCCAAGCTCGGCCCGGCAGCGCACGGCATGGTCTTCGCGCAGGTCGTGCCCAATCCGCGCGACCAGCGCCAACCGATCGTCCGGGAATTTCTGGCGACGGCCCGCAAGGCCCAGACCGCCGGCGATCTCAGCTACGGCGAACTGGAAGGCTACCTGACGACCAAGGCCCTGGTCATGGCCCTCAAAGCGACGGGCGGCAACCCGACCAGGGAAGGCTTCATGCGTACCCTGGAAGCATCGCGTTTCGACCTGGGCGGCATCGCCGTCCGCTGGAAGGCAGGCGACCACGAAGGGGCGCGCTTTGTCGACCTGAGCATCGTCGGCAAGAACGGCAGGTTCGTCGACTGAGGCAGCTGGGCGCTCAGGCGCCCTCGTTTTCCTTGAGCTTCTCGATAACCAGCGGGAAGGCGCCGGAACCGACGAGGGCGACGGCCGACACGATGAAGGCCAGGCCGCCCATCGGGTCTTCGAGCATGGGGTGCAGGCTGGCCCCGAAGCCGGCCAGGCTGATCGCCCCGATGATGGCGCAGAGCAGCCCGAGCAGGCTGAGGACGATGAAGGAGGCGGGATAGCGGCGCATGGGCGGAAGTGTAGACGAAGACGGCAATCGGGGCGATGATGCACCTAGTTTAACGTTTCAGGAGATACTTATGGAACGCCGCCAATTCCTGCGCGCCGCCACCGCCTTCTCGGCTCTGACCGCCGTCGAATTCACCCCCTGGCAAACGGTGGGTGCGCTGGCCCGCGAGGTCGACGACTTCATCCGCGGCCCGGCGGTCAAGGATCACCCGCTGCGCCAAATCTCGCCGCACGTCTGGATCATCTTCTCGCCCGACGGTTTCCCCACCCCGGAAAACCAGGGAATGATGTGCAACATCACCTTTGTAGACACGGCCAAGGGGCTGGTCGTCGTCGATTCGGGCGCCTCGGTGCAGATCGGCGAAATGGCCATCCGCCAGATCAAAAAGGCCTTCAACAAGCCGGTGGTAGCCATCGTCAACACTCACTACCACGGCGACCACTGGCTGGGTAACCACGCCTACGTCGCGGCCTACGGCGACAGCCTGCCGCGCTACGCCCACCCGGGGACGATCGCCGCCGTGCAGGGCGTCCAGGGCAACCTGTGGCGCACGCTGATGGAACAATGGACCAACCAGGCGACCATGGGCACCCAGGTGATGCCGCCCAACCGGCCGCTCGAACACGGCGCCGAGCTGAAATTCGGCGACGTCACGCTGCGCATGCACCATTTCGGCACCGTGCACACGCCATCCGACCTCTGCGTCGAGGTCGTCGAGGACAAGGTGATGCTGATCGGCGACGTCGCCATGGACCGGCGCATCGCCAACATGGACGACGGCTCCTACCTCGGCACGCTGAAGGCCTACGACGCGCTGGAAAAGACCGGCAGCACGATATGGCTGCCCGGCCACGGCGAACCGGGGGCCAGCGTGCTGCAATGGAACCGCGAGCTGTTCGAGGGCATCTACCGGCCCTGCGAACAGGCGGTCAAGGAAGGCCGGCCGATCGAAAACGCCAAGGCGATGGTCCTCAAGGACCCGCGGGTGGCCAGCCGGGCCCGCGACACCAAGGGTTTCGACAGCAATATCGGCAAGTACGTCAGCCTCGCCTACCTCGAGGCCGAAGCCGCCAGCTTCTGAGCGGCGAACCATCCGGCGTTTTCGCGTTCAGAGGGGTGGACCGTCCGGCACGCCCCTTGCGTGATCCGGGATTCGGCCCCTCGTTTGCGACAAAACCGACGCCATGAACGCCCCGGAATCCCTGCCCCCCGAACTGCCCAGTTTCGACAACAGCTTCGCCGCGCTGCCCCCCGCCTTCTACACCCGGCTCAATCCCACCCCCTTGCCGGCCCCCTACGTGGTCGGGGTCAGCGACCAGGTCGCCGAACTGCTCGGCCTGCCCGCCGGCTTTGTCGCCAGCCGGCAATTCGCCGACATCTTCGCCGGCAACGCCCTGCTGCCCGGCAGCGAACCGCTGGCCGCCGTCTATTCCGGCCACCAGTTCGGCGTCTGGGCCGGGCAGCTGGGCGATGGCCGGGCGCACCTGCTGGGCGGCCTGCGCAACGCGCACGGCCACTGGGAGATCCAGCTCAAGGGCGCCGGCCGCACGCCCTACTCGCGCGGCGCCGACGGCCGGGCCGTGCTGCGTTCGTCGATCCGAGAGTTCCTCTGCTCGGAAGCCATGGCCGGCCTCGGCGTGCCGACCACCCGCGCCCTCTGCGTGATCGGCGCCGACCTGCCGGTACGCCGCGAAAGCATCGAGACGGCGGCGGTCGTCACCCGCATCGCCCCCAGCTTCGTGCGCTTCGGCTCCTTCGAGCACTGGGCGTCGCGCGACCGTGATGCCGAGGTTCGCCAGCTGGCCGACTACCTCATCGACACCTTCCGCCCCCAATGCCGCGCCGCCACCAACCCCTACGATGCGCTGCTGCGCGACGTATCGACCCGCACCGGCGAGCTGATGGCGCACTGGATGGCGGTCGGCTTCATGCACGGCGTGATGAACACCGACAACATGTCCATCCTCGGCCTGACCCTCGATTACGGCCCCTTCGGCTTCATGGAGGCCTTCGACGCCGGCCACATCTGCAACCACTCCGACAGCCACGGCCGCTACACCTACCGCAACCAGCCGCACGTCGGGCAGTGGAACCTCTACTGCCTGGCCGACGCCTTCCTGCCCCTGCTGAAAAGTCCGGAAATCTCCAAGGCGGCGGTCGACGAAACCTACGGCGACGCCTTCGCCGCCACCTTCGAGCGCCTGATGTGCGCCAAGCTCGGCCTGCGCCAGGCCCTGCCCGACGACGAGGCCTTCATCGGCAAGACCTTCGGCTTCCTGCAACAGCACCGCCCCGATTTCACGCTCTTCTTCCGCGCCCTGTCGAAACTACCCGCTGCGGTCGACAGCGAAAACCGCGAAAAAACCGATTCCCCGCTGCGCGACCTGATCGTCGACCGCTCGGCCTGCGACGCCTGGCTGGACAACTGGCGGGCCCGCCTGGCGCAAACGCCGTGGCCCGACGAAGAACGCCAGGCCGCCATGCTGGCCGTCAACCCGAAATACGTGTTGCGCAACTGGCTGGCGGAAAAGGCCATTCGCCAGGCCCAGAACAAGGATTTTTCCGAGGTCGGCCGCCTCCTCGCCTGCCTGCGCCGCCCCTACGACGAACAGCCGGAATACGCCGAATACGCCGCCCTGCCGCCCGACTGGGCGAGCGGGCTGGAAGTCAGCTGCTCGAGCTGAAGGCCGGCCGGGCAGCAGGTAGCGACTTGTCGGCGAGGCACCATCGCGGCCAATCGCCAATTTGAGGCGCAAAAAAACGGCGCCCGGGCGGGGCGCCGTTGTGGCCAGGCCGAAGGCCGCTGGCTTACTGGCTCTGCTGGATACCGGCCAGCACCCAGCCGCGACTGCCGTCGGTCGGCTTGGTCATGTGCCAGATCTCGTCGAAAGGTGCCGCCGGGGCGCCCTGTTCCTCGCGGATCAGGCCGGTGAAGCGGATGCTGACGACGTAGCGGCTGGCCTCCTCGACGACTTCGATGACATCGCCGTTGAGCTGGACGACATCGGTTTCCTGCTTGGCGTTGCCGCGCTCGGCCATGCCCATCTTGATCTCGGCGAACATTTCCGGCGAGGTGAATTCGCGGATGTCTTCGAGGTTGCCGGCATCGTTGGCGGCCTGCAGGCGGATGAAATTGACCTTGGCGTTGCGCACGAAGGCTTCAACGTCGAAACCGGCCGGGATGTTGCCGCCGGTTTGCGCCGCAGCCTGCGGGGCAGCTGCCGAGCCGCCGGCCGGAATGAAATCCGGCTGGCGCGGGGCGGCATTACCGTAGTTGCCCGCCCCGGCGTACTGCATGCCGCCCTGGTGCTGGGCAGCCGCCTTCTTGCGCAGGAAGTAGCCGACGACGCCGATGACGACCATGGCCAACAGGGCGATCATCAGGAAATTGGCCAGGCCTTCGCCGAAGCCGAAGTGCGAAGCCAGCGCGGCCAGGCCGAGGCCGGCGGCAAGACCGGCCAGCGGGCCCATCCACGAACGCTTGGGCTGGGCCTGCGGCGCCGCAGCCGGCGTCTGGGTCGGGGCCGGGGCGGCATTGGTGGCCTTGTTCGGCGTCACGGCCTGGCGCTGCATGCCGGACGAACCGCCACCGCCCAGGCGCTTGGCCTCGGCATCGCCGATGCTCAGCGTGAAACCGAGGACGAGCGCCGCGGCCATCAATACGAAATTCTTCATGGTTGTCTCCGTGGAAAAAAGTGCAACTTGTAGTCTACACGCTTGCCGATCTGTAAAAACCATATTTCGGCTAAGCAATACTTCGTTAAATTCGAATAATCAGGCGCCCGAGAAGAGCCCGGCCACCGCCTGCGGATGGTCCGGAAAGTAGAAATGCACGTAGGACGCGGTCAATCGCCCCTGCCGGTAGACCGCCTCGCCGTCCCGGCCGTTCGCCGTCGTCGCGCGGACCAGCGGGGGCAGCGGAGTTTGGCTCGTCGAGTAGTGGAAGGTGTGGCCGGCCAGCCGGCCTTCCGGCAGGTCGACGAACTGCGTGCCGAGGGCGGCCAGGCGCGGCTGCATGACGGCCCGGCCGGGCAGCAGGCCGCCCATGGCGTGATCCTGCCCGGCCTTGTCCACCAGCGTGTCGAACAGGCTCATCATGCCGCCGCATTCGGCGAGCAACGGCTTGCCGGCCGCGACATGGGCCCGCAGCGCAGCCCACAGCGCCCGCTGCCGGCCGAGCGCGGCGGCGTGCAACTCCGGGTAGCCGCCGGGCAGCCAGACGGCGTCGCAGTCGGGCAAGGTATCGCCGGCCAGCGGCGAGAAGAAGCTGAGCTCGGCCCCCAGTTCGCGCAGGGTGTCGACATTGGCCGGGTAGATGAAGCCGTAGGCGGCATCTCTGGCGATGGCGATTCTCCGGCCGGCAAGCAGGGGGGGCACGGCGGGCGGCGCGGCGTCTTGAAAATTTACCGGTTTTGGCAGGTCGACCGCAGCGACCGCTCCCCCGGTCGTTTCGCCAGGCTCCAGGCTGCCGGCGAGGGCATCGGCCAGCCGGTCGAGGCGGCTTTCCAGATCGGGGATCTCGGCCGCCTGGAGCAGGCCGAGATGGCGTTCGGGCAGGCTGTCGGCCGACTTGGGCAGGGCGCCGAACCAGCCCAGCCCGGGCGGCAGGCTGGCCCGCACCAGGGCGGCGTGGCCGGGGCTGGCGATGCGGTTGGCCAGCACGCCGGCAAAGGGCAGGCCGGGCCGGTAGCTGGCCAGGCCGTGGGCGACGGCGCCGAAGGTCTGGGCCATGGCGCCGGCGTCGATCAGCGCCATGACCGGCACGCCGAAGCGCTCGGCGAGGTCGGCCGCCGACGGCGTGCCGTCGAACAGGCCCATGACGCCCTCGATCAGGATCAGATCGGAATCGGCCGCCGCCCGCGCCAGCCGCCAGCGCGCATCGGCCTCGCCACACAGGCCGAGGTCGAGGTTGTGGCAGGGCCGGCCGCTGGCCACGGCGTGGATCTGCGGGTCGAGGAAATCCGGCCCGCACTTGAAGACGGTTACCCGCCGGCGCTGGCGGGCGTGCAGGCGGGCGAGGGCGGCGGTGACGGTGGTCTTGCCCTGGCCGGATGCGGGGGCGGCAACGAGGAGGGCGGGGCAGGCGGGCATGGGCGGGGGTCGGCTGGTGGTTGGCGGCATGATAGCCGGGGCGGATCAGAAACTGGCGCGCAGGCCGAGGCGCAGGCTGCGCGGTTCGAGCGGGTGGACCAGCCGGCCGTCGATGCCGCCGCCGCAACTGCCGCCCAGCGTCTCATTGCGCGTGCAGGCGCCGCCCCAGTACTCGATGTCGTTGGCCTTCTTGTCGAACAGGTTGAGCACGTCCAGGGTCAGCTGCCATTGCGCATTGACCCGGTAGCCGGCCTTCAGGTTGGCCATCCAGAAGGCGCCGGACTGGTGCGTCGCCGTCTCCTCCAGCGCGTAGGCGCCGAGGTAGCGCAGGCGCAGGCCGCCGAACCAGTTGCCGCCGCGGTCGGCGGTGATGCCCAGCGAAGCGGTCAGCGGAATGGCATTGGGCACGTGGCGCCCGCCGTTGTCCGGATTGGCTTCGGTGAAGCGGGCCTGCGACCAGGCGAGGTCGGCATCGACGATCCAGCCGTCGGCCGGGGTGATGTAGTTCGACCACTCGACGCCGTGGCGGCGCGAGGCGCCCTTCGGTTCGGTGACGCCGGCGTCACCGATGAAGACCAGTTCCGAGGCCAGCTGCATCTGCCAGATGGCCAGGCTGCTGTTCCAGCCGGGCAGCGGCGTGACGCGCAGGCCGATTTCGCTGCCCCTGGCCTTGACGATCAGCGGCACGGCGCTGGCCGCGCTGCCGTCCTGCGGATTGGTGCGGGCCGTGGCGCCGCGCGCGTCGTTGCTGTGCAAGCCGTGGCCCCAGTTGGCGTAGAACTCGGTGAGGCCGAGCAGCCGGAAGGGGCCGAAGACGACGCCGAGCTTGGGGCTGGTCTGCCCGGCGCCGGCCGTGCCGCCGTTGGCCATGTTGAACGGGCCGGCCAGCGCGGTGGCTTGGGCGTCGATCCGGTCGTGGCGCAGGGCCAGCGTGCTGCGCAGCCAGCCGGTCCATTGCGTGCGCGCCTCGAAGAGCGCGGCGACGGCGGTTTGGACGACGCGGTCCTCGCGCACGGTGGCGGTACGGCGGCGGTCCTCGGTACGGTACAGGCCGAGCTGGCCGATGCGGTCATGGCGCAGCTGCAGGCCGGCCGTCAGTTCGGTGTCGCGCCAGGCCGGGCCGAGCAGCCAGCTGCGGCTGGCCTGGCCGCCCCAGACGGTGCGCCGGTCGGCCTGCTCGTGCTGGTCGCCCTGGGCGCCGTCGATGTAGCCGGACGGGTTGGCGAAATAATTCAGGCCGTAGTCGATGACGTAGAGTCCGGCCTTGCTGGCGCCGCCTTCGGTGCTTGTCGCCCAGTCGCCGGACAGGCTGTAGCGGTGGGTCTGGCCGCCATCGTTGGCGGACAGCGCGCCGTAGCGGCCGATTTCGCCGCCGCTGATGGCGCGCTCCGGCACGTGCTCGGTCGCCTTCCAGGCGGCCTGGTAGGCCATGGCGGTCAGGCTGAAGCCGTTGGCCGCGCTGCCCGAGCTCAGGCGCAGCACGCCGTTGTATTTCCGCAGCTTCTGCGGCTGCTCCCAGGGGCCGTCGTAGCCGCTCGTTTCGACGGCAGCGACCAGGTTGAGATCGCCCAGGCGATGGCCGCCGGCCGCGAGCAGGCGGCGGAAGTCGTGCTGGCCGAGGCTGAGCTCGACCAAGCCTCGGTCGAGCTGGCGGCGGTAGTCGATGCGGGCGCTGCCGGCGGTCGCGAAGTCGCCGTCCGCGGCCGCGTAAACGCCCTTGCGGTACTGGATGCCGGCGACCAGTTCCGGAATCAGGAAATTGACATCCATGTAGCCCTGGCCGTGGGCATGGCTGACCATGTTGACCGGCATGCCCATGACATGGGTCGCGAAGTCGCTGCCGTGGTCGAGATTGAAACCGCGCAGGAAATACTGGTTGGCCTTGCCGTCGCCCGAATGCTGGGTGACGATCAGGCCGGGCACTGCTTCCAGCACTTCGGCCGGGCGCAGCAGCGGGCGGTTGGCCAGCTGTTTGCCGGTGACGGTGCCTTCCGTGGCGGTATCGGCGACGCCGGCCAGGTCGTGGCTGGCGGCAGTGACGGCGACTTCCTGCAGGGTGGGAAGGCCGGCAGCCCGGGCGCTGCCCAGATTGGCCAGGCTGGCGACGCTGGCGAGAACAGCGGCCAGCGCCGTCGGGAAAGACAGGGGGTGGGGCATGGCGAAACTCCATCGAACGACCGCCGGCATTCCCGCCGACGGTCCGTTGCATTCGCTCTCCGGCCGGGAGAGCGGAAAACAACAGGCCGGTCTCCGGGCTGGCAAGTCTTGACGCGCCGCCTTCCCGGGTTTTCGCCCAGTGGCTTCGTGGCGCGCCCGCACTCGCTTACCGTTGCGGGGGCAGCCGGGGCATTGCGATCGCCTGGATCGCGCACCCCGTTCCCGTTTCACCCGTGGCCGGCGGCCACGGACACCTGTTGCGTGTTGTCCGGCAAACTGCACAACGCGCTGTCGCCGGACGGACAGCGCGGAAAAAATCATCGGACGGGCCGGGTGGGCGGTTCGACCAGCACCAGCTGGCCGGTCTTCGGGTCGCGGAAAACTTCGCCGACCCGGTCGTAGCCGCTGCCGGCCTGGCCGAGGCCGCTGGCCGGGCGCTCGATCGGCTGGCCCTTGTCGACCGGCTGCGGTGCCTTCAGGGCCTGCTGCGTGCCGGCGGCCAGCGCAGCGAGCAGGCCCCAGGCGAAGACCAGCATGACATCGACCAGGTTGACCAGGCTGGCCCGCGGGTCTTCGTCGCGGTCGTCGAAGCGGGCGTCGAGCTTCGAGTAGAGGCGCAGGCGCTTGCGCGGGTGCGGCTGCGGGTGGCTGCCTAGCTCGCTCATTGGCCGTCCTCCATCGCTTCCAGGGCTTCCTCGTACCAGCGGCGGCGCAGCTTGCCGATGACCAGGCCGGCGATGCCGGCGACCAGGCCGAGCACGGTGGCGTCGAAGGCGACGGTGACGGCGCTGGCCAGCTGCGCCGGGTCGCCCTTGCCGAGGGCGGCGAGGCCGGGTCCGAGCGGGATGATGGTAGCCATCAGGCCGAGCATGGGCGGGATGCGGGCGAGCAGGTCGGCGCGCTCCAGGCGGTGGCGGGCGACGACCTGGACGCGGGTCACGTCGCCGGCCGCCTGCAGCCGGGCCAGGCCGCCGAAGCGCTCGCCGACGGCGAGGCCGGCCTCGACCAGGGCGATGGCGCAGGCCAGCAAGAGGGCGGCCAGGGCCGGGGTGAGCAGCCAGGTGACGGCGTCGTGCAGCCAGGCGAAGGACAGCGGATCGTTCATGGAAACTCCTTGGTTAAACGGCTTGCCGGCCGCGCCACAGGCCGAGCGTGAACAGGGCGAGGCTGGCGGCGAGCAGGCCGAGCAGGGTGAGGGTGCGGGCGACCGGATCGCTTGCCGGGGCAGGGGATTCGGTCAGTTCGTAATAGCGCGGCGCGGCTTCGGCGGCTGCAGCGGCTTCCGGCGCCGCCGATTCCATTTTTGGCCCGTTTTTCGGGTTGACCGCAGCGGTCGGCTGCGTCGCCCGGTTGCCGCCCGTTGCGGCGGCCACCATCTCGCCGCGCGCTTTGGCCAGCGTCGCCCCCAGTGCCTGTGCTTCGCCGGCCTCGAGCTGCGGTGCCAGCCATCGCCACATCGGGTGGTCGGGCGCCGTGTGGCCGCTACCGGGCAGGCCGTTACTGGCGACCAGGCGGGCCAGCTCGCCGCCCAGCTGCTTGATCGTCGCGGCGTCGGTTTTCCAGAAACCTTTTTCGGCGGCGACCATGAAGATGGCCAGCATCTGCGCCTTGACGTGGGCGTTGTGGCCCTGGCCGAGAAACTGGGGCAGGCCGAGTTTCTGCTTGTCGTCGAAATAGACGGCCTTGACCTCGTCCCAGGCCCAGTTGCCGACCAGGTCGGGGCGCGTCACCTGCCAGCCCCACAGGTTTTCGAGGAATTCCGTGCCCATCGTCCGCGCCCCGGCGTAGCCGTGATTCATCAGCGGCTTGAGCCAGGCCGGGTTGAGGAAACGGCCGCGCAGTTCGCCGAGCAGCGCCGTGGTCAGCGGCTCGACCTCGGCCCGGCCCGGTTCGGCGTGCTGCAGGATCAGCGCTTCCGGCGGCCGGCCGGTGCGCCCCTCGACGGCCAGCGACAGGCCGCCCAGGTAGTCGAAGGCGTCGTTGTTGTCGAGCAGGCCGTAGAGGTTGCTGGCCCGGCCGTGGTAGGTGCGCCGGATGCCGTCGAGGGCCGCGTCGAAGGCGGCATGGGCCGCCTCGCCGGCGTCGTCGAGGCCGTAGGCGTGGCCCATGCGGCTGCGGTAGGCGCGGCCGATCTCGTCGCGCTCGCGCCAGGCACCGGAACGCTCGGTCAGCCGGTTGACGCCGGTGCCGTAGGCGCCGGGGGCGTCGCCGAAAATGCGCCGGGCGGCGGCGCGGCCGGCCTCGGCGGCGGCCATGCCCTGGCCTTGCAGCGCCTGCAGACGCGCCAGCCATTCCCCGGCGACGCGGTTGTCGGCTACTGCCTCGCGGCCCCAGCTCGCCGTGGCGACGGGCGCCAGCGCGGCAGTGAGCGCTTCCTTCAACTCCGGCCGCTGCTCGGCCAGGCCGGCGGCCGAGGCGGCCAGCGCCAGGCGGCCGGCGCGGTCGATCAGGTGGTTGAGGTTGGGGTAGAGGTCGCGGAACAGGCCGGAGGTGGTGACGATGACGTCGCGCCGGGCGACGCCCGGCTTGAGGCGCACGTCGTTGACGATGCCGCGGGCGTTCCACACCGGCTCGGCGCCCATCAGGGCGAGCGCGAAGGCGACCATGACGCCTTCGTCGCGCACGGCGTCGGAGGCCCACAGGATGACCCCTTCGGAGCCGGCGGCCTGGCCCGGGCAGGCGGCCGGGGGCGGGCAGCGCGGCCCGGCGCTCCGCGCCAGCGCCTGGGCGGCCAGCTTTTCGCCGAGCCGGTAGCCGACCCGGGTGGGCAGGATGTCGCCGTCCACGGCGTGGAAATTTCGGCCGGTGGGCAGCGCTTCCGGCGAGCGCAGCGGGTCGTTGCCCTTGCCCGGCGGGATGTAGCGGCCATCGAGCCCGGCCAGCAGGCCCTGCATTTCGAGGCGGGGCGAATCCTTCAGTTTCTGGGCGGTGACGGGGTCGTCGATGCCGCCCTGCTTCATCGAAGCCAGCATCAGGTCGAGCGCTTGCCGGCTCCAGTCGCGGCCGAAGACGTGCAGGCCGTAGGGCATGAATTTCTCCTGCAGCTTGGTCAGGTAGTGGCCGATTTCGTGGGCCAGCAGGTCGTCGTCAGCCGCCTCGAAGCCGATGCCGCGCACGGCCAGCACGTCGGCCATCGAGGCTTCCAGCTCGGCCTTCAGGTTGAGGGCGACGACCTGCTCGCGCATGGTGCGCGCCGCCTGCGCCTTGAGCGACTCGCTGGAGGCCGCCTCGAAGCTCTCGACGACCTGGCGCAGGGCCAGCAGCTGGTCGTAGAGCGGCGTCGCGGCCAGCGGCGGGGTCAGGTGGTCGACCATCACGGCCAGGCCGCGGCGCTTGGCCTGGGTGCCTTCGCCGACGCCGTCGACGATGTAGGGGTAGATGCCGGGCAGGTCGGCGGCGATCAGGCTGGGGTAGTCGTCGGCGGCCAGGCCGACCGCCTTGCCGGGCAGGAATTCGTAGGTCGAGTGGCGGCCGAGGTGGACCACGGCGTCGGCCTGGAAGGTGTCGCGCAGCCAGTGGTAGAAGGCCAGGTACTGGTGCGGCGGGGTGACGCTGGTATTGGCGTGCAGCAGTTCCTCGTCGACCTCCCAGCCGCGCGGCGGCTGCGGGCCGATGAAGACGTTGCCGAAACGCAGGCCGGGCACCAGCAGCCGGCCGCCCTCGACCATGACCCGGCCCGGGGCGGCGCCCCAGCCCTTGAGGCCTTCGATGCCGTAGCCGCTCAGTCGGCGGCTGAGGGCGCCGAGCGTGGCGCAGCGCCGGCCCGAGCGCTCGGCCAGGCAGGCGAGATAGCCGGCTTCGAGCGCCTTGAGGTCGCCGATCGCCGCCTGGCGTTTGGGATGGTCGGCGCCTTCGACCAGATGGTGCAACTCCTTGAACACGCTCTCGACGCGCTTCCTGCCCACCGCCCGTTCGCCGCCGGCTTCGGCTTCGCGCACCTCGGCGTGCAGGCGGCCGAGCGGGCCGGCCGTCATCTCGCCCTGCACCCGCGCCGGCAGGGTGGCGAACCAGCGGGCGTAATCGGCGGCCGGGACGCCGGCGACGGTCGCCGCCAGTTCCTTGAGCGCGCCCCGGTCTTCCGGCAGATTGACGCCCTGCGCCATGATGCGATCGAGCAGCGCCTCGGGCGAGGCGGGCAGCTCGCCGACCGTGTAGCCGGCGCCTTTCAAGGCGTGCAGCAGGTCGAACAGCGAGGCCGGCACGTCGAGGTTGTCGGCGCCGATGTTTTGCCGGCCCGGCGGGTGGTTGTAATAGACGACGGCCACCCGCTTGTCGCGGTTGGCCTTGGCGCGCAAGGCCAGCCAGCGCTCGAGGCGGGCGGCCAGGCGGTCGATCTCGGCGGCGAGCGGCAGCGGCGGGCGGACTTCGATGCCGGTCAGCCGGTCGGCCTGGGCCTGGCCGAGGGCCGAGACGACGATGGGCTGGCCGCTGCCCTGCAGTTCGGGCAGGGCGACGCGGTACTGCACCGAGTCGGCCGGCAGGCCGTCCGGCGACAGGCGCCATTGCGTCGTTGTCCGTTCGCTCAGGCGCAGCGCCTTGAACACTGGCACGTCGAGCTTGCGCAGGGCGTCGTTGACCGCCTCACGGCCCTCGGCGCCGCCGACGACGAAATCCTGCAGGACGACGAGCGCCGCCGGTTTGGCCGGCGCGAGCAATTCAGGCAGGCGCTCCAGCGCCTGGCGCGAGGTGCCGCCCCAGCGGGTCAGCAGCTCGACGCAGGGCAGGCCACGCTTGTCGACGGCAGCGCAGATTGCGGCCGGGGCATCGCCGTCCATGTTGGCCAGGTCGAGGACGACGACGGCCGGTGCGGCCTTCAGTGCGAGGGCCCGGCCGGCCTGCCAGGCGGCGTCGCCGGCGATCTCGCGCGCTCCGTGGCGGACGCGGATGGCCGCTTCCGGGCGGGGTTCCGGCAAGGGCCGGCGGGGGTCGAGCAGGTGGGCGAACAGCGGCTGCGTGTTGTCGGCGCCCCAGGCCTGCCACAGCTGGCGGGCGGCCAGCCAGCGGCGGGCGGCGGGATGGGCCTGGGCGGCGGCCAGGGCCGGGGCCGGGATGTTTTCCAGGGTCAGGTCGCGCAGCGTTTCGGCCGGAAAACCGGCCAGCTGGCCATTGCCATCGCGGCTCATCAGGCTCAAACCGGCGTCGCCGTTGATCGCCAGCACCGCCGCCGACGGCCCGGCATGGCGGGCCAGCGCGTCCTTCAGGCGGCGCGCCGGCTCGCCGAACACGGCGACGGCGAGCAGGCTGTCGGCCGAGCCCAGCCACTGGGCCACCTGCTTGTCGCTGGCCGCCATCAACTGGGCCGGCGTGCGTAGCGCGATACGGTCGCCGGGATGTTGCGCCAGGTGGCGATGCGCCGCCGCAATGGCGCTCGGCGCCGCCCGCTCGGTGACGACGGCGAACAGCGTCGCCGCCTGGGCGAGCAGCGGACCGACGAGGAGGAGCAGGCCGGCCAACCGGCGTAGGCGTTGCATCGGACCGGGTTCAGAACTCGAGGCCGGGCATGGCCTTGATGCCGCCCTGGAAGGCGTGTTTCTCCATGCCGATGTCGCTGACCGTGTCGGCGACGTCGCGCAGGCCCTGCGGCGCCGCCCGGCCGGTGACGATGACGTGCTGCATGGCCGGCCGGGTGAGCAGCTTGGCGATCACGACGTCGAGGTCGAGCCAGCCATACTTGAAGGCGTAGGTCATTTCGTCGAGGACGACGAGGCCGATGGCCGGGTTGCGCAAGTGCTCGCAGGCGACGGCCCAGGCGGCCTGGGCGGCCTTGGCGTCGCGCTCCTTGTCCTGGGTTTCCCAGGTGAAGCCCTCGCCGCCGACATGCCAGGCGACCCCCGGCTGGCGGCGGAAGAAGGCTTCCTCGCCGGTGTCCGAGCGGCCCTTGACGAACTGCACGACGCCGACCTGCAGGCCGTGGCCGAGCGCCCGGGCGACGACGCCGAAGGCGGCCGACGATTTGCCCTTGCCGTTGCCGGTGTTGACCACCAGCACGCCGCGCTCTTCCTGCGCCGCGTCGATCTTGCCGTCGATGACGGCCTTCTTCTTCTGCATCCGTTCTTCGTGGGTGAGGGTCATGGGGTCTCCCGAAAGCTTGCTGAAAGTGTCCGGCGGCCGGGCATTGCCACCCCCCAAGGGGGCTTCTTACGGGCGCGGTCAACCGGAAAAAATGGCCAAAAATGAAATTTTCCTAGTCGGGGATGAAGCAGCGCCGGCCGCCGTCCTCGATCTGGCGTAGGCGGTAGCCGTAGAGTTCAGACAGGGCATCGGCGGTGAGCAGCGCATCGACCGTACCCGACTCGGTCCGCCCGTCGCCGAAGACGAGCAGCGCCCGGTCGCAGAAACGATGGGCCAGGGCCGGGTCGTGCAGGACCATGACGATGCCCGCCCCGGCCTGGCGGGCGGTGCCGGCGAACAGTTCGAGCACGGCCATCTGGTGGTTGAGGTCGAGGTGGGACAGCGGCTCGTCGAGCAGGTATAGCGGGGCGTCCTGGGTGAGCAGGGTGGCGATCGCCAGGCGCTGCCGCTCGCCGCCCGACAGGGTGTGGATGGCCCGGCTTTCCATGCCGGCCAGCCCGACCGCCTGCAAGGCCCGGCCGGCCGCTTCGGCATCGCTCCGGCTCTCCCAGTCCCAGCGCCCGAGGTGGGGATGGCGGCCGGTCAGCGCCGTTTCCAGCACCGTCGACCCGAAGGGGTCGGACTGGAACTGGCCTAGCCAGCCCCGGCGCAGCGCCGCCTGGCGGGGCGGCAGGGTCGCAGCATCGGCGCCGTCCAACAGCACGCTGCCGGCGGCCGGCGAGCGCAGCCCGGCCAGCGTCGCCAGCAGCGTCGACTTGCCGGCCCCGTTGCGGCCGAGGATGGCGAGGCGCTCGCCGCCGGCCAGCGCCAGATCGAGCCGGTCTACCACCCGGCGGCCGCCGACGTCGACGGCCAGGGCGCGGGCTTCGAGCAGGCGCCGGCTCATCTGGGCTGCCTCGACAGCAGGAAGAGGAAGACCGGCACGCCGATCAGCGCCGTCAGCACGCCCACCGGCAACTGCTGCGGGGCGATCAGCGTGCGCGCCAGCGTATCGGCCAGGACCAGCAGCGAACCGCCGGCCAGCACCGAGGCCGGCAGCAGCAGGCGCTGGTCGTTGCCGGTGGCCAGCCGCACCAGATGCGGCACGACGAGGCCGATGAAGCCGATCGAACCGGCCGTCGTCACCGACGCCGCGGTGGCCAGCGAGGCGAGCAGGTAGATGGTGTAGCGCAGGCGATCCACCGCCACGCCCAGGGCCCGGGCCTGCATCAGGCCGCGGCTCAACAGGTTCAGTTCGCGGGCGAAGGGCATGGCCAGCGCCAGCGCCGCCGCCAGCAGCAGCAGGGGCGGCCACCAGCGGGCACTCTGCCCGAGATCGCCCATCAGCCAGAAAAGCATGCCGCGCAGCTTGTGCTCGTCGGCGATGGCCAGCATCAGCGCGACCAGCGCCCCGCAGCCGGCGGCGACGATGACCCCGGTCAGCAGCAGGCGGGTCTGCGTCCAGCTGCCGTCGCCATGGGCCAGTCCGAAGACGATGAACATTGCGGCCAGCGCCCCGACGAAGGCCAGCCCGTCCACGCCGAAGGCCGGCAGGCCGACAAGCAGCGCGAACATCGCCCCCACCCCGGCCCCGCCGGAAATGCCCAGCACGTACGGGTCGGCCAGCGGATTGCGCAACAGCACCTGCATCAGCGCCCCGGCCAGCGCCAGCAGGCCGCCGCAGGCGAAACCGGCCAGCGCCCGCGGCAGGCGCAGCTCGACGACGATCTCGCCGCCGCCCCCGCCCCGGCCGAGCAAGGCCCCCAGCACCTCGCCCGGCGCCACCCGATAACTGCCCACCGTCAACGCCAGCCCGATGCTGAACACGGCCAGCACGGCCAGCAGGCCGAGGATCAGGAGAGCGCGGCGGCGGGTGGGCATGGCTTATTTCGGGCTGTAGCGAATGCCGACGAAAGCGTTGAGGCCCAGCGTACCGTAGCCGAGCACCGTTTCGTAGCGGCGGTCGAACAGGTTGTTGACCCGCCCTTCGATGGCCCAGTCCTTGCCAATGAGGTAACGGCCGGTCAGGTTGACCAGCGCGTAACCGCCCATCGGCCCGGTTTCGGTATTGGTGTTGTAGCGCTGGCCGACCGCCAGCCATTCGCCGCCCACTTCGAAGGGGCCGAACTGGCGCAAGACGGAAAGCGTGGCCCGCTGGCGGGCACGCCGACCGAGGCGCTGGTCGGTATCCTCGTTGCGCGCGTCGAGGAAATCGGCGGTGGCGCCCAATGTCCACTGGTCGAAACGCCCCTGGTAGGCCAGCGTCACGCCTTCCAGACGGGCCTGCGAGACGTTTTCATACTTGAACGTCGAAAACGACCAGTCGATCAGATTTTCCACCCGGTTCAAATAATAGGTGGCCGAAACGGTATGCAGGCCGCTGTCCCAGATCAGCGCCGCCTCGCGGTTTCTCGCCTTTTCCGGCTGCAGCGACGGGTTGCCGCTGTACTGGTCGAACAACTGGTAGAGCGAAGGTGCCTTGAAGGCCGTTCCGTAGCTGACATGGGTCCGCCACTGGCGGGCCAGCTGCAGGCCGTAGGCCAGGGCGTAGGTATTGGCCGTGCCGAAAGACGAATGATCGTCGTGACGACCGCTGACCTGCCAGCGATGAATGCCGTGGTTGGCCGTCCACCCGGCAACCAGGGAATTGATCGAAATCTCCGAATCAGCAGTAAAACTGGTTTTCGGCGTCACCGACTGCTCGAGGCGCTCGGCCGAAATCAGGCCGGTGCCGAGGGGCAGCCGGATGTCGTTCTGCCAGCCGAGCTGCTTGCTGTGCGTGCGCAGCCAGTCACCGGTAACCGGGCCACCAGAGTAAAAATTGTTCTGGTAGTCGACCGCCTCGCCGTAGTGCAGCCGGCTGTTCCAGCTGTCGGCCAAGCGATTCTTGCTGAAGACCTGCCACTGCTCGGAATCGAACTTGACCCGGCTATCGAAAGTTCCCTTGCCGTTAGTGCTGTCATAGTAGGTCTTGCCTTCGTTGCGCCGGTAGGAGAAACCGAGCTCGTGGCCGGCGGCGGGAAGAAAGGACACGGCAGCCGAGCCGCCGGTATTCTCGTAATTGTCCTTGTCGGCATCCTTGTTGATGGCATTCCGGCGGGCCGAAATACTGTCGGAAGATTGCCGGTTGCCCTGCACACGAAAACGCCAGTGTTCGCTGCCACCGGACAGACCGGCCGACATCTGGGCAGTGTTCTCGCTGCCATAGCCGACGAAACCATCGGCTCTCAGCCCGGGGCTGCCGCGCCGGGTGAAGATCTGGATGACCCCGCCCAGCGCATCGGCGCCGTAGAGCGTCGCGGCCGGACCACGCAGGATTTCGATGCGTTCGACGTCGGCCAGCGGCACGAAGCGCAACGGCGAGCCCGAAAGATCGACGGAATTGATGGGAATGCCATCGACCAGCACCTTGGTCTGATCAGGGCGCGAGCCGCGGATGTAAAAACTGGTCGAGGTGCCGGGGCCGCCCGAACTGGCGGTCTGGATGCCGGGCTGGCGGGCGAGCAGTTCGGTGATGGTGCCTTGACCATTGCGGTCGATTTCCTCGCGGTCGATGACCGTCACATCGGACAGCAGTTCGGAGGCGCGCATTTCCTGGCGCGTGGCCGTCACCACGACCGGATTCAGGCTGGACTCGGCCTGGGCGGAACAGGCGATAACGGCCGGCAACATGGCCGCCAGCGGCTTCAAACGTGGATACATGATTTTCCCTTTCCCGGCAGGCGTCCCCGCGAGCCGGAACAGCATTGACATGAAAATGCGCGGGAGAAGGGCTGCTTGCGGTCGGGATGCGATAACCGGCACCACACCCCCGTGGCACTTTCGCTCGTTGTCCCAGGCCGGTATCCGGGCTTGCAAGTCTTGACGCGTCGCCTTCCCAGGTCGAACCCAGTGGCTTTGTGACGCGCCCGCACTTGCTTACCGTTGCGGGGGCAGCAGCGGAGTTGTCTCATTGGAGACGCACCGCTTTCCCGTTTAACTGCGTTTGGAGAATCCGCACGCAGCACCTGACACGGCGCGCATTCTACATCCATTGCCCGGATGCGTCATCCGGAACGGCTTGAAAATTACGATAAACCACTTTTAGAATAATGGCTTAGTCCTTGACCGGATGGCATTTTTCCCACTATAGTGCGCGCCATGAATGCCGAACTCGAAACGCTCGAAGCCAAGATCGAACAGGTCGTCGCCCTGGTTCACCAGTTGCGTGCCGAAAACGAGGTCTTGCGCAATCAGATGGTGGCAGCGGAGGCCGAACGGCTGCATCTGCGCCAGACGATGACGACGGCCCGCGAGCGCCTCGAAGGCCTGATGGACAAGATTCCCGAGGACGCATGAGATGAATGGCGAGCCGAACTTCCTCGACGTCAACATCATGGGACGCGAATACCGCGTCGCCTGCACCCCGGAAGAGCGCGAGGCCCTGCTGGCTTCGGTCAATCTGGTCGACAGCAAGATGCGCGAGATTGCCCAGCGCACCAAGAACACCATCGCCGAGCGGGTCGCCGTCATGGCCGCCCTCAACATCGCCCATGAACACCTGGCCGCGGCCAGCGGCGCCCCGGCCAAAGAGTTTGCCGAAGCGGTTGATACTTCCGAAGCGAAGCGTAGAATCGACGGCATGGGAGCGCGGCTGGATTCCGTGCTGGCGCCACAGCAGCGACTGGATCTCTAGCCGTTTGCTGACGGCGTAGCCCGACCTGTGTTCCCTGCGGTGTTTGTTAAGGCCATACATTCCTTGAACCAATGCTAATTGGCATCGGTAGCCGACCGTTGAAACCGCTGTTGTGCGCACTCTGCTTCGAGTGTGCCTGAGGCGGGAGGAAGGCAGCCACTCTGGACCCAGGTTCAGGATGCCGGCCTGACGGCACTCGCGGGGGCCAAACCAACGGGCGGCAGATAGTTCTGCCGCCCGTTTCCATTTTCTGTTTTGCCGCCAGCCACCACCGGCCGGACGCGCGCCTCAGAGACGCGACAGGCGTTTCTCGAGCCGGGCGACGTCGTCGCGCAACTGACCGACAGCGCTGGCAAAGGCGCTGATCTCGCGCGGGGCCGGAAGCAGGGCGGAATCCTCGACGGCGTATTCGACGACGTTCTCGGCGGTCCGCCGCAAACCGCCTTGCAGCCCGCTGGCCAGCGAACGGCCCAGGCGCACCAGGCGATGCGCGGCGATATCGCCGATCACCGCGGCGAGGTCGGCCTCGACATCCCAGCGCAGGTTGCGGAAGACGAAACCCAGGCTTTCGGCGGTGTCGACCGAACCGGCCAGGCGAACCGAGGCGAACAACTGGTCACGATCGGCCAAGGCCTTGAACACGGCATCGGCCGGCACGGTCAGGGTGACATCCGGTGTTTCGGCGGCCGATGCATGAAACAAGCCGCTTTCATCGATGCCCAGGCCCATGCCGAACGGCCCGGCATCGATCCGGATCTGGGCCCCGGCCTGGGCGCGCAACTTGTCCTGCGCCCAGCGTTCGCTGCGAATCAGGTGGTTCAGCCCGTGGACGGCGAGTTGCCGCATCGCATCCATCGCGTCGGCCTAGAACTTGAAGCCGCGATGCAGCGCGACGACGCCGAGGGCCAGGTTGAAATACTCGACCTTTTCGAGGCCGACCTGCTCCATCATGGCCTTCAGCTCTTCCTGGCCGGGATGCATGCGGATCGATTCGGACAGGTAGCGATAGCTGTCGGAGTCGTTGGTAACCAGCTTGCCGACCCGCGGAATGACCTGGAAGGAATAGAAATCGTAGAGCGGGGCGAGCGGCTTCCAGACTTGCGAAAACTCGAGGACCAGCAGGCGGCCACCGGGGCGCAGCACGCGGCGCATCTCGGCGATGGCGGCATCCTTGTGGGTCATGTTGCGCAGCCCGAAAGCGACCGTCACGCAATCGAACCAGTCGTCGGGGAAGGGTAGTTTCTCGGCGTCGCACTGGGCGACCGGCAGCATGTAGCCCTTGTCGAGCAGGCGGTCGCGACCGCGGGCGAGCATGGCGTTGTTGATGTCGGTCAGCCAGACCTGGCCGCTCCGGCCGGCTTTCCTGGCGAAAGCGAGGGCCAGGTCGCCGGTGCCGCCGGCCACGTCGAGCACCCGCGAACCTTCGCGAACGCCGCTGCGCTGGATGGTGAAGGCTTTCCACAGGCGATGCAGGCCGCCCGACATCAGGTCGTTCATCAGGTCGTAGCGACTGGCGACCGAGTCGAAGACGTCGGCGACGCGCCGGGCTTTTTCCTGTTCGGCGACGCTCTCGTAGCCAAAGTGGGTGGTTTCGTTTTTCATGGCTTTAATGATGTTGACCGCAGCTGTGTGCTGCCGGCGGGCGCGACGTGGTATCGACGTCGCGCGACAGGCCCTGCGCCTCGATTTGCTTCAGGTATTCCGACCACAGCTCGTCGTGGTGCAGGCCGAGATTGTGCAGCAGATCCCAGGAATAGAGGCCGCTGTCGTGGCCATCCGAGAAGACGAGGCGCACGGCATAAGTGCCGACCGGTTCGATGCGCTCGATAGCAACGTTGCGCTTGCCGGTCTGCAGGGTTTCCTGGCCCGGACCGTGGCCCCGGGCTTCGGCCGAGGGCGTGTAAACGCGCAGGTATTCAAAATCGAGCGAGTAGGTTTCGCCGCCTTCGTAGACCAGTTCCAGTCGCCTGGACTTCTGGTGCAGCTTGATCTCGCTCGGGATCGGCGTATCGCGGTCAATGCCAGCCATGGTTTCCTCCGGGATGAGGCCACTAGTTTAGCGCACTCGCCCCCGCTACGACCGCAACATGCGTCAAAGCATGTGGTAGCTGATCCGGTCGAAGTCGGCGCCGCGCTGCAGGACGTGGTTCATGCGCAAGCGCCCGGGAGTGTCCTCGCCGACGACGATTTCCAGCACCCGGCTGGCCTGATACATGCCGGGCGGCAGGACGAGCGAGGCTTCGGCCTGGATGGCCGGCACGGCGGGCAACAGGAAAGCCCGGACATAGCGCTCGTTGCTGACGCCGCCTTCGATGGCGACCCGGGCCCCGACGCCGACCGGCAGACCGGGCAGGGTAGCGACACCGGCCACCAGGCCGCCGTCACGTTCCTCCATCAGCCAGGAAACGTAGGCCAGCAGGAAATGTTCGCCATCATGCGGGCAAACGACGATGAGCTGGCCATGCGCCAGCTTTTCCCCGGCGTTGCTGCGGCCCAGCCGGAAGCCGCTGGCCGAGTGGTTGATCACCGCCCATTCGTCCACCGGAAAGCTGACCTGCGGCCGGATAGCCAGCGCCGCACCGGGGTCGGCGCGATCGCGGAAGGTAAACAGTTCGTCGAATTCGCCGCGCGAATAGGCGGCGGCAGAATCGGGCTGCTCGAAACCCTGGCCGGTAACGCAGAAATGCATCGCCTCGAAACCGGCCGCCACCCGGGCGATGCCCTCGGTGGCGAAGCGCCGGAAGCGACGCGGCGAAGCCGACTGGGTCCACGGCCGGCTCAGTTGTTCGAGCAGGGCGATGACATGGCCCGAAGTTTCCTCGCCCAGTCCGAGTTGGGAAGGCGTGATGCGCTGGCGCAGTTGGCTGAGCATGTGACTGATCTGCAAGCCGAGCCGGGTGGTGTCGAAACGCCGCACTTCGGCTTCGGGGCTGTCGATGACTTCCGGCGTCGGATGCAGCGGGGCATCCTTCATCAGTTCGACGACGTAGGGCGGCAGTTCGAGATCGTCGTCGAGCCGGTGGATGGAAACCAGCGGCGCCCACATGTTGGCCCAGCGGCGGATCAGGTTGAGGTTGCGGACGCTGTTGCTGTACGGGCTGGCGATGTCGATCAACAGCAGGCTGGTGTAGGCGGCAGCGCAATGGGTCGCCTGCAGGTTGCTTTCCAGCACGTCTTCGACCGGCGTGTAGGCGACGCCCCAGGTCTCGGCGCTTTCATAGAAGCCGTGCAATTCCAGCCAAATGCCGGCCGGCACCTCGCGACGCGCCCGATAGTGCTCGAGAATGACCATGCCGGTGTAGTACAGGCAGCGGTGCAGGATGGTGGCGACCAGCGTCACGTACTGGGTGTTGCCGGCATCCGGTTCCTCCATGCGGGCACACAGGGCGTAGGCCTTTTCCATCTTGCGCCAGGCCATGACCACCTGCTGAAAATAAGACTCCTCCTCGCCGGCCAGCGGCAGCGACTTGTTGTGGTAGCGCCGGGCCATTTCCTCTTCGACGAAGCACAGCGGCGTGCGGGCCTGTTCGAGCAGGGTGAGGAGGATGCCGGGGTCGGGCGGGGCGATCAGCAAGCCGTCGAGAAAGCGCATCAGCTGGCGCTCGGCGACCAGCGGATTGGCCAGCGACAACTGGCCGAGGTAGTCCATCCCGGTCTGCAGGTCGGGAACGGTGACGGGCATTTCGCTGGCGGGATTGTTCATGGTGCGGCCTGCTTGTCATCAAGGCCGGCCAGGGCGGCGGCCAGGGCCTGGGCCAGGGTCTCGTCGCTGACCTCGGGCCGCGGTCGGTCGGCCGACCGGTGGACGCTGCCCCACACCGGCTCGGGAAAATGCCGGTCATCGCGCCAGCGCGGAATGACGTGCCAGTGAAGGTGGGGAACCATGTTGCCAAAACTGGCCAGATTGATCTTGTCCGGCGCGAACAGGCGACGGACGACGCCTTCGACGGCAAAAACGACTTCCATCAGCCGCCGACGGTCGGCCGGATCGAGATCGCTCATCTCACGGACGTGGGCGTGCCAGATGACGCGACAAAAGCCGGGGTAGTGCGCATCGTCCACCCTGACCACGCGGCACGAACCCGACCGCCAAAGGATGGCGCCGCCGGGTTGGCTGCACAGTTCGCATGCCTGACTGCTGGTTTCCACCGCGATTCTCCGCCCTGAAATTTACAGAATTACAGCAGAGTTTCTTCGTTTACACCGCGAAGGAAAGCAAAGATTTCACGGTCAACCGGAAAAAATGGCAAAAATCAGAGCAATACGCGTTCGATCCCTCCAGCGTTGGCCTTGCCGACGTAGTCGGCCATCCAGTTGTCGCCGAGCAGATGCTTGGCCAGCTCGACGACGATGTAGTCGGCCTGGGTATCGGCATCGTCGTCGTAGCGCGACAGACCCTGCAGGCAGGCCGGGCAGGAAGTCAGGATCTTGACCTCGCCGGTGAAGCCGTCGGCCCGCAAATTGGCGGCCCGTTGCTCGATATCCTGCTGCTTGCGGAACTTGACCTGGGTGGCGATGTCTGGCCGGGCATAGGCGAACGAACCGGCATCGCCGCAGCAGCGGTCGGTCAGCGGCACTTCCTGGCCCATCAGCGTCTTGGTCACGGCGAGCGGTGCGTAGGCCTTCATCGGCGTGTGGCAGGGGTCGTGGTACATGTAGCGGGTGCCGGTCACGCCGTCGAGCTTGACGCCCTTTTCCATCAGGTACTCGTGGATGTCGAGCAGGCGGCAGCCGGGGAAGATCTTCTCGAACTGGTATTTCTGCAGCTGATCCATGCATGTTCCACATGAAACAATCACCGTCTTGATGTCGAGATAGTTCAGTGTGTTGGCCACGCGGTGGAACAGAACGCGGTTGTCGGTGGTGATCTTCTGGCCTTTGTCGTCGTCGCCGGAAGCGTTCTGCGGATAGCCGCAGCACAGGTAGCCGGGCGGCAGCACGGTGGTGGCGCCGGTCTGGTAGAGCATGGCCTGGGTGGCCAGGCCGACCTGCGAGAACAGGCGCTCCGAGCCGCAGCCCGGGAAGTAGAAGAGGGCTTCCGAATCGGCGCTGGCCACCTGCGGGTTGCGGATGACCGGAATGACCTTGTCGTCCTCGATATCCAACAGGGCGCGTGAGGTCCGCTTGGGCAGGTTGCCCGGCATCGGCCGGTTGAGGAAGTGAATGACCTGCGTCTTGACGCTCGGTGCGCCAAGCGTCGCCGGCGGGTGGGCGCGGGTTTCCTGGACCAGGCCGACCGCCTTGGCCGCCTTGTGCGCCAGGCGCTGGGCCTTGAAGCCGAAGTCCATCATGACGCCGCGCATCAGCTTGATGGTCGCCGGATCCTTCAGGTTGAGGTAGGTCATCGCCGCCAGCGTGCCCGGGCTGGTGCGCTTCTTGTCCTGCTTGCGCAGGAAGTTGCGCATGGCGACCGAGACGTCGCCGAAGTCGATGTCGACCGGGCAGGGCTTCAGGCAGCGGTGGCAAACGGTGCAGTGATCGGCGACGTCGTTGAATTCGTCGAAATGCTTGAGCGAAATACCACGCCGGGTCTGTTCCTCGTAGAGGAAGGCCTCGACCAGCAGCGAGGTGCCGAGGATCTTGTTGCGCGGGCTGTAGAGCAGGTTGGCGCGCGGCACGTGGGTCGAGCAGACCGGCTTGCATTTGCCGCAGCGCAGGCAGTCCTTGACCATGTCGGAAATCTTGCCGATTTCCGACTGCTCCATGATCAGCGACTCGGTACCGAGCAGGCTGAACGACGGCGTGTAGGCGTTGCCCATGTCGCCGCCGGGCATCAGCTTGCCCTTGTTGAAACGGCCGTGCGGGTCGACCTTCTGCTTGTAGGCGCGGAAGGGGCCGATTTCCTCGTCGGTCAGGAACTCGAGCTTGGTGATGCCGATGCCGTGCTCGCCGGAAATCACGCCGTCCAGCGAACGGGCCAGGGCCATGATGCGCTCGACCGCCTTGTGCGCCGTCTGCAGCATCTCGTAATTGTCGGAATTGACCGGGATGTTGGTATGCACGTTGCCGTCGCCGGCGTGCATGTGCAGGGCGACGAAGACGCGGCCGCGCAGCACTTCCTTGTGGATGGCCTCGATGCGCTCGATGATCGGGCGATAGACGCCGCCGTCGAAAATCTTGGCCAGCCGGGCGTCCAGTTCCTGCTTCCAGGAGGTGCGCACCGAGTAATCCTGCAGGCGATGGAACAGCGTCGGGTTGGCTGCCTTGTTGGTCAGCTCGCCAGCCACCACGCCATAGGACAGGAAGCGCGACTCGGCTTCGGCGAGCGGCAGGTCGAGGTTGTCGAGCAGCCATTCCCAACGCAGGCGGACGGCTTCGACGTAATCGAGGGCGGCCTGGCGGCGGTCGCCGATCAGCACATCCTTGTCGAGGTTGGCGTCGCCAGCGTGCAGCGGCAGGTCGCCCTGGAGGAATTCGGCCAGCGCATCGCACAGCGCCAGCTTGTTCTGCGTCGACAGTTCGATGTTGATGCGTTCGATGCCGTCGCAATAGTCGCCCATGCGCGGCAGCGGGATGACCACATCCTCGTTGACCTTGAAGGCGTTGGTGTGGCGCGAGATGGCCGCGGTGCGCGAGCGGTCGAGCCAGAATTTCTTGCGCGTTTCGGCGTCGACCGCGATGAAACCCTCGGCGGCGCGCAGGTTGCACATGCGCACGACCTCGGAGGCGGCGGCCATCACCGCCTTTTCGTCGTGACCGACGAGGTCGCCGATCAGCACCATCTTCGGCCGGCCGTGGCGCTTGGCCTTGGTGGCGTAGCCGACGGCCTTCACATAACGCTCGTCGAGGTGCTCGAGACCGGCCAGCTGGACGCCAGCGGCGTGACCGGCGCCGCCCGGCTTGAAGTAGTCGGTGATCTCGACGATGGCCGGCACCGCCTCACGCACCTGGCCGAAGAACTCCAGACAGACGGTGCGCGCCACCGGCGGCATCTTGTGCAGCACCCAGCGGGCGGCGACGATGATGCCGTCGGTGCCTTCCTTCTGCACACCGGGCACGCCGCCGAGGAACTTGTCGGTGACGTCCTTGCCCAGGCCGATCTTGCGGCAGGCGGCGCCCGGCATGGTCAGGATTTCCTCGCCAAGCAGCTTCTTGCCCGAAGGATCGAAGCGCTTCAAGCGGAATTCGACGTTTTCCTGCTCGTGGATCTTGCCGTAGTTGTGATTGACACGTTCGACTTCCAGCCAGTTGCCGTCCGGATCGACCATCTTCCACCAGGCCAGGTTGTCGAGCGCGGTGCCCCACAGCACGGCCTTCTTGCCACCGGCGTTCATGGCGATGTTGCCGCCGATGCAGGAAGCCGAGGCCGAAGTCGGGTCGACGGCGAAGACGCGGCCAGCCAGCGAGGCGGCTTCCGAGACGCGGTCGGTGACGACGCCGGCGCCGGTGCGGATGGTGGCGTAGGGCGTTTCGTGGCCGGCCAGCACGAGTTCCTCGACCGGGCCGAGGTCGATCAGCTTCTCGGTGTTGATCACCGCCGAGTAGGGCGTCAGCGGCACGGCGCCGCCGGTGTAGCCGGTGCCGCCGCCGCGGGCGATGATGGTCAGGCCGGCGTCGATACAGCCGCGCACGAGGTGGCCGATTTCTTCCTCGGTATCCGGGTAGAGGACGACGAAGGGGTACTCGACGCGCCAGTCGGTGGCGTCGGTGACGTGCGAGACGCGGGCCAGGCCGTCGAAGGCGATGTTGTCGCGACGGGTGTGCTTGCCGAGGATCTTCTGCACCTTGCGGCGCAGGTCGATGGTTTCGCCAAAGCGCGCTTCAAAACGGTTGACCGCCTGCTGGGCGGCTTCGACCAGGCGCCTGACCTTGGCCGAACGTTCCGGATCTTCCTTTTCGCTCTCGGCACGCCGTTTCTCGACTTCGGTCAGGCGATGGCGCAGGGCATTGACCAGCGCCTCGCGCCGCTCGCGGTTGTCGAGCAGGTCGTCTTCCAGGTAGGGATTGCGCTGGACCACCCAGATGTCCCCCAGCACCTCGTAGAGCATCCGCGCCGAACGACCGGTGACGCGCTCGGAACGGAGCTCGTCGAGCACCGCCCAGTTGTCGGCGCCAAGCAGGCGGATGACGATCTCGCGATCGGAAAACGAGGTGTAGTTGTAGGGGATTTCGCGCAGGCGGGCAGTCATTTCAGCAGCCGGGGTCCGTCAAAAAGTGGATTTTAGCGTATTGCGGGGCAACACACGGGGCTTGGTAGACGGCAAGCCGGAGGAAGGGTTCAGTTTGGCAGGGCCGTCTGGGCGACCAGCCAGTAGCGGACCAGCTTGCCAATGGCCATGAAGGCGCAACAGGGTAGCCAGTGCAGGCGCAGCCAGCCGGCGGCCAGGCACAGCGCGTCGCCGACCAGCGGCGCCCAGGCGAGGAGCAGGGCCGGGCTGCCCCAGCGCTCCAGACTGGCCTTGTGGGGCAGGCTGTCGAGTCGCTGCCAGCGTGGCAGGTAGCGGCCGCACCACCACGAGGTCATGCCGCCGGCAGTGTTGCCGAGGGTGGCCATGCCCAGGGCGGCGGCGAACTGATCCGGGTGCCGACCCAAAAAGCCCCAGAGGAGGACTTCCGACCCCCCGGGCAGCACGGTGGCCGACAGGAAACTGGCAGCGAGCAGGCCCCACAAGCCGTTTTCCGCCGTGACGTTTAGCCACTCCACCCGTAGAATCTCCCTTTTAGTGAAGGGGGAAGAGAGAAGAGGGAAGGGAACCTCGGCTCTCCCCCTTTTCCCTTCCCTCTTCTCCCTTCTCGTTCAAACATGCACCCGGATTATCTCGAAAAAGTCCTCAACGCACAGGTTTACGACGTGGCGATCGAAACGCCGCTCGACCTGGCCGGCAACCTTTCCGCCCGGGTCGGCAACAAGATCATCCTCAAGCGCGAGGACATGCAGCCGGTGTTCTCCTTCAAGCTGCGCGGCGCCTACAACAAGATCGCCAGCCTGTCGGCCGAGAAACTGAAGCGCGGCGTCATCTGCGCCTCGGCCGGCAACCACGCCCAGGGCGTCGCCCTGTCGGCGGCCCAGGTCGGCTGCCGGGCGGTCATCGTCATGCCGACGTCGACGCCAGGCATCAAGATCGACGCCGTCAAGCGCCGCGGCGGCGAGGTCGTGCTGTTCGGCGACTCCTTCGACGAGGCCTGCGCCCACGCCCTGGAACTGGAAAAATCCGAGAAACTGACCTTCGTCCATCCCTTCGACGACCCCGAAGTGATCGCCGGGCAGGGCACCGTGGCCATGGAAATCCTCCGTCAGCACTCGCGCCACAACGGGGCCATCCACGCCGTCTTCTGCGCCATCGGCGGCGGTGGGCTGGCCGCCGGCGTGGCCGCCTACATCAAGCGCCTGCGCCCGGAAATCAAGGTCATCGGCGTCGAGACCTTCGACGCCGACGCCATGAAGCAGTCGCTGGCCGCCGGCAAGCGCGTGCGCCTGCCGCAGGTCGGCCTGTTCGCCGACGGCACGGCGGTCAAGTTCGTCGGCGAGGAAACCTTCCGCCTGTGCAAGGAGTATCTCGACGAAGTGATCCTGGTCGATACCGACGCCATCTGCGCCGCCATCAAGGACGTCTTCGAGGACACCCGCTCCATCCTCGAGCCAGCCGGCGCGCTGGCCGTGGCCGGGGCGAAAGAGTATGCCCGCCAGCACAAGCTGAAGGACAAGAACCTGATCGCCGTCACCTCCGGCGCCAACATGAACTTCGACCGCCTGCGCTTCGTCGCCGAGCGGGCCGAGGTCGGCGAGCGGCGCGAGGCCGTGCTCGCCGTGACGCTGCCGGAAAAGCCGGGGGCCTACAAGAAGTTCCTCGGCCTGATCGGCAAGCGCAACATCACCGAATTCAACTACCGCTATCACCGCGCCGAAGAAGCCCACGTCTTCGTCGGCCTGCAGGTCGCCGACCGCGACGAATCGCACAAGCTGGTCCACCAACTGACCAAGCACGGCTACCCGACCATCGACCTGACCGACGACGAAATGGCCAAGAACCACATTCGCCACATGGTCGGCGGCCACGCGCCGGAAGTCTGCAACAACGGCCTGAAGGAACTGCTCTATCGCTTCGAATTCCCTGAGCGGCCAGGCGCCCTGATGAACTTCCTGAGCCAGATGAGCGCCGGCTGGAACATCAGCCTGTTCCACTACCGCAACCACGGCGCCGACTACGGCCGGGTGCTGGTCGGCATGCAGGTGCCCGAGGCCGACACGGGGGATTTCCGCACCTTCCTGCAGAAACTTGGCTATCCCCACTGGGACGAGAGCGACAACCCGGCTTATCGGCTGTTTCTCGGCTGAGCGTCTCAGTTTGGCGGATTTTTCCCGTTGACCGCAGGCGCCCTGGCCGGGGCGTCGCCTTGGTCGGTGTCGCGGTATCAGCGGTCGATACGCCCTTTATTATTCGGATCGGCAATAAATAAATTACCTATCCGTCTTTCCGGCTATAAGCACATGGACTAACGTCCGGTTTTTTTCCCCCTGAGAGAAGCTCATGACACCATTCCTGAAGCGCGCCACCGCCGTCTGTTTTTCCCTTTTTCTTGGCACCGCATGGGCTGACGTGACGCTGCTCAACACGTCTTACGACGTCGCACGCGATGTGTACAAGGATTACAACCCGTTGTTCCAGAAGTACTGGTTTACCAAGACGGGCGAGCAGGTCGACGTCAAGCAGTCGCACGGCGGATCGACCAAGCAGGTGCGCGCCGTGGCCGATGGCCTGGAAGCCGACGTGGTCACCATGAACCAGGCCAACGACATCGAGTTCTTGGTGGACAAGGGCCTGGTCGCCAGGGATTGGGCCAAGAAGTTTCCCAACAACGCGTCGCCCTATACCTCGACCATGGTTTTCATTGTCCGCAAGGGCAATCCCAAGGCGATCAAGGACTGGTCCGACGTCGCAGCGCCGGGCGTGCAACTGATCATTCCGCATCCGAAGAACACCGGCAACGGCCGCAACACCTACCTGACGGCCTGGGCCTGGTCCCTCAAGCAGCCGGGCGGCAGCAACAAGAGCGCGCAGGACTTCGTCGGCAAGCTGTTGAAGAACGCCCCGCTGTTCGCCGCCGGCGGCCGCGACGCGACGACGACCTTCATGCAGCGCGGCCTGGGCGACGTGCTGATCACCTTCGAATCCGAGGCCGAGATGATTGCCAAGGAGTTCGGCAAAGGCAATTTCGAGGTGGTGTACCCGAGTCTGACGATGCAAACCGAATTCCCGGTGGCACTGGTCGAGAAGGTGGTGGATAAAAAGGGTACGCGCAAGCAGGCAACGGGTTACCTGGAGTATCTGTGGTCCAAGGAGGGGCAGGAGAATGCCGCCCAAAATTACCTGCGTCCGCGTGACCCTGAATTGCTCAAGAAATACGCCAGCAGCTTTCCGCCGGTAAAGACCTTCACGGTCGACGAGGTATTCGGCGGGGCCACCAAGGCGTTCAGCGCGCACTTCAAGGATGGTGGCAGCTTCGACCAGATCTACGTCGCCAAGTAAGCGGCTGCGGGCGTCGGGCCGGCCGCCTGAACGGCGGCTTGGCCGGTTCCCACGGTCAACCGGAAATTTCGGCTAAAAACAAAAACCATGGCTGCAAAACCTCACCGCCTGCTGCCCGGCTTCGGCCTGGCGCTGGGCTACACGCTGGTCTATCTCTCGCTGCTCATCCTGCTGCCGCTCGGCGGACTGGTTCTGAAATCCGCCGAACTCGGTTTCGGGCAGATTCTCGACATCGCGCTCGGCGAGCGTTCGCTGGCCGCCTTTCGCGTCACCTTCGGCGCCTCCTTCCTAGCGGCGGCGATCAACGCCTTTTTCGGCCTGATCGTGGCCTGGGTGCTGGTGCGCTATCCCTTTCCCGGCAAGCGCTTCGTCGATGCCCTGGTCGACCTGCCCTTCGCCCTGCCGACGGCGGTGGCCGGCATCACGCTGGCCACGCTGTACGCTGGTAACGGCTGGCTCGGCCGGCATATCGAGCCGCTCGGCATCAAGGTCGCCTACACGCCGCTCGGCATCGTCGTGGCGCTGACTTTCATCACGCTGCCCTTCGTCGTGCGTACACTGCAGCCGGTGATCGAGGACATCGAGACCGAAGTCGAGGAGGCCGCCGCCTCGCTCGGTGCCTCGCGCTGGCAGACTTTCGTCAAGGTCATTTTCCCGGCCATTTTCCCGGCACTGCTCACCGGCTTCGCGCTGGCTTTCGCCCGCGCCGTCGGCGAATACGGCTCGGTCATCTTCATCGCCGGCAACCTGCCGTTGATTTCCGAAATCACGCCGCTGCTCATCATTTCCAAGCTCGAACAGTACGACGTGCTGGGCGCCACGGCGCTGGCCGTGGTCATGCTAGGGCTGTCCTTCGTCCTGCTCCTGGCGGTCAACCTGCTGCAATGGTGGACGGCCAATCGCCACAACAACGCCGAACCGCTGGAAGTGGCAGCGGGCAAGGCCAGCGGGGTGTCGACATGAGCGCCAACAAACTGACGCGCGCCACGCAGGAACCCGTCTGGGTCCGCTACGGGCTGATGACCATCGGCCTCGGCTTCCTGTTTTTCTTCCTCGGTCTGCCGCTGGTCGCCGTTTTCGTCGAGGCGCTGGCGCAGGGCCTGCCGCTCTACCTCGAAGCACTCGCCGAGCCGGAAACCCGCTCGGCCATCTGGCTGACCATCGTCATCGCGCTCGCCGTGCTGCCCTTCAACATCCTGTTCGGCGTCGCCGCGGCCTGGGCCATCGCCAAGTTCGACTTCAAGGGCAAGAGCCTGCTCATCACGCTGATCGACCTCCCCTTCGCCGTCAGCCCGGTAGTCGCCGGCCTGATCTTCATCCTGCTCTTCGGCTCGCAGGGCACCTTCGGGCCGTGGCTGGCCGCGCACGACGTCAAGATCATCTTCGCCGTGCCCGGCATGATCCTCGCCACGCTGTTCATCACCTTCCCCTTTATCGCTCGCGAACTGATCCCGCTCATGCAGGCGCAGGGCAAGGACGAGGAAGAGGCCGCCGTGTCGCTCGGCGCCTCCGGCTGGCAGATGTTCTGGCGCGTCACGCTGCCCAACATCAAGTGGGGCCTGCTCTACGGCGTGATCCTGGCCAACGCCCGGGCGATGGGCGAATTCGGCGCAGTCAGCGTCGTCTCCGGCCACATCCGCGGCGAGACCAACACCCTGCCGTTGCACGTCGAAATTCTCTACAACGAATACAACGCCATCGGCGCTTTTGCCGCGGCCTCCATCCTGGCCCTGCTGGCGCTCGTCACACTGGTCGCCAAGACCATCGTCGAGTGGCGCATGAAAAAAGAAACCGAAATGCTGAATACCGTTTTGGCGCCGGAGAAAACCTGATGAGTATCGAAATCCGCAACATCTCCAAGCGCTTCGGCAACTTCGTCGCGCTCGACAACATCAATCTCGACATCCCGACCGGCGAACTGGTTGCGCTGCTCGGTCCCTCCGGTTGTGGCAAGACGACGCTGCTGCGCATCATCGCCGGCATGGAAACGGCCGATCAGGGCGACATCCTCTTTTCCGGCGCCGAGGCCACCCACCTGCACGCCCGCGACCGCAACGTCGGCTTCGTCTTCCAGCACTACGCGCTGTTCCGCCACATGACGGTGTTCGAGAACGTCGCCTTCGGCCTGCGCGTCAAGCCACGCAAGGAACGTCCGTCCGACGCCGAGATCAAGCGCCGGGTCATGGAACTGCTCGGCCTCGTCCAACTCGACTGGCTGGCCGACCGCTATCCGTCGCAACTGTCCGGCGGTCAGCGCCAGCGTATCGCGCTGGCCCGGGCGCTCGCCGTCGAACCCAAGGTGCTGCTCCTCGACGAGCCCTTCGGCGCCCTCGACACCAAGGTGCGCAAGGAGCTGCGTCGCTGGTTGCGCCGCCTGCACGACGACATGCACATCTCCAGCGTCTTCGTTACCCACGACCAGGAAGAAGCGCTCGAAGTCGCCGACCGTGTCGTGGTCATGAACCACGGCAAGATCGAGCAGATCGGCTCGCCCGACGAGGTTTATTCCAGCCCCGCCTCGCCTTTCGTCTACCAGTTCCTCGGTAACGTCAACGTTTTCCACAGCCGCGTCCACTACGGCTACGCCGAAGTCGAGCGCCATGACGCGGCGGTGAAAGGCACCGCCTTCGTTCGTCCGCACGACATCGATATTCACCTTGGAGCGCTCGAAGGGGGCTTGCCGGCCAGCGTCCAGCACATCCATCCGATCGGACCGCTGGTCCGCGTCGAACTGGCGCACCACGACGAACTGATCGAGGTTGAATTGTCGCGCGAGCGCCATGAGTCCTTGCAGCTCTCGGTGGGGCAACAGGTCTGGTTCCGGGCCCGCCAGATGAAGGTATTCGGCGCCGACGCCATGCCTCGGTCGCCGACCCAGGAAAAACAGGCTTTTCTCTTCTGAACAATAACTTGCCGATACCCCCCGGCGTCGCCTGCGGCCCGGTGGAGCCCGGCCACGGGTTGGCACGCCCGGCGCCATGTAATAATCGTTAGTTATATATATTTGAATAATTATTCTTTTGTAGAATAACGCATCCTCCTAGACTTCAGTCATTGCCATTTTTTGTGACTGGAGATTCCCATGCGCCAATTGGCCCTGTTATTGACGTTGACCGCCACCCTGTCTCTCGGCCCCGCGTTTGCTCAGACCTCGCTGCTCAATGTCTCCTACGACCCGACTCGCGAGCTGTACAAGGATTACAACGCCGCCTTCGCCAAGCATTGGCAGGCGAAAACCGGGCAGGTGCTCAGTTTCCGCCAGTCGCACGGCGGCTCCGGCAAACAGGCGATGGCGGTGCGCGACGGACTCGAGGCAGACGTCGTGACGCTGGCGCTGGCCTACGACATCGACGCCCTGGTCGAACGCAAGCTGATCCCGCTCGACTGGCAGGCGCGCTTCCCCAACAATTCCTCGCCTTATACCTCGACCATCGTCTTCCTGGTCCGCAAGGGCAACCCGAAGGGGATCAAGGATTGGGGCGACCTGGCCAAGCCGGGCGTGGCCGTCATCACGCCCAACCCGAAGACCTCCGGCGGCGCCCGCTGGAATTACCTGGCGGCCTGGGCCTGGGCGTTGAAGCAGCCGGGCGGTAACGATCAGAAGGCGAAGGAACTGGTCACTGCCATATTCAAGAATGTGCCGGTGCTCGACTCCGGCGCCCGCGGCTCGACCACCACCTTTGTCGAACGCGGCCTCGGCGACGTATTGATCGCCTGGGAGAACGAGGCCCAGCTGGCGGTCAATGAAATCGGCCGGGACAAGTTCGAGATCGTCGCCCCCAGCCTGTCCATCCTGGCCGAGCCGCCAGTCGCGGTGGTTGACAAGGTGGCCGAGAAGCACGGCACGCGGCTGACCGCACAGGCTTACCTCGACTACCTGTATTCCGAGGAAGGCCAGAACATCGCCGCCCGGCATTACTACCGGCCGCGCGACGCCAAGGTGGCGGCCAAGTACGCTGCGCAGTTCCCGAAACTGAAGCTGGTGACCATCGCCGATGCCTTCGGCGGTTGGCAGAAGGCGCAGAAGACGCACTTCGCCGACGGCGGCAGCTTCGACCAGATTTACCTGAAGAAGTAGGGGACGGGCATGCCGCTGACCGACCTGATCCGCTATTTCAATGTCGCCGACACCACGGGCGAGAGCACGCTCTACCTGGACGGCAAGCGGGCCGCCGCCTGGCATGGCGGCCTGCATATCGGCTCGCTGTTCCAGCCCATCGTCGATCTCCGGCTGGAGCGGGTGGTCGGGCATCAGGCGATGCTCGTCGCCCGGCGTCAGGACGGCACCGCGGTCAGCGCCGAAGCGGCTTATGCGGCGTGTGAAACGGCGGAGTCGGTCGTCCATTTCGACCGGCTGTGCCGGACGCTGCATGCGCTGAACTTCCTGGCCCAGCAGCAACAGGCCGGCGGCTACCTGCAACTGGCCGTCCACCCCCGCCACCTGCTGGCCGTGCAGAACCAGCACGGGCTGGTCTATGAGGCCATCCTCAAGCGCTGCGGTCTGGCGCCGCAGGATATCGTGCTGCGGATCGACGCCGCGCTGGTCGACGACCACGGCCGCCTGGACGCAGCGCTGGGGAATTACCGGCAGCGCGGCTATCGCCTGGCTTTGGCCGGCCAGGGCAAAGCCGAGCTGGCCCTAGCACCCGACATCGTGCAACTGCCCGGCTTGCCGGCCGACCGGCCGCGCCTGCCCGCCGGCCGCCTGCTCGAGCTGACCGGCGTCGATAGCGGCCAAATCTACGAACACGCCAGCGCCGCCGGGATCGATCTGGCGCAGGGCGCGCTCTTCGGCAGCCCGCAGCCCGATTGCCGCCCTACCCACGACAAGCGCGGAGTCGCCTACAATGCGGCATCCCTTTCCGGAGCCCGCCCATGAAAATCGCCAACAACGTCACCGAACTGGTCGGCAACACGCCGCTGGTCAAGCTCAACCGCGTCACCGAGGGCGCCGGCGCCACCGTCGTCGCCAAGCTGGAATTCTTCAATCCCGGGCACAGCGTCAAGGATCGCATCGCCGTCGCCATGCTCGACGCCGCCCTCGCCGCCGGCAAGATCGGCCCCGACACCATCGTGCTGGAGCCGACCTCGGGCAACACCGGCATCGGCCTGGCCATGGTCTGCGCGGCGCGCGGCATCAAGTGCGCCTTCACCATGCCGGAGACGATGAGCCGCGAGCGCAAGCTGCTGCTCAAGGCCTACGGCGCCGAGTTGATCCTCACCCCCGGCCCGGACGGCATGGGCGGCGCCATCGCCAAGGCCAAGGCGCTGGCCGACAGCGATCCGCGCTATTTCGTGCCGCAGCAGTTCGAGAACCCGGCCAATCCGGAAATCCACCGCAACACCACCGCCGAGGAAATCTGGCGCGACACCGACGGCCAGGTCGACATCTTCGTGGCCGGCGTCGGCACCGGCGGCACGGTGACCGGGGTGGGCGAGGTGCTCAAGGGCCGCAAGCCGGGCGTCAAGATCGTCGCCGTCGAACCCGACGCCTCGCCGGTGCTGTCCGGCGGCGCCAAGGGGCCGCACCCGATCCAGGGCATAGGCGCCGGTTTCGTGCCGGCCATCCTCAACACCGAGGTCTACGACGAAGTGATCCGCGTCAAGAACGAGAACGCCTTTGCCGTCGCCCGCCGCATGGCCACCGAGGAAGGCCTGCTCGTCGGCATTTCGTCGGGGGCCGCCACCTGGGCCGCGCTCGAGCTGGCCAGGCGCCCGGAGAATGCCGGCAAGCTGATCGTCGTCGTCATCCCGTCCTTCGGCGAACGCTACCTGTCGACGGCGCTCTACCAGCATCTCGAGGTTTGAGCCTGTTCGACACTGTCGTCGACCGGCGCGGCACGGACGCCATCAAGTGGTCCAAATACGCCGGTCGCGACATCCTGCCGCTGTGGGTGGCCGACATGGATTTCCCGGCGCCGCCGGCCGTGCTCGCCGCGCTGCACCGGCGCATCGAGCACGGCGTCTTCGGCTACGGCGGCCCCTGGCCGGCGCTAACCGAGTCAGTGCTCACTCACCTGCAAAGCGAATACGGATGGGCTGTCGACCCGAACTGGCTGGTCTGGCTGCCGGGCCTGGTCAGCGGCCTCAACATCGCCTGCCGGGCGGTGGACGGAGAGGTGCTGACGGCCACCCCGATCTACCCGCCTTTCCTGTCGGCGCCGCATTTCTCCGGGCGCCGGCTGAACCGCGTCGCCCTGGCCGACGACGGCGAACGCTGGCACTTCGATGACGCGGCGCTGCGGGCGGCGACCACCGCCGCCACCCGGCTCTTCCTGTTCTGCCACCCGCACAACCCGGTCGGCCGTTGCTGGAGCCGGCCGGAGTTGCTCGACATCGCCGCCTTCGCCGCCGAGCGCGACCTCGTCGTCTGTTCCGACGAAATCCACTGCGGCCTGGTCCTCGACGCCGACCGGCGCCATATCCCCTTCGCCAGCCTGTCGGCCGATGCCGCCCGGCGCAGCATCACGCTGCTGGCGCCGTCCAAGACCTTCAACATCCCCGGCCTCGGCTGCGCCCTGGCGGTGATTCCCGACGCCGGCCTGCGCCGCCGTTTCGAGCACGCCATGCGCGGCATCGTGCCGCACGCCAACGTGCTCGGCCTGGCGGCGACCGAGGCCGCCTACCGCGATTGCGGCGAATGGCATGGCCAGCTGATCGCCTACCTGGCCGGCAACCGCGACCGGGTGATGGCTGCGGTCGACGGCAAAAACGGGGCAAAAATGAAAAACGTCGAGGCCACCTACCTGGCCTGGATCGACGTCCGCGAACTCGGCCTGGCCGACCCCGCCGGCCACTTCGAGGCGCACGGCCTGGGCCTCTCGGACGGCGCCGATTTCGGTGCGCCGGGCTGGCTGCGCCTCAACTTCGGCTGCCCGCGCGCCACCCTGGACGAAGCCCTGGCCCGCTTCGCAACCGCCTGCCGGGCCGCATGAGCGACTACGCGCTGGCCCTGATCGCCTTGCTCGTCGCCCTGCTCGGCCAGGCCACCGCGGCCGGCCTGGCCATCGAAGTCTATCTGCGGCGCGGCCTGCCACGCGCCGTCAGCCGCACCTGGCTGGCCCTGGCCAGCGGCTCGCTGCTCCTCGCCTTGCAGAGCGGCTACACCCTCGAACTGGCCCTGCGGAGCGGCCTCTACGACCTGCGCCAGGCGCTGCTCGCCAGCCTCGTCGGGATTTGCTTCGCGTTGGGTATCAACGGCCTGCGTCGCCAGCAACCCTGAATACCCCGGCCTCGGTGACCACCCAATCGAGCCGCTGATCGTGGCGCTCCGGCCGGATGCTGGCCAGCCGGTTGATCTCGAAACCGACGCCGACGGCCAGCGGGCGCGGCGATCGGGCGGCCAGCGTGCGATCGAAAAAGCCGCCGCCGTAGCCCAGCCGGTAGCCGGCCGCATCGAAGCCGTTGAGCGGCAGCAGGATCAGGTCGGGGTCGAGGAAAGCGCCGCCGGCCGGCGTCGGGATGCCGTAACGGTCGGCGACCAGCGGCGTGGCCGGCGTCCAGGCGCGAAAGGCGAGGGGCTCCGCCTCGTTCACCACCACCGGCAGCGCCGCCTGGGCGCCGCCTTCCGCCCAGCGGTCAACCGCCGCCCGGACATCCGGCTCGTGCTTGATCGGCCAGCAAAAAGCCACCACCCGCGGCACCGGCAGGGCGGCCAGCAGCCCGTCGACGATGCGCGCCGACCAGGCCGCCCGCGTCGCCTCGCTCAGCTTGGCTCGCCGCGCCACCATGTCGCGCCGCAATGCCCGACGCCACGCCGTGTTATCCTCGATCGCTTCAACCATGGTTCATAATCTAGCATGAAGTTTCGCCTCGCCCTCGCCGGTCTCTCGCTGTCCACGACCCTCTTTGCCCAGGTCGGCGACACCGCCTTCACCAACGCCCGCGAGGCCTTTCGCAACGGCGACATCAACAAGCTGGAACGCGCCGCCAGCCAGCTCGGCAACCACGAGCTCGCCGTCTATGTCGAAAATTACCGCCTGCGCATGTGGATGGAAAAAGGCGACCCGGAAGGGCTGCGCAGCTTCCTGCAGCGCAACGACGGCAGCTACGTCGCCGAAAAGCTGCGCGCAGACTGGATCCGCTGGCTGGGCAAGCGTTTTACGTGGAACGAAGTGGATGCCGAATTTCCCCGCCTGATTTCGCCCGAAGCCGACGTCACCTGCTACAGCCAGCAAGCCCGCCTCGCCCGCGACGACCGCAGCGCGCTGGCCGAAGCCGAAAAGCTCTGGCTGACCATGCTCGAACCGCCCGAGCCCTGCCGGCCGCTGTTCGATCGCCTGGTCGCCAGCCAGCGCATGAACGCCGACGACATCTGGGCGCGGGCCCGGCGCCAGCTCGAAGCCAACCGCCCGAGCTGGACGAAAACGACGCTCAACTACCTGGCCGACGGCGAGGTTCCCGACGGCAAGCAGCTCGACGCCGCCATCGGCAGCGCCATGGGCTACCTCGTCCGCCAGCCGTCGACCTGGTATGCCAGCCGGCCCGGCCGCGAACTGGCCGCCTTCGCCATCCAGCGCCTGGCGACCAGCGACCCGCGGGTCGCTGCCGGCGAACTGGACAAGCTCGAAAACCGCCTGCACGACTCCGAACGCCAGTGGGCATGGAGCCAGATCGGCCTGCAGGGCGCCAAGAAGCACCTGCCGGAAACCGTCGCCTGGTACGCCAAGGCCGGCCCGGCCCCGCTTTCCGACGAGGGCTACCAATGGAAGGTGCGGGCCGCGCTGCGCGCCCAGGAGTGGGGCGTCGTCCGCGACACCATCCTGGCCATGCCCGAAGAACTGGCCGGCAAACCAGACTGGGTCTACTGGCTGGGCCGTGCCCTGAAAGCCGGCGGGCGGACCACCGACGCCGACCAGCTGTTCGAGAAAATCGCCGGCCAGCCGCATTTCTACGGCAACCTGGCCGACGAGGAACTGGGCCGCACCGTGCTGCCGCCGCCCATCGCCGCGGCCGTGACCAGCGACGAACAGCGTGCCGCGCGCAACAACCCGGGCATCCAGCGCGCCCTGGCCTTCTTCCGCCTCGACATGCGGCTCGAAGGCATCCGCGAATGGAACTGGGCGCTGCGCGGCATGAGCGACCGCGAGCTGCTGGCCGCTGCCGATCTCGCCAAGCGCCAGCAAATCTGGGACCGGGCCATCAACACTGCCGACAAGACCAAGGCCGAGCACGACTATTCGCTGCGCTTTCTCGCCCCCTACGGCGACACCGTGCGCCCCGCCGCCCACAACCAGTCGCTCGACGATGCCTGGGTGTACGGCCTGATGCGCCAGGAAAGCCGCTTCATCACCAATGCCAAGTCGACGGTCGGCGCCTCCGGGCTGATGCAGCTGATGCCGGCCACCGCCAAGTGGGTGGCCCGCAAGATCGGCCTGCGCGATTTCCGCCAGGGCCGGGTCAACGACACCGAAACCAACGTCCTGCTCGGCACCAGCTACATGCGCCTGGTCATGGAAAACCTCGACAATCACCCGGTGCTGGCCTCGGCCGCCTACAACGCCGGGCCGGGCCGGGCCCGAAAATGGCGCGCCGACCAGCCGCTGGAAGGGGCCATCTACGCCGAAACCATTCCCTTCAGCGAAACCCGCGACTACGTCAAGAAGGTGATGAGCAACGCCGTCTATTATTCGGCGCTGTTCAACGGCCGGCCGGATTCGCTGAAGGCCCGCCTGGGTACCGTCGGTCCGCGTACGGCCGATGCGCCAAAAGACAGCGATTTGCCGTAAAATCGCGGCTTTACGAATCAAGTTTCCGGGGTTCCACATGGACATCAAGAAAGTCTTGCTGCTGGGGGGTAGCGGTTTCGTCGGTACCTACATCGTCAACCGCCTGTCGCAACGCGGCATCGAAGTGACGGTGCCGACCCGTCGCCGTGAGCGCAACAAGGCGCTGATCATCCAGCCGGGCGTGGACATGCCGGAAGCCGACATCCATTGCGAAAAGACCCTGGCCGACCTGATGCGCGGCCACGATGCGGTGATCAACCTGGTCGGCATCCTGCACAGCCGCGACGTCGCCCTGCCGTACAGCGCAGATTTCGCCGCCGCCCACGTCGAATTGCCGAGGAGGATCGTCGCCGCCTGCAAGGCCAGCGGCGTCCGCCGCCTGGTGCACATGAGCGCCCTCAACGCCGACCCCGCCGGCCCCTCCGAATACCTGCGCTCCAAGGGCGACGGCGAAGCCCTGGTGCTCGCCGCCCAGGGCGAACTGGACGTCACCGTCTTCCGTCCTTCGGTCATTTTCGGCCTGGGCGATTCCTTCCTGTCGCTGTTCGCGGGCATGCTCAAGAAGCTGCCCTTCTTCCCGCTCGGTTTCGGCCAGGCCCGCTTCCAGCCGGTGTGGGTGGCCGATGTCGCCGACGCCTTCGTGGACAGCATCGGCAACCCGGCCACCTTTGGCCAGGCCTACGAACTGGTCGGCCCCAAGGTTTACACGCTGCGCGAACTGGTCGACTACACCGCTGGCCTGGTCGGCAGCAAGGCCACCATCGTGCCGCTCTCCGAAGGCTGGGCCTACCTGCAGGCCGGCCTGATGTGGCTGGCCCCCAATCCGATGCTGTCACCGGACAACCTGCGTTCGATGGAAAAGGACAGCGTCTGCGAAGGCAGTTGCCACGCCCCGGCCAACTGGCACCCGACCGCGCTGGAGTCGATTGCGCCGACCTACATCGCCCTCAACACGCCGCGCGGCAAGCTCGACAGCTTCCGCTATCGCGCCGGCCGCTGAGGCGGCTGGCCTGGCTGTGCATAGTTATCTCGTCGGCGGCGCCGTTCGCGACGAACTGCTCGCCCGCCCGACCGCCGACCGCGACTACGTGGTCGTCGGCACCACCCCGGAAGCCATGCTGGCGCAGGGCTTTCGGCCGGTCGGCAAGGATTTCCCGGTATTCCTGCACCCGCAGACCAACGAGGAATACGCGCTGGCCCGCACCGAGCGCAAGACGGCGCCCGGCTACCACGGCTTCACTTTTCACGCCGCCCCCGACGTCACCCTCGAGCAGGACCTCGCCCGCCGCGACCTGACCATCAACGCCATGGCCCGGGCTGCCGACGGCACGCTGATCGATCCCTTCCACGGTCAACGGGATTTATCGGCCAAAATCCTCCGCCATGTCGGCCCGGCCTTTGCCGAGGATCCCGTGCGCATCCTGCGCATCGGCCGCTTTGCCGCCCGCTTCAGCGACTTCACTATCGCCCCGGAAACCCTGGCCCTGATGCGCGGCATGGTAGCCGCCGGCGAGGTCGATCACCTGGTCGCTGAGCGGGTCTGGCAGGAACTGGCCAAGGGTCTGATGGAGGACCGGCCATCGCGGATGTTCGAGGTGCTGCGCGAATGCGGCGCCCTGCGTCGCCTGCTGCCCGAACTCGACGCCCTGCACGGCGTGCCGCAACGGGCCGACTACCACCCGGAAATCGATACCGGCGTCCATGCCATGATGGTCATCGACCAGTCGGCCCGACGCGGTTTCGCACTGCCCGTCCGTTTCGCCGCGCTGACCCACGACCTCGGCAAGGGCGAGACGCCGGCCGACATCCTGCCCCGCCACATCGGTCACGAGGAACGCAGCGTCCGCCTCACCGAGCAGGTCAGCGCCCGCCTGCGCGTGCCAGCCGACTGCCGCGACCTGGCCCTGCTGATGGCGCGCTACCACGGTAACATCCACCGCGCCGCCGACCTCAAGGCCAGCACCATCGTCACCCTGTTCGAAAAGACCGACGCCCTGCGCCGCCCGGAACGCTTCCGCCAGTTGCTGGAAACCTGCCTGTGCGATTTCACCGGCCGCCTCGGCTGGGAAGACCGGCCCTACGACAGCCCGCGCCTTCTGCTCGCCGTGCTGGATGCGGTCAATGCCGTGGACGCCGGGAAAATTGCCCAGGCCTGCGCCGACCGTGCCGACATCCCCGAGCGAATCCACCAGGCCCGGATCACCGCGGTCCGGCTGGCGCTAGACGATGCGGGAGAGCAGCCAGAGCAGCAATGAAAAGATGATCGTGGTCGCCACCGGAAAAACGTAGTTCCGGCCACGAAAACGAAAAGCGAAATCCCCCGGCAGTTTGCCGAAGCGAACAAAACGGGCCAGGTGCGGGCCGATGATACCCAACAGGAAAATCGCCACCACCAGCGTCAGCATCCACTTCAGCATTTGCTACGTACCGCAGGGTAAAACCCGCATTTAATCACGCCTCACCGCAACGGATCAGCATGCCCACCACCCGAAACATCGACGGACTGGAAGTTCACTCCTGTCTCCCTACCGGCAAGTCTAGCCGGCCGCCCCTGCTTTTCGTGCACGGCGCTTTCGCCGGCGGCTGGATGTGGACGGATACCTTCATGCCCTTCCTGGCCGAGGCCGGCTACCCGTGCCACGCCCTGTCGTTGCGCGGTCATGGTGGCAGCGCCGGCCGGGAGCAGATCAACAGCCATTCGGTGGCCGATTATGTCGACGATGTAGCGGCCGTGGTCGACTGGCTGGACGAACCGCCGATACTGATCGGACATTCCATGGGCGGCTTCATCGTCCAGAAGTACCTTGAGCGCCATAGCGTGCCGGCCGTCGCCTTGCTCTGTTCGGTGCCGCCGCAAGGCCTGATCGCCGCCCAGTTCCACCTGCTGCTCAGCAAGCCGCAGCTCTTCCTCGAAATCAACCGGATCATGGACGGCGAGTACACCGACACCGGCACCCTGCGCGAGGCCTTGTTCTCCGGCGAGGTGGACGAGGCGATGCTGGCCGCCTGGCTACAGCGCATGCAGCCGGAATCGCACCGCGCCCTGTGGGACATGTCGATGTTCAACCTGCCCAGCACCTATGCCATGCATCGTCCGCCCATGCTCATCCTGGGCGCCGAAAACGATGTGCTGGTGCCGGCCTTCCTGGTTCAGGCGACCGGCCACACCTACGGCCTGCCGACGCACATTTTCCGCAACATGGGCCATGCCGTGACCCACGAAAAGGAATGGCCGCTGGTCGCCGCCACGCTCCGCAACTGGCTGGACGAACTCAGGCCATAAGGGGCGAAGGGCGGCCCGCCACGGTCGACCTTGCACTCGCTTCAATTCGGAACCATCATAGGCTCAGTCCAGCCATCATTCGCTGATCATCCATGAGCACTCCGGAAAAATCGGGTTCCACCTCGACCATCGTCGCGGCAATTCGCGCCAAGCGCGAGCGCCAGCCTCAGACGCTCAGCGACATCGCCCGCATGGAAGCCGATCTGGTCGCCGACATCGAAGCCTTCGACCTCGATGCCGCCGAGCGCCGGGCCCGGCGCGAATACCTGGCCAACTCGGCGGCCGGCATGAGTGACCCGCGCCTGGTCTTCCCGGAAATCGCTCCGCCCTTGGCCAATGCCGAACTAGGCAGCCGGGCCTTCGCCGGTGACCAGGCGGGCCCATCCCCCGCGGTCGAGGCGCCCCCCGACCAGCCCCGCGAAACGAGCAGCCTGCTCGACCAACTACGGCAACAGGCCGCCCTGCGCCAGGCCGAGATGCACATCGCGCTGGCCGAGCGAACGGCGATCAACGAAGCGGTCGACCAGGCGCTGAAACACCTGTTCTTCTTCCTGCACGAACTGGTGCAGCAACTGAACATCGTCAAGCCCGGCATCCCGCGCGTCTATCCTCTCGTCGAGCAAACCGTCCTCGACGAACTGGTGTGGCAGGAGGGCTTCGCCGATTACCGCACGCAAAGCCAGGCGGCCGGCGCGCTGGTCGAATTGGTGTCCTTCTCCTATCACCTCTACCGGCAGAGCGTCATCCGCATCGAACGCGACGGGCCGTCGGTCGAGCGCTTCCGGACCATGATCTTCGACTACGGCCTGCCCTTCACCTGCAAGGAATTCAAGAACGACCGGGCCTATGTCGAGCGGGCGGAGTTCGACATCCGCTGCGATGTCAGCGTCAGCGTCCGCTGGCGAGCCGACTTCGCCAAGGGCGCCATCATTCTCGAAACGCGCAACCTGGAACGCCTGGGCAGCGCCGTTTATTCTCTCTCACCGCAAGCCGTCGACCAGGCCTTGCTCGACGATTTCGGGCGGCTCGTCCTCGGCCAGCCCAATCGCTTCCGCGAACTGCTCAACCGCGCCTGAATTACAGGCGCCAGCCCTGATCGCCGGTGGCGAAACCGCACAGTTCGCGGTCCACGCCGCGACCGATGGCGATAACCTTGAACAACTCGCCCATCTCGTGCGGCATCAGCAGCTTGCCGACCGCACCGGCGGCCCGGATGTAATCAGCCGAGCCGTTGGGAATTTCGGCCAGCCGGTCGAGGATGCCGCAGTTGAGCAGGAACTGGCCCTGGCTGGTGTAGCCGAGCAGGTCAAGGCCGGCGCTGTGGGCGGCGGCGATGATGGCGGTGAAATCCACATGCACCGTGACGTCCTGCAGGCCGGGCAGATAGAACGGGTCGGGATGGGTATGGTGGCGGTAGTGGCACATCAGGGTGCCGCGTCCGCGCTGCTGATGGTAGAACTCGCGACGCGGAAAGCCGTAGTCGATGAGGAGCAGGGCGCCCAGGGTCAGGCGATGCCCCCATTCGGTAGCCCAGGCTCGGGCGGCCAGGCTGATTTCGCTCTCGAAGCCGGGGGGCAGGGCGCACTGGGTGCCGATCTCCTCGGCGGCGGCAAGCAGGGCGCCGGACGCCGGACGCTCGTTCCACGTGAAACCGCCGTCATCGTCGAGGCCGACCCCGCGTTCGACGATGCCGTTCTCCCGCCAGGCGACGATGTGAGCCGGCATGGCATCGAGCAGTTCGTTGGCGACCACGACGCCGGCAAACGTCTCCGGCAGGCGGTCCAGCCAGGCGACGCGGGGCAGCAGGTGGGGCGCAGCGGCGGCGATGGTCTGCTGCTGGCGCTGGCGCAGGTCGGCGGACAGGTCGAGGATGGCGTAGGTTTCAGGCAACTGGCCGGCTGCTTCCAGGGCCAGCAGCAAATCGGCGGCCAGGCGTCCGGAACCGGCACCGACTTCGATGATGGCCGGCGCCGAGGCGCTCATCACCTCGCCGACCTGACGGGCGAGCGCCTTCCCGAACAGGCCGCTCATTTCGGGTGCCGTCACGAAGTCGCCGGCCGCGCCGAACTTTCTCGCCCCAGCCGCGTAGTAACCCATCCCCGGCGCATAGAGCAGTTCTTCCATGAAGGCGGCAAAGGATAGCCAGCCGCCGGCTGCGGCGATCTTCCGGCCGATCGCCTGCTGCAATTGCCGGCTATGGGCCAGCGCCTCGGGGTCGGGAACGGGAAGATGACTCATGGCTGTGGACAGGGTTCATTGGGCAAGGTGGCGTATTGTCGCCCTCCGCGGCAAATTTCCCTACTGTCGTCGCCGCTTCCGGCCAGCCGGCGAGCCGACGGCGAGCCAGGCAACACCCCGGAAGCCGCTGATTTTCCGGAGAAAACTCTCCGCCGGCCGGCATCACTTGGTAAACTGGCGTTTTTTCCCGTCGACCGCAGCGATCGCTGCCTACCCGCATCGACACGCAACCCGCCTGGCACCATGACTCAATCGAATACCCTGCAAAAGCTGCGCAAATCGCTCGAAAGCCGTACCGGCAAGGCGATCATCGACTACAACATGATCGAGGACGGCGACACTATCCTGGTCTGTGTTTCGGGGGGCAAGGATTCCTACACCCTGCTCGCCATGCTGATGGCGCTGCAGCAGCGCGCCCCGGTCAAGTTCAAACTGATCGCCATGAACCTCGACCAGAAACAGCCCGGCTTTCCGGCCGACGTGCTGCCTCGTTATTTCGAATCGATCGGTGTCGACCACCGCATCATCGAAGCCGACACCTACTCGGTGGTCAAGGACAAGATTCCCGAGGGCAAGACGACCTGCTCGCTATGCTCGCGCCTGCGCCGCGGCATCATCTACCGCACCGCCAAGGAACTGGGCGCCAACAAGATCGCCCTCGGCCACCACCGCGACGACATGGTGCACACCCTGTTCCTCAACCTGCTGTTCGGCGGCAAGCTGAAAGCCATGCCGCCCAAGCTGGTCACCGACGACAAGGCGCATGTCGTGATCCGCCCGCTGGCCTACTGCGCCGAGTCGGACATCGCCAAATTCGCCCGCGGCATGGAATTCCCGATCATCCCGTGCAACCTGTGCGGCTCGCAGGACAACCTGCAGCGCCAGAAGATCCGGGAAATGATGCAGGACTGGGACAAGCGCTATCCGGGCCGCACCGAATCGGTGCTCACCGCACTGCAGAATGTCGTGCCGTCGCATCTGGCCGACAACCGGCTGTTCGATTTCCAGGGCCTGACGCTGGATACGCCGGTCGAAGAGGGCGATATCGCTTTCGACAGTCCGGAAATGCCGATCAGCGGCTTTTTTCCGATAAGCCAATCCGCATAATGCACAAATCAGGCGCCCATCATATAATGGTTTTCCGGATAAACAGGGACAGCGGTTAGCCAATGAGCGCCCAGCAGCGAAGATTGATCGTGATGTTTGCCGACGTTTCCGGCAGCACGGCGCTGTTTGAACGGTTGGGCGACAAGGAAGCGATGCATGCCGTCGAACGCTGCCTGAAACGCATGAAGCGCTCGATCGACGGCTACAAGGGCAAGACCGTGCAGATCGTCGGCGACGAACTGCTCGCTGCCTTCGAGCAGGCGGAAGATGCCTGCCAGGCGGCGATCGACATGCAGCAGCGGATTGCCGACCTGCCGCCGGTTTCGGGATTGAAGCTGACCATCCGCATCGGCCTCCACTACGGTGAAGTGCTCGAGGAAGGCGACCGGCTGAGCGGAGCGGCCATCACCACTGCCGCACGCATCGCCGGCATCGCCCGTCGCGACCAGATCCTGTGCAGTTCGTCGCTGGTCGGCACTTTGCCCAAGCCGACCGTCATCGCAGCCGATGCCATGCCCGATCTCGGTTCGGTGCAGGAGGATGACACGTCCCTTCCCTTGTTCCAGATTCATTGGCCGAGCTATCAGGGTGGCGGGCACTCGCTCCTGTCCAGCCTGCCGCCGCTCGAACCGCCGGCCAGCGGTCGGCTTTGCCTGCGCTATCGCGGCAAGGCCTTCCTGCTCGACGAAAAGACCCCGGTTCTCACCATCGGCCGGGATCTCGGCTGCAAGTTGGTCGTAGACGACCGCAAGGCTTCCCGGCAGCATGCCCGCATCGAACGGCGGGACGACGGGTTCTATCTGGTCGACACCAGCACCAACGGTAGTTTCGTCGCCATCAACGGGCGCCAGGAAGTCCTTGTCCGTCGCCACGACATGCCGCTTGAACAGACCGGACGCATCACCTTCGGCGGCACCGGCAACGACCCCGCCGCTTCAAGCGCCGAATTCGAACATCTGTAGCCTGCGCGCCGCCATTCCGATTGGAAACGCCAGCCTCGCCGAGGCTTTTCACATCTCGTCGTCGAGCATCATCCGTTGCTGGCGATCCATGAAATCCTGCAGGCTGTCGATGCCGCGCAACTGCAATATGGTGTTGCGCACAGCCGCTTCGAGCAGGACCGCCAGGTTGCGGCCGGCCGCAACCGGGATCATCACCTTGCGGATTGGCACTCCCAGAACCTCCTGGGTCTGCGCATCGAGCGGCAGGCGAGGCGCATCCGCTGCGGTAGCGGCAGAGGTCTTCTGCAAGTACACAATCAGCTTCAGCTTCATTTTTCGCCGCGACGCCGTCTCGCCGAAAATGGTCCTGATGTTCAGCAGACCCAGGCCGCGGACTTCGAGAAAATCCCGCAACATCCCGGGGCAGCGGCCTTCGATCGTGGTCGGCGCGATACGCGCCATTTCGACGACATCATCGGCGACAAGACCGTGGCCGCGAGAGATCAGTTCGAGAGCGAGTTCCGACTTGCCGACACCGGAATCGCCAGTGACCAGCACGCCCATACCAAGCACGTCCATGAACACCCCGTGCAAGCTGATCGTGTCGGCCAGGCGGGCCGACAGGTAGATGCGCAGCAGATCGATCACCGCGGCGCACGGCTTGGGCGAATAGATCAGGGGTGTGCCAGTCTGGGAGCAGGCCTCGACCACCTGATGCGGCGGGGTCAGGCCATCGGCAACGATGATGGCCGGCGGATGGGCGGCCAGCAGGTCGGCTAATATCTGGGAAAAGCGCCGTTCGCCGATGCGAATGGCCCATTCGTACTCGGCCAGTCCGAGTACCTGCAAGCGTTCGGGATGAATGACGTTGATGTGACCGACGACGTCGGCACCGTAATTGTTGGATCCGAGGATCTCGATCCGGCGATCGGCGTTCTGCCCGATCGCCCAGTTCAGCAACAGCTTTTCCCGGTTGTCCTCGAAAAGCTTGACCAGGCTGACGTAGCGCACAGCCGGTTGTCAGTCCTGGAAAAAGGCGACGATCTCGGCCGGACGGGTAGCCGCCTGAAGTTTCTCGCGGAATGCCCGGTCGGAAAAACGCTGGGCCAGTTCGGAAAGAATCTGCAGGTGCTCCTCGGTGGCCTGCTCGGGGACCAGGAGAACGAACAACAAATCGACGGCCCGGCCATCCGGCGAGTCGAAGGGTACCGGCGTTACCAGGCGCAGGAAGGCGCCGGCAGCTTCCTTGAGGCCCTTGATACGGCCGTGCGGAATGGCGACACCTTGGCCAAGGCCGGTTGAACCGAGTTTTTCGCGGGCGAACAAACTGTCGAAAATGGTCGACCGGGCGAGGCCGAGCCGCGTTTCGAACAACATGCCGGCCTGTTCGAAAACCCGCTTTTTGCTGCTCGCATCAAGATCCAACAAGACCTGATCGGCAGTCAAAAGGTTGGTTAATGGATTCATGGGAAGCGAAAAAGACAAAGGCCGCAGCATAACCTGCTGCGGCCATGGGTCAGAACTTATTCAACCGAATGAAGGCCGGGCTTGTCACCACGATGGTGATCCTGAACCTTTTGCTTGTGCTTGAGCACCTGACGATCCAATTTGTCGAACATCGAGTCGATGGCGGCGTACAGGTCTTCGCCGGATTCTTCGACATGCATGTCCTTACCCGGCACATGAACCGTCACTTCGGCTTTCTGCTTCAGTTTTTCGACGGACAACACGACATTGACACCGGTTACCCGGTCGAAATGGCGGACAACGGGATCCAGCTTGTTTTCCACGTATTCGCGCAAGGCGGGTGTGACGTCGATGTGGTGACCACTGATCTGCAGATTCATTTTTTCTCCTATTTCTACAGGGTCTTGCGTAAATTGACCGGTGGGATGGAAAGCGACTCGCGGTACTTGGCGACCGTTCGTCGGGCAACCACGATTCCCTGTTGGCCTAGTATTTCGGATAATTGGCTATCCGACAAGGGTTTCTTGCCATCTTCGGCCGCGATCAACTGCTTGATCAGGGCGCGGATGGCCGTGGCGGAGCAAGCCCCGCCAGTATCGGTAGCGACATGACTGCCGAAGAAATATTTCAGCTCGAAAATGCCGCGCGGGGTGGCCATGTACTTCTGGCTGGTCACCCGCGACACCGTCGATTCGTGCAAGCCGAGAATGTCGGCAATCTCGCGCAGGACCAGCGGCCGCATCGCCACTTCGCCGTGCTCGAAGAACTGGCGCTGGCGGTCGACAATGGCCTGGGTGACGCGATGGATGGTCTCGAAGCGCTGCTGGACGTTCTTTATCAGCCAACGGGCTTCCTGCAACTGGGTGGACAAGTGACCATTGCCGCGCCGCTGCTTGGCGAGAATGTCGGCATACAGGCGATTGATACGCAGGCGGGGAAAGGCATCCGGGTTGGTGTAAGCAGTCCATTTGCCCTTGAGCTTTTTGACGATGACGTCGGGCGTGATGTAGCGCGCCTCGACCTGGCCGAATCCCGAAGCCGGCCTCGGATTGAGGCTGGTGATCAGCTCGTGCGCCGCCTTCAGGGCTTCGTCGTCGCAACCGGTCAGGCGGCGGATTTTGGCGAAATCGCGGGCGGCCAGCAGTTCGAGGTGTTTGCCGACAACCGCCATGGCCAGTTGCTGGTCGGCGCAGGGCGGAAAGGTCTGAAGCTGGAGAGTCAGGCATTCCTGCAGGTTGCGCGCACCGACGCCGACCGGATCGAAATTCTGGATATGGCGCAGCGCGATTTCGAGTTCTTCGAGCTCGATTTCGTACTCCGGCGGCAGGGTTTCCCAAAGTTCCTCGAGCGGCGTCGACAGGTAGCCGTCGTCGTCCAGCGCTTCGATCAGAAAGCTGATCAGGCCCCGGTCGCGCTCGGTGACCTGGGTCATGCCGAGTTGCCAGCCGAGGTGTTCGCGCAGGCTGACATTGGCAGCGTGGATGTCCTGCGTATCGCTGTCGTCGTCTTCGTCGCGGCCGGCGCCGGTGAAGGTGCCGGCATCGGAGGCCCAGCGGTCGTCGTCAACGTCGGCCGGCGCGGAAGGGACGTCTTGGTCGCGCTCGGCGCGGGCGTCACTGTCTTCCCGTTCGGCGCGCTCCTCGCGCTCGCCTTCGCTGGTTTTCGGTGAGTCGAACTGCTGGGCGGCCGAGAAATTCTCGCCGCCATGATCGTCGTCGCGCTCGAGCATGGGATTTTCCAGCAGGTAGCGCTCGATTTCCTGCTGCATCTCGATGGTCGACAGCTGCAACAGCTTGATCGACTGTTGCAGTTGCGGCGTCAGGGCCAGGTGCTGGGAGAGTTTTAGCTGGAGTGCCGGCTTCATGGATTGGTTTCGCTTGCGGTCCGTCGGTCAGAGCCGGAAATGCTCGCCGAGATAGACCTTGCGTACGCTTTCATTATCGACGATTTCGTCGGGGCGTCCAGCGGCCAGGACATTGCCGGCGTTGATGATGTAGGCGTGATCGCAAATGCCCAGCGTCTCGCGGACATTGTGGTCAGTGATCAGCACACCGATGCCGCGCTCCTTGAGAAAGCGGATGATTTTCTGGATTTCCAGCACGGCAATCGGGTCGACCCCGGCGAAAGGCTCATCGAGCAGGATGAACCGCGGATCGGTGGCCAGGGCGCGAGCGATCTCGACGCGGCGGCGCTCGCCGCCGGACAGGGCGGCGGCATTGACATGGCGAACGTGGCTGACATGCAGTTCGTTGAGCAGGCCTTCGAGACGGTCGTTGACCTCGGCCTCGGGCGGCTTGAGCAGCTCGAGCACGGCGCGGATGTTCTCTTCGACGTTGAGCTTGCGGAAGACCGAGGCTTCCTGCGGCAGATAGGACAGGCCGAGCCGGGCCCGGTTGTGCATCGGCAGGTGGGTCAGGCGGTTGTCGTCGATGTAGACTTCGCCGCCATCGGCAGCCACCAGGCCGACGATCATGTAGAAGCAGGTGGTCTTGCCGGCGCCGTTCGGGCCGAGCAGGCCTACGACCTCGCCGGCCTTGACCTCGAAGGAGACGTCTTCGACGACGGTGCGCGCCTTGTAGCGCTTCTTCAGGTTATGGGCCGAGAGTTTGGCGGCAGGGCTGTTCATTGATCGGTTCCACGCATGGCCCGGCGGATGGCGTCGCCGGAAAAACCGCGATATTGCAGGAAACGGATCTGTTTGGCACGCTCTTCGGCCGATTCCGGCGGTCGACCGAATTTCTTGGCCCAGATCGCCCGGCAGCGCTCGGCCTCGTCGCCGGCCTCGGGCAGGGCGGCGGCGATGTCCTCGTCAGCGACCCCGCGCTGCCGCAGTTCCTGCTGCAGCCGGCTGTTGCCGTAGCGGCCGGCGCGGGCGACGACGCGCTGGGCGGCATAGCGGTGATCGGAGAGCAGGCGCTCGGCCTGCAGGACGTCGAGGACGGCGTCGACTTCATCCTCGGATTCGGCATGGGCGGCGAGCTTGTTCTTCAGCTCGACCCGGCTGTAATCGCGCCGGGTCAGCAACTGCAGGGCTCGCACGCGCAAATCAGGCATCCGCCTTGGCCTTGACCGGCTTGATCACCGTCGTGCTGGCTGCTTCGCGGATGCCGGCCTCGATTTCCCGGGCGATTTCCGGATTGGCCTTGAGGAATTCGCGGGCGTTGTCCTTGCCCTGGCCGATCTTTTCGCCCTTGTAGGCGTACCAGGCGCCGGATTTGTCGACCAGCTTGTGGGCGACGCCCATTTCGACGATCTCGCCCTGGCGGGAGATACCCTCGCCGTACAGGATGTCGAAGATGGCTTCGCGGAAGGGCGGGGCGACCTTGTTCTTGACGATCTTGACCTTGGTTTCGCTGCCGATCACTTCGTCGCCCTTCTTGATGGCGCCGATGCGGCGGATGTCGAGGCGGACCGAGGCGTAGAACTTCAGCGCGTTGCCGCCGGTGGTGGTTTCCGGCGAGCCGAACATGACGCCGATCTTCATGCGGATCTGGTTGATGAAGATGACCAGGGTGTTGGTCTTCTTGATGTTGGCGGTCAGCTTCCTGAGCGCCTGGCTCATCAGGCGGGCGTGCAGGCCGACCATCTGGTCGCCCATCTCGCCTTCGATTTCGGCGCGCGGGGTGAGGGCGGCGACCGAGTCGACGATGATGATGTCGACCGAGCCGGAACGAACCAGCATGTCGGCGATCTCCAGGGCCTGTTCGCCGGTGTCGGGCTGCGAGATGAGCAGGTCGCCGACATTGACGCCGAGCTTCTGGGCGTATTGCGGATCGAGCGCGTGTTCGGCGTCGATGAAGGCGGCGACGCCGCCCAGCTTCTGCATTTCGGCGACAACCTGCAGGCACAGCGTGGTCTTGCCGGAGGATTCCGGGCCATAGATTTCGACAACGCGGCCGCGCGGCAGGCCGCCGACGCCGAGCGCGATGTCCAGACCGAGCGAGCCGGTGGACACGACCTGGATGCCTTCGTCGATCTCGGCGTCGCCCATCTTCATGATGGAGCCCTTGCCGAACTGCTTTTCGATCTGTTGCAGCGCCGCGGCGAGCGCCTTTGCCTTGTTGTCGTCCATGAGTTACCTCTGAATTTTGAGCGGATTATGGCACAGGGGCCAAGGATGGAATAGAAATTGCTGGAAACGTCCTGAAATCGTGCTGAAATCGTTTTTGGTTAAGCCGGCGCCGGGTTATAGTCCCCGCCGGCCCCCTGGCCGAATAACTGTGTATAAATACAGTATCCGTACTGGCATTACTTGGCAAGCAGATTCTTTATGTTGATCAGGCATTTATCCGTTTTCTGCCTTTTTTTGGCGTCGACCGCAGCGCTCGGCAAGCCGGCCCCGTGGTACTGGTGGGCCAGTGACGTCGACGGCCGGCGCATCTGCCAGCAGACTTCGCCCGGCCCCGGCTGGACGCGCGAACCGCGTCCGTTCAAGGACGCCCACTGTTCGATCCGGCTGGGCTGATGGCTGCCTACCTGCCGCCGCCGGCCGGCGAATTGCCGGTCATTTTTGCCGATGACTGGCTGATCGTCGCCAACAAGCCGAGCGGCCTGCTCTCGGTGCCGGGACGCGGCCCCGACAAGCAGGATTGCCTGGTCAGCCGGCTGCAGACCGGGTTTGCCGACGTTATGATCGCCCACCGCCTGGACATGTCCACCTCCGGCCTGCTCGTGCTGGCCCGCGGCGAGGCGATGCAGCGTTACTTCTTCAAGCAGTTCCGCGAACGCCAGGTGGCCAAGCGCTACCTGGCCGTGGTCGCCGGCCAGGTCGCCGACGCGGCCGGCGAGATCGACCTGCCGCTCATCGTCGACTGGCCGAACCGGCCGCGCCAGAAGGTCGATTTCGAGACCGGCAAGCCATCGCTGACCCGTTTCCGGGTCGACAGCCGCGATCCGCACGGCGATACGACCCGCCTGGCGCTGGAGCCGGTGACCGGCCGCACGCACCAGTTGCGCGTCCATCTGGCGACGCTCGGCCACCCCATTCTCGGCGACGATCTGTACGGCGGCGAGGCGGCCGGGCGGGCCGACCGCCTGCTGCTGCACGCCGTCGATCTGGCCTTCGTCCATCCGGCGACGGGGCGGACCGTCGAATTTCACTGCGCCCCGGATTTTTGACCGCCGGCGACCGGCAATCGCCTTATAATCCCCGCGTTTTCAACCCCTTGCCGCGGTCGGCCGCACGCCCATGCTGATCTGGTTCGTCGTTCTCTACCTGATGGTTTCCATCGGCATCGGCCTCCTGGCGGCGACCCGCGTCCATAGCGCCAAGGACTTCGCCGTCGCCGGCCGCCACCTGCCGCTGCCCGTCGTCACCGCCACCGTCTTCGCCACCTGGTTCGGCGCCGAGGCCATTTTCGGGGTCTCCTCGACCTTCGTGAAGGAAGGCCTGCACGGCGTCGTCGCCGACCCCTTCGGCGCCTCGCTGTGTCTGATCATCGCCGGCGTCTTTTTCGCCCGCAAGCTGTACAAGCTGAACATCCTCACCCTCGGCGACTATTTCCGCCTGCGCTACAACCGCAGCGTCGAGATCCTGACCACGATCTGCATCGTGCTCGCCTACCTGGGCTGGGTGTCGGCCCAGATCAAGGCGCTCGGCCTGCTCTTCTCGGTGCTCACCGACGGCGCGGTGAGCGAGCCGACCGGCATGGTCATCGGCGCCCTCATCGTCCTCACCTACACCACGCTGGGCGGCATGCTCTCGGTGGCCATCCTCGATTTCGTGCAGATGGGCATCATCATGGGCGGCATGCTGTTCATCGCCTGGCTGGTTTCCGGCCAGACCGGCGGCGTCGCGCCGGTCATCGAACACGCCGCGGCGGCCGGCAAGCTCGATTTCTTCCCCGAGCCCGACCCCTGGAAATGGCTGGCCTTCATCGGCGCCGGGCTGACCATGATGCTCGGCTCGATCCCGCAGCAGGACGTCTTCCAGCGCATCACCTCGGCGCGCACCGCAAGCATCGCGCTGTGGGGCTCGATCATCGGCGCCAGCCTCTATTTCTGCTTCACCTTCGTACCGATGTTCATCGCCTACTCGGCGACGCTGATCGACCCCGCCCAGTTCAATGCCCTGATGGAATCCGATTCGCAGCGCGTGCTGCCGACCCTGGTCCTCCAGCATACCCCGGTCTTCGCCCAGGCCATCTTCTTCGGCGCGGCGCTGGCCGCCATCATGAGCTGCTCGTCGGCGACGCTGCTCGCCCCGTCGGTGGCCTTCGCCGAGAACATCGTCCGCGGCTTCTTTCCCGGCATGGGCGACCACCAGTTCCTGCGCGTCATGCGCATCACCATCGTCTGCTTCACGGCCGGCGTGCTGGCCTTCGCCCTCAATTCGAACGCCAGCATCTTCCACATGGTCGAGAACGCCTACAAGGTGACGCTGGCCGGCGCCTTCGTGCCGCTGTTCTTCGGCGCCTTCTGGCAGCGGGCAACGACGCAGGGCGCGCTGGCCGCCATTTTCGGCGGCCTCAGTTCGTGGCTGCTGGTCGAGGTGCTGCTCGGCGAGGCCAGCCTGGTGCCGCCGCAGCTGATCGGGCTGGGCGTCAGCATGGTCGGCATGGTCATCGGCTCGCTGCTGCCGCAGTGGGTCGGCCGCCCGACGCCGGCCGACGACCTGCACCGCGCGCTGCATCATCGGGCCGCCGCCGAAACCCATCACGCCGGCGAGCATCCGCACCAATCCTGACCGCGGTTTTTGCCTGACAGTGTCACGCGCCGCCGGCGGTCGACGCCACCCGGCGTAACAATGAAACGACGCCAGGGCTGACGGCCCGCCCGATAGCCCCTAAAATCGGGCGCATGCCCCATTCCGGCCGCGGCCCCATCCTGCTTTCGCGCTACCTCGCCCTCGCCTGGGCCGGGCTGGTCGTCTATGGCAGCCTGCATCCCTTCGTTGGCTGGCGCGACACCGGCGTCGCGCTGACCGCCTTCCTCGAAGGCGGCTGGCCGCGCTACTGGACGGTCTTCGACCTGGCCGCCAACGTCGCCGTCTATCTGCCCCTCGGCTTCTTCCTGACCCTGGCCCTGCGCGGCCTGCCCGGCCGCTACAGCGCGCCGCTGCTCGCCGCGCTGCTCGCCGGCGGCCTCAGTTTCGGGCTGGAAGCGGTGCAGACCTGGCTGCCCTCGCGCGTTCCGTCCAACCTCGACCTGGCCTGCAACGGGCTGGGCGGGCTGCTCGGCGCCGCCTGGGCGCAATGGGTCGGGCCGCGCGTCTTCAGCCGGCTGATCGCCCTCGAACACCGGCTGATCGCCCCCGTGCCGCACGCCGAACTCGGCCTGACCCTGCTCGGCCTGTGGCTGCTCGTGCCGCTGTCGCCGGAAACCCTGCTCTTCGGGGCGGGCGACGTCCGGCAGATTTTCGGGCTGACCGGCGCCGTGCCCTTCGCCGCCGAGAGCTTCGTCCTCATCGAAGCCAGCATCACCGCCTTCAACCTGGTCGCCGTCGGCCTCATCGTCCGCCTGCTCTGCGCCCGGCTGGCCGCCGCCTACGTCGTCGTGCCCATCTTCCTGCTGCTCTGCCTGACCGTGGCGACGCTGGCCGCCGCCATCCTGGTCAGCCCGGCCGACGCGCTGGCCTGGCTGACGCCGGGCGGCAAGCTCGGGCTGGCCGTCGGCGTCGTCATCCTCGGCCTGGCCATGGCCCTGCCGGCGACGCCGCGCATGATGATCGCCGCCCTGGCCCTGATGGCCGGCACCGTGCTGGTCAACATGGCGCCGCCCAACCCGTATTCGGCGGCGGCGCTGGCCACCTGGCGCCAGGGCCACTTCCTCAATTTCAACGGCCTGACCCGGCTGGTCGCCTCGCTGTGGCCCTTCCTGACGCTGCCCTTCCTGCTGCTGACCAGCCGCCGGAGCTGATCAATAGCTTTTGAATTTTGGCCGGTTTTTCCGGTCGACCGCAGCGATGCCTAGCCACCGTTTCACGTGAAACCGGAGCGCCTATAATGGCGGCCCCAAGGAGAGAACCCGATGAGTCACTTCAAGCACCACGTATTTTTCTGCTGCAACCAGCGCCAGCCGGGCGAAACCTGCTGCAACGCGCTGGGCGCCAGCGAGATGCAGACCTACGCCAAGGACCGTATCAGCCAGCTCAAGATGAAAGGCGAGGGCAAGGTCCGCATCAACAAGGCCGGCTGCCTCGACCGCTGCGACAACGGCCCGGTCATGGTCATCTACCCGGAGGCCGTCTGGTACACCTACGTGGACAAGGACGACGTCGAGGAAATCATCCAGGAACACCTGATCGGCGGCCGCGTCGTGGAGCGCCTGAAAATATGAAAACGGTCGAAGAAAAAATCGTCGTCGCCGGCCCGGCCGGCCAGATCGACGTCATCATGGAACGTCCCGATGCGCCCAAGGGCATCGCCCTGATCGCCCATCCGCACCCGCTGGGCGGCGGCGCCAACACCAACAAGGTCGCCTACACGCTGGCCCGCACCTTCGTCAGCCTCGGCTACGCCGCCTTCCGCCCCAATTTCCGCGGCGTCGGCGGCACCGAGGGCGTCCATGACGAAGGCCGCGGAGAAACCGACGACCTGCTCGCCGTGCTCGACGACGCCAAGTGCCGCTGCGGCAACCTGCCCGTGGCGCTGGCCGGCTTTTCCTTCGGCGCCTACTGCCAGACCCGCGTCGGCAAGCGCCTGAGTGAAGCCGGCCACCCGGCCCAGCGCCTGGTCCTGGTCGGCACCGCCGCCGGCTTCGTCGAAGGCACCCGCCAGTACGACACCGAAGCGGTGCCGCACGACACCATCGTCATCCATGGCGCTAGCGACGAAACCGTGCCGCTCGCCAACGTCTTCGACTGGGCGCTGCCCAACGACCTGCCGGTCGTCGTCGTGCCCGGCGCCGACCACTTCTTCCATCGCCGGCTGCACGTCATCCGCGACATCATCACCCGCGCCTGGCGCCACTAGGCCCGCATGGCCGCCGCCGAACCGCTGGCGCTCGCCGCCGCCGACCTGCGCAAGACCTACGCCGGCAACCAGGTCGTCGCCGGCCTCTCCTTCGCCGTGCGCCCCGGCACCTGCTTCGGCCTGCTCGGCCCGAACGGCGCCGGCAAGACGACGACGCTGCGCCTCTGCCTCGGCCTGACCACGCCGGACAGCGGCGCCATCACGCTGAACGGCTGCGCCATCCCGGCCGACGGCCAGACGGCGCGGGCCCGGGTCGGCGTCGTGCCGCAGTTCGACAACCTCGACCCCGATTTCAGCTGCGCCGAAAACCTGCTCGTCTTCGGCCGCTACTTCGGCCTGCCCGAGCGCCAGATCCGGGCCCGCATCCCGCAACTGCTCGACTTCGCCAGCCTGGGCAGCAAGGCCGACGCCCGCATCGCCACCCTCTCCGGCGGCATGAAGCGCCGGCTGACCCTGGCCCGGGCCCTGGTCAACGACCCCGACATCGTCTTCCTCGACGAGCCGACCACCGGCCTCGACCCGCAGGCCCGCCACCTGATCTGGGACCGCCTGAAGCAGCTCAAGGCGGCCGGCAAGACGCTGATCCTGACCACCCATTTCATGGACGAGGCCGAGCGCCTGTGCGACACGCTGATCGTCATCGACCACGGCCGCAAGATCGCCGAAGGCAGCCCGCGGGCGCTGATCGCCGAGCACATCGAGGCGCAGGTGGTCGAGGTTTTCGAAGAATCCCGCGGTCAACTGGAAATTTTCGTCAAAAACCAAAAACAGCTGGCCGAGCGCGTCGAAACCAGCGGCGAAACCGCCTTCTTCTACTGCCGCGACCCGCGCCCGCTGCTCGCCCGCCTGGCCGAAGCCGAAGGGCTGCGCTACGTGCACCGCGCCTCCAACCTCGAGGACGTCTTCATCAAGCTGACCGGCCGCGAACTGCGCGACTGAGGCCCGACCCCATGAGCAAACTCGACCGCGAACTGCAGCGCCTCGGCTGGCCGATCGATGGCCGCCCGGGCAGCGCCGCCGACGGCAGCACCCGCTGCCTGGCCATCGACTTCGCCCGCAGCGCCGACTGGCCGCAGGCCGCCGCCCTGTGCCAGGCCCTGGCCGACGACCTCGACCTGCCGGCCCCGGCCGTGTCGGTTTCCGGCAGCGCCGGCTACCGGCTGTGGCTGGCGCTGGCCGAGCCGACCCCGGCAGCCGAAGCCGGGCGCTTTCTCGCCGCGCTGTGCGGCCAGTACCTGGCCGAAGTGCCGGCCGGCCACTACCGCTGCCATCCCGCCGCCGGGCCGACCGCCGCCCCCCGCCTGGCGGTCGAAGCGGTGCCGGCGCTCGATGCCGTCACCGGCAAATGGTCGGCCTTTATCGACCCCGGCCTGGGCGAGATGTTCGTCGCCGAAGCCGGCCTCGACATGGCGCCCAATTTTGATCGCCAGGCTGATTTGCTGGCCGGCATCCAGCTCATCGCGGCCGCCGATTTCCGGCGCGCCCTGACCACGCTGACCACCCCGGAACCGACCGCCGCAGCAGCGGCCGCCCCCCGGCACGCCGGCGACCGTTACGCCGACCCGCACAGCTTCCTGCTCGCCGTCATCAATGACCCGACAGCCAGCACCGCCGACCGCATCGCGGCAGCCACGGCGCTGTTGCCGTACTTCGCGAGGCCAGCCCGCTGAAGCCCGGCAGGGCTGAGCCGGGGCTAATACCTGACCTGTTCGACGCCCAACGAAGGCTGGTCGCTTTGATCGTCGTAGCGGTCGAAACGCAAATAGCGCCCGAAAACCAGCGGCATCCATTCCGGGTAGCTGTAGCCGGCGCCCCGGAAATGATCGACGGTCGCCCCCGGCACGCCGCCGATGATCACGTTGCCGAACATGCCCAGGTTGGCCCGCGACACGCCGTTCGCATTGGCCGCCGGATAACCGCCCTTGATGCAATTGACCTTGAGGTCCGAGGCCGAGCGATGGACATTGACGAAACCCGGGCTGGTCACCCGGACCCTGCCTTTCTCGTTGATCAGTTCGCAGTCGGCCCCATCGACGGCAGTGCCATCCGGCATTTTCGTTTCAATCCGCAGCGTCTGGACATTGCTTCCGGACACCGAAGCGCAACCGGAAATCAGCGCGCTTAATAAGATCGCCGACCCAAATTTCCCACCCATAGCCCCCCCGCCAGAATTGTCACCGGTTTCGTTCACGCCGTCCGGGACCAACCAATCGATAATCACACATCATAGCCCGACTGTCGATGGGCAGCGGCCCCGGCCGCTATCCGCCGTGCCGTTCCTGCCTCTGCAGCAACCCACTGGCAGCGCGCGGTGCCGGCGGCGGGCGGTCTTTGAGCAGCCCCTGCAGGCAGGCCGGGTTGCCGCGGGCGCCGCTCGCCCGGTAGTCGGCGAGCAGGCTATGGCGCACGGTTGCCGGGGCCAGCCCGCTGACCTGCGTCAGGTAGTCGAAGAGGTGGTCGACCAGTTGCTCCGGCGTCAGCCGGCTGGTGCTGGCGGTTTGCTGCCACAGCCAGTCGGTGAAGGCGAGGAGGGCGGCGAAGGGCGAGGGGGCGGTCAGCAGCAGGGGCAGGGTTTGCGGGAAGCGGCCGGAGTTGGCGAGCAGGTCCCAGTAGCGGGCGAGGCGGGCGAAGCGGGCGATGTCGGCGGCCGGCACGGCGGCGGTCTGCTGCACGGTGTAGGGCGGTTCGGCATCGTAGACCATGGCATGTTCGGCGCTGTGGCGGGCGATCGGTGTGCCGCGCAGGCGCTTGAGCAGGCCGAGCTGGATTTCGTGCGGGCCGAGCGCATGGAGCCGGTCGAAGCCTTGCGCGAAGCCGGCCAGGGTTTCGCCGGGCAGGCCGAAGATGAGGTCGGCGTGCAGGTGGGCCGGGCTGTGTTTGACCAGCCAGTCGAGGTTGGCGCAGGTCTTCTCGTTGTCCTGGCGACGCGCGATGCGCTGCTGGACGGCCGGGTCGAAGGTCTGGACGCCGATTTCGAACTGCAGCACGCCGGCCGGGAAGCGGGCGATCATCGCCTTGAGCGGCTCGGGCAGGTGGTCGGGGATGACCTCGAAATGCAGGAAGAGGTCGGGGGTCAGCCGGTCGAGGAAGAACTGCAGGATGGCCAGCGAGTTGTCGACCTTGAGGTTGAAGGTGCGGTCGACGAACTTGAAATGGCGGGCGCCGCGTCGGTAGAGGCCGTCCAGCGCGGCCAGCAAGCGCTCGCGGTCAAAGGGCCAGGCGGTCTTGTCGAGGGCGCTGAGGCAGAACTCGCACTTGAACGGGCAGCCGCGCGAGGCCTCGACGTATAGCAGGCGGTGGGCCAGGTCGGCGGCGCCGTATTCGGCGTAGGGCAGCTCGATGTCTTCGAGCGGCGGCTGTTCGCCGGCGATCACTTTCATCAGCGGCGGCGGCCCGTGCACGATGGCGCGGCACAGTTTGGCGAAGCTGACCTCGCCCCAGCCGGTGATCAGGTGGTCGGCCAGGCGGACGATTTCCTGGTCCTGCCATTCGTGGCTGACTTCCGGCCCGCCGAGAACGATGGTCAGCCCCGGCCGGGCCGCCTTCAGCCGGCGGACGAGCTCGGTGGTCGGCCCGACGTTCCAGATGTAGACGCCGAAGCCGACGATCTGCGGGCGGCCGGCAACGGGCTCGCCCAGTTCGTCGAGCAGCGCCGCGACGATTTCCCCGACCGGCCGCTTGATGGTGAATTCGCGCAGCACGGCGGCCGCCCGCAGGTCGTCGCCGCCGTGCCGGGCGAGGTTGGCGAGCAGGTAGCGCAGGCCGAGCGCGGCGTGGATGTACTTGGCGTTGAGGGTGCTGAGGATGATGGCGGGCGGCATGCCGGCATTTTGACATCCCGGCCGGCGGCGCGTCGCCCGCAGCGGATTTTGATTTTCAGCGAATAATCGCGTTGACCGCAGCAGTGAAGTTGTCGACCACCGCCGCCGGCCGGATCTCCGGGTGGGCGTCGTCGCCCGGGCGGAACTTGCCGGTGCGCACCAGGATGCCGGGGATGCCGGCGGCCTGGGCGCCGCCGATGTCGTCGGCAAGATCGTCGCCGATCAGCACGGCGTCGGCGGCGGCGACGCCGAGTTCGGCCAGCGCCGCCTCGAAGAAGGGGGCGGCCGGCTTGCCGGTGACTTCGGCGCTGACCCCGGCCGAGTATTCCAGCCCGGCGACGAAGGCGCCCATGTCGAGCGACAGGCCGTCGGCCTCCATGAAATAGCGGTTGCGGGCCATGGCCATCAGCGGCAGGCCGTCCATCAGCAGGCGGAAGGCGCGGTTGAGCAGCGGGTAGGTGAAATGCTCGCCCATGTCGCCGAGTACGACGACGTCGGGGTCGACGGCGCTGTCGCCCATCTCGGCGGCGATGTCGGGATGGACCAGCCACAGCGGCTTGAGGCGGCGGCGGCGGACCAGTGTGCGGGCGGCCAGCGCCGCCGTCTGGATCTCGCCGGCGGCCAGCGTGAAGCCCATGCGCTGCAGCTTGGCGAACAGGATGTTGCTCGGCGTGCGCGTCGTGTTGGTCAGGAAACGCAGCGCCAGGCCGCTGGCGCGCAGGCGGGCCAGGGCCAGCACGGCGCCGGGCAGGGCCTCGTCGCCGGTGTGCAGGACGCCGGCCAGATCGATGAGTACCGCCTTCGGTGAAAAGTTCGCCGCCATGCCTGCCTCCCTTGCTGATGATCCGGGTTCGATAGCCCGATTGTGCCAAAGTTTGCCGGCCGTGCCGCGGCTCTGTCAGGCGGCGCTTACAGACGGTCACGGCAAATCGCCTCGCCGGCCACTAGAATGGCGGCATCGTCCACGCCCCCCGTACCCCGATGTCCGCCTCGCTCGCCGTCGCCCGCCCCGGTGTCCTCGGTTTCCTGCCCGTCTGGCAGCGCAATTTCCTCGTCTGGCGCAAGCTGGCCCTGCCGTCCATCCTCGGCAACCTGGCCGATCCGCTGATCTACATGCTCGGCCTCGGCTACGGCCTGGGTGCCATGCTGCCCAGCGTAGACGGCCAGCCCTACATCGCCTTCCTGGCCGCCGGCACGGTGTGCGCCTCGACCATGAATGCCGCCACCTTCGAGGCGCTCTATTCGGCCTTCTCCCGCATGCACGTCCAGAAGACCTGGGACGCCATCCTCAACACGCCGCTCGGCCTGGCCGATGTCGTCGCCGGCGAACTGTTCTGGGCGGCCACCAAGTCGCTGTTCTCGGGCGCCGCCATTCTTGTCGTCATCACCCTGATGGGCCTGACCCACGGCCCGTTGATGCTCTGGGCACTGCCGGCCATCGTCCTCACCGGCCTGGCCTTCGCGGCGCTTGGCCTGATCTGGAACGCCCTGGCCCCGTCCTACGATTTCTTCATGTACTACTTCACGCTGTTCATCACGCCGATGACGCTGATTTCCGGCGTCTTCTTCCCGACCGACCAGCTGCCCGGCTGGCTGGCCCTGATCGGCCGCTGGCTGCCGCTGGCCCAGGGCGTCGCCCTGGTCCGCCCGCTGCTCGCCGGCCAGGTGCCGGCCGACGCCCTGATCCACATCATAGCGCTGATCACCACCGCCGGCCTAGCCTTCGCCATCGCGCTGCACCTGACCCGCCGCCGCCTGCTCAAGTAGAATTTGCTCATGGACACCCTGCTCGTCATCACCAACTGCCCCGACGAAGAATCCGCCAACGCCATCGCGCTGGCCGCCGTCGAGGCCAGGCTGGTCGCCTGCGTCAACATCCTGCCCCGCGTCCAGTCGCTTTACCGCTGGCAGGGCAAGGTCGAATCGGCTTTTGAAATTCCGCTTTTTTTCAAGTTGACCGCAGCGACCTACGCCGAACTCGAAACCCTGATCCGCCAGCACCATCCCTATGAACTGCCGGAAATCATCGCCCTGCCGGTCAGCCAGGGCCTGCCCGGCTACCTGGCCTGGGTGGTGGCGGAAACCGCGGTATGAGTAGGCGCCTATTCCTCTTCCTGTGGACGCTGCTCTTCGCGCAACTCCTGCCGCTCGCCCACGCCGACGAATTCCTCGACCCGGCCGTCGCCTTCAAGCCTTCGGTGCGCGCCCTTGACGGCCAGACCATCGAAATCCGCTACGAAATCGCCAAGGACTACTACCTCTACCGCGACAAGTTCCGCTTCCGCGTCGACGGCGAGGCGGTGACGCTGGGCGAGCCGGTCTATCCCAAGGGCAAGGAAAAGAACGACGACAATTTTGGCAAGGTCGAGGTCTATTACAAGTCGGTGGCCATCCGCATCCCGGTCGAGCGCAGCGTCTCCGGCGTGCTGCAACTCAATCTGGCGACGGTGTCGCAGGGCTGCGCCGATGCCGGCGTCTGCTATCCGCCGCAGACCCAGGCCCTGCAGGTCAGCCTGCCCGATCCGGCGACCACGCCGCGCTACACCGGCAGCCTGACCGAATCCGGTAGCGGCGACGAGAGCGGCAGCATCGCCGCGACGCTGAAGAATGCCGGCCTGTGGACCAGCCTGGCCCTCTTTTTCGTCGCCGGGCTGGGCCTGGCGCTGACCCCCTGCGTCTTCCCGATGATCCCCATCCTCTCCGGCATCATCGCCGGCCAGGGCCACCGGGCCACGCACGCCCGCGGCCTGGCGCTGTCGCTGGCCTACGTGCTGGGCATGGCGCTGACCTACGCGGCGGCCGGCGTCGCCGCCGGGCTGACCGGTACGCTGCTCTCGGCGGCGCTGCAGAACCCCTGGGTGCTGGGCAGCTTCGGCCTGGTCTTCGTCGTGCTTTCCTTGTCGATGTTCGGCTTCTACGAACTGCAGCTGCCGACCGCGCTGCAGAGCAAGCTGTCCGAGGAATCCGGCCACCTGCAGGGCGGGCGCGGCATCGGCGTCTTCCTGATGGGGGCGCTGTCGGCGCTGATCGTCGGCCCCTGCGTCGCCGCCCCGCTGGCCGGCGCCTTGCTGTACATCAGCCAGACCGGCGACGCCGTGTACGGCGGTGTCGCGCTCTTCGTCATGGCGCTCGGCATGGGCGCCCCGCTGATCGCCGTCGGCGTCGCCGGCGGCTCGCTGCTGCCGAAGACCGGGCCGTGGATGGAATCGGTCAAGAAAGCCTTCGGCGTGCTGCTGCTGGCCACCGCCGTCTGGCTGGTTTCACCCGTCGTGCCGGCCGTGGTTTCGATGCTGGCCTGGGCGGCGCTGCTCATCATCCCGGCCATCTACCTGCACGCCCTCGACCCGCTGCCGCCGCACGCCAAGGGCTGGCAACGCTTCTGGAAAGGCATCGGCATCGTCATGCTGCTCACCGGCGCGGCGCTGCTCATCGGCGCCCTGGCCGGCAGCCGCGACCCGCTGCAGCCGCTGGCCGGCCTGCGCGGCCAGGCCGTCGCCGGCGAAACGGCGCACCTGCCCTTCGAACGCGTCGCCTCCGTCGGCGAACTGGAAGCCCGCCTGAAAAGCGCCGGGCGCCCGGTGATGCTCGATTTCTACGCCGACTGGTGCGTCTCGTGCAAGGAAATGGAACGCTTCACCTTCGCCGACCCCGCCGTGCGCGCCCGCCTGGCCGGCTACACCCTGCTTCAGGCCGATGTCACCGCCAACAGCGACGACGACAAAGCGCTGCTCGCCCGCTTCCAGCTATTCGGGCCGCCCGGCATCATCTTCTTCGACGCCGCCGGGAAGGAAATCAGCGCGGTGCGCGTCGTCGGCTTCCAGGAAGCCGGCCAGTTCCTCAAGTCGCTCGACCGGGCCGCCGCCGGTTAGGGGACGGGCGCCAGGCGCCGGGCGTGGCGCAGGGCGAGCCAGCCGAACAACAGGCCGACCGCCGCCCCGGTCGCGACATCGAGCGCGACGTGCTGGCGGGTGGCCAGCGTGGACCACAGGATGGCCAGGCAGTGCAGCCAGTTCAGCCCGAGCACCAGGCGCGGCGCCCCGACCCCGCGCAAAATCCACTGCAGCCACCGCGCAGCGAACACCGCCGAGGCGACGTGCAGCGACGGACAGGCATTGCCGCCGGTATCGACGTCCTTGATGATGGCCATTTCCGGATACAACCGCCAGTCGATGCCGGCCGGCGGCACCCCGGTCGGCAGCAGCCAGAAGATGGCCAGGCAGAGCAGGCACATGGCCGCCATCCACAGCCCGAAGACGAGCATCGGCCGCAGCTCGCGGAGCAGGGCGACGGGCAGCGAGGCATAGACCCACAGCGAGGCATAGACCGGGAAGGCCGACGCGCTGACCGGCACCCAGCGGTCGATGGCGGTCAGCGGCATCACCGTCACTGGCAGCAGCGGATGGTGGAGGACGGCGAAATAGGCCCAGAAAAAGAGCGTCATGAACAGCGTCGTGCCGACCGCCTTGAGCGGCAACAAAACGACGATACGGCCAGCGAGCTGCCGGTACCAGGGCGGTTCATGGAAAAGGTGCATCGGGCGACGGCCGCGGCCAGCAAGACGAAAAAGGAGGCGACATGGTAGCAAATCGACCGCCGACGATCACCGCCCGCCGCCCCGAGCCCGGCGGCGGGCGGCAAAACGTTTGGAAAACAGGGCCTTTCAGCTAAAATCGCAGGCCTATGGATTCCATTGGCCTGATTCGCGAATTTCTCAACGACCGCCTGGGCGTCGAACCGGAAAAAGTCACTCCGCAAGCGTCGCTGGCGGATCTCGGCGTCGACTCGCTGATGATGCTCGAACTGATGTTCGAGTTCGAGGACCGCTTCGCCATCAAGCTGGCCAGCGACCTGAAAACACCGCAGACCGTCGGCGAAATGGTGTCGCTGATGGACGGCCTGATCGCCGACCAAAAGAGCTGAGCCATGAGCCAGCGGCGGGTTGCGATCACTGGCCTGGGGCTGGTCAGTCCGTATGGCGGCGACCTGGCCGATTTCTTTGCCCGCCTGTGCGCCGGTGAATCGGCCGTCCGCTACCTGCTCACCGACGACCAGCCGCGCCCGCTCTCCATCCCCTTCGTCAGCTGCCCGGCCTTCGATGCCGATGCCGCGCTCGGCAAGCCGCTGGCCTCGATGATGGACCGCTTCGCCCAGCTCGGCATGGCCGCCGCCTTCGCCGCCTGGGACGACTGCGGCCTGCCCCGCCAGCCGGCCGGCGAAAGCCGCGACGACTGGGGCGTCTCGTGGGGCACGGCGCTGGGCGGCACGCTGGCCTACGAGAAGGGCTACCGCGAACTGTGGCAGAAGGGCCGCGAGCGCCTGTCGCCGCTCTCCGTGCTGCTCGGCATGAACAACGCCGCCAACGCCCACGTCTCGATCCAGCTCGGCCTGGGCGGCGTCAGCATGAGCCACACCGTGGCCTGCGCCTCGTCGGCCATCGCCATCGGCGAGGCCTTCCGCCGGGTGCGCTCGGGCGAGGCGACGATCATGGTCACCGGCGGCTCCGACGTGCCGCAGGCCTACGGCGTCGCCCGCGCCTGGGAGGCGCTGCGCGTCATGGCGCCGGGCGATGCCGAGACCTCGCCGGCCGCCTGCCGGCCCTTTTCCGCCGACCGCCGCGGCCTGGTGCTGGGCGAGGGCGGGGCGGCCCTGGTCCTCGAGGACTGGGAGCACGCCGTCGCCCGCGGCGCCCGCATCCACGGCGAGATGCTCGGCTACGGCACGAGTTGCGACCACAGCCACCTGGTCCGCCCGGAAGCAGCCGGGCAGATCCGTGCCCTGCGCCTGACCCTGGCCGATGCCGGGCTGGCCGCCGACGACATCGACTACATCAACGCCCACGGCACCGCCACCGCCGAGGGCGACCCGGTCGAAGTCGCCGCCCTCAAGGCGGTTTTCGGCGAGCGGGCCGCCGGCCTGCCGGTCAGCGCCACCAAGTCGATGCACGGCCACCTGCTCGGCGCCGCCGGCGCCATCGAGGCCATCGCCACCGTGCTCGCCCTGCGCGAACAGGCGATTCCGCCGACCGCCCACCTGGCCCGGCCCGATCCGGCCTGCGCCGGTGTCGACCACGTCACCGCCGGCCGCCGCCAGCCGCTGCGCGCCGCCCTTTCCAACTCCTTCGCCTTTGGCGGCAGCAACGCCGTGCTCGCCTTCGCCGCCGCCCGCTGATCCCAGGGAAGCATCACCATGTCCGAAACCCCCTCGCCGCAAGCCGTCGAAGCCCTGCTGCCGGAAATCGCCGAACTGATCGTCGACGCCCTCAACCTCGACCTGGCGCCGGCCGACATCGAACCCGACGCGCCGCTGTTCGGCGACGGCCTCGGCCTCGACTCGATCGACGTGCTGGAAATCGCCCTCGTCGTCGGCAAGCGCTACGGCTGCCAGCTCAAGTCGGACAACGAGGACAACGTCCGCATCTTCGCCTCGCTGCGCGCCCTGGCCACCTACATCGCCGCCCGGCGCAGCCAATGAACCTCAGCCTCGGCCAGCTGCTGCGCGGCCTGGCCGTCGTCGGCTTCCTTGTCGCCTGGGCGGTGCTCGCCCATTCCGGCAGCGCCGGCCAGGGCTCGGCCGATCTCTCCGTGCTGCTCGGCGTCGCCCCGATCGGCGCCGCCCTCGGCCTGCTGCTGTGGCGGGCCAGCCATCCGCTGCTCACCGGCTGCGGCATCCTCGTCCTGCTCGGCGGCCTGGCCTGGCTGTGGCCGACCCTGCGCCAGAACGTGCCGCTGCTCTTCTTCATCCAGCACCTGGGCACCAACCTGGCGCTGGCCACCCTCTTCGGGCGCAGCCTGCTCGGCGGCGGCGAAGCGCTGATCACCCAGCTGGCGCGCGCCGTCCATCACGGCGAGATCTCGCCGCGCAAGCGCCGCTACACGCGCCGGGCGACGCTGGCGTGGACCTTCTTCTTCCTGGCCAACGCCCTGGTCTCGGCCGGCCTCTGGCTGTTCGCCCCGCTGGCGGTGTGGTCGGTGTTCGCCAACCTGCTGTCGATGCCGCTGCTTGCCGCCATGTTCGTCGCCGAACACATCTGGCGCGTCCATGCCCTGCCGCCCGAGGAGCGACCGAGCATCCCGCAGGTCATCCGCGCCTACCGCATGCATTCGCGCACGGCGCCGCCGGCCGAGCCGACATGAACAGCGTCCCGCTGCTCGCCGGCACCGACCCCGCCGCCGTCTTCGCCTGGCGCCCGGACGGCCCGGTCAGCGTCGGCGACTACCTGGCCGAAGCGCGCGTCCTGGCCGCCCGCCTGCCGGCCGGCGACTTCGTGCTCAACCTGTGCCATGACCGCTACCGCTTCGCGGTCGGCTTCGCCGCCGGGCTTCTCGCCGGCAAGACCAGCCTGCAACCGGCCTCGCAATCGGCGGAAACCCTGCGTCGCCTGCACGGCGCCTACCCCGGCCTGTTCGCGCTGTGCGACGGCCCGGACGACACGCTGGACCTGCCGCGGTTCGATTTTCCGGCGCTTTTTAGCGCACGAGCTGGCGGAGAAAATGACACTGCTGCGGTCGACGGCAAAAAAGCGCCAAAAACCGAATTTGCCGTGCCGCGCATCGCCGCCGACCACCTCGCCGCCATCCTGTTCACCTCCGGTTCAACCGGCCTGCCGCAGGCCCAGCCCAAGCGCTGGGGCAAGCTGGTCGCCAACGGCCGGGCCGAGGCCGAGCAGCTCGGCCTGCTCGACCGGCCGCACGCCCTGGTCGGCACGGTGCCGGTGCAGCACAGCTACGGCTTCGAATCGACGCTGCTCCTCGCCCTGCACGGCGGCTGCGCTTTCTGGGCCGGCAAGCCGTTTTTCCCGCAGGACATCGTCGGCGCCCTGGCCGCCGTGCCCCGGCCGCGCCTGCTGGTGACGACGCCCTTTCACCTGTCCACGCTGCTCGCCGCCGGCCTCGACCTGCCGCCGGTCGATATGCTGCTGTCGGCCACCGCGCCGCTGTCGGCGGCGCTGGCCGACGAGGCCGAGGCGCGCACCGGCGCCCCGCTGCGCGAAATCTACGGCGCCACCGAATCCGGCCAGCTGGCCAGCCGGCGCACCACGGCGGGCGAGGCGTGGACGCCGCTGCCCGGCATCCGCCTCGACCAGGACGGCGAACAAACCATCGCCAGCGGCGGCCACGTCGAGGGCCGCGTCGCCCTCGCCGACCGCATCGAACTGCTGCCCGACGGCCGCTTCCTGCTCCGCGGCCGCCAGGCCGACCTGGTCAACATCGCCGGCAAGCGCACCTCGCTGGCCTACCTCAACCACCAGCTGGCGGCCATTCCCGGCGTCGTCGACGGCGCCTTCCTGCTGCCCGACGAAGCCGGGCCGGACGGCATCACCCGCCTGGCCGCCTTCGTCGTCGCCCCCGGCCTGACCCCGCGGCAGATCGGCGCGGCGCTGCGCGAGCGGGTGGACGCCATCTTCCTGCCCCGGCCGCTGGTCATCGTCGACCGCCTGCCGCGCAACAGCACCGGCAAGCTGCCGCGCGGCGAACTGCTCGCCCTCTATGCTGCCCACTGCGCAGACAAGATCGCCGATGGCCGACGCTGAATTCACCTGGACGGTGCCCGCCGACCACCCGGCCTTTGCCGGCCATTTTCCCGGCCGGCCCATCGTCCCCGGCGTCGTGCTGCTCGACCGCGCCATGCTCTTCGCCGAAACCCTGCTCGGCCGCCCCGGGCTGGCCTGGCAGGTTGGCAACGCCAAGTTCTTCAGCCCGGTCGGCCCCGGCGAGACGCTGCTTTTCGCGCTGCAGGCCAAGGCCAGCGGCAGCATTGGCTTCACCGTGCGCGGCGCCGGGCGCGACGTCGCCGCCGGCAGCCTGACGCCGCCCGCCGCATGACCACCGGGAAGCCAACCGAATCCGACTGGATGCGCCAGCAGGAGCGCAGCAACCTGGCCATCCTCAAGCTGATGGTGTGGATCTCGCTGACCTTCGGGCGGGCCGTCGGCCGCCTCGTGCTCTACGGCATCGCCGCCTACTACGTGCTGTTCTCGCCCAAGGCCCGGCGCCACAGCCGCGACTACCTGCACCGGGCGCTCGGCCGCTGGGCCGAATGGTCGGACGGCTTCCGCCACGTTTTCAGCTTCGCCAGCACCATCCACGACCGCATCTACCTGCTCAACGACCGCTTCGACCTGTTCGACATCGAGGTGGTCGGCGCCGAGGCGGTCAACGCGGCGGCCCGTAGCCAGCCGGGGGCGCTGCTCATCGGCGCCCACCTCGGCAGCTTCGAAGTGCTGCGCGCCGTCGGCCGGGGCAGGGAAGGGCTGCAGGTGGCGATGCTGATGTACGAGGAAAACGCCCGCAAGATCAACGCCACGCTGGAAGCCATCAACCCGGCGGCCAGCCAGGACATCATCCCGCTCGGCCGCATGGATTCGATGCTGCAGGCCCGCGACCGGCTCGATGCCGGCTACGTCGTCGGCATGCTGGCCGACCGCGGCCTGGGCGGCGACGCCACCGTCGATTGCGATTTCCTCGGCCGGCCGGCGCCCTTTCCGCTCGGCCCCTTCCGGGTCGCCGCCATGCTGCGCCGGCCGGTCTTCTTCATGACCGGTCTCTACCTCGGCGGCAACCGCTACCGCCTGCATTTCGAACCGCTCGCCGATTTTTCGCAGACGCCGCGCGAAGGGCGCGACGCCGCCATCCGCCGGGCGATGCAGGATTACGCCGACCGCCTGACCCATTATTGCCGCGAGGCGCCCTACAACTGGTTCAATTTCTTCGATTTCTGGCAGAAAAAATGATCAAACGCCTGCTCGGCACCCTGCTGCTGCTTGCCATCGCGCTGCCGGCCAGCGCCGCCTTCGACGTCGGCCAGCTGATGCAGGCGCTGGCCAGCCACAAGGGCGGCAAGGCCCGCTTCGTCGAGAAGAAGTTCATATCGCTGCTCGACAAGCCGGTGGTCGCCACCGGCGAAATGACCTACACCGCCCCCGACCGCCTGGAAAAGCGCACGCTGACCCCCAAGGTCGAAACCCTGCTGCTCGACAAGGACATCCTGAGCATCGAGCGCGACAAGCAGAAACTGAGCATCAACCTGGCCAACCAGCCCGAGGCACTGGCCTTCGTGGACAGCATCCGGGGCACGCTGTCCGGCAACCGGACGGCGCTCGAGAAAAACTATGCCCTGCATTTGTCGGGCAATCTCGACAAGTGGGTGCTCACTCTGCTGCCCAGCGACCAGAAGATCGCCAGCCTGGTGCTGCGCATCACGGTCAGCGGCAGCAGGAACCAGGTGCGCAGCATCGAGTACCTGCAGACCGACGGCGACCGTTCGCTGCTCAGCATCGAACCGGTCGAGGCCAAATGAGCGGCCGGCCGCACTTCAGCTTGCCGGTGCGCCAGATGGCGCCGGCTACGGCGCGAGGCTAGGCGATGTCGGCCCGTCGCGCCCTGACGCTCTGGCTGCTGGCCATGCTGGCCGGGGCGGCGGTCGTCTGGAACAGCCATTTCTCGGCCGACATGTCCTTCTTCCTGCCCGGCCGGCCGAGCGCCGAGCAGCAGGTGCTGGTCGACCAACTGAAGGAGGGCGTCGTCTCCCGCCTGCTGATGGTCGCCATCGAAGGCGGCGATTCGGCGCAGCGGGCAGCCGTATCGCGCGACTTGCGCGGTCGACTGGAAAAAATGCCGGAATTCGTCGCCGTGCAGAACGGCGAGGCGGGCAGCCAGGGCGCCGACCGCGACTTCCTGTTCCGCCACCGCTACCTGCTCAGCCCGGCGGTCAGCCCCGAGCGCTTCACCGTGGACGGCCTGCGCGCTGCCATCGGCGACAGCATAGCCCTGCTTGCCTCGCCGGCCGGGATGCTGGTCAAGCCGCTGCTGCCGCGCGACCCGACCGGCGAGCTGTGGGCCCAGATCGGCCGCCTCAACGCCGGCGCCCAGCCGAACAGCCGCGACGGCGTGTGGGCCTCGCCCGACGGCGAGCGGGCCATGCTGCTGATGCAGACCGCCGCCCTCGGCTCCGACACCGACGGCCAGGAGCGGGCCATCGGCCTGGTCCGCGCCAGCTTCGCCGATGCCGCGGCGGCGGCCGCCCCCGCGGCCGGCCTCGGCCTGCGCCTGTCCGGCCCCGGGCTGTTCGCCGTCAAGTCGCGGGCGACCATCAAGCACGAGGTCAGCAAGCTGTCGGCGATCAGCACGCTGGCCATCGTCGTCGTCCTCTATTTCGTTTACCGCTCGGCCCGCCTGATGAGCCTCGGCCTGCTGCCGGTGCTGAGCGGGGCGCTGGCCGGCATCGTCGCCGTTAGCCTGGTGCACGGCACGGTCTTCGGCATCACCGTCGGCTTCGGTTCGGCGCTGATCGGCGAGGCGGTCGATTACTCGATCTACTACTTCGTGCAGTCCGGCCGGGGCGGCATCGACCACTGGCGGCAACGCTTCTGGCCGACCGTCCGGCTCGGCGTGCTGACCTCGGTGGCCGGCTTCGGGGCGCTGCTCTTTTCCGGCTTTCCCGGCCTCGCCCAGCTCGGCCTCTATGCCCTGAGCGGCGTGCTGACCGCGGCGCTGGTCACCCGCTTCATCCTGCCGCCGCTGGCCGGCCGCGACCTGGCCATGCGCGAGCTCGGCCACCTGGCGCCGCGCCTGCAGGCCGCCATCGCCGGGCTGCGCCGCCTGCGCTGGGCCGTCCTTGCCCTGGCCGTGGCCGCCGCCGCGCTGCTCGCGGTCAACCGCGACCGCGTCTGGCACCCCAACCTGTCGGCCCTGAGCACGGTCAGCGAAGCCGACGCGGCGGCCGACATGGCGCTGCGCAGCGACATCGCCGCCCCCGACGCCCGCTACATAGCGGTGATCACCGCTCCCGACCGCGAATCGGCGCTGCAGGCCGCCGAGCGGGCCGGCGAGAAGCTCGACGCCCTGGTCGCCGCCGGCGTCATCGGCGGCTACGACAGCCCGGCCCGCTTCCTGCCCAGCCAGGCGACGCAGGCCGCCCGCCGGGACAGCCTGCCCGACGCCGAGCAATTGCCGGCCCGCCTGCGCCTCGCCCTGGCCGATTCGCCGCTGGCCGCCGACAAGCTCGGCGGCTTCGTCGCCGACGTCGCCGCGGCGCGGGCCGCCGGCTTCATCGACCGCCCGGCGCTGGATGGCACCAGCCTGGCGCTGGCCGTCGATTCGCTGCTGCTGCAACGCCCCAACGGCTGGAGCGTGCTGCTGCCGCTGCGCCCGGCCGGCGGCGCCCAGGGCGTGGACATCGCCATCGAACCGGTGCGCGCCGCGCTGGCCGGCAGCGGCGCGCTGTTCGTCGACATGAAGCACGAGTTCGACACGCTGTACAACGACTACCTGGGCGAGGCGACGCTGCTCTCGCTGGCCGGCTTCGCCGCCATCGTCGGCCTGCTCGCCGTCACCCTTCGCTCGGCCCGCCGCCTGGCCAGCGTGCTGTTGCCGCTGCTCCTCGCCGTCGTGCTGGTCGTCGGCGGCCTGCACCTGGCCGGCCAGCAGCTGCACCTGCTGCACCTGATCGGCATGCTGCTCATCGTCGCCGTCGGCTCCAACTACGCGCTCTTCTTCAACCAGGCCGACCGCCAGCCGGACGGCACGACGCTGGTCTCGATGGCCGTCGCCAACCTGACCACGGCCATCGGCTTCGGCACCCTGGCCCTGTCGTCGGTACCGGTGCTCAACGCCATCGGCGTCACCGTCGGCCCCGGCGCCATCCTCGCCCTGCTGCTTTCCGCCGCCTTCGCCGGGGGCCGGCATGACTGAAGTGCTGCGGTCGACGGCAAAAAACGGCCAAAATCGAAATCCGCCGTTTCACGTGGAACCTTCCGATGGCTCCCGCCCTGCGCACGCTTGACCAACGCTGCGGCGCCGACGCGCTGCTCGTCCTGCTGCCCGGCGCCTACATGACGCCCGAGCACTACGCCGAGCGTTTCTTCCCGACCGTCGCCCAACGCCGGCTGCGCCTCGACCTGCTCGCCGTCGATCCCGGCGTCGATGCCGTGGCCTCGGGCGACGCCATCCCGGCCATCGTCGATGGCATCCTCCGCCCGGCCCGCGCCGCCTACGCCCGCCTGTGGCTGGGCGGCATCTCGCTCGGCGGCCTCACCGCCCTCTGCCTCAACGCCGACCACCCCGGGCTAATCGACGGCCTGTGCCTGATCGCCCCCTACCCGGGCAGCCGGCTGACCACCAACGCCATCGCCCGGGCTGGCGGGCTGGCGCGCTGGCAACCGACGGCCGACCAGCTGGCCGACCCGGAATTCCGCCTGTGGCAATGGCTGAAGGCGCCGCCCGCCGGCCTGCCGGCCTACGTCGGCCACGGCCGCGCCGACCGTTTCGCCGAAGGCATGGCGCAGATCGCCGAGCGCTTTCCGGCCGCCGCCCGCGACCTGGTCGACGGCGACCACGACTGGCCGGCCTGGCAGCGCCTGTGGGAAAATTTTCTCGACCGCGGCCATTTTCCCGCCTGAACACGCCTGAACCCGCCCGAGCATGACGACGCCCTGGAAACCGACCCTCGCCATTCAAGCCACGCTGGCCGTGCACGCCGGGGCGGCGGCCGGCTGCCTGCTGGCGCCCGCCCTGTGGCCGTGGGCGGTGGCGGCGCTGGTCGTCAATCACGCCATCATCACCACCGCCGGCCTGCTGCCGCGCAGCACGCTGCTCGGCCCCAACCTCAACCGCCTGCCGGCCGCCGCCGTCGCCCGCCGGCAAATCGCCCTGACCATAGACGACGGCCCCGACCCCGAAGTCACGCCGCAGGTGCTGGCCCTGCTCGACGCCGCCGGGGCGAGGGCGACCTTCTTCTGCATCGGCTGGCGGGCCCGCGCCAACCCGGCGCTGTGCCGGGCCATCGCCGAGCGCGGCCACCAGGTCGAAAACCACGGCGATTCGCATGCCAAGGCCTTCGCCACCTTCGGCCCCGGCCGCATGCGGGCCGACATCGCCGCCGGCCAGGCGACGCTGGCCGCCATCACCGGCCGCGCCCCACGCTACTTCCGGGCCACGGCCGGCCTGCGCAACCCCTTTCTCGACCGCGTACTGCACGGCCTCGACCTGCGCCTGGCGAGCTGGACGCGCCGCCCCTACGACACCCGCTGCGGCGACCCCGACACCGTGCTGCGCCGCCTGACCCGCGACCTCGCGCCCGGCGACATCCTGCTCCTCCACGACGGCCACGCCGCCCGCACGGCCGCCGGCCAGCCGGTCATCCTCGCCGTCCTGCCCCGCCTGCTGGCGACGCTGCGCGACCAGCAACTGAACCCCGTCACCCTCGACGACGCCACCTCATGACGACGCCCTTCCTGCGCACCCTGCTCGACGAAGCCAGCCGCCCCTTCCGCGGCGGCGGCCATTTTGCCTACCACTACGCCCGCGGCAAGCTGTCCTCCGACAGCATCTTCCGCGAGATCCTGAAGCGCGGCCTGCTGCCGGCCGAGGGCCGCTACCTCGACCTCGGCTGCGGCCAGGGCAGCCTGTTTTCCTGGCTGCTCGCCGCCCGCCGGCTCTACGAAGCCGGGCAGTGGCCGGCCGACTGGCCGGCGGCGCCGAGGGCGCTCAGCCTGCGCGGCATCGAGCTGATGCAAAAGGACGTCGACCGCGCCGCCCGCGCCTTCGGCCCCGACCACCCGGTGCTGCGTATCGAGCAAGGCGACATGACCCGGGCCGATTTCGGCCAGGCCGACGTCATCACCATCCTCGACGCCCTGCATTATTTCGACCACGCCCACCAGAGGGACGTGCTCAAGCGCATCCGCGCCGCGCTGCCGCCTGGCGGCCTGTTCCTGACCCGGGTCGGCGACGCCTCGGCCGGCCTGCCCTACCACCTGTGCAACTGGGTCGACCACGCCGTCACCTTCGTCCGCGGCCACCGCCTGCCGCGCCTCTACTGCCGGCCGCTGGCCGAGTGGATGGCGCTGCTGCACGGCCTCGGCTTCAGCGTCGAGAGCGACCCGATGAACGACATCAAGCCCTTCGCCAACGTCATGCTGGTCTGCCGGGTTCCCGGCGGGCCGGCGGACTGAGTTTTTCCCCGTCGCATGTTCCGTCGCCTTCTGATTGCCACGATGCTGCTGGCCGGGCTGGCCGGCTGCTCGCTGTTCGAGGAAGGCGAGGAGGAGGGCGGGGCGCTGCCCCCCGACCTGGCGCGCCGGGCCGACGGGCGGACCGCCACCGCCTGGCCGACCTCGCTGGCCGAGGGCGAAGTCCGCCAGCGCATCGCCCGCCTGCTGCCCGCCTACGCCAAGGACAAGGCCGGCTGGGCGGCCGACCTGCACACCGCCTTCAAGACGCTGGAAGTGCCGCACGCGGCGCCGACCTATTGCGCCGCCATCGCCATCATCGAGCAGGAATCGAGCTTCCAGGCCGACCCGACGGTGCCCGGCCTGCCTGGCATCGTGCGCAAGGAACTGGAAAGCCGGGCCGGCCGCTACGGCGTGCCGGCCCTCATCGTCACCGCCGCCCTCGGCAAGACCTCGCCGGACGGCAAGACCTACAACCAGCGCATCGACTCCCTCAAGACCGAAACCCAGCTCAACGGCCTGTTCGAGGACATGATCGGCGAGCTGCCCTTCGGCCGCCAGCTGTTCGCCGACTACAACCCGGTGCGCACCGGCGGCCCGATGCAGGTCAGCGTCGAATTCGCCGGCCAGCACGTCAAGGAACGCAGCTACCCCTACCCGATCGAAAAGAAGCTGCGCGACGAAGTATTCACCCGGCGCGGCGGCGTCTATTTCGGCAGCGCCATCCTGCTCGACTACCCGGCCCCCTACGACGCCGTCGTCTATCGCTTCGCCGACTTCAACGCCGGCCGCTACAGCAGCCGCAACGCCGCCTTCCAGCTCGCCCTCGGCCAGCTCGCCGGCCAGTCGCTGGCCCCCGACGGCGACCTGCTGCGCTACGACGACGGCCAGCCGGCCGCCGTGCCCAGCCGCGTCGAGGAAGCCGCCATCGGCCTGGCCGGCAAGCTCGACATGAGCCGGCCGCAAATCCGCCGCGACCTGCTCCTCGAAAAAACCGCCGCCTTCAGCCGCAGCCCGCTGTACACCCGCGTCTTCGCGCTGGCCGAAGCCAAGGGCCGCCCCCTGGCCCGCCAGGCCATGCCGCAGATCGACCTGAAAAGCCCGAAAATCCGCCGCAAGCTGACGACGGAATGGTTCGCCAAACGGGTGGAAGGGCGCTACCGGACTTGCCTGGGGCGCAGCGGCGGCAAATAGCCATTCCGGCGGTCAACCGGAAAAATCGGCCAAAATCGCAAGGCCGGATCACCGCCTCGGAATCAAGGGCTGCGAAATCGCATCAGCTTGACCGGCTTGAATTAGCCCTGAGGAAGTAGCGGGTTAGGCCACTGACTGGCTGACAAGAGGGAAACGCTCAGGATGCCGGATGGACTCAACTGCCAAGTCGATGTCCAGTTCCGGCCAATAGAGATGATTGGGCGCCGGCAGTTCGACATGGAGGATTTTGCCAATCGCCACATCCCGAAACCACGGAAACTCGGAGAAGGGCAAAAACAACTCCTCCGCATCCAGCAAGACCCAGAAGCCGTGCTGCGAAACGTTGGTTACTTCAACCGGGGAAATGTCTGTGCCAAGCGCTGCGGATGTCATATTCATGCTCCTGCACGAGGCGTTGTGCCTCGCTGATTTCCCGCCGAGACAAGCCGGTGTGTTGTGCGACCTCGATCACAGGTTCGAGCCAGAACTTTGCCTCACCGTTCTGTCCCTGAACGTGCACATGCATCCTCGGCTCCTCTCGGGAGAAGAAATAGAACCTGAAGCCACCTTCACGAAAAACAGTTGGACTCATCGGTGGAATGATACGCGTAGAGCTTGTCGCCGCCCAACGTAGAAATCACCGGCGCTGCGCGGCTTTTTCGCTCAGAGGAAAAAAATAGGGGTCTGACCCCTATTTTGTGCGCGACAGGTCCGGTGAAATGATTGGTTAGGGCGCATGACTGACACCCTCGTCTGTGATCTCCTTCAGCAGGTCCTCGAACTGCCGGTGCTTACCGCGAAAGCCCACTGTACAGCTGGCGAGTGGTGTGTGGCTGAAGTTTTCCTGGTTCATAAACTTGAGCGTGCGCCACACCACATCAAAGACCTTGCGTACGTCGGATCGGTCAACGGCGGTGGGACTGACATTCAGCCTCAAGGTACGAGTCTGACGAGCGGGGACGTCAACCACCTGCTCGTAGTGTTTGTTTGTCTGAAAGCCGAGCTCTTTTGGAGTAGCAAGAGTCGGAGATCCAACGGCTTCGAAGTCTGAGACGTCCAAGTGCCAGACATGATTGTGGGCCAACACATTACGAACCAGGAAAACGTCGACAAGTTCATCCCTGGTCGGGAGAGCCGTAAAGTATTTGGCGAGAAGGTCAGGCGTGCTGAGGTTTCCGGCAACTCCTTCCACATTCCGCACAAAACGAAGCCTTGCGGTATACGACTCGAGCACAGCGATCAGAAGGACAACGAGAGCAGCCGAATACCCGTTCTCATGCAAACTTGTTCCAGCGGGACCCACGCCGGATACAGGTCGCTTCAGAAGCTTGTCCAGTAGATCTGCGATCGGCTGAAGATAAGCAGAGCCCACGATGGTGACGACATCGGGAATTGCTGGTCGGGACATGGCTGCTCCTGCGCCCTAAGGATTATCTGGGCGAAACGCGGAAAACGGGGACAGACCACGGTTTTCAGCAGCACGATTTTCAACTGGGCGGGAACAGTGCTTTGAATCGAAACGTCCGCCAACATAATTCGCCGGATTTTCCTCAGGAAAATCTTCAAAGTATTCCGACCATTCACCCATCGCGCTCTCCCAAAAAACTATCCACTCATAATCGACCTGAAGGCGTCACAAAAAACCGCAGGCTCCGCAAGCAACTCACCCGCACACTCTAGCCCAAACGCATATCCGTCACCATCACCCAGCCCACGGTAGCCTGCCGGCGCCGCCCCCTCTGTTAAAATCGCTGCACTTCATTTCGAGTCCTGCCGTGACCCCGCTGCTCCTTTCCGCCTACACCGCCACCACCTGCCTCGGGCGCGGCCTGGCTGCGACGCGGGCGGCGCTGCGCGACGGGCGGAGCGGGCTGGCGCCGTGCGCTTTCGAGAGCGTCGCGCTGGACACCTGGATCGGTGAGGTGGCTGCGGTCGACAGCGAAAAACTGCCCGAATCACTGGCCATCTACGACTGCCGCAACAACCGGCTGACCCGCCTGGGCCTGGAGACGGACGGCTTCGCCGACCGCGTACGCGCCACCGTCGCCCGCTACGGCAGCGACCGGATCGGCGTCTTCCTCGGCACCAGCACGGCCGGCATCCTGCAGACCGAGCTCGCCTATCGCCGGCGCGATCCGGCCAGCGGCGCGCTGCCTGACGATTTCCACTACCGCACGACGCACAATTCCTTCTCGCTGGCCGAATTCACCCGCGATTACTTCGGGCTGACCGGCATGGCCATGGCCATTTCGACGGCCTGTTCGTCGAGCGCCAAGGTTTTCGCCGCCGCTGCCCGCCAGCTCGAACTCGGCAGCATCGACGCGGCCGTCGTCGGCGGCGTCGATACGCTGTGCCTGACCACGCTCTACGGCTTCGCCTCGCTGCAGCTGACCTCGGCCCGGCCGTGCCGGCCCTACGATTCCGAGCGCAACGGCATCTCGATCGGCGAGGGCGCCGCCTTCGCGCTGCTCGAACGCTGTGACCAGCCCGCCGCCGGTTCGGTGCTGCTGCTCGGCGCCGGCGAATCGAGCGACGCCTACCACATGTCCTCGCCCCACCCGGAAGGCCTCGGCGCCCGGCTGGCCATGGAGGCCGCCCTGCGCTCGGCCGGGCTGGCCGCCGCCGACATCGGCTACATCAACCTGCACGGCACGGCGACGCCGGCCAACGACGCCGCCGAGGGCAAGGCGGTCGCCGCGCTGTTCGGCGACCGGGTGCCGTGCAGCTCGACCAAGGGCGCCACCGGCCACACGCTGGGCGCCGCCGGCGCCGTCGAGGCCGTCATCTGCGCGCTGGCCCTGGGCGACGGGCTGCTGCCCGGCAGCCCGGGCACCGAACACCTCGACCCGGCCATCCCCCTCGACTACCTGCGGCAAGCCCGGGCCGGCCGGCCGCGCGTCGCGCTGAGCAATTCCTTCGGCTTTGGCGGCAGCAACTGCAGCCTGATCTTCGGGGTGGCGCCATGAGCGCCGGCCAGCGCCCGCCGCTGACGGCGTGGATAGCGGGCGTCGGCTTCCTCGCCCCCGGCCTGCCCGACTGGGCGAGCGCCGCCGCCGTGCTGCGCGGCGAAGCGCAGCACATCGCCGCGCCTTCGCTGCTGCCGGCGCCGGCCATCCTGCCGCCGGCCGAGCGGCGGCGGGCCAGCCGGGTGGTCAAGACGACGCTGGCCATCGGCCTCGAAGCCGCCGCCCAGGCCGGCGCCGACGTGGCGACGCTGGCCACCGTCTTCGCCGCCTCGGGCGCCGACGGCCACAACTGCCACGCGCTGTGCGAGCAGCTGGCCGGCGACGACCGGCAGATTTCGCCGACCCGCTTCCACAATTCGGTGCATAACGCCGCCGCCGGCTACTGGGGCATCGCCACCAAGGCGATGGCGCCCTGCCAGGTCATCTGCGCCTACGACGCCAGCTTCGGGGCCGGCCTGCTCGACGCCCTCGGCCAGGTCGTCGTCGACCGCCAGACGACGCTGCTGATCGCCTACGACAGCGAATATCCGCAACCGCTGTTCGCCAAGCGGCCGGTGCCCGATGTCGGCGGGGTGGCGCTGCTGCTGACGCCGGAGCGCAGTGAGCGCTCGCTCGCAGAAATTTGCGTGGCCCCGTCCGGCCAGCCGGCCGCGACCATGGCGGAAGCCGACCTGGAAGCCCTGCGCCTGGCCATCCCGGCCATGCGGGCGCTGCCCCTGCTGCAAAAGCTGGCCCGCGGCGAGGGCGGCTCGGTGGTCGTCGACTACCTGCCGGCCATTCCACTGCAGATCGCCATCGCCCCGTGCTAGACCGCGCCTGGATCGCCGCCCGCATCCCGCACCAGGGCAGCATGTGCCTGCTCGACGCGGTTAGCGACTGGAGCGCCGAACGCATCGCCTGCCGCGCCACCAGCCACGCCGACCCGGCCAACCCGCTGCGCGCCGACGGGCGCCTGGGTGCCGCCGCCGGCATCGAGTACGCCGCCCAGGCCATGGCCGTCCACGGCGCGCTGCTCGCCGGCCCGGCCGACGGCGCCGAGGCGCCGCGCCAAGGCTACCTGACCAGCGTGCGCGGCGTGACGCTGCACGTCGCCCGCCTCGACGAACTGCCCGGCGCACTCGACGTCGAGGCCGAGCGCCTGTCCGGCGAAGGCAACACCATCCTCTACCGCTTCGCCGTCAGCCACGCCGGCCGCTGCCTTCTCGACGGGCGGGCCGCCGTCGTCCTCGACGCCGCGGCGCTCGGCTGAAAATCCGACGGTCAACGGGAAAAATGAGCCAAAAAGGAAATCCCATGAAACGCGCCCTGGTCACCGGCGGCAGCGGCGGCATCGGCGCGGCGATCTGCCGGCGCCTGGCCGCCGACGGCCACCACGTCATCGTCCATGCCAACCGCGGACTGGCCAAGGCCGAAGCGGTGGTCGCCGCCATCGTCGCCGCCGGCGGCAGCGCCGAGGCCGTCGCCTTCGACGTCACCGAGCGCGCCGCCACCGCCGCCGCGCTGGAAAAACTGCTCGAAGGCGGCGCCATCCAGATCCTGGTCAACAACGCCGGCATCCATGCCGACGCCGTCTTTCCCGGCATGAGCGCCGGGCAGTGGGATTCGGTGATCGACGTCTCGGTAAACGGCTTCTTCAACGTCACCCAGCCGCTGACCCTGCCGATGATCCGCACCCGCTGGGGGCGCATCGTCAATATCTCGTCGGTCGCCGGCCTCACCGGCAACCGCGGCCAAGTCAATTATTCGGCGGCCAAGGGCGCCCTCCACGCGGCCAGCAAGTCGCTGGCGCTGGAGCTGGCCAGCCGCGGCATCACGGTTAATTGCGTCGCCCCCGGCATCATCGCCACCGACATGATAGACGGCGCCTTCGACGGCGAAGCGATCAAGAAACTGGTGCCCATGCAGCGCGCCGGCCAGCCGGAAGAGGTGGCCGACCTCGTCGCCTTCCTCGCCTCGGAACGGGCCGCCTACATCTCCGGCCAGGTCATTTCGATCAACGGCGCGATGATCTGATTCGCCGCGGGAATTCCCTGCCGGGCCGGGCGAAAAAGCACTAGAATCCGCCGGTTCGCCCGCTCCGCCATCGCCATGAAAATCCTGCCCAGCCTCGCCTTGCTCGCCCTCTGCAGCCTGCCCGTCCAGGCCGAGACCTACAAATGCCTGCGCGGCGGCCAGAGCGTCTTTTCCGACACCCCCTGCCAGGCCGGGGCCAGCCGGGTGGACCAGAAAACCGACCGCATCGAAGGCAGCCGCCAGCGCCAGGCCGAACTGGTGCACCAGAAAAACCAGCGCCAGCTGTCCGAACTCGAATACCAGGCCTCCCGCGACCGGCATGTGCGCGGTGGCTACAGCGTCATCGACAGCATGAACAACAGCGACGACGAAAAGAACCGCGCCGAGGCCGCCAACAAGGCCAGGCGCCGCTACAGCAGCAATTGACGACCATGGCCAACACCCTCTACGACCTCCTCGAAGTCAGCCAGTCGGCCAGCGCCGAAAGCATCGCCGCCGCCTACCAGCGCCTGCGCGCCGAACCCACCGAAAAAGCCGCGGCCGGCGACGAGGATGCCACCAACCGGCTGATCGCCCTGCGCGAGGCGCACGCCACGCTGTCCGACCCGGCCCGCCGCCAGCGCTACGACGACGGCCTGGCCGCCCGCGAACTGCAGAATGAAGCGCCGCCCCCCGGCCGGCTCTGGCTCAAGCTGGCGGTGATCGCCGTCGTCGTCGGCTTTTTCGGCATCACCTACAGCCGCTACCAGACGGCGCAGCAGGTCGCCCGCCATGAAGCCGAGCGCGTCGCCGCCGCCGCCAAGCAGGCCGAGGCGGAAGCCCGCATGGCCGAACTGGAAGCCCGCCGGGTCCGCGAGGAACGCTTCGAGGCCGAGCGCCAGGAACGCCAGCATCAACGACAGGAAGCCATGGAGCGGGCCAGCCGCGAGCGTGACATCGCCTACGGCCAGCAGATCAGCCGCAATCTCGAACGGGCCGAAGCCGAGACGCAGCGCGCCAAATGGCGCGAGGAACAGCAGAAGGAACAGGCCGAACGCCAGAGAATCGCCGAAGCCGAGCGCCAGCTCAACCGCGAGAAAGCCTATCTGCGCCAGATCGAGATGGAAAAGCGGCGTTCCGGCTACTGAGCCTCGCCGACTGCCGCGGTCGACGGCAAAAAATCGCCAAAATCGCAATCCGCCCGGGCCCGGCGCAATCTGCTACATTGAGCCGACACCCTGGACGACGGAGGCAACGATGAGCGCAATCAACCCGCTGAGCCTGCATGCCGCGGCCCTCAGCCTGGCCGCCGGGCCGGACGACGTGCATGACATCGAGGTGGCGCTGGCCCAGGCCATCGAGCACGGCGAACTGCGCGCCAACGTCAAGCGCTGGGCCACCGAACAGTGGGAAGGCCGGCAATTGCCGGGCAACATCAACCGCCTGGAAACTTTCATCGAAGCGGCCGAACTGGCCGCCTGGCAGAGCCGCCGCCAGCTGGCCTGAGGGCCGGAAAAAGCCTCAGCCGGCAGCCAGCCGGGCGAGGGCGGCGGCGATTTCCGGCTGCGCCGTCGGCCGTACCAGGCGTTCGACCTCCTGCCCGTCGCGGATGAAAATCAGCGTCGGCCACAGCTTGACGCGGTAGCTGCGCCCGAGCGGGCGCCCCGGGCCGTCCTCGACCTTGAGGTGGGACAGCTCCGGGTAATCGGCCAAGGCCGAGGCCAGCGGCGACTGGGCGGCCTGGCAGTGCGGGCACCAGTCGACGCCGAATTCGAGCAGCAGCAGGCCCTGGCGGGCGTCGATGGCGGCCCGCTCGGGGCTGTCGGGGGCGTAGGTGGCGGCGTAGGCCATGCGTTTCTCCTCAGAGCCTGTGAATTATTTGGGCGCGCCCGAGAGGCTCTCAGGCAACGCGGGCGATCAGCGCTTTCAGGCGGGCCAGCTGCGGGGCGACCATGGGCACGGTGAGCATGGTGCTGGCCACGGCCATCAGCAGCAGGGCGGTGAAGGTTTCGCTGGTGATGATCTGCTTGTCGAGCAGGATGTTGGCGAAAATGATCATGATCAGCGCCTTGGTCTGCAGCAGCCAGCCGATGATGCTGGCCTCGCCCGGCGCCCATTTGAGGATGCGGCCAGCGAGGCGCACGCCGATCAGCTTGCCGGCGACCGAGACGATGAGGAGCAGCGCGGCGGCGGCGAAGACGGCGGCGCCGCCGACTTCCCAGTTGGTGCGCAGGCCGGTGGACAGGAAGAAGACCGGCATGATGACGAGCAGCACGTGGTGGCGCAGCAGGTCCATTTTTTCCTGGTCGAACCATTCGGCCTCCATGCTCGCCCCGGCCAGGAAGGCGCCGACCATGAAATGCAGCCCGGCCCAGTCGGCGCCGAAGGACACGGCGGCCAGCCAGACCAGCCCGAGGTACCAGCGATCGCTCTCGGCCAGGCGGGCCATCAGCCGGTGGAAAAGCCAGGCAGCGCCGGCGAAGATGACGAGGAAGGCGGCCTGGCGGCCGATCCGCTCCCAGTCCATGAGGATCAGGGCCAGCACGCCCCAGATGGCGATGTCGTCGAGGCTGGCGTAGCGCAGGATGCGCTGGCCGATCGGCTGGCGCAGCACTTCCAGCTTTTCCATGAGGAGGATCAGGATGGGCAGCGCGGTCACCGCACAGGCCATGCCGACGCCGGCGACGAACTGCCAGCGCATGGCTTGCGGCCCCATCCAGCCGTCGACCGTCAGCATCAGCCCGGCCGCCAGGCAACCGAGGAGCAGCGGCGTGCCCAGCGCCAGGCCGGCGGTGATGCCGGTTTCCCGGCGGTGCACCCAGGTCTTGCGCAGGTCGAGCTCGACGCCGGCGATCATCACGAAGAGCATCACCGCCCACCAGGCGATGCCGTTCAGCGACTGGACGACGGCCGGGTTGAAGACGAAGGCGTAGTAGTCGGGGAAAGCCTTGCCGAGGATGCCCGGCCCGAGCAGGATGCCGGCGATGATCTGGACGACGACCAGCGGCGCGTAGTAGTCGGTCTTGCCGAGCCGCCAGATCAGCCAGGGCACGGTGAAGATGATGGTCATGGCGATCAGGAAGATTTCGGTGGTGTTCATCGGCGGATCAACCTCGCGCCGCGGCGGCGGCCTGGCGGTGGTAGAAGGCGGCGAGCAGGTCGGTCTGGGTCAGCACGCCGAGCAGCCGCCGGCTGTCGTCGACCACCGGGACGATGGCCGGGTGGTCGGCGGCGGCGAGCAGGGCGGCGATCTCGCCGAGCGGCGTCGCCGGGTGGGCGCTGGCGAAGCGCTCGCTCATGATCTGGCCGACCACTTCCGGCTTGTCGGCGTAGATGCCGGGAGTCGGCCGCAGCAGGCGGCGGATGTTGTCGCCGATGCCATGGCCGGGGTCGGGCGCCACGTGGCGCAGGAAATTGTCCAGGGTCAGCACGCCGACCACCCGCTGGCTGCGGTCGACGACGGGCAGCCCGGTCAGCCGGTGGGCGCGCAGCAGGTCCCAGGCAGCGTTCAGTTCGGTGGCGAAATCGACGGCGATGGCCGGCGCCGTCATCGCCTCGCCGCAGGTCCGCCGCTCGTGCCGGGCGTGGGCGTGGCTGGTCGCCAGGTCGTAGATGCGCACCAGGTCGTCCTCGCTGACGTCGAGGTAGGTGTCGAGCTTTTCCAGCGCATGTTGCAGGTCGTCGTGGCGGATGCTGCGCCGGGGCGGCGGCGCGGCGGTTCGCCCCGGCCCGGCCGGGGCGCATTGCGGGTAGCGGCGGCCGGGCATCAGGTTGTTGACGACGAGCACCGCCATCAGCGCCGCCACGGCGTTGAGCAGCGCCGTGCCCAGGCTCATCCCGTGCTGGACGCCGAGCGCGAAGACGACGGCCATCGCCCCGCCCGGCGGATGAATGCAGCGCAGCCAGGCGGTCAGCCAGATCGACAGGCCGAGCGCCGCGCCGATGGCCAGCCAGGCCGGCTGCAGCCACAGGCCGCAGAGGGCGCCGACGACCGCCGACAGGACGAGGCCGCCGGCCAGCGACCAGGGCTGGGCGAGCGGGCTGTGGGGTAGGGCGAAGAGGATCACCGTGCTGGCGCCGAGCGGGGCGAGCAGGTAGCTGACGCCGGGGCCGGCCGGCAGCACGGCGAGGATGGCCTGCATGAGCAGGATGCCGAGCAGCCCGGCCAGCGCGCTGATCCAGCGCTCGCGGGCGGACAGCGGCGCGGCGTCGGCGACCAGGTAGCGCCGGGCGAAGGCGTCGAGGGCGTTCATGGGCGGTCGCTCAGGCGGCGCACCAGCAGCCGGGGCAGGCGGAGCAGGAAGCCGAGGAAGAGGCGGGTGTGCATCCAGGTCAGCAGCGTGTTGTCGCGCAGGTACTTGAAATGCGAGACGCCGCCCTGGTCGGCCCGGAAATAGCGCACCGGGGCGTCGATGTTGCGCGGCCGGACGCCGGCCCAGCACAGGCGGACGACGGCCTCGGGGTCGAAATCGAAGCGGCGCATGAAGCGGTTGGCGCGCATGATTTTCATCAGCGGCGCGATCGGGTAGACGCGAAAACCGTACAGCGAATCGCCGATGCCCATCCACAGCGTTTCCAGGTTGGCCCAGCCGTTCGACACCTTGCGGCCGTTGACGCGCAGGGCCGGGGCGTCGGCGTCGAACACCGGCTTGCCGAGGATCATCCGCTGCGGTTCGCGCTGCGAGGCGGCCATGAAGTCGGGGATCAGCTCGGCCGGGTGCTGGCCGTCGGAATCCATGGTCAGGGCGTGGCTGTAGCCGGCGGCGGCGGCCTGCGTGATGCCTTCGAGGACGGCGGCCCCCTTGCCGCGGTTTTCCGGCAGGACGATGATTTTCAGGCCGGCGTCGGCGGCGGCCAGCGCCTGCAGCTGCTCGGCGCTGCCGTCGGTGCTGCCGTCGACCACCACCCACACCGGCGTCCACTGCGCCCGCGCCGCCTGCACGGTGGCGAGCACCTTGGGGCCGGGGTTGTAGCTGGGGATGAGGACGAGATGGGTGGTCGAGGCGGCGGGCATGGCGGGCGGTGGGTCGGCGGCGATCAGGCGGCAATCAGGCAGCGGTCGCTGCGGTCGACGGGAAATTCGGGCTGATTTCGGAACGGAAGTAGCTTTCCAGTTCGGCGGTGAAGGCCGGCACGTTGGCCGGCACCGGGAAGACCTTGCCGAGCCGGATGCGGCAATGCAGCGGCAGCGCCGGCCGGCGGAAGAGCGGCCAGGCCTTGCCGAGATAGGGCGTCGAGAAGTCGATGAGCAGCGTCTGCACCGCCACCTTGCTGCGGCTGGCGACGAAGCCGACGCTCGGCGAGCAGGGATCGACGGGAAAGTTGGCGGTCCGCGTGCCTTCCGGGAAGATCACCAGGTGGGCGCCCTGCTGCAGCGCCTCGCGGGCTTCGAGGATCATCTGCAGCGGCTGGTCGTTGCGGATGTAGCGGGCCAGGCGGGCGGCGGCGCCGAACAGCAGGTTGTCCATCAGCGAGGCCTTCATGACGCAGACGGCGTTGGGCAGGCGGGAGACGATCATCACCGCGTCGAGCAGCGAGGGATGGTTGGCGGCCAGGATCAGCGGGCCGCCGTCACGCAGGCGGTCGAGCTGGCCGAGGTCGAAGCGGCAGGCGCAGAACAGTTCGAGAAAGCGCAGGTAGACGCGGAAACCGGCCGAGATGAAGCGCCGGCCGAGCGGCTGGCCGAGACGGCGGGGGAGCAGCGGATGGAAGAGCAGGGCGAAGGGCAGCCAGGCCAGGCAGATGGCGGCCAGCGCCCCGAGCCCGGCCAGCATGGCGACGGTTTCGTAGGCTATCCACAGCGGACGACGCCAACTGCCGCGATCAGTCATCGACCTGCACGCGGGTCGACGATTCGCCGAGTATCCAGGTCACCGCCACGCCGCCGGCGAAATAGTCCTTCTGGCGGACCAGCGGACTGTCAGCGAAGGTGGCGCCGCTCAGGTTGTCGTAGCGGACGAAGCCGCCCACCCAGTATTTCGGGAAGCGCTTGGACAGCGCCGCCAGGTACTGCATGCCGGCGTAGCCGGCCTTGGCCTGGTAGGCCGGCCGGTCGGCCGTGGCGTATTGCGGGGCCACCGTGTAGTAGTAGGCGTGCTGGCGCTTGTCGCCGAACAGCGGGCCGGCGAGCAGGCCGAGGTTCCAGCCGGGCAGGCCGGGCAGGTCGGTGACGTCCATGTTGAGCTTGGGGTGGAAGACCCAGCCGATATCGCGCGGCGTGCCCTCGACGGTGAAGGCGGCGCGCAGGGGCAGCAGCAGCTTGACGAAGCGCGCCCGGTTAGCCGAGCGCCACAGCGTCAGGTCGATCTGCGGGCCGATTTCGAAGGTGGCGTCGAGATCGCGCATGCCGGCCCGGGCCGCGATGTCCTTGCTGCTGGCCGGCGGGGCGAGGGCCAGGCTGACCGTCAGGTCGACGCGGTCGGAATCGAAGAAGCTGCCGCGTATGCCCTGACGGTCGGCCTTGAGGAAATCGCCGTGGTAGGTGAAATGCGGCACCGGCATCAGGAAATTGTTGGTCTGGTCGGAGCCGCGATAGGACGGGAAACTGAAGGCGGCGACGCCGGCCCCGACTTCCCACAGCGGCTGCTCGCCGGCCAACGCCGGCGGCGTTGTAGCGAGGACCAGGGCGAGGGCGGCGATTGCGGATGATTGCGATGGCGCCATGGTCAGCTCCCCAAGGTGTGCGAGGCGACCGCCTCGATTTCGAGCAGGAGATCGCGCCGGCAGATGTCGGCCTGCAGGTAGATCACCTCGGCCCCGCCGACCAGCGGCGCCAGCAGGTTGCGGATCGCCGCGAAATCGCCGGCGTGCCGGAAATAGACGCGGTACGACAGCTCGTCCTGCCGGAAGGGGGCCGAGCGGCAGCGGCGGTTGGCCTCGGCGACGACGGCGGCGATGTTGTCCATGGTTTCGCGGCACTGGCCGAGCACGTTGCCCGGGTGCACCGTCTCGTAGCCGACGATGCTGGCCGTGCCGGAAATGAAGAGCACTTCCTGGCCGACCGGATAGACCAGGTTGGCGCGCGAGAAGGTCGGGCTGCGCGGCCCGTAGTCGGCCGGGTAGTCGTAGGCGCTGACCTGGCGCGGGTTCTCGATGGGCAGGGCGGGGCTGGCCCCGGCCAGGAAGGCGATGTTGAGCAGGCCGCCGGCCAGGCCGATGGCGCAGGCGGCCGGAACGTTGCCGCTGGCCTCGTGGCGGCATTCGAGGAAGGCGTCCTGGCGGCCGATGTTGAACTGGCGATAGCGCTCCAGCCCGCCGATCTCCAGGTTGATCGCCGCCAGGTAGTTCCACACCCGCCACAGGTGCGGCAGGCCCTGGCTGTCGAGCAGCCGGAAGATGCGCCGGTAGGCCTCGGCGCTGGCCGACTGCAGCGGCGACTCGTCGGCCGTGCCGGCGAAATCGGCTTCGTCGAGCTCGATGACGCCGTAGAGCAGGCCGGCGTTGCGCCGCCAGACGATGTCCTCGCCGCGGCCTTCGCTGGCCGGCGAGTCGGCGCGCCAGACTTCGTGGGCAACCGCTGCGGTCGACCCGAAAAGCGGGGCAAAAACGCGCTGCACCGGCCAGGCCGGCAGGGCGCCGCTGGCCGGCGTGCCGAGCAGGGCGCCGCCCAGTTCGCCACCGGTTTCACGTGAAACCACGGCCTTCGAGGAAATGAGCTGGAGGGACACTAGTGGTCTGCCCCGCCGATGGCGGAACAAAATGAAAGCGAAGGATTTGTGCCGTTGGCTAGGCGCGAACCGGAGCAATAGCCATAGCTATGGCGAGGATGAGCAACAACGCCAGCGGGGCAAAGACGAGTTTTCATGTTTCGTTATCGGTGGGGCAGACCACTAGGCGTTGTAGACGACGGCGTCGTCAACCTTGCGGATGTTGAAGCGGCGGCGCTTCCAGCCCAGGTAGGCGCGGCGCGGCTGCATGATGTTGGCCAGGTAGTAGAGCACCTTGAAGGCCCAGATCGACGGCCAGATCGGCGTCTTGCCGAAGATGTCGCCGGCCAGCATGGAGAGCACGGCCTCCTTGGTGCGGAACAGGTTGCGCGGCCCCATGAAGAAGTCGCGCATGATCGGGTTGGTCACCCGGTAGATGAACCAGGAAAATTCCTTGGGGCCGTGGCGCATCAGCGCATCGAAGCGCTTGAGCGCGGCCGGGGCCTTGTCGGGGGTGCGCAGGCAGGTGTCGATGGCCTCGGCGGCGATGACCCCGCTGTTCATGGCGAGCAGCACGCCGGACGAGAAGACAGGATCGATGAAGGCGTAGGCGTCGCCGAGCATGACGTAGTTGGTGCCGTGGTTGCGCTCGGAAACGTAGGAGAAATTGCCGGTCGCCTCGACCTCGTTGATCAGCTGTGCCGCCTGCAGGCGCGCGGCCAGCGCCGGGCACATGGCGATGCCGTCCATCAGGAATTGCTGCAGGCTGCGTTCGCCCTTGGTCTTCATGTAGTAGGGCCAGGTCACCATGCCGATGCTGGTGATGTCGTTCGGCATCGGGATGAACCAGAACCAGCCGTGCTCGAACCAGAAGATGGTGATGTTGCCTTCGGCCGTTCCTTCCAGGCGGCGGGCGCCGGTGAAATGGCCGTAGATCGCCGAGCTATTGTGCTTGGGGTTGCGGTGCTTGATCTGGAAGCGGTTGGCCAGGAAGGTGTCGCGCCCCGAGGCATCGACCACGAAGCGGGCCTGCCATTCGCTCTGGCTGCCATCGTCGTGGCTGGCCAGCACGGTGGCGGTGTTGTCGGGCAGGAAATCGACCTTCCTGGCCTTGCAGCCTTCGTGCACCTCGACGCCCTTGTCGGCGGCGTTGCGGATCAGGATGGTGTCGAACTCGTCGCGCTTGACCTGGTAGGCGTGCGGCATCGACTTGTCCCAGGCCTCGGCGAAGGTGAATACCGAGGACATTTCATGGTTGGGCGAAACGAATTCGGCGCCCGGCTTGTGCATGCCGATGGCCTTGACCTGGTCGGCGATGCCCATTTTCTCGAACAGCGGCAGGTTGGCCGGGAGCAGCGATTCGCCGATGTGGAAACGCGGGTGATGCGCCTTTTCCAGCAGCACCACGCGATGGCCCTTTTCGGCCAGCATCGGCGCCACGGTCGATCCGGCCGGACCGCCGCCGATGACCAGCACGTCGCACTGGCGACGCCTTACCCCCTGCATCTGCTGTTCCATCTGTTAAACCCTTTGTTGTTCTCTGCGGCGGCGATGATTGTTGTTATTTGCCCTTGTAGGTCATGTAGCCGACCGTCTCGGAATGGCCGTCGATCTTGCTGACCACGCCCTTGTTCCAATAGACGTAGTAGGGGCCGAAGCTGGACCACCAGTAGCGCCAGTAGGGGCCGTCCAGGCGCGGGTTCTCGTTGGTCTGCGGATGGCCGACCGACATGATCACCTGTTCGCGCGTCATGCCGCGCATCAGCTGGCTCTGGGCGATGGCGTTGCGCACGGCCGGGGTGAAGCGGGCGAGCTTGGCTTTCGGGTCGTCGAGGACGACGATCTTGTTCACCCACTGCTCGGTCGTTTCCTCGGCCCGGCCGTAGTCGTGGCCGAGGCGCATGGGCTTGCCGTCGACCTCGACGTAGGCCCGGTAGCCGTCGATGCGCAGCACCTTGATCGGCGTGCCGACGGGAATGAAGGCGAGCTGGGCGAGATTGGAATCGCTGATCCAGTCGCCGGAATAATGCAGGTTGCAGCAGGCGTAGCCGTTGCGGATGCCGGCTTCCTTTTTCACCTCGGCGGCCGGCTGGCCGTCGGCCGGCCGGCTGTCGCTGCCCTTGCAGCCGCTGATGGCGAGCAGCACGCAGAAGGCTGCGGTCAACCCGGAAAAACGGCCAAAATCGAAAATTTTCTTCATGACCGGCTCCCCTATACCCGTTACGAAAGATTGCCGATTATACCGCCGGCTGTATGACCGGCGGCTTACTGCAGCTGCTGCCTTCGAAGACGACCGGGATGATCAGCTTGGCGGCGTCGCGCCGGGTCAGCTTGACCGGCGAGTTGGAAACGATGTTGTCGATCAGCAGGTCGGTGGACAGCTGCGGCTTGAGGCCGAGCGGCTGGCGCGGATGCAGCGTGAATTCGCGCTTGGCCTTTTCCAGCTGTTCCTTGTTGGAACTGAAATAGCGGGCGGCGGCGATGGTTTCCGGCAGGTGCTTGAGCACATGCCACAAGCTCCAGCGGTGCGCCCACAGGCGCTTGGCGAAGCGGCGGCGGTAGCCCTTGCTGTCGTAGAAGCGCTTGACGTGCCAGTTGTACAGCGCGTCCATCTCCTCGCGCGAGCTGAAGCCTTCCGGCAGATAGACGAAGTTCAGGCAGTTCATCAGCCGCCAGTCCTCGACGAAATCGCCGGTCGGGTCGTTGATGCACTCGTCCCAGATCGGCGCGCCGTGCAACGGGCTGAATTTGGTCATGTTCATTTCGTCGAGGCCGAGCGACAGGATGAAATCGCTGGTCGTGCGCACCGTTTCCGGCGTCTCGCCGGGCATGCCGAAAATGAACAGGCCCTTGGCGCGCAGGCCGGCGGCGTGGATCTGGCGCACCGTGTCGCGCACCGCCTCCAGCGTCACGCCGGCCTTGTGGCGTTCCATCATCGCCGGGTCGGCCGACTCGATGCCGATCGACACCATCAGCGCCCCGGCCTTCTTGAGCTGGACGAGCATTTCGTCCGAGGTGTGGCCGGCCCGGATGGCGCAGTTGAACTGCATGCCGAGCGGCTCGTCGATCAACAACTGGCAGAGGTCGAAGACGCGCTGCTTCTTGGCCGTGAACAAGTCGTCGTACATGTTGATGTGATGGACGCCGAAACGGTCGCGGAGATACTTCATGTGGGCGTGGATGTACTGCGGCGAATTGGTCTTGTAGGCGCGCTCGAACACCGTGCGGTCGCAGAAGGAGCAGGTGTAGGGGCAGCCGCGCGAGGTGATCATGGTCGCCCCGTGGCGCTTTTCATAAGCGAACAGCGGCAGATGGTAGGCGTGCGGGAAGCCGGCCAGCTTCTCGTAGGCCGGGAAGGGCAGTTCGTCGAGATCGAGGATGCGGTCGCGGCGCGGATTGACGATGATGCGGCCGGCCTCGTTGCGCCAGATCAGGTTGCCGATGCCGGGCAGCGGCTGGCCGTCGGCCAGGTCGAGGAAGGCGCCTTCGCCCTCGCCGATGACCAGGTAGTCGATCTCGGGAAAATGCTCGAGGATGGGCGCCCCGAGCGACGAGACATGGACGTTGCCGAAAACGATCCTGATTTCCGGCCGGCGCTCACGGATATAGGCGGCGATCTCGAAGGCATCCATGAAGCCCGAGGTGGTCGCCGAGAAGCCAACCATCTCCGGGTCGGTGGCGAGCACGATCTCGGCATTCTCGGCGATGGTCGGCGGCGCGTACGGCCCTAGGCAATCGTGCAAGGCGACGCTATGACCGAATTTTTCCAACCAGGAGGCCAGCTGCATGATGCCGATCGGCGGCATGCGGTTGGCCAGCACGGAAAAATCCGGCTGTCCCGGGACGAAATTGAAGCCGGCGGGGTGGACGAGCGTGATGCGCATGCGGTGATCCTCGGACGAAGTGGCTGAATTTTATTAGAAATACCGGAACGACTTCGGTTCCGGAAAAATGTTCACAGCATGCGCAACGTATCCCAGGCGAATTTGACAATCAGCACGCCGACCATCAGCAGGAAAACGCGCCGCACGAAACGACTGCCGTAGCGCAGCGCCAGGCGCGTTCCGGCCAGCGAACCGGACACATTGGCCGCCGCCATCACCGCCGCCAGCACCGGCAGCACGTAGCCGTTGGGAATGAAGTAGGCAAGGGCGGCCAGGTTGGTCGCCACATTGACCACCTTGGAAGCGGCCGAGGCATGCAGGAAATCGAAGCCGAAAAAGCGGACGAACAGGAAAATCAGGAAGCTGCCAGTTCCCGGGCCGAAAAAACCGTCGTAGAAACCGATCACCCCACCGAGCAGCACGGCATAGAGCAATTCGCGATGGCCGCTGTGGGCCGGCGCGTGGATTTGTCCGAATTCCTTGCGTTTCAGCGTGTAGACCGCAGCGAAGACGAGCAGTATCAGGATCAGCGGCCGTACCGCATCCTTGGGCAGCCAGGCGACGGCCGCCGCCCCGGCGTAGGAAAAGACAAAGGCGGCCAGTGCCGCCGGCAGGATGGTCCGCCACGGCATCCTGACCTGCCAGGCGTAACGCCAGCTGGCATTGGCCGTGCCGACCACGCTGGCGCACTTGTTGGTGCCGAACAGCGTCGCCGCCGACTCACCGGGATGGACGGAAAACAGCGCCGGGATCTGGATCAGTCCGCCGCCGCCGACCACGGCGTCGATGCCGCCGGCCAGGAATGCCGCGATCACCAGAAACAGCATGCCCGAATCGATCGACGCCATGATCACTTAATTCTCACTCAGTCTATTGTCGCCGCCTGCTTTTGCAGTCCACCCGATACGTCATGACCGTGATCGTCTGAATACCAAATCGATTGCTCAATGATGCCGAGCGGCGACTTTATCATCGGCTCTGCGAAACCGTGTTGTCCTACATGCTGGTCTTCGTCCATAGCGGCGTTTCAGCTTGTTCCAAGGTTTTTAATAAGACTTACAAGTAAACCAACTACTGAGAATAACTGCCGGCGAAGTCTGTGGATAACAAAATTTAATGCAATTAATTCAATTTGTTGAAGCGAAAATTTGGCTCTTGAAAAACCCCTGGCCTGGCTGTGGATGAAATCGGGACAATTTTTCCGAATGGATTTCATCCAGCAATTGCCAACAATCGACGGACAGGCTGTTTACAGACTTATCCACAAGCTGGAACAGCTTTATTTTCCGATGCAAAAGCGGCTGAAAATGACGCCGAGCAGGTCGTCGGCGGTGAATTCGCCGGTGATTTCGCCGAGCGACTGCTGAGCCAGGCGCAGTTCCTCGGCGAACAGGTCGAGGGCGGAAATTTTCCCTTCGGCGACCTGGCGTGCCGAATCGACGTGCTGGCGCGCCGCCGACAGGGCGCGCAGATGGCGCTCGCGGGCGATGAAGACGTCTTCGGCCTGGTGCCAGCCGGCGATCTTCAGCAATTCGGCGCGCAGCAGTTCGATGCCCAGGTTGGCCTTGGCCGACAGCGAGATGGCGACGCCGTCGGCTTCGTCGTGGCGTTCCGGATTGCGTCCGGCGAGGTCGATCTTGTTGTAAACGGTGATCCGCTGCAGACGCTCCGGGAGCCGGGCGAGAATGTCCCGGTCGGCCTGGCTGACGCCGTGGCGCGCGTCGACCAGCAGCAGGACGACATCGGAACGTTCGATTTCCTGCCAGCTGCGTTCGATGCCGATTTTCTCGACCTCGTCTTCCGTTTCGCGCAGCCCGGCGGTGTCGATGATGTGCAGCGGGATGCCCTCGACCTGGATGGTCGAGCGCAGCGCATCGCGGGTGGTGCCGGCGATCGGCGTGACGATGGCCAGGTCGTCGCCGGTCAGGCGGTTGAGCAGGGACGACTTGCCGACATTGGGCTGGCCGGCCAGCACGACATGCAGGCCGGATTGCAGCAGCTTGCCCTGGCCGGCCCGGTCGAAGACCTCGGCCAGCTTGCCCTGCAGGCGGGTCAGCCGGCCGAAGGCGTCGGCCGCCTGCAGGAAGTCGATGTCTTCCTCGGGGAAATCGAGCGTCGCTTCGACCAGCATGCGCAGGTTGATCAGTTCCTCGTTCAGTTCGCCGATCACCCGGGAGAACTCGCCCTGCAGCGAACGGACCGCCGAGCGGGCGGCGCTGGTCGTTGCCGCGTCGATCAGGTCGGCGACGGCCTCGGCCTGGGCCAGGTCCATCTTGCCGTTGAGGAAGGCGCGCCGGCTGAATTCGCCGGGCTCGGCCAGCCGGGCGCCGAGATCGAGGCAGCGGGCGAGCAGCATCTGCATGACCACCGGGCCGCCGTGGCCCTGCAGTTCGAGGACGTCCTCGCCGGTGAAGGATTGCGGATTCGGGAAAAAAAGCAGGATTCCGCTGTCGACCGCAGCACCGTCGGCCGCCTTGAAGTCGGCCAGCGTCGCGTAACGCGGCTGCGGCGTCTTGCCGGTCAGCGCCAAAGCAAAGGGCAGCAAATTGCTGCCCGAGATGCGGATGACGCCGACTCCGCCACGGCCGGGGGCCGTGGCGATGGCGGCGATGGTGTCGGCGGGTATCACACCCCTCGCACCTTAGGCTTTGGCGTCGTTGGCGGCCTTGCCGCCGGCGTCGATCATGCGGGTGATCTGCCACTGCTGGGCGATCGACAGGGTGTTGTTGACCACCCAGTAGAGCACCAGACCGGCCGGGAACCAGAAGAACATGACGCCGAAGATGAGCGGCATCATCATCATCACCTTGGCCTGGATGGGATCGGGCGGAGTCGGGTTGAGCTTGGTCTGGATGAACATGGAAATCATCATGACCACGGGCAGGATGTAGTACGGGTCGGGCGAAGCCAGGTCCTTGATCCACAGGATCCACGGCGCGCCGCGCATCTCGACGGCGCCGAGCAGCACCCAGTAGAGGGCGATGAAGACCGGGATCTGGACCAGGATGGGCAGGCAGCCGCCGAGCGGATTGACTTTCTCGGTCTGGTACAGCTTCATCATTTCCTGGTTGAGGCGCTGCTTGTCGTCGCCGAAACGTTCCTTCAGCTGCATCAGGCGCGGCGTCAGCACCTTCATCTTGGCCATCGATTTGTACGAGGCGGCCGATAGCGGGTAGAAGATGGCCTTGATGATGATGGTCAGCACGACGATGGCCCATCCCCAGTTGCCGACCAGCTTGTGGATCGCCTCCAGGGCCCAGAAGATCGGTGCGGCAACGACGGTCAGCCAGCCGTAGTCGACGACCAGGTCGAGGCCGGGGGCGACTTCCTTGAGCGCCGACTGCATTTGCGGGCCGGCGAACAGGCTGACCGCAACCTCGCCCTTGGCGTTCGGGGCGATTTCGGCGACCGGGACGATGACCCCGGCCTGGAACAGGTTGCTGCCCTCGACCTTGCGCATGTAGTACTCGCGCAGGGCCTTTTCCTTGGGCACCCAGGCCGACACGAAATAATGCTGGACCATGGCCAGCCAGCCGTTGTCGGCTGTCTTGGCGAACTTGGCCTTGTTGTCGGCGATGCTGCTGAAATCGATCTTCTGGTACTTGTCGGCTTCGGTGTAGATGGCCGGGCCGGTAAATGTGGACACCATGGCCGTCTCGCCGGCCGGCTTGGTATCGTCGCGTTGCAACTGGAAATAGGCGTGCGGAGCGATCGCCTTGTCGCTGCCGTTGGCGATTTCCCAGGCAACGTCGATCAGGTAGGAGCCGCGCTTGAAAGTCAGCACCTTGGTCGCCTTGACGCCGTTCTGGCCGGTCGATTCGAGGCGGACCTTGATCTCGTTGACGCCATCGGCCAGCGCCGAGGGACCGTCGACCCGGGTAAACAGGGTGCGGTGGGTCGGCAGGCCTTCGCCGATCAGTCCGGCCTGGGCCTGGTACTGGTGCTTGGCGTCGAAGAGCAGGAAATTCTTTTCCTTGCTGTCGTGCTCCTCGTAATTGAGCAATTCAAGGCTGACCAGGTCGCCACCCTGGGTGGAAACGGTAGCCTTATACAGATCGGTGCTCACCGTAAAGGTCCGGGCTTCCGAAACGGGCGCGGCGACAGCCGCTTCGCCCGGGGCCGCCTTGGCCTGCAGCGCGGCGGAGGGCACCGGCGCGGCGGAGCCGGCGGGTGCGCTGGCTGCCTCTTGCGGAGCCGGTTTGGGCTGATTGTACTTCTGCCAGCTTTCCCACAGCATGAAGCTGGAGAACGTGAAGATCAAAACCAGTATCAGGCGTCGCGTATCCATAACAGCCTACAAAATAATTTTGCGTCAGGGTACGGGATCGTACCCACCGGGATGCCAGGGGTGACAGCGGCAGACTCGCTTGATGCCCAGCCAGCCACCCTTGAAGGCACCGAATTTTTGTACTGCTTCCACCGCGTATTCCGAGCAACTGGGAAAATAACGGCAGCGTCGCCCGAGAAACGGACTGATCGCATACTGATAGATGCGAACCAGGCCGATCAACAGACGTTTCATCATTGGTTCCGCTTCGGGCCAGGCCGTTGCAGTTTATCGAGAAGGGCGAGGAAATCGTCGGCCAGCAATTTACCATCGAGTGGCGCCGGCTTGGCGGCCAGCCTCACGATGATATCGCAGGCCGGCAGATCCGGCCGACGAAGCCGGAACTGCTCGCGAACGATGCGCTTGACCCGATTGCGGTCAACCGCCCGCTTGAGCAGTTTCTTGCCGACCACCAGACCGAGGCGGGCGGTGGTCATTCCTGGCGGACGCGGCTGGTAGTGCAACATCAGCAGCTTGCCGCGAATCGCCCTCCTGAAACCAAAAACGGATGAAAATTCATCCGTTTTTGTCAGGCGATAGCTTCTAGCGAAGTTTCGATCCACCTCGCCCGGTTTCCGGCTTAAACGGCGAGGCGACGGCGACCCTTGGCGCGGCGAGCAGCAATAACTGCACGGCCACCCTTGGTGCGCATACGAACCAGGAAGCCATGGGTGCGCTTGCGGCGCACGACCGACGGTTGATACGTGCGTTTCATGTTGTAATCCCTTGATGTGCGAAGAAAAACGCGTGATTACACCTTGTTTGGGGGTCTTCTGTCAAGGTCAATTATTTTCCAAAGCTGTGGATAACTTTCCCGATGGCGGGTAGAATCTTCCCTTCACCGCCCACGCATCATCCCGCGGTCTACCAAAAAATTCACGCCAAATCAAATATCTAATAACCGCCATCGAAATTCATTTCGAATGCGCGGGGAGGAGTCGTTTCGTCAATGTCCGGTTTCTGGGAATCCTGTTTGCAACGTTTCGAGCAGGAACTGCCCGCCCAGCAATTCAATACCTGGATCAAGCCGCTGCGGCTGGAAGGCGAGGCTTCGGCCCTCGACGAGGGGCTGCGCCTGATCGCGCCCAACGGCTTCATCCTGAAATGGGTGCGCGACCGCTATCTGTCGCGGATCGAGGACTACAGCCGCAATTTCTTTTCCGGCCCGGTCAGCATCGCCCTGGTTATCGGCAGCGCCAAGGCGGCGGCGACCCGTATCGACACGGTGGCCGATGTTGACGACAAGCCGGTCGACAAGCCGGCAGCGGCACCGGCTAGGAAGGCAGCTTCCGGCGACAAGGCGCCAGCGCGGGGCAAGAGCGGGCATTATGAAAAATCCCGGCTGTTCCCGTCCTTCACTTTCGACAACCTGGTGGTCGGCAAGGCCAACGACCTGGCCCGCGCCGCCGCCGTCCAGGTCGCCAACAACCCCGGCGGCGCCTACAACCCGCTGTTCATCTACGGCGGCGCCGGCCTCGGCAAGACCCACCTGATCCACGCCATCGGCAATGCCATCGCCACGGAAAATCCGGAAAAAGTCGTGCGTTATGTGCACGCCGAGGACTATTACTCCGACGTGGTGCGGGCCTATCAGCAAAAGTCCTTCGACAGCTTCAAGCGCACCTATCGCTCGCTCGACGTGCTGCTGCTCGACGACGTGCAGTTCTTTAATGGCAAGAACCGCTCGCAGGAGGAATTCTTTTTCCTGTTCAACGCGCTGATCGAGGCGCGCAAGCAGATCATCATCACCTGCGACACCTACCCGAAGGACATCAACGGCCTCGACGACCGGCTGGTGACCCGCTTCGACTGGGGTCTGACCGTCCAGATCGAGCCGCCCGAGTTGGAAATGCGCGTCGCCATCCTGAAGAAGAAGGCCGAGGCCGAGGGCATCCAGCTCGACGACGAGGTCGCCTTCTTCATCGCCAAGCACCTGCGCTCCAACGTCCGCGAACTGGAAGGCGCCTTGAAGAAGGTGCTGGCCTACTCGTCCTTCCACGGTCGCGTCATCGCCCTCGACCTGGCCAAGGAGGCGCTCAAGGACGTCATTGGCTCGGTGCGCAACATCGGCATTGATAATATCCAGAAGACGGTCGGCGACTACTACAAGATCAAGGTCGCCGAACTGTTCTCCAAGAAGCGGACGCGGGCCATCGCCCGGCCACGCCAGGTGGCGATGTGGCTATGCCGCGAACTGACCTCGCACAGCTTCCCGGAAATCGGCGATGCCTTCGGCGGCCGCGACCATACGACGGTCATCCATGCCGTCAAGACCATCGATTCGCTGCGTACCAAGGAAAACGAACTGAATCACGACCTGCACGTGTTGCTGCAGGTGCTGAAAGGATGAGGCTGTCGACAAGTCTGTGGAAAACCTGTTGGAAATTTGTGGAAGGTCGGGATATTTCGACTTTGTGGGAAAATTGTTCCGATTTGATCCACAGCCAGGCCAGTGTCTTGCCCAGATCGATAACACCTATACAAGCCACTGATTACGAACGCTATTTTTCGATTATCCCCAGAACTGTTCCCGATATAGTCTATTAAGGAATTTTATTTATGGTTCTTATCAAAACCCAGCGAGACACGCTTCTGGCCCCGTTGCAGTCGGTTTCGGGAATTGTCGAGCGGCGCCACACGCTGCCCATCCTGTCCAACGTGCTGCTCGAAAAGAAGGGCGACCGGCTGACCCTGCTGGCCACCGATATCGAGATCCAGATCACGACGACCACCGAAGGCGCCGGCGGCGAGGGCGACGGGGCGGTGACGGTGGGGGCCCGCAAGTTGCAGGACATCCTGCGTTCGCTGCCGGATACGGCCGAAGTCAGCCTGGTGCTGGAAGACAAGCGCCTGCAGGTGCGTGCCGGGAAGAGCCGTTTCAGCCTGCAGACCCTGCCCGCCGACGATTTTCCGCGGATGACGGTGAACGAGGGCGAGACGCGCCAGTTCGCCATTTCGCAGCGCGATTTCCGCCAGCTGATCGGCAAGACCCAGTACTCGATGGCGGCCCAGGACGTCCGTTACTACCTGAACGGCCTGTTGCTGCTGGTCGACGGCAAGGAACTGCGCGCCGTGGCCACCGACGGCCACCGCCTGGCCTACGCCAGCGTCGCCATCGACAGCGAGCTGCCGCGCCAGGAAATGATCCTGCCGCGCAAGACGGTGCTTGAATTGAACCGCTTGCTGGTAGATAGCGACGATCCGTTGAACATCACGCTGACCCCGAACCAGGTGCGCTTCGCCTTCGGTTCGGTGGTGCTGGTTTCCAAGCTGATCGACGGCAAGTTCCCGGATTACGAGCGGGTGGTGCCGGCCACGCTGAAGAATCACCTGACGGTCGGCCGCCAGATGCTGATGCAGGCCATGCAGCGGGCGGCCATCCTGACCAACGAGAAATTCCGTGGCGTGCGCGTCGTCCTAGGCCAGAACAGCGTCAAGCTGATTGCCGCTAATGCCGAGCAGGAAGAGGCGGTCGAGGAAATCGAAGTCGATTACGCCGGCGACGCCATCGATGTCGGCTTCAACGTCGGTTACCTGCTCGACGTGTTGAACAACAGCCACACCGACGAGATCACCTGGAGCTTCAACGACGCCAATTCGAGCGCCCTGATTTCCATTCCCGGCAACGACCGCTTCAAGTACGTCGTGATGCCGATGCGCATCTGACCCCCGGCGCATTCAATCGAGAAGGCCTGCCCGGCCGGGCAGGCCTTTTGCAGTTTCACGTGGAACACACAGCATGAGCGAAGAAAACATCCCCCAAGGCGCCATTTCACCGGCTTACGGTGAAGCCAGCATCCAGATCCTCGAAGGCCTGGAGGCCGTGCGCAAGCGCCCGGGCATGTACATCGGCGACACCTCGGACGGCACCGGCCTGCACCACCTGGTCTTCGAAGTCGTCGACAACTCGATCGACGAGGCGCTGGCCGGGCATTGCGACGACATCATCGTCACCATCCATACCGACAACTCGATTTCGGTCATCGACAACGGCCGCGGCATCCCGACCGGCGTCAAGATGGACGACAAGCACGAACCGAAGCGCTCGGCCGCCGAAATCGCGCTGACCGAGCTGCATGCCGGCGGCAAGTTCAACCAGAACTCCTACAAGGTTTCCGGCGGTCTGCACGGGGTCGGTGTTTCCTGCGTCAATGCCTTGTCCAAGTTCCTGCGCCTGACCATCCGCCGCGACGGCAAGAAACATTTCATGGAATTTTGCCGCGGCGTTCCCGTCGACCGCAGCATCGAGCTGCGCGACGGTTTCGAAATCTCGCCGCTGAAAATCCTCGGCGAAACCGAGAAGCGCGGTACCGAAGTGCATTTCCTGGCCGACGAGGAAATCTTCGGCCACGTCGAATTCCATTACGAAATCCTCGCCAAGCGCCTGCGCGAACTGTCCTTCCTCAACAACGGCGTCAGCATCAAGCTGGTCGACCAGCGTTCCGGCAAGGAAGAGCTGTTCGCCTTCGCCGGCGGCGTGCAGAGCTTTGTCGAATACGTCAATCGCACCAAGAGCGTGCTGCATCCGAAGATTTTCTACTCGACCGGCGAAGCCAGGGTCGGTGGCGACGGCGTCACCATCGGCGTCGAAGTGGCGATGCAGTGGAACGACTCCTACCAGGAACAGGTGCTCTGCTTCACCAACAACATCCCGCAGTCGGACGGCGGCACGCACCTGACCGGCCTGCGCGCGGCGATGACCCGGGTCATCAACAAGTACATCGACGAGAACGAGATCGCCAAGAAGGCCAAGGTCGAGATTTCCGGCGACGACATGCGCGAAGGCCTGGCCTGCGTGCTGTCGGTCAAGATGCCCGACCCCAAGTTCGCCTCGCAAACCAAGATGAAGCTGGTCTCCTCCGAAGCGCGTCCGGCCGTCGAGGAGGTCGTCGCCCAGAAACTGGCCGACTTCCTGCTGGAAAACCCGATCGACGCCAAGACCATCTGCGGCAAGATCGTCGAAGCTTCAAGAGCCCGGGAAGCTGCCCGCAAGGCCCGCGAAATGACCCGGCGCAAGGGCGTGCTCGACGGCGTCGGCCTGCCCGGCAAGCTGGCCGACTGCCAGGAAAAGGATCCGGCGCTGTGCGAAATCTACATCGTCGAGGGTGACTCCGCCGGTGGCTCGGCCAAGCAGGGCCGCGACCGCAAGTTCCAGGCGATCCTGCCGCTGCGCGGCAAGGTCTTGAACGTCGAGAAGGCGCGTTTCGACAAGCTGATTTCCTCCGAGCAGATCGTCACGCTGATCACGGCGCTCGGCACCGGCATCGGCAAGGACGACTTCAACGTCGACAAGCTGCGCTACCACCGCATCATCATCATGACCGACGCCGACGTCGACGGCGCCCACATCCGCACCCTGCTGCTCACCCTGCTCTACCGCCAGATGCCCGAGCTGATCGAGCGCGGCTACGTCTACATCGCCCAGCCGCCTTTGTACAAGGTCAAGCACGGCAAGACCGAGCGCTACCTGAAGGACGACCAGGAATACCACCAGTTCCTGCTCAACATGGCGCTCGACGAGGCGGTGCTGACGCCGCGCGCCGACGCCGACGGCATCGCCGGCCCGGCCCTGGAGGCCCTGGCCCGCTCCTGGCTGGCCACCGAGGCGGTGATCGAGCGCCTGGCGCACCTGATCAACCCCAACGTGCTGCAGGCCGTCGTCCGCCACAACCTCAAGCTCGACCTGGCCAGCGAGGCAGCCGCCAAGGCCAGCGCCGAGCTGGTCGCCCAACACGTCAATCACGGCACGCGCATCGTCGCCAAGTTCGACGACATCCAGGAACGCTGGATCCTGCGCGTCGAGCGCATGCACCACGGCAACCTCAAGGTCGGCCTGATCGACGAAGACCTGCTGCTTTCCGGCGATTTCCTGCAACTGCGGCGCACCGCCGAAACGCTGGCCGACATGTTCGGTCCGGGCGCGGTGATGGCCCGCGGCGAAAAGAAGCAGGCCGTCAGCAACTTCGGCGCGGCCATGAAATGGCTGCTCAACGAAGTCGAGCGGGGCATCGCCAAGCAGCGCTATAAAGGCCTCGGCGAAATGAACCCCGAGCAGTTGTGGGAAACCACCATGGACCCCAAGGTCCGCCGCCTGCTGCGCGTGCAGATCGACGACGCCATCGCCGCCGACGAAATCTTCACGACGCTGATGGGCGAATTGGTCGAACCGCGCCGGGCCTTCATCGAAACCAATGCGCTGAACGCGCGGATCGACATTTGATCCGCCTGTTTGCCGACTGATGTGAAGAGGCTCCGCAAGGAGCCTTTTCTTTGGAGAAAATCGCCATGCGGGTCGTCGTCCAGCGGGTCAAGCAGGCTTCCGTCGCGGTCGACGGCAAAATTTGCGGAAAAATCGAAAGCGGCTTGCTGGTGCTGGCCGGTTTCGCGGCCGACGACGGCCCGGCCGACCTGGCCTGGATGGCCGGCAAGCTGGCCCGGTTGCGCCTGTTCGCCGACCTGGCCGGGGTGATGAACCGCAGCGTCGCCGAGGTCGGCGGCGAGGTGCTGGCGGTGTCGCAATTCACGCTCTACGCGTCGGTCAGGAAGGGCAACCGGCCGTCGTGGAGCCGGGCGGCGCCGGGCGAGGTGTCGCGGCCGCTGTTCGAAGAGTTCGTCGCCGGGCTGGAGCGCGAACTGGGCCGGCCGGTGGCGACCGGGGTGTTCGGCGCCGACATGCAGGTGGCCCTGGTCAATGACGGGCCGGTGACGCTCGCCATCGATTCGCGGGCGCCCGAGTAGGCCAGGGCCGATTCCCGGACGAGCCGGCCGGCTTGCCGGGCAGACCGCTCAGGCGATCGGGAATCAATATCCCTCAGCTATTTTTCTCGGATGCCTTGGCCGAGGCCAGGGACTCTTCCCTGTCGTCCCAGTGGGCCTTGATGTCGAGGATTTGCGGCAGTACATCAAGAAATGCCTGGATCAGGCGGGATTCGAAATGCCCGCCGGCGCCATCGCGCAGATTGGCGAGGACCTGGTCGAGTGGCCAGGGATCTTTGTAGGGTCGTTTCATGGTTAGCGCATCGAAGACATCGGCGATGGCGACAATGCGTGCCGATTCGGGGATTGCGGCGCCTGCCAAGCCATCCGGATAGCCGGTTCCGTCCCATTTCTCGTGGTGGCGCAAGGCTACCTCCGCAGCAAGTTGCATGACCGGTGCTTCGCTCTTGGAGAGGATGTCGTAGCCGATCTGGGGATGGGTTTTCATGATGACCCACTCGTCGGCATCGAGCTTGGCTGGCTTGCACAGGATTTGATCGGGTATCCCGATCTTGCCGGTGTCATGCATCGGGGCAGCCAGTTCCAGTTGTGCGGCATGGTCCGCTACCCAGCCGCTGGCCTGGGCCAGCACCCGTGCGTAAGCGGCCATGCGCCAGATATGGACGCCGGTATCCGAGTCGTTGTAATGGCCGGCTTCGGCCAGCATGGCGATGGCGTCGCGGTAGCTCGCCTCCAGTTCGGTGGCCCGGACCAGCGAGAGATGGGTATTGACCCGCGCCAGAACAATCTCCGGCGAAATCGGTTTGCAGATGTAGTCGACCGCTCCCGCGGCGAAGCCGGCTGCTTCGTTACCGATGTCGGCAAGCCCGGTGACGAAGATCACCGGTATTGATGCGGTGCGCGGGTCGTTCTTCAAAGCCCGGCAAACTTCGTAGCCGTCTACATCGGGCATCTGGACATCGAGCAGGACCAGCGCCGGGCGGTGGCGACTGGCCGCGGACAGGGCTTCGTTGCCACTGTTGGCAAAGACCAGGCGGAAGTGGGGCGCCAGGATCTGGCGCATCAGGGCCAGGTTTTGCGGTTCATCATCGACGATGAGTATGGGGCCGTAAGCCATGGCTAATCCTCGAAAGCCAACTGGCAGTTTTCAGCCAGTTGTTTCAGCGATGCTTCCGCTTCGCGGAAGGAGAAATTCTCGATGGCTTCTTTCACCATCTGGAGTTTGCCGCCCGGTAGCAGGCCTTCGAGTTGCTCGAGCCACGGTTCGATGGTGTCCGGGTCGTTGCTGCCGCAGGCTGCCAAGGCACCGGCAAGCGCCACGCGCAATTGCTCGCTATCGACCGCCGCATCGGGTTCCCCATCTGGCGATTCCAACGGGACAGGGGAGAAAGCCAGGATCGAGGCTTTGGCGGTTTCCAGAGCAGCGGCCAATTCGCCGGAATTTGCCGACTGGGGGGCGCTTTTCAGACATGCTTCGAGGGCGGCCGCGGCCGCAGCTACATCCTGCAAGCCGATATTACCGGCTGAACCCTTGAGTTTGTGACATTCGCGGGCGGCCATTTCAGGTTCAAGGGCGGCAATCCTCTGGGCTGCATCGTGATAGGCGTTTTTGAATTTATGCAAATATTTGCCGTAGACCGCAGCATTTCCCCACAATTTCATGCCCTGGGCGACGGCCAGCCCGGGAAAATCGGCAGGCTTCGGAGGGGCAGGATTCGCTGGTTCCGTTGCCAGGGGCTCTGGTTGCAGGGTATCGGCTGTGACGATGGGAGATTTGTTGACCAGCTTGCGGATCAGGGCGATGGCCTGATCGGCCTCAAACGGCTTGGTGAGGAAGCCGTTCATGCCGGCCTGCATCGCCGCATCGCGCTGCGACTTGAAGGCACCGGCGGTGAGGGCGACGACGGGCAGGGTGGCCAGCCCGGGGATCTGCCGGATTTGCCCGGTGGCGACATAGCCATCCATGATCGGCATCTGGATATCCATCAAGACCAGATCGGTTTCGCCACCATGCGTTTTCAGGTAGTCGACCGCCTGCTGGCCGTTGCTGGCCAGCGTGACGACGGCGCCCTCGCTGCTGAACAGACGTTGAGCGACTTCGCAGTTGATTTCGCTGTCGTCTACGACGAGGAGCCGGAAGCCGGCCAATTGCCGGCCAAGCGAGGCCGGTCTGGCCGGATCAATGGCGCCCTCCCTCTTGCGCAGGGCATTCGCGACGGCGTTGTAGAGCGCCGAGGGGGTTACCGGCTTGGTCAGAATGGCGTCGGCCAACCGGCTGTCCGGTTCCTTGAGCAAGGCTTCGCGCGAATAGGCCGTGGCCATCAGAATGATCGGCTGCTCGGCAGCCAGATGCGCGGCATGGATGGCCCGAGCCGTCGCCAATCCGTCCAGTCCGGGCATTTTCCAGTCAAGGATGACGACATCGGGGAGCTGGCCGCTCTTGCTCATCTTCATCAGGTGCACCACGGTTTCCTCACCGCTGCCTAGGGCGTCGGCCTGCCAGCCGAGTTGGCCGGCTATCCGGCTGAGTGCTGCCCGGGCAATACCGTTGTCGTCGGCGATGGTCACTTTGATATCGACCATTTCAGGATCGGACAAGGTTTCCGGCGCGCTGCGCTTCATCGGCACCGTGAACCAGAATTCGCTGCCGCTGCCGACAATGCTGTTGACGCCGATCCGGCCTCCCATTAGTTCGACGAGGCGTTTGCACAGCGCCAAGCCGAGGCCTGTTCCCCCGAAACGACGGGTCGTCGAACTGTCTTCCTGGGTGAAGGGAGAAAATATCTTCTCTCTCATGGCGGGGGTGATGCCGATTCCCGTATCGCGCACGGCGAAGAGCAAAGTCAGCGCCTCATCGGTGCTGTTCTCGACACTGATCGCCAGTTCGACGTGGCCCGATTCGGTAAATTTGATGGCGTTACCGGTCAGGTTGATCAGGATCTGCTCCAGTCGCAAGGCATCGCCGATCAGGTAACGCCCTTCAGCCGGCGGCGGGGCAATGATCAGTTCGATGTCCTTTTCGCCGGCGGCGGCACTCATTATGGTCGCCAGATTTTCGAGGATCTCGTCCATCTGGAAGGGTGCCGGATCGAGTTCCATGCGGTCGGCTTCGATCTTGGAGTAATCGAGGATGTCGTTGACGATGGCCAGCAACGAGCGGCCCGACTGGCGGATCTTGTGCGCCATCTCGAACTGGTCGGGGGTCAGCGGTGACTTTTCGAGCAGTTGCGCCAGCCCGATCACAGCATGCATGGGGGTGCGGATTTCATGGCTCATGTTGGCGAGAAATTCTGACTTGGCGCGGGTTGCGCTCTCGGCGGCCAGCGCCCTTTCCTGCGATTCGGCGTGGAGGCACAACAGCTTTTTCTGGGAACTGGCAATCCACAAGGCGAAAGCCGTCGAGGCGAACAGAAGCAGCCAGATGATGGGGCGGTTTTCGGCCAATGCCTGCGCGGCTTCGGGGGCCATGTCGGCGGTCGTGGCCCGGGAAACCATGTACCAGCGATATTGGCTGTCGCCAACGACCTGGGCATGGCTGTCCGAACTTTTGTTGAAGAGGAGCAAGCGGGCTTGTTGCAGCGGGTCTATGATCTGCCATGTCCATAGGCCGTCGCTCAGGCGGGCGCTCCCCCGCGCCGAATTGGTCATGGCAGTCCAGGCTTCGGGGTGCCGGGTGGCCAGTGTTTCCGGGTTGCCGAGCAGGAATCCCCAGGCATTGTCGTCGCTGCCGTTGTACAACCACTGGCCGTTTTCATTGACGATCATCAGTTGGTCAATGTGTTGCCGACCGGTTGAAACCATGCCGTCAACCCAGGCGGCAGCCGAAAAATTGACGACGATCATGCCGTGGCGCCGGCCGGCATCGTCGATCAGCGGCGTGGCGATACGCAGGGTCGGGCGATAGGGTGTTTCGACCTCGCCGTTTTCGACATTGAGGTCGAGCCGCGACAGGTAAAAAGCGCCTTTCGGCAAAGCCAGGGTGTGCTGGACATAGGGGCGTTGAACCTTATCCTGCAACTGATCGGAGCTAACCTGGCGGGCCCCGGCATCGCGATTGTTGACGCGAAGGCGTTCCCGGCCGGCATTGTCAATCCAGCGGATCTGGTCGATCGAGCGGACGGCATCGGCATAGCTCACAAAAGCGCTTGCCGCATGCTTCATGGTTTGCGGGCTGGTTTTCTTGAGCAGTGCGTTGACGGCCGGGGTGCTGCTCAGGAACGAGGTGTCCTCGATCGCATCGCGCAAATGCTCGGCCGCCATGGCCCCAGCATTGTCGACGACCACGGCTTGCGCCTGCTCGCGGAAGGTCATCAGGTGATCCAGGCTTGCCCGGCTGACCAGCAGATCGGCCGCGTAAATCAGTACCCAGGCCGGAACTGCCAAAAGCAGAAACGTACGAATGAATTGCTTATCCATACGTAAAATATAACAAAAAACTAATACATGGCAACAGGATTTTTGCGCGATTGGCGGCTTTGACGGGCGTGTTATCGCGGCTTTAACAGGCGTAACCTGGCAAAATGGCAATTATCAGCGGGAAATGGCGATCAATTAGCAGTAATTGCTGTTTGCATTGACCAATGACAAAGGCCTTTGGCGATTCAAATTGAATCCATAATTTGTTTTAATTGACAATATTATCAATTTTGAACATCACCGATTACGCAGCAAGATCAGGTAATCAGGGAACGATGCGCAGGGCCGGCACCTGGCCGATGAATTCCAGGCGCTTTCGCATGGCTTCGGTGACGAAAACCTGGCCGTCGCGGTCGACGCGCAGGACGAGGCCGGTTTGCATTTTTTCCGCCATTGCCCGCCAGCTGTCCGGGCCGGCGATGAAGATCGGCTTGGAGGCGGCATCGGACCGGGTGCCGGCCTTGGCGCCGGGCGGGATGAGCACGGTGACGGCCTGGGTGTGGTCGGCCGGGTAGCCGGTGCGGGGGTCGAGGAGGTGGGCGTAGCGCCTGCCGTCGAGCTCGAAGAAGCGCTGGTAGTCGCCCGAGGTGCCGATCGCCTCGCCGTCGGCCAGCATCACGGTGGCCAGCGGCCCCGGCTGGCGGGGGTGCTGGATGCCGACGCGCCAGGCTTTGCCCTGCTTGCTGCCGAGCGCCATGATGTTGCCGCCGATGTTGATCAGCGCGTTGTCGATGCCCTGGGCGCGCAGGATGGCGGCGGCGCGGTCGAGGGCGACGCCTTTCAGGTAGCCGCCGAAATCGAGGGCGACCTGGCGGTTACGGCTGGTGATCGTGGTGCCGTCGATGCGCAGGTCGGCTATCGACGGCTTGGTGGCCAGCCAGGCGTCGATGGCGGCGGGTGGCGGCAATTCGGCCTTGAATTCGTCGGCCTGGAAGCCCCACAGCTTGATCAACTCGCCGATGCCGGGGTCGAACAGGTGGTCGCCCTGGGCCGACAGGGCTTGGGCTTCGCGGACGAAGTCGGCCAGCTCGGGCGTCACTTGCTGCGGTCGACCGGAAAAAATGGCCGAATTCAAAATGGTCAGTTCGGACGGCTGCCAGGCGTGGTAGGCCCGGTGCAGGCGGTCGAATTCGCGCAGCACGGCGGCGATCGCCCGCCGGCCGTCGTCGGCCTGCTCGCTGACCACCAGTACTTCGACGCGGGTGCCGAAGACGTAGGCCTGCTGTTCCTGCAGCGGCGTCCGCCCGCAGGCGGCGAGGGCCAGGGCAAAAAGGGCGAGGAGGGCTGGCCGCCAGCGGCTCAGTCGAGGCCGCATGCGTGCTCGACGGCGGTGATGAAGGCGCCGGCCGCGTCGAAGCCGGTCTGCTGGCGGATCTCGACCATGCAGGTGGGGCTGGTCACGTTGATTTCGGTGAGGTGCTCGCCGATGACGTCGAGGCCAACCAGCAAGAGGCCGCGCCGGTGCAGCACGGGGCCGAGGGCGGCGGCGATCTCGCGGTCGCGGGCCGACAGCTCCTGGGCGACGCCGGTGCCGCCGGCCGCCAGGTTGCCGCGCGTCTCGCCGGCCTTGGGGATGCGCGCCAGGCAGAAGGGCACCGGCTGGCCGGCGATGAGCAGGATGCGCTTGTCGCCGCGGGCGATCTCGGGCAGGAAGCGCTGCGCCATGATGGTCCGCCGGCCGTCCTCGGTCAGCGTTTCGAGAATGACGTTGCGGTTGGGGTCGTTCCTGTGCACGCGGAAGATGCGGCTGCCGCCCATGCCGTCGAGCGGCTTGACGATGACGTCGCGCTGTTCGTCGATGAAGTGCTGCAGCTGCTGCGGGTCGCGGGCGATCAGCGTGGTCGGCGCGAACTGCGGGAATTCGCTGATCGCCACCTTTTCCGAATGGTCGCGCAGGGCGCCCGGCCGGTTGAAGACGCGCGCCCCGTCGGCCTCGGCCCGTTCGAGCAGCCAGGTCGCCGTCAGGTACTCGAAGTCGAAGGGCGGGTCCTTGCGCATGACGACGGCGTCGAAGGCGGTGAGCGCGGTGCGCTGCCGGCCGGTTTCGCGGAACCAGTCGCGGTCGTCGGCGCGCAGGTGGAGGTGCACCGCCTCGCCGGCGACGCCGCCGGCGTGCTCGCCGTCCGGCCGGCGCCAGGCCAGGCTGGCGGCGTCGATGGCGTAGACCTCGTGGCCATGGCTCTGGGCGGCGCGCATCATGGCCACCGAGGAGTCCTTCCAGGCCTTCAGGCCGGCCAGCGGGTCGAGCACGAAAGCCAGCTTCAGCGAGCGGCCGCCGGCCAGCGCCGGGAGGCTGTCGAACAGGGCGGGCTGGCTCACAGGACGGCGGCTTCGGCCATCTCTTCCGGCGCGCTGCGCTCGAGTTCGATGGCGGCGGCCAGGCAGGCCAGGCGGCCGACCACGCCGTAGGCGTAGAAGCGGTTGGGCGGCGCGTCCGGGTTGCCGCAGCGGTAGTCGGGCAGGTTGCAGCCGGTTTCGAAGGCGAGCGGCTCGAAGCGCATGCCCGGGGCGTTGAGGTTCTCGTCCTTGCCGCGCTCGGTATGGACGCGGTAGAAGCCGCCGACGACGTAGCGGTCGATCATGTAGATGACCGGCTCGGCGACCGCGTCGTGCACCTTCTCGAAGGTGTGCACGCCCTCCTGGATGAGCACCTCGCTGACCGCCATGCCTTCCTTGCCGACGCTCATCTTGTTGCGCTGCTTGCGGTTCAGGGCGATCACCTCGTCCACGTTGCGCACCGTCATGATGCCCATGCCGTAGGTGCCGGCGTCGGCCTTGACGACGACGTAGGGCGTCTCGGTGATGCCGTATTCCCGGTACTTGTCGCGGACGATGTCGAGGACGGCGGCGACGTTGGCGGCCAGGCATTCCTCGCCCTGGCGCTCGTGGAAATTGACGCTGCGGCAGACCGAGAAGGCGGGGTTGATGCGCCACGGGTCGATGCCGATTTCCTGGGCGAAGTCGTTGGCCACCTGGTCGTAGGCGGCGAAGTGGTTGGACTTGCGGCGCACCGCCCAGCCGGCGTGCAGCGGCGGCAGCACGAACTGCTCGTGGAGATTCTGCAGGATGGCCGGGATGCCGGCCGACAGGTCGTTGTTGAGCAGCACGGCGCACGGCTCGAAGCCGGCCAGGCCGATCCGGTAGGGGGTGCGGACCAGCGGCTCGAGGAGCAGGGTCCGGCCGTTGGGCAGGTCGACCGGCGTCGGCTGGGTGATCTCCGGCAGCATCGAGCCGAGGCGGACGTTGAGCCCGGTCTGGCGCAGGATATCGACCAGCTGGGCGACGTTCTGCAGGTAATACAGGTTGCGCGTGTGGTTTTCCGGGATGAGCAGCAGGTTGCGGGCATCCGGGCAGATCTTCTCGATGGCACTCATCGCCGCCTGCACGCAGAGCGGCAGGAAGGCCGGGTTCAGGTTGTTGAAGCCGCCGGGAAAGAGGTTGGTGTCGACCGGCGCCAGCTTGAAGCCGGCGTTGCGCAGGTCGCACGACGAATAGAAGGGCGGCGTGTGCTCCTGCCACTGGCCGCGCAGCCAGTGCTCGATGCGCGGGCTGTTCTCGAGGAAGCGGCGCTCGAGTTCGAGGATGGGGCCGGTGAGGGCCGTGGTGAGGTGGGGAACCATGTGCTGTCTCTGGCCTTGATGGCGAGTAATTGTTGGACGGAATCTTACACCGCAGTGCACCAAGATGGCGCCTGCCCTGCGGTCAACCCCTTGAAAACAGTTAAAATTAGTCCTTTCGTCTTACCGCTTTACAGCAGATTGGAATCGCCTTGCTCGTCGCCGCCAACATCACCATGCAGTTCGGGGCCAAGCCCCTGTTCGAAAACGTCAACGTCAAGTTCGGCGAGGGCTACCGCTACGGCCTGATCGGCGCCAACGGGGCCGGCAAGTCGACCTTCATGAAGATCCTGTGCGGCGCGCTCGAGGCGTCGGCCGGCAACGTCTCGAAGGACGTGCACGAACGCATGGCCTACCTGCGCCAGGACCAGTTCGCCTACGAGGACATGCGCGTCCTCGACGTCGTCATGATGGGCCACGAGGAGCTGTGGGCGGCGATCCAGGAACGCGACGCCATCTACGCCAACCCGGAGGCGACCGAGGACGATTACATGAAGGCCGCCGAGCTCGAGGGCAAGGTCGGCGAGTACGACGGCTACACCGCCGAGGCGCGGGCCGGCGAACTGCTGCTCGGCGTCGGCATCCCGACCGAACAGCACGACGGCCCGATGAGCCAGGTGGCGCCCGGCTGGAAGCTGCGCGTGCTGCTCTGCCAGGCGCTGTTCGCCAACCCGGACATCCTGCTCCTCGACGAACCGACCAACAACCTCGACATCAACACCATCCGCTGGCTGGAGGACGTGCTCAACAACCGCGACTCGACGATGATCATCATCTCGCACGACCGCCACTTCCTGAACCAGGTGTGCACTCACATGGCCGACCTCGACTACGGCAAGATCACCACCTACGCCGGCAACTACGACGACTTCATGGAAGCCGCCCAGGCCGCCCGCGAGCGCCAGCAGAACGCCAACGCCAAGGCCAAGGAACGCATCGCCGAGCTGCAGACCTTCGTCCGCCGCTTCTCGGCCAACGCCTCCAAGGCCAAGCAGGCGACCAGCCGCATGAAGCTGATCGACAAGCTGAAGCCAGAAGACGTCAAGCCCTCGTCGCGCCAGTACCCGTGGATCCGCTTCGACTACGACGAGAAGCAGAAGCTGCACCGCCAGGCGGTCGAGATCGAGAACCTGTCCTTCACCTACGAAGGTGGCGAGCGGAAGATTTTCAACAACCTGACGCTGACCATCAACGCCGGCGAGAAGATCGCCGTGATCGGGGAAAACGGCGTCGGCAAGACGACCTTCCTCAAGCTCCTGATGGGCGAACTGGCGCCGCAGTTCGGCACCATCAAGTGGGCCGAAAAGGCCTTCCCCGGCTACTACGCGCAGGACCACAGCGCCCAGTTCGCCGGCACCGAGAGCCTGACCGAGTGGATCGCCGGCTACGCCCGCGCCACCATCGACGACGGCGGCGACCTGGAAACCCTGATCCGCGGCACGCTCGGGCGGCTCCTGTTCTCCGGCGACGAGGTCAAGAAGCCGGTCAATGTCATCTCCGGCGGCGAGCAGGGGCGCATGCTGTTCGGCAAGCTGATGCTGTCGAAACACAACGTGCTGCTGATGGACGAGCCGACCAACCACCTCGACATGGAATCGATCGAAGCGCTGAACAGCGGCCTGGAAAAATTCCCCGGCACGCTGATCTTCGTGTCCCACGACCGCGAGTTCGTTTCCTCGCTGTCCACCCGCGTCCTCGAGGTCAAGGACGACGGCCGCATCATCGACTACCTCGGCGGCTACGAGGATTACCTGGCCTCGCAGGGCGTCGAGTAAGCCCGGACCCCGGATTTCGATTTTGGCCGTTTTTTCCGGTCGACCGCAGCACTCCGGTAGCCACCAGGCGCCTACTGCGGCGGGCAACCGGCGGCCAGCATGCGGATCAGCCGCACGCAGTCGACATCGGACTGGTGGTAGGCCGATTTGACGTACTCGATGTAGGCCCGTTCTTCCGAATTGGGGTCCTTGGCCAGCGTCGTCTCGTAGGCGAAGCGCAAAAAGAGGAAGCCCGGTTCCGGCTCCTCGATGGTGATGGTCAGGCTGCCGCCGGGATGGGTCGGCGAGGGCTGGATGGCGAAGCGCACCTGCTGGCGGTCGGTCAGGGTGACACGATCGTGGATGGTGGCCGGCCCAAAATCCAGTTCGCGGAGCAGGGTCTGCTCGCCACGTTCGAGGATGGTGCAGCTTTCCAGCCCGGGCAGGAAGGGCAGCGGGTTCTCGACGCGGTGCAGCAGGCCCAGCCACAGCTGGTCGCGGTCGAGCGGTTCGACCAGCGGGTTGTCCGGGTCGTTGATCTGGATGAGATGTTCGAAATTCATGGGCCAATTGTATTGCATCGCCCGCCGCGGCAACGGCCTGTCGACGCGATCGGCCGGTGGCCCGGCGTGTTAACATCGCGGCCATGCAACTCGAACGCATCCTCCACCACCACGGCTTTGGCACCCGCAAAAACTGCCGCGGGCTGGTCCGCCAGGGCCGGGTCGCCATCGCCGGCACGGTCTGCGCCGACCCCTTCATGGAAGTCGACACGGCCGGCCTGGTATTCACCGTCGACGGCGTCGACTGGCCCTACGCCGAATTCGCCTCGCTGATGCTCAACAAGCCGGCCGGCTACGAATGCTCGCGCAAGCCCAAGCATCACGCCGGCGTCCTCGAACTGCTCCCGGCACCGCTGCGCGAACGCGAGGTGCAGCCGATCGGCCGGCTCGACGAGGACACCACCGGCCTCCTGCTGATCACCGACGATGGCCAGCTCAATCACCAGCTGTCGTCGGCCAAACGCAAGGTGCCCAAGGTCTATCTGGCGACCACCCGCCACCCGCTCGACCAGGCCCAGATCGACCAGCTGCTGGCCGGCGTGCAGTTGCACGACGACCCCGAGCCGGTTGTCGCCGCCGCCTGCGAAATCGTCGCCGAGCACCAGCTGCGCCTGACCCTGACCAGCGGCAAGTACCACCAGGTCAAGCGCATGGTCGCCGCCGTCGGCAACCGCGTCGACGCCCTGCATCGCGAGGCGGTCGGCGAGCTGACGCTGCCCGCCGACCTGAAGCCCGGCGAGTGGCGCTGGCTCTCTGCGGTCGACCTGAAAAAACTGGGAATTTCCCAATGACCCTGACCGAAATGCGCTACATCGTCGCCCTCGCTCGTGAGCGGCATTTCGGCAAGGCGGCTGAGGCCTGCCACGTCAGCCAGCCGACCCTGTCGGTGGCGCTGAAGAAGGTCGAGGGCCAGCTCGGCGCGCCTCTCTTCGAGCGCGGCGCCAGCGAGGTGCGCATCACGCCGCTCGGCGAGCGCATCGTCGACCAGGCCAGGCGGGTGCTCGACGAGGCCGTCAAGCTCGAGGAAATCGCCGAGGCCACCGGCGATCCGCTGAGCGGCCAGCTGCGCGTCGGCATCATCTACACCATTGCTCCCTACCTGCTGCCCCAGCTGATCCCGGCCCTCAGCCGGCAGGCGCCGAAGATGCCGCTCTTCCTCAAGGAAGATTTCACCGCCAACCTGATTCCGGCGCTCAAGGCCGGCGAGCTCGACGTCATCGTCATCGCGCTGCCCTTCAGCGAACCCGGGCTGGTCGCCCAGCCGGTCTACGACGAGCCCTTCCGTGTCGTCGTTCCGGCCGGCCACCCGTGGGCCGAGCGGAACGACGTCGCTAGCGACGAGCTGGATGGCGAAAACCTGCTGCTGCTCGGCCAGGGCAACTGCTTCCGCGACCAGGTGCTCGAATCCTGCCCCAGCCTGACGGCGCCCGATGCCCTCGAACACTCGCTCGAAGGCAGTTCGCTGGAAACCATCCGCTACATGGTGGCGAGCGGCGCTGGCGTCGCCGTCATGCCGAGCACGGCGGCCGATCCGCTGGTCGACAAGGAACCGATGGTCAGGGTGCTGCCCTTCGCCGGCGTTTCGCCGGCACGCACGGTCGGACTGGTCTGGCGCGTCACTTTCCCGCGGCCGCAGGCCATCGACGCTGTGCGGGCGGCGCTGCTGTCCTGCGAGTTGCCGGGAGCGACGGCAACGCGCTGAGGTTCCACGTGAAACCGCGGACTTTCGTCGCCGCCAAAAGCAAAAAGCCGGGGAAAACCCGGCTTTTTGCTTTTGGCGGCTGTCTTAGTGGTAGGCCGTCTTGGACGACAGTTTGGCGGCCATCACGCAAGCCAGGGTGAAAATGACCACAGCAAAACCAATGCCCAAGTAAGAGATATCGTCCATCGTTGCCTCAATGAAAGTCAGTTGAAAAATTTTGAGACGGGGTAGACAGCTCTCCCGGTGAAAGTTCCGCTGGCGCGCAAATAATTTCGCCGTGCCGCGGCCTTCTTCCGGCGGCCATGAAAAAGCCCCCGGGATAGGCCGGGGGCTTGGCGGTGTGGCGCTGGCCGGCCGGCTATTTTTCGGCTTCGACCTTCTTCTTGGCCGGAGCCTTGGCGACTTTTTTCTCGAATTCGAAGCCGACCTTGCCGTCCTGATTGACCAGGTAGGCCGAGAACTTGCGCCGTGTGCGGTTGGAGACGAATTCCTTGAGCAGGTCGGTCTTGCCGTCGGCCAGCAGCTTGGTCATCTGGGCGGCGTCGATCGGCTGCTGCAGGATGATCTTGCCGGAACGGAAGTCGCAGCTCTTGGCCGGGCCGACCGATTTTTCGCAGACGTAGGAGGTGCCGTGTTCGAAGACATTGCCCTCGCATTTCGGGCATTTGCCCAGGCTTTCCTGGCCCGAGAAGTCGACCGGGTCGGCGTTGGCTTCGTCGGCCTTGTCCTGGCCGAAATCGAATTCCGGCTGCAGCTCGTCGTTGAGCTTGATGGCGGCCGAGAAGCTGCGCCCCATCTTGTTGCGGAAGCCGGTCAGCGGGCCGACCTGCCGTTCGGTGAGCAGTTGCTCGATTTCGGCCGGCTCGTACTGGCGGCCGGCGACGATCTTCCACAGCGCGTAGTCGCAGCCGCCGCACTGGAATTTCTTGTAGGTCTCGCGGATCTGGCCGCCGCACTTGGGGCAGGGCGCGGCCAGCACGCCGAAATCGCCGGGGATGGTGTCGGCCTCGTACTGCTTGGCGCGTTCGACCAGATGGCGGGTCATTTCGGCGATCTCGCGCATGAATTCGTCGCGCGTGAATTGGCCCTTCTCGATGCGGCCGAGCTTCCATTCCCAGTCGCCGGTCAGCTCGGGCTGGGTCAGCTCCTTGATGCCGAGGCCGTTCAACAGCGTCATCAGCGAGAAGGCCTTGGCGGTCGGGATCAGTTCGCGGCCCTCGCGGTGCATGTATTGCTCGCCGAGCAGGTTCTCGATGATCTGGGCGCGGGTCGCCGGCGTGCCCAGGCCGCGGCCGGCCATCGCCGCCTTCAGTTCCTCGTCGTCGACCATCTTCCCGGCGCCTTCCATGGCCGAGAGCAGGGTGGCTTCCGAGTAGCGCGGCGGCGGCTTGGTGGCGTTGGCCTTGACGGTGACTTCTTCGGTTTTGACCTTTTCTTTCGGGTCGACCGCGACCAGGTTGCCATCGTCGCCGTCCTGGCCTTCCTTGCCGTAGACGGCCAGCCAGCCCGGGTTGACCAGCACCTTGCCCTCGGTCTTGAAGGGATGGCCGGCGACGCGGGTGATGCGGGTGGTCACCAGGTATTCGGCCGCCGGAAAGAAGACGGACAGGAAGCGGCGAACGACGAAGTCGTACAGCTTCTGCTCCATCTCGTTGAGATTCTTGGGCGCCTGCGGCGTCGGGATGATGGCGAAGTGGTCACTGATCTTGGCGTTGTTGAAGATGCGCTTGTTGGGCAGCACCCAGTTGCGGGCCAGGATCTGGTGGGCGAAGGGCGAGTAGCGGGCGAGCAGCACCTCGTCATGGCCCTTGCCGGCGCCCTGGCCGGTGAGCACGGCCAGCGTTTCCTTGACCGTCGGCAGGTAGTCTTCCGGCAGGCAGCGCGAGTCGGTCCGCGGGTAGGTCAGGACCTTGTGCTTCTCGTAGAGGGCCTGGGCCAGCGACAGCGTGGTCTTGGCCGAGAAGCCGAAGCGGGCGTTGGCTTCGCGCTGCAGCGTGGTCAGGTCGAAGAGGGCTGGCGACAGGCGGGTTTCCGGCTTGGCTTCCTCGCTCACTTCGCCGGGTTGGCCTTCGGTCGCGGCGCGGATCGCCTCGGCGCGGGCGACTTCCCACAGGCGGTCGGCGCGGGCGTGTTCGTCCTCATTCTTGCCCTTGAAGGCTTCGTCGAACCATTTGCCCTTGTAACTGCCAGCCTTGGCGCTGAATTCGGCCTCGACTTCCCAGTAGTCGCGCGGCTTGAAATCGCGGATCTTCTTTTCGCGCTCGACGACGATGGCCAGCGTCGGGGTCTGCACGCGGCCGACCGTGGTCAGGTGGAAGCCGCCGGTCTTCGAGTTGAAGGCGGTCATCGCCCGCGTGCCGTTGATGCCGACCAGCCAGTCGGATTCCGAGCGGCAGACGGCGGCGTCGCTCAGGCCCTGCATTTCATGGCCGGGGCGGAGATGGGCGAAACCGTCGCGGATGGCGCCCTGGGTCATCGACTGCAGCCACAGGCGCTGGATCGGCTTGCCCGATTTGGCCTGCTGGGCGATGTAATTGAAGATCAATTCGCCCTCGCGCCCGGCGTCGCAGGCATTGACCAGGCCCCCGACATCCTTGCGCTTGATCAGCTTGTTGAGCACCTTGAGGCGCGATTCGGTCTTCTCGATCGGCTTCAGCGCGAAGTGCGGCGGGATCACCGGCAGGTGGGCGAAGGACCATTTGCCGCGCTTGACCTCGAATTCCTCGGGGCAGGCCAGTTCGAGCAGGTGACCGACGGCCGAGGAGAGCACGAAGTCTTCGCTTTCGAAGTAGTCGTCGTGTTTGGTGAAACCGCCCAGTGCCCGCGCGATGTCGGCGGCGACGGAGGGTTTTTCGGCAATGATCAGCTTTTTCGACATGTTTTGGCCTGTTGGGTGCCGGGGGATGATAAGTGCCCGGCGAGCGGCTTGGCAAGCCGTCGCCTTCGGACGTCTCTGCTTAATAATCAGGCGAGGCGCTGGTAACGGTTGCCGGGCAGGGTGGCGACGGCCCCCGAGAGTTCGAGCAGGAGCAGCTCGGGAAGCAATTGACCGGCTGGCTGACCACTGCGTTCGGCCAGGTCGTCCAGGCTGCACGGGTCGTGGCCGAGGGCGGCGAGCAGCGGGTGCTCGTCGCCCGGCGGCGGGGCGAGCGGGGGCAGCGGCTGGTCGACGAAGCTGCCCAGTTCCTCCAGTACGTCGGCCGCCGTCTCGACCAGCTTGGCGCCCTGCTTGATCAGCTTGTGGCAGCCGCGGGCGACCGGCGAATGGATCGAGCCGGGGATGGCGAAGACTTCCCGGCCCTGCTCGGCAGCCAGTCGGGCGGTGATCAGCGAGCCGCTTTCGGGCGCCGCTTCAACGACCAGCACACCGCGCGCCAGGCCGGAAATGATCCGGTTGCGGCGCGGAAAATTGGCGGCGATGGCCGGCGTGCCGAGCGGAAATTCGGAAACGACGGCGCCCTGTTCGACGATGGCCAGGGCCAGCGCCTTGTTGCGGGCCGGATAAATGCGGTCGGCGCCGGTGCCGATGACGGCCACCGTTTCGCCATGTGCCGCCAGGGCACCGCGATGGGCGGCGGCGTCGATGCCCAGGGCCAGCCCGCTGACGATGCACTGGCCGTGGCTGGCCAGCGCCCGGGCGAAGGCCTCGGCGGTTTGCAGGCCTTGCGGCGTGGCATTGCGGCTGCCGACCATGGCCACGCCGCGCTTCTGCAGCAGGGCGAGCTTGCCGCGCACGTACAGCACGCATGGCGGGTCGGCGATATCGAGCAGGGCGCGCGGATAGGCGGCGTCGGCCAGGGTCAGGATGTGCTGGCCGGGCTGCTCGGCCCAGGCCATGCTGCGGTCGACCGCCTCCGAGCCGTCAAAATCGAAAAGCAGGTCGGCCTTGTCGCCGACTACGCTGCGCACGGCCAGGCGGCCGGCCGCGAAGATGGCTTCGGGTAAACCGAAAGCGGCGAGCAGCTTGCGCTGGGTCTCGCCGCCGATGCCGGGGGGCAGGGTCAGCCGCAGCCAGGCGGCCAGCCCGTTGCCCGTCGTTACGGATTCCGTACGGCGTCCCCGACGATGACCGATTTCGACGAATCGACGACCAGGGCATAGGCCACCCGGTCGAAGACGCGGAAGACGAAGGCCAGGCCGTAGCGCTCTTCGGGAATCGGCGTCGAGCTGCGGCGACCGTCGGAATCCACGCTGTAGGAAACGCGGTTGCGGAAGAGGGCGAGGACATGGCCGATTTCCAGGCCGTCGGCCTTGCCGCGGCTGATCGACACGACGGAACTGGTCCCGCCTTCCTGGACGCCACCGTAGATGCCGAGGATGCGCCCCGAAACGGTCTGTTCCGGGCGATGCGGCACGTAGGAAATGATGGCCGGCGGGGGGGCCGGGATCAGTCGGTCGCCGGCTGCCATTTCCTCCTTGGCCAGGGTGACGACCAAGGAGGCCGGTTCGCCGGGCTTGGTCAGGCGGGCGTTGCCGAGGAAGAAGGCTTCGTAGGCAATGACCTCGCCGCTATCCGGATCCTTCAGCGCCTTGCCCTTGCGGAAGACATGCCATTTTTCGACGCTGGTATCGGGGATGCCGGAGGCGTAGAAGGCGTCGCCGCCGCCGAGCAGGATGCGGTCCTCCTGCGAGGCGACGATCTTCACCGCCTCGTTGTGGTCGGAGGTCTCGACGATCAGCGGTTGCGAAATGAAGGGCTCGATGGCATTGGGCGGAATGCTCGGGATGACCTGCTGGACCGGCGTGCTGTGCACGGTCGGTTGCAGTTTCAGGTCGCGGCTGACCACCGGCTTGGCCAGGCGCAGGCGGGGCGAGCCGCCCGACATGTCGAGGACGATCACGTCGCCGGGGTAGATGAGGTGGGGGTTCTTGATATCTTCCCGGTTCATCTGCCAGATTTCCGGCCAGCGCCAGGGCTGCTTGAGGAATTTGCCGGAGATGCCCCACAGGGTGTCGCCCTTGACGACGATGTGGCGGTCCGGGGGAGTGTCCACGAGTTGCAGCGGCTCAGCGGCTGATGCGCAGGCGGCCGTCACGGCCAGGATGAGCGCGGATATAATGCGAACCATAGTCGTAACCTCATGTGCCGGCGGAACGATGTGCCGTGGCGATGGTCCCATCAGCACTGAAATATTGACGTTCCAAATCTCGGGAATCGCTTGAGATTCTGCACGTAATAACCTAATCGAGCAAGCTTTTATTCCGGTTTTCCTATGGCACTTCTACCCATTTTGCGTTTCCCCGATCCCCGTCTGAAAAAGGTTGCCGCGCCGGTCGTCCGGGTCGACGACAGCATCCGTAAACTGGCTGCCGACATGGCCGAAACCATGTACGAGGCGCCGGGCATCGGGCTGGCCGCCACCCAGGTCGATGTGCACCAGCGCGTCGTCGTCATCGACGTTTCGGAAGAAAAGAGCGAACTGCGCGTCTTTATCAATCCCGTGCTGTCGCATTGCGACGGTTCGCAGGTCGGTGAGGAGGGCTGCCTGTCGGTGCCTGGCATCTACGACAAGGTCGAACGGGCCGAGCAGGTCACCGTCGATTATCTCGACCTCGACGGCCAGGCGCAGTCGCTGCGCGCCGAAGGCCTGCTGGCGGTGTGTCTGCAGCACGAGGTCGACCACCTCAACGGCAAGGTTTTCGTCGACCACCTGTCCTCGCTCAAGCAGACCCGCATCAAGAACAAACTGGCCAAGCAGGCACGCGTCACCGCATGAGGCTGATCTTCGCGGGAACGCCGGAATTCGCCGCCCAGGCGCTGGGCGCCATCGTCGACGCCGGCCACGAGGTGGCGCTGGTGCTGACCCAGCCCGACCGCCCGGCCGGTCGCGGCATGAGCCTGCAGCCGTCGGCGGTCAAGCAGGTGGCGCTGGCCCGCGGCCTGGATGTCTTCCAGCCGTCGACCCTGAAGGACGCCGAGGCGCAGGCGAGGATCGCCGCCGTCGGCGCCGAGGTCATGGTGGTCGCCGCCTACGGCCTGATCCTGCCGCAGGCCGTGCTCGACCTGCCGCGCTACGGTTGCCTCAATATCCACGCTTCGTTGCTGCCGCGCTGGCGCGGGGCGGCGCCCATCCAGCGTGCCCTGCTCGCTGGCGACGGCGAAACCGGGGTGTGCATCATGCAGATGGAAGCCGGGCTGGACACCGGTCCGGTGCTGCTGCGCGGCGCCTTTCCGATCGCGGCGAGCGACACCACGGCCAGCCTGCACGACCGCCTGGCCGCGCTGGGGGCGAAGCTGGTGGTCGAGGCGCTCGGCAGCTTGCCGCTGCCGGCCGAGCCGCAGCCGGCCGATGGCGTCACCTATGCCCGCAAGATCGAGAAGGCCGAGGCCGTGATCGACTGGTCGCAACCGGCCGCCGCCATCGACCGCCAGATCCGCGCCTTCAACCCCTTCCCCGGGGCGCAGGCGCTGTTCAACGGGCAGACCGTCAAGTTGTGGGCGGCGACACCGGTCGACGGCAATGGTGAAATTGGCGCGATTTTGGCGGTTGACCGCAGCGCTATCGTCGTCGCCTGCGGCGTTGGCGCGCTGGCCGTCAGCGAACTGCAGAAGGCCGGCGGCAAGCGCCTGCCGGTGCAGCAGTTCCTGGCCGGGCATCCGCTCAAGGTCGGTGATCGTTTCGACCGGCCGGCTTGAGATTTGGCCGGGTGGCCATAGTTAACAGCCAGTAACAGACTGCTTCAAGGAGCGAACGATGTTCAACTGGGTGAAGACGGCGATGTTGATGGCGGCGATCATGGCGCTGTTCGGCGTGGTCGGCGCGATGATCGGCGGCGAGTCGGGAATGTTGCTGGCCCTGCTCTTCGGCGGTGCGATGAACGTCTTTTCCTACTGGTTCTCCGACAGCATGGTGCTCAAGATGTACAACGCCCAGCCGGTCGACGAAACCAGCGCGCCGCAGTTCTACGCCATGGTGCGCGAGCTGGCCCAGAAGGCCGGCCTGCCGATGCCCAAGGTGTACATCATCAACGAGGCCCAGCCCAATGCCTTCGCCACCGGGCGCAACCCGGAGCATGCGGCAGTGGCGGCGACCACCGGCATCATCCAGCTGTTGTCGGCGCGCGAACTGCGCGGTGTGATGGCGCACGAGCTGGCCCACGTCAAGCATCGCGACATCCTGATCTCGACCATCTCGGCGACCATGGCCGGGGCGATCTCGGCCCTGGCCAATTTCGCCATGTTCTTTGGCGGCCGCGACGAGAACGGCCGTTCGGTCAACCCGCTGGTCGGCATCCTGGTCGCCATTCTCGCCCCGCTGGCGGCCAGCCTGATCCAGATGGCCATTTCCCGGGCCCGCGAGTTCGAGGCCGACCAGGGCGGCGCCGAGATCAGCGGTACGCCCAACGCACTGGCCGACGCCCTGGCCAAGATCCAGATGTACGCCGAGGGCCGCATCCCGATGGCGGCGGCCGAGGCCCATCCGGAAACGGCGCAGATGATGATCATGAACCCGCTGTCGGGCGGCGGCCTGCGCGGCCTGTTCTCCACCCACCCGCCGACTGAGGAACGCATCGCCCGTTTGCGGGCGATGTCCTGAGCCGCCTCAGGCGCTGCGCGGGAACTCGCGGACGGTCGGCGGCAGGGTGCCGACCACGGCCAGGCTGGGCCGCTCGCCGCTTTTCTGGTGGCGCAACGTCAGGTAGCGCAGGCAGGTGACGCGCAGGAAGGAGGCGAAGTTCTCGACCTCGCCGCGCAATGTCGCGATTTCGTCGTAGAGCTTGGCGATCAGCTGGTTGGTCGTCATGCCTTCGTTGCCGGCCAGTTCGGCGAGGATGTCCCAGAACAGGTTTTCCAGCCGGATCTTGGTGACCAGGCCGTGAATGCGGATCGAGCGGGCCCGCGACTCGTAGAGCATGGGGTCGGCTTTGACGTAGATTTCGCACATGTTGCCTCCGCTGCGTTTGCCGCGACGAACGGGCGGCCGGCCGGCCGCCCGGCGCCGCTCAGGGGGTGATGCGGGTGCCCAGTACGGCCAGGAACTTGGCCAGCCAGTCGGGGTGGGCCGGCCAGGCCGGGGCGGTGACCAGCTTGCCGTCGACGTGGGCCTGGTCGACCGGAATGTCGGCGTAGTCGCCGCCGGCGGCCCGCACTTCCGGGGCGCAGGCCGGGTAGGCGCTGCACGCGCGGCCGCTCAGCACGCCGGCCGCGGCAAGCAGCTGGGCGCCGTGGCAGATGGCGGCGATCGGCTTGCCGGTGTCGGCGAAGTGGCGGACCACGGCCAGGACGTCCGGATTGAGGCGCAGGTACTCGGGGGCGCGGCCGCCGGGGATGACCAGGGCGTCGTAGTCTTCGGCCTTGAGTTCGGCGAAGCTGGCGTTCAGCGTGAAGTTGTGGCCTGGCTTCTCGCTGTAGGTCTGGTCGCCTTCGAAGTCGTGGATGGCGGTGCGTACCGATTCGCCGGCCCGCTTGCCCGGGCACGCCGCGTGCACGGTGTGGCCGACCATGAGCAGGGCCTGGAACGGCACCATGGTTTCGTAGTCTTCGGTGTAGTCACCGGTCAGCATCAGGATTTTCTTGCTCGCCATTGTCGTCTCCTCGTGGGTGGCATGCCGGCGGCCGGGGGGCGTGCCGGCTGCGGTCATTGTCGGGAAAAAGGCGGCTGGCGGGGTAGCAGCCGGCTGCTACGCCGGTGCCTTGAGCCGCCCGCCCCATTGGCTGCCCGGTTATCCGCCCAGTTGACCGCGGCGGACGGCCCGGCGTTCGCCGCGGCCGGGCTGGAAACGGCCGATGATTTCGGCGAACAGGGCCTCGGCCCGCTGGCTGTTGTCGCCGCTGAAATTGCAGACGTAGACATCGAGGGTGACGGCGCCGATTTCCGGCCAGGTATGCACGGCCAGATGCGATTCGGCGAGGACGACGGTGCCGGTGACGCCGGCCGGCTGGCCGGCGGCATCGCGAAAGGCGTGGAAGAGCCGGCCGACGACGGTCAGCCCATGGCGTTGGCAGGCGGCGACGCAATCGGCCTCGAGGCTGGCGGCGTCGAGCAGCCGGGCCGGCGGGCAGCGGCAGTCGTGGAGGTCGGCGATCAGGTGCAGGCCGTTCATGACGTCATTCTAGGGCGTTCCACGTGAAACGCGGGCGGTGAAGATCTGTTCGAGCAGGCGGCCGAGCCGGTGGCCGGCGGCGACGAGGCGGCGCTCGGCGATCTCGCCGGCGCGGCGGTGGAAATCGTCGCTGACCATCGGCAGCAGGCTGCCCTGGCTGTCCGGGTAGGCTTGGGCCAGCAATTCGTGGCTTTCCTGGCGCCAGAGCCGGACATTGCCCTGGGGCGGCGCCGGGTGGCGGTCGATCAGCGCGGCGGCCCGGCGGTGCAGGCGCTGGCCGCGCAGCCAGGGCGGACCGGGCCGGTCGTCCCAATAAAGATGCAGGCTGGAAAAGGGCAGGCGCTGGTTGAAGGGATTCTCGATTTCGACGCGGTTGCCGCCCTCGTCGCCGTCGCGGCCGACATGCAACGGCTGGTGGATGTCGGCGACGAGGTGGATCAGCCAGGGCAGGGCATTGGAAATTTCGGCGTTTTTTGCCGTCGACCGCAGCACTTGCGTCAGGCGCTCGATCTGCCGGTCGATCTGGCCGCTGCGGGCGCGGCCGGCGTCATCGAGGTCGACGTAATGCCAGTCCTTGTGGCGGGCGGTGTCGGGCAGGCCGGGCAGGGGCGGCGTCGGCGCCTCGCGGCCTTCATCATGAAAGCGCCGGTCATTGCGGATGTCGTCCGGCCAGCTGGCCGCCTCGGCGAAGACATCGACGTCCTCGGCCGACCTCGCCCGTTCGACCCAGCGCCCGTGATCGGGATGACCGGCCAGCGCCGCGCCGATCGCCTGGCGCGTCGCTGGCGACAATTCCTGCCAGGCGATGACGGCGACCAGCCGGTGGCCGGCGGCGTTCCAGGCCAGGGCCGGCGGGGCCGAACCGAGGAAAAGCAGGCAAATCAGGAATAGACGCATGAGGCCATTATGCCGCGTGCGATAATCCTTGAAATCTCAGTTGACCGCTTATCTCACCTTGAGTAGTTGCATGAACACTGGCCTTGGCGCCTTCGATACGGCTCACCTGTTGGGTGACGGCGCTACGCGGCGGCTGGCACGTCTGGCCGGGCGTCCGGCTTTGTCGCTCCTCCTTGCAGGCATGAGCCTGCTGCGTCCTCGCTTCGCGCCGGCCATCCCGTCCAAACGCACCATCCGCCGCGTCCAACTGAGGTTTCAAGGATAATCCCCAGCCATGTCCCGCCTGCCCATCAATTCCCTCGCTTACGCCCTGCTCGAGGCGTCCCGCATCGACGCCGCCGTCCTCGCCGGCCAGAGCCTGGCCGACGGCCTGCTCGGCCGGGTCGACCCGCTCGCCCGGCCGGCTGTGCAGGATCTGGTCTACGGCAGCCTGCGCGCCTACGGGCGCGGCGACTACTTCCTCGGCCGCCTGCTCGACAAGCCGCTGGCCGACGACGCCGTGCGCGCCCTGCTGCTGGTCGCCGTTTATCGCCTGGAAACCCGGCCCGACATCGCCCACACCGTCGTCGACCAGGCCGTCACGGCGGCCGGCGAAGTGGCGGGCGGCCGTTGCCGCGGGCTGGTCAATGCCGTGCTGCGCGCCTTCCTGCGCCGGCAGGCCGAACTGAGCGCCGACCTGGCCGGCGATGCGGTGGCCGCCGCCCAGCATCCGGACTGGTGGCTGGCCGAGCTGCAGGCCGCCTATCCCGAAACCTGGCCGGCCATCGTTGCCGCCGGCAACGCGCCGCCGCCCATGGGCCTGCGCGTCAATTCCCGGCGCATCGGCCGCGACGCCTACCAAGCCCAACTGGCGGCGTCCGGCATCGCCGCCCGCCCGGTCGGCGAGAGCGGGCTGGCGCTGGCCCGGCCGCAGGCCGTCGACGCCTTGCCCGGCTTCGCCGACGGCCTGCTCTCGGTGCAGGACCCGGGTGCCCAGCGCGCCGCCGAACTGCTCGACCCGGCGCCGGGCAGCCGGGTGCTCGACGCCTGCGCCGCGCCCGGCGGCAAGACGGCCCACCTGCTCGAAAGGACCGCTGACCTCGACCTGCTCGCCCTCGATCTGAAGCCGTCGCGCTGCCGGCGCATCGCCGACAACCTGGACCGGCTCGGCCTGCACGCCGAAATCAAGGTGGCCGATTGCGCCCGCCCGGCCGACTGGTGGGACGGCCGCCCCTTCGATGCCGTGCTGGCCGACGTGCCGTGTACGGCGAGCGGCGTCGTCCGCCGCAACCCGGACGCCAAGTGGCTGCGCCGGGAGGCCGACATCGCCAGCTTCGCCGCCGCCCAGGCGCGCATTCTCGATGCCCTGTGGCAGGTCGTGCGTCCTGGCGGTAAACTGCTCTACGTCACCTGTTCGGTGTTTCCCGCCGAAAACCGGCACCAGATCGCGCGCTTTCTGGCGCGCCAGGCGCAGGCCCGCAACCGCCACGAGGAACAGCTTCTCCCGACTGCCGAACACGATGGCTTTTTCTACTGCCTCCTCGACAAGCTGGCTTGAACGGCTGCGCCGCCGGCTGCTGGCCTGCGTCCTGGCCTTCGGCCTGGTGCCGGCGCTGACCCTGGCCGCCGAGATCGACGTCGCCAATCCACAGTTGACGCCCGGCGAGGACGGTTACGTGCTGTCGGCCGACTTCCGGCTGGAACTCAGCACGCGCCTCGAGGAGGCGGTGACCAAGGGGGTCGTCCTCTATTTCGTCGCCGAATTCGAGTTGACCCGCGAACGCTGGTTCTGGCTCGACGAAAAGCTGGCCTCGCGCAGCCTGACCTATCGCCTGTCGTATCACGCCCTGACCCGCCAGTACCGGCTGTCCACCGGCGGCCTGCACCAGTCCTTCGCGACGCTGGCCGAGGCCGTCCAGGTGCTCGCCCGCCTGCGCAACTGGGTGGCGGTCGAGCGGGGCGACAAGCTGAAAACCGGCGAGCCCTACGATGCCGCGCTGCGCCTGCGCCTCGACATCAACCAGCTGCCGCGCCCCTTCCAGATCACCGCCCTCGGCAACAAGGACTGGAACCTGGCTTCCGACTGGAAGACCTGGCAGGTCAGCCTGCCGCCGTTGCCGCCGCCGGCGGAAGCCAAATGAAGCGCTTGCTGGCTGCCGGCGGTGCCTTCCTGGCCGCGATCGGGGGCATCCTGTGGTTCCTGCTGCTGATGTCCACGGCGGCGGATACCGTCCTCTTTTCGCGCAACTACCCGCTGCTCGTCGCCCTCAACGTCGTGCTCGCCGTCGCCATGCTCGGCCTGGTCGGCTGGCAGCTGCGCTCCCTGTGGCGGGACTACCAGGCGCAGGTCTTCGGGGCCCGCCTCAAGCTGCGCCTGATGCTGATGTTCGGCATCATCGCCGTACTGCCGGGGGCGCTGGTGTACGGCGTCTCGGTGCAGTTCGTGACCCGCTCGATCGAGAGCTGGTTCGACGTGCGCGTCGAGAAGGCGCTCGAATCCGGCCTGCATCTCGGCCGCTCCGCCCTCGATTCGCTGCTCGCCGACCTGGTCGACAAGGGGCGCAGCATGGCCACCGAACTGTCCGACATCCAGGAGTCGTCGCGGCGCTCGGCCCTGCTCAGGTTGCGCGAGGAAAAGGGCGTGCAGTCGGCGGCACTCTTCTCGGTCGGCGGCCAGCTGCTGTCGAGCGCCACCGGCGAGCTGTCGAGCATGCTGCCGGAACTGCCCAGCCAGGCCCAGCTCAAGCAGGCGCGCAATCAGCAGTCGCTGGGCACGGTCGAGGGCGAGGGTGGCAAATTGTTCCTGCGCAGCCTGGTGGCGGTGGCTTCGCGCGACCTGTTCGACGAGCCGCGCATCCTGCAACTGATCCAGCCGGTACCGCCCGGGCTGGCCCAGGACGCCGACGCCGTGCAGGGGGTGTATCGGGATTACCAGGAACTCGAACTGGCCCGCGAAGGGCTGACCCGGATCTACGCGCTGACCCTGACCCTGACCGTGCTCGTCGCCCTCTTCGGCGCCTTCGCCCTGGCCTACCTGATGGCCCGGCGGCTGGCGGCACCCCTGCACATCCTGGCCGAGGGCACGCAGGCCGTCGCCCAGGGCGATTTCTCGCCGCGCCAGGCGATCTACAGCGGCGACGAGCTCGGCGTGCTGACCCAGTCGTTCAACCGCATGACCCGCCAGCTCGACGAAGCCCGGCGCGACACCGAGCGCCATCGGGCCGAGCTGGAATCGGCGCGCGGTTATCTCGAATCGATCCTCGCCAACCTGTCGACCGGGGTGCTCGTCTTCGACCGCAGTTTCGTGCTGCGCACGGTCAACGAGGGAGCGCTGACCATCCTCAACGACAGCTTCGCCGAACTGGTCGGCTCGGCGGTCGATGCCTGGCCGCGCCAGCAGGCGCTCGGCGCCTTCATCCGCGAGCAGTTCGCGGCGACCGAGGCAGCCGAGTGGCAGGGCCAGCTGGAAATGGAAACGCCCAACGGCATGCCCCAAGTCCTCTTGCTGCGCGGCTCGCGCCTGCCGGAGCGGACCGGCGGCGGTGACGTCGTCGTCTTCGACGACGTCACCCGGCTGATCGCCGCCCAGCGCAGCGCCGCCTGGGGCGAGGTGGCGCGTCGACTGGCCCACGAGATCAAGAATCCGCTGACTCCCATCCAGCTCTCGGCCGAGCGCCTGCAGTTCAAGCTGGCCGGCAAGCTGGCCAACGGCGACGCCGACATGCTGGCCCGCGGCACGCAGACGATCATCACCCAAGTCCAGGCGATGAAGCGCATGGTCGACGATTTCCGCGACTACGCCCGCCTGCCGGCGCCGGTGGTGGCGCCGCTTGACCTCAACGAGCTGATCGGCGAGGTGCTCGGCCTCTATGAAAGTTCGTCCGCCGCCATCGAAACCCGGCTCGATGGCGGGCTGCCGCCCATCCTGGGCGATGCGACGCAGCTGCGACAGATCATCCACAACCTGCTGCGCAATGCCGAGGATGCGCTGGAAAGCCTGACCGGCGCGCGGATCCGGATCGTTACCGAGGTCGCCGGCGGCTACGCCCGGCTGTCGATCGCCGACAACGGCCCGGGCTTCCCGCCCGAACTGCTGTCGCGCATCTTCGAACCCTATGTCACCACCAAGGCCCGCGGCACCGGCCTCGGCCTGCCCATCGTCAAGAAAATTGTCGAGGAACACCTGGGCACCATCGAAATCAGCAATGCACCGGAGGGCGGGGCGCGCATCGACATCCGCCTGCCCCTGGTGAAGAAGGAGGAAGCCAAGCATGGCAATCATTCTGGTCGTTGACGACGAAGTCGGCATTCGCGAACTGCTGTCCGAAATCCTGATCGACGAGGGTTACGACGTGCGCCTGGCCGAGAACGCCGCGGCCGCCCGGGCCATTCGCAGCGAGCTGCGTCCCGACCTGGTGCTGCTCGACATCTGGATGCCCGACACCGACGGCATTTCGCTGCTCAAGGAATGGCACGCCGCCGGCCACCTCAACATGCCGGTGGTCATGATGTCCGGCCACGGCACCATCGACACCGCCGTCGAAGCGACGCGCTTCGGCGCCTTCGATTTCCTCGAGAAGCCGATCGCCCTGCAGAAACTGCTCGGCACCGTGCAGAAGGCGCTCAAGCACGAGAAGCCGCCGGCCCGGGCGGCGCTGACCCTGGAGGCCTTCAGCCGCTCGGCCTTCGTCAAGGAATTCAAGCGGCGCCTGGAACAGGCGGCGGCCAAGACACCCATCCTGATGCTCCGCGGAGCCAATGGCGGCATGGCGGAAATCTGCGCCCGCACGCTGCAGCCGCCGCGCGCCCCCTGGCTCGACCTGTCGGCGGTGAGCAGCGCCTTGAGCCAGGAAATGCTCGAAAAGGTCAGCGGCGGCATCCTCTTCGTTCCCGACCTGGCCAGTCTGGGCAAGATGCAGCAGATGAACCTGGCCTTCGCGGTCGACCGCCTGGAACGCCTGAATCTGCAATTGATCTCGGCCAGCGCGGTGCCCTTGTGCAACCTCGCCGAGGCCGGCTGGGACAGCAAGCTGCTCGGCCGCCTGGGTGAAATCTGGGTGGCCATGCCGAGCCTGGCCGGGCATGGTGACGAGTTGCCGGAAATCGCCAGCCTGCTGCTGAGCAATTTTGTCGAACGCGGCGAGGTCCCGCCCCGGCGTTTTTCGACCGGCGCTCTCAACGCCTTGCGCACCCTGACCTGGAAACAGCCCTCGGAATCGAGCTGGAACGATTTTTACGCCCTGGTCCGCAATCTCGCGGTAACCTCGCTCGACGAGGAAATCGCCGCCGACGACGTGGCCCGGGTTATGCCGCGCGATGGCGGGGCGGAGGGCGAAGCCCAGTCGCTGCTGCCGATGTTCGACCAACCGCTGCGCGAAGCCCGCGATGCCTTCGAGAAGCTGTATTTCGAGCACCACCTGCGGCTGGAAGGCGGCAACATGACTAAGCTGGCCGAGCGTTCCGGCCTGGAGCGGACGCACCTGTATCGCAAACTGAAGCAACTCGATATCCGGCTCGGCAAACGCAACGAAGAATAGCCGCCGCACAAAGGAGGGGACATGAAAGTCATCATTCTCGGGGCCGGGCAGGTCGGGGCCAGTGTTGCCGAAGGCCTGGTCTCGGAAGAGAACGACATCACCGTGGTCGACAACGATGCCGCCCGCCTCGCCGTGCTCCAGGACAAGCTGGATCTGCGTGGCGTGCCCGGCAATGCGGCCAGCCCGAGCGTGCTGCGCAACGCCGGAGCCGAAGACGCCGACATGATCATCGCCGTCACCCAGAGCGACCAGAGCAACCTGGTGGCTTGCAAGCTGGCGCACAGCCTGTTCAACGTGCCGACCCGCATCGCCCGCCTGCGTTCGCGCGACTTTCTCGAGGACGCGGCGCTGCTTGCCGAGGAGAACTTCGCCGTCGACTTCGCCCTCTGCCCGGAGCAGGTGATTACCGACTACATCTGTCGCCTGGTCGAATTCCCGCGGGCCCTGCAGGTGCTCAATTTCGCCCGTGGCCGGGTCAGCCTGGTCGCCGTCCGCGCCTATACCGGCGGCCTGCTGGTCGGCAAGCCGATCAACAAGATGCGCGAGCACCTGCCGCCCGGCATGGACGCCCGCATCGCCGCCATCTTTCGCGGCAATCAGCCGGTCGCTCCCGAGGGGGAAACGATCATCGAGGCCGGCGACGAGGTGTTCCTGCTCGCCGCCGCCGAGGACATCCGGCCGGTGCTCGGCCAGTTGCGCCGGATGGAGGAGCCGGTGCGCCGGATCATGCTGGCCGGCGCCGGCAACATCGGCCTGCGCCTGGCCAAGACGCTGGAAAGCCGCTACGAGGTCAAGGTCATCGAAAGCCGCAAGGAGCGCGCCGAGGCGGTGGCCAACGAGCTGAACGAATGCCTGGTGCTGCTCGGCGATGCCACCGACGAGGAACTGCTGGAACAGGAAAACATCGGCGAGATGGATCTCTTCCTCGCCCTGACCAACGACGACGAAGACAACATCATGGCCGGCAGCCTGGCCAAGCGCCTCGGCTGCAAGCGGGTGGTGGCCCTGGTCAATCGTCGCGCCTACGCCGAGATGATCGAGGGCGGGCCGATCGACATCGGCATCTCGCCAGCCCAGGTATCGATCGGCACCTTGCTCGCTCATGTCCGCCAGGGCGACGTGGCCGAGGTCCATTCGCTGCGCCGGGGAGCCGCCGAGGCGCTGGAAATCATCGCCCACGGCGATTCCAAGACGTCGAAGGTGATCGGCAAGCGGATCGACCAGGTGGACTGGCCGAAGGGCGTCACCGTGGCCGCCCTCGTGCGCCATTTCGACAAGCCGGTGGTGGTCGGCCAGACCGATGAGTGGACGGCGATCACCCGCTTCGGGGAGGTGGTCATCGCCCACCACGATACGGTGATCGAGCCGGGCGACCACGTCATCGTCTTCTGTACCCGCAAGAACCTGGTCAAGAAGGTCGAGAAGCTGTTCCAGGTCGGTTTCCATTTCTTCTGAACGGCCGGCCGTGACCCGCTTCGCTCCCGTTTATCGCGTGCTGGGCATCATCCTGATGTTCTTCGCGGCGACCATCGCGGTGCCGATGATCGTCTCCCACCTCAGCCAGGACGGGGCGACCACGGCCTTCGACGAAGCCCTGTTGCTGACCTTGCTCGGCGGCGCGTTTCTCGCTTACCGCTATCGCTACGAGAAACGCAACTTCACCGTGCGCGACGGTTTCCTGCTCGTCGTGCTGGTGTGGACGGTGCTGCCGGCCTTCGCCGCGCTGCCTTTCATGCTGCACCTTGGCATGAGCCACACCGATGCCTATTTCGAGGCGGTTTCCGGGTTGACCGCGACAGGGGCGACGGTGATGTCGGGCCTCGACGGCCTGCCGGTGTCGATCAACCTGTGGCGCCACCTGATGATGTGGTTCGGCGGCATGGGCTTGATCGTGCTGGCCGTGGCCATCCTGCCCATGCTCGGCATCGGTGGCCGGCAGATGCTCAAGGCGGAGATCCCCGGGCCGATGAAGGACGCCAAGCTGACGCCGCGCATCGCCGAGACGGCGAAAGGCCTGTGGCTGGTCTATATCGGCATCACCGTGGCCTGCATCCTGGCCTATCGCTGGGCCGGCATGAGCTGGTTCGATGCCGTCTGCCACACCTTCTCGACCGTTTCGCTGGGTGGTTTCTCGACCCATGACGCCAGCTTCGCCTACTTTAATTCGACCACCGTCGAATGGGTTTGTGTCGTCTTCATGCTCTTTTCCGGCATCAACTACGCCACCCATTTCGTCGCCTTCAGCGGCCGTTCCCTGCGCTCCTATCTCCGCGACGCCGAAGCGGTCTGGTTCGTCGGCGTGCTGGTCGTCAGCATCTTCGTCATCTCCAACTACATCTGGAAGGAGGGCGCCTTCGCCGACATCAACGAGGCCTTCCGCCACACCGTCTTCAACGTCATCTCGGTGGCCACGACGACCGGCTACTCGACCGTGGACTACGGCCAGTGGCCGATGTTCGCCGCGCTGTGGATGCTCTTCCTGTGCAGTTTCTCGACCAGCGCCGGGTCGACCGGTGGCGGCATCAAGATGATGCGGGCCCTGCTCCTCTACAAGCAGGTCTATCGCGAACTGGTCCGTGCCATGCACCCGGCGGTCGTCTTCCATGTCCGGCTGGGTGGCCAGCAGGCGCCGCAGTCGGTGCTCTTCGCGGTGCTCGCCTTCGGCTTCGTGTACATGGTCAGCATCGTCTCGCTGACGCTGATCATGGCCTTCACCGGCCTCGATATCGTCACTGCCTTCAGCGCCGTGGTCGCCAGCATCAACAACACCGGACCCGGCCTCGGGTTGGTCGGGCCGGCCTCGACCTTCGCGCCGCTCGAGGACTTCCAGACCTGGCTGTGCATCTTCGCCATGCTGCTCGGCCGGCTGGAAATCTTCACCCTGCTCGTCGTCCTGACCCCGGCTTTCTGGCGCCAATGACCCCCGCCGTCAGCCGCCCGGCGCTCAGCCCCTTTGCGCCCGTCTATCGGGCGCTGGGCATGATCATCATGCTCTTCGGGCTGACCATGCTGCTCCCGCTGATCGTTTCCTACCTGGCCGACGACGGCGCCTGGGCGGCCTACGACGAAGCCTTCGCCCTGACCATGTTGTCAGGTGCCTTCCTGTGGGTGCGCTACCGCCGGTGCACCCGGGAACTGAGCATACGCGACGGCTTCCTGATGGTCGTCCTGGTGTGGACCACGCTGCCCGCCTTCGCCGCCATCCCGCTCATGCTGCAACTGGGGATCAGCCATACCGATGGCTATTTCGAGGCCGTTTCCGGGTTGACCACGACAGGATCGACGGTGCTCGCCAACCTCGACACCCTGCCCGTGTCGATCAACCTGTGGCGGCACGAACTGGTGTGGATCGGCGGCATGGGGCTGATCGTGCTGGCCATCGCCATCCTGCCGCTGCTCGGCATCGGTGGCCGGCAGATGTTCAAGGCGGAGACGCCGGGGCCGATGAAGGACGCCAAGATGACCCCGCGCATCGCCGAGACGGCCAAGGGGCTGTGGATCGTCTATGTCGGCGTTTCGCTGGCTTGCATCCTGGCCTACCGCTGGGCCGGCATGAGCTGGTTCGATGCCGTCTGCCACGCCTTTTCGACCATGGGGCTGGGCGGCTTCTCGACCCATGACGCCAGCTTCGGCTTCTTCGATTCGCCGGCTATCGAGTTGGTGTCGGTCGTCTTCATGATGATTGCCGGCATGAATTTCGGCACGTTGTTTCTTGCGCTCAATGGCCGCTCGCTCAAGCCCTACGTGCACGATCCGGAGGTGCGCTGGTTGGTGGGCGTCTGTCTGGTCAGCATCGTCGTCATTGCCATCTACATCTGGAAGGATGGTGTCTATGCCGACCTCGACACGGCCTTGCGCCATTCGGCCTTCAACGTCGTGTCGATCGCCACCACCACCGGCTATGCCAGCGTCGACTATGCGCTATGGCCGATCTTCGCGCCGCTGTGGATGCTCTTCCTGTCGAGTTTCGCGACCAGCGCCGGGTCGACCGGCGGCGGCATCAAGATGATGCGGGCCATCCTGCTCTACAAGCAGGTCTATCGCGAGGTGATGCGGGCGATGCATCCGAAGGTGGTGTACAACGTCCACATCGGCGGCCAGACCGCGCCGCAGCCCATCCTCTTCGCCGTACTCGCCTTCGCCTTCGTTTACATGGTGAGCATCGTCTCGCTGACGCTGATCCTGGCCTTTACCGGCCTCGACATCGTCTCTGCCTTCACCGCCGTCGTCGCCAGTGTCAACAACACCGGGCCGGGGCTGGGCGTGGTCGGGCCGTCGACGACCTACGCCGTGCTCGAGGATTTCCAGACCTGGGTGTGCATCTTCGCCATGCTGCTCGGCCGGCTGGAGATCTTCACGCTGCTCGTCGTGCTCACCCCCGCCTTTTGGCGGAAGTGACCTGAGGCGGAGAAAGGCGGATAATTCCGCCTTTCCGAATTTCTGGCGGAGTCCGACGTGAGCCGACCCAAGAACGACACCTTCCTGCGCGCCCTGTTGAAGGAGCCGACCGATTACACCCCGCTCTGGCTGATGCGCCAGGCCGGTCGCTACCTGCCCGAGTACTGCGAAACCCGCAAGCGGGCCGGCAATTTCCTCAACCTGTGCAAGTCGCCGACCATGGCCTGCGAGGTAACGCTGCAGCCGCTGGCCCGCTACGATCTCGACGCCGCGATCCTGTTCTCCGACATCCTCACCGTGCCCGACGCCATGGGCCTCGGCCTGTACTTCGCCGAAGGCGAGGGGCCGCGCTTCGAGCGCCCGCTGCGCGAGGAATGGGCGATCAACAACCTGAGCGCGCCGGACCCCTACGAGCATCTCGGCTACGTCATGGATGCGGTGAGCGAGATCCGCCGGGCGCTGGACAACTCGGTGCCGCTGATCGGTTTCTCCGGCAGCCCCTACACGCTCGCCTGCTACATGGTCGAAGGCCAGGGCTCGAGCGATTTCCGCCACATCAAGGGCATGATGTACAGCCGGCCCGACCTGCTGCATAAGATCCTGTCGGTAACTGCCGATGCCGTGATCGCCTACCTCAACGCCCAGATCGACTGCGGCGCCCAGGCCGTGATGATTTTCGACACCTGGGGCGGTTCGCTGTCCAACGCCGCCTATCAGGAGTTTTCGCTGGCCTACATGCAGCGTATCGTCGCCGGTCTGAAGAAGGAAAAGGACGGCCAGCGCATCCCGAGCATCGTGTTCACCAAGAACGGCGGCCTGTGGCTGGAAAAGATCGCCGCCATCGGCTGCGACGCGGTCGGCCTCGACTGGACCATCGACATCGGCGAAGCCCGCCGGCGGGTCGGCGACCAGGTTGCCCTGCAGGGCAACCTCGACCCCAATGTGCTGTTCGGCACGCCGGAAGTGATTGCCGCCGAAGCGAAAAAAGTGCTCGACAGCTACGGCCCGGGCAATACCGGCCACGTTTTCAACCTCGGCCACGGCATTTCGCAATTCACGCCACCGGAAAGCGTCACCGCGCTGGTCGAAACGGTGCATGCGCACAGCCGTCTATTACGTAAGTAATGCCATAAGCGAGTCGCCAGGCTTGACTTATGCACAGCGTTTCGTTTCCGCAGAATCGTTGTTTCCGGAAAACACCGGCGCCGGTCGGTGTTTTTCAAGATATTGAATTTAAACGGATTTATTTGCTGCCTATTATTTCAGCAGGGTGACGTAATCCTTACCGTAGCGTTACCTAGGGCAGATCGCCGAAAGGAATCCACAAAGTTATTCACAGTTTTTGTGGACAACTCGGAAAGCCCGAAAAACGCCGGGAAAGACGGCGGGAATTTCCGGAAAAACGACGGTTTCGACCGGTAAACCCATGCCTGTATTGCGCGTCGCCCTCGATTTGCCGCTGCATCGATTTTTCGATTATGTCGAAAATTCCGCGTCGACCGCAGAGATCGGCCTCAGGGTGCGGGTGCCCTTCGGGCGCGGCGAGAAAATCGGTGTCATCGTCGACGTCGTTGACGAAAGCGACTGGCCGGCGGCGCAACTGAAGCCGGCCATCGAGATCCTGCGCGACCTGTCGCCCCTGCCTGCGGATTTCTTCCGGCTCTGCGCCTTCGCCAGCAGCTACTACCAGGCGGCGCCGGGCGAAGTGATCATGCAGGCCTTGCCGGCCGGGCTGAAGCGGCTCGACCCGCCGGCCCGCCGCCAGGCCCGCGCGATCAAGCCGACGGCCGCCGCCGCCCGGCCCTGCCTGACTGCCGAACAGGCGGCGGCCATCGCCGCCATCGACCTGTCCGGCGGCTTTTCTGCCCATTTGCTCTACGGCGTCACCGGCAGCGGCAAGACCGAGGTCTACCTGCGCCTGATCGAGCAGGTGCTGGCCAGCGGCCGCCAGGTCCTGCTGCTGGTGCCGGAAATCAACCTCACGCCGCAGCTCGAAGGCCGGGTCAGGGCGCGCTTTCCCGAGGCCGGCGTCATCTCGCTGCACAGCGAGCTGGCCGAGGCGGCGCGCGAACGCAACTGGCGGGCGGCCTTCGCCGGCCAGGCCAGCATCGTGCTCGGCACCCGGCTGGCTATCTTCGTGCCCTTGCCGCGCCTCGGGCTGATCGTCGTCGACGAGGAGCACGACGCCTCCTTCAAGCAGCAGGACGGCATGCGCTACTCGGCCCGCGACGTCGCGGTGTTCCGGGCCCACCAGCTGGGCATCCCGGTGCTCCTCGGCTCGGCGACGCCGGCCCTGGAAAGCTGGGCCAACGCCCAGGGCGGGCGCTACCGGCTGCTCACCCTGAAGGAGCGCGCCAACCCGGCTGCCGTGCTGCCCGCCGTGCACATTGTCGACACCCGCCGCCTGGCGCTCAAGGAAGGCGTCGGCGAGCCGCTGCTGGCAGCCATCCGTGAGCGGCTGGCGCGTGGCGAGCAAAGCCTGGTCTTCCTCAATCGCCGCGGCTATGCGCCGGTCCTCGCCTGCCCGGCCTGCGGCTGGGTGTCGCGGTGCACGCGCTGCGCCGCCAACATGGTGCTGCACCTGGCTGACCGCCGCCTGCGCTGCCACCATTGCGGCTGCGAACATCGCATTCCGCGGTCTTGCCCGACCTGCGGCAACCAGGACATCCACCCTTTCGGGCGCGGCACGCAGCGCCTCGAAGGCTGGCTGCAGGAGCAGTTCCCCGAAGCCCGCATCCTGCGCGTCGACCGCGACGCGGTGAAGAGCCGCAAGCAGTGGGAAGCCGTTCTCGAACGCATCTACGGCGGCGCCGCCGACATCCTGGTCGGCACCCAGATGCTGGCCAAGGGCCACGATTTCCCGAAGCTGACCCTGGTCGGCGTGCTCGGCGCCGATGCGGCGCTCTTCGCCGCCGACTGGCGGGCCCCGGAACGGCTGTTTTCGCAGCTGATGCAGGTCGCCGGGCGGGCCGGCCGGGCCGAGCTGAAGGGCGAGGTGGTGGTCCAGACCCAGTACCCCGATCACCCGCTGTTCACGGCGCTGGCCGCCCACGACTACCGGGGCTTCGCCGCCCAGCAGCTGGCCGAGCGTGAGCAGGCCGGTTTTCCGCCCTACACCTTCCAGGCCGTGCTGCGCGCCGAGGCGCCGGACATGGCGGCGGCCATCGCCTTCCTGCAGCAGGCGGCGGCGCTGCCGGCGGTGGCCGGCCACCCCAAAGTGATGATCTACGACCCGGTGCCGATGAAACTGGCCCGGCTGGCCAACCTGGAACGCGGCCAGCTCCTCGTCGAATCGGCTTCGCGGCCGGCCCTGCAGGCCTTCCTGCCGGACTGGCGGGAGGCCATCGAAGGCCTCAAGGCGCCGGCCAGGCTGCGCTGGCACATCGAGGTCGATCCCCTGGAGTTCTGAATCCTTAAGGCCGGCCCGGGCGCAGCAGCCAGAGCAGGGCGAGCATCTGCCCGGCGAGCAGGGCCAGGAAGGCCGCGCGATAGGCCGCATCGATGGCCCAGCCGGCCGCCTGCAGGCCGTCGACCAGGCCGCCTATGCCCCATTGCAGGCCGAAGGCGCCGGCGAAGACGAGCAGGTTGAGCGAGGTGTTGGCGCGCCCCGACAGGGCGCTGGGAAAGGCCTGGGCGACCAGCGAGTAGGCGATGTTGGAGAGCGAGAAGCAGGCGCCCAGCACCGGCCACAGCAGGTCGCCGGCCAGCGCCGGGCGGACGGTGATCAACGCGAAGGCAAGCAGGGCAGTGACCATCGCCCCGCGATAGACGCTCTCCAGCCTGATGCCGCGCCGGACCAGGCCGGTGGCGAAGAAGCCCATGAACAGGAAGCCGGCCAGCATGGCGCCGCTGATCCAGGTCAGGCGGATGGCGACCCCGGCCTGGGCGAGGCCTTCGTGCACCATCATCCAGCGCGACGCCCACAGCCCCTGCACGGCCATGAAGCCGCCGGTCATCAGGCAGCCCATCGGAGCATAGCGCCAAAAGTGCGGGCTGGCGAACACCGCGCGCACCCCGGCCAGCTGCTCGCGGAAGCCGCTGCCCGACGATTCGGCGTGCTTGTCGGGAACGACGAACCCGATCAGGGCGGCGACGAGCAGGGTGGCCGCGGCCAGGGCGAGGGCGATGTCGCGCCAGCCGGCGAAGCCGAGGGCGAATTCGAGCGGCTTCGATGCGGCCAGCGCGCCGAGGCCGCCGGAAGCCATGATCCAGCCGGTCAGCGAGGCCTGGCGTTCGGGCGGGAACCACATCGAGAAGGCCTTGAAGGAGGCCATCAGGCAGGCGGCGACGCCGAGCCCGATCAGCGCCCGGCCGGTGGCCAGGCCGGCCAGCGTGTCGGACAGCGCGAAGACCGCCGCCCCGCTGGCGGCGAGCAGCAGCAGGCCGGCTTCGACGCGGCGCGGACCGTAGCGGTCGAGCAGGATGCCGAGCGGCAGCTGGGCGGCGCCGAAGGCCAGGAAATAGGTGCTGGTCAGCAGGCCGAGGGCATTGTCGGGCAGCGCCAGCTCGCGGGCCAGCACCGGGCCGATCACGGCATTGACCGTGCGGAACAGGTAGGAAAGGAAATAACCCGCCGCGAAGGGCAGGAAGAGCCGGATCCACAGGCGGCGGTCGACGGGGTTCACGGTTGCTCCGGTTTCACGTGGAACGGCGGCGGGGCCGGTGGCTGGCGGTCGGGGTTGTGGCGCAGCCAGTCGAGCCGCTTGAGGATTTTTTGCCGCCAGTTGTCGGCGATGCCCGGGCAGGCGGCCAGGCTTTCCAGCTCGCCCGGGGCGGGACGATGCGACTGCCAGCAGCGCATGGCCTCGGCCAGGGTCGGGCTGCCGGCCGGCGATGCTTCCCAGGCCAGACGGTCGCCTGGCGCCACCCGGCCCGGCGTCAGCACCCGCCAGTACCAGCCGGTCAGGTTCTGCTCGGCGATGAAGGCGGCGATGCCTTCGCAGGCGAAGCGCTCGTCGATCTTCCAGCACGGGTTGCGCGGCTGGCAGACCTGCAGGCGGGCGCTGCCCAGTTGCCAGATGTCGCCGATGCGGACGTCGCCCTCGTCGAGCTCGGCGGTGGAGATGTTTTCGCCCAGGCTGCCGACGACCAGTTGCCCGGCGGCCTCGGGAAAGCGGGCGGCGAGCCGGGCGTAGTGGGCGGCCGGGTAGAGATGCACGGCCTTGTCCGGGCCGCCGTGCACGCGGCGGTCGGCCTGGTGGTCGCCGACCAAGCCTTCCGGCCCGAGGTCGAGCGCCGTCGCGACCAACTGCTTGTAGATGCCGGTCGGTCGGCCGGATTCAGGGAGCGGGCGGATGCCGCCGATGTAGAGAGAGACTTGAGGCATGGGAGGCGAATTTTGCCATCAATTCCACAGCCATGCTGCGCCGCGTACGCCCGACGAGTCGCCATGGACGGGCGGCAAAAAGCGGGTTCGGAAAACGTCGGAAAAAACGTGTCGACCGCAGCACTCGGGCAGATTGCGGTACAGCCGCGCCATGTTGGAGAGGCCGCCGCCGAGTACGATGACCTCGGGGTCGAGCAGGTTGATGACGCCGGCCAGGGCCCGGCCGAGCCGTTCCTCGTAGCGGCAGAGCGTCGCTTCGCTGGCGGCGTCGCCAGCCGCGGCGGCGGCGTCGATGGCGGAGGCGTCGACGTCCTGGCCGGTGTGCCGGCGATGATCGGCGGTCAGCGCCGGGCCGGAGAGATAGGCCTCGACGCAGCCCTGCCGGCCGCAGTAGCAGGCGGGCAGCGGCAGGTCGTCGCCGGTCGGCAGGGGCAGGGGATTGTGGCCCCACTCGCCGGCGATGGCGTTGGCCCCGGTCAGGACCCGGCGGTCGATGACGATGCCGCCGCCGACCCCGGTGCCGAGGATGGCGCCGAAGACGATACCGGCATCGCGGCCGGCGCCGTCGATGGCTTCCGACAGCGCGAAGCAGTTGGCATCGTTGGCCAGCCGGATTTCGCGCTGCAGCAATGCCTGCAGGTCGCGACGCAGGGGGCGGCCGATCAGGCAGGTCGAGTTGGCGTTCTTGATCAGCCCGCTGGCCAGCGATTCGGCGCCGGGAATGCCGAGGCCGACGCTGCCCCGTTGGCCGAGCGCGTTCTCGGTCGCCTCGACCAGCCCGGCGACGGCCATCAGCGTCGCCATGTAGTCGCCCTGCGGGGTGGCGACGCGTTGACGCAACAGCGTCCGGCCATCGTCGGCCAAGGCGATGATCTCGATCTTCGTGCCGCCGAGGTCGATGCCCAGCCGCATCAGACGCGAACGGCGATGCCCTTGACGTTACCGTGGGTGGTGGTCAGGGTGCGCAGCACGCTGGCCCCGGCTTCGTGCAGCAGCATGAACAGGTTGCGCTCGGTGTACAGGCAGACCGGCTCGCGGATGTCGTATTTGTCGGCGAGGGCCGGTGCGAGCGAGGTAAAACGCTGGCCGACCGGCTGGCCGCCAGCGGCGTAGCCTTCGCCCAGTTCGGAATGCAGGCCGAGGATGGAGACGTAGAGCTTGCCGCCGATCTTCAGCTTGCGCATCAGTTGGCGCAGGGATTCCCGGGCCGTTTCGTAGGGCAGGGCGCACAGCCCGCGGCGGACGACGATGACATCGAAGGGCTCGCCGCGCGGGTGTTCCGGCAGGTTCACCAGATCGCCGGGGGCGAAGCTCATCAGTTCCTGGTAGCCGCTGGCCAGGATGCGGCCTTCGACCTGGCTGCGGTGGGCCGGGATGTCGGCGATGACGACCTGGGCGCCGAGGCGGACGAACTTGAGGGCCAGTTCGCAGCGCTTGTCGGGTACGATCAGCACGGTCACCCGGTGGTCGACGCGCTGCCGCTTGACGCATTCTTCGAGTGCGTAGCGCTCGAGTTCGTCGGAACCGGTATCCAGCGGATTGGCGATAATATTGGTTGTCATGTGGCGTCTCCCCGTGGTTCATTGTGCATGAAGGCCGGGGGCGATGACAACCGACCATCAGGTGAGGCGAGAGGAAAGACCATGCTAGTACGTTTCATGTCCAGCGAGACCGGGGAAATCCTGATGTTCGCCGATCCGGCGCGCAGTCTGCTGCAGGCCATCGGCAAGGCGACGACGGCGCGCGGCACCTTCACCCGCGAGGAAATGCCGGCCGCCGCCGCCGCCCTGCGCGCCGCCGTGGCTCGGGCCGCAGCGCCGCCGCCGGTCGACGACGACGGCGAGGAGGATGCCTGGGGCAAGGCGGAACCGGTGGTGGTGCTCGGCCAGCGGGCCTGGCCGCTGATCGACATGCTGGAGCGCACGGCGCAGGGCGGCAGCAAGGCCAATATCGTCTGGGAGGCGCCGGCCGATTTCTGACCGCCGGCCGGGCGGCTGCGCCTCAGATGCCGAAGCCGCCGGCGATGCCGTCGATGGCCTGTCGCAGTTCCAGCTCGAAACGGTCGACCAGCGAGTCGGGCGGCGCTTCGCTGCGGCCGAGGGCGATTTCCAGCTGGTGGGCGGCGCTCTGCAGGGCGCCGGCGCCGATCGTGGCGGCCAGGCCCTTGGCGCTGTGGGCGCGCCGTTCGGCAGCGGAAAAATCGCCGCTGGCGATGGTTTCCCGGATGGCGGCGGAGTCGTTGGCGAAACGGGCATGGAAGTCGCGCAGCACCTTTTCGTAGAGCGCAGCCTTGTTCATCATCCGCTTCAGGCCCTCGGCCTTGTCGATGCCGGGGAGCTCCGGAAGTCCGTCGGTGGTGGTCATGGTCGTCTTTCTGCCTGCGCTTTCAGGTGGGAAGTTTCATGATGCATGGATAGCCGGGGTTCAGAATAACTCAATATCGTCGTTCTTGTCCCTCATGTCGGCCATGAAGCGCGCGATCGCCGCCTGGACCGGGACGCCCTGCATGACGGCTTCGAACATGGCGACTTCCTCGCGGGTCGAGTATTTTTTCTTGATGTACTGCTGCAGCCCGACCCATTCGGCGGGCTGGTCGACACGCTTCCCGTCGCCGACCAGTTCGCCCAGTTCGCCGAGGCTGAGGCCGACGTGGGCCAGGCGCTGGACCAGCTTGTCGTAGAACTGGAAGGCGATGATGGCCTGGCGGACCATGCCCGAGACGTGGCCGGAAATGCCCTCCAGGTGCCGCTTGGCGGCGCCGACCTCGCCGTCGTCGGGCAGCGTGCGCAGGGTGTCGGTGATGGTCTGCATGTCGTCGGCCATGCCGGTGAAGGCGTGGGTCAGCACCTCGACCGAGCTGTTGCTGTCGGTCATCGCCGCCTCGATCTGGGCGGCGGCCAGTTCGATCATCAGCACGGTTTCCCGGACCTGGCTCCAGTCCCGGTCGGGGGTGTGCGCGGTGGTGCCGCGCGGCGGCGTTTCCCTGGTCATCCGATTTCCCTCGTCATGGCGCAGCAGGCTCGCCCCGGCTCGGGGCTGATGGGCAAACATCTTAAGTTCGCCGGATAATTCGTGCATGAACTATTTTTGTCTTTTTGCCCTGTTATTGCCGTCGACCGCAGCGCTCGCCGCGCCGCCCCTGGTCGCCGTCGACGTCGGCCACGGCGGCAAGGATGCCGGGGCGATCAGCGCCCGCGGGCGCAGCGAGTTCGATTTCAACCGCGATTTCGCCGGCCGCCTGGCCGACACCCTGCGCCAGCGCCGGCTCGGCGTGCGCGAGGTCAATTTCGACGGCAACATCGGCAGCCTGGCGGCGCGGCCGCAGGCGGCGGCGGGCAGCGATTTCTTCATCGCCATCCACCACGACTCGATCGGCGAGCAGTGGTTGCGCGACTGGGAATGGGAGGGGAGGCCGCAGCGCTACACCGAGGTCAAGCGCGGCTACGGCATCTTCGTTTCGGCCAACAACCCCGATCTGCCGACCAGCCTGCGCTGCGCCTCGACCATCGGCGCCATGATGCGCCGGGCCGGTTTCGTGCCGACCCCGTGGCACGGCCGCAAGCACCAGCCGGCCGATGCCGACAACGGCGTCTGGTACTACGACAACCTCGTCGTCCTCTACCGGACGACGCTGCCCGCCGTGCTCTTCGAGGCCGGGGTCATCAAGCATCGCGACGAGGAACTGGAACTGCGCGACCCGGTGCGCCAGGCGCGCATGGCCGACGCCGTGACCACCGGCATCGCCGCCTGCCTGTACGTCAGCTCGGCGGCCGATGAAGAGCCGGCCGGCAGTCCTGCGGTCGACCCGGAAAAATAGGCAAAAACCGAATCTCGGTCAGAGAAAAACCGGTTCCGGCTGCAGGTCGACGGCGAACTTGTCGCGCACGGCCTGCTGCACGGCGGCCATCGTCCGTTGCACGTCGCGGCCGGTGGCGCCGCCGTGGTTGACCAGGACCAGCGCCTGTTTCTCGTACATGCCGACCGGGCCGAGCGCCTTGCCTTTCCAGCCGGCCTGCTCGATCAGCCAGCCGGCGGCCAGCTTGACCCGGCCGTCGGCCTGCGGGTAGCACGGCAGGCCGGGGAAATCGGCGGCCAGCGCGGCGGCCTGGGCGGCCGGCAGTACCGGGTTGTGGAAGAAGCTGCCGGCGTTGGGCGTCAGCGCCGGGTCGGGCAGCTTGCGCCGGCGGATGGCGACGATGGCGGCGGCCACCGCCTGCGGCGTCGGCGCGGCGGCATCGGCCGCGGCCAGCTCGCGGGCCAGCTCGGCGTAGCCGACATGGGCCCGCCAGGCCTTGGGCAGGCGGAAAAGCACCGAGCAGATGGCCATCCGGCCGTCGAGGTGCCAGCCCTGCTGCTTGAACAGGCTGTCGCGGTAGGCGAAACGGCAAGCGCTGCGGTCGACAGTAAAAAACGCCTGTTTTTCGAAATCCCAGGCCGTCACCGCATGCAGCAGCTCGCCGACTTCCAGCCCGTAGGCGCCGATGTTCTGGATCGGCGCGGCGCCGACCGTGCCGGGAATCAGCGACAGGTTCTCCAGCCCCGGCCAGCCCTCGGCCAGCGTCCATTGCACGAAGTCGTGCCAGTTCTCGCCGGCCCCGGCCTCGACGTAGAAGGCCTCGCCGTCCTCGCCGGCCAGCCGCCTGCCGGGGATGGCCATGTGCAGCACCAGCCGGTCGACATCGCCGGTCAACACCAGGTTGCTGCCGCCGCCGAGGACGAAGCGGCGCCGCCCGGCCAGCGCCGGGTCGGCCAGCTGGGCGGCCGCGGTGACCCGCAGGTAATACGCCGCCCGGCCGGGCAGGGCCAGGGTGTTGCAGGGGGCGAGGTCGATGCCGGTGGCGAAATCCATGCCGGGGGGCTTCAGTCGGCGAGCAGCAGCGCCGCCAGCGCCGCCGGCGCCGCGGCCGACCGCCAGCCGGCGCGCATCTCGGCCGGGCTCAGGCTGCCGTAGCCCCAGGTGGCGGCGATGAAGGGCAGGCCGTTGGCGTCGGCCGACTCGCCGTCCTCGCTGCGGTCGCCGATGTAGATCGCCTGCTCCCGGGCGATGCCGTGGTCGGCGAGCAGCCGGCCGATCATCGCCGCCTTGTCGGGCAGGCGCGGCGTGAACAGGTCGAGGGCATAGACGTGCGCGAAATGGCCGGCCCAGCCGAGATGGTCGAGGATCAGCCGGGTCGGGTGGAGGCGCTTGTTGGTGGCGATCGACAGCGTCAGCCCGGCGCCGGCCAGGTCGGCGAGCAGTTCGCCGACCCCGGCGAAGGCGGCGGTCGCCTGGTAGCCTTCGCTGTCGTAGCTGGCCTTGAAGGCCTCGGCCAGCCGGGCGAGCAGGGCGGGGTCGGCGCTGCCCGAGAGCAGCTGCAGCGTCTCGGCCAGCGGCGGGCCGATGACGCTGGCGTCGATGGCGCGGGCCGGGGCGACGCCGCTCCGGGCGAAGGCCTCGCGAAAGCTGGCGAGGATGGCCGGCGCCGAATCGATCAGCGTACCGTCGAGGTCGAAGAGGATGTGCGGGGTGCGGGGCATGGCGTGGCGTGGTCCAGCAAATCAGAGCAGCGGGGCCAGCCAGCGTTCGGCCTCGGCCAGCGCCATGCCCTTGCGCTTGGCCCAGTCTTCGAGCTGGTCGCGGCCGATTTTCGGGATGGCGAAATAGCTGGCGCCGGGGTGGCCGATGTAGAAGCCGGAGACCGAGGCGGCCGGGGTCATGGCGCAGGATTCGGTGAGTTCCATGCCGGCGTTGGCCGGGGCGTCGAGCAGGGCGAACAGCTCGCGCTTGGCGGTGTGGTCGGGGCAGGCCGGGTAGCCGGGGGCGGGGCGGATGCCGACATATTTTTCGGCGATCAGCGCCGCGTTGTCGAACGCCTCGTCGGCGGCGTAGCCCCAGTAGTGGGTGCGTACGCGCATGTGCAAACATTCGGCGGCGGCTTCGGCGAGGCGGTCGGCCAGCGCCTTGAGCATGATCGATGAATAATCGTCGTGGGTGGCTTGAAATTCGGCCAGCTTGGCTTCAATGCCGAGTCCAGCGGTGACGGCGAAGGCACCGACGTAGTCGCGGTCGCCGACGAAATCGGCAAGCGCCAGGTTGAAGCGGCCGGCCGGCTGCTTGTGCTGCTGGCGCAGGCCGGTCCAGCAGGCGATCGGTTCGCTGCGGCCTTCGTCGGCGTAGATCAGGATGTCTTCGTTGTCGCCGCGGGCCGGCCACAGGCCGAAGACGGCGCGGGCGCTCAGCCATTGTTCACTGACGATGCGGGCCAGCATGGCCTTGGCGTCGGCGTAGAGCTGGCGGGCGGTTTCGCCGACCGTTTCGTTGTCGAGGATGGCCGGGTAGCGGCCGGCCAGGTCCCAGGTCTGGAAGAAAGGCGACCAGTCGATGAAGAGGGCCAGCGTTTCCAGGTCGAGGTCGAGCGTGTGCAGCCCGGGGTGGGCCGGCACCACCGGCGCCAGCCGCTGGTTCCACGTGAAACGGTTGGCCCGGGCGTCTTCCAGGCTGACCAGTGTCGCCCCCTTGCGGCCGGCGTGCTCGGCGCGGACGGCTTCGTATTCGGCGGCGACTTCGGCGACATAACCGGCCCGTTGTTCGGTCGACAGCAGCTTGGTGGCGACGCCGACGGCGCGCGAGGCGTCCGGCACGTAGACCACCGGGCTGTCGGTGTTGGTGGCGATCTTGATCGCCGTGTGGGCGCGGCTGGTCGTGGCGCCGCCGATCAGCAGCGGCTGGCTCAGGCCCTGGCGCTTCATCTCGCTGGCGACGTGCGCCATTTCCTCGAGCGACGGGGTGATCAGCCCGGACAGGCCGATGATGTCGACGCGGTGTTCGAGCGCCGCCTTCAGGATGTTGTCGCAGGAGACCATGACGCCGAGGTCGATGACGTCGTAGCCGTTGCAGCCGAGGACGACGCCGACGATGTTCTTGCCGATGTCGTGCACGTCGCCCTTGACCGTCGCCATCAGGATCTTGCCCTTGGAGCCGAGGCCGGTGCGGCTCTTTTCCGCTTCGATGAAGGGCAGCAGGTGGGCGACCGCCTGTTTCATGACGCGGGCCGACTTGACCACCTGGGGCAGGAACATCTTGCCGGCGCCGAACAGGTCGCCGACGTGGTTCATCCCGGCCATCAGCGGCCCTTCGATGACGGCGAGCGGCGGCTTGCCTTCGCTTTCGAGCTGGGCGCGGACTTCCTCGGTGTCGGCCACGACGAAATCGGTGATGCCCTTGATCAGCGCGTGTTCCAGGCGCTTTTCCACCGGCTGTTCGCGCCACGACAAGTCAGGCCCGGCGTCCTTGGCCTTGCCTTCCTTGACCGTCTGGGCGAATTCGACCAGCGCTTCGCCGGCACCGGGGTGCTTGTTCAACACGACGTCCTCGACCTTGGCCCGCAGTTCCGGTTCGAGGTCGTCGTACACGCCGAGCATGCCGGCATTGACGATGCCCATGGTCATGCCGGCCTGGATGGCGTGGTAGAGGAAGACGGTGTGGATCGCCTCGCGCACCGGGTCGTTGCCGCGGAAGGAGAACGAGACGTTGGAGACGCCGCCGGAAATGTGGGCGTGCGGCAGGTTGTCCTTGATCCAGCGGGTCGCCTGAATGAAGTCGACGGCGTAGTTGTCGTGCTCGGGGATGCCGGTGGCGATGGCGAAGATGTTGGGGTCGAAGATGATGTCCTCGGCCGGGAAGCCGATGCCGGTGAGGAGGGCGTAGGCCTTGCCGCAGATCTCGGTCTTGCGGGCGAAGGTGTCGGCCTGGCCCTGCTCGTCGAAGGCCATGACGATGACCGCGGCGCCGTAGCGCCTTGCCAGTTTCGCCTGTTCCAGGAACTTGGCTTCGCCTTCCTTCATCGAGATCGAATTGACGATGCCCTTGCCCTGGATGCACTTGAGGCCGGCCTCGATGACTTCCCACTTCGACGAGTCGATCATGATCGGCACCCGCGAGATGTCCGGTTCCGAGGCGATCAGCTTGAGGAACTTGTCCATGGCGGCGAGCGAATCGAGCATCGCCTCGTCCATGTTGATGTCGATCACCTGGGCCCCGTTCTCGACCTGCTGGCGAGCGACGGCCAGCGCGTCGTCGAAGCGGCCTTCGAGGATCATGCGCGCGAAGGCGCGCGAGCCGGTGACGTTGGTCCGCTCGCCGACGTTCACATACAGCGAGCCGGGGGTCACGTTGAACGGCTCCAGCCCGGAGAGGCGCAAGGCGGATTCGATTTTTGGCGCTTTTCTCGGGTCGACCGCAGCGACGCGCTGGGCGATGGCGCGGATGTGATCCGGCGAGGTACCGCAGCAGCCGCCGACGATGTTGACGATGCCGGATGTCGCCCAGCCGGCGATCTCGTCGGCCAGCTGTTCCGGCGTCTCGTCGTAGCCGCCGAAGGCATTGGGCAGGCCGGCGTTGGGGTGGGCCGAGACGTAGCAGTCGCAGACGCGCGACAGTTCCTCGACGTACTGGCGCAACTCCTTGGCGCCGAGCGCGCAGTTGAGCCCGAAGGAGAGCGGCTGGACGTGGCGCAGCGAATTCCAGAAGGCCTCGGCCGTCTGCCCGGACAGCGTGCGGCCGGAGGCATCGGTGATGGTGCCCGAAATCATCACCGGCCAGCGCCGGCCGGCCTGTTCGAAGAATTGCTCGATGGCGAACAGCGCGGCCTTGGCGTTGAGTGTGTCGAAGACCGTTTCGACGAGCAGAATGTCGGCGCCGCCATCAACCAGGCCGCGGATGGCTTCGAGGTAGTCGGTGACCAGTTCGTCGAAGCTGACGTTGCGGTAACCCGGGTCGTTGACGTCCGGCGAGATCGACGCGGTGCGGCTGGTCGGCCCGAGCACGCCGGCGACGAAGCGCGGCTTGGCCGGGTTGGCGGCGGTGAACTCGTCGCAGAGCCGGCGGGCCAGTGCGGCGCCTTCGACGTTCAGTTCGTAGACCAGGCTTTCCAGCTTGTAGTCGGCCTGCGACACGGCGGTCGAATTGAAGGTGCAGGTCTCCAGGATGTCGGCGCCGGCCTCCAGGTACTCGCGGTGGATGCCGCCGATGACGTCGGGCCGGGTCAGCACCAGGAGGTCGTTGTTTCCCTTCAGGTCGTGGGCGTGGTCGGCGAAGCGCTCACCGCGGTAATCGGCCTCGTGCAGACCATGGCGCTGGATCATCGTGCCCATGGCGCCGTCGAGGACGAGCAGGCGCTGTTCGAGCAGGGTGGAAAGTTCGGCGGTACGGTCGGGTTGCTGCATGATCACCTCGGCAAAGCAGGATTGCGCCGGGCACGCCGCAAAAACGAACGGCGCCACAAACCGGCTGTGGTTTGCGAGCGCCGTTGATCATTGCCGAGCCTGGCCCCGGCATTCAGGCAAAAGCTTGAACAGGGTCGCAGCGCTCCTCGGCAGAGGCCGTAGTGTACCGGGCGCCGGGGCGGCTGCCAAGTTAAGCGCCTGATTTTGCGGCAAAGGCCGGCCTGCTCGCCCGCCCGCCCGGCAAAAGCTCAGGCGGTCTCGCCGGCGTAGGTGGCAATGGCGTTGCGCCCGGCGTCCTTGGCCCGATACATCGCGCTGTCGGCTGCCTTGCGCAGCATGTCGAGATTGACCCCGTCGGCCGGGCAAATGGCCAGGCCGATGCTGCACGACAGGCGGATCTCGCCGGCCGTGGTGTCGATCGGCTCGGATACGGCGGCGAGCAGTTTCCGGCCGACGCTGTCAACATCGGCCGGGCCGGCCACCTCGGGCAGCAGGATGACGAATTCGTCGCCGCCATGGCGGGCCGCCGTGTCGCCGCTGCGCAGCTGGCCGGCCATCCGCCCGGCGCAGGCGACCAGCACCTGATCGCCGACGTCGTGGCCATGGCGATCGTTGATTTCCTTGAAATGGTCGAGATCGACCAGCATCAGGGCGAACGACCGGCCGTTCCGTTGCCAGTTGTGAAGCGCCTGCGCGAAGCGGTCGGCGAACAGGAAGCGGTTGGGCAGGCCGGTCAGCAGGTCGTGCGTCGCCAGGTAGGCTGAACGCTCCTGCTCGACCTCGGCGCGGTCCAGGCTCAGGTAGTGGCGCACCTTCACCCAGGGGACGGCGAGGAGGGCGATGCCGAGCACGGCGATCATGATCTTCTCCGGCTGCAGCAGATCGTCCCAGCGCATCTGGCGCGAAAAGCGCATCAGCATCGGCTGGGACGCGTTGTCGATGGCCAGTTGCCGGGAGAAGCGGGGCAAGGTGAGGCGTTCGAGGCGGTCGGCTTCGGGGGCGGCCTGCTCGAACAGCAGGGTTTCCGGGTTGCCCGGCGAGATGACGTCGGCCGAGAAGCCGATGTGGGCGTAGCCAGCTTCCCGGCTTCTGGCCGGGATCAGGTCCTCGGCCTTGATGAGCAGCAAGGCCATCATCGAGTCGCCGAAAAAGTCGGCCGCCGCCGGCGCCTTGCCGGCTGGCCGCCGCACCTCGCGGAGCAGGATGTAGGCATTGCCGCCCTCGTACATGCGGAATACTGGCGAGACGACCGCCTTGATGTCGCGCTGGGCGAGGGCCATGGTCCGCGCCAGGTAATCGACCGTTTCCAGGCGCAGCCCGTAGATGGCTTCGGCCTCGGGTAGTGCCGGATGCATGAAGAGGATGGGCCAGGTGGCGCTCTTGCGGCCATCGTCCGGGGCGCTGCGACCGGTGATCTCGGCGAAGTTCTTGAGCGTGAAGTCGGCTCGCCAGTGGGCCCGCAAGCTACTCTGGAAGACGGCTTCGTCGCCTGCCGCCAGCTTGCGGGCGACTTCCAGCATGTAGATGTGGGGGTAGGCGGCCGTTGCCGCGGCGGCGTAGCGTACGGTGGCAGCCGTATCGCTGCGGTCGACGGCCTGCAGGAAGGCCGAGAAGCCGGCGAGGACGGCCTCGTTTGTGTCGAGCTTGAGCCGGACATCGCCCATCAGCAGCCGGACGTCGGCCTCGAAACGGGACTCCCAGCGCTGCAACTGCGCCGACACCAGGGTGTGGGCGGCGATGGCGACGGCGCCCAGCCAGGCGGTCAGCAAGATGAGGAGTGTGGGACGGAAGCGGTGGCGGGGCATGGTCGTCATTCCTTTTCCGGTCACTGTCCCATGACGGCCGCTTTAAGTAAATATGCCCTCGGTGTTAGCCGAGGGGCCTGCGCCGCGCGGCCGGAGGATGTCGGGGCGGCTTTCAGGCCAGCGGCTCGCAGCGCAGCCAGATGGTGAAGCGGGCGCCCTGGCCGGGCTGGCTGGTGGCGACCAGGCGGCCGCCGTAGCGTTCGATCAGGTTCTTGCTGACCCACAGCCCGAGGCCGTTGCCGCCCGGCTTCTTGGCGGTGAAGAAGGGCTCGAACAGGCGCTCGAGGTCGGCGGCGCCGATGCCCGGCCCGGAATCCTCGACCGCGAGCTGGATGCCGAGCGGCATGCCGGCTTCGTCCCAGTCGTCGACGGCGATCTTCAGCACACCGCCGTCGGGCATGGCCTGGATGGCATTGACCAGCAGGTTGATGATGACCTGCTGCAACTCGTTCTTGTTGCAGGTGACGTGGCGGGTCGAATCGAGGTGCTGCTCGATGGCGATGTTGCCGGCCTTGAGCAGGTGGCGGACGAGGACCAGGCTGTCCTGGATCAATTGCGGCGGCACCACCGGCTCGAGGTAGCCGACGTAATCCTGCGGCCGGGCAAACTGCAGCAGCTTGGCGACGATCAGCCGGATGCGGTGCACCTGTTCCTGGATCAGCCGGGTTTCCGGCGCCACCGGCTCGGCGGCCGGGCCGAGGACGTCGCGCAGCACGTCGAGGTTGCCCTGGATGACGGCGATCGGGTTGTTGATCTCGTGGGCGATGCCGGCCGTCAGCTGGCCGATGGCAGCGAGTTTTTCATTCATCACCAGCTGCGACTGGGCGGCCTTGAGGTCGGCCACGGCCTGCTCCAGTTCGGCGGTGCGTTCGGCGACCTTGGCGTCGAGCGCCTGGCCCCAGCGCTTCAGTGAACTGGCCTGGGCCTGCAGGCGGTCGAGCAGCTGGTCGAAGTGGGCGGCGACGATGCCCAGCTCGTCGCGGCTGGGCACGGCGCCGACCCGGGCCTCGGCCTGGCCGTGCTCGATGGCGTGCATGGTGGCGTGCATGCGCTCGATCGGCCGGAACACCCGGCGCGCCCACAGCACGGCGAAGACCCCGGCCACCGCCATGGCCAGCCCGAAAAGGCCGGCCACGGCGGCCAGGGCGCGTTGCCTGGCGGCGCTGAACGGCCCCTCGAGAAAGCCGACGTAGAGCATGCCGATGCGTTGCTGGCGGCTGTCGAGCAGCGGCTGGTAGGCCGACACGTACCAGTCGTTGACCACGAAGGCGCGGTCCAGCCAGGTCTGGCCCTTGCCCAGCACGGTGTCGTAGACGGCCTGCGAGACGCGTGTGCCGATGGCCCGGGTGTCGCCGAACAGGCGCACGTTGGTCGCCACCCGGACGTCGTCGAGGAAGAGGGTGGCGGTGCCGGCGCTGCCGAAGGGCAGGGTGCCCTCGGGGTAGACGATGGCGTTGAGGCGGTCGATGAAATCGAGGTTCTTGTTGAGCAGCACGCCGCCTTCGAGTACGCCGAGCAGGCGGCCGTCGGCATCGCGTACCGGGGCCGCCGAGTGGATGACCAGGCCGCGGCTTTCGACGCTGCGGCTGTCGGGCCGGGCATTGGCCGTGGCGACCAGCGGGGTCAGGGCGCGGGCGGCCAGGCTGGGGCCGATGGCGAACAGCTGGGGCGCCGTGAACACCTCGGTCTCGGTGCTCGCCCGGCCGCCCAGCGCGGCGGCGACGACAGCCCAGGTGCGGGCGTCCTGGGCGGCGCGGTCGACGTCGATAAAGTGCAAAAAATCGAGTTCCTGCTCGCGCTGGGTCGCTTCGAGGACGACGGCCATCGCCGTGAAGCGTTCCGGCGGCGAGCGGCGCAGCGCCCCGGCCAGGCGTTCCGAGTCGGCCAGGCTGCTCACCGAGCGGCCGACGCCGTCGCGCACCCGCTCGAAATAGCCGTCGGCCACGGCGAGGTCGCTGCGCACCTTGGTGGTCAGCAGGCGGTCGATGTAGCTGCCGCCCCAGTAGGCCAGCGCCGCCATCATCAGCGGCAGCACGACGCCGAGCGGGATCAGGGCGAGGAGCAGCAGGCGGGTGCGGATCGAGCGGCGGCGCGGCGGGGCCAGCGGGCCGGCGGCGAAATCGGGCGGCGCCGGGTTCTCGCCCGGCGGCGGGCCGGCGGGGTCGGTCCGGGCCGCCGGGGCGGCGTTCACATGCCCCAGGCCTGGCATTTGCGGTCCATGGTCTTGCGTGAAATGCCCAGGCGGCGGCCGGCTTCCGACTTGTTGCCGTCGCAGGCGGCGAGCACGGCGAGGATGTGGCGTTTCTCGACGGCGGCCAGCGTCTCGTCGCTGGCCGGGGTGGCGGTGACGCCGATTTCCGGCTCGGGGCCGATGTCGAACCAGCCGAGGATCAGCGAGCGTTCAACCAGGTTGCGCAATTCGCGGACATTGCCCGGCCAGTCGTAGTCAGCCAGGCGGGCCAGGGTGCGGGGGTCGAGGGCGAGGGGCGGCACGCCGAGGGCGGGGGCCAGCTGGCCCATGAAGTGGTCGACCAGCAGCGGGATGTCGTCGACCCGCTCGCCGAGCGGCGGCAGCGTCACTTCGAGCACCTGCAGCCGGTAGTAGAGATCGGGGCGGAAGCGCTGGGCGGCGACCTCGGCCTTGAGGTCGCGGTTGGTGGCGGCGATCACCCGCACATCGACGGCGATTTCCTGCTCCGAGCCGACCGGCCGGATGCGCCGCTCTTCGAGGGCGCGCAGCAGCTTGGCCTGCGCGGCGAGCGGCAGTTCGGAGATTTCGTCGAGAAAGAGGGTGCCGCCGCGGGCGTAGTAGAACAGCCCCTCGCGGCTCTGCTGGGCGCCGGTGTAGGCGCCCTTGACGTGGCCGAACAGCTCGGACTCGATCAGCTCGGCCGAAATGGCGGCGCAGTTCACCGGCGCGAAGGGGCCGCCGACCCGCGGGCTCATCCGGTGCAGGGCGCGCGCCGCCACTTCCTTGCCGGTGCCCGATTCACCATTGATCAGAACGGTCGCGGGTGTCGGTGGGATGCGGCGTAGCCGGTCGCAAATGCTGAGCATCAGCGACGATTGGCAAATGACCCCGTCCACCGCCGTGCTTCGTTCCTCGATCTCCCGGCGCAGCACGAAGTTTTCGCGGCGCAGGCGAGAGCGCTCGAAACAACGCTCGACCGAGTTGAGCATTTGCGCCACCGAAAAAGGTTTGAGGAGGAAATCGGCTGCCCCGCCGCGCAAGGCGTCAATGGCTGTGTCCAGGTCGGCATAGGCGGTGATCAGCACGACGTCGCCGGCATAGCCTTCGTGGCGCAATTCGTGGAGCCAGTCGATGCCGGAGATGCCGGGCAGTGAAATATCGAGGATGATCAGGTCATAGAGTTGGCGCCGCAGAAGCGGAGCGGCGGCTTCGACGCTGTTGCCGGAGTCTACCTTGCCGTAGCGTTGGGTGAGCGCGCGCTGCAGAAAGCTGACCATCCCGGGTTCGTCGTCCACAACGAGAATCGAAAATTGCTGGCGCAAAGCACGCTCGGCTTCGTTGGCCGACAGATTCATATCCATGTTTTCTCCCCTTGCCTCGCATCATCGCAAACTCTGCCATCCGGCACCAACCGGCCGTTTGGTCGATTCATGCCAATTCCGGGATAATGCCGCTGTTAAAGTCTATCGAGGTGGCCATGCCGCGCATGCGTAACGGAATCCGCGATTTTCCCGGCAAGCGCTGGCTCAATGTCGGACTGCGGACTGCCCACCTGTCGGCGGTTGTCCTGTTCGGCGCCACCTTGCTCGGGGCCGGTGATATTGCCGGCAGCGCGCTGCTGGTTCTGGTTTCCGGGCTGGCCATGTTCGTCATCGACCTCTGGGCTAATCCGGCCCATCTGCGTGAACTGGCCGGCTTCGGCGTGGTCGTCAAACTGGGGCTGCTCGCCCTGGCTGCTATCCATCCGGAGATGGCGTTGGCCATGTTCTGGATCATCCTCGTCTTGTCCACGCTACTCTCCCATGCTCCAGGCGGCATCCGGCATTACCGGTTGTTCTGAAGCCTAGGCTCGGCCTTCGGCATTAAATAAGCCCTTCGAACAACTGGATTTGCACCATGTCACCGGCGTCGATGCCGGCACACGTTTCGGGCAGGACGACAAAACAGTTGGCTTCCGACACCGAGCGCAAGACGCCGGAACCCTGATTGCCAGTTGTCCTGACCTGCCAGCGGTCGTCGACCACGGCCACGGTGCCGCGCAGAAACTCGCGACGTCCCGGCTGTTTGCGGATGGCGTTGGCGGACTGCGCTTCGAGTAACGGTCGCTCGGGAACCGGATCCATCCCGGACAGACGGTGCAGGGCATCAAGCGCGAATTGCGTGTAGCTGACCATGACCGCTACGGGATTGCCGGGCAGGCCGAACAGCCAGGCCTGCCCGACCTTGCCGAAGGCCATTGGCCGGCCCGGCTTGATGTTGAGTTTCCAGAAACGAACCTCTCCCAGCTTGTCGAGGATTTCCTTGATGAAATCCGCTTCGCCGACCGAGACGCCCCCGGTGGTGATGATCGCGTCGGCGATTCCGGCCGCTTCGCTTAGCGTGGCTTCCAGCGCATCCGGGTGATCCGGGACGACGCCCATGTCGATCACGTCAACACCCAGACCGTTGAGTAGTCCGTGCAGGGTGTAGCGGTTGCTGTCGTAGATCTGGCCAGGGGCGAGGGGCATGCCGAGTGAGGCCAGTTCGTCGCCCGTCGAGAAAAAGGCAACGCGCAGGCGTCGCTTGACCTCGACTTCGGCGATCCCCAGCGAGGCGATCAGTCCCAGTTCGGCCGGCCCGATCCTTTTGCCGGCGGGTAGCGCCACGCAGCCCCGCGCCAGATCCTCGCCGGCCCGGCGCGTGTTCTGGCCCAGCCGCTGTCCGGGCGGGATGACGACGATGCCTTCCTCCTGCCGAGTCACTTCCTGCACCACCACGGTATCGGCGCCGGCCGGCAGCACGGCGCCGGTCATGATGCGAACCGCCTGTCCCTGGCCGACCAGGCCCGAGAAGGCGTTGCCGGCGAAGGCCGTGCCAACGACGGTCAGGCGGCTTTCGTCTTCTGCCGCCAGGCTGGAGAAATGGACGGCATAGCCATCCATCGCCGAATTGTCGTGGGCCGGCACATCGTACGGCGCGATGATATCGGCGGCGAGGATTCGCCCCAGCGCGCTGCGTACCGGTACGAATTCGTGGCCGGTGATTGGAACGACTTCATCCAGCATGCGCTGGCGTGCCTGGGCGGCGGAGAGGGCACGATTTTCGGCAGCGGGGGTGGCGCAGGTATCGGTCATGGGCTTATTTTTTGGCGTTCGGGAAAAAGACTGGCTGGTTGTCGGCGCGGAAAGCCGCGATAGCCTCCTGGCCGGCCGGTGAGGTCAGCCACTGGGCAAAGCGTTCGGCTGCTGCCTTTTTGACATGCGGATGGCGCTGCGGGTTCACCGGAATGACGCCGTAGGGGTTGAACAGGATCGGATCTCCGGCCAGCACGATGTCCAGTTCGCCGCGGTTCTTGAAGGCGCCCCAGGTGGCCCGGTCGGACAGGGTGTAGGCGTTCAGGCTGGCCGCCATGTTCAGGGTCGGCCCCATGCCGCTGCCGGCTTCCTTGTAGCCAGCGAGTGTCTTCGGGTCGATCCCTGCCTGTTTCCACAGCCTCAGTTCGGCCGCGTTGGTACCGGATTTGTCGCCACGGGAAATGAAGGTCTGTTGGTTGGCGGCAATCGACTTCAGGGCCTCGACCGTGTTTCCGGCGGCGCGTACCTTGGCCGGGTCGGCCTTGGGGCCGATCACGACGAAATCGTTGTACATCACATCCAGCCGGTAGCTGCCATAGCCTTCGGCGACGAATTTGTCCTCGGCGACCCGGTCATGGACCAGCAACACATCGGCGTCGCCGCGCCGGCCAATTTCGAGGGCCTGCCCGGTGCCGACCGCGACGACATGCGCCTTGATGCCGGTGGCCTGCTCGAATTTGGGCAGAATCCAGCCGAACAGTCCGGATTGTTCTGTCGATGTAGTCGAGGCCACCGTCAGGGTTTCCTGGGCAAAAGCGACGCCGGCCAGCAGGCTGAGCAGGGTGACTAGTGATCGAAAGCGATGCGCCAAGGCAGTTCTCCTTGCAAAAAGGCCCGGGCCGCCGGGGATTGTGGTCGGGCAAAGAAGCGTTGGGCCGATTCGTGTTCCTGCACGCGGCCGTTCGCGAGAAAAATGATGTCGTCCGCCAGGCGGGTGGCCTGGCCGAGATTATGCGTGGTCATCAGCACCTTGGCACCCTCGGTGCGAATTTCGCGAATGATTCGCTCGACGGCTTCGGTGGCCGAAGGGTCGAGGCTGGCGGTCGGTTCGTCGAGCAACAGCAGGCGCGGGCGCATGGCCCAGGCGCGGGCCAGCGCCAGCCGCTGGCGTTCGCCGCCGGAGAGCAGGCGGGCGCAATCGCCGGTGCGATGGGCCAGGCCGACGCGTTCCAGCACTTCGTTGGTTCGCCGGTGTCGTTCGGCGCTGGTCAATGCCTGCGGGCGCAAGGCGAATTCGACGTTGGTGAACACCGACATGCGCAGCAGCATCGGCTGCTGGAAGACCATGGCCAGCCGTTCCGACGGGCTGGCCGCTTCGCCCCAGCGGATCGTTCCGCCATCGGCCGGCAACAGGCCGGCCAGCAGGCGCAACAGCAGCGTCTTGCCGGTGCCGTTGGGTCCGAGAACGACGCTGATGCCTTCGCCCGAGACTTCCAGATCCAGACCGTCGAGCACGGCCCGGCCGTTGGGCTGGAAGCGCAAGCCGGTGATGCGCAGCGGGAACATCAGCCATACCTCCGGCTGGCCCAGCAGCGCACCGAGTAGGCGGCGACATTCAAGCCCAGGATGAGGCTCATCAGCACGAGGCCCAGCGCAATTGACAAAGCGAGGTCGCCCTTGCTGGTTTCCAGGGCGATGGCAGTGGTCATCACCCGGGTGTAGCCATCGATGTTGCCGCCGACGATCATGACCGCGCCGACTTCCGACATCGCGCGGCCTAGTCCGGCCAATGTGGCGACGGTCAGCGAGAAACGGCAGTCCGTCAGCAGCAGAACGACGGCCTGCATGCGGCCAATGCCGATCAGCGAAAATTCCGGGGCGTAATCCTTCCAGGCGTCCTCGACGATCTGCCGGCTGACCGCAGCGATCAGCGGGACGACCAGCAGGCTCTGGGCGACGATCATGGCGGCTGGCGAAAACAGCAGGCCGTAGCTGCCGAGCGGGCCGCTGCGCGACAGGAGCAGGTAGACCAGCACACCGACGACGACCGAGGGCAGGCCCATCAGCGCGTTGAGCAGGACGATCAAGCCGCCGCGCCCGGGGAAGCGGGCGACCGCCAGCCAGGCGCCGAGCGGCAGGCCGAGCAGCGTGCCGATGGTCAGCGCGCTGAGGCTGACACGCAGCGACAGACCGACGATTTCAAGCAATCGATGGTCGAAACTACCGAGAAGGGCCAGGGCGTCGAGTAGGGTTTGGCTCATGTTCACAAACGAAACAACGCCCGACGGTTACCCGCCGGGCGTTGAGAGGATACCACCCCGCTTATTTCTTGGCGGCGGGGTTTGCTGCCGGTGCGGCAGTTGCGGCCGCCGGCGCAGGCGCAGTGGCCGCTGGCGCGGCAGGTGGCGGCGGGGCGATGGGGGTCGGTTTGACAATGACGCCCTTGGCCTTTTGCTCCTTGATGTACTTGTCGGCGACGCGGTCCTGCGACTTGCCCAGCGCCTCGGCGTCCGCCTTGGCCTTTTCCGCGGCAGCGGCCTTGGCTTCTTCGGCTTTGGCCTTGGCTTCCTCGGTCGGTGCGGGCAGTTTGGCCCAGGCGCCGGCACTTGCTACGGTCAACGCCAAAATCAGCGCAAATTTGCAATTATTCATCTTGGTTTTCTCCCGTTAGCCTTGCGGATGGCCGGATTTGCCAGCCTTGACGTCTTTGAACCATTCTTCATGGTGTTCGCGTGCCCAGGTTTCGTCGACGTAGCCGGTCTTCATTGAATCCAGCGCGCCATGCACGCCGATCGTGCCCATGTAGATATGGCCGAGCGACAGTACCAGCATGAAGATGGCGGCGACGGCATGGACGATGTTGGCCAGCTGCATGTCGGCCCGGCCTTGCTCGAAGTTCGGGAAATCCATGACCAGGCCGGAAACGGCGACGGTCAGGCCGAGGATGGTGACGCCGATCCAGAACCAGGTTTTCTCGCCGAAATTGAAACGTCCGGACGGTACATGCTCGCCGCTCAACAGGCCGCCGGCCTTGCTGATCCACAGCGCATCGATGTTCTGCCAGACGTTGTCGCGCGCCCAGATGATGATCATGGCGATGGTCGAGACGGCGAACAACGGCCCGATGATGTTGTGCACGTTCTTGCCAAACACCATCAGGTAGCCGAACAGCGAGTGGCCGATGACCGGCATCAGCACATGCTTGCCGAACAGGATGGCGAGGCCGGTCGCAGCGAGGATCACAAAGGTGCCGGCGGTAATCCAGTGAATGACCCGTTCGTAACGCGGGAAGCGCTGGATCAGTTTGCCGGTCAGCGGGTCATGATTGGTCAGCGGCCCCTTGATCTTGTAGAAGATCAGGATGGCAGCAGCGACCAGCACGACCAGCCAGCCGCCGTACTGGGTCACCGGCCCGTTGCGCAGATGGCGCCAGGTGTTGCCGGCGGACTGGATCAGCACGCCGGCCTCGTTGCCCGGGTTGTTGGTGAAATGCGCCTTGTCCTGGCGCACTTCACGCCACATCGGCGCGTTGTTGCCGGGTTGCGTTTGCTGGCGTTCGGCCTGTTGCTGGACCGCCGGGGGCGTGTCGGCCGCCTGCAGCGGCAGCCCCCAGGCCAGCATCAGGCAGGCAGCGATCAGCCAGCGCCCGAGCCGCGAATAAAAAGTGGAAGTCGTCATCGTCAACTCCTCAGTTGGTCCGCTTGTACTCGTTCTGCGCCTGATTGCGGCTGGCCAGCGCGGCTTCCCAGGCTTGCTTGTTGCCGGCGAACTGGCCGCCTTCCCATGGGCGGGTGTCGGACTTGCCCTGATAGTCGCCCGGTTTGTAGCTGGCGACCTGCGAATATTCGCCGCAGGCCGACAGGCCGATGGCTGCGGTCAACGCCAAAAAGAGGGCTTTTTTCATTTTGCGCCCTCCTTGGCGGCCGGGGCTTCCGGCTTGCCATAGGCGGTCGTCCAGCCCCAGGCGGCATCGCCGGCTTTGCCGCGACGTAGCGCGCGGTCGCGGAAAATGTCGGAAATGACCGGGGCGTCGCCGGCCAACAGGGCCTTTGTCGAGCACATCTCGGCGCAGGCCGGCAGTTTGCCTTCCGAGATCCGGTTGCGGCCGTACTTCTCGAATTCGGCCTTGGAGCCGTTTTCTTCCGGGCCGCCCGAACAGAAAGTGCACTTGTCCATCTTGCCGCGCGCACCGAAGGCGGCTGGCCCATTGGGGAACTGCGGGGCGCCGAACGGGCAGGCGAAGAAGCAGTAGCCGCAGCCGATGCAGGCATCCTTGTTGTGCAGGACGACGCCTTCTTCCGTCTTGTAGAAACAGTCGGTCGGGCAAACGGCCATGCACGGCGCGTCCGAGCAGTGCATGCAGGAAACCGAGACCGATTTCTCGCCCGGCACCCCGTCGTTGATGGTCACCACGCGCCGGCGGTTGACCCCCCAGGGCAGTTCGTGTTCGTTCTTGCAGGCGGTGACGCAGCCATTGCATTCGATGCAGCGCTCCGAGTCACACAGGAATTTCATGCGTGCCATTGTTGTTCTCCTTTAGGCCTTGGTGACACGGCAGAGCGTGGTCTTGGTTTCCTGCATCATGGTGACCGAGTCGTAACCATAGGTCGTGCCCTGGTTGACCGACTCGCCACGCACGATGGGCGCAGCGCCTTCCGGGTAGTACTCGAGCATGTCCTTGCCCTGCCACCAGCCGGAAAAGTGGAAGGGCAGGAAGACGGTGCCCGACGAAACCCGCTCGGTAACCTGGGCGCGCAGCTTCATGCGGCCCTTGGTCGGCGTTTCGACCCACATGTAATCACCGTTGCGGATACCGTTGTTGTTGGCATCTTTCGGGTTGATCTCGGCGAACATTTCCTGCTGCAACTCGGCCAGCCAGGGGTTGGAACGGGTTTCCTCGCCGCCGCCCTCGTACTCGACCAGACGGCCGGAGGTCATGATGATCGGGAAGTCCTTGGAAATGTCCTTGACCTTGTCCTGCAGCGACTTGTACAGCGTCGGCAGGCGCCAGAAGACCTTCTTGTCGGCCGGTTGCGGGTATTTTTCGACGAGGTCGGGGCGCGGCGAATACATCGGCTCGCGGTGCACCGGCACCGGGTCGGGGAAGTTCCACACCACGGCGCGGGCCTTGGCATTGCCGAATGGGTGGCAGCCGTGCACCTTCATGACGACACGCTGGATGCCACCGGAACGGTCGGTCTTCCAGTTCTTGCCTTCGGCCAGCTTCTTTTCGTCGTCGGTCAGGTCGTCCCACCAGCCGAGCTTCTTCAACAGCACATGGTCGAATTCCGGGTAGCCCATCTGCAGGTCGGCACCCTTGGAGGCCGAGCCGTCTTCGGCGAGCAGCGAAACGCCATCCTTCTCGACGCCGAAGTTGGCGCGGAAGTTACCGCCGCCGTCCATGACGTGCTTGGAGGTGTCGTAGAGGTTGGGCGTGCCCGGGTGCTTCATTTCCGGCGTGCCGAAACACGGCCAGGGCAGGCCGAAGTATTCGCCGTCGCACGGACCGCCGTTCGCTTTCAGCGTTTTCACGTCGAAGGTGTGCATGTTCTGCATGTGCAGCTTCAGGCGCTCCGGCGACTGGCCGGTGTAGCCGATGGTCCACGTGCCCTTGTTGATCTCGCGCAGGATGTCCTCGACGTTCGGCTCGTCGCAGCCCTGCTTGTCCTTGTCGATCTTGATGTTCTTGCACAACTCCTTCTCGAAGCCGAATTTCTTGGCGAAGGCGTACATGATGGTGTGGTCGGGTTTGGATTCGAACAGCGGTTCGATGACCTTTTCGCCCCACTGCAGCGAACGGTTCGAGGCGGTCCGCGAACCGCTGGTCTCGAACTGGGTGCAGGCCGGCAGCAGGTAGACGCCGTCCTTGCGCATCATCGCCGCCATGGCGGCACTGGCCGACGGGTAGGGATCGATGACGACCAGCATGTCGAGCTTCTTCATCGCTTCGACCATTTCCAGACCGCGTGTCTGGCTGTTCGGCGCCATGCCCCAATAGATGACGGCGCGAATGTTCGAGTCCTGGTCGATGGCTTCGTTGTTTTCCAGCACGCCGTCGATCCAGCGCGACACGGTGATGCCGGATTTCTCCATCATCCCCTGCGAGGCGAACTGGCTCTTGACCCATTCGTAATCGACGCCCCACACGGCGCACCAGTGCTTCCACGAACCGGCGGCCAGGCCGTAGTAGCCGGGCAGCGAATCCGGGTTGGGTCCGACGTCGGTGGCGCCCTGCACGTTGTCGTGGCCGCGGAAGATGTTGGTGCCGCCGCCGGAGACACCGACGTTGCCGAGCACGAGTTGCAGGATGCACATGGCGCGGACGTTGGCGTTACCGATCGTGTGCTGGGTCTGGCCCATGCACCAGACGACGGTCGACGGTTTGTTCTTGGCCAGCATCTCGGCGATGCGGAAGACTTCGGCCTCGGGGATGCCGGTGACGTCCTGGACCTTGTCCGGCGTCCACTTCATCACTTCTTCCTTGACCTTGTCGATGCCGTGCACGCGGGCCTTCAGGTAATCCTTGTCTTCCCAGCCGTTCTTGAAGATGTGGTAGAGCATGCCCCAGATGAACGGGATGTCGGTGCCGGAGCGGATGCGTGAATAGATATCGGCCTTGGCGGCGGTCCGGGTAAAGCGCGGATCGACAACCGCCATCTTGCAGCCGTTTTCCTTGGCGTGCAGCATGTGCAGCATTGAGACCGGGTGGGCTTCGGCGGCGTTCGAACCGATGTACAACGCAGCCTTGGAAAACTGCATGTCGTTGTACGAATTGGTCATCGCCCCATAGCCCCAGGTATTGGCGACGCCGGCGACCGTGGTCGAGTGGCAGATGCGGGCCTGGTGGTCCATGTTGTTGGTGCCGAAGAAGGACACGAACTTGCGGAACAGGTAGGCCTGCTCATTGCTGTGCTTGGAGGAGCCGACCCAGTAGGTGGCGTCCGGCCCGCTTTCCTTCTTGATGGCGAGCAGCTTGTCAGAGATTTCCTTCAGCGCCTCGTCCCAGCTGATCTTCTTGTATTTGCCGCCGACCAGCTTCATCGGGTACTTCAGGCGATGCTCGCCATGGCCGTGTTCGCGGATCGAGGCGCCCTTGGCGCAGTGTGCGCCGAGATTGATCGGCGAGTCGAAAACCGGCTCCTGCCGGGTCCACACGCCGTTTTCGACGACCGCATCGATCGCGCAACCGACCGAACAGTGGCTGCACACCGTGCGTTTCACTTCGACGCCGGTTTTCCCTTGAGGTGCATCGGCCGCTTCGGCCGAGCCGATCATGTTGTACGGCAACTGGCTGGCGATCGCACCGCCGCCGGCTGCCAGGCCCGAACGCTTGAGGAAGGTGCGGCGGTCCATGGTGGCGGCCAGCACGTTCCCTGCGGTCGACCCGGAATTTACCCCTAAAACGACACCCGCTTCAACGTGTGCCGATGACGTGGCCTTGGCTTTTCTGGTCAGCATGTCCTGTCTCCCGGTCAGACCCGCGCGGTGCGGTAGTAATTGCTGATATGGCGGGTTTCAGCGTAGCCGCTGGTCTTTTCTTCGGCTTTCAAGGCAGCGACGGGTTGTGCCGTTTCCTTGCTGGCACCGACCGCGACGGCTGCGACGGCTCCCGCGCCGCTAACGCCGGCGGCGAGCAGGAAGCCCCGCCGTTTCAGGTTTTCCGGTTTTTTCTCAGGCATGATCCCTCTCCTCGCAAACAGGCTTAAAGCATGTCGAACGACAGGCGTTCGATGTCAAAAAAGGCACGGACCAAGGCTGCGGTCCGCGAATAGAAACGGGCATCCGGCGCGTTCTCGAGCGCGTTGGCCAGGGCATCGACCCAGGGCGCCAGATGGCCGGCGAAAAAGGCTTGCTGGCGGGCCAGGCCGCGGGCATCGGGGCCGGTGACGATAAGGTGACGCATGACGTCGCTCAAGGCGGCGATGTGGTCTTCCGATTCGGTCACGCCAATGCGTCGGCCGAGACCCAGTTCGGCCAGGTCGGCCCGCAGTTCGACCAGCGGTTCTTCCATCAGGAAGCCGGCGATGTAGAAGGAGCCGAACAGCATCACTTCCGGGCGGCCGATGGTCAGGAAAGTGCGGGTGTATTCTTCTTCAACTTGCCCGGCATCGACGTTGCGCGCGGTGTCGCCGAGCAGCAGCCAGGCGCGGCCGAGCGCGCTCTCCGGGTTGCCCCAGTGGGCGGCCAGCGCCGGCAATTGTTCGAGAAACCCGGCGTCCGGCGGTCCCGAGAAAAGGCGGGACAACACCGCGTAGTGCTCGGCGCGGGCGCGATCCTCGTCATTCAACACGGGGGCGGCAGCGATTTTTTCCATGACGGCGCTCATTCGGTCATCTCCCAGGCCTGCGTGCTCTTTTCGTTGCCAATCAGGTCGATGACCCGGCAGTCGCCGCACATGCTCAGGCGAGCCTTGGCCTCGGGCGTGGCGAACATGCTGTGGCCGGCCAGTTTGTCGATCATGGCGAGGATGGTCGGGGCGGCGCCCATCGGTTTGCCGCAGGCGGTACAGCAGAACACCTCGGCCTCGCGCAGCACGCGCTCGCGGCGTCTGTCCTTGACCAGCAGGCGCGGCGTCAAGGTGATCGCCTGTTCCGGGCAGGTATTGGCGCACAGGCCGCATTGCACGCAGTTGCGTTCGAGCAGCGACAGGCGCGGCGCGTCGGCCGCGGCCTTGAGTGCGCCAGCCGGGCAGGCGCTGGTGCACGACATGCACAGCGTGCAGGCTTCGCTGACGGCGACCGTGCCGAACGGCGATCCGGCCGGGAGTTCAATGGCATCGACCGGCGTAGGCGCATGCTTGGCCAGATGGTCGATGACGAATTCCAGTGTTGTCCGCTTGTCGGCCAGCAGGTGAAATTCGCCGGCCGGGATGGCGGCGGGGGCCGGCCAGGCCGCCAGCTCGGCCAGCCACTCGGGATTTTCCGGGTCGATGATGCGCAGATAGTCGCCGGTGTAACCCAAACCGTTCAGGATGGCCTGGCCCAGGCGAGCGGTTTGGCGTAGCGGCGCCAGGTCGTGCGATCCGGCGCCGAGTACGGCGATCCGCGTGGCGCCCAGCGCAAGGGCGCCGAGCAGCAAGTCGAGGCCGACCGCATCGGCGCTCCAGGTTTCGACCGGAATGACATTGTTCGGCAAGGGCTTTCCGGCCCGCTGCATGGCCAGCAATTGCTTGCGCCCCGCTTCTGCCGAATGGAAGAGCAAGCTGGGCGCGAGGCCGCCGGCGGCATGGAAGGCCTTCAGTTGCGCCTTGATCGCAACGCCGAGATCGGTCACGCGCGGGTATTGAAAACTCAGCGCGCCCGTCGGGCAGACGGTGGTGCAGGTGCCGCAGCCTTGGCAGAGATAGGGATCGAGCCGGACGCTATCGCCGAAGCCGGTGATCGCTTCGGTGGCGCAGGATTCGATGCAGTTGTTGCAGCCGGCTTTCTTCGATCGGCTGTGGGCGCAGACGCGCTCGTTGAGCGTCACGTAGCGCGGCTTCTCGAATTCGCCGTCGAAAGCCAGCAGGTCGATGATGGCCAGCGCCTGGTCGAGCGGGTCGCGGCCGGCGGCGAGGTAGCCACTGGGCAATTCGACGCGATTGAGCAATGGCCTGGGCGACAGGTCGAGGACGACGTCGAAAGAGGCCTGTTGCAGCGCGCCGGCAACCTGCCAGCAGGCTTCGAAGGCGCCAAGGTGGCCTTTCAAGCTGACATCGTTCGCCGGGAAAATGGCGAAATTCCCGTCATTTTCCGGGTCGACCGTCGAAGTAGCTGTGCCCAGTGCCAGCACGGTGACCTCACGCTGGCCGGCCAGGCGTTCAGCCCAGCCGATGGCGACATCGGCTTCGCCGATGATCAGCAGGCGGCCTGTAGCGTTCATGCTGACGGCGGGCACCGGCTCGGCGGGGGGCAGTGCCTGCAGGGCCGCCAGGGCGGCGACCAGTGGCGGTTGATCGGGGGCGAACAGGGCAGAAGAAGCAGAGGATTTCAAGGGATCGACCTCGGTTTTGATCGTTCATCTCTGCAGGCTTTGTGCCAAGCGCTGGTCGCCTTGCCGGGTGGGGGCTGCAGCGGCTATCCGCGAAGCTGCATCCGCTTGCGGACAGGGTTTGTTTTCATGGACTTAGCGGGATAGCCGGAAAGTCTGTCGGTGCTGTCTGGCCGCTTTGCCGGTCAGCAATCTGGCAGCGGATCTTCAGCCGACGGGAGTTTGGGTGGGACATTTTGACCGTCGGTGGTCAAAATGTCGCAGTTGGCGGGCGCTTCCGGATCTTCGGCGGTTTGCTCAGCTTGGTCGAAAAGCAGCTCTTTTGCCTGCTGCAGCGTGGCCATCATGGCTTCCGGGATCGGTTCGCTGATCGAGTAGTCGTCGATGTAGATGTCCAGTCCGTCCATCACGTTGAAATGCGGGTCGGCAAACAGGGTTTTCATCGCCTTGCGGCGGATTTCCTCGCTGATTTCCTGGCGCATGAACTGGCCGAAGTCGCTGTCCGGCGTCAGATTGGCAAGCAGCGCTTCAGGATCGAGGTTTTCCGCGTCCGATGCCGTTTCGGCGGCCTTTTTCAGGCGCGACCAGCGCTCGAGAAAGCGACTCATGGCTGGCGCTTTCCGGCAAAAGGATCGTTGCGCTTGACCTTGTGGCGTACCGCCGGCTTGTAGTGGGTGTTGACGAAATCGCCCAGCCAGTCGGCAATCTCCGGCGGCATGGGGACGCCGTCGCACTGTTCGCCGGAGTCCAGCCAGCGCGCCGCCTCGCCGTAGCTGACGGTGGCCTCGATCGGCTTGGCGAAGCCGTTGTCCATGCGCCACATGACGAAAACGCGGGGTTCGGGCGAGGTCAGGTTGAGGTGGTAGTTGTCCACCTCGTCGCGAAACAGTTCGAGCGGGAAATGGCCGGCCAGGAATTGCTGGCGCGTTTCGTCGGCGAAAATTTGCCGCGGGCCGGTATCGGTCGCTGCGTCGAAGGCCGGTACGACGCCGATCGCTTCCCATTTCTCGCTGCTCCAGCGATTGTCCAGTTGCTTCTTTTCGATGATGACGGCGACGGGAAACTGTTTCATGGCACTTTTCGGGAACTCGGTTTTTTCAGCATAGCCGAAGTTTTCGCCGTGTAGAATCCCGCCAATGAATCGACCGTTGCTCACCCAGGCCAGCCGGCCACTCACCTTCGAGATCGACGCCGTCAATGAACGCGGCGAGGTGGTGCCGACCGCCATTGCCGGCGAACATCCGCTGACCATCTACGTCGACAAGCAGGAACTGGTCACGCTGATGACGCTGGGGGCGGCACCCGAGGCGCTGACCTTGGGCTACCTGCGCAACCAGCGGCTGATTGGCAGCCTGGACGAGATCGCCGCCGTGCAGGTCGATTGGGAGGTCGAGGCGGTGGCGGTGACGACCCGCCACGGCCGGGGTATCGAAGCCTGCCGGGTGGAGAAGCGCACGATCACGACCGGTTGCGGGCAGGGGACGGTTTTCGGCGACCTGATGGCGGAAATCGACGATCTACGCTTGCCGGCCGATGCCACGCTCAGTGAGGCCACGTTTTACGGCCTGCTTGAATCGGTGCGGCATCACGAGTCGATCTACAAGCAGGCGGGTGCCGTGCATGGCTGCGCGCTGGCCAAGGGTAGCGAGATCCTGATGTTCGTCGAGGATGTCGGGCGACACAACGCGGTCGATGCGATTGCCGGCCAGATGTGGCTGGATGGTTTGGACGGCGGAGACAAGATTTTCTACACCACCGGCCGCCTGACATCGGAAATGGTCATCAAGACGGCCCAGATGGGCATTCCCTTCCTGGTCTCGCGCTCCGGCCTGACCCGGATGGGCTGGGAAATCGCCCGCAAACTCGGCATGACCATGATCGGCCGGGCGCAGGGCAGGCACTACCTGCTCTTTTCCGGGCAAGAAAGGTTTATGCGATGAGCGATCGTGAGGCGATCACCGGGGTTGTTCTGGCCGGCGGCATGGGCCGCCGCATGGGCGGCGTGGACAAGGGCCTGCAACTCCTGCGCGGGCGACCGATGGTGGCCTGGGTGATCGAGCGCTTGCAGCCCCAGGTGGGCCGCTTGATCATCAACGCCAACCAGAATCTCGAGCGTTATGGCGCCTTTGGCTGTCCGGTTGTCGCTGACCGTATCCCAGACTTTGCCGGGCCGTTGGCCGGTTTGCACGCTGCCTTGTCGGCGGCGCAATCCCCCCTGGTCGCGACCGCACCGTGCGACTCGCCTTTCCTGCCCGAGGATTTGGTTTTTCGCCTGTTTTCGGCGTTGACCGTAGCGGATGCCGATTTGGCCGTGGCGCGGACCTTCGATCAGGCGCATCCGGTTTTTTGCCTGTGCAAGCGTGACGTATTGCCGCATCTGACGGCTTTTCTCGAAGGGGGCGGGCGCAAGATCGACTACTGGTATTCGACGCTGAAGGTCGTCGACGTGGCTTTTGACGATCAGCCCGAGTCCTTCGAGAACATCAATACGCGGGATGAACTGTCACGTTTCGACAAGGCTTGATCGCACGACCCGGTCGTTTCACGTGAAACCCCTCACCTTGTGGCTACACAGGGATGAGGCTCGCGGGGTCGCTTTCGGATGGTCCGCAGCGGGTGATCAGGCTTCGGCCACGTGGCGGGCGATTGTCAGTCGAGTACAAATGAAATCGGCGATGTCGGCCGGTCGATTCAGGTCGAGCTGAGGCAGGGCCGTATCTATCGGCTGGTCGCTGGCAACAGCGATGACGTGGCGATCGTTCGGGAAAAGCTGCGGCTTGCCGATAGCCGCCCGGTAGATTTCGATCTTCGGGATGGGTTCGTGCTTGAAGCCTTCGACCAGCACCAGGTCGCAGGGCGACAACTGGGCCAGGGCTTCGGCCAAGGTCAGTTCGTCGCGGCCACGCAATTCGTGCATCACTGCCCAGCGATTGGCCGAGGTGATCAGCACTTCGCGGCAACCGGCGTGGCGATGACGGTGGGAGTCCTTTCCCGGGTGGTCGATTTCAAATGCATGGTGGGCGTGCTTGATCAGCGACACGACCAGCCCGCGGGCCTCGAGCAGCCCGATCACTTGTTCGACCAGGGTGGTTTTGCCGCTGCCGGACCAGCCGGCGAATCCGATGACCTTCATGGGCGTGCTTCATGTGAGCCAAAAATGGCGGCCATTATCGCCATATGAAGCTCGGTTGACGCAACATTTTTTGAACGTCGGCCTGTGGTAAACCCGTATTGCCACGTATCGGATTCGGCCTAGAATCCGCGCGCAGGATCAAAAAACACATAAAAGGTTAACAGCAATGAACGTCAAGGTTCACTATCGCATCACCCAGGACCGCGCCGGTATTCCACAGGATTATGCCGGTGCGCGTCGTTTTGTCGCCAACGAAGGCCAGGCCATCGAAGACATGGTGAAAACCGAGTTGGCGGCGGACTATCAGATTCCGGTCAGCCCCGTCGAAATCTGCCGTATCGAGCACTAGCCGCCACCGCGCAGGGTCGCCCGGTCGACTTGCGCCAGCAGCTTCCGGGCCGCTGCTTCATCGCCGGCTCGTACGGCGATGTCGACGTGCAGCGTGGCGAGTTGCAAGGCGCCAATTTGTCTGGGTTTTTCGCTGCGCAGCGCGAAATACAGTTGGGTGCCACCGGCTGTCAGGCAGAGTCCGCCTTCCTCCTCGCTGACGCAGCCGGGAAAGGCATGAGCCAAGGCCCGCCGAAATTCGGCGGGCGTGCTGTTCATCATACGGGCCCGGCTGTTGCTCCAGGGCAGCGACGTATCAGCCACCGGCAATCGGTGGCCAGACAGCCAGCACGTCGCCGTCGTGCAAGGCCGTGAGGGGCCGCTCGTCGGTCGGTATGAAGGTGCCGTTCACCAGCACCAGGTGCGTCAGCCTGGTCGGTAGGCTGAACGGTTGCAATGCCGCGCTGACCGTCGTGCCTTCGGCGAGATCAATGTCCACCCGGTTGGATTTGCTGCCGGGTGGCAGGTAGTCGCTCAAGGTCGCATAGAGCTTGACGGTCAGGCGCATCAAATCAACCACTAACTGTTCGGGCGCTGGCAGGCGATGTAGGCCTCGGCGAAACGGGTCGGCGTTTCCAGGAGCCTTTCCTTCCAGGCGCCCAGCCGGGTCTTGCCCTGAATCAGGCCGCGCAGGGCGCCGACATGTTCGGTCAGCCCGACCGAGGTCGCGCCGACTAGCACGTCCCCGGAAAACTGCAAGCTGATGTAGCGGCCGTTGGCCTCGTCGGCCCGTTCGACGCCGTCGCCCCCGGGTACGCCCTGCCATTCGCCGAAAGACGACGAGATCATCCCCATCGAATCGAGTACGTTGATGGCCAGTACGCCCTTCATGCGCGCTGCGCCAGTCACCTGGCCGCTGGCCATGTTGAGGGCGGCGACGCGGGCCTGGTCGGCGGCGTTGGGCTGGATGGCAGAAACCAGGTGGCGGCCGGAAAAGAGATCGGGGGCCTCGGCCACGTCGCCGGCCGCGTAGATGCCGGGTACGGAGGTCTGCATGGTGTCGTCCACCAGGACGCCCTTGGCGACGTGCACTGCCGTGCCTTCAAGAAAGCCGATATTGGGCGCGACGCCGGCGGCGACGATGAGCAGGTCGCAGTCGAGCCGTTCACCGGTACTCAATACCACGGTCAACGGCGAATTCTGGCCTTTTTCGATAAATTCGACGCCGGCCTGGGTGACGACCTTGACGCCCTGTTTTTCGACCCAGCGCTTGATCATGCCACCGGCTTCTGGTGTCATCATGCGCGGCACCATGCGGTCACCCATTTCGACAACGGTCAGCTGCACGCCGCGCTTGACCAGCGCTTCCATGATGATGCAGCCGATGAAACCGGCGCCGAGCTGTACCACGCGCCCGCCGCGCGTGGCTCCCTGGGCTATGGCACGGGCATCCTCGAGCGTCCAGCAGGTTTGCACCTCGGGCCGGTCGACGCCCGGGATGGGCGGGCGTACCGGGTGCGAACCGGTGGCGATCAGCAGGCGGTCGTAGTTTTCGCTGTGCCCATCATCGAACAGGAGGGTGCGATTGTCGGTGTTGAGCGCCACGGCCCGCCCGCGAAGCTCGCGGATGTTCAGCCTGGCGAAATGATCGGCCGATTTGCGCAGATAAGTACCCGACTCGTCGATGTTACCTTCCAGTAGATACGGAATGGCCATCCGCGAATAGGGTGGCTCGGCTTCGTTGCCGACCAGTACGATCTCGTCTTGCGGTGCGGCCCGGCGCAAGGTTTCGGCGGCGACCACGCCGGCCGGCCCATTACCCAGAATGATGTGTTTCATGTCTACTCTCCGACTGGGAAAGAAAAGCGGGGCGGCGCCCGGCGCGACCCCGCTTCCGTACGCTGGCGCCGATTACAGGCCCAAGCGTTGTAGCGTCGCCGCTTCCGGCACGCCGTCCGGCGTCCAGCCGCGCAGCTTGTAGTACTCGGGTTTCATCTGGTCGACGCCGTTGACCAGCCCCTTCGCTGGGCCGGTCTTGGCCGCCTCGGTCTTCAGGCGCGGTGGCAGGTCGTCGTCCTTGGCCGACAGGCCGGCGGCGAGGTTGAACTGGCGCTCCATGTTCCAGATGCGTTCGCCGACCAGATGGAGCTTGTCCATCGACCAGTCGCCTTCGCAGGCGGCCTGGATCTGCGGCTGCACGTCGGCCAGCGTCCATGCGAAACTGGTGAAGACGCAGATGCCAGCGGCGTCGAAGACGCCCGTTGCATCCTGGAAGGCCTTGACCAGTTCGGGCTTGCCTTCGGTGGTCAGCGGGTCGGTCTTGACCGGGATGCCAAGTACTTCGGAGGCCACGGTATAGCCGCGCAGGTGGCAGGCGCCGCGGTTGGAGGTCGCATAAGCCAGCCCGATGCCCTGGATGCCGCGTGCGTCGTAAGCTGGGAATTCCTGGCTCTTGACGCTCATCGATAGCTCCGGCCGGCCATACTTCGCGCACAGGCGGGCGCTACCCTGGCCGAGTTCCTTGCCGAAGCCTTCGCCGTGGGCCGTCATCTCGACCAACTTGCACAGCGCTTCGGCCGAGCCGAACGGGGCTTCGATGCCGATCTGCTCCTTGGTCAGGATGCCCAGTTCGTAGAGTTCCATGGCTGCCCCGACCGTGGTGCCGAAGGAAATCGGGTCCATGCCGTGCTCGTTGCACAGCAGGTTGGCGTATTGCAGCGCTTCCAGGTCGCCGACGCCGTTAGCCGCACCCAACGCCCAGGCCGCCTCGTATTCCAGGCCGCCGGAGGCACCCCAGTATTTCGGGCTGTTCTTGACGCTGAAGTGCGTCTCGTCAATCTTGGAAATGCGGCCGCAGGCGATGGTACAACCGAAGCAGGCGGCGTTGGTGACGAGGTGGGTCTTGCCGTCGGTCGGCCGTTTCTCGTGCATGGCTTCGGCCGAAATCTTGCCGGCCTCCTCGAACTGCACGTCGCGGTGGTTGCGGGTCGGCAGGGCGCCCATTTCGTTGATGACGTTCATCAGCACCTGGGTGCCGTACTTGGGCAGGCCTTGGCCGGTTACCGCGTTGTCGGCCAGCACTTTCTTGGCGGCTGTCGTCGCGGCCAGGAAGGCGGGAAAATCCTTGATGCCGGAAACGCCCTTGGTGCCGCGAATGGCGACGGCCTTGAGGTTCTTCGAACCCATCACGGCACCGACGCCGGAGCGGCCGGCCGCCCGGTGCAGGTCATTTACAATGCAGGCGAACAAGGCCAGATTCTCGCCGGCGCCGCCGATCGAGCAGATGCGGGTGAGCGGGTCCTGGTGCAGGCGCTTGATGGTTTCCTCGGTTTCCCAGCAGGTCTTGCCCCACAGGTGGGCAGCATCGCGCAACTCGGCCTTGTCGTTCTCGATGAACAGGTACACCGGCTTGGGCGACTTGCCTTCGAAAATGATCATGTCCCAGCCGGCAAACTTCATTTCGGCACCGAAAAAGCCGCCGGAATTGGAGCAGGCGATGGCATTGGTCAACGCACCCTTGGTGACTACGGTGTAGCGGCCGCCGGTCGAGGCCATGGTGCCGGTCAGCGGGCCGGTGGACATGATCATCTTGTTGTCGGGCGACAGGGGGTCGACCTTGGGGTCGATTTCCTCGACCAGGTATTTTGAGGCCAGGCCGCGTGAGCCGAGATAATCGTTGGCCCAGGCCATGTTCAGCGGCTCGGGGGTGCAGGTGCCGGCGGTGAGGTTCACGCGCAGGACTTTACGGTTCCATCCCATGGTCTTCTCCTCAGGCTGCGACGGCGGCAGTGTTGGCCTTGGCGGCCCATGTGCGCATGCGGTCGAGGCCGGTCCAGTCGGCGTCGACATAGGTGATCGCTCCAGTCGGACAGGCGCTGGCGCATTTCGGATCACCGCCGCACAGGTCGCATTTCTGGACCTTGCCGACGTCGGTCATGTAATTGACTGTCCCGAACGGACAGGCAATGGTGCATACCTTGCAGCCGACGCAGGTGGCTTCCTTGACCACCTTGGCGCCGGTGGCGGCGTCGATGACGATGGCTTCGACCGGGCAGGAGTTCATGCACCAGGCGTCGGCACACTGCGTGCAGGTATAGGGCACCTTGCGGCCTTCATGTTCGAAATCGAAGACCTTGATCCGGGATTTTGACGGGTTGATGGCGCCGGTGTGCTCGAAAGAGCAGGCCATCTCGCACTGCAGGCATCCGGTACATTTGGCCGGATCGATGTGAAGCGACTTCTGCATGGTGTCTCCTCCATGAAGTAGGGTTTGTCGCGAATTGGTAAAATATTGGCGATCGTGCGGCAGCACGTCGCACAAATAGTCCGGCAAATTCGCCGCTATGTCATGCGGCGCTGCATCATTTTTTCTGGCGCGCCTGGTGGCGAACGCTTCAGCCTCGTTGCACGACCCGCTTCGAGGTTTTGCTGACGGCGCCGTGGCCGGTGTCGAAGTGCACCATGAAATAGGTTTCGTCCATCGGTGGCAGGCCTTCGATGCGCCATTCCCAGATTTCTTCGCGTAAGTTGTCGAACACCGATTTCGATCCGGGGGCGCCCAGTCGCCGTCGCACGTCGTCCTTGCTCATGCCGGGAAGAATGCTGGCATATCTGGCGTCGTTCAGCACCTGCTCGACCTTGCTGACGACATGATCAGTTCCGAAGGTGATCATGTGGCACTCGGTGCCGCTCGGCTGGCGGTTGTATTCCCAGGTTGCGGTGCCATCGTCGTTCCAGTGGATGAAGCTGGGTTCACCCATACGCTGGCGGACCTCGGCCTGCGTGGTGAGACCGGGCTTGATTTCCTGCAGGTTGACATAGTCGCAGGCGGGCAGGGCCGCGGCGACGATCGCCGTGGCGGCGGCAGTGATCCAGGTGGGCAGTTTCATGCGGGCTCCGGGTTCGGGGGAACCAGTTTACGCTTTTCCCGGCTTCCTTTCATAATATCGGCCTATGCTAATTTTCGGATATGGCCATGCAGCACCTCGATCCTCTCGCCGCCCACGCGCTGCTCAAGCACGACGGAAAAGCCCTGTTGATCGATTGCCGGACGGAAATCGAGCACATGTACGTCGGCCACCCGGTCGGCGCCGAGCATGTGGCCTGGCAGGAAGCGCCGGACTGGGAGATCGACCCGGACTTCGCCGGCAAGGTTAAGCGCCTGGTCAGTGGCGACCTGGAGCGACCGGTGCTGCTCATCTGCCGCAGCGGCCATCGCTCGATCTACGCCGCCGACGCCCTCGAGGCGGCGGGATTCACCCGGGTCATCAACGTGCTGGAAGGTTTCGAGGGGCCGCTCGACGACGATTATCACCGCGGCACGCAAGGCGGCTGGCGCTACCGCGGCCTGCCCTGGCAGCAATCCTGATCGGCCCGCGGCGCTGAGCGCCGGCCGTCAGGCGCCGGCGAAGCGCCGGTACTGGATAGCCTCGGCGACATGGGCGGCGCCGATCGTCTCGCTGCCGGCCAGGTCGGCGATGGTCCGCGCCACCTTGAGGATGCGGTGCCAGGCGCGGGCCGACAGGTCGAGCCGGGCCGTCGCCTGGCGCAGCAGCTGGCTGCCGGCCGCGTCAGGCTGGCAACTGCCGTCGACTTCCTTGCTGCTCAGGCGGGCATTGGGCCGGCCCTGGCGGGCCTGCTGCCGGGCCTGGGCCCGTTCGACGCGTTCCCGTACCGCGGCCGACGATTCGCCGTCGGCCTGCCCGGCCAGCGCCTCGGCCGGCAGGGCCGGGACTTCGATGATCAGGTCGAGGCGGTCGAGGAAGGGGCCGGACAGCTTGCCGCGATAGCGGGCCACCTGATCCGGCGTGCACCGGCATTTGTTGCTGCCGTGCCCGAGAAAGCCGCAGGGGCAGGGATTCATCGCCGCCACCAGCTGGAACTCGGCCGGGAATTCGGCGTGGCGGGCCGCCCGGGCGATGTGGATGCGCCCGCTCTCCAGCGGCTCGCGCAGGGTTTCCAGCACCTTGCGGTCGAATTCCGGCAGCTCGTCGAGAAACAGGATGCCCTGGTGGGCCAGGCTGATTTCGCCGGGGCGCGGCGGGTTGCCGCCACCGACCAGGGCGACCGCCGACGCCGTATGGTGCGGCTGGCGGTAGGGCCGGTGGCCGAAGGCCTCGGGCCGGAACTGGCCGACCAGCGACAGCACGGCGGCCGAAGCCTGGGCCGCTTCGCCCTGCAGCATCGGCATCAGGCCGGGCAGGCGGGCGGCCAGCATCGATTTGCCGGAACCGGGCGGGCCGACCATCAATAAAGAATGTTGTCCAGCCGCGGCGATTTCCAGCGCCCGCTTGGCCTGGGTCTGGCCGCGCACTTCGGAGAGATCTGCAAAAATTGGCCGATTTTTCCCGTCGACCGCAGCAGTCGCCTCAGGGAGCGTTTCGCGTCCGGCCAGATGGGCGCAGACGCCCAACAGCGAGCGGGCGGCGAGGATGTGCAGGGCGCCGGTCAGGGCCGCCTCGCGGGCGCTTTCCTCGGGCAGGACGAAGGTCCTGCCCTGGTTTCGCGTCTGCAGGGCCATGGCCAGCGCGCCACGGATCGGGCGCAGTTCGCCGGACAGCGACAGTTCGCCGGCAAACTCGTGGTCGGCCAGCGCCGGGGCCGGAATCTGGCCGCTGGCGGCGAGGATGCCGAGGGCGATGGGCAGGTCGAAGCGGCCCGACTCCTTGGGCAGGTCGGCCGGCGCCAGGTTGACGGTGATCCGCTTGGCAGGAAATTCGAAACCGGAATTGACGATGGCCGCCCGCACCCGGTCACGGGCTTCCTTGACTTCGGTGTCGGGCAGACCAACCAGCGTGAAGCTTGGCAAGCCGCTGGCCAGGTGCGCCTCGACGACGACCGGCGGGGCGCTCAGGCCATCCAGCCCGCGGCTGTGGGCGATGGCCAGCGCCATGCGGGCTTATTGACCGCTGCGGGCTTTTTCCAGGGCCTCGACGCGACTTTCGAGAGCCTGGAGCTTTTCGCGGGTGCGGGCCAGGACCTGGGCCTGGATGTCGAATTCCTCGCGGGTGACCAGGTCGAGCTTGGCGAACATGCCGCTGATCATCGCCTTGGCATTTTTCTCGATGTCCTTGGCCGGCGAGTTGGCGAACAGGGCGCTCATCTTGGCGCTGAAATCTTCCAGGGTTTTCGGGTCAAGCATGGTCTTCCTCCGTGATGAGCCAGTTTAGCACAGCCCGATTTCCGGGCGTTTTTCCCATTTTGCCCACCGGTGGTGCGTAACAGTCTGTAACCGCACAGCATTGGTGCGTTGACTGCATTGTCGACTTTATTTTTTGTTGCCAATTACTTGATTTCCATCAAGAATATCTTCTGGCACGGCTTCTGCTATTGCTGTGCTGGACAACTTTTTTATTTTTATATCAACTTTGCAGGAGAGAACGATGAAGAAATCCCTGATTGCCCTGGCCCTCGCTGGCACCTTTGCCGTCCCGGCCTTTGCCGATGCCCCGGCGCCGACGCCCGATCACACCGTGACCGGCAACCTGACGCTGGCCACCAGCTACCGTTTCCGCGGTATCGACCAGACCTTCGGCAAGCCGGCCCTGCAGGGCGGCATCGACTACAGCCACTCGAGCGGCCTCTACGTCGGCAACTGGAACTCCAACGTCAGTTCGGGTGCCGGTTTTGCCGAGGGCAACATCGAGATGGACTTCTACGGCGGCTACAAGACCACCTTCGGTGATTTCGGTGTCGACGTCGGTGCGCTGTACTACTACTACCCGGGCTCGAATTCCCGTCCGCTTGGCGGCACCAACGCCAAGCACCTGTCGGCCAACGCCAGCGGCACCGTCGACAACCTCGAACTGTATGTCGCCGGTAGCTGGAAGTTCCTGACCCTGAAGTACTCGTACGCCGTCAAGGACTACTTCGACCTGCCCGAATCGAACGGCACCAGCTACCTCGAGCTGAATGGCGCCTATGACCTGGGCAGCGGCTGGGGCGTCAACGCCCACGTCGGCCACCTGTTCGCCAAGGACTACAAGTACAACACCAGCACCGGTTCGCAAAAGATCAGCTACACCGACTGGAAGGTTGGCGTGACCAAGGACGTCAGCGGCTGGGTGTTCGGCCTGGCTTACGTTGGCACCAACGCCAAGGGCAGCTGCAACGGCGGCGAGTTCTACTGCTTCACCAACTCGCTCAACGCCAACGGCACGACCGGCACCAACTCGAAGGATGCTGGCCGCGGTACGGGCGTTCTGTCCGTCACCAAGTCGTTCTAAGCAAACCTAAAAAATCCCCCGTCGGCATACCGGCCGGTGCTGGCGAGGGATAAAGATTTCAACCTGAATGGGGAACTACACATCATGAAATTCGTAACCGCCATCATCAAGCCGTTCAAGCTTGACGAAGTGCGTGAAGCCTTGTCCGCCATTGGCGTGCAGGGCATCACCGTCACGGAAGTGAAAGGTTTCGGCCGGCAAAAAGGTCACACCGAGCTGTATCGGGGCGCCGAGTATGTCGTCGATTTCCTGCCCAAGGTGAAGATCGAAGCTGCCATCAAGTCCGAGCAGCTCGACCAGGTCATCGAAGCCATCGAGAAATCCGCAAGCACCGGCAAGATCGGCGACGGCAAGATTTTTGTCTTCGACGTCGAGCAGGTCGTACGCATCCGGACCGGTGAAACCGGTACCGACGCCCTTTAAGGAGAGCTCGACATGAAACGTGTATTCGCGCTAATTGCCCTGCTCGGCGCCGTATCCTTCGGCGCACCGGCCTGGGCCGAAGAAAAGGCCGCCGAAGCCGCCGTTGCCGTGGCCGCCCCGGTCACCGAAGCCGCCGCCGCCGTGGCCGAAGCCGCCCCGGCTGCCGCCATCGTCCTCAGCAAGGCCGACAACGCCTGGATCATGGTCTGTGCCGCACTGGTCATCCTGATGTCCATCCCCGGCCTGGCCCTTTTCTACGGCGGCCTGGTCCGCACCAAGAACATGCTGTCGGTGCTCATGCAGGTCTTCGTGACCTTCTCGCTGATCTCCGTGCTCTGGGTCATCTACGGCTACTCCGCCGCCTTTACCGAGGGTAACGAATTCTTCGGGGTGCTCGACAAGATGTTCCTCAAGGGTGTCACGCCGGATTCGCTGGGCGCGACCTTCTCGAAGGGCGTGGCGATTTCCGAACTGACCTTCGTGATCTTCCAGGGCGCCTTCGCCGCCATCACCTGCGGCCTGATCGTCGGCGCCTTCGCCGAGCGTGCCCGCTTCGCGGCCATCCTGGTCTTCATGGTCATCTGGTTCACGCTGTCCTACATCCCGATGGCCCACATGGTGTGGTACTGGGCTGGTCCGGACGCCTACGTCGATGCAGCGGCTGCCGAAGCCGCTGGCAAGACGGCCGGCTTCCTGTTCCAGAAGGGCGCCCTCGATTTCGCAGGCGGCACCGTGGTGCACATCAACGCGGCGATTGCCGGTCTGGTCGGTGCCTACATGGTCGGCAAGCGTACCGGTCTGGGCAACGTCTCGATGGCCCCGCACTCCCTGACCTTCACGATGATCGGCGCTTCCCTGCTGTGGTTCGGCTGGTTCGGCTTCAACGCCGGTTCCGCCCTCGAAGCCTCCGGCGGTTCAGCCCTGGCCATGGTCAATACCTGGGTCGCCACAGCTTGCGCCGCGCTGTCCTGGATGTTCGCCGAGTGGATCCTCAAGGGTAAGCCCTCGATGCTGGGTGCCGCTTCCGGCGCCGTTGCCGGCCTGGTGGCGATCACCCCGGCGGCCGGCTTCGTCGGTGTCATGGGCGCCATCATCATCGGCCTGCTGGCTGGCGTGGTCTGCCTGTGGGGCGTCAATGGCCTGAAGAAGCTGCTCGGTGCCGACGACTCCCTCGACGTCTTCGGCGTGCATGGTGTCGGTGGCATCCTTGGCGCCATCCTGACCGGCGTCTTCGCCGATCCGGCCCTGGGCGGCACCGGTGTCTATGACTACGTGGCCAACGCCGTCGGCGCCTACGACATGACCGCGCAGGTCATCGCCCAGGCCTGGGGTGTCGGTACCGTGATCGTCTGGTCGGGCGTCGTTTCCATCGTTGCCTACAAGCTGGTCGATATCGTCATCGGTCTGCGTGTGCCGGAAGAAGAGGAGCGCGAAGGTCTCGACCTGACCTCCCACGGCGAAAGCGCCTACCACCACTAAACGATTTGTCTGTCTCTCTCCTTCGGGCACCTTCGGGTGCCCTTTTTTATTTTGGCGTGTTGACAGTAAGCGCCAGACCTTTGCGCAACCTGCTGCTTGCTGTGAACACGCCCTAGACCGACGTGAACGTCGGATGGATGGCGTTGCGGCCGGCTGCCTTGGCCATGTAGAGCGCGGCGTCGGCGCGTTTGGTGGCGTCTTCCAGGCTCTCGTCGCCGGGCAGGCAGGAGCAGATGCCGACGCTGATCGAAAGTTGGGCGGTGCCCCGGGCGCTGCTCACGGTTTGCTCGCTCACCGCCTTGCGCATGCGTTCCGCCACCATGGCGGCACCTGACGGCAGTGTGTCGGGGAGCAGCACGCGAAATTCATCGCCGCCCGCCCGGGCGAAGATGTCCTGGTCGCGCAATTGGGACTGCACGATGTCGACGAAGACGCGCAGGGCATCGTCGCCGGCGGCGTGGCCGAGACGATCGTTGATGTCCTTGAAGTAATCGAGATCGATGATGATCAGCGACAACTCGCCACCGTGCCGGACATGGCGGCGGAATTCGCGGCTGCCCAGCTCGTAGAAGGTACGCAGGTTGTATACGCCGGTCAGGAAATCGGTGGCGGCGGCGTGGGCCAGCTTTTGCTCGAGGGTCTTGCGCTCGGTGATGTCGAGGATGGTGCCGGAAATGCCCTCCGGCTGGCCGTTGGCGTCGAGAAACACCGATTTGTGGAAAATCACGTCGCGTAGCGTTCCGTCGGCGTAGCGCACCCGGGTTTCGTAAGACTGGTTGCCGCCGGCAGCGAGCAGTTCCTGGTCGGCTTTTTCGTAGACGCGGGCAAGTTCTTCCGGGGCGATGTCGAAGACGCTGGCGCCGATAATCTGCGAATGGGGCAGGCCGAGGTATTCCTCGAAAGCCTTGTTGCAGGCGATATAGCGGCCGCTCCGGTTCTTGATGAAAATCGGGCTGGGCAGGGTGTCGAGCGTCGTCTGCAGGCGCAGATGGCTGGCCGGGTCGACCGGCGAAGGGATCCACGCCTGGTTTTTCGCCGGCAGCGGGCGGAGCAGGCGGCTGACGATCAGTTGCAGGCGCTCGACATCGTCCATGGCGCAGCAGTCGGCGGCATCGTCGGCGAGCGTCCGGCGGGCCAGCCCGGGGTCGTAGGGGTCGAGCAGGACGATGTGGGGAAAGCCGCAGGGACACATCGGGTGGTAGCGTTGCCGCCAGTCGCTGTAGGCGCGCTCGCTGTCGATGGCGACGAGGACGGCGACGGCCGACAGGGCGATGTCGCAATTGCTGCCGGGGGCGGGGTTGACCGGTTCGAGGCCGGCGATGTCGGGCAGCGGGAGGCGGCGCTTTTCCCGCAGGTCGAGGAGCAGCAGGCGATGGGCAATCGGGCTCGTCAAGTTTGCATACCTCCCAGGGAATGCCAAGGTCGGGAATGCTGCGTTATTTCAAATGAATGGTACACATTGATCGCCCGGACGAACAGGGCGGTTCACCGGATGAGCGGCAGCATCGCCCGGAACTCGTCGGTGCACGCCGCTTCCAGCCATTCGAAGAGAACCATCTCGGTGGTCACGACCTGGGCGCCGGCGGCCCGCAGGCGCTCGACGCCGGCCTGATGGTCGCCCCGGCGGCGCGACGAGGCGGCATCGGCGACAAGGAAGACGCTGTATCCGGCAGCGAGCAGGCCCATGCCTGTTTGCAGCACGCAAACGTGGGTTTCGGTACCGGTCAGGACGACTTGCCGGCGCTCGGCGGCGCCCAGTAGCTCGGCGACGCCGGGTTCGGCGGTGCAGGAAAAATGCGTTTTTTCGAAAAATTTGGCGTCGACCGCAGCAGTCGCTTCCCCCGGCTTCGTCGCCGCCTGGCGGATGGCCTCGACGCTGGGGCCGAGGCCCTTCACGTACTGTTCGGAAACGAAGGCCGGAACGCCCAGCCGGCGGGCCCCTTCGAGCAGGCGGGCGCTATTCCTGATGGCCCGTTCGCCCTCGCAGATGGCCGGCGCCAGTTTTTCCTGGAGATCGACGACGAGCAGCAGGGATTGTTGGCGCCGGATCAGCATGATTCAGCGGAAGACGACCGTCTTGTTGCCGTGCACCAGCACGCGGTCCTCGAGGTGGTAGCGCAGGCCGCGGGCGAGCACCGTTTTCTCGATGTCCTTGCCGTAGCGCACCATGTCCTCCGGCGAATCGGTGTGGTCGATGCGGATGACGTCCTGCTCGATGATAGGCCCGGCGTCGAGCTCGCTGGTCACGTAGTGGCAGGTCGCCCCGATCAGCTTGACGCCGCGCGTGTAGGCCTGGTGGTAGGGCTTGGCGCCGGCGAAGCTGGGCAGGAAGCTGTGGTGGATGTTGATGATCTTGCCGGCCAGCGCCGCGCACAGCGCCGGCGACAGGATCTGCATGTAGCGGGCCAGGACCATGGTGTCGCCGCGCACGTCATCGAAAATGCGCTGCATCTCGGCGTAGGCGCCGGCCTTGTTGTCGGCGGTGACCGGCACGTGGTGGAAGGGGATGCCGTGCCACTCGACGAACCCACGGAAGGTGTCGTGGTTGGAGATGACGCAGGGGATCTCGATGTCGAGTTCCTTGGCCTGCCAGCGCGCCAGCAGGTCGTAGAGACAGTGCTCCTGCTTCGAAACCAGCACCACGACGCGCCGCTTGACGGCGCTGTCGTTGATCCGCCAGTCCATGTGCAGCGGCTCGCCGACTTCCTGGCGGAAGCGTTCGCGGAATTCGGCGAGCAGGAAGGGCAGCGAATCGGCCTTGATCTCGATGCGCATGAAATAGCGACCGGTCAGCGCGTCGGCGTGGAAGCTCGATTCGAGGATCCACCCGCCATGGCCGGCGATGAAGCCGGAAACCTTGGCGATGATGCCCACCTGGTCCGGGCAGGAGGCGGAGAGCGTGTAGAAGCGGTCGCGATGCATGTTTTTAGGATCGAGCTATTAGGATCGAGGACCCAGTGGGTTGGGGCTTACTAGGCAACTGGATCCCAGGCAACTAGGCAACTGCAGCAAACGCCTTGTCGATCTCGCTGCGCAGGTCGTCGTAGTTGCGCACCACCGGATACTGCGGGAATTCGCGGATGACGTTTTCCGGGGGGTGGAAGAGGATGCCGCCATGGGCTTCGCCGAGCATCGCCGTGTCGTTGTACGAATCGCCGGCGGCGACGATCTTGAAATTCAGCTCCTTGAAGCGCTTGACCGCCTCGCGCTTCTGGTCGGGCATGCGCAGGTGGTAATTGACCAGCATGCCGTCGGCGTCGTCTTCCAGCGAGTGGCAGAACAGCGTCGGCCAGCCGAGCTGGCGCATCAGCGGGTGGGCGAACTCGTAGAAGGTGTCGGACAGGATGACGACCTGGTAATCCTCGCGCAGCTTGTCGAGGAAGGCGCGGGCGCCAGGCATCGGGCCCATTTCGGCGATCACCTTCTGGATGTCCGGGAGACCGAGCTTGTGCTGGCGCAGGATGTCCAGGCGATAGGTCATCAGCGTGTCGTAATTCGGCTCGTCGCGGGTCGTCCGCTTCAACTCGGCGATGCCGGTACGCTCGGCAAATTCGATCCAGATTTCGGGGACGAGGACCCCTTCGAGGTCAAGGCAGACGATTTGCACGGCTTGGCTCCAGCGGATGTTCGTAAAAGCGTCGATTTTACCCGATGCGCTGCGGATTTTCGGGGCTTTTCCCGGTTGACCGCCGGAATCTGCCGTGCGGCGCCGGCCGGTCGCTCAAGCCGGGCACTGCCGGTCGCCGGCCGGCTCGAGATAGGGCAGCAGGATGGGCCCCATCGACTTGAGGATCTGCACCGGCAGGGCCGAGGTGAAGCGGTAGTTGCCGGCCTCGGGCCCGATGACGTAGGCGGTCAGCGTGCCGAAATGCCGGTCGCCGAGGTAGAAGACGAAGGTGGCCGTGCGGTTGAGGGCAACGCCGCGGCCGGCCGCCCGGCTGATCACGATGCGGTTGTCGCCGGTGCCCGTCTTGCCGCCCATGGCCAGCGCCGTGCCGTCGGCCAGCTTGAAGGAGCCGGCCAGGCGGCGGGCGGTGCCGCCCTCGACGACGTCGGACAGCCCGTGGCGCAGGGCGGCCGCCACCTCCGGCGCCATTACCCGCTCGCCTTCGCCGTTTTGCCGGGCGAAATGGCTTTCGTAGGGCGTCTCGACGGCGAAGGCCAGGCGGTCGATGCGCTGGGTGCTCAGGCGGACGCCGTCGTTGATGATGATGCCCATCAGGTCGGCGAGGGCGGCCGGGCGGTCGCCCGAACTGCCCAGCGCAGTGGCCAGCGAGGGCACCAGGTGGCCGAAGGGATAGCCGACCCGGGCCCAGCGCCGATGGATGTCGAGGAAGGCCTCGACTTCGAGCATGGTGTAGATGCGCGAATCCTGGGCGCCCTTGAAGCGGGTGCGGAACAGCCAGCGGTACACCGCCTGGCGCTGCTCGGTGCTGGCCGCCACGGCCTGCGTCCAGTCGGCCTCGGGGTTGGCTGAAAGATAGCCGACCAGCCACAGTTCGAGCGGGTGCACCCGGGCCACGTAGCCGCGGTCGGGCAGGTCGTAGGTTTCCGGCGCGTTGCGGGCGTAGAGCTGGGCCAACCGCTCGGTGGACAGCGCCTCGCCCTTGAGGCGCTGGGCGAGGAAGGCGCTGAGCGCTTCCGGCGTCGCCTGCGGCGACAGGTAGCGGAAGACGGCGGCCAGGCGGTCGGCGCCCGGGCGCAGGCCATCGAGGAAGATGTCGCGGATTTCCTCGGCCGGCTTGCCGTGATACTTGTGCCAGAAACGGCGCAGGAAGACCTGGCCCTCGCGGTCGGCGAAGCGGGCCAGGTAGGTCAGGCGGCGCGGATCGTCGTCGTCCTTGAGCAGCTGCGCCGTGCTGCCCGGCACGCGGTACATGGTGTGGCGGACGATGTCGCGCATCAGGCGGACGAAGGGCAGGTTGATCGAGCCCTGCAGCGCCTCGCGCAGGCTGGGCGTGGCGCCGTCGTCCTCGTGGCGGAAATTGTTGAAGCTGTGCACGCCGCCGCCGGTGAAGAACTGCTCGCCCGGGCTGGCCGAATAGCGGCGCTCGAGCGCCGCCCCGAGCATCGCCGGCAGGCTGCGGTCGGTGGCCGTCGCCAGGTATTCGGTGGCCCACTGGGTCAGGCGGTCGGGCTGCTCCTCGCGGGCCTTGCGCAGTTCGGCGGCGGGCTTGTCGACCAGTTGGCCGTGCAGCTCGGCGATGATTTCCAGGTAGGTGGTCAGCACGCGCAGCTTGGCGGTCGAGCCCAGTTCGAGCTTGCTGCCCTCGTTGATGTCGAGCGGCTGGTCGGTGGTGTCGGTTTGCACCCGGACGCGATTGCCGTCGGCCGTGCGCTCGACCAGGTTGAAGCTGTAGCGGATGCCGGCCAGCGACTCGGGGTTGAGCAGGCGTTCGCCGATCAGGCCTTGCTGGCGGGCGAATTCGGCCTGGGTCAGCTGCTCGAGAAAATCGCTGACCTGGCGCTGAAGGTCGCCGTTCAGGGTCACCGAAATGCGGGCGTCGAGGCGGTCGAGCTCGTAGAGCGACGCATCGAGCATGCCGGCCAGCCGGTTGCGGATGGCCGTCGTGCCCTTGCCGATGTCGGCGATCAGCTGCGGCGGATTGTTCTTGATGTCGCGGAAGACCAGCGGTCCGGCTTGGGCCGCCTGGGCCAATCCCGGGCTGATCAGATGCTGCTCGGCGAGCAGCCGGACATAGCTGCCGGTCAGCTGGTCGAGGCTGTCGCGGCCGGCCGCCGACAGGTAATAGGACGGGCGCCGGTGGGCGATCATCAGCGCCACCACCTGGCGCAGCGCCGTGCCCTGGGCGGCCAGCGTCTCGCCGCTGCCTTCGGGGGCGGCGAGGAGGGCGTTGACCTTGGCGAAATCGGCGGCGAACCACACCCACAGCCCGTCGCCTATGCCGTTCACCTCGCCGAAGCCGGGTGCCGCCGAAAGCGGCACGGTGTTCAGGTAGTCGAGCAGGATGCGCTGGCGGACGGGCAGGGTCCGCTCGCCGTCCATGTAGGCACGCATGCTGGCCGACAGCATCTGGCGCAGCTTTTCCCGGCCGTTGTAGGTGACGCCGTCCGGCGAATGGCGGTATTTCTCGATCTGGGTGGCCAGCGTGCTGCCGCCCGGCGTGTCGTAATCGTCGTTGACCAGGTGGACGAGCTGGCCGAGCACGGCCCGCGAGAAACGCACCCAGTCCACGGCCGGGTTCATGGTCGGCCGCGATGCGTCGAGCAGGTCGCGGTTCTCGATGAACATCAGGGCCGCGGCGACGGCGGCCGGGACGGCGGCGAAACTGTCGTAGCCGCGGTAGGGGTAGCGGAAGCGATAGAGGTTCTCACCGCGGCAATCGGTCAATTCCAGCCCGGCCCGCGATTTTTCCAGGTAGGGCGGGAAATAGCCGCGCTCGGCGAAATCGAGCAGCTTTTCCGAAAAGCGGACCTGCTTGTCGACGACGAAGCCACGCGAGGCCAGGCGCTCGACCGTCTGCGGCAGGCGGGTGTAGCCCATGCGCTGGTCGAAGGGGCCGTGAGCCGGGAACCGGATGCTGTCGCTGGCCCCGTCGAGGATGCGGTAGTTGAGCCGGATGGCCCGGTCGGAAAGGTAGCTGGCCTGCCAGGCCGAGGTCTCGACCTCACGGGCGACGAGCAGCCCGCCGGCGACGAGCAGCAACAGGCCGAAGCCGATCAGCGGCTTGCGGTGGCGGTGAAAAGCGGACTTCGGCGCTGCTTCGGGCGATGACAAGCGGGTTTCGTCGGGGTGGGTCATGACGGTGCGGTGATCTTTTTGCTGATTCTGTTTTGTGGTGATGCCAATTGATTTTAACAGCCACGGCAGGCGGCGTGTAAGCGTTCCCGGTTGCTTTTCCCGGTGGCCTGACGGGGGGTTGACTTATAGCGATCAGATATATCTATGCGGCCATTTATTCTTTGTTTGCGCAAAGGGGCCTCGCTATCCTGCTGCCTTCTTGTCCTGCTCCACCTTGCCATGCTGCTTGGCGAAAGTCATCACGCCCTTGCCGTCGGGATCGTCCTGGTCGGGCTCTTCGCCGCCTTCGTCAATGAGCGGCTGAAGCCCGACGTGGCGGTCATGCTCGCCGTCAGCGCCCTGCTCGTCCTCGGCGTGCTGTCGGCCAAGGACGTCACCGGGGTGTTCGGCAACAGCGCGCCGATCACCATCGCCTGCCTGTTCGTGATCAGCGGTGCCTTGTCCAAGACCGGCTGCGTGGACCGCCTGGGCGAGTGGCTGGGCGAGCTGGCCGGGCACAGCGAGCGCCGCCTGCTGCTCGCCCTGCTGCTGGTCTGCCTGGTCGTTTCGCCCTTCATCAACAACACGCCGATGGTCATGGTCATGATCCCGGCCGTGATCGCCGTCGCCGGCCGCTACGCCATCGCCCCGTCGCGCCTGCTCATCCCGCTTTCCTACGCCACCATCCTGGGCGGCACCATCACCCTGGTCGGCACCTCGACCAACATCCTGGTCGATGGCGTGGCCCGCACCCACGGCCTGGCGCCCTTCTCGATGTTCGAGATCAGCGCCCCGGCCATCATCATGGCGCTGGCCTGCAGCGCCTTCATTTTCCTGTTCGCCAGGCGCCTGCTGCCGGTGCGCGAGACGCTGACGCAGCAGTTCGTCGGCAGCGGCGACCGGCTGTTCATGACCGAGCTGTTCGTGCCGCCGGAATCCGACCTGATCGGCAAGACGCTGAAGGAGGCGCGCCTGGCCAGCGCCGCCGTGCAGGTCCTCAACCTGTGGCGCGGCGAGCGCGAGCTGGCCAACCCCGACCCGGCGACGCGCATCGAGGCCGGCGACCGCATCGTCGTCCATAGCCGCAGCGACGCCATGATGGACCTGCGCTCGACCGACCTGGTCGGCCTGCAGGCCACGGCGCACGATCTGGAAACCCTGCGCCGGCGCGACGTGGTGATGATCGAGGCGCTGGTCGGCCAGACTTCGCGCTACATCCAGCGGCCGGTGCGCGACCTCGACCTGCTCGCCCGCTACGGCGTGCACCTGGTGGCGCTCGGCGACGGCCTGTCGCCCTGGCTGATGCTGTCGCTGATCATCCTGGCCACCTCGCTGGCCACCGAATTCCTCAGCAACAACGCCGTCGCCGTGCTGTTCACCCCGGTCGTCATCAGCCTTGCCCAGCAGCTCGGCTCGACCCGCGGCCCTTCGTGGTCGGCGTCATGTTCGCCGCCAGTTGCAGCTTCGCGACGCCGATCGGCTACCACACCAACACCCTGGTCTACAGCGCCGGCAACTACCGTTTTGCCGATTTCGCCCGCCTCGGCGTCCCGATGAACATCCTCACCTGGCTGCTGGCCAGCCTGCTCATTCCGCCGTTCTGGCCGCTGCACGGCTGAACGGATTGTGATTTTCGCGGTTTTTTGCCGTTGACCGCAGCAGTGGCGCCAGGAAAACCCGTTCGGCCTTAGTGGTCGGTGGTTTTGAGCTTGGCGCCGGCCGCCGCCAGTTGCAGCGATTCCTTGGGGCCGCGGAAGACCAGCGGCTGCACGCCGCTCCCGGCGAAGGGCGCGGCCTGGCCGCAACCAGCGCCGGCGGCCCGGCTTTCTGCCTGGTCGACGGCGGCCATCACGCGGTCGTGGTGCGGGCTTTTCGGGCAGACCGGGTCGGCCACGTCGGGGTCGTTGGCCAGCAGGTAGGCCTGGCAGCGGCAGCCGCCGAGATCCTTTTCCTTGTCCGGGCAGCTCGAGCAGGGCTCCTTCATCCAGCCCGTGCCGCGGTAGTGGTTGAAGCCTTCCGAGTCGAACCAGATGTCGCGCAGGTTCATGTCGCGGACATTGGGGAAACTGAGGCCGGGCAGCATGCGCGCCGTGTGGCAGGGCAGCGCGGTGCCGTCCGGGGTGACGGTGAGGAAGACGTTGCCCCAGCCGTTCATGCATTTCTTCGGCCGCCCCTCGTGGTAGTCGGGGGCGACGAAGAAGATGCGCATCCGGTCGCCGAGCTTGTCGCGCCAGCGGTTGGTTTCGGCTTCGGCATCGATCAATTGCTGGCGCGTCGGCAGCAGCTGGTCGCGGTTCACGAAGGCCCACGAGTAATACTGGGTGTTGGCCAGCTCGATGTATTCGGCGCCGAGTTCGTGGGCCATTTCGATGATGCGGCCGATGTGCTCGATGTTGAGGCGGTGGATGACGACGTTCATCACCATCGGCCAGCCGTTGTCCTTGATGATGCGGGCGACCTCGTGCTTCAGCCCGTAGGTGCGGGTGTTGGTCAGGAAATCGTTGATCTCGCGCGTCGAATCCTGGAAGGATAGCTGGATGTGGTCGAGGCCGGCGGCACGCAGCCGGGCGGCACGCTCGGCGGTGAGGCCGACGCCGGAGGTGATCAGGTTGGTGTAGTAGCCGAGCTGGGCGGCCTCCGCCACCATATCCTCGAGGTCGGCGCGAAGCAGCGGTTCGCCGCCCGAGAAGCCGCACTGCACGGCACCCATGGCCCGGCCTTCCTGCAGCACGCGGCGCCATTCGGCGGTGTCCAGTTCGGCGGTGTGGGCGGCGAAATCGACCGGGTTGTAGCAGAACACGCAATGCAGCGGGCAGCGGTAGGTCAGTTCGGCGAGCAGCCACAGCGGCGGATTGAGGCCGGAGGGGGCCATCGCCGTCAGATCGCCGGCCGTCGCCGGGCTCATGGCGGTGGTCATGACCAGCTGACCCAGTGCTGCGGCCGGGCCATCTCGAGGAAGGCGACGACGTCGTCGTACAGCCCGCTGGCCGAGAAAGTCGCCTCGAGGTCGGCGACGATGGCCGTCACGTCGCGTTCGCCGTCGCAGCGCTTGAGGATCTCGCCGGCGCTCTGGTTGAGCTTGACCATGCCTTCCGGGTAGAGCAGGACGTGGCAGTTCTGGGCCGGCTCCCACTGGAAACGGAAGCCCTTGCCGATCACCGGCTTGCTGCCGGGCTGCAGCGCCTGGCTCATGCCGTCACGCCGTAGTGCTGGCCCATGGCGTCGTTCATTACCCACAGGATGTCGAGCTTGAACTTGAGGATGTCCAGGGCGCGCTCCTGCTGGATGCGGGTGCGGAAATGATCGAGGGTGATGGCCAGGCCCTGCTCGACGTCGCGCGGCGCCTGGCTGGTGCGGTTGCGGAAATACTGCAGGCCTTCCGGCTCGATCCACGGGTAGTGCTCGGGCCAGGTCGCCAGGCGCTGCTTGTGGATGGCCGGGGCGAACAGTTCGGTCAGCGACGAGCAGACGGCTTCCTGCCACGGCGCCTTGCGGGCGAAATTGACATAGGCGTCGACGGCGAAGCGTACCGAGGGCAGCACATGGCGCAGGTCGACGATTTCCTCGCGGTTCAGCCCGGTGGCCAGGCCGAGGCGGATCCACGCCTCGATGCCGCCTTCGTCCATGGTCTTGTCGCCGCCCATCGGGCCGTAGGCGAAGCCGTCGTGGTCGAGGATGCGCTGCACCCAGCCGCGGCGCACCTCGCGGTCCGGGCAGTTGGCCATGATCGCCGCATCCTTGACCGGAATGGCGATCTGGTAATAGAAGCGGTTGGCCACCCAGCCGCGGATCTGCTCCGGCGTCGCCTGGCCGGTATTGAGCATGACGTTGAACGGGTGGTGGATGTGGTAGGACTTGCCGCGCTCGCGCAACTGGGCTTCGAATTCCTGGCGCGTCCAGGCCGGACGACCGTCGTCGTGGGGCGGGGCTTCCTTGATGATGTCGGAGAGAATCATGGCGTTCCTGAAATCAGAGGGTGATGTGCATGCCGTCGTAGGCCAGCTCGATGCCGCGCCGGGTCAGCTCGGCGCGCTCCGGCGAATCCTCGTCGAGGATGGGGTTGGTGTTGTTGATGTGGATGAGGATCTTGCGCACTGATTTCGGCAACTCGTCCAGCCAGTCCATCATGCCGCCCTCGCCGGATTGCGGCAGGTGGCCGATGTCGCGGGCGGTCTTCTTGCTCAGGCCCATGCGGATCATTTCGTCGTTGGTCCAGAAGGTGCCGTCGACCATCACGCAATCGGCCGCCGCCATCGCCGCGAAGACTTCCGGCGTGCGGGCGCCGAGGCCGGGGGCGTAGAACACTTTGCGGCCGCTGGCGGTGTCGGTCAGGGTCAGGCCGATGTTGTCGCCATCGACCGACAGCTCGCGGTGCGGCGAGTAGGGTGCCGCCTTGCTGGTCAGCGGCATGGCCGAAAACTGTACGCCGGCCACCTTGTCGAGGGTGAAGGGCGTGCCGTCGAGCGGTACCGGCTTGCGGTCCACGCCGCAGTAATGGCCGAGCACCTTGAGGATGGGGTTGCCGGTGGTCAGGTCTTCGTAGACCGGGTCGGTGCACCACAGCGGCATCGGCACACCGCGTTCGCGCAGCATGAAGAGGCCGGTCGAATGGTCGATCTGGCCGTCCACCAGCAGCACGCTGGCGATGCCGGTGTCGCGCAGGCCGCGGTTGGGCTGCAGGGCGGGGGTGTGGCGGATTTGCTCGAGAATGTCGGGCGAGGCGTTGAGCAGTGCCCAATCGTGGCCGTCGTCGCCGCCGACGATGATCGACGACTGGGTGCGGGCCGTGGCCCGGACGGTGCCGGCGCGCAGGCCGGCGCAGTTCGGGCAGTTGCAGTTCCACTGCGGGAAGCCGCCGCCGGCGGCGGCGCCGAGAACGATGATCTGCATAGGACTCCTAAGTGAGAAAGCCCGCCGAAGCGGGCTTTCCTGGACAATCAGCCGGCCTTAGCGGGCGGCGATGTACATGGTGATTTCGAAGCCGAAGCGGAAGTCACAAGCTTTCGGGGTCTGCCATTCCATAAGAGTCTCCGTATCTGTTCAAGTTGAGGTAAGTCGGACCGGGTGGCCCGGGAGCGGACCGTTGGACCTGACCTGACGGGCCATTTTCACCGGCCGCGCTCTGGGTACTACAGTGCCAGCCTTCTTTTGGCGGTGCCTCGTCGTTCTAGCGAATTGGTCCTCATGAAAATCATGAGGCGCTTTCAGGGGTGAGGTGGCGGGGCGTGGCGCTGGCCGAAACGGAACATCAGCAGGCCGGCGACGACCAGGGCGGCCATGCCGGCGGCCAGCCCGAGCGTCGAGGCCCACAGCAGCGGGGCGAGGAAGGCGGCGCCGACGGTGTTGGCGCTGCTCTGCATGAAGCTCTGGCAGGAGGCGACCAGGCCGCGTTTCTTCGGGTAGAGGTCGATGATCAGCAGCTGCAGGGCCGGCGTGCCGACCGCCATGCCGAAGCTGTAGAGCATGACCGGCAGCACCGCCCAGGGCAGTTGCGGGGTGACGGCGAGGTTGAGGGCGACGTTGGCGGCGGCGGCGGCCAGCATCAGGCGGTAGCTGATCGCCAGGCAGTCGGCCGGCGAGCGCTGCCCGGCCAGGCGCGACGACCACCACGAGCCGAGCATCATGCCGCTGACCGTGGGCACGAAGAGCCAGGCGAAGCCCTGGCTGGAAACGCCGAGGTGTTCGAGCAGGAAGACCGGGGCCGACAGCACGTAGAGGAAGAAACCGAGGAAATTGGCGGCCAGCGCCCCGCTGCGGCCGAGGAAGGCCGGGTTGGTGAAGACTTCGGCGTAGCTGCGGGCGAGGCGCACCGGGTGCAGCGACTGGCGCCTGTCGGCGGGCAGGGTTTCCGGCAGCCAGCGCAGGATGACCAGGATGAGGAGCAGGCCGTAGCCGGCGAGGAAGACGAAGATAGCCCGCCAGCCGAAGGCGGCGAGCAGCCAGCCGCCGGTGATCGGGGCGACGGCCGGGGCCAGCGCGAACATCATGGCGCCCTGGGCCATCACCCGGTGGGCGGCCGGGCCTTCGAGGATGTCGCGGACGACGGCCCGGCTGACCACCATGCCGGCCCCGGCGCACAGGCCCTGCACGGCGCGCGCCGCCCACAGGTGTTCGATGCGGGTGGCGCAGGCGGCGCCGAGGGCGGCCAGGCAGAAGATGACGAGCGAGAAGATGACCACCGGCCGGCGGCCGAGGGCATCGGAAATCGCCCCGTGCCACAGCGCCATCAGCGCGAACGGGAGCAGGAAGGCGGTCAGGCTGTGCTGGATGTCGAGCTGGCTGGCGCCCAGGTCGCGCATCATGTCCGGAAAGGCCGGCAGGTAGGTGTCGATGGTGAAGGGGCCGATGGCGGCCAGCCCGGCGAGCAGCGGGGCGAGGATGGCCAGCCGGGGGGCGACGGCGTTCATCGGCGGCGCTCCGGGTAGACGGCAAGAAGGCCGGGGGGCTGGTGGCGGCGCTCAGTCAAGGGCGGGCAGCGCTTCGAGCGCTTCATGGACTTCCAGCCAGCGCATTTCGGCTTCGTCGATCTGCTCGCCGAGGCGGGCCGCCGCGATATGCATTTTTTCGCTTTTTTCCCGGTCGACCGCAGTATAAAAGTCGGGGTCGGCGAACTGCCCTTCGAGCGCCGCCTTTTCCTCATTCCACCTGGCCAGTTGCTTTTCCAGCTGCTCGATTTCCTTGAGCAGCGGCCGGCGCTGGGCGAGCACGGCCTGGCGGTTGGCCTTGGCCTCGGCGCGCTGGTTGAGGCGCTCGCTCTTGCCGGCGGCGACCTCGGGTTGCGGGGCCTTTTCGGCGCTGCGCTGGTTGGCCAGCCAGGCGGCGTAGTCGTCGAGGTCGCCGTCGAATTCGGTCGCCTGGCCGTCGGCCACCAGCAGCAGTTCGTCGGCGCAGGTGCGCAGCAGATGGCGGTCGTGCGAGACGAAGACCATGCCGCCTTCGTAGTCCTGCATGGCGAAGGTCAGCGCCTCGCGCATTTCGAGGTCGAGGTGGTTGGTCGGCTCGTCGAGCAGCAGCAGGTTGGGCTTGCTGCGGATGAGCAGGGCCAGCGCCAGGCGCGATTTTTCGCCGCCGGAGAAGGGTTCGATGGCGCGCGTCGCCATCTCGCCGCGGAAATCGAAGCCGCCCAGGTAGTCGCGCAACTCCTGCTCGGGCGTCGTCGGCTCGAGCCGGGTCAGGTGCTGCAGCGGCGATTCGTCGGGGCGCAGCTGCTCGAGCTGGTGCTGGGCGAAGTAGCCGATGTTGAGCGCCTTGGCCTCCTTGCGCTGGCCGCCCTGCTGTTCGATGGCGCCGGCCAGCAGCTTGACCAGCGTCGACTTGCCGGCGCCATTGCGGCCGAGCAGGCCGATGCGGCAGCCCGGGCGCAGGGTCATGGTAATGCTGTCGAGAATCTTCCGGTCGGGGTAGCCGGCACCAGCTTGTTCGATGACCAGCAGCGGGTCGGGCAGGGCGGCCGGCTGGCGGAAGCTGAAATGGAAGGGCGAATCGACGTGGGCGGCGGCGACGATTTCCATGCGTTCGAGCATCTTGACCCGGCTCTGCGCCTGGCGGGCCTTGGTCGCCTTGGCCTTGAAGCGCTCGACGAAGCGCGTCAGGTGGGCGATCTCGCGCTGCTGCGCCTCGTAGCTGGCCTGCTGGGTGGCCAGGCGGGCGGCGCGGGCCCGTTCGTAGTCGGAATAGCCGCCACTGGTCAGCGACAGGCGCTGCAGGTCGATGGCCAGGATGTGGCCGACCACGGCATCGAGGAAATCGCGGTCGTGCGAAATGAGCAGCAGGGTGGCCGGCGTGTTCTTCAGCCAGCTTTCCAGCCAGAACACGGCGTCGAGGTCGAGGTGGTTGGTCGGCTCGTCGAGGAGCAGGAGGTCGGCGCGGCAGGACAGGGCGCGGGCCAGGTTGAGGCGGACCCGCCAGCCGCCGGAGAAATCGGCCACCGGGCGGCCGAAGTCGGCGTCGCTGAAGCCCAGGCCGTGCAGCACCTCGGCGGCGCGGGCCTTGGCCGAGTAGCCGCCGATTTCGCCGTAGCGGTCGTGCAGGTGGCCGATTTCCAGCCCGTTGGCCTCGCCGTCGCCGCGCGCTTCGGCAGCGGCCAGCTCGCGCTCGACGCGGCGCAGTTCGGCGTCGCCGTCGAGCACGAAATCGAGGGCGCTGTCGGGCAGGGCCGGGGTTTCCTGGGCGACGCGGGCGATCTGCCAGCTGGCCGGCAGCTCGACGTCGCCCGACTCGGCGTGCAGCTCGCCGCCGAGCAGCGCGAACAGGCTGGATTTGCCGCAGCCGTTGGCGCCGACGACGCCGACCTTCCAGCCGGCGTGCAGTTGCAGGGAGGCGTCGACGACCAGCGGGCGGCCGGCGCGGGCGAAAGTGACTTGGCGGAGGGCGATCATGAGGCAGCGATTATAACGAGGCGGGCCGGCGGCCATGGCCATTCCCGCGGTCGACCGGAAAAAACGGCCAAAATCGAAATATGATGCGGCGATCAAACAGCCCGCCCAAGCCCCTCGCTGGCCGGCCGCGCCGCCTGCTAGAATCGGCGCATGATCAAGCAGATTCGCGCCGACCAGCTCAAGCCGGGCATGTTCATCCACGACCTCAATTGTGGCTGGCTCGATCATCCCTTCATGGCCAACGCCTTCCACGTCCGCGACCTGGCGACGGTGGACAAGATCGTCAGCCTGGGCATCCGCGAACTCTACATCGACACCGTCAAGGGCGCCGACGTGCAGGCGGCGCGGCCGCAGGCCGAGGTCAATGCCGACCTCGAGGCGCGCCTGCAGGAAATCGCCCGCAAGCGGGCCGAAAAGCCGCCGGTGGTCGACGTCAAGGACGAGGCGGCGCGGGCCCGCCGGCTGCACGGGGAGGCCAACAAGGTGGTGCGCGGCGTGCTCGACGACGTGCGTTTCGGCCAGAAAATCCGCGTTGACCGCGTCGAGCCGCTGGTCGACAGCATGATCGAGTCGGTTTTTCGCAACCAGGACGCGCTGTTGCCGCTGGTCCGCCTGAAAAGCCTGGACGACTACACCTTCGAGCACGCGGTCAGCGTCAGCGCGCTGCTCGTCGCCTTCGCCCGCAGCCTCGACCTGCCCCGCCCGGCGATCAAGGAAATCGCCCTCGGCGGCCTGCTCCTCGACATCGGCAAGGCCAGCCTGCCCGAGGCCATCCTGCAAAAACCCGGCAAGCTGAACGACGCCGAATTCGCCCGCATGCAGGGCCATGTCGGCGAGAGCCTGCGCCTGCTCGCCGGGCTGCCCGGGATAGGCGCCATCACCCGGCAGATGGTCGCCGAGCACCACGAGCGATTCGACGGCAGCGGCTACCCCAATCGCCTGGCCGGCGAGGCCATTTCGCTGTACGGCCGGATGGCGGCCATCGTCGACGTCTACGACGCCATCACCTCGGACAAGGTGTACAGCCGCGGCATGGCGCCCAGACTGGCGCTGAAGAAATTGCTCGAATGGAGCAAGCACCATTTCGACGCCAAGCTCGTCCAGTCCTTCATCCGCGCCATCGGCATCTACCCGACCGGTTCGCTGGTCCGCCTGGAGAGCAACCGGATCGGCGTCGTCGTCGAACAAAACGAAGGCAATCTGCTCGAACCGGTAGTGCGCGTTTTTTATCACGCCGCGCAGCAGTACTATATTCCGCCCGAGATCGTCGATCTGTCGCGAATGCAACAGGACCGCGTCGCCAGCGTCGAGAGTTACGAAAAATGGAAAATCGATCCCTATCAGTGGTTGCCGGGCTGATCGCCCTGTGGGCGGCTGCCTGGCCGGCGCGCGCCGCCGAGGTGGTGGGCAGCCCCGAGCAGCAGGCGGCCTGGCAGCAGCGGCTCGACAAGGCAGACGCCCTCAAGGCCGAGGGCAAGGCCAGGCAGGACGAGGCCGACCGCCGGTTGCGCGAGCAGGACGAGGCCTGCCTACAGAAAGTGCTGGTCAACGACTGCCGCAACCAGGCCCGCCAGGCGCATCTGGCGACTACCCGCGAGGCGCGCCACCTCGAACTCGAAGGCAAGAACCTGGCGCGCCAGGTGAAGACCGAGCAGGTGGCCGAGCGCCAGCGCCAGCAGCAAGCCGAGGCGCCACGCCGGGCGGCCGATTTGCAGGCCCGCCAGCAGGAAACTGCGGCGACCCGCCAGGCGGCCGAGGACAAGGCGGCGGCAACCCGGGCCGACAAGGCGCAGAAGGCCGTCGACGGCCAGCGCCGCAAGGCGGCCGAGGCCGAGAAGCTGCGCCGCAAGCAGGCCGAGCATGAAGCGCGGGTCGCCGCCAAGATGGAAAAGGCCGAGCGGCGCAAGGCCAAGGCCGCGGCCGGCCAGTAAGCGCGGCGAATGTCACGATGATCCGGCGAATTTCCATCGACCAGCTGCAGCCCGGCATGTATGTCGTGGACCTGCACAAGCACTGGCTGGACCATTCGATCTGGCGGCAACGCTTCATGGTGCGCGATGCGGCCCACATCTGGCGCTTACGCGAGGAGGGCATCAGCGAGCTGAGCATCGATACCGCCAAGGGCGACGATCTGCCGCCCGAGCCGCCGCCGGCCCCGGTGGTGCCGCTCAACCGCATCGAGGAAAGGATACGTTCGCTGGCCGAAATCAAGGCCGCCCAGCCGCGCACCGTGTCGCTCGGCGAGGAGCGGCGGCGGGCGACGCGGCTACTGGCCGAGGCGAGCGGCACCTTGAGCACGCTGATGCTGGCAGCGCGGGCCGGCCAGCACGTCGATGCCGCCCAGCTCGAACCGCTGGTCAGCCGCATGATCGAATCGGTGCGGCGCAATCCCGACGCGCTGGTGCCGCTGGCCCGCCTCAAGAGAGAGGACGCCTACGCTACCGAGCATGCCGTGGCAACGGCCGCGCTGATCATCGCCTTCGGCCGCCAGCAGGGTATCGCCGAGCCGGAAATCGAGAAGCTGGCGCTCGGCACCATGGTCAAGGATGTCGGCCAGTCGGCCATCGACGCCCGCCTGATCACCAAGCCGGGCATGCTCTCGCAGTCCGAATTCGCCATCGTCCAGAGCCACGTCGAGGAAGGCCTGGCCGTGCTCGAGGCCACTTCGCGGCTGTCCGAGACCTCGGTTGCCGTCGTCCTCGAACACCACGAGCGCTACAACGGCTGCGGCTACCCCTACCGCATGGCCGGCGACGAAATCTCGGTGGCCGGGCGCATGGCGGCCATCGTCGATACCTACGACGCGATGACCTCGGAGCGCCCCTACCGTGCCGCCATGTCGCCCTCGCTGGCGCTGCGCCAGCTCTACAGCGAGGGCGGCAGCCAGTACGATCCGGGGCTGGTCGCCGCTTTCGTCAAGACCGTCGGCATCTTCCCGGTCGGCACCCTGGTCATGCTCGAAAGCGGCCATCTGGCGGTGGTCGAGCAGCTGCATGCCGACAACACGCTGACCCCAATCGTCCGCGTCATCTACCACGGTGCCCGCCAGCAATACGTGACGCCGGTCGAAGTCGACCTGGCGCGCAAGGTCGGCAACCACTACGGCCAGATCGTCCGCGCCGAAAGCTTCGAGCGCTGGGGCCTCAGTCCGCTGCGCTGGCAACCTGCCTGATCAGCTTGCCGATCGGCGCCGGCACCCCGGCCTCGGCCGCTGTTGCCAGATCGACCCATTCCAGCCCCGGCTCGGCGGCTAGCGTCTGGCCGTCCACCCGGCACAGCACCGGCTCCAGGGTCAGGCGGAAATGCGTGAAGGCGTGCTCGAGCGGCGGCAGGGCCTGCGCTTCGCCGAGGGCCAGGCCGCAACGCGCTGCCACAGCGGCCGGCTCGCCCTCCGGCGGCACCAAGAGGCCGCCCCACAGGCCGAGCGGCGGGCGGCGTTCGAGCAGCAGGCGGCGGCCGTCGGAAATCAGCACGAAGCTGGCGCGCCGGCGGGGCACCGCCGCCTTCGGCCGGCGTTCCGGCAACTCGCCCTGGCGGCTGTCGCGTTTGGCGAGGCAGCCGGCGGCCACCGGGCAGTCGGCGCAGCGCGGCCGGCTGCGCGTGCACAGCGTGGCGCCGAGATCCATCAGGCCCTGCGTGTAGGCCTCGATGCCATGCGCAGGCAACAGGCTTTCGGCCAGCGTCCACAGCTGGCGATGCACCGCCGCCGTGCCGGGCAAGCCGGCGACGCCGAAATGGCGGCACAGCACGCGCTTGACGTTGCCGTCGAGAATCGCTGCCCGCCGGCCGAAGGCGAAGGCGGCGATGGCCGCCGCCGTGGACCGGCCGATGCCCGGCAGCTCGGCCAGCAATTCTTCCGATTCCGGCCATTTTTTGCCGTAGACCGCGACGATCTGCCCGGCGCAGCGATGCAGGTTGCGGGCCCGGGCGTAGTAGCCGAGGCCGGCCCAGTGGGCGATCACCGCCTCGATCGGCGCCGCGGCCAGCGCCCCGACGTCGGGAAAACTGGCCAGAAAGCGCAGGTAGTAGGGGATCACCGTCGCCACCTGCGTCTGCTGCAGCATGATCTCGGAAAGCCAGATGCGGTACGGGTCGCGCGTCTTCTGCCAGGGCAGGTCGTGGCGCCCGGCCACCTTCTGCCAGGCGATCAACTGGGTGGAAAACGGATGGGGGGCGGCCAAAATCTGCCTCGACGCAAGCTGCGGGAGCACGGATAATACGGCCTTTTGACGCAAATCAATCCCGATGACCCTGCCGCAACACGACAGCCGCGCCCTGCGCAACGCCCTCGGCCGCTTCGCCACCGGCGTCTGCGTCGTCACGGCCATCGACCCCGACGGTCATCCGATCGGGCTGACCGTCAATTCCTTCTCGGCTGTCTCGCTCGATCCGGCCCTCGTCCTCTGGTGCCTCGACAACAGCTCGCACAACCTGGCCGCCTTCAGCAAGGCCAGCCACCACGCCATCAACATCCTGGCCGATAGCCAGCACGACATCTCCAACCGCTTCGCCACCTGGCCGGCCGACCGCTTCGTCGGTCTCGCCTGGCACGCCGGGCTCGGCGGCGCGCCCGTCCTCCCCGGCTGCTGCGCCACCTTCGAGGTGGCCAACGAAACCGCCCAGGTCGCCGGCGACCACACCATCTACATCGGCCGCATCGAACGCTTCGGCGAACGCGTCGATCTCGCCCCGCTACTCTTCCACGCCGGCGCCTACGCCGCGCTGGCCCCGGCCGACGACGATTGAATCGGCTGCCGACTGCGCATAGAATGCAGCCTCTTGCCCAGAGCGGGCGTCGTATAATGGTAATACCCTAGCTTCCCAAGCTAGAGCCGTGGGTTCTTATTACAGGCTAAGCCAGATGCACATTAGGATGTGCGCTAAGTAGTACCACAATGCGGGTGTAGTTCAATGGTAGAACGGCAGCTTCCCAAGCTGCATACGAGGGTTCGATTCCCTTCACCCGCTCATTCCCTGTATATTTTCCAGCAGTTAGCCAATCCATAATACGCATCTCAGTTGCATGTTGAGATGACCTCTGATAGTGTGCATTTTCAGATGCATATTACGCGGAAGGGGTTGGGTTGCTGAAGAACGTTTCCTTGCTAGAGAAAAACCTGCACGGACGGCAATCGTGGCAATTGCTCGGTCCCGACGGTCGCTCAATAAAGGCCTTTGAGGCGTTCGCAAAGACCCTTGAACGGCGCTCGGTAAACACCAGACGCAACTATTGTAGGTGGCTCGCCGAATTTTTCGACTATCTCTTCGAGGCTGCCGCTTCGGCCCCTGCTGGTCATGATGGCAGCGTAAGCCATGACGACTTGGTAGAAGTAATTGAGTCTTACGACGAATACCTGGTACTCGGCACCGACGCGGGCAAGGAAATTGCGCGTCGAGTTAATGAAACATTGCCGTCCCCTAGGATTTCTAGCCGTTCTTCCGAGACCAAACACGCGGCCATACGGCGGTTCTTGAAGCTATCCGAGCGCGTCCGCGCACAAATGCTTGAAATGACCAACAAGGGGGTCAGCGCCGGCATTGTAGATGAGCAGGCGCTGTTCGCTGGCGTCGGCGAGAGGCGAGATATTCCCCGCTTTCAGCGGAATGCCATGGTTGCCAACTCGATGTTGGCTGGGGTAATTGCCGGAGGACCGAAATTTATTGAGGAATGCATTCTGCCGACCTCGGCGCCCGACATCAGCTACGACCAGGAAAGGGCATTCCCCTTCGACCGAGTCGGTGACGTATTGGGTAACTTGACGACCCACAGGGACAGGGCCTTGTATGCCTTCTGCGCTGCAAGTGGCTGCCGGATTAGTGAGGCGCTGCAATTGCTTTGGCAGGACGTTGATACTGCTACGCGAACCGTGCGGTTGATAGACCCAAAGAGCCGTCCGAACTGTCGGTCATATTTAGCGCTCCGCCCCGAGGAACGCGACCGGTTGGTTTGGAAGGGCAGGGCAACACCAATCACCTTACTCATTGACCCGTTTGCAACCATGTTTTTTGAGGCCTTGGCCTTATATCTTCGGTATGAATACATTCCCCACGGAAGACACGACTTCGTATTTCAGTACGTCAAGGGGGGAAACCAAGGAGAGCCCTATTTCCTTGCCGCAGCGTCTTCTCGAAATGAAGTTCTTAAGCGGGCTATTCGACTTGGCGGAGTTAGACACATTGAGGGGCCTCATTCGTTGCGGCACATGTATGGCACCTATCTACTGAATTACTTTCCCCGCCCAGACGGAACGTACGGCCTTCCGCTTGGGCTTGTGCAGAAACTGATGGGCCATCGTCAAGCAAAGGACACGGCAAAATACGCCCGCCATGACAGGGACCTTCTGGAAGCCGAGCTGAGCTACGCAAATCTAATGGTCTTCGGTAACGGAAAAGTCCGTTCTGTTCACGAACTCAAGCGTCAGGCATTGTTGCAGCGACTCGCAGAGGTTGAGGCCAAGTTGAAGGAAGAAACTGTCGAATGATAAATACTACAAAAGGCGAAATCGTTTTCCTCCAGACAGGCAAGGAACTGCACGAAAGTATTGTGGCGGCACTCCGCGATGCCAGCAAATGGCTGCTGGAAGCATACGGGCTCCAAAATCTGGACCTATCTACAGTTACGACTAAGAACTACCTAGTGGTCGCTTTGCCCGCGCATATTGAGCGATTCATTTTGCGAAAGGATAGCGATGCTTTCGACGAGCAGTATGTGAATGACGTTCTCGCCTTTATCTTAATTGAAGAAGGTCATTGTTCGCCCAGCCTGTATGCGGCTGTGACCCGAATCGACGGTCCTAAGGAGTATCGCAAGGCGTACCTTCCGGCACTGCGCAGGGGATTTTCGGTTTTCTTGGTCGCCTTGCACACTCGCCGGGCAATAGTCTTACCGTACGCGTTTCAATGGCCGTGGGGGTTTAACTTCGGACCTGGGAGCGAAAACCGAGCAAAGCGGGAGTTGTGTCCACTCGGGTATTTGCCGGAGCTACTTCGGTTCATGCGCTCTTTGTATGCCCGCGAAGGGGCTCAGCAAACGGAAGATATTTTTAACGCTTACTCCGTGAAACAGCGAGAACGTCTCGTATGGACGGTACAGCACTTCATAATTGCAGCAGGCTGGCTTGAGCCTGCTGATGCCAATTACGAAGACATGTTGGCGTTCAAGGTCGCTAACGATAAAACTCGATTCGCAAGCAAAAAAGACGACATTGGTCTACTAATGCTGGCAGACCTGCTTGAGCGCAAATATGGAGATGATTCTCCCGTGAATGCGGCTGGCTGGCGTGCAGCCCTTGTTAATTCAAGACCGATTAGAGCGCTTAAAACGGAAACGACCGAGGGGTTCGAGGGCTCGTTCGTAGGCGGGCACACTAGCCTTATGGAGCAGGCGGGGTCGCTTGGTGCCGCATACTTTGCCCCCGAAGTGCTAGCCAAAATAGAGGCACTCCCTGGGCTCGCGTTTGACATGAAAGCAAGCGCGGCCACATGGATTAGTATCGAGCGCACCTTCTTGAAAAAAGGTCGGCTGGAGAACAAAAAACATCGTATCGCAGCTCTAGGGTACTTCAACATCTATCTTTTTGGTTATTTGGCCTATTGGTATGCAGACAATCCTGATTTCAAATTCGAATTCCCTTCGACACCGGAAAAGCTAGTATCCGGGGTTTTTGTTTCGTACCTAGGGCTTCTTGAAGACCAACTGCGACCACTGTCCTTGGTCGAATTTTTTGAGAATTTGGCTCAAGCGCGAAAGTGGGGACCTTCCAGTCACTACGCCACTCTCAAGCAAATTGAATTACTGTTTGGATTTATTGAACAGCATAGTAACTCCTTACCGGAGTCACAAAATTTCCGACAACCGCTTAACAAGCACGATTACCCTGCCCAGACAAAATCTACAGGAACAAATAAGCGGCCGATTCCGCGTCGCGTCTTCCGGCTGTTTGTGTCCTACATTGAGGCTCTGGTGACGGCTTCGAACGTTCTGCTGGAGCGGGTGATGGCAGGGATGATTAGCGACAAGGACCTCATAGGGTTCGATTTAACTCGAACGACTATCGACTGCTTTTCGCGACAAGATACCCTTGGGTTTATCCCTGTGGTTTTTCATAAAGGAAAGACTTACCCTCTCAGGCAGATTCCTAATATTTTCTACACCGAGCCGAAACGGTTGAAAGGCCGAGGCGTGGCAAAGGTGCCTCATCCCCATGCCCTGCACCAGATTCTTGTTGCCCTTTACACCGGCCTGCGTCACAACCACATTCAGTGGCTCGATGCGGAAACGTTTGACCAGCAGGTTACTGATGGACTGCCCAACCCGGATGGTAATCCCCCCGGAAATTAGCGGCGGTTAAAAGTAGAATTTTCTCCAAAGCAGCCCGAGGAACTTTTACATGAAGACGTCACGCTTTTCCGATAGCCAGATCATTGCCGTACTCAAGCAAGCCGAG
>SSXW01000040.1 GCA_009469585.1 Dechloromonas sp. Dech2017
ACCGACTGGATGTGGACCTACAATCACGAGCGCCCCAACATGGCACTCGGCGGCATTACCCCGAAACAGAAGTCAGCACTTTTAACCACCTCTACTTCTGACCGCTGCTAAAAATGGGGGGATTACCGTGGAATCTTCGGCAATTTCGTCTTTCAGTCGAGAGTCAATTGGAAGTGGTTCAAGCGCGCGCCGTATCTTTTGCTTCTGTTTGTCGGGAGACTCAGAAAGTGCAGGGATATGGGTAAGCGTGGAAATTACGATTGCAAATGACCACAGGTCTTTCCAAAGCAGTAAATCTTGATAACCCGATGTTGTGAACGTTCCATGGAGTTTGGGCTCATCAAACTCTGCATCTGAGGATGGGATAAGAATGATTCCACTGTGCGAGGTTGTAACAATCTTTTTCTTGACCCGCAGCAAGAGTGTTTTTCCCATACCTTTGCTTGCGATTAGTAAGGTGACGTTGCTGCTATCTAGAAACGCTCTAATCTTCGGGTTTTCATATATATTGCTTCGCTCGATATATCGGTGGTCGTGACCGTCTATTGGCCAGCGATTTTCGGGTGTTTGGGTCACGTTGCTTATCTCCTGCGCAAGGCTATGCGTTTATCAGTTTTTCTCACATGCCGCAGGGGCAAATGAAGTGCTGCGGTCTAACAGTGATTACACGGACGCAGGGGGCCGTATAACAATTGATATTGCTGACGCCGCAGGTGTTGCCTTAGCCCATTGCGTTCAGTCACTTGGAATATTGGCGGTCAGTATAACAACATCAATATGCTGGTCAGTTGACCTGTAGCAATGTTTGCTTTGGGGGAAAACCATCAGTGCCCGCTTGTGGCCGGGATGAGCCTGTTGGGCTGCTGATCCCAAAGCGGCCACTCAGAAAAGCCAACGGCGGCTATCGGGAACGGGGTCGGAATACGTGCTGTCGGCCATCACCGGACTGTCACCCGTCTGGAGCGCGAGACATTCAAGTGACCGCTCCACTCTGAAACCTGCAGTAAGGGAAACTCACACAACTCGGCCATTGCAGGCGTTCATCCACTACCGATCGAACGACTGCAGTAGCGCTTAAAGCTAACTGCGCAACCTCTACAATAAAATAGGGCGACTCAATGCGCACGTAGAAGCTTTCTAACTTTCTGATTTTCGCCGCAACCAGCGCTCAAAGAGCGTCGCCAAGCATGGATTAGAACAACCATTCATTACAGCCTCCATCTCCTTACAAGCCTTGCGCCTTCGTAACGCATCTGCCGTCAGTATCGACGCCCAGCTACGAAACGATGGATCGACCTCTAGTTCATTGAAAGTCGTTAAGAGCTCGGCAACAGCTATTGCCGAAGATGAGAGTACATCGGCAAACCTCCCCAAGTTTGCGAACGAGCGTTCGGACTCCACCTTGGGCAGAGCGATCGATTCGTTATTCCGCGGAAGAATACAGGTATCGATTCGCCTAGTTATTGGCGCATCATGATCATAAATGTGAAGGCTATCAGCAAAATGATTGAATTCCCCTAGCTGGACCCCCAGCCACCCTGCCATTACTTCCTGCAGACAAGTGAACTGAACGATATTGTGTGGCAGCCCGAGAATGAAATCGTTGCTGCGCATTATTTGCGTCCATTCCAGTCGCCCGTCGCGGAGCTTGAGAATAGACATCACGTTGCAAGGGATGTCCTCTGCCCTTGGGGCGCCCTTCTCTGTCGGCAAGTCCATTTTACAATCCCAGAACTGCAGCACAATTTGTCTGGATTCTCCGTTGGCCAATAGAGCCGAGTAAGCGCGCTGAAGCTGATCTAGGCCGAAATGCTGCCTAAGACGAAAGCCGTAAGCTCCGTGGTAGGAGGCCTTGTCCCCCGCGTATTTTGGTAGTCGCGGATTGAAATAATTTGGCATGGCCGAGTCGTTGCGACCATTCATGATCCAAATCACTTCAGCTAGAGCGTATGCAGGATTAATTGCCGGCGCTCTGGAGGCTATCCAACGTTGTCTCGGATTGGATAGTGACAATGCTCCATGAAGTACTTCTATCGTGTTACCGCAACGGCTACCTTGCCGCGTTGCAAAGCCTAAAGGCTCAAACCATGCCGTAGCCTTCAACCACATCTCATCGGCAGTATCTGCTTCAACGACTTGGAACATATTCTGGGGATTGTTGTAGGCGATGGTTAATGCCCCACTTTTCCGGGAAACGTGGAACTGGCACAGAGGATTGAGGCCGAAGCTTCTGCTTGATTCGCGAACGCCCAGCCCTCTCGTGAAATTCCGGATGAACAACCCGAGCGTATTTATTTACTTCGCAAAAAATATTCTGGATGTCGATGAGCTGCAGTCTTCTTCCCCAAAGAGTTGGAAAGTCTAGGCCAAGCTCCCGAAGGCAATCCTCTTGCTTCTCCGTTACCAGTCGGATTGCATCTGCTTCCGATAGATTTCCCAGTGTAAAAAAACACTTTTGCAGCCCACCCTTTGCACCTGGCCCAGGGACCACAAAGTCGTCCTCACTGAAATCCGTGAGGCGGCTGTAGTTCAGATCCGTCACAAACTGGTATCCCAGAAAGTCTCCAATTGTTGGAAATCCACGTAAGAGTTCAAATGCACTTTTCATTGTCTTGGCTTCGGCGATCTGATTTGGCACCCTTGCCTCCAGCATCTTCTTTATTAAATGCAAGTGCATCGTGTGCTTTCGCGGGAAGTTGCTTTTTCCACCGGATGGCATGATATAAGCAGCGGAATACAACCGATCACCAGCAGAAAAGGCTGTGGATAGAACTTCGTCATACCTCTCAACATCAAATCCTTCGACGCTTGGTTCCCCAAAACTATCAACTAAGAGTTCCCAAGTCTCGATGCGGTTGAATACCTTGAAAAGCAGGATTCGGAAGAATGTGTCAGCTACCTCCCGGTCATCTGCACCGATGACGTGACGAATCAAATATTGACTAACTCGGTCTGCGGCTCGATAGACGTTGGTGAATTTGTGCTCTCGGAGAACGGGGTCATTAGACCAAGGGGGGGCTTCTCCGCGAATCCTACGCATATAAACACTTTGTCTCTCGACTGCGAATTGCCAATAAGTGCTAAACACGATTGTTGGCTTTAGAGGAGCAAGGAACTCAAAGTTCGGGGTTTCTGCGTGGCTCCCAGTCCTGCCAAAATCCAATTCGAGGGACCTATTATTTATCACTTCAACACTTTCTAATTGTCGCCAAACGACATGGAAAAAGCTTGCTCGACGGTGTCGGCGAGATTTCCATTATTTGGAAGTATGCGCACAGGATAGTTTTTCTCCTCCCGTTTTGCGAGCTTGTCATATTCGTTGCGGAGTGCTTCCCAAGTTTCGATTGGCTCATTCCTCAGCGGAAAACGCCTGGTGACATGAAAAACAATGCTTGGCAGCCAGCGTCCCCAGGCAACTCGTTCAGCATTGATCAAGGCTTGAAGAGTGTCTGGAGATGCTCCGCCAACGAGTCCATATACCCACGTTGACCACCAGTAGCGGTCTAGTACTAATGTTTCCCTAGCCTCCAGCATTGGAGTAATAACGGACTCAATTGCATCTAGATGTGCCGCAATGTGCAACGCTTGCAGACTTGCTGCGGTAAGTTGCTCAACACCCATCGAGAGCGGGGCATGGTGAAGCTGGTACACCAAGTGCCCAAGGGTCCCTGGTGCGTTTCCTGGGAATGCCAGCAGCTTTGCTGCGATGCCATGCTGGATCAGCATCTTAAGATACCCGTTACATACGGCGGATTTGCCCGCGGCGTCTACGCCCTCAAAGATGATCAGGCGAGGTGGGTTCATTTGGCACCATCGAATAGAGAAAATCCTATTATCATTACCGCCAATGGTACAGCGAATTTCAAGGCTGCAATTGGCCCATCCCTGAGTGGCCTCCGTTTCTCAACTTTGCGGTCCTGCCTTACGTTCATCGCGACCTAATTTGGGATCAAGAGTATGTCTGAACAATCCAATCGGCGCCACGTTTTCATCAGTCATCACCACGGTGACGACGAGCATGTCACCAGGATGACGACCCTTCTAAAGCAGGGGGGGTTCGACATCCGAAATAGCTCAATCCGCGCAAAACCGGCTAACCAGCGCAGATTGGAAAAAGGATTGGTGAGTGATCGAACAATCGAGCGCCTCCTCCGAATAAAGATGTCGTGGGCCTCGACGGTGGTTGTATTGATCGGGAAGGAAACGCATAGTCGTCCGTGGGTCAATTGGGAGATTGAGCAAGCCAATCGCTTAGGGAAGAGGATTGTTGGCATTTACACTCGAGGGGGAACGGAGGCGGACATTCCCCCGGCATTCGAAAAATATGGAGCCGACCTAGTTAACTGGAATACAAACAGCATTATGGCCGCTATCGATGGCACCAGACAGGGGCCTTTCTTAGACCCAGACGGAAATGCCCGACACCCCATAACTCGGCCGACTAATGTCACGTGCTGAGTTATTGAAAATGCGAACTTACATCTATGTTGTCGATCGAGATTTTGGGTTTGCGCCTAATCCGTTTCACGGCTTTTGTACTCTAGCCACCTGTAAGCCAGTAATTCGTCGCTGCGCTCAAATAGGTGACTGGGTTATTGGCATGGGAGGTTCCCGCCTAAATGCTTCGGGCCGCTGCATTTTCGCTATTCGCGTGGAAGAATGCATGACGTTCGATGACTACTGGAGCGATTTCCGTTTTCTCTCAAAACGTCCTATTCGCAATGGCAGCAGGAAAATGATGGTTGGAGACAACATCTACCACCGCCTTGCAGCTGATGCCCCGTGGCAGCAGGAAGACTCCCACCATAGTCTTCCCGATGGTCGGCCAAATCTCCATAATATGGAGAAAGATACTCAGACCAACCGAGTACTAATATCCCGTCAATTTTTATACTTTGGCGCGGCGGCTCCCACCGTCCCTAGTGAAATATTCGCTACTATGGGTTATAAAAACGGTCGCTCGCATAGAGTATTCTTGGATTCGGATGCAGGCCCTCTGCTTAATTGGCTTGAGTCCAATTATGGGCGGCAATTCGGACTGGTGGTTGGCGACCCATTTGATTTTGATCTCAGCTCAAAGAGATACTCTGGCGAGAACAATAATATTATCTAGCTTGATTTATTCGAATCGAAGTCGGTGAAAGTAACTGTGAAGGGCAATCAGCCAGCGGTTGCTTTGTGTGATGCGCATGTTCTTGTGCGTTTGGGGTGCCCTTTCCCGTCCGCAATGCTATGTAGATTGACGTACTTAATCAGAACACGATAGCAAAGATTAGTCTCGCGCTGACCTTGTAGTCAAATACGCGCAGTTTGTTAGGCAAGTTGACCGCCCTGCGCAATGCGGGATTCTCCGCGTTGTTCGCTTCACCCTAGATTTACTTTTTTGGCTTCGTTTAAGGCCGCAGGGCGTCTACAAGGGGTGGGTGCAATACAAATCGTATGAGAGTATAAAGCGTGCATGGACTGCGCCTACTATGATGGAAGCAACTCCAACCCAAACTTGGTCTTCAGGCCCGACAACACTAGCTTAACTGCACGTCCCATGTCGCGGGTAGTGAGCAGCTCTTTTGTTTGCGCTTCGTTCAGACCGGTATTGAGTGCAGCCACAAGATTAGACGTGGCGCTGCCGATCAATTGATACAAAGCGTCAAGCGCTTGCGCACTTGTGCGTACCCCACTCGGTAGATCACAGGTTTGAGAAAAATTGACGAGCTGCTCAAAGTTAGAGCTGTTGGCCCGGTGCCACTCAAACGAGAATGCATCAGGGCGAATACTGGCAGGCGCAAGCAGTGCTTGGGCCAAAGTTTCCGCTGCACCGCCAAAGCCCCCTAATACATATAGTGGCAGCTTGTGCTCAAGTGCAACCAGTGCTTCTTCGAACACTCCCGGAAGAAATCCGCTAAAGCCTTGCAACTTTCCGCCAAGGAGTACCCGAGCGGAAATTGGAGGAACCGTTTCTGGGCTCGGTACATCGGGTATAGCGACCGTCATACCCTCCACCGCCATTCGCCGCATTGCGCTCAGTACTAGGGCCACGTTCAAACGTGCCCGGTTCGAGTCGGACTGGCTTTCGCCGTCGCTTACTCGATCGTCGGAGGCAATGCCGGCGAGTTCCTGAGATATGCGCACAATGCGGCAGGAATTGATCCACTGAGCTTCGATCCTCGGCGTAATATCAAGGAAGTCCGGCCAAGGCGAATGATTGTAGAGCCGCCCGATGTTGAGGCCAGTGTCTGCTCCACCATGGCTGTTGTCCTCCTGCTCGGCGTTGATCATCCTCAGAAGATCATAGGTGAAATTGTCTTCCGTTTCCCTCCAGTGTCCTGCGTAGGCTAGACTCGCGCCGTGCCTGAGTAGCGGACGCGACAGGCGAAGCAAGAGTTCGCGTAGGTGTTCGAGCCCTAGCCCGCGTGCGAGCAAGTTCTCCCTCTGGTAGGACACAGAGAGCCCGATAACCCGTGGTACACCCCGCGACCGATATTTTCCGCCACCGCTCATGACACCATCGCCTCGAAACTGTGCAAGGTTAGGCGCGGAAAGAACTCATCCAGAATATCCAGTTCGAGCCCCGAAAGGCCGCGTCCTGGATACAGGATACGCAAATCCTCCGTTGCAGCGCGTACGCGCGGAATGTGCAGTAAGGTCGTGGGGTCGGGCAGCCAGTTCAGCACGATGCTGTCGGGCGCGGAGGGGATACAACTCCCGACGGCAGCATGAAACGATGCGAGCAACGTATCGCGCAAGATCGTGGTAACCACTTGTTCCTCTGGATTCTGTGCTTCCTCTGCCCAGCGAAAAACTGGTGCATTCCCAAATTCGGGCAAGCCGAAGGTCTGCGATCCCTCATCAAGCGCATCGACAATAATCGTCGGGTTAAGTGTCCATCGCTCCGCGTCGCCTGGGGAGGTTTGCTCTTGCCGCGGACGCCGAAACGTTGCGAACTCACGCCGGCACCACGGTCGAGTTGCATATCGCGCACTTCTCACTGCGATCAAAGCAGCCGTCTGATTGCTACTGCCTATGTTCGCCTCGAGCACTCGGCTAAATGCTGCCCCAAAGGGGATATCGTTTTCGTCGTAGAAGGCGGCAAGCTGGGTCTGGCTGTAGATGTAGTCACGAATGCGCCGGGCAGGCATTGTTCCGTCAGCTTTGGCGTGGCTAAGGAAAATCGTAATCTTTGGCGTACTTCCTTCCACAATTGTATGTGGAACCCCGGTATTTCCCACTAATGGTGTCTCACGACCACCTAGCAGCAGACGGCATAAGGCCTCGGTGAGTTGTTTGAGCAGTGAACGTACAACAATCTCGAGTGCGGCAGACGGCCCTGGTGGATCGTTCTGCGGCAGCGGTAGCCCTGTCGGACGCAGAAAGTTGAATTCACGCAAGGCGTAAGGTAGGTTGAATGCTGTGGCATCGAGTGCCACGGGGAGAAACACGCGCTTGTTGTTTACCGCCGGCTGCAATACCAAGCTCGTCAGCCAGTAGCGCCAAGTGACGTCCGCGATCAAGTGTTCGTCGATTAGCATTAGTACGATCTGCACGTTGCTGATCTGCATCGTGCCCCCAGCGACCTGAGGAATAGGCGACACGGCCATCGCTCTCAATTCCTCAGGCAGGGCGGGCGGCAAGCCGCCTACTGGCGCCTCGGGGGCAGCCATGCTGCGGTAGTAGACCTGTGGGCCGAGTCCGCTGCCCGGCCGTAGCCACGCATAAATGCGCCGCGCTAGGACTTCGCCCAGCGGACAGGCTGGATGCCAGAGGACATAGATTTCGGGTATCGGGTAGTTCACCTTGTCTTTTCAATAATCAATCCATTCGACCGGTTGTTACTTCCTGTGCGGTCGAGTGTTATCGCATAATGCAATCAGTATAGGCGTTAGCACCGGTACATTCCATGTCTACTACCGTGCCAATATTAGAGAATGACTGGCATCTTCTTCTGTTATTCGCCAAGCTACGACTCGATCACCGAGAGGACGACGGGAAATCTATACGCCGCGTTGCTCAGGGTTTCTCGATGCCGAAGTTGGCGACGATGGTTCAGTGGAAATCATAAGGTCGCCTTCGCGCAATTGACGCAAATGATAAGAGAATGGCAGAGTCTGCTTTCGTTCGGAGGGGCAAAAGCAATTGGATAGCGTCGGGCGGGTATTCCTCTGTCACAACAGTCTTGACAAGGAGTTCGTAAAGTCGCTTGCCTTAGTGCTCTTGAGGTCAGGTGCGCTTCGAACGTGGCTCGATACTTGGGAGATCATTGGGGGTAAGGACTGGGAAGAACACGTTCAGCGCGAATTCTTCAAGAGTTGGGCCTGCCTCGTGATCGTGGGCGAAAACGGCCTTGGCCCCTATCAGCGCCAAGAGATCGAATGGGCAAAGGCCAGGAATGCGGCGGATTCGAGTTACCTACTTATTCCGGTTCTTCTTCCGAATGCCGATTCGTCCGCGTTAACCATCCTTGAGGAAATATTGCCCCGCATCCATTGGGTGCAATTCAACCACCTACAACCTGACACGGACTCTGCCGAACCTATTCTCAAGGCCCTGCGTGGGCAGCGTCCCGGCCCCCCTGCATTTGCTATACGGATAGCTGTCTCGGCTGAGGAATGGGAAACGTCCGGCCGTCTGGATCGGAGCGCATTCTTACGAGGCCACAAACTCAGAAGTGCGAAGCGCCTATTAACGGATCCCAACGTTTGCGATGAGCTTTCCGTTGCTTTTATTTCGGCCTGCGATGCAGCCCAAGGGCAACGCAGGCGCAATGCAGTTGGTGTGCTTGGCTTGGTCGTCGTTTTATTCTCAATCGGGGCAGCTTGGTGGGATTCACTTCAATGGGCAAAATCGAACGGATACCCATCTGAATATGCCAGATACAAATTTCTTTGGCAGTTGGCAATTCAGAGGCAGATCCCTGATTGGGTTGAAATCAATCCGGGTACTTTCGTCATGGGGTGCAAGAAAGGGCGCGACGATATTGATGGATACTGGTGCGACGCGGATGACAGCCCACATCACACGGTTAGACTCACCCACAAGTTTGCGCTTTCAAAGCGGCCAATCACTCGACTTCAATACGCCTACTACTTGTGGGATTCTGGTATCAAACCTACCGCATCCAGAGTCAATGATTGGTTGCCAGCTGACGCCCCGATGCGCGTAACCTGGCAAGAAGCAAAAACCTACGCAATTTGGTTGAACAAGAAGATAGGATCAGCCAAGAAGACAATTCGATTGCCGACTGAAGCCGAATGGGAGTACAGCGCGCGTGCAGGAAGTGATTTGTCGTATTGGATTGGGGACTCGCTTGGCCTAATCATGCCTGGTTGCAGTGGGGGTAAGCCCGGCACCTATGACGTTTCAGAGGTGCGCGAATGGGTAGAGGATGTGTTTGAACCATACGATCCCCAAGACAAAGTTGATCCAGTTGTCACTAGAAGTGACTTAACGTTGGTGGAGCGCGTCGTACGGAATTTTCAAAAAGGTGGAGGTGACAACGGCGACGATCCGAATGGTTGTCGAGCAGCAAGTCGGATTGGCTACGAACCCGGGACATTCGGCGCATCAATCGGATTTCGGGTAAGTCGCGGAAATCCTATCGAAGAAAAATCGCCAGACTAGGTGTACGTGCCCTGGAAGCACTCAGCTTGGAAAACGCATACGTACTAAGTTTCCTATTCTTCGCTGCTTGGCTATGCAGTGCTATGTGCTCGGCTCAAGGAGCGCTGAATCGCTTTAGCCACTAACACAGCGTCAGTAAGCATCCCCTGGCTGGCTAGGGTGCCAACGCCTGTTTCGTTTTTGATTTTTCCGACTAACGCGTGCTTTTTATGAATATTTCCTATTCCATAAAATTAAGGTTTCGTCGCTGCCGCTAGAGGTTCTGCGGCAACTCAAGTAGCATGAAAGTAAAATCTGCATGAAATGAACGACGTGTGATTAGATAAGAAAGGGACAAGACTTGGCAGTTCAGTCATGACCGACTTTAGGCACGCAGTTTCTGAATCATCGCAGGACCTTCTTGACGAAAATCTGGGCACAAAACTCGCCATGTCAATAACTCCCGATCAAGCGGCAGCACACCAGCTTCTCACTGAGTTGCGAACACGCATTTCTACTCAGCCGCTACCCTATCAGCACGGAGTGGAGGCTCGCGCTCTGCAGAGCATGTGGGAAGTATTTGATCAGGCGCGCGAAGCAATCAAGCAGAATCCGGGGTGCGAAGTGTTTTCGGCACGCACGACTGAGGTTCTAAACTTGTCGATCCGGCCATTGACGGCAAAGTGGCATCGGGCGCTTGACGAAGGGCGACTAAACGGGCGCGACGGCGCTGACGAATTTCGCCTCGAACTGCATCGGGTGCAGAAAACCCTGCGCGCATTTACCTCAGAGCTGCACCAGATGGCCTATGGTAGGCCCCATGCAGATGCGCTGGCACCGGATGTGATGACAGATGCCGATTTGGATGTGTTCACTGAGACGCTGCCATTTGGATTTACTTCGCACTCGCCAGGTCTTTCCTCTCAGGCAAAAGAAATTGCGATGGACGAGGCGGATGCCGTCACAGACCGCCGAAAGAATTTGAATATCCCGACCCCGCCAAACATAGACGCCATCGGCCTTGCGTTGTCCGGTGGAGGGATTCGCTCAGCGACTTTCAGTCTTGGCGTAGTTCAGGTATTGGCCAACAAAGGACTGCTTAAAGAGGTGGACTTTCTTTCGACAGTTTCCGGTGGTGGCTATACAGGCTGTTTTCTCACACAGCGGTTGGGTGATGGTGATGCGAGTTCTACCGTCGCGGCACCGCATGGGCCGGACCCCGAGCCGGTACGCTATTTACGGCAGCATGCGAGGTATCTTCTCGTCAACAACCTGAAACAGCAGTGGTCGATGGTGACCGCGACGCTTGCAGGGATGTTGCTGAACTGGACTGCCCCCGTTTTCGTTATCCTGTTGCTCGCACTATTGGCTAACCTGATAAATAGCAGGCTTGTAATCAACTGGTTGCTTGTATTGCAGACCTTCGGAGGGTTGTGTGTAGTTGCGATGGTTGCATACGGGTGGACTATTCGGCAGAGAAAAACTAAGGCGGTTCAGATAGCTGGTGGTCTGCTGGGAGGCTTGCTTGCGACCACAGCAACCATCGGAGCGTGCTGGGCACTCGAGCAAATTGTCCCCAGCTTTCTCGCTAACATCCACGAAAATGGAGGAAAAGCCGGCGGATTTGGCGCGGCATTGGCGGTGCTGGCTGCATCCGTGCCGGGTGTTATTCGTTTCATCCCAGTATTGAAAGAACCGAATGTTCGCAAGATCGTACTGAAAATTGCTCTGATGATTGCAGGTTTTCTGGTGCCGCTACTTGCAATTATCCTTTTTTATGTGTTTCGTGATATCGCCAAACAGGAATATTTTGTCCTGATGGTCGTGGAAATCGCGCTCGGCATCGTTAGCGTCTTCCTGATAAATGTCAATCTAACCGGGCCCCACAGGCTTTATCGCGATGGCTTGGCGCGGACGTTTATTCAAAAAACCGAAACTGACACGCCAAATGTCCTGCTAAAGGACATCAATCCGCAGAGCACTGCACCTTACCACCTCATAAATGCAACGCTTAACATTCCTTCGAGCTCAGATTCGGCACTAGTGGATCGCGGGTGCGACTTTTTCGTGTTCTCGAAGAAATGGACGGGCTCGCCCGCAGTTGGCTATCAGCGAACCGACCAGTGGCAGGCCAACAACGCATCAATAGATCTAGCGACCGCGATGGCCGTTTCTGGGGCAGCTTTTTCCTCCAGAATGGGCTTGGGGTCGATGCCCACGCTAGTTGCCCTATTGACGATTTTAAATGTTCGGCTTGGCTTTTGGATCAAACGACCAGGCACTAGTGGTTTCGGGATCCCTGGGTTTAGCTGTTTGCTCCGGGAAATGCTCGGTATTCAGATGAGTGAAAAGCAGAAGTGGCTAAATCTGTCGGACGGAGGCCATATCGAGAACTTGGCCGTGTACGAATTGCTACGCCGACGATGCAAATATATTATTTGTGTGGACGGAGAGTCTGATCCTGATTTCACATTTCAGGGGTTAATGACGCTTGTGAGGCATGCGCAAATTGATTTTGGTGTACGCATAGAGTCCAATCTGGATGAAATTCGACCTGATCCAACGACCAGTAATAGCAAGTCTCACTTCCGCCTATGCCCCATCTACTATCCCGAGGGCGTCGGCCTGCTCCTTTACATCAAGTTATCTGTTACGGGAAACGAATCTGAATTGATTAAACGGTTCAGGATTAATAACCCGGATTTTCCACACCAAACCACGCTTGATCAGTTTTTCGATCAGGAGCAATTCGAGGCCTATCGGCAGCTGGGTGTTCACGCTGCAGAAGGACTGTTTAATGCTGCACTAATGAATGACCTGCACCCTGAAACCGTTCCGGCATGGTTCCGACAACTCGCTAGGAGCCTGCTTGAACCAGTCCATCAGTGATGACTATCATGAAGAAGCCTCTTTCCGAGACAGAGCCCCTGTCGTTGATGATCTCAAGCCGGTGCACAGATACTGTCTTCTTCCAAAATAAGGAGCAGTCCTTAGGTATCCTTCGCTCAGAGATCAAGAGACACCTTGAAGAGATAACGCTTGGTGGAAAACAGGTCTTCAGGGTCTGGATTCACGAGGACGAATCCAACGCAAGCGCGTTGATCAACAACTGGGATGCGTGCATTGAAAAGTCCCGGTGCGCAGACGTATTTCTCGTGCTCTACAACGGCCGTGCCGGATGGCTTGGTTTTGATAATCCAGTCAAGGACGGTATAGGGATCTGCCATGCGGAGCTCTCAGCGGCATTTAATAAAGCACCAAGTAAGGTTAGAGCCATCCAAGTCGGATCACTCGTGAAGGCAAAGGCCGGCTCTCCGGACGAAGCGTTTCAATCCTACGTGAAGCGGCTGAAGCTTCCCGGGGCTCAAGTGAAAACCGGAGAGGAGGTCCTGCAGCGGGCACAGGAGCTTGCTGCGGCCATCGTGCTGAGTTTGGCCCGTGAGGGTGTCGGCATCAATTCTTCTGGCGGCTACTTCGCGGGTGAGGCTTTGGAATGGAGCCGCATGAATTTCCAAAGGCGGCGAACGGTGATGACCGAGGCAGTAGTCGGACTGATTCGACGACGTGATAACGGGCTAATTCAGCAATCGGCCGACAACATCGCTGCAGTCGGGATTCGAGGATCAATAATCGGCTTCGTTTGCGATAGTGTTCCCGCGTCAATGGGTACCGCGGCTGCTCGTGAGTTGGTTGGGCAACCATTTCTCCAAGATCATCAGAGCACCAAAACGTGGGAGCCCAATGTTCACGGACCCGTGCATGTGATTGCCTGTCAAAAGCGCGTCACCGAAGCGCAAGCGCTTCGCCAACTCGGCTTTCCGGATGCCATCGTCGTCACTCATCCTTTCGGAGTTTTTGTGGCGGATGATGTACAGAAAATTCAAATGGCGTTCATTGCTAACTGCAGGGACGAAACAACCACTAAGGAGGGGGTGCAAGCGTTCCTCAACTGGCTCGATGACCATGGCGAGATTAAATACCTCGTGCAACGTGCGAAAGATCGTCGAAAGATTAGCGATTTTGTTCGCAAACTTGGGGATATAGGGGCAGAGGTGGACCTAGGAGCTGGATTGCCCGCTTCGCTCAAGCCAGCGGATTGAGCCTAGTGCTTGCGCTGAATCGTGCTGTATTGACCGCTGAATCGCGACCGATCTTACCAGCCAAAATAATCAAATTGACTAGGCTAACCCGAACGACCACAGACGGTCCGGTAATCCCCCCGGAAATTAGCGGCGGTTAAAAGTAGAATTTTCTCCAAAGCAGCCCGAGGAACTTTTACATGAAGACGTCACGCTTTTCCGATAGCCAGATCATTGCCGTACTCAAGCAAGCCGAG
>SSXW01000041.1 GCA_009469585.1 Dechloromonas sp. Dech2017
CTCAAATACTCGTAGCAGCCTCGATAATTCTCGGTCATATTACCACCTCACAAAAGAAAAAGTACCAAAAAGAAAATCCGCTGCGGCGGGGATCGCCTGCGGGCGGGAAGGGGGAAAAGGGGGAGCAAAAGAGCGGCGGCTACGCCGCCTTAAAGAGAAAGTCACCTCCCCCTTTTCCCCCTCGCTGCGGGGCATTGAAAGTGCCGCCACTATGGAAAACCCGATGGGTTTACCACAGTGGCTTGGAAAACCTCTAACGAGGTTTACCACACTTCCAACACCCCTCCGCTCACCCCCCTTTTCCCCTCCGACTTTCTCCCTTTCAGAGAGAAAAAATATAGGTTGGGAGTACCCTTACAGGGGGCTTAGATTATCAATACAGCAATTCCCTATTTTCAGTTGTTATTATAGCCTGTCCGAAAGAGATTTTCAAGCCCTCCGGACAGGCTTCTTTTACAGCTCCATGCCGCCCATTCCTCGCTGGTGCTGCTGTTGCTCCTGCTGCTGTCCAATCTCCGGATCGGGCAGCAGCTCCCTCGCCTTTTCAAGCAGAGGACGCAGACGCTCCGGCAAGTGTTCTTCCAAGAAGTCCAGCATCCGACCGATGCCGTCCGTCAGACGCTCGGTGAAGCTGCGTTCCTCCTGCAGCTCGGATTGCAGATAATAGTTTTCATCGCGCAGCCTCCGGTTTTCCTGTTCAAGCCTCTGCTGCCGCTGCGCTTCTTCCAGCCGCTTCTTCATGGACGGCACCTGTGACCGCAGACGGGTGTTTTCCTCCGTCAGCTCCTGTACCTTGTGCCGATCCGTCACGCTGCGCAGTGCCATTTTCTTTAGCTGCTCGACCTGATCCACCGTCACGCCCTTTACTGCCCCTGTGAGCGTCTTTTCCGGCTGAATATCATGCAGGGGTGCATTTACCCTGTCAGCCTCCTTTAAGAGCCGCACAGTGCCTTTCAGAGCGTCCCGCTGCCGTTCCAGCTCAGCAACCTCCCGCTCTACTGCCGCTGTCTGCTGCTGCACCGCTTCCAGCCTCGCAGCCGCTTCCTTGAACTGCGGCAAGTCCATGTGCGGTCTGTTCGTGCCGAGAGAGATAATTTCAAAATCGTGCCGCTGGGCGATCTCCGTCAGAGCTTCTTTCTCCCGTTCCATCCACGCCGCCCATTCGGTCTGCTTTCTGCCGACACCGACAAACCCCTGCTGCTTCAATGCCTGTTTCATAGATACCCTTGTAGAAAGTCCTCTTGACTGCTCCGTTGCCACAGGGATAAAATCGACATGGAGATGGGGCGTTGCCTCGTCCATGTGCAGCACCATATTGAACACCCGCAGATGGGGGTTGCGTTCTGCAAAAGACTCCGCAAAATCTTTCAGAGCTGCCGCCGCCCGTTCTCCGTCCGGCGTACCGCACCCACAGTCGCTCATGTTGCCGATCTGGAAGATCGCTTCATGGAACAGCTTTTCCTGTTTACTCTGCCGGATATGCTCATAGTAGTCCGGTATCTTATCTCTCGTTTTGGTTTTCTTTGCGTTGTAGGCTGCGAGAGCTTCATCAAAGACCATATGATAGACCTGCTTCAGATCCTCGTTGCAGAAAACAATGTTCTGCTCCGTCCGGCTCCGGTCTACATTCGCCGCTGAGAAGCTGCGGTTGTTGTGCCGGATGCTCCCTGCACCTGTCATACCCGAAATCGTAACTCCCATAAAATCGCCCCCTTTCCGCTTATTCTTCCGTCCTCTATTTTATCATAAATTTCCGCTAAAAACAACCTCTTTGTTACTTTCTGGTGAGAAAGTAACGCAAAAGCACTTTCACACCGCCACCCCATCGGTGCAGCGGTGTGAAAGTGCTTTGCGCCCCTAAAGGGGAGGGGTTGCCGGAGCTGCTTCACTGCCGGCTCGTGCCTGCTGCTCTGCCAGCTCCGGAGGGGCGCTGCCCCTGCCGTCTGCGGACGGCTCCCCGACCTTCATCCCACCGATAAACTGGAAGTTGTCTAAAATAGTAAAGCCGTACCGCTTACTATTTTTTCTTTTACTGCTGAAACAGTATCTTTGATTGAATGCGTAGTTGTATCTATAACATTTAATTCATAGATTCCCAAATTGGAAAATTGCTCCCACATGGTTTCTACCAATTCGATATTTGTCTTTCGGTCTAACTTTGAGCGTTCAACAGCTCGCTTCAACCTCTTCACCAAAACTCTTTACATCTCTAGCGGACATTGTTCTCTCTCCTTGTTTTTGATCGTCACGGTAGGCCCCCGCCAACTGGCCACAAGCAGCGTTAATATCGGAGCCAAATTGCGTTCGGATATTGACGCTAATTCCTGCATTATGAATGATACGGCAAAAGGCCTTTATTCGTGTGTGGCTTGAGGGCACCATAGTTTCCGTAACTGTCGTTTGATTGTATGGGATTAAATCTAAATGGTATAGTGGCAAATACTTTTTGTGTTTGAATAACAACTTGGTAAGTTGCTCTGCGTGTCTGTCGCTGTCATTGACATCCTTTAGCATGATGTATGCCAAAAACACCTTGCGATTTGTTTGCCGAATGTGCTGATCTAATGTATCCAGTACCTGACCAAGGGGGTATGTTTTAGTTATTGGCATGAGCGTTTCCCTCAGACGGTCAGTAGGTGCGTGGAGGGAATAGGCCAGATTGACTTGCGGATATTCTCTTGTCAATTTTTGAATACCCGGCACGATACCGATAGTCGAAATGGTGATGCGTCGCTGGGACAGCCCGAACAGTTCCGGGGCGGTCAGATCATGCAGGGCTTCAAAAACTTGTGGATTAGCGAACGGCTCTCCCATTCCCATAAAAGAGATACTGTTGATACTGCATCCTTGTTGCATAAAATATAGGATTTGGTCGGTAATTTCATCCACAGTCAAGTTTCTGCGTAATCCCAAAGTCCCTGTTGCGCAAAACTTACAACCGAAGCCGCAACCGCTTTGAGATGAAATGCAAAAGGAGTTCCAGCCCTCTTTATAAAACAGGCCCACCGTTTCCACACGGTTTCCGTCCGACAGTTCAAACAGCACCTTGTCAGTTTGCATTGATTTCTCATGATGGATCGCCTTGATCTCCACAACAGTTTCACCAAACTGCTCCACCAACTTTTCGCGCAGCGTTTTTGGAAGCAACTTCATATCTTCAAAACGCATAATTCCTTGTAGGAACACAGCATCAAGCAGTTGCTTATAACGATACTCAGGTAAGCGCATATCCGCTATGAGCTGTTTCATTTTTTTATACTTGGACATAATTATATTTTCTCCTGCTTATTTAATCGCAATCTTTCCTGTCTTGGTACTAAAACAATTCATCCAGTAAAATATAATATTTTATTTTCTCCCAATCAGGCTTGATCCCCAGTAAGTCAAAAAATAGCTCGACATACTGTTCTTCCCCGATATCCTCCCTGATCGACCGGACGCAGAAGGCAATGTCATACCACTTGTCCGCCCTGCCGCTTCTCCCAAGATCAATAAAGCCACTTACTTTGCCATCTTTCACAAAGATGTTGCTGTCTCCCAGGTCGCCGTGGGAAAAGACAAGTTCCTCTTCGGGCTTTTCCGTCTTTAAAAAATCATACAGCTCGCGCGGATCTTTAAATGGAGTGTCTTCTTCCCAGTTTTCGCAATCCACATCGGCCAGATCGTTATTCAGTAAGTAATCCAATTCGGCTAAGCGGCTGTCTAAGCTATTCGTATAGGGACAATCCGATATGTCGATGGAGTGAAAGAGCCTGATGCACTCCGCATACAGCTCGATAATCTTTTCAGGGCTTTGTTCATCTTCATACTCTTCCGAGCAAAGGACGCCATCGGCCTCACTCATGAGCAGATTGCTCCAGCCATCATGCCGTTCAAAGTGCAGGACCTTTGGAACAGGCAGCTTTCCTTCCAGCCATAGCATCATGTCCTTTTCCCGTTCCACATCATAGGTGGTCCCTTTATACCGGCTGTCCGTCATTTTTAAATATAGGTTTTCATTTTCTCCCACCAGCTTATATACCTTAGCAGGAGACATTCCTTCCGTATCTTTTACGCAGCGGTATTTTTCGATCAGTTTTTTCAATTCCGGTGATATTCTCATTTTAGCCATTTATTATTTCCTTCCTCTTTTCTACAGTATTTGTAGTTTTTCCTGTCCCCGGCGCACCTGTGATTACAATAATTCTACCTTGATTCATCTATATTTTACCTCCACAACTTCCGATTTGTCGTTCTGTTTAGTCCCCAAAGAACCTACTAAACCAGCTACGCTTTTGAACCGGTTCTGTCTCACGCTCCGGCTGATCGGCTCCGGACTTGCCGGAAAGAAGCTGCTGATGCATTGTCCCAGCATGGAGAGCCTGGGCCGCTGCCGCAGTCTGCTGTGCCGTCACCAACGCCGAGCTGACCTCCGCCAACCTTGCGTTCAGTTCCTCGATCTGCTTGTCCTTTACAGCAAGTTGCTCGCTTTTCCGGTCTAATTCTCCCTGCAGCATAGCGATCAAAGTGGTTTCGCAAGTTTCGCAACTTGCTTTCGCCTGTTGCGAAACTTGCTTTCGTTCAACACCTAAATAATGCTGATATATGGCGGTTTTTTGACTTTCGCTGATTGCGAAACTTCCTTTCGCATCTTTCGCAACATGGTTTCGCCTACACCATGCACGAACTGCCTGTTCCGACACGCCACATTCTATTGCAATTTCCGTTATTACACCCGCCAAATATCATCACCACTCTTTCATCCGGAGTTAATCTCAAAACAAATCGCTATGAGATCCCGTCCTTATCAATTTCAAAATCAAAGTCTGCCGAACAACTTTATAGACCAACAGCCAGTCCGGCTCGATGTGACATTCTCTCATGTCCTTATAATTTCTGGAATTAGTGAGAGCATGATCTCGATACGCCTCCGGCAACGGCTGCTCGTTACACAACAGCGTGATCACTTCCTCCAACTTCTTCGGATCGCAGCCTCTCTTGATCGCAAGCTTGTAATCTCGTTTGAACTGCCCCGAAAACTCCGGCTTAAGCATTCAGCGCCTCCATCAGATCTGCAACGCTATCAAACGGACCATACATATCCTCTCCCTTTTCTGCCGCCTCCATCGCCGCATAGGTAACAGCATTCGGCTCGTCAACCTTGACTTCAAAGGGAAGTCCATGACACCTAAGTGCCTGTCGATAAAAAATACCCGTTGCCGTACTCAAATCCATTCCGAGGGACTTAAAGAGAGCTGCCGCCTGTGCTTTCAGCTCCGGCTCCATTCTTATCGTCATATTTCCTTTAGCCATAATAGCACTCCTTTCCTCGTCATTTTTAGCTTGCACTAATATTATATTCAATATTCGTGACATTTGCAAGTGCATTGCAAATGTTTTTTTGCAACTTTTCTATGAACAGTGCTTTCTATATGCTAACACCGCAGCGTGTACATTTAGGGGGTGAAAAAGCCTTATTTCGCGCGGTTTTCAAGCCTCGTTTTCGGTGGGGTAATATAAAAACCCTTACCCGCCCCGAAAACGCCTTGTAGGGCGTTTCTGGGGCGTTTACAGCCCTTTCTTAAATTCCTCCACCAACAGATCGCTCAAAGCCTGTGATGGGCGTATTTTGACCGTTATATGCCCCTCCGGTACGGTGTCCCACCATTTGCGGATCGTTTTCGGATCAAGTCCGGTGTCCCTATGACAATCGGCCTTGCGTCCCTCTGGATGCTCCTGCCGCCACGCATAGACTTGCGCTTTCTTTTCTTCTGCCCCTTTTCTTCTCCATGTGCCGCCAGGATAATCCACTTCCTGCACCGCCCTTGCTCTTTTCAAATGCTCTTTCTGTGATCTACCATTCCTCTTGTTGCGCTCGATGCGAACATCGGTCAGAGCTTCAATATCGGAAATCGTGAAATTGTAATACTCCTTGTCGTAGGCTTCCAGCGCACTCCGTATATCTTCCTCGGTCAATGCGTTCTCATGCTTCACCATCTGCAGATCATCAAAAGCCTCTTTCATATCCTGCCGGAGCTGCTGCTTCGACACACCGCATTTGTAAGCATAGATAGCAAGGCACATCAAAAAGAAATACCGATGCCCGCCCTTTATCTCTCCGATCTGCCGCAGCCACCAATGGTAGAGCGCATACGGATCATCACCATGCACCTTTCCGGCAATATCCCACTTCTTGCGTCCTTTCTCGCCTCTCACAACAACACGCTCATACCACTCCGGATATGCCTCCCTCGCCTCAGCTCGTGTCATTTTGGATGGGCTGAAAGGCTTATTGACATCCACCCTGTTTTCTGGCTTTGCGTAGGCGTTCAGATAATCCAGCGTTACCCGTTCTCCGGTACGGAAAGCGACCAGCTCCGTCCCATGCTTGTCATTGATGCTGCCCACCATGCGGAAGCTCTGATTGATGGATTGATACTGGATCGCCTTGACCTGCGAAGTGCTGCCATACTCCCATAGCCGGAAAGTGAGGTCATATTTCAGACTTTTAAGCTGAATTTTTATATTCGGGTATAGGTCAATCGGCTGCTGGAAAACATAGTAGATATGCAGCCCTGTCCCCGACAGAACAAGGAAAGTCGGCATCGGCAACCGGCGCACTCGCTCCGGATCGCCGCCAAAGCGCAGAAAGAGGTTGCGCAGCTCGGCAAGACCTACGCCATCCAGATCGAAGATCAGAGCATACATCCGCTGGGCGTTCTCCAGCCTGTTCTCCTTTCTGCGATATGCAAGACCGCTGCACAAAGTAAGGCTGTTCCCCTCGACAAACTCCATGTAATCCTGTTCCCATGTGTCGTTATACATCTTCCTGCGCCGGAGCTTCTTATCCTCGCTCTGTTCGTCCCGATACAGATACACAGCGTTCGGATGGGAAAAATCCGTGTGCCGTTCTCCGGAGTTCTCATTGTCCGGAAACAGCTCTTTATAAAACTCATAGCCTCCGACCTCCGGATATTGTGCGCTCAAATACTCGTAGCAGCCTCGATAATTCTCGGTCATATTACCACCTCACAAAAGAAAAAGTACCAAAAAGAAAATCCGCTGCGGCGGGGATCGCCTGCGGGCGGGAAGGGGGAAAAGGGGGGGGCCGAAAGGGGGGCCGCGCCGCGCCCCTCGGGAGCAGCGCACCC
>SSXW01000042.1 GCA_009469585.1 Dechloromonas sp. Dech2017
AATACACGATTAAGGGTAGATTTATGAGTCGTTAGTAGCAGCTTTCAGTAAAAAGCAACAGCACAACATCAATATGTAGCCACCATCCCCTTACCCCACGATGCGACTTGAGGTAATACGCAGATTCTAACCGGAAAGAAAGGATTCTTATCCGAATTCTGTTTTGAAAGGTCTTGCATAAGCCCGGTTTTCTGTATAGATATTCAGCACGTATTGCCTTGCTGTCATGATCCACTTGGCAGGTACGGAGATGAAGCTGAAGACAAAAGCCTTTATGCGACTCGTTTCCTTGAGCCCGAAAGCCTTGGTGTCAAGCTTGCTAATGATGGTCTTATAGAAATTGTGTATCAATGCCGTAAGCAGAAGGAATACGGTGTTCTCTGACATGAACGACTTGGGGAGCCTGTTCCAGCCGAATCCGTTGTTCATATCATCGAATATACGCTCTTTGCCCCCACGCTTGTTGTAAAATTCGACGATGTCTCTTGTTGATGAGTCATAATCGTTGGTAAGAATGCATCTGTAGGTGTATTCACCTTCCCACAAGTCAAGCTCTCCATCCATGCGCTTTTGTCTCTGAATGACAAGACGATAGCACTTGCCTTCCCATTTCTCAACAAGAATGGAATTGAGTTCAAACTGGATGCCGTTGATTTCCTCCGTCTTCCATCCCCTCAGTGAAAACAAGTCATCGTAGAGCGAACTGCATCTGTTGGCGCGGATGTAGAAGTGCGTGCAATGCTTCTCTATCTCACTGACAATTTCCTTCGAGCACGAACCACAGTCGGCTCTGAAGCGATTCACACGGATGCTGTTGGCTTCCAGTAGGGCAAAGAATCTCTTGTGGGTCTCAGCCTGATAAAAGCGCACATTTGTGTTGCCATCGCTGTTCTCGACATAGACAATCATGTCACCGATGACATATACGCCAGGTCTGTAGCCGAGGAACTTCTTGTATGTCGGTTTTGCATCATACTTCTCTGTTTCAAGGAACTGATGGTCGAAATCAACATCGTAGGTTTCCACCTCATTCAGTTCACCAGTGGAAACCAAGGCTTTTATAAGCAAGGCGTTGAGCTTGTCTGCCGTATTGAAATCATAGGTCTTGCCCTTATCGGAAGTATATGAGATGTTTTCCTGTGTCAGTTCCTTGATGGCTCTGAGGATGGTATCAGAGCTGCATGTGCGCAAGGTCGGATGATACGAGAGATGACGCATCAGATGCGATGTTACATCCTCCACGCATGAACCGCCACAGAAGTATACGCTCATCAGAGAACGAATAATTTCGCTGTACTGGTATCCGATGATACTGCGGCATCTCTGACCAAGTGTCTGGTCGATAATAGGTGAAAGCATGGAGTCAAATTGCTCCATGATTGAAAAAATTCCTCCAAAAGGTGTGAGTTTTTCAGATTTTATTTGTACCTTTGCCATGTCTTGTTACGATTTACGCTTGTTTTGATTTGCAACACTAAGATAAGTGAAAAATCTGACATGGCAAAATCCTGAGCAACTTTTTGTTGCTCAGGAACTTATAAATAAAGTTAAATCAAAGTGTTGCGGAATTAAGGAGATATATTTTTTTGTGTAATTTTGTAATCGTTATGCGGCAGTAATAATATACATATTAATACGAGTTAGTAATCCTGTAGTTCTCACATGCTACGAGGAGGTATTAAAAGGTGCGTTTCGACAATGCATCTACTGTAGTATATTATTGCTTAATCCAAATGAATATTATAAATTTAGGAATTCTTGCTCACATTGATGCAGGAAAAACTTCCGTAACCGAGAATCTGCTGTTTGCCAGTGGAGCAACGGAAAAGTGCGGCCGTGTGGATAATGGTGACACCATAACAGACTCTATGGATATAGAGAAACGTAGAGGAATTACTGTCCGGGCTTCTACGACATCTATTATCTGGAATGGAGTGAAATGCAATATCATTGACACTCCGGGACACATGGATTTTATTGCGGAAGTGGAGCGGACATTCAAAATGCTTGATGGAGCAGTCCTCATCTTATCCGCAAAGGAAGGCATACAAGCGCAGACAAAGTTGCTGTTCAATACTTTACAAAAGCTGCAAATCCCGACAATTATATTTATCAATAAGATTGACCGTGCCGGTGTGAATTTGGAGCGTTTGTATATGGATATAAAAACAAATCTGTCGCAAGATGTCCTGTTTATGCAAACTGTTGTCGATGGATCGGTTTATCCGGTTTGCTCCCAAACATATATAAAGGAAGAATACAAAGAATTTGTATGCAACCATGACGACGATATATTAGAACGATATTTGGCGGATAGCGAAATTTCACCGGCTGATTATTGGAATACGATAATCGCTCTTGTGGCAAAAGCCAAAGTCTATCCGGTGCTACATGGATCAGCAATGTTCAATATCGGTATCAATGAGTTGATGGACGCCATCACTTCTTTTATACTTCCTCCGGCATCAGTCTCAGACAGACTTTCAGCTTATCTCTATAAGATAGAGCATGACCCCAAAGGGCATAAAAGAAGTTTTCTTAAAATAATTGACGGAAGTCTGAGACTTCGAGACGTTGTAAGAATCAACGATTCGGAAAAATTCATCAAGATTAAAAATCTAAAGACTATTTATCAGGGCAGAGAGATAAATGTTGATGAAGTGGGTGCCAATGATATCGCGATTGTAGAAGATATAGAAGATTTTCGAATCGGAGATTATTTAGGTGCTAAACCTTGTTTGATTCAAGGATTATCTCATCAGCATCCCGCTCTCAAATCCTCCGTCCGGCCAAATAAGCCCGAAGAGAGAAGCAAGGTGATATCCGCTCTGAATACATTGTGGATTGAAGACCCGTCTTTGTCCTTTTCCATAAACTCATATAGTGATGAATTGGAAATCTCGTTATATGGTTTGACCCAAAAGGAAATCATACAGACATTGCTGGAAGAACGATTTTCCGTAAAGGTCCATTTTGATGAGATCAAGACTATCTACAAAGAACGACCTGTAAAAAAGGTCAATAAGATTATTCAGATCGAAGTGCCACCCAACCCTTACTGGGCCACAATAGGGCTGACGCTTGAACCCTTGCCGTTAGGGACAGGGTTGCAAATCGAAAGTGACATCTCCTATGGTTATCTGAACCATTCTTTTCAAAATGCCGTTTTTGAAGGGATTCGTATGTCTTGCCAATCTGGTTTACATGGATGGGAAGTGACAGATCTGAAAGTAACTTTTACTCAAGCCGAGTATTATAGCCCGGTAAGTACACCTGCTGATTTCAGACAGCTGACCCCTTATGTCTTCAGGCTGGCTTTGCAACAGTCAGGTGTGGACATTCTCGAACCGATGCTCTGTTTTGAGTTGCAGATACCCCAGGAGGCGAGTTCCAAAGCTATTACAGATTTGCAAAAAATGATGTCTGAGATTGAAGACATCAGTTGCAATAATGAGTGGTGTCATATTAAAGGGAAAGTTCCATTAAATACAAGTAAAGACTATGCCTCAGAAGTAAGTTCATACACTAAGGGCTTAGGTGTTTTTATGGTTAAGCCATGTGGGTATCAAATAACAAAAGACGGTTATTCTGATAATATCCGCATGAACGAAAAAGATAAACTTTTATTCATGTTCCAAAAATCAATGTCATTAAAATAATGGAGCGGTCAGGAAATTTCTATAAGGCAATACAGTTGGGATATATACTTATCTCCATTCTTATCGGATGTATGGCATATAATAGCCTCTATGAATGGCAGGAGATAGAAGCATTAGAACTTGGCAATAAAAAAATAGACGAGCTCCGAAAAGAAATAAACAATATCAATATTCAAATGATAAAATTTTCTCTATTGGGTGAAACAATACTGGAATGGAACGATAAAGATATCGAGCATTACCATGCACGGCGTATGGCAATGGACAGTATGCTCTGCCGTTTCAAGGATTACAAGGAAATATATATCGAAACCGAACGAATTATCATTCGAAATTTCAAACAGAAGGATGCCGAAGGGTTGTTGGAGTATCTTTCCCATCCGCGTGTGAATTGCTTTGCCGGAGACCGCCTTTGTTCCAGAGAGGCGGCATGGGCATATATGCAGTATTCCCCGAAAGACATGCTGCGCTATGCGGTGAGTCTGAAAAAAGATGACTTTATTATCGGTGACGTGTTCGCTTTGCGTGAGAATGAAGACACTTATAATGTGGGGTGGCATTTCAACAAACGTTTTGAAGGCAAAGGATTCGCTTGTGAAGCGGCAGCCGGATTGTTGGATTATCTTTTCCGAGAGGCGGGCGCACGGCGTATCTATGGATTTGTGGAAGATGACAATATCCGCTCCAAACGCTTATGCGAACGTCTTGGTATGCGCCGCGAAGGATGTTTCAAAGAGTTTGTGACATTCGTAAACAATCCTGACGGCTCCCCAAAATATGAAGATACCTGTGTTTATGCCATTCTCGAAAAAGAGTGGAATACCATCCGTCAGTGGTGACACACCAAACCTATTATGAATTAATACAAAACAAGAAGAAAATATGAACAAGCAATTCATTATCACGAATTTCGCCGCATTTGCTCTCATGCTGTTCCTGCCGACCGGATGCAGGCAGGCGGACGGCAAGCAGGATGCGGTGCAGAGTTATCGGGTCATAAAGGTCGCGGCAAGTCCGGTGGAAATCTCCGAGTCCTATTCCGCCGCCATACGCGGACGGCAGGATGTGGACATCCTGCCGCAAATATCCGGGCGCATTATCCGTCTGAAAGTGAAAGAGGGTGAACGGGTGAAGACCGGTCAAGTATTGGCTGTAATTGACCAAGTGCCCTATCGGGCGGCATTACGCACGGCGCAGGCCAATGTCAGCGCGGCACAGGCAAAAGTGGAAACGGCAAGAATCGAGCTGCGGGGCAAGCAGGCATTGTTTGACGAGAAGGTCATATCCGACTACGAGCTTTCTCTCGCCCGGAACCAACTGGCAGTGGCGTGTGCTGAACTCGAACAGGCAAAGGCACAAGAATCGGATGCACGCAACAATCTCTCCTATACGGAAATCAAAAGCCCGAGCAACGGAGTAGTAGGCACATTGCCCTATCGCATCGGTGCGCTTGTCGGTCCCAATATGGCACAGCCTTTCACGGTCGTGTCCGACAATGCGGAGATGTATGCCTATTTCTCCATTTCGGAGAATATGCTACGGCGATATTCGGCTCGCTATGGCTCGATTGACAGCATGATAGCCGGGATGCCGGAAGTGGGCCTGCAACTCAACGACGGCAGCCTGTACAAGGCGAAAGGACGTATTGAAACCGTAAGCGGCGTGGTGGATCCTGTTACCGGAACGGTACAAATCAAAGCCCTGTTCCCCAATCCCGACCGCGAACTGTTGAGTGGCAGCATCGGCAATGTCATCCTTCAAAACCCGAAAACGGAGGCCGTAACCATTCCCATGACCGCCACCGTGGAACTGCAGGACAAGATTATCGCTTACCGTCTGAAAAACGGACAGGCGGAAGCCGCCTATCTCACGGTGGACCGCCTGAACGACGGCAACCGGTTTATCGTAAAAGAAGGTCTTTCGGTCGGTGACACCATTGTCGCCGAAGGCGTGGGACTGGTGAGAGAAGGCATGAGCATAACCCCTAAAAACGAAACGAAATGAACCTGCGATTTTTTATAGACCGCCCGGTGTTTTCGGGCGTTATCTCGGTGGTGATTGTACTGTTGGGCATGATTTCCATGTTTTCCTTGCCGGTGGAACAATACCCCGACATCGCACCTCCGACCATCAACGTATTCGCAACTTATCCTGGAGCAAACGCTGAAACTGTGCAGAAGGCAGTGATAACCCCTCTGGAAGAAGCCATCAACGGCGTGGAAGACATGACCTATATGACTTCCACGGCATCGAATACGGGCGATGCTTCCATCGACATCTATTTCAAGCAGGGAACCAACGCGGACATGGCGGCGGTAAACGTGCAGAACCGCGTGAACGGCGCGCTGAGCCAGCTTCCGGCGGAAGCCACCAAGACCGGTGTCACCACTGAAAAGCAGCAGAATGCCGAACTGATGACTTTCGCGCTCTATTCGCCCGATGACCGCTTCGACCAGACCTTCCTGAACAATTACGTGAAAATCAATGTCGAGCCGAGGCTGAAACGTATCAGCGGCGTGGGAAAGGCACAGATGTTCGGTTCCAACTACAGCATGCGACTTTGGCTGCGTCCCGACAAGATGGCGCAATACGGGCTTATCCCCGATGACATATCCACCGTACTCGCACGACAGAACATCGAGGCCGCCACCGGCTCCTTCGGTGCCAATCATCCTACCGCCAATGAATACACGATGAAATACCGCGGACGCTTGTCCGGCGCGGAAGAGTTCGGTGAGTTGGTCATCAAGTCACTGCCGGGCGGCAATGTGCTTCGGCTGAAGGAGGTTGCCGATGTGGAACTGGGCGATGAATACTACAAATATTCCTCCGAAGTGAACGGGCATCCGGCAGCCATGATGCTCATCAACCAGAAAGCCGGGTCCAATGCTTCAAGCACCATCAAGGAGATTCACGAAGTGCTTGACGACCTCAGCCGGGACTTGCCCGAAGGGACGGAATTCGTGGTGCTTACCGATACCAACAAGTTCCTGTATGCTTCCATCAATTCTGTTATCCGGACACTTATTGACGCGATAC
>SSXW01000043.1 GCA_009469585.1 Dechloromonas sp. Dech2017
TTATTTCAAGGACATCCTGTCTCGCTTGCCGACTCAGCCGAATAGTCGCATTGGCGAATTGCTACCGCATCGCTGGCAGCCAAACCTCTCAAACTGAAAAATCAATACGGGTTCGCCGGGGGCTTACCGATATGTAGCCGGCGAGCACATCGATGAAAGTGATTTGGTAGTTAGGCGCTATGGACTTACATCTGACGATCTAGTGCCTCCCACGTTCAATCGCTTATTCAAGGCAGGAGATGTGCTTTTCCATTCGAGAAACATCAAGAAATTAGTACAGCCTCAATTTGACGGTCTAACTGGCGAAAAGCTCTTTGTGCTCAGGAGCAAAGATAAGGGGCAATTGCGACAGGAATTCCTGCCCTACTTATTAATGAGTAATCGATTTGGTCAATACGTCCAGGAACGATGGGCTGGCTCGACAAACAAATTTCTAAATAAAACGCCTTTGATGGCTTACGAGTTTTCCCTTCCACCTATCGATGAGCAATTGCGAATTGAGGCATCACTTTCGGCTTTTATTGAAATGAAAGAGTCGTTGCGTGCTGCGCGTATCAAGGCGGAAGCTGCTTACGATCGCATATCTTTGGCATTTTTTGCTCCGAATGTAGACAAATATCACGACAATGATCCAACCTCCGTATTTCCTACGAACTGGAAAACGTTTTCCTTTGAGGAATCATGTGTTCCGGGCGCACCAATTTGCTATGGCATCGTACAGGTGCAAGATAGCGTTATAGATGGTGTTCCTACGGTAGCCATCAAAGACCTTAGCGGTGACTTCGGCGCAAAGCTCCATAGGACGGCAAGATCCATTGAGTCAGGTTACGTGCGAAGCCGAATCACAGGCGGTGATCTATTGATTTCAGTGAAGGCTGTCATCGGAGAGGCAGCGTTGGCTCCAGCTGGATTTAGCGGAAATATTTCGCGCGACCTCGCAAGAGTTCGATTGGACCCAAATTTGGCAAATGGGCAGTTTTGTCTCCATTTGATCAGGTCAAAAGCTTTTCGGCGGTATGTTTCAAAATATATTGTTGGATCCACCAGAGACGAACTCTCAATAGCAACATTGCGCAAGCTTCGCTTGCCCCTGCCCACTATTGCAGAGCAAAGATATATTGCTGCGGCACTTCAGGAAGCTTTGCGTGCTTCTGAGGTATTGAATGCTCGCATCGAACACGCAGATGACCTACTACAAAGAATGATTGGGAAAATGTTTTGATCTTTACTGAGTCAAATACCGTCGAAGCTTACGTCCGCGACCTGCTCGCCGGCCCGATCAAGGCTGCCCCGGCTAACACTGCTCAAGAAGCTCAAGCCAGCTACGGCCCCAGCCCCAAAGGCATCGGTTGGCGCTATGCCGCTCCTGCCGATGTGCCGCGCCAGATTCAGGAAGTGCTGGTCGAGCCCTGGCTGCGTGAGGCGCTGATCCGCCTAAACCCGGAGATTGCCAATCAGCCCGACCGCGCCGATGAAGTGCTCTACAAGTTGCGCGCCATTGTGCTCTCGGTGCGCTCGGACGGGCTGATTCGCGCCAACGAGGAAATGACCGCGTGGATGCGCGGCGAGCGCTCGATGCCCTTCGGCCACAACAACGAGCATGTGCCGGTGCGCTTGATCGACCTGGATGACCTGGCGCAGAACCAGTACATCGTCACCCAACAGTACTCCTACCGTGCTGGCCCCACCGAACGCCGGGCTGATCTGCTGCTGTTGGTGAATGGTCTGCCGCTAGTGCTGATCGAAGCCAAGACGCCGGTTAAGAAGTGCATCAGCTGGGTCGATGGCGCGGTGCAGGTGCACGACGACTATGAAAAGTTCGTGCCCGAGCTGTTCGTTTGCAACGTGTTCTCAGTAGCCACTGAGGGCAAAGCCTACCACTACGGCTCAATCGGGCTGCCGGTCAAGGACTGGGGCCCTTGGCACCTGGATGGCGACGGTGAGGATGGTCAGCACCACCCGCTGAAGTCGCTGAAGCTGTCCGCCGAAAGCATGCTGCGCCCGTATGTGGTGCTGGACATCCTGGGCAGCTTCACCCTATTCGCCACCAATAAGAAAAAGCAGCGCATCAAGATCATTTGCCGCTACCAGCAGTTTGAAGCGGCCAATAAGATCGTCGAGCGAGTGTTGGCGGGTTACCCAAGGAAAGGGCTGATCTGGCACTTCCAGGGTTCGGGCAAGTCACTGCTGATGGTGTTTGCCGCTCAGAAGCTGCGAATGCACGCCGGCCTGAAAAACCCCACGGTATTGATCGTGGTGGACCGTATCGATTTGGATAGCCAGATCACAGGTACGTTCACCGGAGCGGACGTTCCCAACCTGGAAAAGGCGGACAGCCGCGAGAAGCTGCAGCAGCTACTGGCACAGGATGTGCGCAAGATCATCATCACCACGATCTTCAAGTTTGGCGAGGCTACCGGCAGCCTGAACAACCGTTGCAACATCATCGCGCTCGTGGATGAAGCCCACCGCACACAGGAAGGTGATCTGGGCCGCAAAATGCGCGAGGCCCTGCCCAATGCATTTCTGTTCGGCCTGACCGGAACGCCGATCAACCGTGCTGACCGCAACACCTTCTATGCCTTCGGTGCCGAGGAGGATGAGAAGGGCTACATGAGCCGCTATGGTTTCGAGGAATCGATCCGCGACGGCGCCACCCTGAAGCTGCACTTCGAGCCCCGGCTGATCGACCTGCACATCGACAAGGCGGCGCTGGATGCCGCCTACAAGGACCTGACCGGTGGCCTCTCAGACCTGGACAAGGACAACCTCGCCAAGACTGCCGCCAAGATGGCGGTGTTGGTAAAGACACCCGAGCGTATCCGCAAGGTATGCGAGGACATCGTTCAGCACTACCAAACCAAGGTGGAACCCAACGGCTTCAAGGGCCAGATCGTGACCTTCGACCGGGAGTCCTGTCTGCTGTTCAAGGCCGAGCTGGACAAGCTGCTGCCGCCCGAGGCCACGGACATTGTCATGTCGGTGCAAGCAGCAGACAAGAAGGAACACCCAGAGTACGCACCCTACGACCGAAGCCGTGATGAAGAGGAACGCCTGCTGGATCGCTTCCGGGACCCGGCCGACCCGCTGAAGCTAATCATCGTCACTGCCAAACTGCTGACCGGGTTCGATGCTCCCATCCTCCAGGCGATGTATCTGGACAAGCCGCTGCGCGACCACACCCTGCTGCAGGCCATCTGCCGAGTGAACCGCACCTACTCCGAGCAGAAGACCCATGGCCTGATCGTGGACTACCTCGGCATCTTCGATGATGTAGCAGCCGCGCTGGAATTCGACGATCAGAGCGTCAAGCAGGTAGTCAGCAACATCCAGGAACTGAAAGAAAAGCTGCCAGAAGCCATGCAGAAATGTCTGGCTTTCTTCCCCGGCATTGATCGCGATCAGCAGGGTTACGAAGGTTTGATGGCGGCGCAGGAGTGCCTGCCCAACAACGAGGTGCGCGACAACTTCGCCGCCGAGTACAGCGTGCTCAACAAGATCTGGGAAGCCCTTTCCCCGGATACGGTGCTGGGGCCCTTCGAGAAGGACTACAAGTGGCTGTCTCAGGTATATCAGTCGGTGCAGCCGTCCAGCGGACACGGCAAGCTGATCTGGCATTCGCTCGGGGCCAAAACCATCGAACTGATCCACCAGAACGTGCATGTGGATGCAGTCCGAGATGACCTCGACACCTTGGTTCTTGATGCCGATCTTCTGGAGGCGGTGCTGTCGAACCCAGACCCGAAGAAAGCCAAGGAGATCGAGATCAAGCTCAAACGTCGGCTGCGTGGGCATGGCGGCAATCCGAAGTTCAAACAGCTTTCTGAGCGGCTGGATGCCCTGAAGGACCGCTTCGAGTCTGGGCAGATAAACAGTGTCGAGTTCCTGAAGCAACTGCTGGAGATCGCCAAGGAAACTCTTCAGGCTGAGAAGGAAACGCCTCCCGAAGAGGACGAGGATCGCGGCAAGGCAGCCCTGACCGAACTGTTCAACGAGATCAAAACCGCCGATACGCCAATCATGGTTGAGCGCGTGGTCGCCGATATTGACGAAATCGTGCGCCTGGTTCGTTTTCCGGGCTGGCAGGGAACTCAGGCCGGTGAGCGGGAGGTGAAGAAGGCGTTACGAAAAGCTCTCTTCAAATACAAGCTGCATGCTGATGAGGAACTGTTCGAAAAGGCTTACAGCTACATTCGGCAGTATTACTGACAACTATGAATATAGGAAAATCCGATGCACTCATAGTGCCAAACGGAAACAGTTCGGTCTGGCGCTACATGGATCTCGACAAATTTACGCGTCAATAACTAGCCGAGTGGACCATCTGGAGTCCGACCGGGCATCGAAAACCTTCCCGCCAACCAAGCCAGAACGATTGGATCCAGCAGGCCAGAAACGAAGATTGAGTTCCAGTTATTTTTGCCCTTGTAGAGGTCGTCCAGGGAGTCACGCTCGGCCTCGAGCAGCGTTTGAACTTCGGCTTGCGTCGCGATGTTCTCGGCAAAGGCACGCACAACGAGACTGGGCTTGCGAAACAGCGAACTCCAACGATCAGCCAAATACCTTACAACGGCTGACTTCTGGACAATTGAGCGAACGTGAAAGGCGATCGCCGAATGCAGAGGATGAGTATTCGGAATCAACAACACGAGAGAGACCCTCGGCACCTCGCCCAAGTCCTCGAACCTAGCGCTCACCAGTCGCTCGCCAAGACAGTCATCGAAGTACGGGTGCAAGACACGTTCGCCCGGGTTGACGCCTAAGAGTGTCTCGCTACGCTTGCTGTTGCACTTGCAGGCCGGAACTAGGTTCTTCGAGAAGACGGAAAAGATCGGAAATCCGTTCTTCGGCAGGTAATGATCCAGCGTCCCGCTATGCATCGATCCACACATCGGGCATACCAAGTGCTCGGTCGAATCACGCATCTTGGTGATGTGGGCTAAGTCAGCTGGTGGAGATGCATAGTGCCCTTTCAGGAACGCGGCCGCAGTTGCACTGATCGCCTGATTCTGGACAAGCGTTGGAGAGCCATTGACGGCCACATACTGAGCGTAGCCGGCCTGTACGCTGGCGACCAAGGGCTGAAGCTGCGGGTAGCTTCCTAACCGCTGGTTCTTCGATAGGTTATCAAACGCAGCCGAGTCATCGTAGGCAGGCAACTGGACCTTGTTCACTTGCGCCCCTTGCCCTCAATTGCTGCCCGAAGACCATTCAGCATCTCTAGAGACAGCTCATCCTTGTACTCAGCATAGACCTGATGCCAAGACGCCCCACTCGCAAGCAGCCTTCGCTCGACTTCATCAGCCAATCTCGACGGCTCATCCTCGCCAAAAACGAAATATGAGATCGCACCCACGTCCGCACCAAATGTGCGCAGCTTTGGCCGCTGAGCGTGAACCATGTTATCGCCGTCGACGCTCAACACTGTGACCTGCTCACGAAACACCTCACGAACGAAGTAAGCAGAGTGCGTCGCAATGACGGCCGCGGATCCAGTGGCCTCCAACAGACCGTCCAAGAGCGAGACGAACCGGCTAATGAAGTTCGGGTGAAGGTGCGTTTCCGGCTCATCCAGCAGCAACAGTGAGCCGTTCTCGATATGCAAGCTCACCTGCGCAGCAAACTTGAGGAACGAGATCTCGCCACTGCTCAGAGGGTATCCCTCGCCAGCCACTACACGTGTAGGTTCCTTCTTGACGTCGATGGATGCGAAGCGCTCCAGCACACGTTGCTCCGCGCCCTGGGGTAGCTTGGCCAGTGGCACGTAGGCGCCGGATTCTGAGCGAGTCGGGAGATGAAGCTCGTCGGCCTTCGTGATGGCATTAAGCGCCTCGGTGAATATCTCCCATCGCGATTTCGACGCGACCATCTGCGTTGATCTGGCAACTTGCACAATTAGATCGGAGAGATAGTCGTTTCGCCGCGACCGGCGAGATCGATTCATCGAGTACCGCTGGTACCAAATTCGAGGGCGCTTTCTCTTGTCAGTCGGGAAAACTGATTCGGCCTCGTTCGTTGGCGCGAAAGCGAGCAGTCGATTGATTAGCGGTCGCCCGCCATCGGTTCCATCCGTAAGGGCTTTCGTTCCATCGAGCGCAGCGCGAGCAATGCGGCCGAGCGTTTGGCTCTTGCCAACACCGTTCTTCCCGATGACGATGGCGATGCGCTTCGGTAGGTCAGCAGCATGGTCGAAGCTGAACCTGAGATCGTGCGCGTTTTGTCGCCCCGGCAACTGAAATCGAATCGCTAACGTTGGCGACAAGATGCCCGTCTGCTCGCTTGAAAGGCCTCGCAAAAGTTGGCCTGCGTTCTTGTATGCGAAGTAGGAGTCGGAACTTCGCATGAAGGACAAGGAAAACACCTCCGGTAATCCCCCCATTTTTAGCAGCGGTCAGAAGTAGAGGTGGTTAAAAGTGCTGACTTCTGTTTCGGGGTAATGCCGCCGAGTGCCATGTTGGGGGGTAATCCCCCCATTTTTAGCAGCGGTCAGAAGTAGAGGTGGTTAAAAGTGCTGACTTCTGTTTCGGGGTAATGCCGCCGAGTGCCATGTTGGGGCGCTCGTGATTGTAGGTCCACATCCAGTCGGT
>SSXW01000044.1 GCA_009469585.1 Dechloromonas sp. Dech2017
CCACGCGCCTTCACCTGCCTTACATTACTGATTATCTTGTCATACAGCGAGTCCGTTGGAGCAATGACCACCGTGGGCATCTCGCTATCTACAAGTGCAATCGGTCCATGCTTCATTTCCGCAGCAGGATAACCCTCCGCATGGATATAGGATATTTCTTTCAGCTTCAACGCACCTTCAAGGGCGGTGGGGTAGTTGTACCCACGACCGAGATAAAGGAAGTTGCGGGCATAGGTGTATATCTTCGACAAGTTCTTGATTTTGTCAGCAAGTCCCAACACATCTTTTATATACCTTAATTCCGCAACACTATTACAAATATAACTTTTTAAGTACCTGAGCAACAAAAAGTTGCTCAGGATTTTGCCATGTCAGATTTTTCACCTATCTTAGTGTTGCAAATCAAAATATGTATCAAACCCGACAGACATGGCAAAGGTAGCAATAAAATCCGAGAAACTCACTCCTTTTGGAGGTATATTTCCAATCATGGAGCAATTTGATTCCAGACTCTCATCTGTAATAGACTCAACCCTGGGTATGAGATGCAAGCTGTATGGTTATCAATACAGCGAAATCATCCGTTCGCTTATGAGCGTTTATTTCTGTGGCGGCTCATGCATCGAGGATGTCACCACTCATCTGATGTATCACCTTTCGCTTCATCCGACACTTCGCACATGCAGTGCCGACACGATTCTTAGAGCCATAAAGGAACTGACCCAGGATAACATTTCCTACACATCCGACACTGGCAAGACCTACGACTTCAACACGGCAGACAAGCTGAATACACTGCTCCTCAATTGCCTATTGTCCACAGGGCAGCTGAAAGAGGGCGAGGGGTATGACGTTGACTTCGACCACCAGTTCATAGAGGCTGAGAAGTATGATGCGAAGCCTACATACAAGAAGTTCCTTGGTTATCGCCCTGGCGTGGCAGTTATTGGCGACTTGATTGTCGGCATTGAGAACAGCGACGGCAACACAAATGTCCGTTTCCACCAGAAGGACACGCTGAAGAGGTTCTTTGAAAGGTTTGAACAGAACAAGCTTATTATCAACCGTTTCAGAGCTGATTGCGGCTCGTGTTCTGAAGAGATAGTGGAAGAGATTGCTAAACACTGCAAGACCTTCTATATCCGTGCCAACCGATGCAGTTCGCTCTACAATGACATCTTTGCCCTCAGAGGTTGGAAGAAAGTGGAATTGGGCGGCATTGAGTTTGAGCTGGCCTCCATTCTCATCGAGAAATGGAAAGGGAAGGCATACCGTCTTGTGATTCAAAGACAGAAGCGGATAGACGGCGAACTCGACCTGTGGGAAGGAGAATACACCTACCGCTGCATCCTTACAAATGACTACGAGTCTTCCGAGAAAGAGATTGTCGAATTCTATAACCTCCGTGGAGGGAAGGAACGCATCTTCGATGACATGAATAACGGATTCGGCTGGAACAGGCTTCCAAAATCCTTCATGGGAGAAAACACGGTGTTTCTTCTGCTTACGGCACTCATACGCAACTTCTATAAATTCATCATGGCGAGGCTTGACGTGAAGAGGTTCGGACTCAAAGCAACAAGCCGCATCAAGGCGTTTGTCTTCAAGTTCATCTCTGTGCCAGCCAAATGGGTCAGGACATCAAGGCAGTATGTGCTGAATATCTATTCATGCAACAACGCTTATGCTGATGTGTTCCAGAATGACTTTGGATAACACCGACAACTTATGGTCGTGATTTTGCGTATTGCCTCAAGTCGCATGGTGGGGTAAGGGGATTTTATGCGTCTTTGTGGCGATTTTTGCTGCGTTGCACCCTCTTTTGCCACAGTGTCGCTACCTTTTTGACCTCTGTGTCATCTTATGAGGGCGGTTGCGGATTTGAGGTTGAACTTTTGTGCAATGTTGAAGATTAGTAATTCTATTCAACATTTGTGCTAAAAGTCGGCTCCATCGCCAATTTGCCAGCCGTTATGCGGCAGCTTAAAAAAAGACGACACCAAACCAAAAAAATCATCTTGACAACCACCCGACTTTGAACTACGAAGGATGAAATTTTTCAGGGACAACTTCCAGCATTTCCAAAAAACAGTTTAACCATTGACTTGGAGACAAACAAACAATTTGAGCATTAAGGTTTAAACCGAATTTTTCCGAAATTGACCTGACCTGACTTTTCCTGAAAATCGACTTTAAAGCTGTTTTTACAGATAAATCAGGTTTCTCTAACAGACAGGAAATAAATGCTAAGTATTTGGCTTTAAACTTAAAATCAAAAAATAAGTGTTTTCTTTTAATGTTTAACAGGGCTGATTTGACAGTTGGCGGTGGCAAGAAACTTTCAGGACCTACCTCATAGACAAGTTTCAAATCAAAAAAAGTATGATAGAAAACGGTATATGGATTGTAAAGCTTCCTCGAAAATAACTTTTGTGTAGGTTCTAATTGAAGGACAATGGAACCTCCCAGAAAATTTCCAAGACTCTCAAACATCAGGATTTTGAAAATATCGGAAGTAATGCCATAAGGAATATTTGACACCACTTTGAAAGGAAATTTCGGAACTGCAAAATTCCTAAAATCACAACCGACAACTTGAACATTTCGGGCATCAGAAAATAATTTTCGTAAATGTTCAACCAAAGCTGTGTCGTTTTCAATAGCAACAACATTGTTGGCGATTTTTAATAAATGAACAGTAAGAAACCCCTTGCCTGCCCCAATATCTAAAACCGTATCCTGATTACTTATATTTGCTTGTCTTATTGCATCTTTTATTAGCACTTTATCAATAGTAAAGTGCTGACCCGTAAAACGAACGGGCAATTTCTTTTTTGTCATCCTTAATTCCGCAACACTTTGATTTAACTTTATTTATAAGTACCTGAGCAACAAAATACATCCTGCGCATGACATTGCATTTGCAGTTTCTGACAAGATAGGACTTGACAGGAGAGCTGCACCAGCCAAAATAGGCAGAGCACCTTTAGCGGCTCTCTTAAAGAACTCACGACGAGACTGAAGTTCTTCATTCTTACCATTTTTCTTCATAAAATAAAAAATTTAAATTAAACAATATGCCTTTCGGCATTATTTGACAATCTCAATAAAATCAGTAGGAATATACGCAGTAGCGACAAGGCACAATCCCGAGATCTCAACAACAATTCTTTGTTGTCCTGCTATTCTGGCAACTTTTCCAACCACTCCCTTGAAGTCACCAGCTATTACTCGTACTTTATCTCCACTTTTATAGTGACACTGTTCCGCTGTAACAATGCGTACATGCTCACTATCAGTACTTGTTGCTTTGATAAAATTTATCATTGCATTGTATGGTATAATAAGCGGAGGATTTTTACCGTTTGCCTCTGGAGGAAGCGTCTTATCCAAATAATATTTTATAAAAGAGATTGGGGCATCAACTGTCTTTTTCACAAAACTGTCTGATTGTTCCCTTGTGGCGTATATAAAAAGAAAGTTGGGAAGAAGAGGCTGTTGTATTCGCTTCTTCTTCCCAGCAATCACTTTTAGTACATAGTGCATCGGCACGTATGTCTTAATATCATTCTTCTTTGCTTTCTCTACGGCTGCATTTACCCTGTTATAAGTAGCACGAAGAACAAACCAGTTGTAACCTTCCTGCTGGACATATTCCGAGGACACCCCTGTTTGTGAGCTTTGGGCTTCGGGGGAGACATTGGAGGCAAATCCAATGTGAGGAGGTGAATCGCAACCTCGTTTGGTATGCGCATTAAGCAATGCGTTCATATCGGCTTATATGTCGTTGCTCGTTAATAGCAATATAGACATAAAAAGAGCGTGGAAACGTCTGTTGTCTATTCCACAGTCTGAGGCTCTAGCAATTGCCTATCATAGTTGAACAGACAACGTCAGAGCCCACGCCGATATGAATAATCATTTCCATTAGGAGACCATAATAAACAATTGTTGTGCCCGAAAAGGTACAATCCGTGCTTACAGGTCTCCGCAGGAGCGATATTATCACACCCGGGACATCTACCGTTGGCTTTGCTCAAGACTATGATAACTGTTAATTTGCTAGATTACAGACTGTCTTAAACAGAGCGTTAGTAAACGCCTTCATTATGTCTGGACTATCTTTCCCACCCAATGCCCGCTTTGTACCGCTTTGTCATTATGACTCCGCCATACTCAGCACGGCGTAGGCTGCCTTGTATGCCATCACGAAAGAACACGTCTAACCTCAATGGCTATAAACATGGCGATAATAGTCCGCTGCAAAAGTACAAAGAAAATCTCAATACAACCTCATTTTGTTATGGAAAAGTATGTATAAACCTTAAATTTAACCATAATTAACTAAATTCTTGCTCAAATCTCGTATATTTTGTGTAAGGAAATGGCCTCTTATTGGCGTAAAAAGCAAAAGACAGATGCGAATGTCACATCTGTCATTATTGTTGTCGCACATGTCTTTCTTGAAAGAAAGCCTATGGCTGGTTTATTTCAGAATGATTTTCTCCTTTGCTGGATGACATAAGGAGAATGTACTTTTGCCGTCTTTGTTTGTATAGCAGAAGTCGCATGAATTTATAATATCCATGCCAATCACCACATCATAGTCTGAATTGTCGTTAAGCAGAGCCTGAACATTCAACTCTGCTGTTCCTGTTGGAAGGATAACATGAACAAGGTAAGTCCAGGATTCGACATCACCTCCTGCACTCGAAATAAGAGCCTTGTTCTTCGGTTGTAACCCTAAAGCATTTACAACTTCCTGTGAAATCAATGTATTGGTCGCTCCTGTGTCCCACAATACATTTTCAACTTGGCAATGAACAGGAACAGCCACGTTTGCCGACAAATCTACGGCTGGACAGATAATGACGTTTGTAAGAATAGCCTCTGGCTGGGATTCGTATTCTTTTGTATATACAGCCATTCCTACCTCAACTCAATTTTTCCCGTATATGAAGTTTGTTGAGGAACAGGCTCGTCAGTGATAAGGCGAACCAAACGGACATAACCTGTCCGTGCAGCTCTATTTCCGTTAATGACGGGAGCCTGAACTGCGGTTGCAAAATCTATTGTCTTGTTCTTTATAACTTTCATATACCTACAATTTAAAAAATGTCCCGCTGGGTACGCTGTTCTTATGGGAAGCGAGCGGGATTTGTCAATGCAAAGGTAGGCATTCAATTCCAAAAAACCAAACAATTGGAAGAAAAACTAATCTAACTACCCTAAATTTAACATTTTATCAGGAAAACTGTAACTACTCAGGTAGGTTTGTCGTACTCCCCCATGCACAACTTCCCTCGTTGCAACCAACGAGAGTAAATCGTTCTTTTACAAAATATGAAGCTGTTTATAATGTCAGCATGCTCGGTTTGAGCTGTGCTATTAATTGCAACTCACGGAACGGAGAAAGATCTTGCTTTTTGGCAGTATCAATGACGGAGTGTATTACTGCATACGCTTCGGCTCCAAGGAACGTACGGAAAAGTCCTGCGACTTTCTGCTTCGTCTTTGCCGGTCTAACTGCCCGTTCACTTGCATTATTGTCATATGGGACATCAGGGTTGTCAAGGAAAGTGAAGATATAGTCCTTTTTACCAGACAATCCCTTCTGCATACCAGTAAACTCCTTGTCATCAGTTCCAAGAGGTCCGTCAAGTAGTTCGTCCAGTCGTTTTTTCAACCCTTCACGGTCTATTTCGTCCCATGCTTTTTCTCTGCGTTGCTTCATTGCGTCTGTTATGAGATTGAGCATGTCCTTGGGCCATTGGTTTTCAGGTTGCAACTCTGTCAGATAAACGAGATTACGCTGGAGATGTACGAGGCAAATCTGGTGGGTCTTGACATTCATGCTGAAGTAAGCTCCGTGCCTGTCCGTTACAAGTACTGTATCTGGGAGTCCCTTGTCAAATGTATCCTCTATTGCTTTGTGACCACGTTTTGCATGTGCTTTGAAAAAAGACGCAGTCTCTGTCTGCCATACCCACAGCCAATGCAAGACTCCCGCAATGTCTATACCCGTCTCATCTGCGCCAGCTACTGGAGACTTGCCTATCTTTGACTTGATTCTCTCGTAAAGTGCTCTTGCCCGCTTGGTCATCCTTTGCACTATATTGTTGATCGTACCCTCACTCATGTCTATATGGAACATATCATTCATGAGCCTTTTGATACGCTGGTATGATACAGCGTGCTCTTCACAAAGATATACAACCAGGGCCTGTACATTCGGGCCGTAGAATACGTCTCCGTTTACACCTTCCGGAAACTCGCTGCATACAGTATGCCCACAATTAGGGCAAACCTTCTCCAATATGGAGTACTGGGGTATGACTGGAGCCGGGAAGTTTATATCTATCATCTGGCGAGTCATCTTCTGAATAC
>SSXW01000045.1 GCA_009469585.1 Dechloromonas sp. Dech2017
GAACATTGACAGCATGACTGCCGATGATCTTCGTGTGTTTGCGGATTTCCTGTCTTCTGACTATGACATATCTATGAATACCATCGTCACTAACATGACCTTGATGCGTACCGTCTGCAACTGGGTACGAAAGCAGGGAGTCACAAACAATGACCCCTTCTTTGGCTATGACATGCCCAAGGCACTCTATGGCACTCCATATTTCCTGACCATTCAGGAGCGTGACCAAGTTCTGGATGCAGACCTAACGGATGATGCAGAACTTGCTGAGTATCGTGATATGTTCGTGTTTCAGTGTATGGTCGGATGCCGTCATAGTGATCTTGTGACCTTCACCCCCAAGAACATTATTGACGGTGTTCTGGAATATATCCCCATCAAGACCAAGGGCAAGTTAGGTGACGTTGTAAGGGTTCCTCTTATCCCCAAGGCTATGGCTATCCTTGATGGCCATGACCATGGTGATGATGAACCAATCTTCCCCAAGCATTATAACTTCAAGTTCAACGATGCTATCCGTAGAATCTTGAAGCGTGCCAAGGTAAATCGTGTTGTCACTGTGATTAACCCTAAGACACGGCTTGAAGAGAAGAAGCCAATCTCAGATGTGGCTACCTCTCATCTTGCACGAAGGACTTTTATCGGTAATCTTTACCGCATGGTCAAAGACCCTGATTTGGTTGCTTCTATGTCTGGTCATGCCAAAGGCAGCGTTGCTTTTGCCCGATACCGAGTCATTGATGATGACATGAAGAAATCCCTGGTTGAACTTATCCAGTGATTCTCTTCTTTTTGATGGCATATTCCTTTTCCCTTTATTCGGTTACATTTCAATAATATCATAGACTATGGACGATAAAAAATTACATCGTTGCTTCACTTTCTCTGAAGAGCAGTTGAAGCATCTTCGAAGCAAGAAGTACAAGATTGACCGTATGGAATGCTTCATGTCGCTTGTGGATCTTGCCGAGCCAGTTCCAAAACTTGTGCAAATCAGCAAGACCAAGCAAGTAGAAATCTTGGCAGGTCAAGTTATGGTTGACAATACCCAACTTGCCAAACTCTGGGACAAAGACCGCAAGACGGTTCCAAAGCTGTTGGATGCTATGGAGGCTGTGGGCATTTTCTCTTCTCAGGAAGTGGAAGATAACCGCATCTACACCCTTCATTGTCTCTCAGGCTGGTATGTTGATGCCAAGTTCGTGTCGAATGCCTTTGCCTTAAAGCGCAATAACGACAGTACGGCAATCATCCATGCGGAAGTTCCTGCCTCCAAGGTCATCATCACTGAGGATCCTGATGACAAGAAGAAGGACAAGGAAGGTTCTGCTTCTGCCGATGACAAATCCAATGACTCTGCCGAGGGCAACAATCCTCAGACAACTGGCAATGTGTCGCACCAATCACCACAATCTAATGATAGTGGCAATGTGGGTAAGTCTGGAGCAGATGGCAACAAGTCACCATCACCTCCTGAAAACAATTCCCCGCAGTCTGCTGACAGCCCTTCTCCCCAAGGTGAAGCCGATGGCAAGCAGAATGAAGGGAAGCAGCATGAGCAGATACCTTCTCAGCAAGGAGGACAGCAGCCACAACAGCCTAACGGCAATCAAAGACCGCCTTTCAACGGCTATCAGAAGCCTAACGGCTACTACAACCAGAACGGCAACAAATAGCCGTCTGAGGACTCAGGAATGCGACCTGCACCGCCAAACCATCCCAAAGGACGTTTACCGATACAGGACAACACGGCAAGCCGAAACGACTTTCTAAGCCCTGACGGGAACTTAGCAGGTAAAAGGACCGATTTTTAAGAGGTACTTTTCGAGAAATCCTTTTGTACTACATTATTTGTGACCAAATTTATGCAGTCCTAAAAGTTTCTCGGGCTACTCGCAGGCTCGCAGACCTATGTCCTTCTTTTTTACTGATTTATATTCATCCCTTTAATCATATTCAAAGATATGGCTAAGAAAAAGAAGATTATCAAGAAGACACCCACAAGGGTGCATTCCTTCCGCTGTACCGATAAGGACTGGAAGGAACTGAAAAAACTCGCTAAGGAATGTGGTATGAGCATAGGCAAGTATCTCGTTGAGACTGGCAAGAAGCATCACCCACGTCAGCGACTCACTCCAGAGGAAAGCAAAGCCCTGAACTCTCTGACTGAGGCACGTACCGACTTGATAAAAGTCCGCAGTAAGTTGCACGATGCTTCACCCGAGGAAAAGCAGAAGATGTTCAGATCTCCAAAGTTCATGAAGTGGTGGATTGAAGCCGTTGAACGACTCATCAAACACTGGTATAGCATTGAAGACAACCTTACTTCTCCTGTACTGACCAAAGTTCAAGAAGACGAATGATTATACTCGCAAGACCAGTAGCCTATGGCGGCAATGCCGCAAGGTACGCAATGGAGAAGGAGGATGCAACCGTGGTCAAGGTGAACCACATGCCTGACTATCTCGATGCCACCGAAATCTGGTATCGGATGAAGCATCACTGCCAGTTGCATCAACAGGACAGGACTGTTGGGCGAAAGTTGGAACGCTTCATGACCACGTTTGTACTCTCCCCATCCAAGGAAGAGTCAGAGAACTATACCTTGGATGACTGGGCAAACCTCGCTGATGAAGGATTGGAAGCTTTGGATTCAGTCGGACTTTTACCCAAAGGCTTTAAGGAGAAGGTCAAGACCAATTTCCGCAATTCTATGAGTGTTGCTGCCTTGCATCGGGATTCCAAGTCTGGAACCCTTCACCTGCATCTTGACTGTTGCCGTGTGGATAATGACGGCAAGACCAACGATGTTCACGATGTTCACATCAGAGCAATAAGGGCTGCGGAAATTATCAACGCAAGGCATGGTTGGGAGCAACCTCAGGAGGTTCGTGAAATGCGCCAACAAGATATAGCGGAGTTTTGCGAATATACCCTTCAGAAGATGGATAGTTTCGACATTGACCGTTACTTTGATATGCTTCGCATGAGAGGCTATGAGGTCAATCCAAGGTATGACACTACTAACTGCAAACTTGTGGGCTACACCATCGGCAAGAATGCCTCAGTGTTCAAGGCTTCTGCCATCGGTCGAAAGTTCATGGTATCACAGCTTGAAGCCACATGGAAGAAGATGCATCCTAAGCCTACTCAGGTCAAGATGCGACCTGCTTCACCTTCCGTTTCACCGGCTCGCCCTGCTCGCCATGTTGCTCAGACAACGAAACCTACCCAGTCCAATTCTAAGCCATTGCCAGTTGCTACCAAGACTGCCTTCAATGTCAATGTTAGCGGTGAAATGAAGAGAATCTATATTCCGAACACGGTCAAGGACATCTTCCTCAATGAGGTTCAGGTTCCTGATTCTGATATGACTGCATCAAGAGAGGACATTTCTCATGTAGGTATGCTTCTCTTCCTTGATATGATTGATGCAGCAACAACCGTGTCCGAATCTTGTGGCGGTGGTGGTTCTGCTCCTTCCTCTGGTTGGGGTAAGGATGATGACGAAGACGAGCGTGAGCGGGCTCGCCGTTGCCTCCAGATGGCTCATGCCATGTGCAAGCCACCGCAGAAAAGACGTTCATTCCACCGTTAGACAAATCCTACATATCAATGAGAAGAACAAAACATGTAGAAGAACTCATCGAAGATGACGAGCAGAAGCCTGACTTCGATGACATGATGAACGAAGTCCAGGAAGAGATTGAAGAGCATGATGCCGAGGATGCTGTTGTCAGTCGTGCGCCTGAACTCAGGCAGTTGAGTGAGAACATTGACAAAGCGACCAACACTTGGATCAATGCAACTCTTCAACTGGAGTCTGCCATCCGTAAGTACAATTCAGCTCAGACTGCTCTTGGCAATGCCGTTGACACTATCAGTGGTAAGGTTGACACCATCAATACCCACATTGACAATGTTCTGAAGGATGCCCCAACCAAGTTGAAGGTTTCAGTCAGAGTCGATGATGTTGACTGGAAGAAGATTCAGGACATGTTCGACAAACAACATGAATGGATGACCACTCAGATGCAGAAGCATATCCGTGAGGTCAATCAAATGTTTTATGAAGAACGTAGAAGGGTTCAGGAAAGGTACAAGGAGTACGACGGAACCTACCTCGGACACTATGTGCAGTATTTCTTCTGGTTCTTCTTTGTCCTTGGACTCGTTATTTTCGGCTTGGCTATCTTCCTGATGCTCGACAGTCACTACCACTGGACGAAGTAATCTAATGTTTATACCCTCCAAAATCCCTACGAAACTTGGCATAGTCTAAGTTTGTAGGGATATTTTTTTTCTTGAAAACGTCATTTTCTTGAAAATGTGCACTATTGCCCGTTGTGGGAGCCAGATAGCATGAGTAACTTTGCACCGTCAAAATAAACGAGTGTAAACCTAATTGTTATAAAGTAAGCATTCCGTAAACCACGTATAGATGGTTATGGAATACTTTTTATATAGTCCGCTAAATGGGAATTTACAATTCTGATATACTTCAGATGTAGGTTGCCGTTTCTAAAGCAATATAAAGTTTGTTTAAACTATGGTTGGCATTGTTCAAGCCTTTGGCTTCATATCCATTTGTATCCAAAATGTCACCTGTTTCAAAAAAAGCATACAACTTCAAATTGTAGAAGTCGCACACAGATTGAACTCCAGCCAATTCCATTTCTACAGCGATGCACCCTTCTTCCATACGTTTGCGTACAAGTCCTTTTGTTTCTCTGATCATCGAATCTGTCGTCCATATTTTACCTGTAATATATGGTACAGATAATTTGTCGAAAATTATGGAAAGTTCCTTGCTTGCGGCTATATCAATATAGTCGGATGGTGCTGCAAAATAATATGAACACCCGTCCCCTCTGTAACTTTGTGTCGGTATGATAAATCTACCTTGTGTGGTTGTACGGTCAAGACTGCCACAGGAACCGAACATAATGAACTTTGATGCTCCAGTTAGCCAGCTTGCAAGATGACATTGAGAGGATGCTACTGCTGAACCTATTCCTGACAGGTAGAAAGTTATCGTAACTCCTTTATAAGTTGTTTTATAGATATGCGTATCGCCATTGCAAGCCGGCATAGTTGCAATAATTTCAGATTCGTAGGAATCAAGTAAATGCCGATGAATCTCCTTCGAGAATATTATCAGGCATATATCTGCAAAATCTCCACGTCTGCCGTAGAAATCAAACAGATTGATCATTGGTTCAGTTTCAATATCATAACTATCAGTAATCATAGCATATTGAATCAGATGTGAGTTTTATATTGCTCCGGTATCTCAAGATTGAAAGTTCTGCATAATAACAGGACGTCGTGGACATCATTTTCATCGTATTCATATCCAAGATGGAACTGTACCTGTGCCTCCGGGTTTATGCATGTTACCTCAATATTCCCGATATTTCCTTTACCTGAGAAAGTTTCGCTTGGGAAAGTGTATCCGTCATATAGAATTCCATCTTCGACATATTCGAAACAATGCAGATCGATTATTCTTCCGTTGTCATCTTTCCAGACAGTATGGCTATCGGTCGTATAGTCCATTACAACTTCTCTGTATCCCTTCCAGGTAATCACGGATATGGCCTTACCATAGTCTTTCTTCTCTACGAACAGATCGATGTCGTTATGTATTCTTGTTTCTCTGCCTATAAGTGCATCGACACCCCAACCGCCGTCCAGAAACACCTTTACAGATGCTTCAGACAGCATTTCAAGAATCTCACATGCATCAAAATAAGTGACCATAAAATTGCAATTAAAATAAACTTTGGTGCAAAGTTAATAA
>SSXW01000046.1 GCA_009469585.1 Dechloromonas sp. Dech2017
ATACCGTCCGGTTTTCGTACTTCCGGGGAGTGATTTCCTCACTTCATGGGTACGGTTTTCAGTCCTCCGGCGTACCAGAACCGGATTTCTTGAAGTCGGTGTTTGGAACCGCTTCATAGGATTTTGGGAAAATGCGGTTGGGTTTTCCACAGCCCTGCTTCTGGATCTCCACCAGTCCGGCGTATTGCAGTTCCCGCAGGGTGTTCACCGCTTTCTGCCGCCCACAGTGGAGCAGGTCAACCACCTCGCAGATGGGATAGTACAGATAAATCCGTCCGCAATCATCCGCCCACCCATTCTTGCGGGATAACTCTGTCCGGCGCAGGATAAAGGCGTACAGAACCTTTGCCTCGTTGGACAAGGGCTTGAATGTGGGGGCTTCAAAGAGGAAATTCGGGAGCCGGGTGAAGCTGAACGCCTGTTCCGGCTGATGGATATAGATGGTATTTGTCATAGCGTGTTTTGTGGACGGTTAGAAGCCCGTTTTCCGGGGCGGGCGATACTTTATACCACCCGCCCCGGTTTGGGGCTTGCGAAGCCTGATAAATCAAGGCTTTTTTCGCTCCTAACTGTCCACAGCAGACCTCCTTTTCCGTTCACTTTCTGTTTTCTGCCGCCTGTGAACTCTGGCGGCACAGCCGGGGCAGTATTTTGCCCGGTTGGATTTGGGGACGAACACACCGCCGCAGACCGCACAGCGTTTCAAGTCCTTATCCCGGAAAATCTCCGCTTCCAGCGTCCCGTCCAGCGGCAAGACCGCCCAGCGGAACCACTTACAGCAGACCGAGAAAGAAATCGTCTGCGGGCAGGTGCAGGTGTCCCCATCGTCAAGGACAATGCAGTTGCCGTCCTCACAGCAACAGCACTCCCGGCGTATCAGGCTGGCCGCCTGTTTTCTCTGCGCCGGGGTCATGCGGTAAAGGGAACCGTCCGGCCTGCGTTCCAGTGGCGGCAAGTCTTTATAGGGGTTATCTCTCATGCGTTCCCTCCATTTTGCTTTCCGTTGCCGTTCTCCCCGAAAAGGTTTCCTGCCCCATTCCTGCGGCGTGTTCCGGCGTTGGCACGCTCCTCGCAGCTTCGGGACATTTTGTCCCGAAGTCCGGCTCCTTGCGGTGCTTCCCCAGCCGGGGTATTCCTTTTCGGACGGTCATTCTGTTTTCAAGGTGCTGTCCATCGATGAACTACCCTAAGTCTACACGAAAAAAATGCAATCCCCGGAATTTTGCGAGAATTGCATTTTGATGAAGTTTACACTTTGGAAATTGCATTTTTGCAATCATTCTGTATAATGGAAGTATGCGGAGGAGGTGCGTATCTATGGCTTTACCCGGAACACCCGGACAGCGGATTTCCGATTTATGCAACGGGAACCACATCACACAAAAGGAACTTGCGGAGAAGATAGGGGTTTCCGCTTCCCAGTTGAGCCGCATTGTCAGCGGCGAAACGAGAACGGTCAGCAGTGATATTCTCATAGGCGTGGCAAAGGAATTTAAGGTATCGACAGACTACATACTGGGCTTATCCACCGTGAGCGTCCGTAAAAGCTACGATATTTCTGAATTAGGCTTGTCCGAGGGAGCCGTGAGGGGGCTCGTGACGGGTGCTGTTGATGTGCAAATCCTCAACCGCCTGTTGGAACACAGGAATTTTCCCAAGCTGATAGATTTGATACGGATTTATTTTCAGGACACAGCGGCAAAAGGCATAACAGCAAGAAACCAGCTTATCGAGATAGCAACGGCTTCCCTGTCCGACCTGATGAAAGAACACCCGGAACACCGGGCGGAAGCAAAGCAGGATTTACAGCTTTTGAACGCCCAGAAGATGGGGGAACATGAGGCGGAGATTGAGAAAATCAAAAATGTGTTCCTTGCTATCCTGCGGGATATTAAGAAAGACATTGACAACGGGGAACAGCCGGGAGAAGCTGTGACCGCCGCTATGTTCCAAGCCATGCGGGACGCACTGGCGGAACAGAAGCAAAACCCGCTTTCCATTGACGATGTAGCGGCGATGGTTGCCGGACAGATCGGACAGCTTACGCCGATGGATGAAGAAACTGCCGACCTGTTCAAGCAGTTGGCAAAAAAGATGATGAAAGGAATAGAATAATAGCCTGTTATTCGAGATAATAATATGCCATTAGTAAAGCATGACTACCCTGTTTTAGAGTACGATACCGCATCAAAAGCTGTTTTTCAGCCGGGAAATGGGAAAAAATGTTTTCCTGCAAAAGCAGTGTTTGCTTTTTTAGGAGACGAGGTTGAAAATTATGCACATACCCATGATGGAATACAGATAGATGAATTTGAAAGTGCAACAAGACGATATCCTATTTATGAATGTCTTTATAATCAGGAGAAAATATGTCTATGTCCGGCTCCTGTGGGAAGTGCTGCTGCCGTCCAAGTTTTAGAATATTTAATTGCAGGGGGTGTAACAAAGATTATTTCCGTCGGCTCCTGCGGCGTATTGGAAGACATCCCGGAAAATAGATTTTTGATACCTGTTTCTGCATTGAGAGATGAGGGAACATCTTACCATTATCTTCCTCCCTCCCGAGAAGTAGAGATTTCAAAGGCTGGTATAAATGCGATTGAATCTGCTTTAAGCCAAAAGAATATACCATATTGGGAAGTTAAAACATGGACAACAGACGGTTTTTATCGAGAAACAGTAGAAATGGTTCAGTATCGGAAAGAAGAGGGATGTCAAGTAGTAGAAATGGAATGTTCCGCATTGGCGGCGTGTGCAAAATTTAGAAAAGTTACATGGGCTATGCTGCTTTTTTCAGCCGATACTCTTGCAGACCCTCATAAATACCAAGAAAGAGAATGGGGAAAAACAAGTATATCCATAGCCTTAGAATTAGCCTTAGACGCTGTTTTATCAGTTGTTGAGGAGTAAAAATAAATACATATAGGAGTTACAATGAATATAAATGAATTTCCACAACAAGTAAATCAAGTTATTTCAATAGCAGAAACCATATTACAAGGTCAAATATTGGGGATATATTTATATGGTTCAGCAACAATGAATGGGCTGCGTCCAGATAGTGATATAGATATACTGATAATTACTAAACAAGAATTGAGTAATTCAATCAGAGCAGATCTAACAAAGCAATTATTGAAAATTTCTGGCTCCGTAGGCTGTATTGAAAAAAGACCTTTAGAGGTAACTATTATCAATCAATCTGATATTGTTCCGTTGCAATTTCCGCCAAAATGTCAGTATATGTATGGTGAATGGCTAAGGGGAGAGATGGAAGCAGGAGAATATCCGCAAGCCTGCAATGACCCAGATATAATGATTTTATTATGGCAAGCAAGAAAAAATAGCATAACTTTGAAGGGGGCGGAAAGCAAAGAGCTTATTCCCGCTATCCCATTTCACGAAATTAAAAAAGCAATTCGGTTTTCTTTACCTGGTTTGATTTCCAGCTTTAAGGGTGATGAAAGAAATGTGTTATTAACCTTATCACGAATGTGGTTTACTTTAGTAACAGAAGAAATCACGACAAAAGATGTTGCCGCAAAATGGGTAATTTTAAAATTGCCGGAGAGATTTTCCCCCCTGCTAACAACGGCAAAGGAAGCTTATTTGGGAAATTTGTCTGATGAATGGGAGACAGTAGAAAAGGAAGCGATGGCACTTGTAGAATATATGAAAAAACAAATTGAGGAATTACTTAGAACAGAGTAGCAAAGTTAGCGGGGCCAATCAACGGTCAAGATGAACGGCGCATAAATGCGCCGCCGTTGACAGTCCCGCCCGTCTTTGCTGATGGGCAATCAAGGCGGGAAAGCCCTAAAATGGCTTCCCGCCCATTTCAATCTTGAGAGAAGAAACGCTCCAAAATCAGAAAGAGAGCGGTAAATCTGAATTGCGAGGGAGAATGTAGATGAATCAAGGAAGAATTATTGTGATTACAGGTTCGCCGGGAACAGGAAAGACAACAACTGCGTCGATTGTCGCAAAAGAATCGAACATGGATAAATCTGTGCATATGCACACAGACGACTTTTTTCATTATTTAAGCAAAGGAGCAATACCGCCGCATTTACCAGAGTCCAACGAACAAAATTTAGTTGTCATTGAAGCCTTTTTAGAAGCTGCAAAGCGCTATGCCCGCGGCGGATATGATGTAATTGTAGATGGAATTGTCGGGCCGTGGTTTTTAGAACCATGGAGAGCCCTTGTTCGAGAAGATTATGAAGTACACTATATTGTTTTAAGAGCCAGTAAAGAAGAAACTATGAAACGAGCTGTGGAACGTTCAAAATTAGACAGAAAAACAAATGTTGAATTAGTAGAAACAATGTGGGAGCAATTTTGTAATTTGGGGATATATGAATCGAATGTTATAGAAACGACAACCTATTCTATCCAAGAGGCTGTTTTTGCAGTAAAAGAAAAGGCTCTGTCACAACAAATGGTTGATTTTTGACGAGAAATAGCGTATAATAATAGTAAGAAACAGTACCACCGAAGGAGGTAATTGGATATGCCTACTATCAAAGACGCATTAGATATTATCGGTAAGTTGACTGTCGCAGAGCAGGAAAGCCTTAAAACAATGCTTTTAAGTCCTGCCTTTGTAAAGTCTTTGAATATTGAAGATTTCGTAGCAAAGGAACGCTTTGCAAATGGTCGTGTATGCCCTCTTTGTGGCTGTATCCATGTGGTTCGCAATGGTCATCGTAAAGATGGCACACAGCGATATGTATGTAAGGATTGTGGCAAGTCCTTCGTGATTGCTACGAACTCCATTGTGTCTGGTACAAGAAAAGACTTGTCCGTGTGGGAGCAGTACATTGATTGTATGATGAATGGCTTATCCATTCGTAAGACTGCTGTTGCTTGTGGGATTCACAGAAACACCGCATTCCTTTGGAGACACAAGATTTTGGATGCACTTCAGAATATGGCAGACGATGTTACCCTTGACGGCATTATTGAGGCTGACGAAACTTTTTTCGCCATCTCGTACAAGGGCAATCATAGCAAGAGTAAGACATTTGCTATGCCACGCAAGGCTCATAAGCGTGGTCATTCTACACATATCAGAGGCTTGTCCCAAGAAAAGGTATGTGTTCCTTGTGCGGTTAATAGGAATGGCTTGTCTATCTCCAAGATTACGAATACTGGTAGAGTTTCTACAAGAGATTTACATCATATTTATGATGGTAGGATTAAGACCAATTCCACTCTTGTTACGGACAAGATGAACTCCTATGTGAGATTTACAAATGCCAATGGCATTGACCTTGTGCAGTTAAAGACTGGCAAAGCCAAGAAAGGCATTTATAATATCCAACATATCAATAGCTACCATAGCCAGCTAAAGAGGTTTATGCGTGGCTTTAACGGTGTTTCTACCAAGTATCTGAACAACTATCTTGTGTGGAATAACCTTGTAAATTACGCCAAAGAAAGCGACATGGAGAAAAGGAACATCTTCTTAACTTTTGTTTTGGCAACATTGAAAACTGCTAAATGCAGAGATTTATCAAACAGACCAGCAGTTCCTCTGGTCGCCTAATTAGAATTTGTGGAGATGATAAGATGGTCAATATAACAGATGTAAAACAGATTCTTCAATTTGCAATAGATGCGGAGATTAAAGTCTTTCTTGATGGCGGCTGGGGTGTAGATGCTCTTCTTGG
>SSXW01000047.1 GCA_009469585.1 Dechloromonas sp. Dech2017
AAAACATCAATAGACACAGAGAAATATCTGGATATCTCCTTTAATGAATCAATGCTTGGATATCCTCTTCCCGTTTCCCTTAGTTAAAGATATTGTTGGGTATCTCAAGATGTGTCATTCGATTTTGCCGATAAAGCGGTAGAAGATTTCCACTTCCTGTTCCCGGCTTCCGTCCTCACTTTTGACCGCTTCATGGACAAGGATTTTTTCAATCAGCGTATTCAGAAGTTCAGCCGTCAATTCTGTGGGATTGACATACTGTTTCATCAGACCTATCCACTTTTCAGCGTCAACCGCTGTCTGGGCGGCGGTCTCCATCGCTTCGTGAAGCCGTTCAATTTTTACGTCCAATTCTCGCTGTTCGCCCTGATACTTTTCGGACAGCATATTGAAATTGTATTCTGTAATGCGTCCGGCAGACCAGTCCTCATACATTTTTGCAAACAGGGTGTCTACTTCTGCTTTGCGCTTTTCCGCCTTTTTCAGTTCGGCTGTCTGCCGCTTCCTTGCAGTATTGCGTTCCTTGTCGCTGGCGTTAAGTAGCCGTTTCAGAAGTTTGTCCCCATCCTGCTGTGCCAGCACAGACCAGTATTGCAGACGGGAAAGGACATAGGCGTAAAGCACATCATAGCGGATATAGTGCATGGAACACTGGTGCAATCCTTGCCCGTACTTGCTACAATGGTAGTGGGCATAGGGATTTTTGTTCTGGCTGTTCACACCATAGGCCAGCGACCAGCCGCAGTCCGCACATTTTACCAGCCCGGAAAATATCTGTGTTGTGCCGTTCTTCTGCCGTCTGCGCCTGTTGCAAATCTGCTCCTGTACTTGACGGAACACATCTTCGGAAATAATCGCTTCGTGGGTGTTCTCCACACGATACCATTCCTCTTTTGGCTTGCGTACTTTCTTCTTGTTTTTGAATGAAATGTTGGTCTGCTTATTGTGGACGCTGTGTCCGATATAGGTTTCCTCTTTCAGAATACTTTTCACCTGCGCTATCGTCCACGCATAGGCTTTTTCCTCCGGCGCTCCGGCATAGATATTTGCGAAAGTGCCGTATCTCTGGAAATTCAGCCAGCCGGGAGTAGGTACTTTTTCTTCGACCAAAATCCGTGTAATGCTGGCGGCTCCCCGGCCATGAACGGCAAGGTCAAAAATCTTCTCTACAATCCAGCGTGTTTCCGGGTCAATCAGAAGATGACCTTTTTTGTCTGGGTCTTTGACATAGCCAAGCGGAGCATAGGCTCCATAGTGTGCGCCATTTGCGAACCGTGTCCGCATGGCCGCCTTTACCTTTTTGCTGGTCTGGCGGGCGTGCATTTCATTCAGAATGTTGAGGAATGGGGCAAGCTCATTCTCTCCGTTGATGGTGTCCACATTGTCATTGACAGCGATATAGCGGACGCCTTTGCTGGGAAAGTAGATTTCCGTGTACTGGCCGGTCAGAATGTAGTTTCTGCCTAAGCGGGATAAATCCTTCGTAACAACGCAGTTGATTTTCCCGTCCTCAATGTCATCAATCATTCTCTGAAAATCCGGCCTGTCAAAGTTCGTTCCAGACCATCCATCGTCGATATATTCATCTATGACATTCAGGCCATGCTCGGCGGCATATTGCCGGAGCATCATGCGTTGTGTCTGAATACTCCCGCTTTCTCCTTGCAGTTCATCGTCCCGGCTCAATCTCATATAAAGCGCCGTGTTGTAAATCGTAGTATTGTAAGGTTGTTTCACCGTAAAAATCCTCCTTCTAAAGAAACAACCCACGCTTACAATACTTTTGCTCTATGGCAATTATATCATAAGCGTGGGCGTGTTATCAATGATGGGCTATCAGGTTGAAGCGGCTTTTTCTGCGGTATGCCGCACCACATCTACAATCAGATCACCGAGGGGCTTCCCGCCTGCGGCGAAGTGTTCGGAGATTTTTATACGGTTGTTCCCACATACAAAATACTGCGTGCCGTTCTCTGCTTGTATAACCTGCCCTGTTCGGGGTGTAAAAATATCGCTTTCACTTTTTGCCATCCAGTGTCCTCCATATTCAGTTTTCAAGGTACAATGCCGCACAGAGGCGGCGAAAATTTCTGCTTATATCTATCACCTTTCCTTTACCGTGTGCCGCTGCTGACGTTTCAGTTCCGCCAGTATATCCGGCGGGATACGGTCAACCAGCCGCTGTAAATTGTCCAGTTCGCTTTTCAGCTTTGCCCGTTCCATCGTATCTTTCATCTTTCCTTTTTCGCTGGCCTTTGCCCTTGCTTCCAACTTCTCATTCTCCGCCAGCAGGTCATTGATTGTGACCTTGTACTTTTTCAACTGCCCGGAGAAGTTCTCCATCTGCGGGAACCACTTTTTCAGCATGGAGAGGGCTTCCTCTTTTTTCTTTCCGGCGTTCAGCGGGTTAATGCCGTCCAGTGTGGCTTCAATGGCTCTTGCCTGCCGGGAGAGGGAAACCGCCTGTTTGAACAGCCGGGTGGGGATATGCTTCCGGCCCGTCTTGCTGGCGCTTTCCCCACGCTCCAGGTCGGGGTACTGCTCCACCATACAGGCGTGAAAATCGTCCTGCCACTTCGTCAGATTGGCCCGGTTGCCGATAATTTCTTTGGCGCACAGGCGGTTGTCCTTTGTCAGCGGCACAAAGACCAAGTGCAGATGGGGCGTTTTTTCATCCATGTGTACCATAGCCGAAACGATGTTCTCCCGGCCCACCCGGTCAATGAGGAAGTCCGCCGCCCTCTGGAAATAGGCCGCTATCTCCTTTGGGGACTTGCCCTTGAAAAACTCCGGGCTGGCAGTTACCAGCGTATCGACAAACCGTGTGCTGTCCTTGCGGGTTCGGCACCCGGCCTGTTCAATGCGGTTTTGAATGAAATGATAGTACCTGCCCTCTGGCTTGACGATATGAAAGTTGTACTTGCTCCGGCTTGTGTCAATGTCGGGGTTGCTGGCGTACTGCTCCTTTTTCCGTTCATGGTGGGCTTCCAGCGGCCTTGCCGGGTTGCCCTTGTGCTTCTCAAACCGCAAAATTGCGTGTTGTGCCATTCTGCTCCTTTCCCCATTCCATTCCTTTCCGGCGGGTTTTCCCGCCGAAAATATCTCTGATAGGATTGGAATGGAATGAATGTAAATAGATGGTTTTAATCTCTGTATTTCTATATACCGTCAGATTTCCGTACTTCAAGAGGATTGATTTTCGTACTCGCCAAGTACGGTTTTCAGCCCTCCGGCGTACCATAACCGGATTTCTTGAAGTCGGTGTTTGGAACCGCTTCATAGGATTTCGGGTAAATGCGGTTGGGTTTTCCACAGCCCTGTTTCTGGATTTCCACCAGCCCCGCATACTGCAACTCCCGCAGGGTGTTGACCGCTTTCTGCCGCCCGCAGCGGAGCAAAGCGACCACCTCGCAGATGGGGTAGTACAGGTAGACCCGCCCGTACTCGTCCGCCCAGCCGTTCTTCCGGGACAACTCCGCCCGGCGCAGGACAAAGGCATACAGCACCTTCGCTTCGTTGCTCAAGGGCTGGAATGTGGGTGCTTCAAAAAGGAAATTGGGGAGCCGGGTGAAACTGAACGCCTTTTCCGGCTGGTGAATATAAATCGTGTTTGTCATAGCGTGTTTTGTGGACGGTTAGAGGCCCGTTTTCCGGGGCGAATGATAAATGATACCAGCCGCCCCGGTTGAGGGCTTGCGGAGCCTTGCAAATCAAGGCTTTTCCCGCTCTTAACTGTCCACAGCAGACCTCCTTTTCCGTTCACTTTCTGTTTTCTGCCGCCTGTGAACTCTGGCGGCGCAGTCCGGGCAGTATTTGCCCCGGTTGGACTTCGGGACGAACACACCGCCGCACTCCGCACAGCGTTTCAAGTCCCTGTCCCGGTAAATCTCCGCTTCCAGCGTCCTGTCCAGCGGCAAGACCGCCCAGCGGAACCACTTGCAGCAGACGGAGAACGAAATCATCTGCGGACAGGCGCAGGTGTCGCCATCGTCCAGCGCAAGGCAGTTTCCGTCCTCGCAGTTGCAGCACTCCCGGCGTATCAGGCCGCTGGCTCGTCTCTTCTGGGGCGGGGTTATGCGGTAGGGGGAGCCGTCCGGCCTGTGTTCCAGCGGCGGCAGGTGTTGATAGGGTCTTTTGCTCATGCGTCCCTCCGTTTTCTTTGGCGTGTTCTGTTTCCAAGGTGCTTGTCCATCGATGAACTATCCCAAGTCTACACCTTTTTGACCGCCTGTGCCGTATATCCAAGAGGTAGGAAATCAGCCTGAAAAACTCCCTATTTCCACGCTCTCGGATTTGTGATATAATCAAAAAAAGATAAAAGACAAATTCAGGTTTCTGGTCTTCTTGCACAAAATAAAGGAGGAGCTATTATGCAAATTGTTTATATTCCAAGCGAATCAATGTCTGTTCAAGGTAAAAAAGATGAAATCTATAAAAGATATGGGAAAGACTGGAATATTAGAGAACAGGGAGGAGGTAACGGAAATTGGTTGTTGACCAGAAAAAGTGATGTGCTTGTAGATGGAAAAAGTTATCGTACTTTTGTACTTGAACACTACGGTAAATCCAAGCTGACAGCGAAGCTTGTTGATAAATTTCGTGAAGATGTAGCAAATGGTAAAATAAAACTGTAAATGCCTATGCCGTTATGCTATGAGCATAGTACATAGCATAACGGCTTCTCTTTCGTTGAGCTAGCAAGGAGGGTGAATATGTCTTTATCCATACAAGAGCGATTAAAAGACCTACGTGTGGAGCGTGGCTTGACGCTGGGGCAGCTTGCGGAGCAGACCGGGCTTTCCAAGTCTGCGCTGGGCAGTTACGAAACGGAAGACTTCAAGGACATCAGCCACTATGCCCTTATCCGGCTGGCGAAGTTTTACGGTGTGACCGCTGATTATCTGCTGGGGCTGTCTGAAATGAAAAATCACCCAAACGCCGATCTTGCAGACCTGCGTTTGAGTGATGAAATGATTGACCTGCTGAAAAGCGGGAGGATAGACAATACCCTGCTGTGTGAGCTGGCGGCGCACCCGGATTTCCCCCGGCTGATGGCTGACCTTGAAATCTATGTGAACGGAACGGCACTGAAACAGGCGCAGGGT
>SSXW01000048.1 GCA_009469585.1 Dechloromonas sp. Dech2017
ATCGTGGGGTAAGGGGATGGTGGCTACATATTGATGTTGTGCTGTTGCTTTTTACTGAAAGCTGCTACTAACGACTCATAAATCTACCCTTAATCGTGTATTGGATGATAGTTGCGGATTTTAGGATTCAGATAAATTCGCAACATTTCGTTTGCTACTATTTTTGCAACTTTAAAATCGCAAATCGTAGAAAAATTAGGGTCTCTTTCAAAATAAAATGTTTCCATTGTCATTTGAATATCTTGTTTTCCTCTCAGAAAAAAGTACTTATCCAAATGCGTACTTCCCGAACGGTAGTATTTATAGAAATCAATGTTCTTATTGTAGAAATTCTCTAACTGATTCAGTTCATTGATGAAATAATTTTTCAGCACACAATCTTGTCCGTTGGGGCGCATCATTTCGATGTTATACACTTTCCTGTAATAGATTAGTTTACTAAAAAACTTGGGTTTTATTATCTTGAAAAAGAATATTTCATCCATTTCACTTTTGAACTTATAAAACGAAACTATTTCTTTCAATTCCGAGAACCCCTGTTCCAACAGCAATATTATTTGAGGAATATCTTTAATCCTGTCATTTAAATCGAGTTCATGCATCCTGATTTGATGTTCTAATTTTTCTGCAATGTTTTTTATCTTATCTTTCATTTTTATTGATTTTGAGTAAAAAAAAGGATGATATCGTCAGTTGACGACACACAAAGGCGTTCACTGAATTCCGATAGGATTCAGTGAACGCGAAGCAACAACATGTCGCTGAAAGATAATTAGTGATAGATTTGCCAGAAATACATAATACAGAATTTGTTGAAATCAACACCTAATCTTACTTATAACTTCCTTTGATTCCGTAGTCGGTATCCTGATTATTCAGCGATTTAGTACCGACAAGATGAGTTTTTCCGAAATTAAAATTCCAAGTGAGCGTGGCAACGAGAATTCGGGATGCATCGCTAAAACTTTCTCTTCGGAAAGGCGCTTGTGCATTTTTGTTTTCCATAATGGTTCGGGAAACATTCTTAAACGGATTGAACGCACCTATGCCAAAAGAAAAATTAGTCGCATTGTACCGGATAGCCAAGTAGTGATAATTACCATCCTTTATGACGGTTTCGCCGTATAACCTTTCGTCAAAAGGCTGTAGCTGGCCTATCAGCATCCATTTCTTATACATTGCCAAAACATCTGCCCTGTAATAAAAATTAGAATGGGTATGCGAATAGTTGTTCCCACGACTGTCAAAGTGGTTGAAGCCTCCTGTAACCGAAAATTGCAGGAAGTTTTTTATCATCCCTACTTTCAATGTTATCTCCGCATTATACTTATTCCAATCTTTCATGTTTTCGGGCATTGTCAGGAACACATTTCCATGTTCTCTTTTCGATTCCATGATAGGATTGTGTTTGTAGTGATGATGCAGGCTTGCATTGAAAGCGAACAACCCTTTTCTGTTTTCGTAATATAAATTATTATTCAGATTCAGGTACGGTTGAAGCAACAGATTCCCTTTCTCGGCAAGATACGAGTCAAGACGGATTTCCGTGTCGGCCAACTCCATCAGGGTTGGATTCGTTTGACTCATCTCCGCATCATACCGGATAAAAGAATTATCACTGAACCGATAGCCAACCATCGCTTTGGGTAAGAAATGGTAATAGCTTTTGGTAACAGATACATTGGAAAAATGCAGGCGATTCAGGCGAAGTCCCAAGCTATAGCTGAATTTGCCCTTACTATAAAACCACTCTGCAAAAACCGACGATTCCGCCTGATTCAAATCCGATTTGAATTCCTCGCCCTGATTAATTGTCTGCTCTGTAAACGACTGAATATGTTTTATCCCGAATTTCAAATTTCCATGGGCAAATCCTTTTTCGTATATGCCTTCGGCAATCAGTGAATATTTATCGGAAAACAGTTCCGAACGTTCGCTGAAAAGAGTATCAACATCGTTGTATTCGCAGTAATTCCGCGAAGATGCTGCGTTCGCATAACTCCCCACCACATTAGCATATATTTTCTGATTTTTGGGTAAACCATACTGGTAATACAAGTCGATGGTAGGAACATTAATTTTTTGCTGACTTCCGTCAAAAATCAACCCTTTGTCCGTGCCATTCTCTTTTAGAAAACTGTTGAAATCGTTGTGAGGCTGATTGCTCAGATTATATTTCAACTTGGCATTGAAAAAAGCCGAATCGCTCTGCTGATAGTTGTATGTCAGCGAAAAATCATGCATTTGGTACGAATAATCACCTCCGGCACTGATTTCTTCCCTCAATATAGGGGATGAATTTTCAAACTGATAACTACCTGTGCGATTTCTGTTATTCGTGTTGATGCGTTGAAACGCTGCGGTGTAGTTCAAAGCATATTCCGATTTTCCTTTGTTGAATTTGGCAAAGAAAACATCGCCCCCTGCAAGGATATTCAGCGAGTTCATCAAATCCACACCAACAACACCGCCTTTATCATCCCTTACTACCACGTAGTTGATAACTTTGGAAGCATGTCCGTATCGGATACCTGCATAATCCGAATATTCTATCCGCTTGATTTGGCGGGGTTGCAAGGTCTGAATTTCTTCCGGCGTGGTATTTACGCCGTTAATCTGCAAAATGACTTTCCCGCCGTCGGATGATGAAATCGTATTCAGCATCGGATTGATGTTCAAGCCGGGAAGCATCATTGTATTCAGCAATTGCATTCCGTTGGCAGAATGGCTGATTTGCAATTTTGTCGGGAACACAATCCGTTGGTTAATCTTGTTTATTGTGGAAGAAGCAGAAATCACCACTTCCCCAAGTAACAAAACATTTTCATTCAAATACACATCTATTTGTGCTGATTCCGTCAGATTCTGTATCAAAATCCGCTTTGTTTCAAATCCTAAACAGGATACTGACAGCACATAATTATCTGTGGGAAGATTTTCAAATTCAAATCTTCCGATAGTGTCTGTCGTTGTTCCTTTCAGAAAGACTGAATCTTGTTTGAATAGAACGACATTAGCAAACTCAACAGGTGTTTGCGTATTTTGTTGAAGTACTCTTCCTGAAACATGAATCGATTGTCCGGACACACTTAGGCCGGAATACAGGAAAAATACGATAAGATATAATAATCGAGCTTTATTAAAGTCCATACTTGTTTTCTTATAATGGGTTACGGATACAGATATAGCATCTGCATCATAAACCTCATGAATAAATGATAACCTTAATTCCGCAACACTATAATTTAACTTTATTTATAAGTTCCTGAGCAACAAAAAGTTGCCCAGGATTTTGCCATGTCAGAATTTTCACTTATCTTAGTGTTGCAAAAAGAAAACAAGCAAAACTCTAATATGACATGGCAAAAATACAAATTAAATCTGAGAAACTCACACCTTTTGGAGGAATTTTTTCAATCATGGAGAAATTTGACTCCATGCTTTCACCCGTTATCGACTCAACACTGGGTCAGAGATGCAGCAGTATCTTCGGATATCAGTTCAGCGAGATAGTCCGTTCGCTGATGAGCGTTTATTTCTGTGGCGGCTCATGCGTGGAAGATGTAACGTCACAACTGATGCGCCATCTCTCGTATCATCCTACCCTTCGTACATGCAGCTCTGATACCATCCTCAGAGCCATCAAGGAACTGACACAGGAAAACATCTCCTATACTTCCGACCAAGGCAAGACCTATGATTTCAATACTGCAGACAAACTCAACACATTGCTTATAAACGCTTTGGTTTCTACAGGCGAGTTGAAGGAAATTGAGGAATACGATGTTGACTTTGACCATCAGTTCCTTGAAACGGAGAAGTATGATGCAAAACCGACCTACAAAAAGTTCCTCGGCTACAGGCCTGGCGTATATGTTATCGGTGACAAGATAGTCTATATCGAGAACAGCGATGGTAACACGAATGTGCGTTTTCATCAGGCAGACACCCATAAGAGATTCTTCGCTCTTCTGGAATCCCAGAACATCCGTGTAAATCGCTTCAGGGCAGACTGCGGTTCCTGCTCGAAGGAAATCGTCAGTGAGATAGAGAAGCATTGCAAACATTTCTACATCCGTGCCAACCGATGCAGTTCGCTCTACAATGACATCTTTGCTCTGAGAGGATGGAAGACGGAGGAGATTAACGGCATCCAGTTCGAACTCAATTCCATTCTCGTTGAGAAATGGGAAGGCAAGTGCTATCGTCTTGTCATCCAGAGACAAAGACGCAACAGTGGCGACCTTGACCTGTGGGAAGGCGAATACACTTACCGTTGTATTCTGACCAACGATTACAAGTCATCGACAAGGGACATTGTTGAATTCTACAATCTGCGTGGCGGCAAGGAACGTATCTTTGACGACATGAACAACGGATTCGGTTGGAGCAGGCTCCCCAAGTCATTCATGGCGGAGAATACTGTCTTTCTTCTGCTTACTGCATTGATACACAATTTCTACAAGACCATCATGAGCAGGCTTGACACCAAGGCTTTTGGGCTCAAGAAAACGAGTCGCATAAAGGCTTTTGTCTTCAGATTCATCTCCGTACCTGCCAAGTGGATCATGACTGCAAGGCAATACGTGCTGAATATCTACACAGAGAACCGAGCTTATGCAAAACCCTTCAAAACAGAATTCGGATAAGAATCCTTTCTTTCCGGTTTGAATCTGCGTATTACCTCAAGTCGCATCGTGGGGTAAGGGGATGGTGGCTACATATTGATGTTGTGCTGTTGCTTTTTACTGAAAGCTGCTACTAACGACTCATAAATCTACCCTTAATCGTGTATT
>SSXW01000049.1 GCA_009469585.1 Dechloromonas sp. Dech2017
TGTTGACGGGGTGTCTGACCCATTTGTCGAGAAAGTACAAGGTTTGCCGCAGATTCAAGTAAAGTACAACCGAGATCAGCTGGCTAAATATGGCATTTCGATAAGAACTGCCAACAAGGTGCTTGAAACTGCTTTTGCAGGAAGCCGCTCGGGATATGTGTTTGAGGGCGACAAGCGATTCGACTTGGTGGTGCGTATGGACAAGGACTTACGTAATGATATAAAAGCTATAGAAAGTCTGTACCTTCCTCTGCCCGATGGTGGAACAATTCCTCTCCAGCAAGTAGCACAGATTACATTGACTGATGCACCTGCACAGGTTACACATGAGGATGGACAGCGAAGGATATTTGTCGGTTTCAATGTTAGGGGACGAGACATACAGACCACTGTGGATGAGATACAGAAGATTTTGGACAAGGAGCTGAAGCTGCCAGCAGGTTATTATTACACTTATGGCGGTCAATTCCAAAATCTTCAAGAGGCTACCAATCGTTTGATGTTGGCAGTACCTTTGGCATTGCTCGTCATTTTGGGTTTGCTGTATGCTACGTTGAAGAATATCAGGGAAACCTTGTTCGTATTCTCAGCCATACCTCTCTCTGCCATTGGTGGTGTGTGGGCTTTATGCCTGCGAGGTATGCCTTTCAGCATTTCCGCAGGTGTAGGTTTCATTGCCCTCTTTGGTGTGGCTGTACTGAACGGAATTGTGCTGATAGGACAGTTCAATACTTTTGAGAAAGAAGGCGTGACGGATGTAAAGAAACGAGTGATAGATGGATGTATGCTCCGTCTTCGTCCTGTCATCATGACCGCATTGGTAGCGTCCTTGGGCTTTATGCCTATGGCCTTGTCAACTGGTGACGGTGCTGAGGTTCAACGACCGTTGGCTACTGTGGTCATCGGCGGATTGGTAACAGCCACGATATTGACACTTGTTGTCTTGCCATCTATTTATAAGACATTCACCAAGAAAAAAGAAACAAACGTATGACAAGAATAAGATTGTTTATATTAGGCGTACTGTCTATGGCATTCGCCTCCATGTACGCACAAAATGAGAGTTGGTCTTTGCAACAATGCATAGACCTCGCTCTTGACAACAGCCTATATATGAGAAATGGGCAAATTGCAGTTGGAAAAGCTAAAGACTTGCAGGGTACAACATTTGATATTGAAAAGACCTCTATAACGCTCAGCCAAGATCCGACATCTGGCGGAAGTCCAGACAATGGCATTTTGATAAGCCAGACCTTTGATTTTCCTACGGTGTATAACGCCCGAAACAAGTTCTTGAAAGCTGAGACTGCCGTTGCGCAAAGTCAGGTGGCAATAGTAGGCAACCAGTTGGTAAGAGATGTAACATCTGCATATTACTCGTGGCTTCATGCACATAGCACTTTGCTCGTGTTGCAAAAGCAAGACAGCGTATATCAGCACTTTCTGCAACTGGCATCGGCTAAGTACAAATCGGGGGAGGCTAACCAGTTGGAACAGATGAATGCACAACGATTGCTGAATGAAAATCGGATAAGTTTGCAAAGAGCAGAGAATGACTGCAAGAAATATTTATTGCAGTTGAAACAGCTCATCAATACCAATACTGACTTCACTCCTCAAAACGAGGGGTTGGCAAAACTACATGACGCGAATCTTGGGGAAACTAATTTCTCAGACACGCCACTTGGACGAAACATGCAAGCACGCCTCATAAGCAATGAACGTAGTGTTTCGCTTGCCAAGCAGGGGTATATGCCAAGCTTCACTCTCGGCTTTACAACACAGGCTGTCATCAAAGGATTCAATCCTTACAATGTTGACAGAAGTAGGTTTTCCAAAGGTAACTTCATGGGATTTGAGGTAGGCATCGGCATACCCCTGTTTTGGAAAAGCAATCGGTCAAAAGTCAAGGCTGCCAAACGTGATGTGGAGTTGGTGCAGAATGAGCGTGCATTGGCAGAACAGCAGCAGAAAACGCTTATGCGTGATGCCACAAATGAGTATATGAGAGCAAAACAAGTTCTTGATTATTACGAAAGACAAGGCAACGCCGAGGCAGCACTCATGGCGAAACTATCTCAGATAAACTACGAGAACGGAGAAATGGGGTATGTGGAATACATACAAAACCAAACTTCGGCTCTTGATGTACAACTTCGTTACATAGATGCTGTCAACGACTATAATCAAGCTATCATCAATATCAATTATCTCAACGGAAATAAACAATGAAAACATTTAATATCATCATCATTGCTGTCATCAGCATATTTCTTGCATCATGCACAAAAGGCAAGCAGGAAGAAGTAAAGGAAAACAAAGTAGAGGAGCAAGGCTATGAAACCATTGAACTTACTCAAGAACAGATAAAGACGGTTGGCATTACGCTCGGCAAGGTTGAGAGTCGCTCTCTCAACAATGTGATACGTGCCAATGGCGAACTTCAGCTCAACCCGCAGGATATGGCAGACGTGACTTCTCTCGTAGGAGGTGTTGTCCGCAAAATTTATGTAACAGAAGGACAGCTGGTGAAAGCAGGTCAAGTGGTTGCACACATAGAGAATACCGAAATCGTAGGATTGCAGAAAGACTATCTCATTGCTGTAAAAGAGACCAATGTAACACATCAGGAGTTGCTACGCCAAAAGACATTGGCTTCACAGAAGGCAGGAGTGGAAAAGACCTTGCAACAGGCATCAGCAGCATACGAGATGGCACTGGCTCGCCAGACAGGGCTTTACAACCAGCTCCGTCAAATTGGCATTAACACCAACCTTGTGAAACAAGGCAGAATCATACGGCAGGTAGCTATCTCTGCTCCAATTTCTGGCATCGTGACGAAGATAAGCATAAAGAGTGGAAGCTATACGGAAAGTTCACAATCATTGATGCAAGTAGCCAACAATGCCGCTGTGTTCTGCAACTTGAATGTTTTTGAGCGCAATATCAATCAAGTTGCTAAAGGGCAGAAAGTAGATTTCGTCATCACCAATAGCCCGAATATTCATTTCAAGGGAACAGTAAGAGAAATTAATCGCTCGATGGATTCTGACACCAAGGCTATATCCGTACGTGTCGGTATTGATACAAAGAACATCACTGAACTTATTCCTGGCATGTATGTGACAGGCATCATCAGTATGGGCAAACAAAATGTGCCAGCCTTGCCTGACGATGCTATTGTAAATGCCAATGGCAAGCAATATGTGTTCGTGCTTGAAAAAAAACACAAAGAAGGCAATGACGTAAAATATCAATTCAAGCAGATGGAAGTCGTTGCAGGTGTAAGCGAATTGGGATATACGCAAATAGATTTCGTCGCTCCTATTAGCAAGAATGCAACTGTTGTCACTTCCAATGCCTTCTACATAGCGTCTATGACGGCAGACCATGGGGAAGAATAAAAGGAAGAAACACAAATGAAATAATATACCTTTATAGTCAAGATGTGAGATAAGCTTTAGATAATCTCACATCTTGATTTTTACAACCTTTTATACAATACTTATCTTCGTGATGAACGATAGGGCTTATTATTAATTGCTCCCAATCCTATCTTCTGTGTTCCATCCCAATTCGTCAGTTGGTCGGCACAACCATTGGAGCCACCAAGCGAAACGTATGTGTCTGCACTGCATGACATGTGGTCAACAAAAGCGAGGAAGTTGTCAATAGCTTTGTCTGTGAATTGAACTTCATTTGTGGCGAAGAGTTTTGTCCAACTGGTGACACATTCCTGCTTGAAGTCTGTAAAACCATGCCAAGACATATCAGACAAGAACCTTTTTGTTGCCGATTCTATACAGGCTTTAGAGTCCAATCCAATATTATGCTTTACAGCAGATGCCATAATGCCATAGTATATGGAAGCCGATTCTTTCTCGTTGAAGTTGACTCTATCTGTCTTGGCAAAGGAAGATAGAGCTTCATGTCCCTCATGGATGAACTTGTCAAGCACTCCTATGTATCTATTTTGCCGAGCCATGCTTTCACGTTTAGCTTCGGCTTCTTGCCGAGCCTTTTCTTTTGCACCTTCCTCCTTTCGTGCTTCCACTCGTCTCCATGCATCAGTCATTTCTGGCTCTTGCCAAATGGCATTCCAACGAGCCTTCAAATCATTGTACATTTCCATAAGTGTGGTATTATAACTTTTGGCACTGGCGAGTTCTTCCTTCGCATAGACAAGTTGAGTAGTCACTCGCTCCACAGCCTTCTCGTCAAGTTGAGAGATGCGTTGTTTGACTTTGTTGTTTTCTGCCTTTAGCGCATCATTCTCGGCACGAAGTGACTTGTTCTCCTCTATCTGCTTATTGAGATTCTGCATATAGTAAGTGTATGTCTTGTTGACAGACTTGCGTACACCTTCATTCTGTTTGTCACGTTCTGCATTGATGGCTACGACAAGAGCTTTGATAGCTGCGTTGATGTTGTTTACACGCTCCTCACGCCATGCCTTTTGTCCGATAAGAGTAGGAATAGGGATGGCAAGTTCTTTCTTTACGGCATTCATCGCTTCTTGAACAGGAACCTTGATGTTGAGAAAAGGAATGGTCAGCTCCTTCTTGTCGATTGTGGCAAGCACAGCATATTTCTCCACTTTGTCAAGAGCAACTTTCGCCTGACGTTCCGCCTCAAGTACCACCTTGTTTTTGTGCTTGCGTCCCCGTTTCTCTTCCTCTGAAAGTTCATCATAGGAGAAACCTCTTGCCAAGCCATACTTATGACCTACCTTGTTGTAATAGTCGGTATGAAGTTGTGAT
>SSXW01000004.1 GCA_009469585.1 Dechloromonas sp. Dech2017
CGGCCAGCGCGCTCAGCCCGCCGACGCTGCAGCGGGCCAGCCCGGGGCGCGGGCCGGCGCCGCCCACCCGGCCGCAGCCAACGGCAGCCCGGCCGCCGGCCGCTGGCGGCGAGCCGCTGCCCGAGGCGGTGCGCCTCGATATGGAGGCCCGCTTCGCCGCCGATTTCAGCGCCGTGCGCATCCATCGCGATGCCCGCGCCGCACGGGCCGCCGCCGGCCTGGCCGCGGCGGCCTTCACGGTCGGCAACCAGATCCATTTCGGGGCCGGCCGCTTCGATCCGGCCAGTGGCGAGGGCCGTGAACTGCTCGCCCACGAGCTGACCCACACCATCCAGCAGGGCGCCGCGCCGCAACGCCAGATCCAGCGCAGCCCGGCCCCGCCCGTCACTGAGCGCAGCGGGCCGGCCGTGCACCGGTTGGGCATCGGCGACGCGCTGAACTATTTCGCCGAGCACGCCAACCTGATTCCCGGCTTCCGCATGTTTACGCTGGTCCTCGGCCGCAACCCGGTCAACATGCAGGCGGTCGACCGCAGCCCCGGCAACCTGCTGCGCGCCGTCGTCGAGTTGATGCCGGGTGGCGCGCTGATCACCCGGGCGCTCGACGGCTACGGCATCATCGACCGCGTCGCCGGCTGGGTGCAGCAGCAGATCGCCAGCCTGGGGCTGGTCGCCCGCAGCATCCGCCAGGCCGTCGACCGCTTCCTCGATTCGCTGAGCTGGACCGACATCTTCGACCTGGGCGGTGTCTGGGAGCGGGCCCGGCGCATCGTCACCGAGCCTATCGAGCGCATCACCCGCTTCATCGGCAACCTGGTGTCCGGCGTGCTGCAGTTCATCCGCGACGCGGTGCTCCGTCCGCTGGCCGGGCTGGCCCAGGGCACGCGCGGCTGGGACCTGCTCTGTGCCGTGCTTGGCCGCAACCCGATCACCGGCGAGGCCGTGCCGCGCACCGCCGAGACGCTGATCGGCGGCTTCATGCGCCTGATCGGCCAGGAGGAGGTGTGGCAGAACCTGCAGCAGAGCCGCGCCGTGCCGCGCGCCTTCGCCTGGTTCCAGGGGGCGCTGGCCGGGCTGGTCGGTTTCGTCACCGCCTTGCCCGGCCTGTTCATGGACACCCTGCGCAGCCTGGGCATCGCCGACCTGCTGACGCCGGTGCAGACCTTCGGGCGCGTCGTCCGCGTCTTCGGCGATTTCGCCGGGCGTTTCTTCAGCTGGGCCGGGCAGCAGGTGATGAGCCTGCTCGAAATCATCTTCGACGTTGTCGCGCCGGCGGTGATGCCCTACCTGCGGCGGGCGGCCGGGGCCTTGCGGACCATCGTCGCCAACCCCATCGGCTTCGTGCGCAACCTGGTGCGGGCCGCCGTCCAGGGCTTCCGGCAATTCGCCACGAACATCGTCAGCCATCTGCGCGCCTCGCTGATCGGCTGGCTGACCGGGGCGATGGCCGGCGCCAACATCTACATCCCGCAGGCCTTCACGCTGCAGGAAATCATCAAGTTCGTGCTCAGCGTGCTCGGCCTGACCTGGCAGAACATCCGCAGCAAGCTGGTCCGGGTGGCCGGCGAGCGGGTGGTGACGGCCATGGAGACCGGCTTCGACATCGTCGTCACGCTCGTCCGCGACGGCCCGGCGGCGGCCTGGGAGCGCATCCGCGAGAGCCTCTCCAACCTGCGCGAAATGGTCGTCGACGGGGTGATGAATTTCGTCCGCGAGCGCATCGTCGTCGCCGCCGTGACCCGCCTGGTGTCCATGCTCAACCCGGCCGGTGCCTTCATCCAGGCCGTCATCGCCATCTACAACACGGTGATGTTCTTCGTCGAGCGCCTACGCCAGATCGCCCAGGTGGCGGCGGCCTTCATCGATTCGATCGCCGCCATCGCGGGCGGCGTCATCGCCGCCGCGGCCAACCGCGTCGAGCAGACGATGGCCGGGCTGCTCACCCTGGTCATCAGCTTCCTCGCCCGACTGGTCGGGCTGGGCCGGGTCAGCGACGCGGTGACCAACATCATCAACCGCATCCGCGCCCCCATCGACCGGGCGCTCGACCGCGTCGTGGACTGGATCGTCCGCCTCGGCCGGCGCTTCATGAGCGCGGCGCGCGGCGCCGTCGGCCGGGTCGCCGAATGGTGGCGGCAGCGCAAGCCCTTCCGCACGGCCGGCGGCGAGAGCCACGAGGTCTATTTCGTCGGCGACGAGCGCAACGCCCGGGCCATGGTGGCCAGCCGCGACCCGCAGCCGGTGGAAACCCGGCTCGACCGCTTCCTGGCCGCCGCCAACGAAGCCAGCGCCCCGGCCCGCAAGCGCAACGCCATCGCGCTGATCGGCGCGACGCGCAGCGCCGTGCGCGCCAATGCCGACGACCCGGTCGTCGTCACCAACCTGCGCACGCTGTTCGGCATCTTCGACGACCCGGCGCCGGCGCGCGTCACCCGCTATCAGCCGCGCACCCAATCGCTGGGCGGCGATACGGTCGGCGTCGGCATGAGCGTCGACTGGCTGAACGACGCCTGGCGGCGCAGCCACCCGGGCAGCCCGCCGCGCTCCGGGGCGCAGGGCACGCTGATGAGCAAACTGGAAACCGACCCCGGCGAGCGCAGCCCGGACAAGTACATCCGCGGCCACCTGCTCAACGAGCACATCGGCGGCGCCGGCGATGCCAGCAACCTGTTCCCGATCACCGGCAACGCCAACAGCCGCCATTTGCATTCGACCGAAAGCCGCGTCAAGCGCTGGGTCGACGTGCCGGCCAACTGGGTGTTCTACGAAGTGACCGTGGACGGCATCAGCTCCAGCCTGAACAACAGCGACGTGACGCAGAACTACGTCAACGCCACCTTCAACTGCCGCGCCGTGCTCAAGGACGACGACGGCACCGAGCGCGAAAGCTACCTGACCGCCATCACCTCGACCTACCGCGTGCGCCACGAGGCGCGCAGCTTCGCGGTGCGCTGAGGGAGGATTCCGATTTTTGGCGGTTTTTGCCGTTGACCGCGGCGGTCCTCAGCGCTTTTTCTGGCGGTCCGCCTTGGCCCGCCAGCCCTTGACGGCAGCCTCGCCCGGCTCGCCGGCCTGGGCGCCGTGCTGGTTGATCATCCAGACGACGGCCCGCGCCACCTCGAGATCCGACAGGTTGGGATTGCCGCCCTTGGCCGGCATCTGCCGAATGCCGCCGAGCGCCGCCGGGATCAGGTCGTCCACGCCTTCCTTGACGAGGCGGGACCAGCGCTTGCCGTCGGACAACTTCGGTGCTCCGAGCAGACCGCCGTGGTGGCAGACGATGCAGGTCTGGTTGTAAACCTCCTGCCCGGACTTGTCTTCGGCCCGGGCCAGCCAGGGCCAGCCGAGCAGGGCGGCGAGCAGGGTCGAGCGCAATAGACGTGACGAGATCATGTGAGCATCCTTCTCAATTGGCGGAGCGTTGTGCCGGAAAACGGCTTTCATTTTATTGAACCGGCAAGCATTAACCCAAGCTCTGTTTGGGCTGAACCGGTCGAAAGCCCCGCCGGCCCGGTCGGTGCTAACCGGGTGTCCGCTTGATTTCGATGGTCCCGTTGCGCACCGCATCGATCAGCTTGTCGACCCGGGTGTCGCCCGGCTGGCGCCGCTTGTAGTCCTCCAGGCTGTGCAAGGCCCGGCCTTTGTCGCCGAGCGTCAGATAGGCCATGCCCATCGTGTAGGCGGCGTCGGCGACGCCTGCCGCAAGGGCTTTCTCAAGATAGGGCAGCGCCTCCTTCGCCTGGCCGGCGCCGGCCAGGAAGCTGCCATACCGGTAGTTGCCCTGCGGATGCGCCGGCGAAGCGGCAAGCAGGCGCTGGAAAATCGCGGCGGCCTTGTCGGCCGAACCGGCGATGTCCAGATTGTGTCCGATGCTGTTGAGGTAAGCGGCGCGAACCAGAAGCTCCGGGTTGGGTGCGGGAACGTTGATCACGATGTCGAGCATGCCCGACAAGGCTTTCACGTCCTCGGTCGCCCGCTGCTTGTCGCGTGGCGTATCGAATTGCGGCGGGTAGTTCCTGGCATGGGCCGACAGGTCATTCAGCATCAGGTCAAGATAGGCGCCATCGAAGCCGTATTTCTTGCCGGAAGGGGTTTCCGAAACCGTCAGCAAACGCTTCCGGTCGTAGTTGCCATACTCCCGGGCGCTGGCCGAAGCGGCGACGAACAGGGCAATGAGGGCAAGCAGAAAATTACGCATGATGTGGAGCTAGTGCTGACATGTCCGTGGCGGTTGCGGCAGGAAGAGGAAATTCAAGAAATCGACGAATTTTCCGGTCGACCGCGAGAATTGCTTATTCGCTTGTGTTGGGAATGTCCCAGTTTCCCACCCTGGCATTGTCCGTCTGATGGAATTGTCGGACCCAACTGATGAAACTCTGAAAGTCGCTGTTTTCCAACGCTAGGCGATTGCAGGCATCCCAATCAATATCCAGGCGCTCACGCGCCGGGATCAGAATTTCGCTTTCACTCGGGTCGCCTGGATTCAATCGTATCAGTCCCATGCCATACGAGGCCGCCAGGAGACGAAGTTCCTTCATGGCGGATTCTTGAATATCGGCAGCGACCAGATAGCCCAGATTGGCCCAGGATGAGTTGGATACCGCCTGGAACCATACCTCCCTAACGTTGGCGCGGTTAATCAGCAGCTTGACTTCGAATGACCATAGACGAGCCCGCTGTGCGCCGATCTGTTGGACGCAAGCCCGAATCTCGCGATCCCAACCTGCGCCGAGATCCTCCAAGGCGACGAGATCAGGAAACAGCCATTTGTTGCCGTTGGGACCGTTTCGGTTTGAAGATCGCTTCTCGTCGATACGTTTCGGGTACAGATTCCATTCTCCGTGCAGATAGCGACAGAGCAGGGGATATAGATCGTGCTCGCTCAGTTTTCCCGGGGTGGAAGGCTCTGGCTTCTCGGCTTCGGCGACCTCTGCCGCCTCACTTGCTGCAGTCCAGTAATACTGACGAGGCCGACCTTCGGTGGTACGGATTTGTGGCCAGCGCTTCTGGATTTCTGGGCGGTTGGCACCAATCTCAGCCACCAGTTGCCAAAGAAATGCTGCATCTTCTCGCAAGTCCTGCTGGCTATTGCGGCGCTTTTCTTCACAGGCCTCCCTTAGATTTTCAAACATCCATACTGCCATCTGCCGAGCGGTGAAACGCTCAGCAGGGCGAGACTTTAGGAAATCAACGATGGTCTGGCGAAGGTTAAGCTTTGCGGTCATGGTTCGGCCTAGAAAAAAGGCCGCTTGGTGCGGCCTTGAAGAAACTAGCGAACGCTTGGGTTCACTTGACGATCTGGTTCAACTCGCCCTTGGCGTAGCGTTCGGCCATTTTTTCCAATGGCAGCGGCTTGATCTTGCTCGCCTGGCCGGCGCAGCCGAAGGCTTCGTAGCGGGCGAGGCAGATTTTCTTGGCGGCTTCGCGGGCTGGCTTGAGGTAGTCGCGCGGGTCGAACTTGGACGGGTTTTCGGCCATGTAGCGGCGGATGGCGCCGGTCATGGCGAGGCGGATGTCGGTGTCGATGTTGACCTTGCGTACGCCGTGGGCGATGCCCTTGACGATTTCCTCGACCGGCACGCCGTAGGTTTCCTTCATGTCGCCGCCGAATTCGCGGATTTCGGCGAGCAGTTCCTGCGGCACCGATGACGAGCCGTGCATGACCAGGTGGGTGTTGGGGATGCGGGCGTGGATTTCGGCGATGCGGTCGATGGCGAGGATGTCGCCGGTCGGCTTCTTGGTGAACTTGTAGGCGCCGTGGCTGGTGCCGATGGCGATGGCCAGCGCGTCGCAGTTGGTCTGCTTGACGAAGTCGGCGGCCTGGTCGACGTCGGTCAAGAGCTGTTCGCGGGTCATGTGGCCTTCGGCGCCGTGGCCGTCTTCCTTGTCGCCCTTCATGGTTTCGAGCGAGCCGAGGACGCCGAGTTCTGCTTCGACGGAGACGCCGATGGCGTGCGACAGCTTGACCACTTCCTTGGAGACGGCGACGTTGTAGTCGTAGGAGGCGACGGTCTTGCCGTCGGCTTCGAGCGAGCCGTCCATCATCACCGAGGTGAAGCCGGAGCGGATGGCGGCCATGCAGACGGCCGGGCTTTGCCCGTGGTCCTGGTGCATGACGATGGGCAGCTGCGGGTAGGCTTCGAGGGCGGCCAGGATCTGGTGGCGCAGGAAGGGCTCGCCGGCGTATTTGCGGGCACCGGCCGAGGCCTGCATGATGACCGGGGCGTCGATCTGGGCGGCGGCTTCGCAGATGGCCCAGACCTGTTCCATGTTGTTGACGTTGAAGGCGGGCAGACCGTAGCCGTTTTCGGCGGCATGGTCGAGCAGTTGGCGCATGGAGACGAGCGGCATGGGAACTCCTGTTTCGGTAACGGGTTTAGCTAATTGGTCTATTTTACGCTAGTCGGCCTGATGCTCGCCGACGCGGATGATCTTCAGCGTGTTGGTGCCGCCGGCGGTGCCGATCGGTTCGCCGATGGTGAGCACGATGAGGTCGCCCTTCTCGGCGACGCCGCGGTCGATGAGCAGTTGCTCGGCCTCGGCCAGCAGGCGGTCGCGGTCGCTGTGTTCCTGGGTCATGAGCAGCGGATAGACCTCGCGATAGAGCGCCATGCGGGCGACCGAGCCGGCGTCCGGGGTCAGCGCGTAGATCGGCACGCCGCAGTTCAGGCGGCTCATCCACAGCGCCGTCGAGCCGGACTGGGTGAGGGCGGCGATGGCCTTGACCTTGAGGTGATGGGCCGTCCAGATCGCCGCCATGGCGATCGACTGGTCGATGCGGGTGAAGATGCGGTCGAGGAACTCGCGGTCGAGGGTGACCTCGGCCGAGCGCTCGGCCTCGACGCAGATGCGGGCCATCGACTCGACGGTCTCGACCGGGTACTTGCCGCTCGCCGTCTCGGCCGACAGCATCACCGCGTCGGTGCCGTCGAGCACGGCATTGGCGACGTCGGAAACTTCGGCGCGGGTCGGCACCGGCGAGGTGATCATCGACTCCATCATCTGGGTGGCGGTGATGGTCAGCTTGTTGCGGTCGCGCGCCATGCGGATCATTTTCTTCTGCAGGGCCGGCACGGCGGCATCGCCGACTTCGACGGCGAGGTCGCCGCGGGCGACCATGACGCCGTCCGAGGCGTCGAGGATTTCGGCCAGGTTGTCGACCGCCTCGACCCGCTCGATCTTGGCGATCAGCACGGCCTGGCTGCCGGCGGCGCGCAGCAGCTGGCGGGCCATGTACATGTCGGCGGCGCTCTTGGGGAAGGAGACGGCGACGAAATCGACGCCGAGCTCGGCCGCCGTCTTGATGTCGTCCATGTCCTTGGCGGTCAGCGCCGGGGCGGTCAGGCCGCCGCCCTGGCGGTTGATGCCCTTGTTGTTGGAGAGGACGCCCCCGACCAGCACCCGGGTGTGGATTTCATGGCCGCGCACGCCGCTGACTTCCAGCTTCAGACGGCCGTCGTCGAGGAGCAGGATGTCGCCGGTGACGACGTCCTTGGGCAGGTCCTTGTAGTCCAGCCCGACGCGCTCGGCGTTGCCCATGGCGCAGGCGGCGTCGAGGACGAATTTCTCGCCGGGGATCAGCTCGATCTTGCCTTCCTCGAACTTGCCGACGCGGATCTTCGGCCCCTGCAGGTCGCCGAGGATGCCGACGGTGCGGCCGAACCTGGCCGCCGCGGCGCGGATGGCGGCGGTGCGGGCGCGATGGTCGTCCACCGTGCCGTGCGAAAAGTTCATACGGACGACGTCGATGCCGGCTTTGACCATGCGCTCGAGAACTTCCGGGCTGGACGAGGCGGGGCCCAGGGTGGCGACGATTTTGGTGTGACGGGTCATGTCTCGCTCCGTTTTTTTGATTTTGGCTGTTTTTTCCGGTCGACCGCAGCACTGCGGTCGACCGGCGCTCCGGCCGATTACTGCGCGGCGCGTTCTTCGAGGACGGCGATGGCCGGCAGCGTCTTGCCTTCGAGGAATTCCAGGAAGGCGCCGCCGCCGGTCGAGATGTAGCCGACGTCCTCGGCGATGTGGAACTTGGCGATGGCGGCCAGCGTGTCGCCGCCGCCGGCGATCGAGAAGGCCTCGGAGTGGGCGATGGCCGAGGCCATCATCTTGGTGCCGCCGGCGAACTGCGGCAGTTCGAAGACGCCGACCGGGCCGTTCCAGACGATGGTGCCGGCGTTGGCGATGATTTCGGCAAGCTTGGCGGCGGTCTTCGGGCCGACGTCGAGGATGCGGTCGTGGGCGGCAACGTCATCGACCGAGATCTTGTTGGCACGGGCCAGGGCGGAGACTTCGTCGGCGACGACGACGTCGGTCGGCAGGGGCACTTCGGCGCCGCGCTGCTTCATGATGTCCATGATGGCGTGGGCTTCCTTGACCAGGTCCGGCTCGGCCAGCGACTGGCCGATGCGCTTGCCGTCGGCGAGCAGGAAGGTGTTGGCGATGCCGCCGCCGACGATCAGCTGGTCGACCTTGTCGGCCAGCGACTTGAGGATGGTCAGCTTGCTGGAAACCTTGGAGCCACCGACGATGGCGACCAGCGGGCGCTTCGGCTCGTGCAGGGCCTTGCCCAAGGCGTCGATTTCGGCGCCCATCAGGATGCCGGCGCAGGCTACCGGGGCGAACCTGGCAATGCCGTGGGTGGTCGCTTCGGCGCGGTGGGCGGTGCCGAAGGCGTCATTGACATAAACGTCGCACAGCTTGGCCATCTTCTGGGCCAGCTCTTCGTTGTTCTTCTTCTCGCCCTTGTTGACGCGGCAGTTCTCGAGCAGCACGACCTCGCCCGGTTTGACCTCGAAGCCGCCATCGACCCAGTTCTGGATCAGGCGCACCGAGGTGTGCAGCATCTGGCCGAGGCGCACGGCGACCGGCGTCAGCGAGTCTTCCGGCGTCATCTCGCCTTCGGTCGGGCGGCCGAGGTGGGAGGTGACCATGACCGCCGCGCCCTTTTCCAGGCAGTACTTGATCGAGGCCAGCGAGGCGCGGATGCGGGTGTCCTCGGTGATGTTGCCGGCCTCGTCCTGCGGCACGTTGAGGTCGGCGCGGATGAACACGCGCTTGCCGGAAACATCGAGGTCGGTCAGCTTGATGACGTTCATGGTCTTCTCCAGAGTTTGAGGTTAGTTATTGGGTTGCGGCCCGCATTTTGGCCAAAGCCGCGACCAGTGGTCGGCCACTTCCAGCATGCGGTTGGCGAAGCCCCATTCGTTGTCGAACCAGACGAAGAGGTTGACCAGGTGGGTGCCGGCGGTGCGCGTCTGGCTGCCGTCGACGATGGCCGAATGGGGGTCGTGGTTGAAATCGATCGAGGCGTGGGCCGCCTCGGAGTAGGCGATCAGCCGCTTGAGCGGCCCGCGGGCGGCATCGGCCAGCAGCAGGTTCAGGCTGTGCGCCGAGACCGGGCGGGTGGTGGCGATGGTCAGGTCGATGGCCGAGACGTTGGTGGTCGGCACGCGGATCGCCTTGGCCTGGACGCGGCCGGCCAGTTGCGGCAGCAGGCGCTCGACGCCGCGGGCCAGGCCGGTGGACACCGGGATGATCGACTGCATGGCCGAGCGCGTGCGGCGCAGGTCGTCGTGGTGGTAGCCGTCGATCAGCGGCTGGTCGTTCATCGCCGAATGCAGCGTGCTGAGCAGCGCCTGCTCGATGCCGACCTCGCGGTCGAGCAGGGCGAGGATGGGGACGACGGCGTTGGTCGTGCACGAGGCAGCCGAGACCAGCCGCTCGGAGCCGGTCAGCGTGTGCTGGTTGATGCCGGCGACGATGGTCGCATCGACATCGTCGGCGCTGGCCCCGGGGTGCGAGAGCAAGAGGCGCGGGCAGCCGGCGTTGAGGAATTTGGCCAGATTTTCCCGTTGACCGTAGATGCCGGAGCATTCGACGACCAGGTCGATGTCGCGCCAGTCGACGGCTTCCGGCGTGCGGGCGTGGCTGACGCGGATGGGCTGGTCGTCGATGATCAGCGCCCCGTCGCCGACCTCGACCTGGCCGGGAAAGCGGCCATGCGTCGAATCGAAGCGCGTCAGGTAGGCCATGCTTTCCAGGTTGGCCGGCTCGTTGATGGCCACCACCTGCAGGCGGGGCGCGGCCGGGGATTCCAGCAGCGCCCGCAGGAAGCAACGGCCGATGCGGCCGTAACCATTGATGGCGAGGCGGTGGATCTTCTGCAACTTAGTAGGCGGCCTGGGTCTGCGGTTTGGGGCGTTCTTCGCCTTCCTTGGGGGCGACACCGGTTTCGATCGGGTTGTAGTGCACCTCGGCAACCTCGAAAGGCGCTTTCGGGCTGCAACTCTTGACCCGGCTCCAGCCATAGATGTTGGGCTCGGTGTAGAACACGACAACGCCCTGATCCTTGAAGTAATGCTCGGTGTAGGCGCGGTCCCGCCCGAAATAGAACGGGATGTGATGCTTGCCGGTGCAGAAGGCGCGTTCGGCGGTCGGCTTGCCGAGAATGGCCGCCGCGTCATTGAAGCTCATGCCGGGCTTGATCCGGGCGAACGGATGGTCGGCCGGCGGGTTGCCGGTGACGACGGCGGCTTCGCCATCGGCCGGCTTCGCCTCGTCGGTGGCCAGAACCGGCAGGGCCAGGGAAAGACAAAGGGCTGCAACGGTGATGCGGGTGAAACGAAAGTTCATCTGGATCTCCTGAGGGGCAGTGATTGGCTTCGACTCGCTCCGGCCTGAAACAACTCGCCCCGCATTGGCGGGGCGAGGGGTGCAGCTTGTTATCGATTACTTGGCGGCCATCCAGGCGCGGGCAGCGTCGAGCATGCGGCAGGAGTAGCCCCACTCGTTGTCGTACCAGGCCAGCACCTTGACCAGCGTCGAGCCGTCGGCGGCCTTCAGCACGCGGGTCTGGGTGGCGTCGAAGGTCGAGGAGACGGTGGTGTGGTTGAAGTCGGAAGAGACCAGCGGCTCGGTGTTGACGTCCATGATGCCTTTCAGCGGGCCGTTGGCCGCGGCGGTCATCAGGGCGTTGATTTCGTCCTTGGTCGTTTCGCGTTCGGCGGTGAAGGTCAGGTCGACCAGCGAAACGTTGATGGTCGGCACGCGCAGCGCAAAGCCGTCGAACTTGCCGACCAGTTGCGGCAGCACCAGGCCGACGGCCTTGGCGGCGCCGGTCTTGGTCGGGATGATGTTGGCGGCCGCGGCGCGGGCACGGCGCAGGTCCTTGTGGCGGACATCGACGGTCACCTGGTCGTTGGTGTAGGCGTGGACGGTGGTCATCAGGCCGGACTTGATGCCGACGCTGTCGGACAGGATCTTGGCCACCGGGGCCAGGCAGTTGGTGGTGCACGAGGCGTTGGAGACGACGGTCATGCCGGCCTTCAGGGCTTCCTCGTTGACACCCATGACGATGGTCGTGTCGACGTCGTCGCCACCCGGCGCGGAGATCAGCACGCGCTTGGCGCCTTGCTCGAGCAGGGCCTGGGCCTTGGCCTTGGAGGTGTAGGCGCCGGTGCATTCGAGCAGGACGTCGACGCCGTGGTCGGCCCAGTTGATGTCCTTGGGATTCTTGGTCGAGTAGAAGGCGATTTTCTTGCCGTCGATGATGATGCAGTTTTCACCTTCGGCTTCGACCGGCGTGCGGAAACGGCCGTGGGTGGTGTCGTACTTCAACAGGTGGGCGTTGGTCGCCAGGTCGCCGGAGGCGTTGATGGCGACGACGTCGAATTCGTTCTGCAGACCCTGTTCGTAGATGGCGCGCAGCGTGCAGCGACCGATACGACCGAAACCGTTGATTGCAACCTTGATAGCCATGAATCTAACTCCTCTCTAAAAAATCAGGACAACAGCGCCTTGGCCGTCTTGACGACGTTGGCGACGGTGAAACCGAACAATTCGAACAGCTGGCCGGCCGGTGCCGATTCGCCGAAGCGGTCGATGCCGACCACGGCGCCATGCAGGCCGACGTACTTGCGCCAGAAATCCGGGTGGGCCGCCTCGATGGCGAGGCGCTTCTTGCAGCCGCCGAGCACGGAAGCTTTATAGTCGTCGGACTGGCGGTCGAAGACGCTGGTGCACGGCATGGAGACGACGCGCGTGGCGATGCCTTCGCCGGCCAGCGCGGCCTGGGCGTCGAGCGCCAGCTTGATCTCGGAGCCGGTGGCGATGAAGGTGATCTGGGCTTCGCCAGCGCAGTCGGAGAGCACGTAGCCGCCGCGGGCGATGTCGGCATCGGCGACCTTCTGGGTGACGGTCGGCAGGTTCTGGCGCGACAGGGCCAGCAAACTTGGGCCGTTTTTCCGGTCGACCGCAGCGGTCCATGCGACGGCCGTCTCGGTGGCGTCGGCCGGGCGCCAGACGTCGAGGTTGGGGATGATGCGCAGGCTGGGGATGTGCTCGACCGGCTGGTGGGTCGGGCCGTCCTCGCCGAGGCCGATCGAATCATGGGTGTAGACCATGATCTGGCGCTGCTGCATCAGCGCCGCCATGCGGATGGCGTTGCGGGCGTAGTCGGAGAAGACCAGGAAGGTCGCCGTGTAGGGCAAGAGGCCACCGTGCAGCGCGATGCCGTTGGCGATGGCGGTCATGCCGAACTCGCGCACGCCGTAGTAGCAGTAGTTGCCGCCCTCGCTGCGGGTGACGCCCTTGCTGCCCTTGACGAAGGTCAGGTTGGAACCGGCCAGGTCGGCCGAGCCGCCGAAGATTTCCGGCAGGGCCGGGACCAGCGCGGCGAGCGCGTTCTGCGACGCCTTGCGGGAGGCGATGTTCTCGGCCTTGTCGCGGCACGACTGGATGTAGGCGGCCTTGGTCGCTTCCCAGTCGGCGGGCAGTTCGCCCTTGATGACGCGGCGCTCGAATTCGGCGGCTTCGGCCGGGTAGGCGGCACGGTAGGCGGCGAAGCGGTTGTTCCAGTTTTCCTGGAAGATGGCGCCGCGCGGCTTGCCGTTCCAGGCGGCGTAGACGTCGTCGGGGATTTCGAAGGGGCCGTGCGGCCAGCCGATGTATTCGCGGGCGGCGGCGATTTCGTCCTTGCCGAGCGGTGCGCCGTGGCAGTCGTGCGAGCCCTGCTTGTTGGGAGCGCCGGCGCCGATCGTCGTCTTGCAGCAGATCAGGCTGGGCTTGTCGGTGACCGACTTGGCTTCGAGCAGCGCCTTCTCGATGGCGTCCGGGTTGTGGCCGTTGACGTCGGCGATGACATGCCAGCCGTAGGATTCGAAGCGGCCCGGCGTGTGGTCGGTGAACCAGCCCTCGACGTGACCGTCGATGGAAATGCGGTTGTCGTCCCAGAAAGCGATCAGCTTGCCCAGGCCGAGCGTGCCGGCCAGCGAGCAGGCCTCGTGGGAGACGCCTTCCATCAGGCAGCCGTCACCCAGGAAGACGTAGGTGTGGTGATTGACGATCTCGTGGCCGGGGCGGTTGAACTCGGCGGCCAGCACCTTCTCGGCCAGCGCGAAGCCGACGGCGTTGGTGATGCCCTGGCCGAGCGGGCCGGTCGTCGTCTCGACACCGACGGTGATGCCGTATTCCGGGTGGCCGGCCGTCTTCGAGTGCAGCTGGCGGAAATTCTTCAGGTCGTCGATCGACAGGTCGTAGCCGGTCAGGTGGAGCAGGGCGTAGACCAGCATCGAGCCGTGGCCGTTGGACAGCACGAAACGGTCGCGGTCCGGCCACTGCGGGTTGGCCGGGTTGTGGCGCAAATGGCGGCGCCACAGCACCTCGGCGATTTCCGCCATACCCATCGGGGCGCCCGGGTGGCCCGAATTGGCCTGTTGGACGGCATCCATGGCGAGGGCGCGGATGGCGCCGGTCAGAGGAGAAAACTTGGGGAGTGTGCTGACGCTCATGTCCGGAAATCCAGCCTGCGAAAAAGGGTAAATTATCCGGGAAAACCCTCTTTTTGGGTAGGGCGGCGGGGCAATAAGGCAGGCTTTTCAGGCCTGCCTTCGATCAGACTTACTGAATCTTGGGATCAAAATTAATCATCATCAGCACGCCCTGGCCGCCGCCCCAGCTGCCGCCGGTGTAGGCGACGCTGCCCTGGCCGGCATAGACCGCCTCGTAGCGATGGCTGTCGCTGCCAAAATAGAACGGAATCCAGGCCTTGGCCGTGACGTAGGCGCGGATGTTCTGGGTGACGCCGAGGATGCGTTCGACTTCCGATTGATGCATGCCGATCTGCAGTTTGGCCCACTTGCTGCCCGGCGGGATGCTGCCGTAAACCTCGCCGTCGAAGGTGCCATCGCGGGATTTGACGGCGCACGGGTTGCAGGCGGCGCCGGCCTTCGCCTGGCCGGCCGCCGCTGCGGCGGGGGCGGCCGCTGCGGTCGGGGCCGGCGCGGCTGCGGCATTGGCTGGCGCCGGGGCTTCAGCCTTGGCTTTGGCCGGTTCGCAGTCGGTGGTCGGGGTCGGTTTGGCGGGTTTGGCCGTCTTGGTGGTCTTGGTCTTGGCGCTGGTCTTTTTCTTGGCCGGCGCTTCCGGCGGGCATTCCGGCTTGGCCGGGGTGGCCGGCGCCGGCGCTTCGGCCACCGCGGCTGTGGCGGCAGGGGCCGGGGCAGCTTCCTGCGGCTTGCTTTCGTTGCTCTTGCAGCCGCTGAAAATCAGGCCGGTGGACAGCAGCAGGGCGAGGGGCAGTTTGTGCATCGGGGTCATCTCGTCAATATGTCGTGGGGATGAATTCTACCGGTCAGGCCCGGTGGTAGGCGGCGATTCGCTCGACTTCGCTTTTCGACCCGAGAATGACCGCAACGCGCTGGTGCAAATGCGTCGGCTCGATGTCAAGAATCCGCTGGCGGCCGGTGCTGGCCGCGCCGCCGGCCTGCTCGACCAGCATGGCCATCGGGTTGGCTTCGTACATCAGGCGCAGCTTGCCGCCCTTGTCCTTCATTTTGGCGTCGACCGGATAGAGGAAGATGCCACCGCGCGTCATGATGCGGTGCACGTCGGCCACCATCGAGCCCACCCAGCGCATGTTGTAATCCTTGCCGAGCGGGCCGTCACGGCCCGCCTGCATCTCCGCCACGTAGCGCTGGACGGGCGCTTCCCAGTGGCGCTGGTTGGCCATGTTGATGGCGAATTCCTTGGTCTCGGCGGGAATCTGCAGGCCTTCCTGGGTCAGCACGAATTGCCCCTGCTCGCGGTCCAGCGTAAAGGCGACGACGCCGTCGCCGACGGTCAGGACGAGCACGGTGGTCGGGCCATAGACCGCGTAGCCGGCCGCCACCTGTTGCGTGCCGGCTTGCAGGAAGGCCTTTTCGGCCGCTTCCGGGGTGGACAGGTCGGCGCCTTCCGGGCATTTGAGCACCGAGAAGATGGTGCCGATCGACACGTTGACGTCGATGTTGGACGAGCCGTCGAGCGGGTCGAAGGTGAGCAGGTATTCGCCCTTGGGGAAACGGTGGGGAACCAGGTGCGGCAGGTCCATTTCCTCGGAGGCCATGGCGGCGAGATGGCCGCCCCATTCGTTGGCGTCGAGCAGGATGTCGTTGGACAGCACGTCGAGCTTCTTCTGCGCTTCGCCCTGCACGTTGTCGCTGCCGGCTTCGCCCAGCGCCTCGCCCAGGCCGCCCTTGCCGACGGCGACCGAAATGGCCAGGCAGGCGCGCGAGACGATTTCGATCAGGAATTTCAGGTCGCCGGTGATGGCGCCCTTGTTGCGTTGCTCTTCCGTCAGATAGCGAGCCAGCGTGCGCTGTGCCATGGAGACTCCTGCGGTAATGACAAAGGCGAGATTTTACTCTGCCGGGCAGCAGGCGTGCAGGAAGCTGAAGGCGGCAGCGGGATTGAGCGGTTTGCTGAGCAGGAAGCCCTGAACTTCGTCGCAGCCGTTGGCGCGGAGCAGGTCGAGCTGGTCCTCGGTTTCGACGCCTTCGGCGATGACCCGCAAGCCGAGCGAATGGGCCAGCGCAATGGTGCCGAAGGCGATGGCCCGGTCGTTGAGGTCGTGTTCGATGTCGGCGACGAAGGAGCGGTCGATCTTCAGGTGGTCGATCGGGAACAGCTTCAGGTAGGCGAGCGACGAATAGCCGGTGCCGAAGTCGTCGATGGCCAGCGTGACGCCCATGCGACCCAGTCTTTCCAGGATCAGGGTGGCTTCCTTGGGGTTTTCCATCACCGAGCTTTCGGTGATTTCCAGTTCGAGCAACTCGGGCGGCAGTTCCGAGGTGGCCAGCGCATTGGCCACGGTTTCGCAGAAATCGCTGCGGCGCAACTGGCGGGCCGAGACGTTGACGGCGATGCGCATCGGGCGTAGCCCGGCCTTGATCCAGCCGACCATTTCCCGGCAGGCATTGAGCAGTACCCACTCGCCGATATCGACGATGATGCCGGTCTCTTCGGCGACCGGGATGAAGCGGGCCGGCGAGATCAGGCCCTCGGTCGGGTGGTGCCAGCGGACCAGGGCCTCGACGCCGGTAGGTTCCTTGTCGCCGGCCCTGAACTGGGGCTGGAAGCAGAGGGCCAGTTCGTTGCGGGTGATGGCGTGGCGCAACTTGTGTTCGATGTGCAGGCGCTCGGCCGTCGCCCGGTTCATCTCGGCGGCAAAGAACTGGTAGTTGTTGCGACCGGCTGATTTGGCGTGATACATCGCCGTGTCGGCGTTTTTCAGGATGGTGTCGCCATCCGGGCCGTCGTCGGGAAAGAGGCTGATGCCGATCGACGGGCTGGTGTGCAGTTCGTGGCCACTGGCCTCGATGGGGTCAGCCAGCGCGGCGATGATCTTGCTGGCGACCACGGTGGCATCGGCCGGGGTGCTCAGCCCGGGCAGGACGACGACGAACTCGTCGCCGCCCAGGCGGGCGACGAAATCGGATTCGCGGATGACGCGGGAGATGCGGCAGGCCACTTCGCGCAGCATGTCGTCGCCGACCTGGTGGCCCAACGTGTCGTTGATGACCTTGAAATGATCGAGGTCAATGAACATCATCGCCACTTTCCAGTGGTAGCGGCGGGCGTCGGGCAGCACCTGGGCCAGGCGCATGAGCAGGGCCAGCCGGTTGGGCAAGCCGGTCAGCGCGTCGTGCTGGGCGATGTGGGCCATCCGTTGCTCGGCCTGCCGGCGCTCGGTTATGTCGGCCAGGATCCACACGTAATGGGCCGGCAGGCCGCTTTGCGGGTCGTCGACCCGGTTGACCCGGACTTCGGCCGGGAAGGTATTGCCGCCCTTTTGGGTGACTTCCAGTTCGCCGCGCCAGGCGCCCCGTGTCTCCAGTTGTTCCCGGAAGCCGTCCATGGCCTCGCCGGCCTCCAGGTTGACCAAACCGAAGGTCGTCTGGCCAAGGAGCTCGAAGGGCTCGTAACCGGTCATGCCGGTGGTGGCCGGGTTGATGGTCAGGATGCGTTGGGCGTCGTCGGTGAAGATGATGCCGGCCGGCGTATGGCTGTACACCTTCTGGGCCAACTGTTCGCGTTCGGCGCTGGCCCGTCGCTCGCTGATGTCGGTATACACCGTCACGAAGCCGCCGTCGGCCAGCGGAACGCCGCGGATCTCCAGGGTCTGACCATTCGGCCGGGTGCGCTCGAAATGATGGGCGACCGGGTGGCGGGCGCGCTCGAGCAGGGCCTGGACGATCTGCTCGGGTTCGCCCTTGCCGTATTCGCCGCGGGCGGCGTTGAAGCGGAACAGGGTTTCCATGGTGACGCCCGGCTTGATCAGGTCGACCGGCATGTCGAGCAGGCGGGGGAATTCCGAATTGGCGAGGAGCAGCGAGCCACCAGCGTCGAACAGACTGACCGCGCTGGGGATGTTCTCGATCAGCGTGTGCAACTGGTCGTGCTGCGAGTGCAGGGCCGTTTCAGCCGACTTGCGCTCGGTGATGTCGGTGTAGGTGGTGATGAAACCGACCAGTTCCTGGCCCATGAACAATGGTTCGCCCTGGACGAGATGGGTGTGTCCGTTGGGGCGCGTGCGCTCGAAACGATGCGCTTCGAATTTCTGGGCCAGCGTGGTGATCCGTTCGACATGCAGTTCAGGGTCGCCCGGGCCATACTCGCCGCGGCAGGCCGGTATACGGATCAGCTCCGAGAAATGGACGCCTTCCCACACGGCCTCGGGAGGCAGGTTGAGAACCCTGATGAAACCCTCGTTCCAGACGCGTAGCCGGAGTTTTTCATCGAACACGCTGATGCCCTGCGGCATGCTCGAAACGACCGCCTGCAGATAGGCAAGCTGGCGTCCGAGGTCGAGGCTGGTGGAGGGGGGCGTTTCCGGCGTGTTCAAGGGTGTGCTGGCATTTTTCGCAAAATTCGATGATAGCCCAGCTTTTTGTTGGCTGCTATTGCTTGGTGAGATATTGATATTTTTATGTTTTCGCTATTCGCGCCATTTGATCGAGCAGCCGATAGAGGCGATCTGTTCCTCGGGGCCGCGGCCGCTGGCGGCAATGCCGCGCATGGCCTCGAAAAGTTCGCGGCGAACGCCCGGATCGGCCGCCTGGCGCCCCGAGGCATCGAGGCGGCCGCGATACTGCAGCTGGAGTTCGCCGTTGTAACCGAAGAAATCGGGTGTGCACACGGCGCCGTAGGCCCGGGCCACGGCCTGCGTTTCGTCGAAAAGGTAGGGGAAGGGGAAGGCCAGCTGTTCGGCCCAGCGCTGCATGGCGGCCGGCGAGTCTTCCGGGTAGGCGGCGACATCGTTGCTCATGACGGCGACACAGCCGATGCCGAGACTGGCCAGTTCGCGGCAGTCGCGGATCAGGCGGTCGATGATGGCCTGGACGTAGGGGCAGTGGTTGCAGATGAACATAACGAGCAGCCCGTTCGGGCCGCGGCAGCTGGCCAGCGTGCGGCGCTTGCCGTCGACACCGGGCAGGTCGAAGTCGACGGCGGCCTGGCCGAAGTCGCAGACGGGTGGGTTCAGGGCAACCATGGATCTCCCTTCCGGTAGGCATTTCGCCCATAATAGCACCGATGAATTCACCCCGATTTTATTGCCGCGAGGCCCTGGCCCCGGGCGCCCACGTCGAACTGCCCGAGCCGGTGGCACGCCATGCGGTACGGGTTTTGCGCCTGCCGCCGGGGGCGGCGATGGTGCTCTTCGACGGGCGCGGCGGCGAGTATCCGGCGCGCATCGAGCGCATCGAGCGCGACCGCGTCTATGCCGAGCTGGGCGCTTGGCGCGATGTCGAGTGCGAGTCGCCGCTCGACATCACGCTGGTCCAGGCCCTGCAGGTCGGCGACAAGATGGATTTCACCGTGCAGAAGGCGGTCGAGCTCGGCGTGCGGGCCATCGTGCCGGTCGAGAGCCGGCGCAGCGTCCTGCGCCTGGCCGGGGAGCGCGCCGGCAAGCGGGTCGCCCACTGGCAGGGGGTGGTCGCTTCGGCCTGCGAGCAGTGCGGGCGCAACCAGGTGCCCAATGTGGCGCCCCTGGAAAAACTCGAAAATTGGCTTTCCCGGCCGTCGACCGCAGCACTGCGCCTGATGCTGTCGCCGGAGGCCGAACAGACGCTGGCCGAAGTCCGGCCGGATGGTCCGGTGCAGTTGCTGATCGGCGCCGAGGGGGGGCTCGATCCGCAGGAGATGATCGCCGCCGGGCAGGTCGGTTTCCAGGCGGTTCGCCTGGGGCCGCGCGTGCTGCGCACGGAAACGGCGGGGCTGGCGGCGCTGGCCGCGATGCAGGTCTTATGGGGTGATTTCAGGGGGGGGTGAAAATGTTCGAATCAGCGGAGCTGGGCCACAAGATCGACAAGGAAACGTTCAAGGCCGAGGTGCCCAAGCTGCGCGCCGAACTGCTCGACGCGCAGTACGACATGCTGGAAAAGAAGGAATTTCCGGTTATCGTTCTGATCAGCGGCGTGGACGGCAGCGGCAAGGGCGAAACGATCAACCTGCTGTATTCGTGGATGGACCCGCGCCACATCTCGACGCTGGCCTTTTCCTCGCCGACCGACGAGGAGGCGTCGCGGCCGACCATGTGGCGCTACTGGCGGACCCTGCCGCCCAAGGGCAAGGTCGGCATCTTCGCCGGCTCGTGGTATTCGCAGCCGATCGCCGACCGGATCAGCGGCGACATGCGGCGCGCCGCGCTCGACGAGCATCTCGACCAGATCAACCGCTTCGAGGCGATGCTGGTCAATGAGGGGGCGCTGGTCCTCAAATTCTGGTTCCATCTCTCCAAGGCAGGCCAGAAGACCCGGCTCAAGGCGCTGGAAAAGAATCCGCAGACGGCCTGGCGGGTGACCAAGGCCAGCTACGACCGGCTGAAGACCTACAACAAGCTGCAGCAGGTGGCCGGCCACGTGCTGCGCGTGACCAATACGGCGCACGCGCCGTGGATCATCGTCGAGGGCACCGACGACGAGTATCGCTCGCTGACCGTCGGCCGCATCGTCCTCGAGGCGATGAAGCGCCGGCTGGCCCAGGCCGAGGTGCAGCGCGTGCCGGTGGCGCCGCCCATCGTCCATCCGATCGACCAGATGAACGTGCTCAGCGAACTCGACCTGGAGCAGACTCTGGGCAAGAAGGAATACGAGCGCGAGCTGGCCAAGTACCAGGCCCGGCTGTCGGAACTGGTGCGCGACCCGCGCTTCGTCGGCAAGCGTTCGCTGGTCCTTGTCTTCGAGGGGGCCGACGCGGCCGGCAAGGGGGGCAGCATCCGCCGGGTCGCTTCGGCCATGGATGCCCGGCAGTACCAGATCATCCCGATCGCCGCGCCGACCGAGGAGGAGCGGGCCCAGCCCTACCTGTGGCGCTTCTGGCGCCATCTGCCGCGCACCGGGCGGGTCGCCATCTTCGACCGCTCATGGTACGGCCGGGTGCTTGTCGAGCGGGTCGAGGGTTTCTGCGCCGAGGCCGACTGGCTGCGCGCCTATGCCGAGATCGACGATTTCGAGCACCAGATGGTCGAGTCCGGCGCCATCGTCGTCAAGTTCTGGCTGCAGATCAGCGCCGACGAGCAGTTGCGCCGCTTCAAGGAGCGCCAGGATACCGAGTTCAAGCGCTTCAAGATCACCGACGAGGACTGGCGCAATCGCGACAAGTGGGACGATTACGTGGCCGCCGTCTGCGACATGGTCGACCGCACCTCGACCGGCCTCGCCCCGTGGACGCTGGTCGAAGCCAACGACAAGAATTTCGCTCGCGTCAAGGTCATCAAGACCATTTGCGAGCGCCTGGAAAACGCCCTGAAAGACGGAAAATAACTCCCCGATGAGCAGCGAAACCCCTTACGACGAGCATTTCGTCTCCTGGTTCCGGGCGGTGACGCCCTATATCAACGCCTTCCGCGGCAAGACCTTCGTCATCGCCTTCGGCGGAAAGGCGGTGGCCAGCGAATTCATCAAGACCCTGGCCTACGACGTCAACCTGCTGGCCAGCCTGGGCATCCGCCTGGTCCTCGTGCATGGCGCCCGGCCGCAAATCGAGGAGGAGCTGCGCGAGAAGAACATCGAGTCGAAATACCACCGCGGCTACCGCATCACCGATGCCGAGACGCTCGATTGCGTGCTCGACGCGGTGGGCAGCGTCTATCTCGAAATCGAGGCCATGCTGTCGCAGGGGCTGCCCAACACGCCGATGGCCAACAGCCGGATTCGCGTCATCACCGGCAATTTCATCACCGGCCAGCCGATCGGCGTGCTCGACGGCATCGACATGCATTACGCCGGCAAGGTGCGCAAGGTCGACGGCGAGGGCATCAAGGCCCAGCTCGGGCTGGGCAACATCGTGCTGCTCAACTGCGAGGGGCCGTCGCCGACCGGCGAAATTTTCAACCTGCAGATGGAAGAGGTGGCCGAGAGCGTGGCCTGCACGTTGAAGGCCGACAAGCTGGTTTACCTGACCGACAGCCCGGGCGTCACCGACCGCGACGGCCAGCTGCTCGACGCCATGACCGCCGACGAGGCCTCGCAATTGTCGCGCGATGCCGACTGGCTGACTGCCGACATCGTCCGCTACCTGCCCTGCGCCATCCGTTCCGCCAGGGCCGGCGTCGGCCGCGTGCACCTGATCGGCTTCGGCCCGGACGGCACGCTGTTGCGCGAACTGTTCACCCACGACGGGGTGGGCACCGTGATCACCCGCGAATCGCTGGAGAACATCCGCGAGGCCAAACCCGACGACATCGCGGCGCTGATCGCGCTGATCGAGCCGATGGAGCAGGAAGGCATCCTCGTCCAGCGGCCGCGAGAACTGCTCGAGCGCGAGGTCGAGCAGTTCTCGGTGATGTTCCACGACGACATCATGGTCGGCTGTGCGGCGCTCTACAAGCATTCCGACGAGGAGGCCGAACTGGCCTGCCTGGCGGTCAGTCCCGAGCATCGCGAGTGGGGCTACGGCGAGCAGTTGATGGAGCGCATCATCCGGCGGGCCCGGGCGATCGGCATCAAGCGCCTGTTCGTGCTGACCACCCGCACCGAGCACTGGTTCGTCGAGCGCGGTTTCAAGCTCGGCACGGTAGACGACCTGCCGGCCGAAAAGCGCGACATGTACAACTACCAGCGGCGCTCCAAGGTGTTGTTCAGGAACATCTGAGGCCGGGCGGCCGGTCGCTGCGCTGGCCCGGGCAAGCGGCCGGGCTGGGAGATCCCGGCCGTCAGGCCTTATAATTTTGGCCATCAACCCCCGTGGAGTTTCCAATGGCACGTACCGTCAATTGCATCAAGCTCGGCCGCGAGGCCGAAGGTCTCGACTTTCCGCCCTATCCGGGCGCCCTCGGTCAGCGCATCTTCGACAATGTTTCCAAGGAAGCCTGGCAGCAGTGGATCAAGATGCAGACCATGATCATCAACGAGAATCGTCTCAACCTGGTCGATGCCCGCCATCGCAAGTACCTGTCGGAGCAGGTCGAGAAGCATTTCTTCGGCGACGGCGCCGACAAGATCCAGGGCTACGTCCCGCCGGCCGCCTGATACGGCGCCTGGTCACGACTGGAAACCCGCTGCGGCGGGTTTTGTTTTTTCAGGCGACGCCGGTCGCCAGGTAGAGCAGGGCGGCGCCCGGGATGGCGACGGCCAGGGCGAGGACGGCGCCGGTGCGGAGCAGGTGGCTGGCCTCTTCGGCGATGAACTGGTCGAGGCCGTCGAAGAGTTCGGGGAAGGCGGCGATATCGCTGGGTTGTCGGCTGTCCATGAGGATTCCTGCTGTCAGTAAGCGGTGGCCGGAGGGCCGGACGAACTATCGCCGAGCCATGTTGCAGGGCTGTTAAGGCTGGGCGAGCGGGCGGTCGCCGGCGGTTCCGGCGATGTCTGCGGTCGACCGGAAAAATCGCCGAAAAACGAAATTTCTCCGGCTATCCTTCAGGCTTCGAGCGGGCGTAGTCGGCGTTGCTGCTGACCGAATTCGGCGCTCAGGCGGGCGGCGTTGCGGTTGCGGTCGGTTTGCTGCCGGCCGAAGGCGTCGCGCTCGCCGCGGCTGAGGCCGGCGGCGACGATGCTCCGCCGGCAGCGCCAGCGCAGGCCGCGGCCGGTGGCGTACAGGCGCATCTGGTCCTTCGGGTGATGTACCCGGCAGCAGTAGCAGAACAGCATTTCCATCGGGGCCTCCGGCGTTGCGAACGATGCCGTCCACCTTGGCCTGCCGATGTTGCGGGAAGATGACCGCGGCTTGCCCGGGCCGGGCGCCTACCGGTCCCGCCGGCTGGCGGCGACGATGTCGAGTTCGGGGCGGTAGGCGTCCGACTGGATCTCCATCAGACCGAGTACGGTGTGGAAGACGTTGTCATGGCTCAGCCTGGCGTTGCGCAGATTGCGCAGGACCGCCTGGTCGAAATCGTGCATGCCGCTGCCCAGCCACAGGATGGCCGGCACGTGCACCTGGCTGTCGGGGGCGAGGGCGCGCGGCAGGCCGTGCAGGTAGAGGCCGTTCTCGCCCAGCGATTCGCCGTGGTCGCTGACGTAGAGCATGGCGGTCTCGAACCGGGCGTCGTTCCGTTTCAGGAAATCGATGGTCCGGGCCAGGAAATAATCGGTGTAGCGGATGGCGTTGTCGTAGGCGTTGCCGATTTCCTCGCGGGTGCACCGGCTGAGGTCGCTGCTCCGGCAGGTCGGCGTGAATTTCTCGAATTCGGCCGGATAGCGCTTGAAATAGGACGGGCCGTGGTTGCCCATCTGGTGCAGCACGATGACGATGTCGCCGGTCGGATGGGCGTCCACGTAGTCCTGCAGCCGGGCCAGCATGCCGACATCGCGGCATTCGGCGTCGCATACCGGGTTCACCGCCGGCGACTTGTAGTTTTCGTAGGGCACGCGGACGGCGACCCCCTTCGAATCGGAATTGTTGTCCAGCCAAAGCACGTTGACGCCGGCGTGGCGGAGCACGTCGAGCAGGTTTTCACGGTTCCCGGCCGCCTTGTTGTCGAAACTGGCCATGCCGCCGGCTGAAAACATGCAGGGCACCGAAACAGCGGTCGACGTGCCGCAGGCGTGGAAGTTGCCGAAGCTGATCACTCCGGCCTTGGCCAGTTCCGGGTTCGTCTCGCGGGCATAGCCGTTGAGCGAAAAGCGGTCGGCCCGGGCCGTCTCGCCGACCACCAGGACGATCAGCTCGCGCTCGACATCGCTGGCCGGGATGTGGGCATCGGCGCCGACCACGGTCAGCTTGCCCGGTCCCGGCGTTGCCCAGGTGTTCCCCAGGTAAGCGGCCAGCGTGTGGAGGGCGTAGCTCGGGTTGGCATGGACGCGCAAGGGCTTCTGCTTGCGGACCAGCGAGGCGTAGAAGCTGCTGAAGGCGACGACCAGCGCGAGGCTGACTAGCAGCAGGACGGCGACCAGCTTGCCGCGGCCGGCCAGTTCGCGACGCCAGCCCGCCCGGCGCAGCGGCAGGCGGGCGACGACGAAGGCGGGCAGCAGGCCGAGGCCGAGTCCATAGGCGAGCAGCCGGGGGGTGAGCAGGTCGGCCGCTTCGGCGACGTTGGTCTGCAGGACGTTGGTCAGCATCTCGTCGTTGATGACGATGCCGTAGCTGTCAATGAAGCAGGCGGTGGCCGAGGACACGATCAGCACGGCGATCAGCACCGGCTTGGTGCCGCGCCCGAAGCAGACCAGCGCCAGGAGCAGGACGTTGACGGCGAAGAAGACGACGCCGACCGAGGCCAGTTCGGCGAGATTGGCGGCGCTCGGCGGATAGGCCGCGAAGAGGCGGGAGAACAGCGTCTGGTTGGCGAAGACGACGACGAACAGGGCGACCAGGACGATCAGCGTATGGCTGCTGAAACCATCGGCCGGCGGGCGGAGTTTGAACAAGGGCTGAGGCAGACGGGAAGAGGATGGAAGTTGCCCCGGAGTTTTCGCGCGGCAACGGCAAGGACGCAGTCTGCCCGGCCCAGCTTAAGGGCGGCTTAAGCGCCTGGACCGGGGCTCAGTAGAACAGCCCGCCCAGGTCGAGGGTGGCGCGCCGGCCGACGTCGGCGCCGTGGCGGGCCAGCCAGTCGATGGCGTGCTGGCGGCCGTCGTCGCGCAGGCGCTCGAAAAAAGGCAGGTTGACGGCCAGCTTGCTTTCCGGCGGCAGTTCGCCGAGCAGGGCATCGGCCGTCACCGCATGGAAGCGCAGGCTGTGCAGGCGCCGTTCGAGGCGGCCGAGGCGCAGCAATTCGGGCAGCCAGCCGGGCAGCCGGCTGCTGCCGACCTGCTCGCGCAGGTGGGCGAACATGCGCATTTCGCGCAGGAAGGTCGCGTTGAAGGCCAGTTCGCGCAGGCGCAGGCGGATGTCCTGGGCCGATGCCGGGGTTTCGGCGTAGTGCAGCGGAGCGAGCAGGACGAGCAGGGTGTCGGCCGCCGTGCAGTCGTAGACCAGCGGAAAGACCGCCGGGTTGGCGCTGTAGCCGCCGTCCCAGTATGGCTGGCCGTCGATCATGATGCTGCGGTGGATGGTCGGCAGGCAGGCCGAGGCGAGCAGCGCCTCCACCGACAGCTCGGCGTTGCGGAAGATGCGTAGCTTGCCGGAGTTGGCGTGGGTGGCGGCGATGAACAGCTTGACCGGGCAGTGGCGGCGCAGGCGGGCGAAATCGAACTGCTCGCCGAGGATGTCGCGCAGCGGGTTGAGGTCGAGCGGGTTGAGCTGGTTCGGACTGAAGTGCTCGGTCCACTGCAGCATCAGCTTCATGGCCGGGGCCATGGTCGGGCTGCCGTCCTTGCCGGCGGAAAATGGCGTGCTGGCGGCGACGCCCTGCCAGAAGCCGGCGAGCGCTTGCCGCGCTCCGTCGCGGCCACCCTCCATCAGGCCGTGGCCGAGGCAGAGTGCGTTCATGGCGCCGGCGCTGGTGCCGCTGACCCCCTCGAAGGCCAAGTCGCTGCGCTCGAGCAGCGCGTCGAGCACGCCCCAGGTGAAGGCGCCGTGCGCGCCGCCGCCCTGCAGGGCGAGGTTGAGGGTGGGGGCGCCGGCCTGGCCTGAAGACATGCTGCGGTCAACTCCGAAAAAGGCGAAAAATCGAAATTTCCGAAGCTCGCCGGGTTGCTGGTCTGGCCCGAGTCTGGTTGGCCAGGCCGGCGCTGTCAATCGCTGGTTCGGTCGCTGGTGGCGGTGACGACTGGTCGCCAAATCGCGAAAGGAATAATATCCGGATTCGATATTCCGGCCCGCTGAGCGGGCGGGCTGCCGGTGCTTCCCCAAGGCCGGTGGTCATGGCTGCGCAGCGTTGCCGGAGGTTTCCAACGAGGGTGGCATGCTGAAATTTCTCGATTTCGCCCGGCTGGTCGGGGCCGGCATCACGTGCCCGGAATGCCGGGGTACACGCTGTCGGCAATCGAAATGGCGCTCCAAGCATGAGCGTCTGGGCCACATCGGCTTTCGTCCCTACCGCTGCGACGATTGCGAGAACCGCTTTTTCGTGCCCAGCGGCGCGGCGTTCGAGAGGAACCTGATCAACGGCGCCGCCTACGCCTTGCTGGTGCTGGGCACGCTGACCGTCCTCGAACTCTGGCGCGAATACAGCCAGATGCCGGCCGCCCCGGGCGCGATCCCGGTCGCCGCCGAGGCGGTGACCGGGAAAGATGGCGAGGCGAAGGAGGGCGAGGCGAAGGAGGGCGGGGCGCCGGCCTTGCCGGCGAATGTCGCCGCTACGGCCGCAGCCGCGGTCCCGACCCCAGCCGTGCCGGCCAGGTCGGTGGTCACCGCGGCCGATGCTGGCAGCGCCGGCCCCGCCGTAAGCGGCAAGACGCCGGAAGAAGAGCAGGCGGCCAACGTCAAGTCGCTGAACAAGGCGGCCAGCGATGGCCATCCGGGGGCGATGATCCGCCTCGCCCAGATCCTCGCCGCCGGCGACAAGTATCCGGGCGACCCCCGGCAGGCCGCCAAGTGGATGCAACTGGCGGCGGCCAGCGGCAGCCCGCTGGCGATGTACGAGCTCGGTCGCTACTACCGTGACGGCATCGGCTTGCCGGCCGATCCGGTTCGCGCCTACGTGTGGTTTAGCCGGGCGGCGGCGCTCCGCCAGGTGGATGCCGCCCACGAGCGGGACAAGCTGGTGCGGACGATGAGCGACGAAAAACTGAGCGAGGCCCAGGTCCTCACCTTGCGGGAACAGTAGCCCTAACCCGTCTCTGTGCGACGGGCGGGGGAAGCGACAGTGTCAGCGGATGCTGCGCACGCCGGCTGCCGTGCCGAGCAGCAGCAGGTTGGCCGGGCGGACGGCGAACAGGCCGTTGGTGACGACGCCGGTGATCTGGTTGATTGCTGCCTCGAGGCCCTTGGGGTCGGTAATGGCCAGGCCATGGACGTCGAGGATGAGGTTGCCGTTGTCGGTGACGAAACCTTCGCGCAGCTCCGGTCGACCGCCAATTTTGGCCAATTCCCGAGTCACATGGGCGCGGGCCATGGGGATGACCTCGACGGGCAGCGGGAACTTGCCCATCACCTCGACCCGCTTCGATTCGTCGCAGATGCAGACGAATTCGCCGGCCACGGCGGCGACGATTTTCTCGCGGGTGAGGGCGCCGCCGCCGCCCTTGATCATGTTGAGGCCGCCGTCGATCTCGTCGGCGCCATCGACATAGACTGGGATGTCGGTCACCTCGTTGAGGTCGAAGACCGCGATGCCGTGGCCTTCGAGGCGCTTGCGGGTGGCTTCCGAGCTGGCCACGGCGCCGAGGTACTTGTCCTTGATCGCGGCCAGGGCGTCGATGAAGAAATTGGCCGTCGAGCCGGTGCCGACGCCGATGATGCTGCCGGCCGGCGCCGTCTGCGCCACGTAGTCGGCGGCGGCCTGGGCGACCGCCTGTTTGAGTTCGTCCTGGGTCATGGAGGCTTCCTGATGAGATTTGGCGCGCATTTTACCCCGCCGGGACAGTGCCAAATGTTCATAAAAGTTTAACTTTGCCCGGGTGGTGAATCGCTAAACTGCCCATACCGTTTTTTCCGGGGAGGAACCCATGTCCGAGCAGAAGAATTCACCAGCCGCCGCCCAGCCGGCTAGTCCGCCAGTCGCCGAGCAGGCCCCCGCGGCAACACTGGCCGCAACACCGGTTGCACCAAAGACTGCACCAAAGAAGGCCCGCCCGGCAGCCAAGCCGGCTGCCGCCAAGCCCGTGGCCGCGAAGGCTGTTGCTGCCAGGAGCGCCACCCCTGCCGCGGCCCGCCCGCCGCGGGTGCGCAAGCCGACCGAGGTCGAGCAAACCGTCGCCAAGCATCGCAAGGTGCTGGCCGAGGAACTGGTCAAGGCCCAGGCCATCAGCTACGAGCAGCCCAAGCTCATGAAGCAGCCCGAAGCGGCCATGAAGGCCCCGAAGAAGGCCGGCAAGGCAACGGCCAAAGCGGCGGTCAAGGAGACGGCGAAGGCTGCCGCCAAAGAAAACGCCAAGCCGGCCAAGGTCAAGAAGCCGCGCCTGGTGCGCGACAGCTACGCCATGCCGGAAATCGAGTACGCTCAGATCGCCCTGCTCAAGAAGCGGCTGGCCGCCCTCGGCCGCGAGGTCAAGAAGAGCGAGTTGCTGCGCGGCGGCATCGCCGCCCTGGCCGCCTTCAACGACGATGAGCTGAAGGCGGTGATGGGCCGCATCGAGCGCATCAAGACCGGGCGACCGGCCAAAAAGTAGTGTTGAATCCGATTGTTACAGCCCGTCATCTGGCTGTAACAATCGCTGGGTAAGCTGCACGGCGTTGGTTATTCTCAACCCTATGCAGGAGTTACCCATGTTCAAGCAATCCAAGCTCGTTTCAGCCTTCGCCCTCGCCGGCATGGCGCTCTTCGGCGCCCAGGCTGCCCACGCTCAGGTCGTCAAGATCGACGGTTCCTCCACGGTGTACCCGATTACCGAAGCGGTCGCCGAAGATTTCCAGAAAGCCAAGAAGAACGCCATCAAGGTCACCGTCGGCATCTCCGGCACGGGCGGCGGCTTCAAGAAGTTCTGCCGCGGCGAGATCGACATTTCCAATGCCTCGCGTCCGATCACCGAGAAGGAAATGGCCGCCTGCAAGGAGGCCGGCATCCAGTACATCGAAATGCCGGTCGCCTTTGACGCGTTGACCGTCGTCATCAACCCGAAGAATGCCTTCCTCAAGCAGGCCACCGTCGCCGAAATGAAGAAGCTGTGGGAGCCGTCTGCCCAGGGCACGGTTACCAAGTGGAACCAGGTCAACCCGGCCTGGCCCGATGCGCCGGTCAAGCTGTTCGGCGCCGGTGCCGATTCCGGCACCTTCGAGTATTTCACCGAAGCCATGGTCGGCAAGGCCAAGTCCTCGCGCGGCGACTACACCGCTTCTGAAGACGACAACGTGCTGGTCCAGGGTGTTTCCCGTGACGTCAATGCCATCGGTTACTTCGGTTACGCCTACTACGCCGAGAACACCAGCAAGCTGAAAGCCCTGGCCATCGTCAATCCGAAGACCGGCAAGGCCGTCGAGCCGTCCGCCGCCAATGTCGAGAACGGCACCTACGCGCCGCTGTCGCGGCCGATCTTCATCTACGTCAAGGCCGATTCGCTGAACAAGCCGGAAATCAAGGAATTCCTCGAGTTCTACATGAAGAACGGCGCCAAGCTGACCAAGGAAGTGAAGTACGTGCCGCTGCCGGCCTCGGCCTACACCGGCAACCTCGAACACATGAACAAGAAGAAGCTGGGTACTGTGTTCGGCGGCCACAACGAGATCGGTATTACCATTGAAGAGCTGATGAAGCGCGAAGCCAAGATGTAATCCGGTTCCGGCGCCATCCGGCGCCAGCTTGGGAAAGCCGACCCCGGACCGGGCCGGTTTTCCTGTCGATGGAATGCTTGAAGTGAATTCAACTGCCATGTCTGCAAACAACTCTAGCGGCCTGCCCCAGGTCAGCGACCGCCTGGCCTACAACGCCATGCGCAACTGGCGGGAGCGCCTGATCGAAGGCCTGCTCCTGGCCGCCGCCGCCGTTTCGGTGCTGACCACCCTGGGCATCGTCTACGTGCTGGTCTCCGAATCCGTTCATTTCTTCGCCAAGGTCAGCATCGTCGATTTCCTGACCGACACGCAATGGACGCCTCTTTTCGATGATGCCCACTTCGGCATCATGGTGCTCATTTCCGGTACCCTCGTCTCATCCTTCGTGGCACTGGCCGTGGCCATCCCGATGGGCACCATCATCGCCATCTACCTGTCCGAATTCGCCGATTCCCGGGTCCGTGAAGTGGCCAAGCCCATCCTCGAATTGCTGGGCGGCATTCCGACCATCGTTTTCGGCTACTTCGCCCTGCTCGTGGTGACGCCCATCCTGCAAACCATTTTCCCGTCGCTGCCCGGTTTTTCGCTGCTCTCCGCCGGACTGGTCATGGGCATCATGATCGTTCCTTACGTCGCCTCGCTGTCCGAGGACGCCATGCGCGCCGTGCCGATGAGCATGCGCGAAGGTGCCTACGCCATGGGTTCGACCAAGCTCTACACCGCCATCCACGTCGTTGTCCCGGCCGCCGTTTCCGGCCTGGCGGCTTCCTACATCCTGGGCATTTCGCGCGCCGTCGGCGAGACGATGATCCTCGCCGTCGCCGCCGGCATGCAGCCCAACCTGACCTGGAACCCGATGGAACAGGCCGCCACCATCACCTCCTACATCGTGCAGGTGGCGCTCGGCGACCTGCCGCACGGCTCGATCGGCTACCAGACCATTTTCGCCGCCGGCCTGACCCTGCTGATGATCACCCTGCTCTTCAACATTCTCGGCCAGTGGCTGCGTGCCAAATACCGCGAGGCTTACTGATGAAACCGCTGACTACCGAAGAAATCCGCGCCGTCATCGCCGCCGGCAAGTTGCGCGACAACCTGTTCAAGGCGACCGGTGTCTTCTGCCTGGCGCTGGCCCTGATCGTCATCGTCGCCCTAGTCGCCGACATGGTGATCAAGGGGTCCGACCGCTTCACGCTCGACTTCTTCCTCAACTTCGCCTCGCGCCGCGCCACCCAGGCCGGCATCCTGTCGGCCTGGGTCGGCTCGCTGCTGGTCATGCTGGTCACTGCCATGGCCGCTGTGCCGCTCGGCGTCGCCGCCGGCCTCTATCTCGAGGAATACGCCAAGCGCAACTGGCTGACCAACCTCATCGAGATCAACATCACCAACCTGGCCGCCGTGCCGTCCATCGTCTACGGTCTGCTGGCGCTCGGCATCTTCGTCTACCAGTTCGGCTTGGGGCAGAGCATCCTGTCGGCCGGCCTGACCCTGGCCCTGCTTATCCTGCCCATCATCATCGTCGCCACCCGCGAGGCCATCCGCGCCATTCCGGCGATGATCCGCGAAGGCTCGATGGCGGTCGGCGCCACCCGCTGGCAAACCTGCCGCTACCACATCGTGCCCTACGCCATGCCCGGCATCCTGACCGGCGTCATCATCGGCCTGGCCCGCGCCATCGGCGAAACGGCACCGATCATCACCATCGGCGCCCTGACCTTCATCGCCTTCCTGCCGCCGGCCCCGCTGTCCACGCTGGGCGACGGGTCGACCGCCGGTCTCTTCGACTGGGTGATGGCGCCCTTCACCGTGATGCCGATCCAGATCTTCAACTGGACCTCGCGTCCCGATCCGGCCTTCGAGGTCAACGCCGCCGCCGCCGGCTTCGTGCTGATGGCCATGGTGCTGTCGATGAACGCCGTGGCGATTTTCCTGCGCTACAAGATGCGCAAGAACATCAAGTGGTAATGCCATGGTCACGCGCCAAAACGACCAAAATTGAATTAGACGCAGAGGCGCGGAGACGCAGAGTGGTTCGTGAGAAAGCAGTTCGAGTTTCGCTTTTCTCCGCGCCTCTGCGCCTCTGCGTCGAAAACAAATTCTGAATGGAATCGCCCATGCAAATTCACGACAATCCGACCCTCAAGGCCGAAGCCCGCAACCTCAATTTCTTCTACGGCGAGGCCAAGGCCCTGAAGAACATCAACATGCCGATCTACGACAAGAAGGTGACGGCGCTGATCGGGCCATCCGGCTGCGGCAAGTCGACCTACCTGCGCAGCTTCAACCGCATGCACGACCTCTACCCGGGCAACCGCTACGAAGGCGAGATCCGCTTCTTCCCCGACAACACCAACCTGCTGGCGGCGGAAGTCGATCCGATCGAAGTCCGCATGCGCATCGGCATGGTCTTCCAGAAGCCGAATCCCTTCCCCAAGTCGATTTTCGAGAACGTCGCCTACGGCCTGCGCGTGCGCGGCGAGAACAACAAGCGCGTCCTTGACGACAAGGTCGAGCATGCCCTGAAGGGCGCCGCCATCTGGGACGAGGTCAAGGATCGCCTGGCCGATCTCGCCTCCAACCTGTCCGGCGGCCAGCAGCAACGCCTGTGCATCGCACGCGCCCTGGCTACCGACCCCGAACTGCTCCTCTTCGACGAGCCGACCTCGGCCCTCGACCCGATCGCCACCGGCGCCATCGAGGAACTGATCCACGAACTGAAAAAGCGCGTCACCATCCTCATCGTCACCCACAACATGCAGCAGGCCGCCCGCGTCTCCGACTACACGGCCTACATGTTCCTCGGCGAGATGGTCGAATTCGGCAAGACCGACGAGATCTTCATCAAGCCGAAGGACAAGCGTACCGAAGACTACATCACCGGCCGCATGGGCTAACGAGGTACAGGCAATGAACGAAAAATCCCATCTTTCCAGTCAGTTCGACGAAGACCTGAGCAGCCTGCGCAGCCACGTGCTGCAAATGGGCGGCCTGGTCGAAACCCAGATTTCGACGGCCATCGAGGCCTACAGCAAGGGCGAGGTCAGCGCCGTCAAGCTGATCGTCGAAACCGACCGCAAGGTCAACGCCCTGGAAAAGGCCATCGACGACGATTGCGCCCATCTCATCGCCAAGCGCCAGCCGGCCGCTTCCGACTTGCGCCTGGTCTTCGGCATCAGCAAGATCGTCACCGACCTTGAACGGGCCGGCGACGAAGCCAAGAAAATCGCCAAGGGCGTTCGCCGCATCTACGAAGCCGGGCAGATGCCCTCGCAGTACGGCATCGGCATCCGCCACATCGCCGAGGCTGCCCTCACCATGCTGCGCCAGGCGCTCGATGCCTTCGCCCGGCTCGATTCCGGCGAAGCCATGCGCGTCATCCAGGCCGACGCCGAGGTCGATACCGAGTTCAAATCGATCATGCGTCAGCTGATCACACACATGATGGAAGATCCGCGCACCATCACCACTTCGATGGACATCATCTGGATCGCCCGCGCCATCGAGCGCATCGGCGACCATGCGAAGAACGTCGCCGAGCACGTGGTGTTCATCGTCGAAGGGCGCGACATCCGCCATCCGGGCAAGGAGCAGGCCGAGTGACACCGACCATTCTGGTGGTTGAAGACGAGCCGGCCATTCAGGAGCTGGTTGCCGTCAACCTGCGCCATGCCGGCTTCCTCGTCGTCCGGGCCGGCAGCGCCGAAGAGGCCGAATCGGCCATCCGCGCCGCCCTGCCGGATCTGCTCATCCTCGACTGGATGCTGCCCGGCCAGTCCGGCGTCGCCCTGGCCAAGAAGATCCGCGCCGACGAGCGGACCCGCGAACTGCCCATCATCATGCTCACCGCCCGCGTGCACGAAGAAGATAAGGTACAGGGCCTGGAGGCCGGGGCCGACGACTACATCACCAAGCCCTTCTCGCCCAAGGAACTGGTCGCCCGGGTGCGTGCCGTGCTCCGCCGCCGTGCCCCGCACCTGGCCGGCGAAGCGGTCGAGATCGGCTCGCTGGCCCTCAACCCGGCGACTCATCGGGTGCTCGCCGCCGGCCAGCCGATCGAGCTGGGGCCGACCGAGTTCCGCCTGCTCTTCTTCTTCATGACCCACGCCGAGCGGGTTTATACCCGCGCCCAGTTGCTCGACGAAGTCTGGGGCGACCACGTCTTCATCGAGGAGCGCACGGTTGACGTGCACATCCGCCGCCTGCGTGCCGCGCTGGAGGAATCCGGCAACCACGAGCGGGTGGAGACCGTGCGCGGCACCGGCTACCGTTTCCGCGGCGCCTGAGTTTCGTGCTGCCCCAACTGCTGCGGGGTTTCCTGCTTGCCCTGGTGGCTGCCGCGATGGCGCTGCCGGTCGGCTATTTCGTTGCCGACTGGGCCGGCTGGTCGCTGTTCTGCCTGGGCCTCGGCCTGCAGATGATCTTCCATTTCCGCAACTTCGCCCGCCTCGACCGCTGGTCGCGCAACCCGGTGGTCGACCTGAGCCTGGAAGGCGAGGGCGCCTGGGACGGCGTTTTCGGCCGCCTCTATCGGCACGAGAAGGAAATGCGCGGCGAGATCGCCCGCTGCGATGAAGACATCGCCATGTTGATCGCCGCCGGCCAGGCGCTGACCGATGGCGTCGTCCTGCTCAGCGCCCACAATCACATCCTGTTCTGCAACACCACGGCCGAGGCGCAGCTCGGCATCGCCATCACCAAGGATCGGGGCCAGCCGGTGGTCAACCTGGTCCGCCAGCCCGAGTTCGTCGCCTACCTCGAGGCCGGCGACTACAGCCTGCCGCTCACCCTGCGCTCGGAGCGTCGCGACGGCGGCGTGTACTCGCTGCACATCATTCCCTACGCCGGCGACCGGCGGCTGATCCAGGTCAAGGACGTCACCAAGGCGGCCCGCCTCGACCAGATGCGCAGCGACTTCGTGGCCAACGTCTCGCACGAGCTACGCACACCGCTCACCGTGCTCTCCGGATTCCTCGAAACCCTGCAGGAAATCGACGTCGACCGCGCCGAGCGCGACCGCTACCTGGCCATGATGGGCGAGCAGTCGAAGCGCATGGAGTCCATCGTCCAGGACCTGCTGACGCTGTCGGCCATCGAATCGGCGCCGCCGCCCGACAAGGCGCCGGTCGACATGGTGAGCCTGATCGACAAGTTGCGCCGCGATGCCGAAGCGCTTTCCGGGGGGCGTCACAGCATCGTCGTCGAGGCCGACGGCCAGGGCGACCTGCTCGGCTCGGAGCCCGAACTGGTCAGCGCTTTTGGCAACCTGGTGGCGAACGCCGTGCGCTATACGCCGGCCGCCGGCACCATCCGCATCGGCTGGAAAGCGACGCCAGCCGGCGGCGAATTTTCCGTGCAGGACACCGGCATCGGTATCGAGGCCAAGCACCTGCCCCGTCTTACCGAGCGCTTCTACCGCGTAGACCGCGGCCGCTCGCGCGATGCCGGCGGTACCGGCCTCGGCCTGGCCATCGTCAAGCATTCGCTGAGCCGCCACCAGGCCGAACTGAAGATCACCAGCACGCCCGGCCAGGGCAGCCGCTTCGCCGCCTGTTTCCCGGCCAGCCGGGTGATCGGGCTGTAAAGGCCGGCGGCTGGCCGGCCGTCGAGATTAGCGGAAGAAGCGACCGAGCAGGCCGCTGATGAAGCCGCCGCTTGGCACCTTCTCGATGGCCAGCGCCGGCGCCGCGGCGGCCGGGACGGGGGCGACCATGTCCTTGACCGCCTGGGCGTAGTCGCGGTCCTCGTTGGCGATGTGGTTGAGCAGCCACTTGCACAGCATGGAGTGCAGCTCGTCGGCGATTTCCTCGCCCTTGGCGGCCCGCACGGTGAATTCGGTGACCCGCTTGATGAACAGCTCATGCACCTTCTTGTGCGGCTTGAGGAACTTGTAGCCGGCTTCCTCGAGCATCGCCTCCTCGAAGCCGAAATGCGACTGGGTGTAGTCGACCAGCTGTTCGATGACATCGGTCACCAGATGCTTGTCGTGCTTCGCCTTGGCCTGTTCGAGGTCGTTGATGTAATCGACGATGCGCCGGTGCTGCGCGTCGATGACCTCGATGCCCGTGTCCAGCCTGGATTCCCAGATGATCGGCATGGCTGTGCTCCCCAGTGAGTTATTGATTGAGGCCTAGTAGATAGTACTTTTGGCATATGTCGGTTGATGCAGGTCAACGATGGGCGAGAAGTGCGATGTTTTGTGATTTTTGCCGAATTTTCCGGTCGACCGCGGCGATCGCTCCCGGCCCGGTCCAGGCCGCCGGGCGGCCTGATTTATAATGCCGCGATGCACCAAGCCCGCTCCCTTCCCGCATCCATCGAGCGCTTCCTGCTCTCGCCGTTCAGCCTCGTTCTCGCCGTGGTCCTCGCCTTCGTGCTGGGCGCCGCCAACCTGCCGCTGACCGACGTGGACGAGGGCGCCTTCTCGGAGGCGACGCGCGAGATGATGGCGCGCGGCAACCTGGTGTCGCCGACCCTCAACGACGCGCCGCGCCACGACAAGCCCATCCTCATCTACTGGGCCCAGGCCGCCTCGGTCGCCGTGCTCGGCGTCAGCGAAATCGGCTTCCGCCTGCCCTCCATCGTCTTCGCTGTGTTGTGGATGCTCGCCCTCTACCGCTTCTGCCGGCGCCACGCCGACCGGCCGACGGCGCAGGCCGCCGCCTTGGTCATGGCCCTCACCCTGATGGTCGGCCTGATCGCCAAGGCGGCTATCGCCGATGCCCTGCTCAACCTGTTCATCGCGCTCGCCATGTTCGGGATCTACGACTACTTCGTCGCCTGCCGCGACGGCGCCGGCCAGCCGGCCCGGCGGCGCCTGCTGCTCGTCGTCTACGGCGCGCTCGGCCTCGGCTTCCTGACCAAGGGGCCGGTCGCCGTCTTCTTCCCGCTGCTGGTCAGCGGCCTCTTCTTCATTTCCACAGGCAACTGGCGCGACTGGCTCAAGGCGCTGTTCTGGTGGCCGGGCTGGCTCGTCTTCCTGGCCATCGTCGTGCCCTGGCATGTGCTGGTCTACCTCGATCAGGGCGACGCCTTCTTCCGCGGCTTCTACCTCAAGCACAACGTCAACCGCTACGCCGACACCTTCGAGGGGCACGGCGGCAACAAGCTCTACTACGTCGCCACGCTGCCCTTCATCCTCCTCCCCTTCACCGGCTGGCTGCTCGCCATCGCCGGCCGGCTGGCCCGCCGGCTGCGTGCCACGCCGCTCGGCACGGCCCGCGGCGAGGGGTTGCTCGAACGCTTCCTGCTCATCTGGTTCGCCGTCGTCTTCGTCTTTTTCTCCTTTTCGGGCACCCAGCTGCCGCACTACCTGCTCTACGGCGCCACCCCGCTCTTCATCGTGCTCGCCGGCCAGCGGCTGGAATTCGAGCGGCGCTGGCTGGCCTGGCTGCCGGTCGTGCTGTTCGGCCTGCTGCTCGCCGCCCTGCCGGAGATCCTCGTCTTTGCCGCCGGCCAGGTCAAAAAGCCCTTCGAGAGCGCTATCCTCGCCGGGCTGGTCACGGCCTTCGGCGACGAGGCGCGCTGGCTGCTGCCGGCCCTGCTCGCCGTCAGCCTGGGCCTCGCCCTGTGGCGCCGGCTGCCGGTCTGGCAGGGGCTGGTCGTGACCGGTCTGGTGCAGGCCGCGCTGATGGCGCTGGTCGTCGCGCCGCGCATCCTCGAGGCGACCCAGGGGCCGGTGCACGAAGCGGCGCTGATCGCCCGCCAGCGCCCGGAAGCGGTCGTCGCCTGGCGCATCATCATGCCCAGCTTCAGCGTCTACCGGCAGGCGGCGACGCCGACACGGATCCCCGAGCCGGGTCAGCTGGTATTCACCCGCAGCGACCGCCTGCATGAAGTCGAGAGGCTGTTGCCCGCCGGCTCGCAGCTGCACGTCGTCCACCAGCGCAGCTTCGTCACCCTGGCCCGGGTGGACCGGGCGCCATGAACGACCGCGACCTCTACGCCGCCGGCCGGGGCTACGACCTCGCCGTGCTCGGCCTCTGCCTGGCGCTGGCCGCCGCCATGCTCGCCCTCTACCTGGGCGGTGGCTGGCACGGCGGCTTTCACGTTGGGCAGGCGGCCAGTGCCGCCATCCCGCCCATCGTCTGGGAGTCGGTGACGACGCTGGGCGACACCCGCGTCCTGCTCGCCTTGCTGCTGCCTTTCTGCCTGCGCTACCCGCGGGTGTTCTGGGCGATCGTCGTCGGTTCCCTGCTGGCCGGGCTGATCAGCCGCGGCTTCAAGTTCGGCCTGCCCATGGAGCGGCCGGCGGCAGTGCTCGACGCCGCCGAGCTGACGGTGATCGGCTGGCGGGTCAAGAGCCTCAGTTTTCCCTCCGGCCACACCACCTCGGCCTTCGCCGTCGCCGTCGTCTGGCTCGCCCTGCCGGCCTGGCGCCGCCTGCTGCCGCTGCTTGCCGTGGCCTGCCTGGCCGGTTTCGCGCGGGTCGCCGTCGGTGCCCACTGGCCGATGGATGTGCTCGGTGGCGCCCTGGCCGGCACCCTGGGCGCCTGGGCCGGACTCCATTTCGCCAGGCGCTTCCGCTGGGGGCTGCGGCCGGGCGTCCATTGGACGCTGGTCGGCGTGGCCGCCATCGCCACCGCGACGCTGCCCTTCGACGGCCAGGGCTACCCGGGGTCGCTGCCCTGGCGCATCGCCGTCACCGCCTGGGGGCTGGGCGGTTTCATGCTGTACTACGGCCTGCCCCTGCTGCGCGGCGGCTGGCGCGATGCCCGGCAGCCGATGGCCCGGGTCTGGGCCGACGCAACAAAACGGTAACCGGACTGTCACCCGGCGGTCATCGGCGCCGCCTATCGTGGCGCCATGCCTCAGGTCAGATCCGTATTCCTCTCCGACATCCACCTTGGCACGCGGGCGTGCCAGGCCGACCGACTGCTCGATTTCCTGCGCGAACACCCGGCCGAGCAGACCTACCTGATCGGCGACATCATCGATTTCTGGGCGATGAGCCGCAGCATCTGCTGGACCCAGGCCCAGAACACCGTGGTCCAGAAACTGCTGCGCCGGGCCCGCCACGGCGAGCGCGTCGTCTTCATCCCCGGCAACCATGACGAGGCGCTGCGCGACTATTGCGGCATCGTCTTCGGCGAGGTCGAGGTGGTCGACGAACTGGTGCATGAAACCGCCGACGGCCGCCGCTTTCTGCTCATCCACGGCGACCAGTTCGACCAGGTGACGCGCCACCACCGCTGGGTCGCCGTGCTCGGCGACAAGGCCTACGACCTGCTGGTCAGGATCAACGCCTGGCTGTCCTGGGGGCGGCGCAAGCTGGGCATCGCCGGCTACTGGTCGCTGGCCGGCTACGCCAAGCGCAAGGTCAAGACGGCGCTCAACTTCATTTTCGATTTCGAGGAATCGGCCGTCCATCACGCCCGCGAGCGCGGCCTGGACGGCGTCATCTGCGGCCACATCCACTGGGCGGGGATCCGCGAGGTGGCCGGCCTGAGCTACGTCAATTGCGGCGACTGGGTCGATTCGTGCACGGCCATCGTCGAACACTTCGACGGCCGGCTGGAACTGGTCGATTGGGGCGGGATGGCCGCCCGGCCCCGGCTGGCGGCGCCGGCCGCAACGCGTGTCGAAGCGGCCGCCGAACTGCCGGTCGGCGAAACGGTGGAGGTGTGAACCTTGAAACCTCAGTTGACCGCTTATCTCACCTTGAGTAGCCGCATGAAAACTGGCCTTGGCGCCTTCGATACGACTCACCCGTCGGGTGACAGCGCTACGCGGCGGCTGGCACGTCTGGCCGGGCGTCCGGCTTTGTCGCTCCTCCTTGCAGGCATGAGCCTGCCGCGTCCGCAAGGGATACCGATCCCTGCTACGCAGGGAACATATCGTCGCTTCGCGCCGGCCATCCCGTCCAAACGCGCCATCCGCCGCGTCCAACTGAGGTTTCAAGGTTAAATGCGCGTCCTGATGGTTTCCGATGTCTATTTCCCGCGGGTCAATGGCGTGTCGACCTCGATCGAGACCTTTCGCCGGACGCTGGCCGGTCACGGCGTCGAGGTCAGGCTGGTCGTCCCGCGCTACGGCGACGAGCCCGACGAGCCGGGCATCGTCCGCGTCGCCGGCCGCCCGGTCCTCGGCGACCCGGAGGACCGCCTGGTCGGCTGGCGGGCCATGCATCGCGCCGTCCGCGAAGCGGCTGCCGATTGCCAGTTGATCCACATCCAGACGCCTTTCGTCGCCCACTACGCCGGCCTCAAGGCGGCGCGCGCGCTCGGCCTGCCGGTCATCGCCACCTACCACACGCTGTTCGAGGAATACCTGCAGCACTACGCCCGCTTCCTGCCGGCCGGCCTGCTGCGCGGCCAGGCCCGGGCCCTTTCGCGCCGCCAGTGCAACGCCCTCGACGCCGTCGTCGTGCCGTCCACGGCGATGCGCCAGCGCCTGCAAAGCTACGGCGTGACGGTGCCCATGCAGGTGCTGCCGACCGGCATCCCGCTCGCCCAGTTCGCCGTCGGCGACGGCCCGGCCTTCCGCCGCCGGCACGGCATAGCCGAAGGGCGGCGGCTGGCCCTCTTCGTCGGCCGCGTCGCCCACGAGAAAAACATCGGCTTCCTGCTCGAAGCGCTGGTTCACGCCCGCCGCCGGCAGCCCGACCTGCTGCTGGTGATCGCCGGCGAGGGGCCGGCCATGGCCGACCTGAAGCGGCAGGCGCAGGCCCTCGGCGTGTTCGACGCCGTCAAGTTCATCGGCTACCTCGACCGCGCCCGGGCCTTGCCCGACTGCTATGCGGCGGCCGACGTCTTCGTCTTCGCCTCGCGCACCGAAACCCAGGGCCTGGTCCTGCTCGAAGCGATGGCGGCCGGCCTGCCGGTCATCGCGCTGTCCGAAATGGGCACCACCGACATCCTGGCGCCCGGCCGCGGCGCCTTCTCGCCGCCGGCCGAGCCGGCAGCCTTCGGCGACATGCTCGGCCATTTCATGGCCCATCCGGCCGCCTGGCAGCATCTGCAGGACGAGGCGCCGGCCTATGCCCGCGAATGGAGCGACGCGGCGATGGCCGAGCGCCTGGCGCAGCTCTACCGCGAACGGGCCGATTGGCAATTTGCCCGAAAAAACGCGTCGACCGCAGCAGAGGGCAAATCCCCGCGCGGCGCGGCGGCGTGATTTAATGGGCGATGACCGAAACAACCGATCCGCACTGCGGCGCCTGTCGCTACTTCCGTCCGGTCGATGCGCCCACCGGCACCTGCCACCGCTATCCGCCGGCCTTTGCCGGCGAAAATTCGCCGCGCGAAACCCACCACTGGCGCTTTCCCGTGGTCAGCAACCGGGCCTGGTGCGGCGAGTTCCGGCCCCCGGGGGCGGCCGTCTCCGGCCTCGAGTTCGACCTGCAGCGCGGCTGACCGGAGGGGTGGAGACCTCCTCAAATTGAGCGGTTTGAGGGCCGCTCAGTTTGAAGCGCCGTGAATCGTCGGGTGCGGGCGGGAAAACAGTAGATTCTTACTTGCGTTGCTTACGCCGGCTCATCCCGATACCCAGCAGGCCGAGGCCGATGAGGGCCAGCGAGGCCGGTTCGGGAACCTGGTTGATATTCAGCAGAACCAGTGCTGCCGTGCGTTGCCCGGCATCATTGACGCCAACGACCGTGATGGGATTGATCAGGGGCGAGGCGTCATCGAAGCTGAACCCGATCGAAAACAAGCCGTCCGTGATATCGGCTTCCGTGTAGGCATGGGTGAAATTATGTCCGGCGCAACCGTTGACGTAGTCTCCCCCAAGGTTGAACTCGCTGTAGATGATGCAACCTACAGCCGTGGTGTTGGGCAGGGTGTAGCTGAGGATGACCGAGGCGTAGGCTGGCTGGGGGCTCAGGCTGGTCATGTCGACGTTGAACTGGTAGTTCTGGTAGGCGGCCTGAGCCGGTGCGCCGAGCGCCAGCAGGGCAATGGCCAGGAGAAACCCGCTGCCGTTCCTGATGCTGGTGATAAGGCGATTCAACATTTTTCTCTCCTGGATGGTGATGGCCGAGGCGAAGCAAAAGGCGGGCTAGAGTGTGGAGATGGTTGTCAGGCAATCAATTCGACGGGCTGGGCTAGGCCGGCGACGGTTGCAGTGTAAGGCGTTTCGACAGTCGGCGGCCGGAGCCAGGCGCTGCTTGTGCTCTTGCTGCGGTCGACCGGAAAAAACCGGCAATTCCGCAAAAGTCGGCCCACGGCGGTGGCTGTGGTCGGATACGGTTTGGCGGCCGGTCGCGACCGGGGTCGCCGAGCAGGCGAGGGCGGGGCAGGGCTTTGTGACGTTCCGGTGACACCTGCTGTCATCAAAGCTTAGTACCGGCTGGCTAGTCTCGGGGTTTTCGAGGAGACGACATGAACGATCCGCTGCCGCCGGAGCTGGGGCTCGATCCGGCCAATGAATCGCCGTTCAAGGGCAAGACCGGCCTGCGTCGCCTGTGGAATGCCTTCAATTATTCGATGGCCGGGCTGAAAGCGGCCTATCTGTGCGAGGACGCCTTTCGCCAGGAGGTCCGTCTGGCCCTGCTGCTGATCCCGACGGCGCTTCTTCTGCCGGTGCCCTGGCTGGGCCGTGGCCTGATGATCGCCGGCGTGCTGCTGGTGCTGGTCGTCGAACTGCTCAACTCGGCCATCGAGGCCGTGGTCGACCGGGTCAGCCTGGAAAACCACCGGCTGGCCAAGCGGGCCAAGGATATCGGCAGCGCCGCCGTGCTCGTTTCGCTGCTCATGCTGGTCGTCATCTGGGGCGGCGTGCTGCTGGGGATGGCCCGAGAGCCTGTGAAATATTTGTTCACACCCGCTCCCGGCGCCCAGACCAGCCCGCTCGGCGTTGCCAATGCTCGCCATAGCCCGAGCTATGGCTGTGCTTGGCGCCTTGATCGGGCTCGCCTGGACACCTTGCTCGGGCGCGCCCAAATAATTCACAGGCTCTGATGTCGCTGACCATCGCCTTCGTCACCGAGACTTTTCCCCCCGAAGTCAATGGCGTGGCCATGACTGTCGGCCGGCTGGTCAGCGGCCTGCGCCAGCGCGGCCACCGGGTCAGCGTCATCCGCCCGCGGCAGGGTGCCGGCGACGCCGGCGGGGTGCATGAACTGGCCGTGCCCGGCCTGCCCCTGCCCGGCTACCCCGGGCTGCGCTTCGGCCTGCCGGCTGGCGGCCGGCTGACCCGCCAGTGGCGGCAACAGCGGCCGGACCTGGTGCATGTCGTCACCGAGGGGCCGCTCGGCTGGTCGGCGGTCAGCGTTGCGCGCCGGCTGGGCATTCCGGTCACCTCCGGCTTCCATACCAATTTCGACCGCTACAGCGTGCATTACGGCGTCGGCTGGATGCGTCCGGCGGTGGCCGCCTACCTGCGCGCCCTGCACCGAAGGACGCGGGCAACAATGGTGCCGACTGCGGCGCTGGCCGCGACCCTGGCCGGCGAAGGGTTGACCGGGGTGCGCGTGGTCGGGCGCGGCGTGGACAGTGCCCTCTATGACCCGGCGCGGCGTTGCGCCGGACGGCGGGCTGCGTGGGGCGTGGTCGGCGATGGCCTGGCCTGCCTCTACGTCGGCCGGCTGGCTGCCGAAAAGAACCTGGCGCTGGTCGAGAAGGCCTTCGCCGCGATCCAGGCCGGACAGCCGGCGGCGAAGATGATCTGGGTCGGCGATGGCCCGCTGGCCGGCAAGCTGGCCAGCGACCATCCCGACCATCATTTCGCCGGCACCCGGCTCGGCGAGGACCTGGCTGCCCACTACGCCAGCGCCGACCTCTTTCTTTTTCCCAGCCTGAGCGAGACCTACGGCAACGTGGTGGCCGAGGCGATGGCCAGCGGCCTGCCGGTGGCGGCCTTTCGCAGCGCGGCGGCGGCCGAGCTGATCGTCGATGGCATCAACGGCCGGTTGATGGCGCCCGGCGACGAGGTCGCCTTCGTGGCCGGGGCGCTGGCCATGGCCGGCGATCGGCAGGCGCTGGCGGCGCAGGCCGCGGCGGCCCGGCAGACCATGCTGAGCCGCGACTGGGGGGCGGTGATCAGCACTTTCGAGACGGTGATCGGCGACGCCATGCGGGCCTAGTTTCGGGGGGCGGCCCGGTCGCTCAGGCCTCGTGCTCGGGGCCGGGCGTGGTGTAGGGCAGGCTGAAACGGAAGATGCTGCCCTGGCCGGGCTGCGAGCTGACCGAGATGTCGCCGCCCATGAGCTCGACCAGCCGCTTGCAGATGGAGAGGCCGAGCCCGGTGCCGCCGAACTGGCGGGTGATCGAGGCGTCGCCTTGGTAGAAGGCGGTGAACAGCTTGGCGACGACATCCGGCGGCATGCCGATGCCGGTGTCGCTGACCGCGCAGTGCAGCCGGCCGCCGGCCATCCCGTCGGCCCCGGCCTGCCAGTCGATATGCAGGGTCACCGTGCCGCGCTCGGTGAATTTGATGGCGTTGCCGAGCAGGTTGATCAGGATCTGGCGCAAACGGCCTGCATCACCCTGCAGTAGGTCGGGCGGCGGCTGGCCGGTCAGGGTGTCGAGGACCAGGCCCTTTTGTTCGGCGGCGTGGCCGAGCAGGGTGACGACGTCGTGGATGACGGCGCTCAGCGAGAACGGCAGGTTTTCCAGGCGCAGCTTGCCGGCCTCGATCTTCGAGAAATCGAGGATGTCCTCGATCAGCCCGAGCAGGCTGGCCGCGCTGTGGCGGACGGTTTCGGCGCAGTCGCGTTGCTCGTCGTCGAGGGCGGTGGCGAGCAGGAGGTCGGTCATGCCGATGACGCCGTTCATCGGCGTGCGGATTTCGTGGCTCATGTTGGCCAGGAAGCTGCTTTTCGCGCGGTTGGCCGATTCGGCGGCCAGGCGGGCCGCTTCCAGTTGCTGCAGGTCGTTCTGGCGCTCGATGAAGCTGCCGGCCCAGCGGGCCAGCAGGCGGATGAATTCGATGTCGGAGGGGTCGAAGTCGTGGTCGCGGCGCTGCCCTGACGAAAAACTGAGCGTGCCGTACACCGCGCCGTCGACGCGGATGACGGTGCCGACGTAGGCGGCCAGGTGCCGCTCGCAGCAGCACGGGTGCTGGCCGTGGCCGGCCTGCTCGGCATCGGCGATGGCGAGCACGTCGCCGTGGTCGAGGGCCAGGCGGCAGAAGGTTTCGCCGAGCGGGAAGGTCTGGCCGTCGGCCACCGTGCCGGGCGGCGCGACCTGGACCTCGATGCGGTAGCTGTCGCTGGCGCGGTCAACCCGGGAAATGATGGCCAGTTCGAGGTGGAGGTGGTCAGCGGCAAGGCGCAGGGCGGCGCGCAGGGTCTCGGCCGGCGACAGGCCACCGAGCACGACGATGTGGTTGAGGGCGCGCAGGGCCGCCATCTGGCGTTCGAGGCGGATGGCCTGCAGGCGCTGCTCGGTGATGTCGAGCTTGACGGCGACGTAGTGGGTGATGGCGCCGTCTTCCTCGCGAATCGGGGCGATGATGGCCCGCTCGTGGTAGATGCCGCCGTCCTTGCGCTGGTTGGTGAATTCGCCCTGCCAGATGTGGCCGGCGCTCAGCGTCGCCCACATCGCCTGGTAAGTTTCTGCCGGCGTCTGGCCGGATTGCAGCAGGCGGGGATTCTGGCCGATGACCTCGTCGGGGGCATAGCCCGTCGTTGCAAAGAACTGTGGATTGACGTACTCGATTTCCGGCACCAGGTTGGTGATGATGATGCTCGTCGGACTCTGCTCGACGGCCTGCGACAGCCGGCGGATCAGGCTGTCGCGCCGGCGCTCGGCGGTCAGGTCGTCGAAAACGCCGACGAAATTGACGATCCGCCCCGCTTCGTCGCGGACCACGGAAATGGTCAGCCATTCCTCGATCAGCCGGCCGCTGCGCGTCTTGTTGGTGATTTCGCCGCGCCAGATGCCATCGCCGAGCAATTGTGCCCAGAGCTTCTGGTAGAAGGCTGGGTCGTGCTTGCCCGACGAGAAGAGGCGCGGATTGCGGCCGAGCAGTTCGTCGCGTGAATATTCCGAAATTTGCAGGAATTTCGGGTTGACCGCGAGGATGCTGCCGGCCGGGTCGGTGACCAGCATGCCGCTGGTGCTCTGCTCGAAGACGCGGGCGGCCAGCCGGCGTTCGTGCTGCAGGCGTTCCTCGGCGAGCAGGCCGCCGCGCACCCGGCGCACCAGCAAGCTGGTGAGAATGAGCAGGGCAGCCAGGGCCAGCCCGGCCACGGCCAGCGTGCTGCGTGTCTGCCGTGTCCAGTCGGCGAGGGCGATCTGGCGGTCGACATGGATCAGCACGAAGAGCGGATAGGCCCGCGAACTGCGGAAGGCAGTCATCAGTTCGAGGCCGTATTCGTGGTCGTCGGCAATGCTGCCGATTTCCTCGAGGATCAGGCGGTCGAGCTTGTCGGTGCTCAGGTGCTGCTCGCCGCCCGGCGAATCGTTGCGGGTCGAGATCAGCGTGCGGCCGGCGTAGTCGATGATCTCGACCGACGTCAGCTGGTGGTTGATGTGGCGGGCGAAGTGGTTGAGGAAGAAATCCGGGTTGATGCTGGCCAGCATCTGGTAGCGCTCACTGCCGTGGTGGGCCGGGCGAACGATGGGCAGGAAGCTGCGGGCGTTGGTCGTGGCTGGCTCGGCCATCGTCGCCGGGCGGCCGTCGGCGAAATGGCGGCCCGACCACGGCCCGCCGAGGCGCAGGAACTCGGACAGGCTGTCGGCGGCGAGCGGCGGCTGGAAAGCGGCGGTGTCGACGGTGATGCCGACGTTGGCCGGCACCGAACTGGCCAGGATGCGACCCTCGTGGTCAGCGATCGACAGCGAGCGGAAGAAGCTCAGGCGGCGCTGCAGCGCCTCGAGCTGGCCATTGGCCGATGGCCCGGGCGGCAGCGGGATGCTTTCCGGCAGGGCCTGCAGCGTCAGGTTGGCGAGATTCAGCGTCTGGGTCAGCTGGTCCTCGAAAACCCGGGCCTGGGTGACGGCTTCCTCAAGGTGGCGGTCGAGCGTCGCCCGTCGCTGCTGGTAAACGTGGGTCAATACGCCGCCGACGATGGCCGCGGCGAGCAGCAACTGCAGGCCGACCAGCAGGCGGGTAAAACGGCGCGTGTTCGGCCCCGGCATGCCGGTCGCTAGTCGAACACGGCGATCGGCAGCAGCCCGTGGCGCTCGGCGGCCGCCTTCAATTCGCCGCTTTTCTTCATGGCGGCGACGAAGCGCTCGACATAACCGTGCCACGCCTCGTCATCCGGGCGCATGGCGTAGGCGTAGGGCGTCACGTGATAGACGCTGTCCGGCTTGACCAGCCGCGCCCAGTCGGTGGTGCGCAGCATGCGCTGGCTGTAAGGGAAATCGGTCATGAAGACGTCAGCCCGGCCGGATTCGACCTCCTGCTCGCGGGCGTGCGGCGTGTCGAGGACGCGCAGCTCGGCCATCGCCAGCTTCTGCTTCATCACCGGCTCGTGCAGCGTGCCGCGGGCCACGGCGACGATCATGCCGGCCCGGTCGATGTCGCGCCACTCGCGGATCTGCCGGTTGCTCTTGGTGGTGATGGCGTAGATGTCGCTGGCCAGGTGCGGCCGGGTGAAGCGCAGTTTTTCCTGGCGCTGCGGCGTGATGCCGATGGCGAACATGGCGATGTCGCAGCGCTCCTCGGTGACGTCGGCGATCAGCCGGGCGAAGGAGCTGTCGACGAAATCGACGCGGGCTTCCAGGCGACGGCCGAGGGCTTGCGCCATGTCCACGTCGATGCCGGACAGCTGGCGGGTCTTCGGGTCGCGATAGCTGATGCCGTAGTAGTCCGGCCAGATGCAGACGCGCAAGGTTTTGTTCGCGGCGATCCGGGCCAGGGTGCGGCCGTCGGCGAAGGCGGGCAGGCTGCCGAGAAGGAGCGCAGAAGCCAGAAAAACGGCGCGAAACATGGTGGGAGTAGTCCTTTCGTAGTAGGCTGGGCCCAGTTTAACGCCAACTCAGCCGCTGCGGGATAAAGTCAGCAAGCGCGGCCGCAGTGACGTATCGAGCAGGATCTGCTCGACCCGGGCCTGCCACAGCCGGGCGAAAAGCTGGCGTTGCGCCGCGTCGGCCTGGCCGGTCAGAATGCTGCCGAGCAATTCGCCGGTCAGCGGGTGGGCGGGAACGGCGCTGAGATCGACCCGGCAATCGACCTGCCGGCCGTTGTCGAGCCGGGTCAGGCGGAGGTGGCCAACGCCGGCCACCCCGAAATGGAGCAGGCCGCGCCGCCGGTGGTGGCCGCCCAGCCCGGCGAAGCCACCGCTGCCGGCGGCGCCGGTGAGCAGGCCGAGGACGCTGCCGATGACGCCGGCAACGCCGCTCTCCAGTGCCTCGCCGAAATCGACGCGGATCTTGCCGCGCTCCGGCATCGCGTCATCGTAGAGCGCCTGCAGCCCGCCGCAGCCGGCCAGCCAGGCGCCAGCCATGGTCGGGCAGGCGTGGCCGGCCAGTTTGACGGCATCGGCGAAACAGTATTCGATCAGCCCGCCCTCGGCGGCGCCGAGCAGCTCGGCCAGCGGGTCGTAGAGGGTGATCGGCGGAATGCGGGAAAAATAGTCGGGAAAGGCCATGGCGAACTCCTCGGAAGGTCCGCAGTATGGCCCGGACAGCCCGGGCCGGCCTTGATTTCGCTCAGGCGCGCTCGATCAGCTCGATCTTGTAGCCGTCCGGATCCTCGACGAAGGCGATCACCGTCTTGCCGTGCTTCATCGGCCCGGCCTCGCGCACCACCTTGCCGCCGCGTGCCTTGATCGCGGTACAGGCCGCCGCCGCGTCGGGCACGGCCAGCGCGACGTGGCCGAAGCCGGTGCCGAGGTCGTAGGCCGGTGTGTCCCAGTTGTGGGTCAGTTCGAGCACGGCCTGGCTGGCTTCGTCGCCGTAGCCGACGAAGGCCAGCGTGAAGCGGCCGTCCGGGTAATCCTGGCGGCGCAGCAGGCGCATGCCGAGGATTTCGGTGTAGAAGGCGATCGACCGCTCGAGATCGCCGACGCGGAGCATGGTGTGCAGGATGCGCATGAACTTTCCTTAAGCGTGGAGGATTTGCCGGCCGAGCAGGCGCAGCTCGCGCCGCCGCGCCGGCCAGTCCGGGCACAACTCTTCGACGACTGACCAGAAGCGCGGGCTGTGGTTCATTTCGCGCAGGTGGGCCAGTTCGTGGCAGACGACGTAATCGACGATGGCGAGCGGCATCAGGATCAGCCGCCAGTTGAGCGAAATACCGCCGTGCTGGCTGCAACTGCCCCAGCGCGTGCGGGCCGAGGACAGGCGCAACGGCGGCGGGGCGACGCCGAGGCGGGGGGCGTGGTGGGCCAGGCGTTCGGCGAACACGGCGCGCGCTTTGTCGCGCAGCGCCATTTCCAGCAACTGGCCGGCGTCGGCGGCGGCGCCGGGGCGGAGGTAAATGAGGCCGGGAGCGAACTGCCAGCGGTGGCGGCCGATCTCGGTGAAGATTACGGTGAGCGGCTCGCCGAGCACCGAGACGACGGTGCCGTCGGTGATTTCGCGGGCGGCCGGGGGCGGCCGCTCGCGCCAGGCGGCCAGCTTGTCGAGCACCCACTGGCCGTGCTGGCGGATCAGGTTTTCGATGTCGCCGAGGCGGGCCCGGCTTGGTGCGCCAACGCGCAGGCCGCCTTGGTCGATGGTCAGGCCGATGGTCTTGCGCGGGCTGCGACGCAGGCGATAGGGCACAGCCTGGCCGGCGATGACGAGCTGGCGTTCAGCCTCAGGTGGCGTTGTGATGGGCATTGAGATAGCGGTGCGGCGAGATGCGATGCATTTCGTCCTCGATCCACCCCTCGGCCCGGCGATTGACTTCCGCCTCGCTCAGGCCGGTGGCGTCGAAGGCCGGGCCGATGCTGACGGTGACGGTGCCCGGCTTCTTCAGGAAGGCCTGGCGCGGCCACAGTTCGCCGGCGTCGTGGGCGATCGGCACGACCTTGCAGCCGACATGGGTGGCGAGATAGGCGCCGCCCGGCTTGTAGCGCTTCTTCTGCCCCGGCGGCACGCGCGTGCCTTCCGGGAAGACGATGACGTAGAAGCCCTGGCTTAGGCGCTCGCGGCCCTGGCTGACCACCTGGTCGAGGGCGTCCTTGCCGGCGGTGCGGTCGATCGAGATCATTTTCATGGCGGCCAGGCCCCAGCCGACGAAGGGCACCTTGAGCAGCTCCTTCTTGAGGACGAAGACGCAGTAGGCACCGTCCGGCACGAGATCCTGCAGGGTCATCGTTTCCCAGGCCGACTGGTGCTTGGCGAGGATGACGCAGGGTTCCTTGGGCATGTTTTCCAGGCCGATGACGCGGGGCCGGATGCCGAGGAAGTTCTCGACGCCAAACTGGATACCGAGCCGCCACAGCTTGCCGAAGCGGTAGCCCCACAGGCCGCGCAGGGCAAGGGCTGCGACGATGACGAGGGGGGCGGTGACTACCGACCAGGCGATGGCCCAGGTCATGAAGACGGTGGAGCGGAGGGCGTTCATTTCTTTTCTTCGCGCAAAATGTGGTCGACCGCGGCGGCCAGGTCGGCGAACTCCAGCGTGCCGGCCGGCAGGTCGCCTTCGCCCTTGGTCTTTTCGCCCTTGCCGGTCAGCACCAGCATGGGTTGGCAGCCGAGGGCGCCGCCGGCCTGCAGGTCGCGCAGCGAGTCGCCGACGGCCGGGATGCCGGCCAGGTCGACGTTGAAGGTCTCGGAAATGCGCTTGAACATGCCGGGCTTCGGCTTGCGGCATTCGCACTTCGAATCGGCGGTGTGCGGACAGTAGAAAATGGCGTCGATGCGCCCGCCCTGGGCGACCACCGCCTTGTGCATCTTGGCGTGGATCTGGTTGAGCATTTCCATGTCGAACAGGCCGCCCCCGACGCCCGACTGGTTGGTCGCCACTACCACCTTGTAGCCGCTCTGGGTGAGGCGGGCGATGGCCTCCAGGCTGCCCGGGATCGGCTTCCATTCGGCCGGGCTCTTGATGAACTGGGCGGAATCGAAATTGATCACGCCGTCGCGGTCGAGAATGACGAGCTTGTTGGGCATGGCGGCCTCCCGGTTAGAGCCTGTGGGATTTGTCGGCGCGGGGAGCGGGTGTGAACATGAATTTCACGGGCGCTTCAGGCGGACAGCTTGGACAGGTCGGCAACCTGGTTCATCGCCGCGTACAGCTTGGCGAGCAGGCCGAGGCGGTTGGCGCGCAGGGCCGGGTCGTCGGCATTGACCATGACGCCGTCGAAGAAGGCGTCGACCGGGGCGCGCAGCGCGGCCAGGGCCTGGAGCGACTCGGCATAGTCGCCGGTGACGAAGGCGGCGTCGGCGCGCGGCACGACGTCGACCAGGGCGTCGTGCAGGGCGATTTCGGCGGCTTCCTTGAGCAGGGCGTTATCGACCGTGGCTTCGATGGCGTTTTCCACCTTCTTCAGGATGTTGCCGACCCGCTTGTTGGCGGCGGCCAGCGCGGCAGCCTCGGGCAGGGCCGAGAAGGCGCGGACGGCGGCCAGGCGCTTGGGGATGTCGCCCAGGCGCTGCGGCCGCTGGCTGACCACGGCATCGACTTCCTGCGCCGTGTAGCCCTGTTCGCGCAGGTTGCCGGCCAGGCGGTCGTAGATGAAGTCGGCCAGCGCCGCTTCCGCCGGCTGGAAGCCGTCCACCGCCGCGAAGGCACCGGCGGCCACGGTCAACAGCGAATTGAGCGGCAAATCGAGATTGCCCTCGGCCAGCATGCGGATGGTGCCCAGGGCGTGGCGGCGCAGCGCGAAGGGGTCGCGGTCGCCGGTCGGGATCTGGCCGATGCCGAACATGCCGACCAGGGTTTCCAGCTTGTCGGCGAGCGCGACGACGGTGCCGACCAGGCCACGCGGCAGGCTGTCGCCGGCGAAGCGCGGCTTGTAGTGGTCCTCGATGGCGTCGGCGATGGCCTCGGCCAGGCCGTCGTGCTGGGCGTAGTAGCGGCCCATGATGCCCTGCAGTTCGGGGAATTCGCCGACCATGTCGGTCAGCAGGTCGGCCTTGGCCAGCACGGCGGCCTGCTCGGCCTGCAACGCGAGGGCTTCGCCGCCCAGCTGCTGGCCGATGGCGCGGGCGATGGCGGCGACGCGCTGCATGCGCTCGCCCTGGGTGCCCAGCTTGTTGTGGTACACGACCTTGGCCAGGCCGGCGACGCGGCTTTCCAGCGATTTCTTGCGGTCCTGGTCGAAGAAGAACTTGGCGTCGGCCAGGCGCGGACGGACGACGCGCTCGTTGCCGCCGATCACCGCCGAGGCGTCGTCCGGGCGGATGTTGCTGACGATCAGGAATTTGTTCGTGAGTTTTCCGGCGGCGTCGAGCAGCGGGAAGTATTTCTGGTTGGCCTTCATGGTCAGGATCAGGCATTCCTGCGGCACGGCGAGGAATTCCTCCTCGAACTGGCCGATCAGCACGTTGGGGCGTTCGACCAGGGCGGTGACTTCGTCGAGCAGCGCGTCGTCGTCGATCGGGGTCAGGTCGGCGCCTGCTCGGGCAGCGGCGGCTTCGAGTTGGCGGACGATCTCGGCCCGGCGCTCGGCGAAGGAGGCGATGACGGCGCCTTCACCGGCCAGCTTGGCGGCGTAGTCGTCGGCGTTGGCCAGGACGACCGGATCGATCGCCGCTTCGAAGCGGTGGCCGTGCGTTTCCCGGCCGGCGGTCAGGCCGAGCACGGCAACCGGCACGACTTCGCTGCCATGCAGGGCGGCCAGGCCGTGGGCCGGGCGGACGAAATTGACGCTGCTCCAGCCGTCGGCCAGCTGGTAGCTCATCACCTTGGGAATGGGCAGCGCGGCCAGCGCGGCTTCGAGCGCCTTCTGCAGGCCCTCGGCCAGCGTCGCGCCCTTGGCCAGGCTGTCGTAGAACAGGATGTCGGCCTTGCCGTCATTCTCGCGGCGCAGGCCGGCGACGGCCGAATCGTCGGCGCCCAGCGCCGCCAGCTTCTTGAGCAGGGCCGGCGTGGCGTTGCCCTCGGCATCGAGGCCGACGGCGACCGGCATCAGCTTCTGCACCACCGGTTTGTCGGCGGCGACGGCCAGCACGTCGCTGATGTGGGCGGCCAGGCGGCGCGGCGAGGCGTAGGCGGTGACCGCTGCGGTCGACGCCGATAATCCGGCATTTTTCAAATGTTGGGCAACGGTCTGGGCGAAGGACTCGCCCAGCTTCTTCAGCGCCTTGGGCGGCAGTTCTTCAACGAAAAGTTCTACGAGCAGGTTGTTCGACGACATATCAGGCGGCTTTCTTGGCGTTCTGTTCTGCGAGCTTGGCCAGCACTTCGCCGGCCCATTCCTTGGGCGCCATCGGGAAACCGAGGCGGGCGCGCGATTCGAGGTAGGCCTGGGCGACGGCGCGGGCCAGGTTGCGGATGCGGCCGATGTAGGCGGCGCGCTCGGTCACCGAGATGGCGCCGCGGGCGTCGAGCAGGTTGAAGGTGTGGGCCGCCTTCAATACCTGTTCGTAGGCCGGCAGCGCCAGGCGGGCGCCCATCAGGTGCTGGGCCTGCTTCTCGTGCGCCCCGAAGGCGTGGAACAGGAAATCGACGTCGGAATGCTCGAAATTGTAGGTCGATTGCTCGACCTCGTTCTGGTGATAGACGTCGCCGTAGGTCAGGCCTTCCGTCCACACCAGGTCATAGACGTTCTCGACGCCCTGCAGGTACATGGCCAGGCGCTCGATGCCGTAGGTGATTTCGCCGGTGATCGGCTTGCAGTCGATGCCGCCGACCTGCTGGAAGTAGGTGAATTGGGTCACTTCCATGCCGTTCATCCAGACTTCCCAACCGAGGCCCCAGGCGCCCAGCGTCGGGTTTTCCCAGTCGTCTTCGACGAAGCGCACGTCGTTCTTCTTCAGGTCGAAACCGAGGGCTTCGAGCGAGCCGAGGTAGAGCTCGAGGATGTTGTCCGGCGCCGGCTTCAAGACCACCTGGTACTGGTAGTAGTGCTGCATGCGGTTGGGGTTCTCGCCGTAGCGGCCGTCTTTCGGGCGGCGCGACGGCTGCACGTAGGCCGCCTTCCACGGCTCGGGGCCGAGGGCGCGCAGGAAGGTGGCGGTGTGGCTGGTGCCGGCGCCGACTTCCATGTCGTAGGGCTGGAGCAGGGCGCAGCCCTGGGCGCTCCAGTATTGCTGCAAACGCAGGATGATTTCTTGAAACGTCGGTTTGTTGCTGGTCGTCATCGGACGCCCTCGGTGGTGTGCGGAAACCGGTGATTTTACTTGCTTTTGCCATGCTCCGGCACAGGCTGTCCGGTCGGTATTTGGTCCGGCCGGGGCGACCGGCGGGCAGCCTTGCCGGGCGGGGCTTGGCGGGGTGAGTGTTGTTGCTGCGCAACAGATTTTCCCGTGCCGGAGCCGGCTTGTTTTGACGAAATTCAATGGAATCAATATACTGCGAACCGTGTTGCGGTGCAACATCGGTTTCCCGGGCGCTTTGCGTGCTGCCATGCGGGATCCGGGCGGGCCAGGCGGCTTGCGTCCGACCGGTGTCGTACCCCCCTGTAACCGTTCGCTGACCCGGCAGTTTGGGTGAGTGGCAACAGTCAAGGAGGTCGCATGTTCGCTACGACCGTTTTATCGCCTGCCGTGCAGCGCGTTTCCGTAGCCGCCATCAATTTTTTGCAGAAGTTCCTGATGGTGGTTGGTTTGATTTTCATCATTGGCCTGTTCGGCGTACAAGGCGCCCGGCCCGACCTGATCGACAGCCTGAAGTCCTTCCTGCCGGCCGTCGAGGCCAGCCCCGAAGTGGCCGGCGACGAGGCCGAGGAGCCGGCCGACGCCGGCAACGGCAAGCTGACGCCGCGCATGCAGGGTGTGCTGGATTACGTTTCCAAGCGCTACCGCGTGTCGCACGAGGCACTGCAGCCGATCTTCTCGACGGCCCAGGAAGTCGGCCAGGAGCTGAAGCTCGATCCGCTGCTGATCATCGCCGTGATCGGCGTCGAATCCGGCTTCAACCCCTTCTCGCAGAGCGTCTATGGCGCCCAGGGGCTGATGCAGGTGGTGCCGCGCTTCCACCAGGACAAGCTGCCGGAAGAGACCGATTCCTTCCTCGATCCGGTGACCAACGTCCAGGTCGGCGCCCGCGTGCTCAAGGAGTCGATCTTCCGCAGCGGCGGCCTGGAAAACGGCCTGCAGCAGTTCGGCGGCGCCCTCAAGGATCCGGAACGCCGCTACGCCGGCAAGGTGCTGGCCGAAAAGCAGCGCCTCGAGCAGGCCGTGCAGCGCAAGCGCGCTGCCTGATACGCCCGGGACAGGTCGCCCGCTGCGCTGCCGCCGGGCCGGTCGTTAGCCGGCCTGCGCCGGCCGCGGCTTGGCCGGCGCCCGGGTCGGCCCTGGATCAGCCGACGCCTTACCCGGCCGGCGGATCGATGAATTCCAGCAACTCGCCGACGAAACGCTCGCGCTGCCACTGGTGCGGCGAGTGGTCGGTGCCTTCGTAGATGCGCAGCACGGCGTTGGGGATGGCGTCGGCGACGTAGCGCGCCGTCGCCGCGTGGTAGAAATTGCTCTCGCCGCCATAGACGAGCAGCGTCGGCAGCGGGATCTTGGCCAGCACGTCGCGGTAGTCGGCGGCGGTCAGGCTCAGCCAGCAGTTGATCAGCGGCTCCGGGTCCTGCGCCTGCAGCGCGGTGCGCGAGCGTTGCCAGCCGCTGGCGTTCTGCAAATACTTTTCCTCGGCCCGCTTGTTGAGGCCGAGCGCCGTCAGCTTGAGCACGCCCTCGGCGAAATCGTCGCGCAGCCAGCCGACCAGCTCGTCGTTGCGGTCGACGCCAAAATTCCCGTAAATCCCGTGTTCCCAGTCGTCGGCCGTCAGCAGCCTGGGCGACTGGTCGATCAGGCACAGCTTGCCCAGGCCGTGCGGCCCGTGGTCGCGCAGGTACTGCCAGAGGGTGAGGGCGCCCATCGAGTGGCCGACGGCGGTGGCCCCGGCGATGGCGTAGTGGTCGATCAGGTTCTTCAGGTCGCGCGCCATGCGGGCCACGGTCGCCGAGCCGGCGTGGGCCAGCCGGTGGCCGCCGTGGCCGCGCGCATCCCAGCGATAGACGCGATGCCGGGCATTGAGCTCGGCCAGGAAAGGGAACCACTCCTGGTGGCTGGCGGTCCAGCCGTGCAGCAGGATCAGCGGCGGCCCCTCGCCGGAAATCTTGACGTGGATCTTTTCGCCGTCGTCGGCCAGGAAATGCGTCATCGGGGTTCTCGTTGAAATCGTCAGGCCGCCAGTATAATCCCTGGCTTCAATACGCAGGAGTATGGAAATGTTCGACTGGAGAGACTACGGCAACGGCATCATCGCCTTCGACGCCGGCTACGTGCGCCCCATCCTGGCCGCCATCCATATGGTCGTCGACGACGGCCGCGTCGCCCTCATCGACACCGGCAGCAACGACTCGCTGCCCAACGTGCGGGAAGCGCTGAACAAGGTCGGCCTGGGCCGCGACGCCGTCGACTACGTCATCCTCACCCACATCCACCTCGACCACGCCGGCGGCGCCGGCACGCTGATGCGCGAATTCCCCAACGCCAAACTGGTCGTCCATCCGCGCGGTTCGCGCCACATGGCCGAGCCGTCCAAGCTGGTCGCCGGCGTGACGGCGGTGTACGGCGAGGAATACGTCGAAAAGGTCTACGGCGACATCCTGCCCATTCCCGCCGAGCGCATCATCGACGCCGACGAAGGCCTCACCTTGCAACTCGGCCGGCGCCAGCTGCTGATCATCGACACCCCGGGCCACGCCAAGCACCACGTCTGCATCGTCGACCGGCAAGCCGAGGCCATCTTCACCGGCGACATGTTCGGCCTCTCCTACCGCGAATTCGACGTAGCCGGCCGCCAGTTCATCCTGCCCACGACGACGCCGACCCAGTTCGACCCGGCCGCCATGCACGCCTCGATCGACCGCCTGCTCGGCTACCGGCCGCGCCTCATGTACCTGACCCACTACGCCCAACTGACCGACCCGGCGGCCCAGGCCGCTGAGCTGCACCGCCGCCTCGACGCCCACGTCGCCATCGCCGAAGCCCATGCCGGCGACGGCGAAAACCGGCACGAAGCGACCAAGCAGGCGCTGACCGACTACCTGCTGGGCGAACTGCGCAGCCACGGTTGCACCCTGCCCGAAGCGGCCATTCTCGACATCCTGGCCACCGACCTCGAACTCAACACCCAAGGCCTGACCTGGTGGCTGGATCATCGGGAGTGATTGATGGATAGCCGAGCCTCAAGCGAGGCTCGGCTGCCCGGCGGCTTCACATTCCTGCGGTCAACCGGAAAAAATAGCTAAAAATGAAATGGCTGTGTTTGGAGTGAAGTCAGGTGCGGAGAATTGATATGCGATATGATTTTCGATGCAGGTTGTTTTTTCTCGTGCGGCAAATCCTATGATTTATAGGCGCTGTTTAGCGGCGCGGGTTTGGTACCCCATCACATGATGACTGAACGAACTTTATCCAACCTTCTCCGAGCATCTACCTTGATAGTGATTGCCGGGTTCTTTTTAATGCAAATCGTATTTCCGGAAGTCGTAATGCCAGGGTATATAAGGTATGGATATGCTCTTGCATTTGGCGCGACGCCAATCTTGTTAATGATGAAGGTGGTTTCCAGAATTTTTCTTATCGGGTTAAAAGGACAACCCCTATCGTCTATCGAGCAGATGTTCATGTTTTTTTATGTGCTCTTAACAAAAGAAGCACGGGAAGAATGGCGTAGCTACATAAACGACCAGAGAAACAAAGGGGTTTCATAGCAAATGTCGCATCCCGGCATTGACCAGAACGTCTGAGCTAACTACCCCCCGCTTAGGGCAAATAGCACCTTCCCGCGGTCAACCAGAAAAAACGCTCAATTTTCAAATTCTACTGGTGCGGCCGGCCGCTGCGTCGGCTGAGCCAGCGACTTGCCGCCTTCCGGTCAGGCCGAGCAGGGCGCACATCGCCATCAAGCCCAGCGCCAGCGCATTCCCGAAGCGGGCGTAGGGCGTCATCCCCCGGTAGGCGCGGATTTCGCCCTTCAGTACGCCGGTGGTGAAGGGCGGCAGGGCCGCCTGCAGCGTGCCGTCGGCTTCGATGATGGCGGTCATGCCGGTGTTGGTGGCGCGCAGCATCGGGCGGCCGGTTTCGGCGGCGCGCAGGCGGGCGATCTGCAGGTGCTGGGGCTGGGCCAGCGAGCGGCCGAACCAGGCGGTGTTGGAGAGGTTGGCGAGGATGCCGGCAGCGGGCAGGGCGGCGATGATTTCCTCGCCGAAGACGTCTTCGTAGCAGATGTTGACGGCCACCCGGCGGCCGGCCACGGCCAGCGGCGGCTGGTTTTGCGGGCCGCGGCTGAACGACGACATGGGGATGTCGGCGTAGGCCATGAACCAGGCGAAGCCGGGCGGGATGAATTCGCCGTAGGGCACCAGGTGGTGCTTGCTGTAGACCTGCAGCGGCGAGCTGCCGAGGCTGATGGCGCTGTTGTAGTAGTGCTCGCCTTGGCCGGTCAGGGTGCCGACGATGAGGTCGCCGTCTTGCCGCCGGGCCAGGTCCTTGAGCGCCGCCAGGTAGTCGGGCGGCACCTGGTCGAGGAAGACGGGCAGCGCAGTTTCCGGCAGCAGGGTCAGTTGCGCCGGGTTGGTCTCGATCAGCTGGCGGTAGAGGTCGAGGGTGCGGAAGAAGGCTTCCGGGCGGAATTTCATTTCCTGCGGCACGTTGCCCTGAATCAGCGCGACGCTGATCGGCTCGCCATCCGGCGTTGTCCATTCGACCTGGCGCAGGCCGAAGCCGGCGGCGGCGAGGGCGGCCAGGAGCGGCAGCCCGCTGCGCCGGCGCAGGAGCAGGGCGCCGCCCAGGGCGACGAGCAGCGACAGGCCATAGACGCCGAGCAGCGGTGCGAAGCCGGCCAGCGGGCTGGGCGGGCTTTGCGAGTAGCCGACGGCGAGCCACGGGAAACCGGTGAAAATCCAGCCGCGCAGCCAGTCGACGGCGGCGATCAGTGCCGCGAAGAAGAGCGCCTGCCGCCAGAAAGCCGCCGGCTGCCAGCGCTTGAACAGCCAGCCGGCCAGCATCGGGAACAGCGCCATCACCGCGCAGAACAGGAAGGCGGCCGGCCCGGCCAGCCACCAGGGCATGCCGCCGAAGACCGAAAGGCTGACGTAGACCCAGGAGACGCCGGGCAGGAAGAAGCCGAGGCCGAAGGCCAGGCCGCTGAGCAGGGCCTCGCGGGGCGAGGCGGCCCGGCGGAGCAGGGAGAAGAGCCCGGCCCAGACGAGCGGGGCCAGCCAGAACAGGCCGAAGGGGGCGAAGCAGAGGACGCCGCCGGCGCCGCTCAGCGCGGCCAGCCCGAGGCGGGGCGCCAGCCGCTCAGGCAGACTGGGTGTCACCGGCGGTCTGTGGCTTGGGCGGATCGACGAGCAGGGTGTACAGGCGACGGCTGTCCACGCGCAGGACCTGGAAGCGGGTGCCGTCGATGTCGACGATTTCGTTGCGCTTGGGCAGGCGGCCGAGGTGGCGCAGGATCAGGCCGCCGACGGTGTCGAATTCCTCGTCGGAAAAGTCGGTGGTGAAGGCTTCGTTGAAGTCCTCGATTTCGGTGCGCGCCTTGACCCGGTAGCGGCCGGAGGTGTCGAGGCGGATGTTGTCGTGGGCCTCGTCGAAATCGTATTCGTCCTCGATGTCGCCAACGATCTGCTCGAGGACGTCCTCGATGGTGACCAGGCCGGCGACGCTGCCGTATTCGTTGACGACGATGGCCATGTGGTTGCGCGAGACGCGGAATTCGCGGAGCAGCACGTTGAGGCGCTTCGATTCGGGGATGAAGACGGCCGGGCGCAGCCAGTCGCGGAGGTCGAAGCTTTCTTCGGTCTGCAGGCGGAGCAGGTCCTTGGCGAGCAGGATGCCGAGCACGTTGTCGCGGTCGCCGTCGACCACCGGGAAGCGCGAGTGGGCGGCTTCGATGACGACGGGGACGATCTCGGCCAGCGGGTCGTCGACGTCGATGACGTCCATCTGGGCGCGCGGCACCATGACGTCGGTGACGCGGGTTTCCGAGGCCTGCAGGGCGCCTTCGATGATGGTCAGCGCGTCGGCGTCCATCAGGTTGCGCTCGTAGGCGGTGTGGAGGATGTGGATGAGCTGTTCGCGGTCTTCCGGTTCGCGGAGCAGCAGGGTGGTCAGTCGTTCGATGAAACCCGGTTTACTGTCACTGTCCATGATGTTTAAACCGCATACGGGTCGGCATAACCCAGTGCGGCGAGAATCTCCCTTTCTTCGTCTTCCATGGCCTGGGCGTCTTCGTCGTTCTCGTGGTCCCAGCCTTGCAAATGCAGCATACCATGCACCGTCAGGTGCGCGTAGTGAGCGTCCGCCGCCTTGCCCTGCTCTGCCGCCTCGCGCGCCACGACGCCGGGGCAGATGACCAGGTCGCCGATGACGACCGGTTCGGTGTCGTAGGGAAAGGACAGCACATTGGTCGCGTAATCCTTGCCGCGGTATTCCCGGTTCAGTTCCTGGCCTTCCTCGGCGTCAACCAGGCGGATGGTGACTTCGCCGCCGCCGACCAGCGCGGCGCGTGCCCATTTCACGAAATCCGCCCGCAAGGGTAGGCCGTCGCGGTTACAGGCGTATTGCACGGAGAGGTTAAGACGTTTGCTGGCTGCGCTTTTCATAGGCTTCGACGATGCGGGCGACCAGCGGGTGGCGCACCACATCTTCTTTCCTGAATTGGGTGAAGGCCAGGCCGCGCACGTCCTTGAGGATGTCCATGGCTTCCTTGAGGCCGCTCTTCTGCCCCTTGGGCAGGTCGATCTGGGTGATGTCGCCGGTGACCACGGCCTTGGCGCCGATGCCGATGCGGGTCAGGAACATCTTCATCTGCTCCGGCGTCGTGTTCTGCGCCTCGTCGAGGATGACGAAGGCGTGGTTCAGCGTGCGGCCGCGCATGAAGGCGAGCGGCGCGATCTCGATGGCGCGCTTCTCGTAGAGCTTGGCGACGCGGTCGGCGCCCATCAGGTCGTAGAGCGCGTCGTAGAGCGGTCTGAGATAGGGGTCGATCTTCTGCGTCAGGTCGCCGGGCAGGAAGCCGAGGCGCTCGCCGGCCTCGACCGCCGGCCGGGTCAGGATGATGCGCTCGACCAGGTCGCGCTCGAAGGCGTCGACGGCCGAGGCGACGGCCAGGTAGGTCTTGCCGGTGCCGGCCGGGCCGATGCCGAAGGTGATGTCGTGTTCCTGGATGTGCTTGAGGTACTCGACCTGGCGCGGCGTGCGGCCGTGCAGCTCGGTCTTGCGGGTGATCAGCTGCGGGCCGTCGTTGGCGCTTTCGGTGCGCTGGGCGACGCGGCGCACCGGGGCGTTGAGCAGCTCGATCAGGCCGAGCTGGATTTCATCGACCGACAGCGGGCCGCGCGCCATGGCGTAGAAATGGCGGATGGCATCGGCGGTCAACCGGGAATTTTCGCCAAAAACGGAAAAGTGCTCGTTGCGCCGGCGAATGACGACGTCGAAGCCGGTCTCGATCTGCCGGATGTTCTCGTCGAGCGGCCCGCACAGGTTGGCCAGCTGCTTGTTGTCGAGCGGGGCGACGGCGAATTCGACCGGCTTGCTCTTCGGCGCCGGCCGGCCGGCCTTGGCGCCCTCAGTCTTCGCGGATGACAATTTCGCCCCTCAGGCTGTGCGGCAGCGCCGCCGTGATGCGGACATCGACGAAGGTGTTGATCAGCCGCCCGCTGTTGGCCGAGCCGCCGGCAAAATTGACGATGCGGTTGTTGTCGGTGCGCCCGGCCAGTTCCCTGGCGTCCTTCTTCGAGGTGCCTTCGACCAGCACCCGCTGCACGCTGCCGACCATGCCCTGGCTGACGGCCTGGGCCAGCTCGTCGATGCGCTTTTGCAGGCGGGAAAGGCGGGCCGACTTGACCTCGGCCGGCGTGTCGTCGGCCAGTTCCAGCGCCGGCGTGCCGGGGCGCGGGCTGTAGATGAACGAGAAGGAGGCGTCGAAGGCGACGTCGTCGATCAGCTTCATGGTCTTCTCGAAGTCCTCGTCGGTCTCGCCGGGGAAGCCGACGATGAAGTCGGTGGACAGCGAAATGTCGGGCCGGGCGGCGCGCAGCTTGCGGACGATGGACTTGTATTCGAGCGTCGTGTAGCCGCGCTTCATCGCCACCAGCACGCGGTCGGAACCGGCCTGCACCGGCAGGTGCAGGTGCGAGACCAGCTTGGGCACCTTGGTGTAGGTGTCGATCAGCCGCTGCGACATTTCGCGCGGATGCGAGGTGGTGTAGCGGATGCGCTCGATGCCCGGCACCTCGGCGATGTATTCGATGAGCAGGGCAAGGTCGGCCTTCTCCTCGGTGCCGTCCATGTCGCCGCGGTAGGCGTTGACGTTCTGGCCGAGCAGCGTCACTTCGCCGACGCCGTTGGCGGCCAGGTCGGCGACCTCGGTCAGCACGTCGGTGAACGGCCGCGACACCTCGCCGCCCCGGGTGTAGGGCACGATGCAGAAGGTGCAGAACTTGGAGCAGCCTTCCATGATCGACACGAAAGCCGTGGCGCCCTTCACCTCGGCCGGCGGCATGGCGTCGAATTTCTCGATTTCCGGGAAGGAGACGTCGACCGCCGCCTTGCCCTTGGCCTTGCGCTCGGCAATCAGTTGCGGCAGCCGGTGCAGCGTCTGCGGCCCGAACACGACATCGACGTAGGGCGCCCGGGCGACGATGGCGTCGCCCTCCTGGCTGGCCACGCAGCCGCCGACGCCGATCACCAGGTTCGGATTGAGCTGCTTCAGGTGGCGGACCCGGCCGAGGTCGTGGAACACCTTCTCCTGCGCCTTTTCGCGCACCGAGCAGGTGTTGAACAGGATGATGTCGGCCTCTTCGGGCTTGTCGGTCTTGACGACGCCTTCGGCGGCATTGAGCACGTCGGCCATCTTGTCCGAGTCGTACTCATTCATCTGGCACCCGAAGGTGCGGATGAACAGTTTCTTGGTCATGAAATTACTTTATAAATCAGAGGGTGCCGCTTGGGCAGGCCAGCGGCAGAAAAGTTGCGCATTATAACCCGGTTGACCTGGTTGCCGCGGCCAACCTATAATCCGCGCCCTCTAGCGTGGTGATGTAGCTCAGACGGTTAGAGCGATGGATTCATAACCCATAGGTCGGCAGTTCGATTCTGCCCATCACCACCACAAAATACAAGAAGCCGTTGATTCTATTAGATTCAGCGGCTTTTTTATTTGCTGCGTGCGGTTTGGTGTGACACAAAGGTGTTACACAACGTGCCAAGCCACTTCCTGCGCCTCTCGCGCCATCGCTCCTGCTTTTATTTTCGACGGCGAGTTCCAAGTGATTTGGTCAGCGTCCTGCGGCGACCAGTCATCGTAAAATCCTTGGGAACATCTGATCGAAAAACTGCGGTCGGCCATGCGAGAATCATGGCTGTTCAGACCGATCAGCTATTTGCAAAGTTACGCGACATGAAAACACGCTTCGATGCTGGCTCTTTCTCAGGATTAGTAATCGACATCACTAAACCGGATGGTACGAGACTCAAGTTTGATGGTTCAGTTGAGGAACTGGAGTCTGCCGCTGTCGACAAGATTTTCGAAGCCTTGGATTTGAATTCTTCCAATGAAAAAGTGGCGCAAGTTGCACAATTGGTTTCGTCGAACGAAATTGCGCCTGCTGTTTCGGGTGAAGTAGCACAAAGGTCTTCTGTCATCGCATCACACCGATCGAAGCCTCCGGCCGGCTTTCAAAAGTCCTATGAAGAGTATATGAAGGAGGCTGGACTTAAGCCCTCAACGAAGCGGACTTACCGTAGCCGATTGATGTTTGCCAAGTCCTTTTTCAAGGACCGTCTCGGCGATCAACCTGTTGTCGTGATCGATCAAACCTGGGTATGGGAATACGCCAAGTTCGTCACTTTGCATGTGTCGAACGAAACTACGGCGGAGCATTATCTCCATACCCTTGCCGGTTTTCTAAACTGGTTTCGGGTGCGTTATACAAAGGAGTTCGTGCCCATCTCGACGCAAAAGCTATTGTCGAGGGAACAATCTCGTCCAGCGGCAGATGAGCGTGATGCGTTTTCTTTGGAAGATGTTGAGATGCTCTTCGAAAATGCACGCCGCTACCGGAAGAGGAGCCCCCATAAATACTGGGCAACGATTGCCATTCCATTCCTTGGTTGCCGAATCGAAGAGCTGGCACAGTTGGATCTGACGTCAGACCTGAGACGAGACGCGGCTACAGGTCTTTGGTACCTCTCACTAAACCAAGATCCTGATCACGACGGCGTGGTTCGAAAGTCACTAAAAAAACTTGCAAGTTGGCGTGTAGTTCCTATTCATTCCGCATTGGTTAAGCATGGGTTCGTTGAGTATCTTCGGTCCCAGGTTGGGCAGAGTAAGGATTCAAAGCGACCGTTTGAGGATAGGTGGAAACCTTGGGTTCCAAAAGTTAAATCTGATGAAGCGGATGAAGCGGATGAAGCGAGTCCGACCGCGACCGAAGGTGAGCCCTCTCTTGAGGTAAGTGGTTCCGTGGGAATCAAATGGTCGCAATACATCACGAATTGGGGCGGGCGTGAGCTTGCTAAAGTGGCGAAACAAAAAGCCTCGGACGGGAAGGTGTTTGATATCTCGAACAAAACCTACTTTCACAGTTTGCGGCATACCTTCAAACAAACGCTCGATAGGGCGGGGGTAAGCAGGGAAATCTCCGAGGCTCTATCTGGCCGGCGGTACGCTGGTATGGACGAGGAGCGCTATAGAAAGCTTCAAAAAGATCTCAGCGTTTTGTCTAAAGACGGCATCGAAGCTGGTCTCGATAAGCTCGTTGATTTGCTTCAACGGGCGTAGGTTCCGTTGGAGTTAGTCCGCTATACGTGGTAGGGAGGGGCTTGTGCACTTTGACGGAGTACGCTATCGTCTAAAAAGCATGAGCAACCAGCCCACACTCACTTTCCGCTCTATACCGCCGCAATCCTGAACGGGTTGCGGCTTTAGTTTTTTCTTGCTCCGCAGCCCGCTAAACGGGCTGACATCCCCTCGGGATGCGCCCTTCTCGCAGGGCCAAATGGAGCAAATCATGCAAACCACAGAAAACCTGTCTGCCCGTCTTCGGGAAGACCTCATCGCGTTCATCGGTACAGAAACCTGGCATCGCCACCCCCTTAATCGGTCGATGCTTCTTACGGACGGTGTCGTCTATTTCGCGGACCAAGCCGGTGCCTGGTGGCTTCTCGACATCGCCGCCACCGAAATCTTCCAAATGCAGGCCAGCCAGGCATTCCTCGTCATCGATCTTGATGTGGCGAGTAACAAAGCCGACATCCGTGTCAGTGACGGCAACGACGCCATGCTTTTCACCAGGCACATCCACTTCACGGACGCGCCGGCGGGCCATTGGCGCTTCTACCTGACCGACAACGTAGTGCTTTTGCCGAGCGAGTATTGAGCATGGGCACGCAAAATCTCTGGTTCTGCGGAGACACCCACGGCTCTCTTGATCACGTCGTCGAGCATGTCCTGGCCGCCCATGTGGTCGGACATGCCCCGGGCGCGGTTATCCTGCTCGGGGACATCGATGCCCCGCGTCCGCTGCACATCGAGCTCGAGAAAATTCGTGGGCTGACCGAGATTTTCTGGATCCCCGGAAACCATGACGGCGACGACAACTCGGCGTGGAACAACCTTGTCGCCAGCGAACTGAGCAATGCCAGCCTGCATTGCCGGGTGGCACAGGTTGGATCTTGGCAGGTTGCCGGCCTCGGGGGGATTTTTAGGCGTCGCATCTGGTCGCCGCCTGAAGACCCCACATTTCCTAGTTATGAAGCTTGGCGATCCGATTTGATTTCGCGTCGTCCGCCCAAGGATTTCGGCCTTGCTGAAACAGCCGAGGAACGTCGCCACAAGACCTCGATTTTTCCTGAGTGTGTCGCGGGCTTAGAACGTCTGCGCGCAGACATCCTGGTCTCGCATGAGGCGCCAGAATGTCGGGCCGACGGCCGAGGATGGCGGGCCATCGATGATCTCGCACGCGCCCTTGGTGTTCGCTACGCATTCCATGGCCACCACCACGACAGTCCAGACTACTCGAAAAGCCTCTCCCCCATGGGCTTTGAAGCATATGCGGTTGGGTTCCGTGGCATCACCGCCCTCGATCGCGAGGGCATGGTGACCGTGATCCGTCCCGGTGACTACGACGCATCTGGCTGTTTGCGCTGGGAGGGCGATGATGAATAGAGATCAGAATGTCGCTCGTACGCAAATTGCCGAGTTCTTCAAGACGCATCCAGATGCTGCGGCTTTCTTCATCGCTGCCGGCCTCGAGCTCGAGTACGTCCGGATGGCAATCCTCGGCGTGCTGACTGAGGATGTGCAGCCGGGCAACAAGCAGGGTTACGCCATGATCGTGAAGCGCGTCGTCGCTCAGCGTGAGCGTGATCGACTTTGCCTTGCTACCGGTGAAAGTACCGCGCCTGATGTAGGTGGTGGGCCATCGTGCGCTTCATTTGATGGTCTTCCACCTCCCGTCATGACACTGCGCCAGCTCGACCCCAAGACTTCTGGGATTCCCTGGTGGTCGGGCCGCCAGATCCTGGTGCGATTGGTTGATCTCGATAAAATGTTGGCCCGGATCGACGAGGTGCAGCGCCTGCCGACCGATCAAGGCGGCGGGGCGGGTGGCGGACTGCTCAAGATGTTGCCAACAATCGGACGTCATCGTGATCTTCGGCGCGTCACAGTCCGGCAGCTTGAGAAGGTAAACGCGCTACGGCTCAAATTCCCGCATTGCAGCGCGGTGATCGATCGGGTTCAGTCCGCCTTGCATGCGCGAGCCGTGGCCGGGTCGTGGGCGCAGATCCCGCCGATCCTGCTTAAAGGCGGCCCCGGGACAGGCAAGACGACTTTTTCGCGTGCCCTTGCCGCTTGCCTGGGCGTCGATTTTTTCCAGATTGCAACGTCGCATGACATCCTGAAACTCACCGGCCTCGGTCCTCCATGGCGTGGTGCAACTGTTGGTGCGATCGCCAAAGCACTTGGTAAATCACCATCTGGAAATGATGAGCCAGGATGCGGAAATCCGGTTATTTTGATCGATGAGCTCGACAAAGCCGGTGGCCAAATCCGCAGCGCCGACAGCGGAAGTAGCGGCGGTTTTTTCGATCAGCTGCTGTGCATCGAACCGCAGAACGCAAATTTGATCGACGCATATGTGGGAGACACGGTTCCCATCTGTGTGAGGTATGTGAGCTGGATTTTCACGGCCAACGACGTCGAAAAAATCCCAGACTACCTGCTCTCAAGGATGGAAATCTTCGACATTGGCCAGCCGACGCCGACGGACTATCGTGGTGGGTTGCTGCATTCGCTGTATGGCTCACTGGTTGATGAGTTGCCATACGGTGGCCTTTTCGCACCCACCATGGCCGGCGAGGTGGTTGACCACCTCGCTGAGTCTGGCATGTCACCTCGTGAAATCCGCCGAGCGCTGGAAGAGGCGATGGAAGGGGCTGTCGGCAGCTATGTGGATATGCCCGGCCGTGGATCGGTACGCCTAACGCCAGGGCATTTCAAAAACAAGATCGCAAAGCCTGTCCGTCGGGCGATCGGTTTTATTCAGGAGATTGCCGCATGAAAAGCCATGACACAGAAACAACAAGTGATGACATCGACCTTGCCAGCATCCTGATCGAAGTCGAGCCCGGCTATGTCACGATCCAGCATCCCGATGGTCGTCAGCAAATCCTGCTCACACAGACTATGGAGGTGATGCCCGGCGTAAGAGCATCGGTCGGATTCGGGCTTGATGGCACCGATGGCGTCATCGGGCGGCCTGTTTTCCTGCATCGCCGGATGCAGATTCGACACTTGGGCAGTCTGGAGAAATATCTCCAAGATCCCCACATCCAAAGCTGCATTTCTGAGGTCACGGCGCTGATCGACCCGCGCCTGGGCGCGCTACCAGTGATCGCTGTCATCGAAGCGCTGCGGCTTGATCCTGACCTGGATGTCTCTGCCCTGGTGGCTGCGGTGCTCGAGCACCGGCAGGCGTTGTTGTCGGCGGCAACACGCGGTTAAATCTGACGAGCTCATCCGGTCCGTAACACGTAACAGTGAAACAACAGGGGGGAGAGGGGATCGAGGGGTAGAGCAATTTGTGGGGCGGGCGAGGGGGTAGAGAGGGGTGGAGCAGAGACCTCTCTTATTTATCTGTTAGGTTGTTACAAAGTTATAAAAAGCTGAAAACCATTGCCAATACAAGCTTTCAGGCGTAACAGAATCCGTAACGCAGCCTTGTCGGCTACGTTACAAACATCACAGGCCACGACTTCGTGCTTCGCTTCTTCGATCGCTCGCAGAAAAAACCTCAACAACAAAACCCATTCCAACTCGCTGTAACGCAAGTCCGTAACAAATTCCGTAACTGCGGTCGCCACCAATCTGATCGCAAAAGACATGGGGGTACTGCACCGGCCGCCCGCATGCCAACGGCCCGCTTAATCAATCGGATTCGGATCCCACCAGTCCGGCTGCGGTCCGCCGAAATGTGGATCCCACTGGGGAATCGCGCGATCAGTTTCGCCGGCTTGATAGGCATAGCCTTGATCGCCCGGCCAATAGGGGTTGATGAAATCTTCGCCCCCGCGCAGAAACACCTCTTTGTTTTTCTGGCCCAGGGCATAAGCCTCCCGTTCGCCCTTGGTTGGACCTCTAGCCATGTTTTCCTCCTTCTGCTCTCAGAACCGTCTTGGTGATATACCGCTTCATCCCCGCCGCCTTGCCGCCACAGCGCGCTTCAATGTCTGGTGAAAACCGCATCAATGCCGCGGCCACCCGGTCAGCCGTCAGCTGCCGGGCCAGCAGCCGCTCAGCCAGCATGAAATCGGCCCTGAACACATCAAATCCCCTGCCGTAGCGCCACCCCAGTTTCCGGTAGTGCTCCCGGGCGTACTTCGTCGTCTCCCGGTCGAGAACCACCTGGGCCGACGCATCCATGGACTTCAACACCTTTCTTGTACGCCGTTCTTTGGGCGCGATCACCCGGACCAGGGCCTTGGCCTCCTCGAGCAGCGGCACCATTCCGTCGGGCATCGGTTTCCCGCCCCAGACCATCCCGGCAAACGGGAAGTGACCATTGGGCTTCTGATATTTCGGTTTCCTGTTCAGGAATCCGGCGGCGCGGAACGGGTGTGTCAGCCCGCTGATTTTTGGGTCGCCGTGCCGTGCGTTGATCATTCGAAAGAGCGCATTGGCCTCATCCTTGGTCGCCAATTCCTTGGGCAACAGGAACAGCCCTTGGTAGCGCTGCGGACTCGACTCGATCAGCATCTGCGGCGTCAGGCGCAACCCTTCCAGTTCAGCCAGCTTGGCCGGCACGATGTCGTCAAGCAGGATGTACCAGACAACATCCGAAAGCGGGGTGATAAAAACGTTGTAGCCCCGGCGATTGCCGTTCTCGGTAAGCAGGAAGGGCACCAGCCCGATAACTTCCTCACGAGTGAAGAAGCGCTCGCCGGGTTTGCCGGAAGAGCCTTGCGGCCCATTACCTTTACCCAGGTTGTAGCTGGTTTCCTTCCTTTCTGAGTGCATCAAGGTGATGCGCACCTGATCCGGCTGGAGTGCGGCAAGCTGGGCGGTGACGGCCTTAACCACAGCCCATTCCGCTGGAGACGCCGGGGGACGGATTTTGGAATCAATTCGCCTCATTTTTTGAATCCATATCCGAGAAGCATGAAGCCAGCCGGCGACTTCAGGGCACGCATCGGGTCGGCGCCGCAAGCAGGCCGAGAATTTTGTGAAACCCATTTTTTGTCATCAGCCTGATCCACAAGCGCGTGCCGGACGCGCTTGTAGTCTTCACCCAGTTCGTTGCAGATATCCTTGAGACCAGCGATGAAGAGCGTTACGCCGCAGGGGCCATGATTGACACCCCAGTATTGTTTGAAATTACTCGGTTTCTCTTCGCCGGCGGCGTAGAAAAAACGCCCCGGGTTTAACGTGATTTTCTCGATCACACGCTCGTAGAGAGCACCTTCCTCGGTAACCACGCCTTCCGGCAATCCAGCACGCCAGAGGTAGGTTTCAACCCACGCAGCAGCGCCGTCAATGATGGCCTGGCGTTCAGCGGCCGGCAGTTCATCACCCAGGTTATCGAGGATCAGTTCCAGGCCTGCCATCGCCGACGCCAGATGCTTGCTGCGCCGATGGACGATGGGCTCAGACCGCTCATCGAGTTTGGACGTGAAAGTTTTCAGCCAGGCGTTGTAGCGGTCGGCCGCAATCTGGCGGTAATCGTCATCGAGCATGCGTTCGACCATTTCAAACCAAGCATGCCCATGGTTCTCATCAAGGCCGGCGAAGAGGGCGTCCATGACCTGGGTCGCGGTAACTGCGCCGGGTCCGTCTTCGTCGCAGATCGACTGATATTCGCCGGTACTGCCGTCTCGCACCTCGGCTGCCAGATGTTCCCAAAAAGGGATGCCCTCGAGATGGAGATCGACAACACGGAAGAGAATCCCGCCGCGCTCTGCCTGGCCGTTAGCGGCCAGTTTTGACGCGAAGGATTCTTCGCCGGAAGCGATCGTCTGCGTCGCCCAGGCTTTCCGGTCGCGCGATGTCGTGTCGGCGTTCATTCGCATTTTTCCGGTCCCGTTAGCGATCATGTAGCCTGCTGCCGACCAGTTCATGCCCGTCGATGCGGCGCCGATTTCGTCGATCAGCGATGGGCAGTGATTTTTGGCCTCGAGCCTGCCTTCCAGACCGTTCTCCGTCGTCCGAAAGGTCATGATGTACGACCCCGGCTTCGAGGGCTTGCTCGGCTCGGAAATCATGCTCGCGATGGCGCGCATCGCGGTCGTCTTGCCGCGTCCCGATGCGCCGACCAAGACGATCATTCCAGGTTCCGCATCCTGAACGAAAGGGTGAATGAGGATCGAAGCACCAAACCCCATCAAGGCGGCAATACTCGAGTTCTTGAGCATGATGTGCATGATTTTGCGCCATGCCTTAGGGGTGCCTTTACGGCTCAGCGCGCCGGTTTTTGCGCCGAGCGCGACGATGGTTGGCGGGTTGCTGCCGGGAAGACCTGGCAAGGTCAGCACACGATCCTCGGCGATGTAACCGGCCGGATACACCGTCGTACCATCCGTTTGGCGCAGGCCGAAATAGCCTTTGGAGTGCGTGCCGAAGGCAACGGGATGTCCCTGCTGTCCTTTCTGCGCCGCCAGGAAACTGCGAAACTCGGGCAGCTTGTTGGCTTGGGTATCGGTGAAATCCCTGGCGATGAAAGCTTCGGTCGTGTAATCGCTCGGCTGCTGTTGAAATTTGACTTCCCGACGTGTCGAAGTCACGCCGTCAAATTCCTCTACCACCTGGGCGGAGCCGGCATTCCGATCAAGGCTGATATAGCCGCCGTCGGTCTGCGTCACGATCATCGTCCGGCGGATCCGGCAGTGCGGCACGCCGTCGAGCGGGACCCGGATCTTGATCCACTCCTTCTCCCCGTCTTTCCCGGTGACACTCTTCATCACGTCCTTTTCGATGCACGGGATGAATTCGTCGGAAGCGCGATAGAAGAGCGGATAGTGAAAGCACAACGTCTTGTCGGCAGCCTCTCCGTACGCGTAACTGACGAAGCAGCGACGGAGGTGGGTCTTGCACCGTTCGAGAATTTTTTTATCGGCTGAGATCAGCAGCGCGGGCGTCAGGACATCGTCCGGCGACGCTTGCCACACGAACGCTTTGCATGCCGTGTGGTATTTGAGCGAGTGACCGAGCTCCGGCGAAAGACCGAACGAGGAGTCAAAGATAACTTCGTGGCCCTTGGCCAGCGTCAGCAGCCGGGCCTCAGGTTTTGCGGCCTGGGTGCGGTAGATCGCGTCATCGGGCAAGGGGAGGGTAACGCCGGGTTCCAGCCAGCCATCCTCGGAGACAGAAACGCTCGGGATGCCGAGCGTTGCGCCGAGAATCGCAGACAGGGGATTCTCTGTGATGAACAGCGTGTCCTCAAAACCCTTGCGCGGCTTAATGGCCATTGGCGGCACCAACACGCCGGGGGGATTTTTGCAAATGTAGGTGTCCGCCTCGGTTGAGATGTACTCGATGAGTTCCGATCCCACTTGGATGGTGAAGCCGTCCAGGTTCTGGGTACTGAAGAGCGCCAGTGAGCTCAAGCAGGACTCCGGAAATCCGGACTTCTTGAGGTAGGCGAGATGCTCCGCAGAGACTGGGCCGTAGCCGGCGGAGGGAAGCGGCCGGGCGGCAATGCCGGAAGTGACGGCGGCAACTGCAATGGCGACGGATGCTGCAACGCTTGATTGTGCGTGCAGATTGATACAGGAATTGTCTTTCATTTCTTCTCTCCATCCTTCCCGGTCACACTCTTCATCACGTCTTTCTCCAAGCACGGAATGAAATCGTCGGAAGCGCAATAGAACAGCGGATAGTGAAAGCACAACGTCTTGCCGGCAGCCTTTCCGTACGGATAACTGACGAAGCAGCGACAGAGGGGGGGCTTGCACCGTTCGAGCGTTTTTTCATCGGCTGAGATCAGCAGCGCGGGCGTCAGGACATATTGCGGCGACGACTGCCAGACGAAGGCTTTGCAAGAACAGTGGTATTTAAGCGAGTGACCAAGCTGCGGGGAGAGGCCGAATGATCCGTCGAGAATCACCTCACGGCCGTCGGCCAGCACGAGCAGTCGGACCTCAGGTTTTGCGGCTTGGGTGCAGTAGATCTCGTCATTCGGCAAGGGGAAGGTAACGCTGGGGTCCATCCAGCCATCCTCGGTGACAGAAACGCTCGGGATGCCAAGCGTTACGCCGAGAATCGCCGCCAGCGGATTCTCTGTGATGAACAGCGTGTCCTCAAAACCCTTGCGCGGCTTGGCGGCCATCGGCGGCACAAACACGCTGGGGTAATTTTTGCAGGCGTAGGTGTCCGTCCCCCACGTGATGAACTCGATGATTTCCGATCCGATAAGGATCGCGAAGCCGTCCAGGTTTTGGGCGCTGAAGATCGTCAGTGAGTCCAGACAGGACTCCGGAAATCCGTACTTCTTGAGGTAGGCGAGATGCTCCGCAGAGACTTGGCCGTAGCCAGCCGGAGGGAGTTGCGGGGTGGCGGCTCCGGAAGAAGTGGCGGCAACTGCGATGGCGACGGATGCTGCAACGCTTGATTGTGCGTGCAGATTGATACAGGAATTGTGTTTCATTTAAATCTCCAATTAAAAAATTTCATTGAAGACATGCAATCGGACTTGAACTACCAGAAGGATTTGAGCTATATTGCTCGTTAGAGATAGATGTACCTTCCGAGCCCAGCTGACTGCATGTCACTGGGCTTTTTCTTAGTAGCGGTAGTCGTAATCGGGCTCCCCGTCGTCTAGGAAAAAGTAGTTTTCCAAGACACGCAAGTTGTAGAGTTCCACGCCGTCGAAAAGACGGGCCCCGAGGCACAAGATCCGGTACTGAAGGTTATTGGCGAGCACCTGCTCCACGGTTTCACCAATGAAGCGGGCGACGTAATCGACCGTCACATAGGTGTTGCCAAGGCAGGGTTTCGGATTGTGATACATATCCAAAATCCATCCGTCGATATTGCTGGTATTACGAATTTTTGAGACCACTTTTAAACTCCTTTTTAAATGTGCCAAACCGTTTGGCGATTTAAATAATCGGAGTTTCAATCAGGTTTTGCAAGTGAATGTATATATTGCCTTTATTTATATATGTTACGACGTATAATATTTTTCACGAAGCGCAGATAATCAATTCGTATTTTTTCGCGCCAATATTGAGAAAATGAGCAATCACGCACCCTTTTCACATGCTTTGCAAAAAAAATTGTAAATCAAACAGAAAGGGCGTATGTCAGAACTCGATTCGAAGTTCAACCGCGTAGTCATAGATGCTCGTAAGTTTGGTGTAGAAGCGCAGGCAGCCAAGCGTAAGAGAGCGCTTGAATTGCGCGATGAGGGTGCCACTTTCGCGGCGATCGCAAAGGAACTCGGCGTGCATCCTCGGACGGTCCAGCACTGGTGTGATCAGGAGGGGAAAATCGGTGAGGAGGCCGTAATTAAGTGGGGGCGGCGCGGTGCCACCATCGGCGATGGCCGCGTTCTGAGCCCTGTGCAGGAACGTGAGATCGTGGGCTACATCACGACTCAGTTCCCGGGGCCGCAATTCCGGTTATGGTGCGTCGAAGCGATCCTGGAGCTGATCCGCGAACGTTTCAAGATGAATATCTCGCGCGGCTCGGTCCGGAATTACCTGTTGCGTTGGGGAATCAAACCTCAGATTTCTGAGTCATTGACGCAATCGGAAGCGCTGATTCGGTGGATCCGCGAGCGCGCCCAGAAGGAAAAAGCACTCATATTCTTTGCTGGCGAGATGACGCCGCCGTTCTGGTCCGAGCCGGCCGGAAAACTGACGAACGGGGACATCCCGATGCTTTACGCCAGGATTGGCAAAGGCGAGATTCACTTCATGTTCGAGACCGACGAACTACGGGAAAGCGGTCAGAGCTGGGTCCAGTTCGTCGAAGAGTTGGGCAGGATTGCTTTGAAAAGGAAGTCGCCCCACAAAGCCTTTGTCTTGGTTACAAACTCCATATGGCTGGACAAGCTGTTCGTGGCGTGGAGTACCGCCCCAGAACGCAGTCCTTTGAGATATTCTGTGTTTAGACAGGGCGGGGAGGGTGCGCTGATTCACCACATGGAATGAGTCGTGATCGATGGCGCATTCGGTCATACGAATGGCGCCCACGGTCAAGGCGCCTGTCGAGGTTTCCCGGATACTTGGTTTGAAGGAAAACGACGGGAGAACCCTGTGATTGCCACCATCCAATGCATTGACGTACGCCGCGAATTGAAGCGCCGCCTGGCGATGTTTGATCGCCTGCACGCCCTTGGCCGCGCGGTCATCAGCTTCTGCGGCCCGGCTCAGGGCTTGGCGCGGCCGATTTAATGGCGCCGAAGTGATGGTCTCGCTTGAACGGGAAATACTGTGTTCAAATATCTTCCAATCATTACGGTTTTCTTGGGATTTCTGCTCGTCAGTTGGGCCTTCCCGAGGTGGGTCGCTGCCGCATTTGGTATTGCCGGCGCTTATTTTGTGGCCCAGTTTGTTTTTGCTTGAGGAGTGTAGGCGATGAAAAGCGGTAGCGACATGCCGGCCGTCCAGATGCAGCCAGACAGTTCAGGCAACGGTGGAATTGATAGTGAATCCGGGCAGCGCACCATGGCGCTGGCTGTGATCAAGTATGCATCTGCGTCCGACAGGGAAATACTTTTGCGCTGGGCGCGCAGTCTGCTCCAAATTAGGGATAGTGATCAAAGCGTGCTCGATAAGGCAAAAGCCGCGATCACATGCACCGTTGAGTCGAAGGCGATCATGCCATTTGTGACCATGCTAGGTGGTGAGATCAAGAGGATTGGCTGGGACGAAAGAGGGCTGCCGGCAAGGATCGGCCTGTCTGCGGCGGCGGTCGCCGCGGTCGCATTCTCGGGCAAGGGCGCAGGAATAGCAGCCCTGGGCGGAGCAATCGGCGTGCCGCTATGGGTTGTGCTCGGTGCGGGTGGCGCCTTCGCGGGTGTCCTGATCGAGGAGATTCAGCGTTCGCTTCCTTCCGATTCCGACGATATGCATCGAGTCGAGCGCGAAATCGATGGCGAGGTGGTGACCGATCCCATGCTCGAGCAACAGTCGTCGAAACTCGAACGGCTGTGACATTCGGATTAGCCAGCCGACTGAATCGGCAACGAACCAGTTACTCGCGGATCACTGTACGAGGGTACTGAAGGGCAGCATTACGATCTGGGGAAGGCGATCTTTCGACACTTAAATTTTTGTCGCACCGTCAGAGGTCAAGCGGCAGGTCACCGAGGGTAGCGGTCATAATGAGTCTATGTAATCCGCAAAATTAACAGACCCCAGACTAGCTTTAAATAACACGCCATTGGCTTGTTTGGAAAAGCCATGTTGTCATGGCCATCAGTATGTTGGTACAAACTGTTGAATCGACCGAACCGTATTAAATATTCAGAAACCATTAGCTTCGTCGTTATCGCCGGGCACTAGAAATGCCGTTTCTAACTGAAGCTTTTCATAATCAAACATGGATTTGAATACTCCAAACAGCAAGGCTCCGAAGTCCGCCGTCGACAAAGCCGTCTCGTTTCTTCAACGCGACGTACGCTCGTTTCTTCCAGGATGGAAAGAACCGGCATGTGCTAAGCAAGAAACGGTCGAATCTGGCAGCCAGGACTTCCCGATTCCTTCGCTGGTAGATCCTGCAATCGTTGATCATCTGGCTTTCCGTCGAGAGGTCTTGGACTGGCGGGATGGATTTCATGCACGCGCAACGCAACTCGCCATCGAGTTGTGCAATGCATTTGCACTAAAAATTCGCGAAGACTTGGCCGATGTAAGTATTTTTCGCAGGGTCCTGACCCGTCCTGCCTACGACATGCTGCAAGATCATTTCATCCGAATTGTCCGGGTGCCCATGCAGCAGGCCATCCAGCAGGAGCAGTCGGAACTGTCCAAGTTGGTGCAGAGGTGGTTGCCAGATGCAACCCTTGACTTGGCCTTCGTTGCGCCTTGGTCGGATTCGGAGTGCAAGTGCCTCGGCGACTTGGACTTCACTCCGAAGAATGAAGACGAGATCCTCGGGAAAATCGAAATCTTGATTCTGGGCGATAGCGGCATTGTCGATAGGCACCGGACACGGGCTACAAATCTGGCTCGAAATATTATTGAGGAGAGATCGCTTTGAGCACCATCCCATTTGACGTTCCGGCCCAATTTCTTGCGGGACTGAACACTGGCGACATCATCAGATTTGGGACGATCTTGAAGGATGCCCACACGGGCCAGATACTGGGGCATGTACAGGAGAGCGGAATAGCTCAATCCGCCCTGTCACTGGTGACCTCGGGCGCAGCATCGCCACTATCTCTGGTGCCTGAAGCAATCAATGCCGGCGCAGGGATCTATACCGCCGTTCAGGTGGGTCAGCTTAAGGCCATGATGGAGACACTCCAGTCGCTTCAAATCGCGACGCTGGGTGTCTCACTTGTTGGGGTAGGCGTGAGCGTTGCCGGATTCCTCTACATGCGCAAGCGTTTCAATTCACTCGATGGGCGGATTGATGAGCTAATCGACGCCGTCAACTTCGGTTTTGAAACTCAACAGAAGGCGATGCTGAGGCGACATATGTCCCGGACGAAGGGCCTGGTTCAACGTGCTGAGCAAGCCAAGTCGCTTTCAGACCCGCGTTCGGAATACGCAGAGGTTGCAGCTGGGCTTGCCGACCAGGCAGCCTATTTCGAGGGTGAAATTTCGTTCATGATATCGGCGAAAGATAAGGCCAACCTCGATGTGTTCTGGCAATTGGCTCAGGTACTGATGCTATGCAATAGCGTGAGGATCGACTGTCGCATACGCACAAACGAACTGCGTCATGCGCAAAATGTCTCCGAGAGCATTGCCCTTGAGTATCAAAACCTATTCGAGTCAATAACTCCGGTCTCGTTCGACGGCACATCGCCGGAGAAAGGCCTCGCGATGGTCAAGGTGCTTCGAGATGCAACTGATGCCGCAGCAAGCAAGCCATACCTTATTGATTACCTGCGCACACGCCGCTTCGACGGGCAGGACTACATCGAAGCCCTTGACCGCGAGAAGCAGAGCCCTCTGTTGATACTTCGCGAAAAGTGAGGAATGCGCCAATAAAGTTGAAGCCGCATCGTGGCGCGAATGAGTGGTTACTGCGTAGGCTTCTCGCAAAGACTCAAATACGCAGCCAATACCGCTTCCAATTCGGATTGCAGCAAGTCGGGCGACATGATTCTTATATGGGGTAGCCAGTAGCGGACAATTGGCAATATCTGGTTTGGATGCCCAACCCGTGTGCTGATCAGCAATCCACCGTTGGGCAACTCGCGCTCGATCACCTGATTCGCAATCAGCTTGCGGCGCTTGAAATAGCCGGCCACTTCAGGCGCCACCCAGAGGCGGACAGCGATCGGCTGCTCGGAAAACCAGATCCCGTCCTCGGCGGCCAGGCGCGCATCTACCTCTCCCGACCAAACGAACTCTGTATCGAGCACCTCGATGCCGCCGATCTTCGAGAAGCTGAAAACCTTGACCTTCTCGCCGTCGACGGCTGCCAGGTACCAGATCCCCTTGTGGTTGATCAACTTGTAGGGGTCGAGCGAGGGATAGTGTTTCGACTGCTCGCTCTTGCGGTAATCGATCGCCACCCGGCGCCGCGCCGAGATTGCCCGTTCCAGTTCCCGGAAGTCGCGCTCCCGGTCACCGAGGTCCTCGTAGTTGTGGCCTTTGACCAGCAGCGTTTCCTGGATACGTCGGTCAAAAATGTCGCGCAGGAAATCATTGCTTAATGACGGAAAAAGTCCCTTCACGCCGGCGAGGCTGGCGAAACGCTCGACGTCGCGCGTACTGAGCTTCCCGAGGAAGACGGGATCAAGAAAATAGCGCCCGTTTGCCTTCTGTAGCGGCAGGTAGGCGAAGCGCTCATTGAGGTCACGCTGAATGGTCCGCAGGGTAACGCCGAATTCATCAGCCAGCTCCTGCGGATCGAGCTTTTCGCCCTGGTTCAGCTTGATCAGGATCTGGGCAAGGCGATAGACCAGCGTATCGTGGGTGTCGTGGGCCATGTCTGAATTCTAAGGGGCAGACCCGGGCTGAGGAAACTTCAATTACACCGCCCGGAAAAACGACATGACCTGTCGGACCACTGGCGCAAGATGAATTCCGTCGCGACCCTGTCGCATTTTTCGGAGTTCATCATGTTCTGGACCTTTCTCCTCGCAGTTGGCTTGGCTTCCGTGTTCGTCAAACTCGGCGCCGCTTCGGTGACAGTCAGTATGCTCACGATCGCACTGCAAGGTGCCGGTATCGTTGTTGCCGTCCTGGTCGGCTTGCTGCTCTGGAAGACCTTCGCCAAGGGCTGATCGGTGGTCATCGACACTGCGGCGGCCTAGAGCTGTATCGACATCCGGTCATCTGACACCGGCAACGCGCGTTGTCCGACTTGTCGAGGGTCACGCGCACACAAATTCAATCCTCTCGGGAGACCGATCATCAAAGTTCCGCTTCGCCCGATCGTTGTGTTCATGTTCGCGACTCTCAGCTCGCTGGGAATGACCGCCGGCGTCAAGGCAGAGGATGCAGTCGTCCGCCACCAAACACTTCCAGGCTCATCGATCCGTGACTATTCGGCGCCTTCCTATGTCACCAAGGGCGACACGACCTACCGTACGCTTCCGGGGTCTTCGATTCGTGACTACCACGCACCTTCTTACGTGACCAAGGGAGACAATACGTATCAGACCCTTCCCGGGTCCAGCATCAGTGATTACCGGGCGCCGTCATTCGTCACCAAAGGCGATACCACATACCAGACGCTGCCAGGATCGAGCATCCGTGACTACCGGGCACCCTCGTACGTCACCAAAGGCGATACGACCTATCAGACTCTTCCTGGTTCGAGCCTCAGGGACTACAGCAAACCGACGCTAGTCGCTCCTGCCAGGCGCTGACTGAATGACGCGTCGGTTCCAGGCGATTGCGCACTCACGCCCATCCTAATCGGCGTTCTCGGAGACAACATGGACTTCCGTTGGGTAACGGTGAAGTCACTGATTTTCAATAATCCGGCATCCGGTCAGGTCGAGACGATACCGGCTGGTGAGCCGTGCAGCCTCGTTGAATCGGTCGAGGAGGCAAAGAGGCGCGGCCTGTTGCAAGACCAGACGGCTATTTGGGCGGCGGAAACCAACCTCAAGCGGGGATATTGCCTTGTCTTGTTGCGGGGGATGGTGCGCGGCGTCGATCGTGACGACATTGCGCCACGCAAAAGAAGTAGCGTTTATAGAGGACTGCCACCATGAGATGGCTGCTTCTGATCCCCGCAGTGTTTCTGTCAGGGTGCAGCCTGTTTAACCACTACCGGGCCACGGAACTGATCAGCAGCATTCGGGAGAACTGCGCCATCATCAAGAATCGAGACGGTGTGGAACCGAAGGAATGTGCTGAAGCCGAGAGAATCTACAATCAGTCCTCGGCCGGCTTTAGCTATGGCAGCGGCGGTCGTGGTTCTGGAAGCACTTCGACCTATGTGAATACGATTGGCGGATATGACAAGAAAGGCAATTTTCGATCGTCTACCTACGTCAATGGCAGACAGGTCGGTTCCACCTTGATCTACGCGCCAAGCCGAAAGAAGTAGATCAAACTTGCGGCCTCCATCCGAGGACAAAATTTCCGCTCGAGCGCCCGACTGGTGCAGGAACCCAACGCCGCATTTCGTGTTTGGCGTGGTAAGTCACGCGATTGGCGTATTAGGTCAAGCCATGCAACATCGTTTTCTACAGAATGTTTGGCATATTCACTTGAGAAAACAAATGAAAAAACTGTTTTTTTGCGCGCTTGCTGTGATGGCTGCCCCGACTCTTGCGTTTGCTGACCTTTGCGATTACACGCCAAGCGCAGCTATTGGCGGCAAGAAGGGGGCTGCTGCTTCGGCAGCCACTGCGACGGGTGCAGGAGCCACAGCGGCAGCAGGTGTTGGACTCAAGGCTGCTGGCTTCTATGCCCTTCCGCATGCCGTCACGGGGGCAACGATGCTCGGATCCACGGCAGGTGGAGCGTCGGCCGCCGGCACCGTAGGCATCATGGGGGGCACAGCGGGGGCAGTTGGAACGGTGGCAGGTGCTTTGATGTCACCTTTTGTCATCATTCCAGCTGTGACCGTGGCTACCGGGATCGTCGTCTTTGAGGGAGGGTGCTATCTGGCTGATTGATGATTCTTGAGGGGCTGCGTTCCATAGAGCGGTTCTACATCGCCCCCCGCGTGGATCATTCCTTTGCTCATGGACGGTTGAGTTCCCTTTGAGCTCCGTCGCCAGTCCCAAGGCGGGACCGGATCAGTTTCGCTCCAAAGCCCGACGCGCTTTGCCCTGGCCTCCTGCTCTGAGAACGAATATGCCCCACGACCCTGTGGTGACTGCTCCCGAGCGTACTTCCGATACCACCAAGCTAGGCCGACAGTAATTTGCGCATGGCCGGCGTCGAGGGTCATTGGGCAGTGCGGGCAACTCTCCGGCTGCACCCAGACCTTGCCGACAATGCGCTTGTACTTGACGCGCTTTTTCCACTCGACCAGCACATCCTTGTCGAAGACCATCCGGGAAAGGTTCTCTTTCGACCGCTGCCCGAACGGCTGTGCTTTTTCGGGCGCATCGATGCCCGCCAGCCGAATCTTGTGCCGCTTGCGCCCGCCATCGAGCACCGTCACGGTGTCGCCATCGGTCACGCCAACGACACGCCCCTCGAGGATGGCCGAATAAGCCCCACGACAGCTGAGGACCAGCAGCAGGGCAATCGCAAGGTGCTTCAAGAAACCACCTCGACCGGCTTGATGCACTCCGACCCCTCGGCCGAACCGCGATTGATCGCCGGGCTGACCGGGTAGGCCGCCATAAGATCCGGATCACAGGGCTGCATCAAACCCCGTAGTCCATCGACATCCGGGTTGTCCGGGTCGAGCCAGGTATCGAACTGTTCGGGTGCGAGGATCACCGGCATACGGTCGTGGATTGGCACCATCAAGGCATTCGGCCCGGTGGTCAGGATGCAGGTCGTGACCAGGGTGTCGCCCGCCGGCGTGTTCCATGCCGCGAGCAGGCCGGCAAAGGCGAAGAGGGCGCCCGGCTCGGTCGGATGGATGTACCAGGGCTGCTTCCGAACCTTGGCCTCCACCTCGATGGCCTGCCACTCGTAAAAGCCATTGGCCGGGATCAGGCAGCGGTGGCGCCTGAAACTGGAGCGGAAGGCCGGCTTGTCGGCGGCCGTCTCGCTCCGCGCATTGTTGAGCTTGTTGCCGATACTTGGATCCTTCGCCCAGGAAGGGATCAGCCCCCAGCGCACCAGCTGCCCGACGCGACCGGCCCCGGGTTTGAGGCGGATGACCGGGATGCTGCTCTGCGGTGCGATGTTGTAACGAGCGTTCCACTCCGGACAGGAAATCAGGCCGAAGTGCTCGATCAGGTCGCCGGCAGTGGCGTTCAGGGCATAGCGTCCGCACATCGCAACAGGATACGCCAACAGCACCGGCCCCAGAAAGTGAAAGCCCCGCACCAGGGAGGGAGTGCGGGGCTTCCGGACGAACGGAGGGGGGAAGTCGTCAGGCTGTTGGGGGACAGCGCATGAGTTGAACGATACGGGTGCGGACGACCGGATACAAGTAACCGATTGCAACAAGACGTACCGCTCTGTGCGGGTTCAGATCGGTCGCTCCCGGATGAAATCCGCATACAGTATTGCGCCGCCTAAATAGCTGTATAAAATTACAGTCATGTCTCAAAAGTTCAACGCACGGATCGTTTGTCCGTATTGCCACACTCCCTTGGCCGTCGCCGACCTCGAGGAGGCGACCCTGGATGGCTGCCCTTGCCGGATCTGCCCGCAGTGCGCGACCGTACTGGTCAGCCAGGTGGAAGAGGGTGCCGCCATGGCGGATACGGAACTGGCATTCCATGGCTGAAATTCTGTCCGTAGGGCCGAACCTATCGCCCGGCATCTTTGTCCCGCTGCCCGATGCGCCGCGTCGTCCGCTACCACTCGACGGGGTCAAGGTCTCGGCGGGATTCCCGTCACCGGCGGCGGACTACGAGGATGCGCGACTCGACATCAACGACTATCTGGTCCGTAACCCGGTCAGCACCTTCTTCTTCGCCGTCCAGGGGGACAGCATGCAGGGGGCCGAGATATTCGACGGCGATATCCTCGTGGTCGATCGCAGCATCCGCGCCCGGCATGGGCAAATTGTCGTCGCTTTCATCAACGGCGAACGCCTGGTGAAGCGCCTCCATCGCTGTGGCGGTCGGGTGGCGCTGGTTGCCGAGAACCCGGGTTATCCGGCGCTGGAAATCCAGGATGGCATGGAGCTGGTGGTCTGGGGCGTGGTGGTCGGCAAGTTCAAGCGCTTTGCCGCCTGATATCGGTGCCGGTCTTTGCCCTGGTCGATTGCAACAACTTCTACGCCTCGTGTGAGAAGCTGTTCAACCCACGCCTGAAGGACCGTCCGGTCGTCGTCCTCTCCAACAACGACGGCTGTGTTGTCGCTCGTAGCGCCGAGGTCAAGGCGCTCGGCATCCCCATGGGTGTCCCCTGGTTCAAGATCCAGGAAGAAGCTAAGCGGCATGGCATTGTGGCGTTCAGTTCCAATTACGCCCTCTACGCCGACCTCAGCAATCGGGTCGTCGACGTCCTTTCAGGCTTCGCGCCGAATCTTGAGGTCTATAGCATCGACGAATCGTTCCTGGAACTGTCCGGCCTGCCCCTGCCGGAGGGTGGCCTGGTCGCCTATGGCGCCGGGATCCGGCAACGGATCGCCGATTGGCTGGGCTTGGCGGTGTGCGTCGGCATCGCACCGACCAAGACTTTGGCGAAACTGGCGAATCACTGCGCCAAGAAAGGGCTGGCCGGTGCCGACGGGGTCTGTGATTTCACTGCACTGACCCGGGATGAGCTGACGGCGCTGTTCGAGCGGATCGCGGTCGGCGAGGTCTGGGGCGTCGGGCGCAAGATCGATGCCCGGCTGGCGGCGATGGGTATCCGGACGGTGCGCCAGTTGCGCGATGCCGATCCCGAGACTATCCGCTTCCGATTCTCGGTGGTCCTCGAGCGCACGGTTCGCGAACTGCGTGGCATCTCCTGCATCGACCTCGAGGAGGTGGTGCCGGATCGGCAGCAGATTATGGTGTCCCGCTCGTTTGGCCACCTGGTGACCGACCTCGACGAACTAGAGGAGGCGGTGGCAAGCTATATCGCGCGGGCCGCCGAGAAGCTGCGATCCCAGAATTCTTTGGCCGGGGCGGTTCAAGCCTATGTCCGCACCAACATCTTCAAGCCCGAGGTGCCCCAGTATCAGCGAGGTGTGACGGTGCCATTACCTGAGGCAACTGCCGATACCCGCATCCTGTCCGGATGGGCACGACGCATCCTGCGTCGGATTTACCGGCCCGGATTCGGCTATCACAAGGCGGGCGTGATGCTGCTCGACCTCAGGCCGGCAGGCAACCGGCAGTTTTCGTTGCTGGACGGGCAGGGCGGGGCGGGTGACGCCAGGTCGGACAAGTTGATGGCTGTGCTGGACGGGATCAACCAGCGCTATGGGCGGGGTTCACTGCGTCTGGCTGCGGAGGGGGTCGATCGGTCGTGGCGGATGCGGCGGGGAAATCTGTCGCCGGGCTACACGACGGATTGGATGGGGCTGGCGGTGGTGAGGGCGGGTTAGAAAGCCCAATCAACTTGAATTTCCAGTAATCCCAATATCCTGGGTATGCATTCCATTGATATATTTTCTGCCTTGTTCTTAATGATCGAGAAACACCATATATAGTCAATAACTTGACGCAAGCTACTACATCTAGTAGCTTGGTAATGCGATGAACGACTCGCCTGATGCTTTGGCGAGGGGTGGCATCCACAAATTGGAGACTCTGATGGCCCACGTTGAATTTGCTGTTTCGCACCTCACCATTGATAGTGAGATCGCATTTTTGGCGGGTGGGCAACAACTGAGGGGTCTCGGTATGGCTCTCAACGCTGTCGCATATCCGGTCGTGCTCGAACTGATGCATCGTCACGGACTCCGACAGTTTGGGCAAATGAACGCAGCCAACGCCAATACCCATATCGCAATCCGATACCCCGCCACTCTGGGCGCGCAACGCGCCCGCTTTACCACGCTCATTTCCACCGACCCGATACCGGCAATACGCAATGACTTTATGCGCAAGCCCCGGAAGACAGGTCGGTCTGCGGTCAATCTGACTTATGCAGCCTGTCCTCCAGCTCAACTTTGGAGGAATCATGAGCACGCATCTTCACCACCAGCAACACAACACCATTTATTTGCCCCCGACGCTTGCCGTCTGGGTCCAGCCCCACAACGAACGTCGTAGCGGACTTTCATATGCAACCGTCGCGCTCGTCGGTAACGACGGGTCGATGAAACTGCTTCGCTCGGTGATCAACCCCGATCCTGAAATTCCGTTCAACCTTGATCAAGCGCTGGCCCGCGAGTTGTCGATCGAGACCTTTCGGACCGCCACTGAAGGCTACGTCCTGGTCTTTTATGACGCCGACAAGGATCTCGAGATCCTCAACGGCTACGTCAGCGCCGACGCTGATATCTGCAACGCCCAGAGGCATCTGGCCGAAGCGTTCGGCGACTACGACGAGCACAACCAGCTCAAGACTTGCAGCTTCGATGACGTCATCGAGCGGCTCGGCATCTCCGGCGGGAAAGCGCCGCACCCGGCGCTGACCAACGCGGCCCGACTCCTCGAGGCATGGACCTGGAGCATCGAGGACTACCTCGAAACAAGGCCATCGACCGACACCAGCCTGTCATTCCAGTAATACGAAAGCGTTTTTACGCAATTTTTTCTTTGGGTGTGGCCGGTCGTCTTGCGCAATTCCAGGTGCCTGAGACCGCCACGCCGAACTCAATATTTAGGAGATGTTATGTTTAACGATGAAGAAGGGCGATGGGCCGTTTGTGTGCATGAAGCCGCACATGCAGTAGTCGCCTCACTTGGCGATAAGTATGTTTATGAAATCGCAGTTGCACCGGTTGGATCCGGTGAGTGGGATCGCGATTACGATGAATACGATAAAAAGCGATGTTTTGCCCATCGGGCAGGCTATTGCAACACGCCCGATGTTGATGTGGATTCCGAATTCTTGTGGTGGGATCGTTACCAATGTATCTATCAGGTCAAGCGGCACAAATTTCAAAAGCACGTTCGTGACCATATTCCTCAATGGTCTCAGGCGCATTATCTGCGTGAGCTTCGCGCGCAGGTTTGCATGCTCTTGGCCGGTCCGATTTCAGATGTGATCCTGCTGTATCCAGACACGCCCGGCAAGGTGCCGATCGAGCCGCTCAACTTTCGAAGTCCCAATGACGATTTCGTCAAGGCAATGGGTATTGCAAAGCTTATGTCTGGAGAGATGGAGTTTTGGCGACTTATGGGCTTGACTGAGTCGAAATTCCGCGAAGACGCCGTATGGCAGTCGGTCCTGACTCTTGCTCGGCTGTTGTCCGAGAAGGGCGTGCTGAGTAAATACGAAATTCCACTGCCAAATCCACTCGGTCCGAACTGGCCACCGCCCCGGCCGCGCAGAAAGCGTGCGGTGTAGAGGTATGGTTTGTTTGGCACTGCTGGGGCCCCGGAAACAGATCCCCAAAGTTTTGGAGATGAACGAATGGGCGCGAAAGCGCCCGTTTTTATTGATTAAAATTACCCTCATGATCTGACCTTGGAATTCAATATTGGATCGCCTATGTACCAATTCATGGGACAATCCTTGATAATGTCAAAAACTGGCACCAAGGCCTGCTTGTAAAATCCAATTGTGGATGCGTGTTTATCGCCATGGTTCGGACACCATATTAAGTCATGAATAAAATTTATTTAAATAATTTCCCCAAAAACCATTGACGAAATAACATTATCATGTATAATGCAAACTATGGTGATTAAGCAGTAGTGGCAAATGGTTCTACTGGTTGTTGTTTTCTGCCCCACGGGCAGCTGAGAATCAAATGAATCTTCCTCGGAAGTTTTCATAGTGCTTAAAAAGCCATAAGTTACCTGCCCCAGGGCAGCTGAAAGTAGTAAATCTGCCTCCACGCTAGTGGAGACAGGGGAGGGGCCGGGAAACCGGCCCCTTTTCTATTTCCCGCCAGGCCGCAATCATGCGATTTTGAGGCCTCTCTCTCGACCACATCCCATGAATTTGGGGTTCTCTTGATTCGAAGCATTTGCTGAAATCGCCCGTTATCTATAGCCTCTGCATTTATCAACCTGTATAGGACTTGGATATATGGACCTTTCTGCACTCTCCGTCGCCGAACTGAACAAGCTGCTATTGGACATTCCCAAGGAAATCTCGAGGAGAGAAAAGGGCGAGAAAGCACGAATTCGCAAGGAGCTGGAAGCACTTGCCGCAGCGCAGGGGTATTCGCTCGAGGAGCTGCTTAGCGATACCGGCGCAACCGCCAAGCGGGTCGGCAAGCCGGTGGCCGCAAAGTACCGTCATCCCGAGGATGGCGCTCTGACTTGGAGCGGCCGTGGTCGTCAGCCGAAGTGGATTGCTGAATTCCTGGCAAAGGGCGGCAAGATCGAGAGCCTGGCGATCTAAGGGTAGGGCGGCATCAGCTGCTTCTGGTTCAGGTGGCAGATGTCGAACGTGTCCTTGAAATCCCACTGTTGGCAACATGCCAACGACAATCCCGTGGAGCGTTCGCGCAGGATAAAAACACCGTCCGATTGATGGTCGCAGAAAGTGATGAAGGCGTCGCCCGTGGTAGAGATTTACATCAGCACGGATATTGAAACAGATGGCCCCATAGCCGGTAAACATTCGATGCTGAGCATCGGGTCTGCTGCCTATAGTGCGGGCAAACAACAGCTTGGTACGTTTTCTGCGAATCTGGAAACGCTGCCCGGGTCAATGCCAGATCCCAGGACGACTGCTTGGTGGGTCACGCAGCCTGAAGCTTGGTCGGCCTGTAGAACGAACCTCGAAGCCCCCCAGGTCGCAATGCGGCGCTACCTGGACTGGCTCAAGTCGCTTCCTGGAAGACCTGTTTTTGTTGCCTATCCAGCCGCTTTCGATTTTCCGTTCGTTTATTGGTATCTCATGGAATTTGCGGGCCAGAATCCGTTCGGTTACTCGGTCATTGATATCAAGACCTACGCGATGGCCGTCCTTCGCAAACCTTATGTCGCCTGCGGGAAACGGTCGATGCCGGCGGCGTGGTTCGACCAGGTTCCGCATACCCATGTGGCGCTTGACGATGCGATTGAGCAGGGGTTGCTCTTCTGCAACATGCTGAGGGAGAACCTCGGGATTCCATGATGGCGTATTGGAAAATCCATTCTGAATCGAGTGGGTTGCTGTACGGATGCATCTGCGCGGTAATGCAGACACACCAATTACAAGCCCGCAGTGCGTTACCAGCGTCGGGAATGCTCACTAGAAATACTGGGAACGAGTAGGGATTGAAAAATGGACAAGAACGACCCCGTGGTTCAGGAGTTTATTGGCTACTGGCGCTTGTCAGAGGAAATGGTCACCAAAGCCAGCAAGGAAGAGATCGTGGAGACTGCGCGAATCCTGGCGATGCAGGTAGCCCATTTCACAAGGAAATACGGGGAGCAGGAACTACCGGACTTCATGAATTTCCTGTCGGCCAGCACGGTAGATAACGAGAGCGTCTCCCTCTTGCGTGATGGCTCAGAAGCCTTTGTCGGGGTTTTGGCGACGGTCTCCGGTGGCACGCTGGACGACCCCGACTTGCCCCTTCATTAAAACGTTCAAGAATTTGTCATGCGATACCAAGGCCGAATCACCACATGGAAGGATGACAAGGGCTTTGGATTCATCACGCCCTATGGTGGCGGTGAACAAGCCTTCGTCCATATCAGTTCCTTTGCCAATCGCCAGCGTCGGCCACAAGGAAACGAACTCGTAACTTACGAACTTGTTGTCGATGGCAAGGGCCGAGCGCAGGCCAATAGCGTTGCATTTGTTGGTGAGAAACCAGCCCAGTCGGCTCCGCCGGGGCGTAGTAATGTCACGGCTGCATTTGCGTTTTGCTTTGTCGGGTTTGTCGTTGTTGCAGTTATCGTTGGCCGCCTTCCGATTGCAGTCCTCATTCTCTATGTTGTTACCAGTATCGTGGCCTTCTTTGCCTACGCTTTCGACAAATCCGCCGCGTTGAGAAATGAATGGCGAACGAAGGAAAGCACTTTGCAACTGTTCTCCCTTCTCGGCGGCTGGCCCGGTGCCTTGGCTGCGCAGCGACTGCTGCGGCACAAGTCGGCAAAGACGTCTTTTCAGGTTACTTTTTGGCTCAGCGTTGTTCTCAACTGCGGAGCACTCGGCTGGTTGTTTTCGCCGTCCGGGGCTAGAACTCTCAAATTATTGGCGGGCGCTGCGTGAGAGCAGCTTGCATATTAGATCCTTGTCACCTGTAAGCTGCGGTCGTTGTGATTTATTGCGTTCGGGTATCAGACAGTTTTGCCGGCCACAAGCGGCCACTGAACTGTTCTCTGAAGCTGCCATTCGCGGGGCAGGTCTACACGGAAACCTGAGGAACGACCTTCGGCAACACCTTGGCTATTACTGTCGCTGTTGACGGTAACCTGAGCGGGCTATCTGCCGGCACCCACCTCCCCCCGATGATCGCCGAAATTATTGCTTGAATTCGGTTCCGCTCATTTAGTCGGTTGGCGCACTAGGTCACGCGATTGGCACCAAAAGTCAAGAAATACTAAGGCTTGATCACTATAATATTTCCAGCTAATCAAAGGGTGAGCATAGCTATGTCAGAACACAATGAACTCAGCTCGAAGGGAAAGATTCTCCAAATGAGATGTCCGGGGTGTGGTGCCGGGCTACAGATTACTGACGATCATCAGGACTTTTCTTGCAGTTACTGCGGATCAGCATTACATACGATTAGAGGCGGGGGTACCGTTGCGTTGTCGCTGATCGGTGCCGTCGATCAGGTTCGTGCCAATACAGATCGAACCGCTTCGGAGCTCGCCTTAGTTAGGTTGTCAGATGAACTTCAAAAAATTAGATCCGAAATTTCAAAAGACACCGAAACCATGAGTAAAATAGCGGCGCGGCCCGTTCCTATATTTGGCTATTGTTTCCCCTTGGGCAAAGACAGAAAGCCAGACTACAGTAAAAATTTGATAAATGAACTTGGCTCGCTAATTGGGATGGCTGCTATCGCCATATTCTGTGGTGCTTTGTTCAATTGGATCTGGTTTTTCGCAATATTTGCACTCGCACTATTTGTGATCCTTCCGGCACGCGCCGCTCGAATAAAAGACGATAAGGACCACAATGCATCAGTTCCCAGAACCATCGATTTTTACCAATCCAAATTAAGCGATTTGCGCCTGAAAGAGAGAGCGATTGAAGCCCAAGTAACCAGCCATAGGCGGCTACTTAACAGTGTTATTGCGCGTGAATGACTAATCGGATCAACATAGCAACCAGGAAGAATACTGCACTAACGCTACCCTTTTGCCTTGTGGCGTGCGTGCTGTTGATGGCAATAACTGAAACATCCAGAACAACCGATTGATCTATTATTCATACGGACAATTGAAATGAAACTATATTTCATTATAGCCGCTGCTCTGGTAAGCATAGGTTGCTACGCACAGGAATCTAAGTATATCGCGCCTTGCGAGGAAAAGGTCATTGCTTACTCCGGTGGCGTGAAACCTTTCGGATTTGATGAGTATGTTAAGAGGTGCGTAACAATAAGTGAGTACAATGAAAAACAGCGGGTAAAAGAGAAAAAGACAAGTGAATGGGCAAAGAATATTCGAGAGGCTCAGCTTCTTAATCAGATGGATACAATCATGAAGGCCAAAGGCCTTACAGATAATGATCTTCCAAGTTGCGGCTTAGATATTGGCAATCCAAGTGCTGAAATTACAAATGAACAACTTGAAGAAGTAGTATTTTGTTTGAGTTTAAAGAAGTTGGATACAAAACTTGACGAGGCAAGCCCCCCGATAATCTGCAAGGCGATTGCTAAAGAATCTGACGTAATTATATCCCTTTCATCAGAATCGAAATTTGGCCGAGCTCTGAACTGCATTTCAGGAGATTTCGCTGTGGATTTGACACCATGTGCACCATCCGGGGCATATGGGTTAAGCGCGCCCACTGGGTCTGCTGACCTTATAAGAGTGGCAAATGGTTGGCGTGACTTCGAAGATCATATCGGTGGCGTCGTTGGCAGCTTTGTTTCTGCCGATCAACTTTCATTCACGGGCGGGTTTGCGGGCATAAATGGGTATCGTCAAGATTGGGAGTTTTCTGTCAGCCGGCTAACCGGCAACGGCCAGCTAAAGCTGGGAAAAGACCGGGCGGTTAAGTATCGCTGTAGCAAAGTCGAACAAAAGTTTTGATCATATGGCATTGGGCTGAGTCACATATTCGGCCTTTTGTGGCGCGCCACATCGGGCCGATGACTTATCTTTGATCAATCCTAACTAACGGCGGCTCTACTCAGCCTCCTGCCGTAGAACTCCTAAAACTGCGACCGGCAACTGAGGGTCGGGAGTGTGAGTTCGCGGAACCAGGAAGCCGCCGTTCAGTTGCTATTCAGCCGAAGGCGGCTTGCCGGGAGCGTTTGCGAGTCGAATGTTTGGTCAGGCAGCGATCTAGCTGAGCGTCGGGTAGGTTCGGCACAAACCCAAATAAATATTGCATTGAACTATGCGCACGGTATAGTTGTGTCGTCTCCTCCAAATCCTCCTCCAAGGAATGGATTAAGCCCGCCACTGCGCGGGCTTTTTTTTGGCGCGAGACCGTCGGTCAAGCCCCCCGGGTCACCCACGGAAATTCAGCGTCGATGGGTCGATCCCTTGCTAGATCGCCATGCGCCGCACAATGTTGTCGTGCGTGTAGGGATTTTCCGGTCCTCTTTTGCCTTCCTGCCTCGCGGCCATCCCCTCGGCATATCCCCGGTGGTATGAGTCGATCTCTTCTTCAAGGGTCGGAATACCGGGTCCGGTTTTACCCCGGGGCACTTTGAGGTAGCCCGGAAGTTCTGCGGACTCCAGCCTGTTACCGCTATACCAGCCGTTCTTCTTGTGAAGGCGGATGATCCGTTCGTGATCTGTTTCTTCAAGTTCGATTTGTGGCATGTGATGCTCCTTTGGGGGGTTAGAAAGATGGTTCGGATCCGCGGGCGAATCCGGGATTTGTTTGAACGCGTGCGGGCCGCGGGCGGCGCACGCGTGACGGACGCTGCGTCGGCATGCAAACGGGAGAAATGGCGGGGGCTACGGTCTCTTGAGGTTTGGCGAGTTCCGCAGACTTTTTCTGTTTCCGCTTCTGTTCCTGGAGTTCTCGCTCGATCAGGATGAGTTTGTTTTCCATGCTCACCTCAGCCACCTTCTCGCCGTTCCATGGTGTCTGTCTTCCAACATGTTTTGTTGGAGTCAGATCGAGACCTTGCCGCTTGAAGCTACGGTGATCGATCCTGATGACCAGACCAGCCTTCTCGAGGTATCGATTAACGATTTCCGCCCAGGAGGCCCGCCAAGCTTCAACGAAGCTGAGGTTGTTCCAGCTACGGTTCTTCTTGCCAAATCCATTGACATCGATGTCACGCAACGTCAGCAGAATGTGGGAATGGGGGTTGCCTCTCTTCGCGTGGTAGCAGACGTCCGCGACCATACCGGCGGCAACGAAAGTTTCACTGACCCACTCGCGCAGTAGATTGCAGTGGTCGGTCGGACTCAATGCGAGGGGGAGGGCGACCTCTAACTCGCGGGCAAGTTGTGCGTCGCAACGGTGCTCGATCCGGTCAACCGCGCTCCACAACGCTTGGCGATCCGTTGCCCACGATGGTGCGTTCTCCGGAGCCAGTATCTCTGACCACAACACTTCCTTTTTTCGGCTGTAGTTGTGAATTCGACCCGTCGTTTCTGCCTTCAGGCGGGCACCTGCTCGATAGGCAGCCAGTTTCACGGCATTGGAGCCATCGCTTCGGCCATGGACTTTGCAGCTGAAGTGATAAATCGCACCTGGTTTTGCCCCGGTTTGTTTTTCAATATTCAATTTTGTCTCCTCGGTTTTCTTGTTTTTGGGGTCCAGGGGGTATCCCCCTGGCGCACCATTTACGAAGTAAATGTATATGTGCGCATTAGAACCACAAAAAATATTTCCCCCTCTCCAGATAATCATCCCGTACCCGGAAAATGTAATCAAACAAAAACCCTGTGTTTTAATTTGAAAATAATATTTTGATATGCCAGCCTATTTACTCTGATTAAATACAGGAGGAGTAAATGGACAATATTCATCAAAGCAGGGGGATGGAAAATCCAATCCCGGCCGTGTCGAAAATCGACCGGCTTCAGCAGCGGGCCCATCGTCTTCAGCAGGAGGCGCAGCAGGCCCGTGAGCGTGTGAGGGAAGAAGCGGCACTCCAGGAGAAGCTGGCTCGACTCAAGGAGCGGCAGCGCATCGAGAGGGAAGTGCGTCTCCTCGGCGCCATCGCCCGGGTGGCGGGCTTAGCAGAGATCGGAAGTCAGCGGGGGAAGTCGCCAGACGTCACGCATGGCATCGATGTTGATCTGCTGATCGGCGCTCTGTCGCTGCTTCGGGAGCAGTTTTTAGAGACGGTTGATGTTACTCAACAAGCCAATCTTCGGGTGCGTGGTGAAGCAATGCGCAAGGAATACTTTGCAGACAAAGGCAACCCGGGATTCAGCGTGAGTCTTGTCAGTATGCCGACTCGTGTCGAATAATTTTTTTTAAAGGAAGTGGATTATGGATGATGATAGATTGAACGCGACAGGCATTGGTAATGATCAGGGTGACACAAAAAGCGATCGTTCAAAAATTGCTAATCATAAAATGAATATCGCACTCAAATTTAATGAAAATTTTATGGGGCTCTTGGCAGATGTCACAAAGGCGAGATATTCCTTCAGGCAGCTGAGTAATCTTCTCGCTGAACCGGAATTGGATCTCAAGCAATTGTGGGAAACCAACCCGAAATTTGTCAGAATGGCGATGCGGTTCATTCAAACGAAATTTCCGTACTATCCGAATATCTCGATCGGCGCCAGGGAGGTGGTCCTCGACTGGTCGGAGCAAACACAGCGCGTGAATACGCGGCGGATGCTTCAGCTTGCCGTACTCTGGAACGCGGTCTCGTGGTACTCGAAATTGCGGGAGACCGTGCCTACTGACCGGTTGGAGTTGCAGCGTATTGAAGAGCAATTTCTGAGCGCCTGCTGGTGGACGGCACTCTGGCAAGACTTAGTGCAGGCGCATGGGGATCAACTGCCGACATTTTTTCTGATTGATTAGTCGGTACAGTGGAAGTCTTCGATGGGGCTGGGGGTCCAATCAGATGGTTGATCCTAGATAACTAGGCGTGGCCGCCCGTCGTATGTCTTGTCGAACAGGTGCTCGAGGCCGGGATGAACCCCGCGCAGACGATCTACGACCGACTTTGCCCAGTCGAAGTATTCCTGCTTCCTCTGGATCGACCAGTCGGCCGGCGGCGATGCCGTGATGTCGCGCAGGTTGCAGATCTTGTCCGCCAGCTTCACCAGCTTTGCGCGCCGGCTGATGTGCGCAGCATGCTCGATCTGGAGGCGCTTGCGATCCGCCTTCGGCAAAGTCTTGTCATCGGTCACCTCAAGGACGATGTCCGCGACGTCCTTGCCGAAGTGCTTCACCAGTTCCTGTTCGGTCGTGTCCGTGTCTTCGATCGTGTCGTGCAGGATGGCGGCGATCAGGACGCGCTGATCCTCGACCCCGGCTTCATTGAGTAACAGATTGGCCAGGGCGATCGGATGATTGATGTAAGGGGAGGCGTCGGCGTCCTTGCGGCGCTGGTTGCGGTGCTTGTCGGCCGCGAAGGCAAGGGCTGTCATCAATTGTTTCGTCATGCCGGCAATTTTAACTGCCCCGCCGCGATCTCTCATTCGCTCAAACGCCCATGAATGGCCATGTCCGATGCTAGTTCTACCAAATCCCGCCGGAAAGGATAGATTGTTTGACTTGCTGATGGGCGAGGGTAGCGCTGCTCCAATACAATGTTACTGGTCTTTATTCAACGATCATCGCCAAAAGTTATGTTTGGGCATTTTCCCTTGGGATTTCTATGAACGTTTTTCAGACGCATGCCAACATCGTTGGTGACTACGCGAACTACATCCGTAGCTTCTTAAAAATTGCCGATCCGGCGATTCGCGATGTTGTCGAGCATGCGCTGGACCAAGGAACGTTATGGCCTGAGGCGCTGCTTCAGTTCAATCCCTCGTTCGAGATGTTCGGAAGTGTCGAGGATCTTGCCGTGAAAGGTCGGATTCATGCTGACCTGAAAGATATCTTCAAAGGCTACTCCCTCTACCGCCACCAGGTGGAAGCGATGGATCTGGGGACTGCCGGTCGCGATTTTATTGTCACGTCGGGCACGGGTTCGGGAAAATCGCTGACCTATATCGGCAGTGTCTTCCATCATTTGCTGAAGAACCCTGAGGCCAAAGGTGTGGTTGCCATCATCGTTTATCCGATGAATGCGTTGATCAACTCACAGCATGAGGAATTCAGCCGCTACAAGGAAAACTACGAGAATTCGACCGGGAAGGCATTTCCGATTTCATTCGGCCAATACACTGGGCAGGAGAAGGAGGATGCCCGGCAAAAGATGCGGGAGAATCCCCCTCAGATTCTCCTGACCAACTACATGATGCTGGAACTGCTACTGACCCGTCTCAGAGAGCGATCCATACGCGACGGCATCTACGAGAATCTTCAATTCCTGGTCTTTGATGAGCTTCATACTTATCGCGGACGGCAGGGTGCTGATGTCGCCTTGCTAACCCGTCGCATCCAGGCTCGTTGCGTCAATCCGGTGGTCTGTATTGGCACGTCGGCGACGATGGTTTCTGTTGGGACACTGATCGAACAACGCACTGAAGTTGCAAAGGTTGCAAGCAAGCTGTTCGGCAAGATCTATTCACCCACGCAGATAATCAACGAAACATTGTCCCGATCCTTGGATCCAAATGGCCAAACACCAAATCAGCAGGCATTGTCTCAGGCCATTGAAAGTGGCATTGATCTAGCTCGAGGTGAAAGCGAGCTGAAAGCTCACCCTGTTGCCATCTGGCTGGAAAACGCGATCGCGCTAGAAGACAGGGAGGGGCAGTTGGTCAGAGGCAAGCCGCGCCGCCTCAGTGAAATCGCAAATGCACTTGCTGAAGCCTCCAACAGTCCTCCTGAACAATGCCAAGCTTTCCTGCAAGACCTGCTTCAGTGGATCAGCATCGTCAATCAGAATTTGCAGAACAATGGGCGTCGTTACACCCTACTGCCATTCAAGCTGCATCAATTCATTTCGCAAACCGGTTCTGTCTATACAACCCTTGATCAGGATGAGAACCGCTTCATCACCCTTGAGCCGGGTGTCTATCGTGTTGAAGATGGCGCCAAGAAGCCGATCTACCCAAGCGTATTTTCCCGAGCCAGTGGTCACGCATTCATCTGTGTTTCGAGGCAAGGCAATAAGTTGGAACCCCGCGAATTCCGGGTCAGCTCAACTGACGATGATGATGCGACCGACGGCTACTTGATAATCGGCGACGAGATATGGGATCCGCTTGAAGACCTTGAGTTGCTTCCTGAAGCTTGGGTCAGGCATACCAAGACCGGCCCAGTGCCTGATTCCAAGAAAAAAGCGTCTCTTCCGATCAAGCTCTATTTCAACGAGTTCGGTGAATGCTCTGATGCAAAGCCCCTGAAATGGTGGGGCTGGTTCATGAAGGCGCCGCTACTTTTTGACCCGACGGCTGGCGTGTTCTATGACACCAAGACGAATGAAGGCACCAAGCTCACCAAGTTGGGCAGCGAAGGCCGCAGCACATCCACGACAATCACAGCCTTTTCGATACTGAACCGCCTCAGCGATGCGGGCTATCGCGATCAGGATCAAAAGCTTCTGAGCTTTACCGACAACCGCCAGGATGCCGCGCTTCAAGCAGGGCATTTCAACGATTTCGTTCAGGTCGTTCGCCTGCGTGCCGGGATCCGCAAAGCGCTCGAAATGGCGCCAGATCAGACGCTGACATACGCCACCTTGGGAGAAGCGATATTCAAGGCCCTGAATGCGCCGTTCCTCGAATATGCCAATCGAAATGAGGAACCGCAGTTCGCATCGGTGCGGGATGACTATGATCGCTATTTCCAGGACTACCTGCTGTACCGCGCCGTGGCCGATCTCCGCCGAAGCTGGCGAATCGTATTGCCCAACCTTGAACAGTGTGCGCTGCTCGAAGTCAGTTACGCAGATCTCGAGCGTCGGGCAGGCGATGTAGCGTGGAACAGCTTTCCACTCATCGGAGATCTCGCCCTTGAAGACCGCATGGACTTCATATCGACCATTCTCGATTTTTTCCGACTTGAATTCGCAATTCACAGCGAGAACTACCTGACGCAGTCCAAGCTCAAGGAAAACGAAAAGCACTTCCGCGAAAGGTTACGTTCCCCCTGGACACTGGATCGCAATGAGGAACTGCGTGAGCCCTTCGTTATTCGTTATGACCCATTACACAAGTCTGCCAAGCTGTTTTCCAAGAGCATGGGGCCCGCCAGCGCGCTCGGTAAATTCATCAAACTCTATGTTCGCCGGAATGAAATTGACCTTGACCTGAAGGGCGCCAACTACCGCACCTTCGTTGAGCATTTGATGGTGATGCTGGAACAGGCAGATTTCCTCAAGTCACAGATCGCAAAGAACGAGAAGAGCGAGGCAATTCCCGTCTATCGCCTTCGTCTTGAAAAGATTCTCTGGAAACTTGGAGATGGCGATACGGTGAAAGCCGATGTCATCAAGCAACGGTCGTACAAGAATCAGGCACCTCGGCCGAACCTGTTCTTCCAGAGCCTGTACTCACGCGATTTCTCCAAGGTAAAGCGCCTACGTGGCGAGGACCATACTGGTCAATTGGGCACCGATGTACGCATCGAGCGCGAGGACCAATTTCGCGCAGGGTCGATCAGCGCCTTGTTCTGCTCGCCGACGATGGAGCTTGGCATCGACATCAGCAGTCTCAATGTCGTGCATATGCGCAATGCACCACCCAACCCAGCGAACTACGCGCAGCGCTCCGGCCGTGCTGGTCGGAGCGGGCAGGCAGCACTGGTCTTTACCTACTGCTCCTCTTATTCGCCGCATGATCGCCATTACTTCCACGAACAGACCGCGATGGTTGCTGGAAGCGTCATGGCACCCCGTCTTGATCTCTGCAACCGTGAGCTGCTCGCCTCACATTTGAACGCACTGGTTGCCTCGGAAATCGGGATGCCCGGCCTGGATGATATGGGGACTGGTCGTCCTTCGATCATGAAACTGGTTACCGACGACGGTGACAAGATGCCGCTGGCCAAGGAAGTCCGTTCTGGCCTTGAGCTTTCGCCTACCGCATTCAACGCCGTCAAGGCCACATTCAAGCGTGTTATTCACGATTTTGATACTGATCTGAAGACGGCAGGTTCTACCTGGTACTCTGATCAGTGGATCGATCAGAACCTTGCGAAAGTATCAGACAACCTGGACCACTCTCTGGATAGATGGCGGCGCCTGTATCGTTCGGCCCGCTCGATTCTCAGTCGCGCCACCCAAAAAATCGAAAGTGGCACCTTGAGTCTAGGTAGCGACGAATACAAAAAACACAAACGCAATCAGGATCAGGCCACTCGCCAACTCGATTTGCTGCGTAACGACCTCAAGGGGATGTCGAGCGAGTTGTCCGAGTTTTACCCCTATCGCTACTTTGCCTCGGAGGGCTTTCTCCCTGGCTACAACTTTACGCGTCTGCCGATTCGGGTGTTTCTGCCGACCAGCGACTCGTCCGGGGAATTTGTTTCCCGCCCACGTTCGATTGCGTTACGCGAATTCGGGCCGCTGAACGTCATCTATCACAATGGCCGTAAGTACCGCGTTTGCCAACTGGTCCTTCAGGACGCAGATTCCGCTGTCACCGAGGCAAAGGTCAGCACCAGGACCGGCTATTTCATGGCCGGAGACGCAGCCAAAGACAGTGTGTGCCCGATATCGGGTGCCGATTTGTCAGACAACGCTTCCAAGCTGCATTTGCACGATCTCATCGAAATGGCCGAGTCGCGTGCCGAGGAAATCGACCGTATTACCTGCGAGGAAGAAGAGCGGGTTTCCCGCGGTTTTGACATTCAAACTTATTTCTCGGTTGATGGCGGACAGGTCGATAGAATCCGCAAGGCTGTTGCACTCTCAAGCGAAAGCGCCTTGCTTAATCTCCGCTACGTTCCTGCTGCGCGTCTCGTGCATGTGAACAAACAGTGGCGCTCAGCCAAGAGTGAGGGATTCCCGATGGGGCAGATATCTGGCGACTGGCGTGCCTCAATGCCTGAGGATGATGCCAATCTCAAGGAGGAATTCCGCCTAGTTAAACTTTGGACGTCCAATGTCGCGGATGCGCTCTATATCGAGCCGATTCAGCCGCTCGGATTGAAGCCGGATGGCGTCATTACATTGCAGCATGCCCTCAAACGCGCTATCGAACGAGTATTTCAGGTCGAGCCCAACGAAATCGGGGTGGTTGCCGTGGGCAATCCTGAGGCTCCCAATATCCTGATCTTCGAAGCCGCCGAGGGTAGTCTGGGCATCCTCTCGCAGTTCGTTGAAAACATCGAGGTTTTCCATCGAGTGGTCACCGAAGCTGCCAGCCTTTGCCGCTTTGATGATCCAGAGTACAAGGATCCCGCGAGCTACGATGACCTGTTGAGCTATTACAACCAGCGCGACCACAAGATCATCGACCGTTACCTGATTCAGGACGCGCTGAAAAAGTTGAGCATCTGTACGATCGAGATCCAGACCAACACCGGATTCAAGAGTTACGACGACCAATACGAATCGATGATGCGTAACCTTGATCCGACATCCTCGACTGAACGCAAATTCATCAAGTACCTCCACGACAACGGCCTGCGTCTTCCCGATGCGGCACAGAAGCGGGTCGATGGTCTCTACGTCCAACCTGACTTTTATTACGAGTCACGATTCTGGGTGTTCTGTGATGGCACACCGCACGACGAACCAGCAGTCAAAGCAGACGATGAAGTAAAACGCCAGGCAATCATGGCGCGTGGCGACGAAGTCTGGGTCTATTACTACAAGGATGATTTGGCCACCAAAGTGGCAGAGCGTCCCGACATTTTCAGGAAAGTCCGCTGATGGAACTTGCCCAATCATTCCTGCGCCCCGGCAAGCTCGTTACTCTGCGTGGTCGCGACTGGATCGTTCTGCCCTCTGATGATCCGGATCTGCTTGTAGTCAAGCCGTTGGGGGGATCGGATGACGAGACTACAGGCATCTACCTTCCTCTGGCGATTGATGGAGATCGACCAGCTGACGCCCGGTTTTCGCCACCGGCGGCAGAAGATTTGGGCGACATCAGTTCTGCGCGCCTGCTCTATGATTCTGCGCGTCTGGCATTCCGTAATGGTGCCGGCCCATTCCGTGCGCTCGCCAAACTGTCCTTCCGGCCCCGTTCGTATCAGATGGTGCCCCTCATCATGGCGCTGCGGCAGGAATCGGTCCGCCTTCTTGTTGCCGACGACGTTGGCGTCGGCAAAACGGTTGAGTCTTTGCTTATCGTCAAGGAACTGCTGGAACGGCGGAAGATCAAGCGCTTCGCAGTAGTCTGCCTGCCGCATCTATGCGAGCAATGGCAGGCCGAGATTCGCGCCAAGCTTGATATCGAAGCGGTCATTATTCGCTCCAATACGCAGGCGCGCCTGGATCGGCAGATTCAAGGCGATACCAGCGTCTATGAGTATTACCCCTTCCAGGTCATCAGTATCGATTTCATCAAATCGGATGCCCGTCGCGATGTTTTCATCGAACAGTGTCCGGAACTGGTCATCGTCGATGAGGCGCATTCCTGTGCCCGACCGACCGGCGCTTCCAACAATCAGCAGCAGCGCTATCACCTTGTCAGTCGCATCGCCGCCAAACCTGGTCAGCAGCTAATACTTCTTACGGCGACACCGCACAGTGGCAAGCCGGAAGAGTTCCAGTCCCTGCTTGGCTTGATTCACCAGGATTTCGAGTCACTGGATCTTCCCAATTCAACACAGCAGCAGCGTCGTGATCTGGCGCGCCATTTTGTCCAGCGCAAGCGTGGTGACGTTGAAAAATGGTTGGGCGAAGACACCCCGTTCCCGCAACGCGATGCCTTCGAATGGCCGTATGAACTGTCACCTGGTTACTCCCGATTCTTCGAACAGATCATCGACTTCGCTCGCCGTTTGATTGCGTACGATCCGGAGCGCGGGGAGCGCAAGCGGGTGCAATACTGGACAGCCCTGGCATTGCTCCGTGGTGTCATGTCCAGTCCGGCAGCCGGAGTGGAAATGCTCAATACCCGTATGTCGAATCTGGCCGTCGCCATAGGCGAGGACACTGAAGTCATAACTGCGGTTGAAAGCGAAGCGAACCCGGTGGGTGATACCGAATTTGGCTTCGAAGGCGACAACACGCCGACCCAGGTTGTCGAACGCAATGACTGGAGCAAACACCAGCGCGAAGAGATGCGTTCATTTGCCCGTGATCTGGAGCAGTTGGGTGGCGTCAAGCATGACCAGAAACTGGCGGCTGCCGAGTTGATCATCGATGATTGGCTCAACGGGGGATTCAGCCCGGTCATTTTCTGCCGCTACATTGCAACGGCAAATTACATCGGCAGCCATTTGGCTCCGTTGCTCAAGAAGAAATTTCCCAAGATCGATGTTCAGGTCATCACCAGCGAACTTCCTGATGAATTGCGCAAGCAGCGAATCGAGGAGATGGGACGGTCTTCACAACGGGTGCTGATCGCTACCGATTGCCTGTCAGAAGGTATCAACCTGCAAGAGCATTTCACTGGCGTGCTCCATTATGATCTGCCATGGAATCCTAACCGCCTCGAACAGCGGGAAGGGCGCGTCGATCGCTTCGGCCAGGTTGCTCCAACCGTCAAGGCTTGCCTGCTTTATGGGGCTGACAACCCCATCGATGGCGTTGTGCTCGATGTACTTTTGCGCAAGGTACGGGAGATCAAGCGAGCCACTGGCATCAACGTGCCGTTCCCTGAGGATTCGCAGAGCATCATCGACACCATTACTCAGGCGCTGCTGCTCAACCCGGATCGCCAAATCACCACAAAGCGTATCGACAAACGGCAGATTGCCTTTGATTTCGGTGATTTCGACGAAGCCTCTGCCGCCAAGGCCAACGTCACGCGCAAGCTAGATGAGGCTGCTGAGCGCGAAAAGGTGTCGCGCAGCATCTTCGCCCAGAATGCCATCAAGGCACAGGATATCGAGGCTGATTTACGTGAGGTCGATGAGGCAATCGGTGACCCCGGTGCAGTTGAAGATTTTGTTACATCGTCACTCAACAACCTGTTTGGTGTTCAAGTCGCGCGTGATGCAAAGGGCTACCGTATCGTTATGGGGAATCTGCCACCCCAGTTGCGCGATCTGTTGCCGGCTGGGGAGCAAGTCAAGGTCAGCTTCTTCTCGCCAACCCCGGAGGGTTATTACTACCTCGGGCGCAACCACCGCTTTGTCGAACAGCTTTGTCAGCTTGTCATGGCCAACACGCTGGCGCGTTCAGATCGACGTGCAGCCAGAACAGCTGTTATTCGTAGCCGACAGGTGTCAGTCAAGACCACGTTGATGCTGTTCCGCTGTCGCAACGTCATCGAGCAAGCCAAGGTCAATCACCAGATTGTTGCTGAAGAAATGCTGCTGTGGGGCTGGCGGGGCACGCCTCAGGAAAAGGAATTCCTTGATCACGCAGCGGCCAAGCAACTTCTATCTGAGGCGCGGGCTTCTTCCGACATTTCCCCACAGGCGCGTGCCAGCTTCCTGCAAAACGAGCTGAAGCTCATAAATGATCTCGAAGCCGAGTTTCGGGTCATTGCCGAACAACAGTCCAAACGCTTGGTTGCGGCCCACGAGCGTTTCAGCGCCCTGATGGACAAACAGCGATTCCAGGTCGTCTATCCCGTTTTGCCGATGGATCTGCTCGGCATCTACATTCTGCTGCCGGAGTAGTTGAGGGATGAGCGTATTACTTCCTGTCACTGCCGAGAACGAATTGGCGGCAGTGGGCCAACTTCCTATTGTTGCGGTCGACATGGGTTTTTCCGGAAAAACCGCTTCATGTGGTTATGCCTTCCGGGCAGTCGCCAATGGCCCTATCGAGTCTGAAAACAAGAAATTCCATGATTGCCTGGCCACTGTTGTAAAGCAGTTCCAGAACGTAGGTGAGGCCGTTCTCATTTTGGAGGCACCGTTGTCCTCCGCGTTTGACCGGCTGGGCAATCCGCAGCCCCGCGGTGAATTCGAACGACACCCCAAGCCCCGTTGGTGGAGCCTGGGTCCAGGGGCTTCGATGTCACTGGCGGCGATGTACTTTCTAAAGCGGTTTGTCGAAGCAGTGCCTGCGCAGACCAAGTGCCACTTGATTGAAGGTTTCGTTGTTGGCGCTGACTCAGGCCACGATGCTGATGTGGCTGAAGCGCTGATTAACGCTTTCTCGGGCGTGCAGAATTCTTCCTGGCAACCTCCTGCTGCTCCCCAACTGATGTCGGTAATTGACTGGCTTGTTCCAGGTTCATCCGGTCATGCCAGCCCAATTGTCCTGATTCCAAAATTCTCATGAGCTACCCCAGCATTCGCATCGAAGGTGCCATCTTCTCGCCCGATATCCTTGAACGGCTGGAAGAGTCACCTGGTCAGCGCCCGGCAGACTTCAATCTCGACACCGGCACCAAGGTCAAGGACGAAATTGCCCGTGCCTGGGCCGATGCGCAAGACTATTGGCGCATCTTCCAGCGCAAGCTGGATAGCCTGAAGCCGGATTCCCCGGCGACGACTGAAACCCGCCAGCAATGGATCGTGCCGCTGCTCGGTTTGCTCGGCTACCAGCTCGAATACCAGGCCAAGGGCGTCGAGCTCAATGGCAAGAATTACACGATTTCGCACCGCGCCATCAATCGCGGCCAAACACCCATCCATGTGGTTGGCTGCCGTGAAGCGGCCGGGCTGGACCGCAAACCCGAGCGCACACACATTGGCGCGCCGCGCATGTCGGCGCATGGCCTAGTGCAGGAATACCTCAATCTGCATGACGAACTCTACGGCCTCGTCACCAATGGCCGTATGCTGCGCCTGCTGCGCGACAGCTCGCGGCTGATCAAGCTCACCTATCTGGAATTCGACCTCGACCGCATCTTTACCGATGGCCTTTTTGCCGACTTTGCGGTGCTCTATCGGTTGCTGCACGCCACCCGTATGCCGCTCAGCAACGATGCCGCTGCCGAAAGCCTGATTGAGCGCTACCACCAGGATTCACTTGATTCTGGCGCACGGATTCGTGATGGCCTGTCCAAGGCTGTAGAGCAAGCCATCCGTGATTTCGCCAATGGTTTCGTCACCCATCGGGATAACGAAGCCCTGCGGCAATCCATCCGCGATGGCAAGCTGTCGCCGGAGACTTACTATCAGCACCTGCTGCGCCTGATTTACCGGCTGCTCTTCCTGCTCGTCATCGAAGAGCGCGATCTCATTTTCCCAGCTTCGGCTACCCGTCAGCAGCGCGACGTTTTTCGTCGGTACTACAGCGTCGAACGCCTGCGCCTGCTTTCGGAAAAGCGACACTTGGCTGACAAGCGCTTTCACGATCACTGGCTTGGCCTGCTCGCCACCTTCCGTTTGTTCGAAGCACATGGCCCTGGCGAAAAGCTCGGCGTTGCGCCGCTTGCCGGAGATCTGTTTAATCCTGCTGCGATTGCCATCTTGGCTCAATGCAAATTGGGCAACGATGTTTTGCTGGGTTGCCTGCGTTCCCTTGGGCTGTACCAACATCCCGACAATGGTCAAACCATCCGCGTCAATTATGCTGCGCTCAATGTTGAAGAATTTGGCTCGGTCTATGAAGGCTTGCTCGAATTTCAGCCCGTATTCATCACCACCGGCGAGCGTGTTGAGTTCGACTTTGCTCAAGGTGATCAGCGTGCCGCCACCGGCTCTCACTACACACCCGACGACCTTGTCCAGCCGCTCATCAAGCACTCGCTTGATTACCTGATCGCCGACGCGCTCAAGAAACCCGAATCCGCCAAGGCGCTGCTCGACCTGCGGGTTGCAGATATTTCCTGCGGCTCCGGCCACATCCTTTTGGCAGCGGCACGCCGCATCGCCACCGAGCTCGCCATCGTGCGAACTGGTGAAGAACAGCCGTCACCCAGCGCCTTCCGTGCCGCCATCCGCGACGTGATTCGCGAATGTATCTACGGGGTCGATTTGAACCCACTGGCAGTGGAACTATGCAAGGTCGCCCTCTGGCTGGAAGCCCATACACCTGGCGAACCGCTGAACTTCCTTGATCACCACATCAAGTGCGGTAACGCCATCGTTGGGTTCGCCCGGCGGGAGGAGGCCGAGCGCGGTGTGCCCGACGAAGCATTCAAAACCCTACCCGATGACGACAAGGAAACCGCTGCGCTGCTGCGCAAGCGCAACAAGAAGGAGCGCGAGGACCACGCCGCTGGCCAACTACCACTTTCGGCAAGTCTGCAAAAGCAACTCGACGACATCCTGCGAAGCTGGAACGAACTGAATCGCCTACCAGAACATACGCCGGACGAGATCGAAGCCAAGAAGGCGCGCTACCTGGCCTTTACGCAAAGCAAGGATTCTTGGCTACTGCATCAGATCGCATCGATTCCGATCGCACAGTTCTACATCCCGAAATCCGCCGACAACTTGCAAAAATTTGTGACTGACGCCACTTATCGCCGGTATTGGAAAGGAGAAATGAGCCCGCAGGGACAGGCGACGGCAGAAGCCTGGGCGATGGCCGAGCGCAAGCGCTTTTTTCATTGGTTCCTGGAGTTTCCAGAAATCATGGTGCGAGGTGGGTTTGACTGTATTTTGGGGAATCCACCGTATAAAGGTGGGCAACACTTAAGTGGGTTTTACGGGCATCAGTTTTGTGAGTACGTGAAGTGGGAGTTTTCCCCCACTGGCCTTAGCGATTTGGTGACGTATTTTGTTCGTCGCATATACAGCTTGTTACGGCCCGGTGGATTCACCGCGTTTATCACGACTAATTCCATTAAGGACGGTGATGTTAGGCGAGATGGTCTTGAGCAGGTTTTGCTTCAGGATGGAGCCATCAACATGGCTGTTCGCGGAATTAAGTGGCCAGGTCGAGCAAATTTGGTTGTTTCGCTTGTCGGCCTGCATAAAGGGAAGTGGGAAGGTAGGCGGGTACTCGACGGCAAAGACACGCAATTTATCAGTGCATATTTTGAGGACAGTAGAGACCAAGGTGAGCCAAAGTCGATTCAGGAAAATCAAGAACGCCTATTCCAAGGCTCAATTTTTCTTGGCACCGGGTTTCTTCTTTCGCTGGACGCAGCCGATCAGATTGTTGCCAATGACCCATCATCGTCGAAGGTTGTACTGCCGGTCTTGAACGGTGAAGAAGTCAATAACGAGCCTACCCAGGCGGCTCTCCGAAAAATTATCTACTTTGAAGATTGGCCAGAGATTCAAGCAGCCAAATTTCCAGGGGCATTCAATCACGTTGTCGAATATGTAAAACCAGAACGACTTGTTCATAAGGAACTTCCGCTTCGCGAGAAGTGGTGGCTATTCAAGCGACCAACTACTGAACTGTATCGCCAGATACGTCACTTGCCTCGATGTTTCGTCGTAACGCGGGTGACGAAGCACCTCAATTTCTCTTCGGCTCCACCCGACTTCATCTACACAGACCGCCTCTATGTCTTTGCTACCGACCAATGGGATCAGTACGCGGTCGTGCAGTCCACACTTCATGAAGTATGGGCTCGAAAGTACAGCGGTGCATTGGAGACAAGGTTAAATTACACCCCGACTGATTGCTTCGTAACATTCTGCTTTCCGGACGGAGTATTGAAAAAGGGTAATGTCCCATTGAGCGCACTCGGCGAGCACTACCACGAACACCGCCGCGCCCTGATGAAGGGCCTCTGGCTCGGCCTCACCGACATCTACAACCTGTTCCACACCCGTGACCTCACCCCAGCCGAAGTTGCACGCGTCAGCAAGAAGCCGCTGCCGGAAGCCGAAGCCGGCTATCAGGGCATCCTCGAACTACGCCGCCTGCACCGCGAACTCGATATCGCCGTCCGCGACGCCTACGGCTGGACCGACCTCGATCTCAGTCACGATTTCCATGAAGTCGAAACCCTCCCCGAAAACGACCGCGTCCGCTACACCATCAGCCCCGCCGCCCGCAAGGAAGTCCTCAAGCGCCTACTGGCCGAAAACCATAAGCGTGCGGCAACCCAAGTTACTGAAGCAGCCGCGAAACCAACTGCCAAGCGTGGCCGCAAAGCTAAGACAGCGGATGGTAACAATCAGCCGGAACTGTTTGCTTGAGGCCACTGATGATTGATCAGATCGATCCCTTTCCTAAAATTCCAGATGCACTTCGAGTGGCTGCTACTACAAGGCAGTTGGTACCTTTTGTCGGAGCCGGGGTGTCTCAACTTGGAGGCTGTCCAGGCTGGGACGAGTTCGCCAATCGTGCGTTGGAATTCTTTGTAAAAAACGGAAAACTGTCTCACGCGGAACTCGACCAAATAATGGGACTACCTTCTCGAGTAAAGCTGTCTGTGGCTCTTGGCCTCGAAGATAGGCATGGTCTCCCGATTGCGTTCGCGGAGCTGTTGAAGCCTTCCGACGATAAAAAGAAGTATGGTGCTCGGATATATGAGGATCTTGGGCGACTGGCAACTACCTTCGTTACCACGAACTATGATGATTGGCTCGATGTGGCACGATCTCCATTTTTTAGGTATGAGGATCTCGCCATGCGGAACTTCGACGTTCCGAACGCCGTTTTTCATATCCATGGCTCGGTGCATGATCCGAAAGGCATGGTTCGCACGACGAACGAGTATCTTTTTCGATATGCCAGCCATCAGCTTTCAAAAGGATCAGATGGGGAAAACCCATTCCTGACACTCCTCGAAAATATATTCAAACTCAAGACAGTCCTTTTTATTGGCTACGGCCTCAGTGAGCTGGAAGTGCTTGAGTATGTTCTTCAAAAGAAGGGCCCCGCTCCCAATGGTGAGCAGTTCGAACTGAAGCACTTCATTCTTCAAGGCTTCTTTTCCCATCAAGTCGATTTGGCTCGGAGTTTGAAAGAGTATTTCGCGACATTTGGTGTTCAGCTGCTTCCGTTTTCCCGCGATGAACATGGCTGGGATCAGTTGGCTCATGTAATTGAGTACCTGGGGCGTGAGTTGCCGGCTGGTAAACCCCTTGCTCTGACTACCCTTCGTGAAATGGAGGGATTGCTGTAATGACCTTCCTTTTCACGACACAACACGAGCTCTTCATTAAGCGCATGCTTGAGAACGAGGAGCAGGAGAAAAAAGGTTACGAGTTACTGCTGACAAAGGAATACTTCGCCGAGTTTTTTGACCACCTTCAGGCTGCGGGGCTCTTTGATGCCAATCGAACGCCCGGACCACAGCCCGCCTCAGCGCCCGGTTCATTTTGGATTCCCTACTGGGCTCCATTGGACTACCTTGAAGCATGTGCTCGCCTTGCTGGTGAGCAGTCAGATGCTGTACTCGCCAACAAGATTTTGGGTGTAGTTCGTGCATGCTCAACGGCAAATGACTCGGATGGAATCCCGCGACACAACTATCACACTGCCAGAAAGTTCGCGGAGATCCTCGGCTTGCTTCCGACGCCTCTCGTGCAGATCAATGACATCGATTTCATTCAGCGTTGGCTATCAGATCCATACGATAGGGGCCTTGTTTGTAGTGCCTTGGACAAGGGGCTGATGAATGGATTGTTGAACAGTACAGTCCCGGAAGATTGGTCGAAGGCAGTCAGAATTCTCTATCACTGCACAGAGTTGGTGAAAGGCGATGGAGACGACCAGTATAGGACCATCGTTGATGACTACTGGCTCAAGGAGCTCATAGACAACCACTCTTCGAAGCTCGGGGAAAAGGCTGGGTCATTGACTACTGCTGTATTCAAAGAGCGGCTGTCGCAAATATTCGGTGCTGGAACACGTAAGAATCATGGCTACCTGTTCAGACCGGCGATTGAAGACCATCCGCAGAATAAAGCGTGGCATGGTCCAGAAGATAGGTGTGTCGAAGGTTTGCGGGATGTGTTGTTGTCTTGGACGAGTGCAAATCCTACGACTGCCAAGGATGCCGTGAAATCGCTTTTGCATGGCGAGCTGGAGATTGCACGCCGTGTCGCTATTCACGTTGTCAATCACCGATGGGGTGACCTGAAGGAATTACTAGAAGGAGCTATAGACCCCGAGCTTTTTCAGTCCGGGCACCTACATGAGCTTTACCAACTCCTCTCTGCTCATTTTCAGGAGATGGAACTAGGGCAACAAGCTTTACTGCTGGATGCGATTGATCAAGTTTCCATCCCAGAAACTACCGACAATCCGGGGCGATTGCGCCGCATCGTCCAGAGGAAATGGCTTTCCGCTCTTCAAGGCAAGGGGAATGAACGCGCTGACCAATGGTTTGCTGAGTTAGGGCAGGGAGAAGATGCTGTTGGTGTGTCCTCTCATCCGGATTTTCATTCCTACATGGAATCGAGTTGGGGCGAAGGACCGTCGATATATCAGCCGGAGGAATTGCTGGCATTTGCGCAGTCCGGAACCATTGTTGATGTGCTGAATGATTTCACTCAAACCGATAGATGGAATGGGCCAACAACTCGCGCGCTAGTAAGTACGTTGGAGGCGGTGGTTCCTCAAGATATTGAATTGTTCATCAGATGCTTGCCATCATTCCTGCATGCGAAGCGTCCGTATCAATATGGCATCTTGAACGGCCTCAAGCAAGCTTGGGAGAACTCCGCCAAGGACCCGGGGCAGTTGGATTGGGATCTTGCCTGGAGCGCGATACTTGGTTTCGTTTTTGAGTTGATTTCACCAGATTCGTTCTGGGCTGAGCAGGTCGAGCCAGATGCGGACTTTTGTCCATCCAGGGATTGGATTCCGCCAATCGTCGCAGACCTTTTGCGCGCTGGTACTCGTGATGACGCACATGCATACCCTTCGGCGTTACTTTCGAGTGCCTTGGTGCTGATCGAAATCCTCCTTGCTAATGCCGAGGCCAGCCAATCGCCCAGCGAAGACCCTATGAATATGGCAATCAATTCACCAAAAGGGAAGGCTGTTGAGGCACTCTTTAGCCATGCATTGCGTCAGTGCCGAGTAAGTGATCAGGTGTCAGGGGGGCACGTAGAGAGCTGGGCTTCACTTCAGCCAATCTTCGACAAGGAACTCGACAAAACAAAGGGACAAAGCTTCGAATTTTCGACGCTTGCTGCCGCATATTTATCCAACTTGCAGTACCTTTCAGAACCCTGGCTGACCAAGAGGATTCGGCAAATATTCCCGATTGAATTTCCTGATAGCTTCAATTCAGCGATAGGGGGACTCGCTTATTCTGAGGCGACAAAGGTCACCTATCGGTTGCTCATAGATGCAGGCGTAATTGACGCTGCACTGCGTCATTACGATGGAAAAACAAAACTTGAAGAGCGACTGATCGAGCGCGTTGCTCTAGCTTATCTATGGGGAGATGAAGAACTGGACTCGCCCCGATTCTCTTGGTGGTTTGAGCATTCTGATATGGATGCACTCACAACGGCGAGCCATTTCTTCTGGAGTGTCAGCAAGCACCAGCTTAAAGGGGAACAGGTCACGCGCATCATGCAATTTTGGCAAAGATGCATTGATGTTGTTCAGCGCGGAGGCGTCCCGGCGGATCAACTACTTTCGAGCTTGAGCCGCTTGACGTGCTATGTCGGTGCAATCGGTACAAACGAAGAAGCACTTCTGACGTCCGTGGCCCCATACGCGCATGTTGGATATAACGCAGACTGGTTTATTGAGGAGCTTGAACGCCTTGCTGATGGCAATCCGCACGCCGTATCTCGATTGCTCAACTTTGTACTTGATGCACACGAGCCAATATTCGATTTTGAGGATCGTCTAAAGTCAATTGCCAGGAAGTTTGCAGAACATCAGATGCGCGATGAAGCACTTCAGTTAATTGACCGTTTGCGACGTCTCAAAGGAATGGCAGAACTGTTCGATGAGCTGTCGACTGCGAGGCAGTCGTCATGAAAATTGAAACCTCTTGGGTCTCACCCCCGCAATCAATCGGCGGTCTTGACCACCTTGGCACACAGGCCCCATGTGTTTTGATCTACGGGCAACTGTTGCCGGGAATTACGAATGTTACTGATCGGGCCCGCTACTACTCGTTTTATCCCTGGCTGATCTGGTCATTCGATTTACGTTATTCGAAGGACGACCCGGTTCGTTTCGTTGAATTCTTCAGACGTGCCGATTGCCTTTTCACGCTGATTGCCGAGCGCCATGCTCGGACGACTGACCATGACAATGAACGGCACGGTATGGCCATGGTCGGGCGCGTGCAGCTGGTGAGTGCATTGGATCGGTTGGTTGCCGGCCAGGCACTCATTCTTTCTGATTTCACCAGTCAGGAGTCGCCGACGCGGTATTTCAAAAATCCCCTGGGCGGACTGGCTCAATACTATGCGGGTACTTTGAGTGACCTGAGTCTGATGGACGGCGCTGCCAGGCCCTGGTTCATGAATACCGAAGAGTACGGTTTGCCGCTGGCTGAAAAGGTCGATTCATTTGTGCCGGGTGACCTCTTTTGGAGGGTCGTGGAAGCCAACGAAGTCACCGTGGCTGATCTCGACGAACTGACCCAGTTCTGCGCGTGCCAAATTCCGCAGAGTCAGGATGAGTGCAGGACATTGACGGAAATCTATTTCGATTCCCTGAACGTCTATGACGATGAGGGACGGCAACGGCGGCGTTCACTGGCGCTCATCCAGCAATTGGTTGCTTCGCTGCCTGACGGATTCGATCTCAGCGAGGCAATATTCAGGGCATGTGCCTATGCTGGCGCGCTGCCAAATGCTCAGCCATGGAACGTGCCTGAAGCGCTTCAGGCCACGCGAGCGAATTGGGCGATCTACGTCAGAAACGATTTGCTGTCGGTCGCGTGTCAGTTGATTCTGGCGCTGTCGTTACGTGAATTGCAACCGCAGACTTCGGCGGAACTGCGTTCTTTCCGCTCCGTCGAGTCATTCTCGGCATGGTTTTCAAAGACGCTGGCAATTTCAGCGGTAATCGAGCAGTTTGAGAGTGACACCTTTGGGGATCTGCTTGATGGGATTGAAAACCGCGCGCCGCAACTCGCCGCATGGGAGAACGAAACTCATGAGATGCAGCTTGGCAAAAAGCTGCTGGATGGCTGGAACCGCGGTGAGCGGACCGATGAATTGATGTTACTTGCCTTGACGCTGCTTGCGACGTTGGTCATCCGCGATGATCCCAACCAGACGCCGTATGGGAATCTGGCTGTCCCCTCGGAAGCACTGACCGACTATCCGATCAATTTGGCGAGTTTTCGGCAGCGTGCAGACCAATGGCGTGCCATGCCGGTTTCAGAGATGCTGACCGATTTGATGACATGGTGTTTGAACACCCACCTGCGCGTTGCCTTGCGCAAACTTCGGCAAACTGGTCGATCCACCTTCCATTTGCGACCGACCGAGCGTGGTATCGAAGTCGTGGGCACGGAAATTCCACCGCCAGCACCAACCACCCCTCGATTTTCACCGGCGGTGCAGATTCTGCGCGACATCGGCGTGCTGACACGCGATCTCACGATGCCTAATCGGCAGACCCGGCTGACTCCTGTAGGCAGGGAGTTGATGGAGGCTGCCAGTGTCTGATGGGATTTCCATATTCGATGTGATCAAACGCGGTGGCTATGAAGCCTCGCTGATTACGACTTTCAATGCGACATTGCCCTTTTATGAAGAGGTGGTGCTGCGCAAGCTGGTGAGTGCAGGTTGCCGGCATAACGTCGTGTTGATGGATCGCTCGCAATGCGCAGTTGCTTGGGAGAGTGAAGCAACGCGTCCGCGCCTCGCCGGTTATGCCTACACATTGCTTCCGGTCGGCGTGCCTGGCGCCTTCCATCCGAAGGTTTGTCTACTGCTTGGGCCAAAGAAAGCATCGCTACTGATCGGCAGCCACAACCTCACGCTTTCCGGATTTGGCTATAACCGTGAAATCACCAACTTGATCGAGGTCGCGGGATCAAAGGATGCGGAAGGAGCGGCAATACTGAAGTCGGTCTGGCTGATGGTGAATCAGTGGATTGAGCTTGAGCGCAATACGGCGCCGGAACCATTGCTGGAATCTGCGCTGGCAATGGCCAATTTTGTTAGCCCGCTGATCGTTAATGCCGGGCCCATCACTTCGATTGTGCCTATTGCCCAGAGTCCCGGCGGGCAGCCTCTGATGGAACAGCTGGTCGATAAGGTGACTGCGCCAGTGAGGCGCATTGGCGTAATCGGAGCCTTCTTCGATCACGATAAAACCTTTATTAAGGAACTGCAAAACCGCTGGCCGACTGCTGAAGTGGTGGTCGGTATCGACCCGGACACCGTTCATTTGCCTGGGAATACATATTTCACGAGCGCAAAATTTGTCGATGCCCGGCTACTCTGGTCGGAGGAGAGGGGCTACCTTCATGCCAAGTTGCTCTATCTGGAAACGGATACGGCCGCGACGGATGTCTTTGTCAGTGGTAGCGCCAACCCTAGCCGTCCCGCGTGGATGGCGACCTCGGGAAGTGGCAATGTCGAGGCGGTTTTGTTCCGTACGGGTGAGGATGCTCGAACTGCGGCAGATACGACCAGGATTCGTGGTTTGTTTGATTTGTCGCCGATTGCTCCGGAGGTTTTCGCTTCAATTGCCCAGCGAACTGCCGCAAGCATCGACAGTGATGATGAGGCATCGGTGCCACTCTGGACTGGTTTTGCAGATCATGACCTCGGGGTTCTGCGCATGGCTTGTCGCGGCAGTGCTGCCGGCATTACTTCCGTATCCTTGCTCGGTCCCAACATGGAGCGATTGGAGGAAATCGAGAAGATCGAGGCCAAGGGGAACGAGATTCTGGTGCGCCCAAGCATCGATCTAGCTGGCATTCGCTCATGCCTTCTCGCTGACAATGACCGCTGTATTGCTCGGGTCATGATCCTGCACCCAAGCATTCTGTCATCGTCGTCACGTTCTTCGAGGCAGTATCAAATTCGTTCAGCACTCAACGCATTGGGATCCAGTGATGGAGATATTTCCAAGGTCATTGCCTCAGTCGAACGCGTGATTTTTGCTGACGAAACAACCCGTGAAATTGATCTTGCTGTGCGAGAACATCAGGAGCGTCGCGCACGAGCGAATCCGGCAGCAGGCCCGGAATCGTTGGTCATCAGCGTCGCTGATTTGCCCAAAACGAAGAAGAAGCTGCGCTTGTTGAAATCCGGTGATCTGGCCTATTTGATCGACGTGTTGTTGCGCCGGCTGTCTGAGGGGCTGGAAACTCAGATTGTGGAAACGGACAAGGCTGGACGTACTGAAGAGGAACAGGTGGGCAAGGATGACGCTCACGCCGAGACCGATACACCAGATGGCGAATCACAGCCGCCGACAACGCTGACCGACAGGGAGATCGCTGTTCTCGTAGCGCGGCGTGCCCGTGCGCTATGTCGAAAAATGGTTCAACAACTCGAAGCAGCAGCCAAAGATGAAAATCGTCGAGCTGGCGTGGTCATTCAACTGATCGCGGTTTTGGCGCTGGTCCGTGAGTTGCGCCATCTCGATAAAACGAAGCGTTGGCGTGCGACCGGTCAGCCGTTGGTCGATGAGCGTGACCGCAGGTCTCTGCTTGATGAGAGTATCAAGTACCTGCTCGGCTCAACTTGCCACCTTATTGATGTTGCCGACAAGGCAGTGGGTGAGAGCACTGACGAAGCAACCCAACTACGCATCCTTTTGCTTTGGCTGGCCTGGGATCTTGGTGAGGAACTTACCGAGCAAATTGCCCGTATCTGGGATGCGAAAGAGTTGCATGCCAAACTGGCTGCAAATGCACTGTTCCTGAAATTGATGCCGGATGTGGCTGTCGACGAATCGGCAGTGATTGGCCTGAAGGAAAGTATCGAGAAGACGGTCAAGGCAACACCTGAAGCAGCACGGCGTGCTGCACTGTGGCTACATCGCCATCAGAAATTTGGGGCTCTCTGTGCCCAAGGGCTAAACGATTCCGGAGAACTGCGCTTGGGAGGCTACTGCCGAATTCCAGGCATCGTAGAGGAACCACATGTTGTGGTTGAACTGAATGACAGGGTTGTGGGGTTCTGGGTGTTCGATCGAGTGCGGCAGTTTGAGCGAGCAAAGGCGGTTTCGGTTATGCCTCGATTTCTTCAAGACGACTTGGCCAATCGAGAATAAACAGTGGCTGCGCCCGATTACCTTTCTGACGAGCTTTTTCATTTCGTTGGGAATGGCCACCCGGATGATCATGAGGCGAACTTCGAAACTCTTCTCAAAATCCTCCGGTCAGGGTGTGTGTCGTGTAACCCACCCGAGATCGGTTGGGGCAAGACGACGCTGACCCTGATGCGTGGGCAGTCACTGCTGAACGAAACCCTGGTTAGAGGACAAATCACGTGCTACTGCGATATTCCGCGTGACTTGTTGGGGCGTCACACAACCAAGTACGGATCTTTTGGGGTAGGACTCCATCGTCTCCAGTTGGCGCGATACGGCGCACGACCAGTGCTGTATGTCCCCATGACTTCAACGGATCACCTGGGTATCTACGGAGCGACATTGTTGCTGGATATCGAGGCAAAGTTCGAGGCGTTCATGGAACATCTCTATGCTGGCAGCACGAAGGATGATTACACGCGAAGCATGGCATCGATCCCATCCAATTCAGATGACACAATCCGCGCAATGCGCGGACTGCTGGAAAAGGATTTCCTCGCCTACATTAAGCCCTACAACGCAGAGCTCGATCCCGACGACATTAACTATTTCTATTCGGAGCGTGAGTGGCGCCGCCTCGGCGGCTTCATGTTCAAGCTTAACGACGTCACTTCGATTGTCGTGAAGTCAGGCTATAAACAAAAACTGCATGAGGCCGTTCCCGAATATTGTGGCGAAGTTGTCGAAGTCTGATCCTCGGGATGGATCAATTCGCCTGTATCCGACAAAGATAATCACTCATTGATCAACTATCTTTGCGAGAAGCCATACGATGGCCAAGCTTGCACTGAATTTAGCCGATTATCGTATCAAGATGGTATATCTTCTCTCTAAGATATTTGCCTTTGAGGCGGCGGCTAGTCGGCGATACGGCATAGCGCGAGCGCGGCATCGAGCTGACGAACCCTAAGCTTGGGAAAGTTGGTGCTCAGGGGTTGCTCCACGCTACGAATATTTGGCCGGTTCTTGAATGGACAGGCCCTTCGGTGAAACATCGCCAAGACACTTTCGCCGACCTCGGCCAGGCAGCTCTCAAGGATGATTACGGGTGGGGCCGGGGGTGGGATAACAGACCTCGGTTATTTGCGGATACACACAGCCCGAGTCAGTCGGGCGTAACAGGTTGTCGGTTACAGATTTCGTTACCGAGCGCGTTACAGTCGGAGACCGATGTTGAGATTTTCGGGGTTTTTTCCTGCGAAGCGACCGAAGAGCGAAGCAGGTTGTCGTGGTCTGTGGTTTTGTAACGTAGCCGACAAGGCTGCGTTACGGATTCCGTTACGGCTGAAAGCCTGTATTGATAAGGGTTTCCAGCTTTCTGTAACTTTGTAACAACGAAACAGAAGAAATAGAGAGATACGCGCTCCCCCCCCCCGCCTCGAGCCCCAAGGCACCCACATTTCTCCGGTCCCTGCCTTTGTCTCTCTTCCCCTTGTTACCGTGTTACGTGTCACAGCCCCCGGCAATCAGCCCTCCAAGCTTCGACAACCATAGCCATCGCCAGCGTGTCGAGCTCACAGTAGCGGAGTAGGGCGGACTTGGTCCGCTCACGCGTCTGAGCATCCATCTGCTCAAACTGAAGCCTCGAATACGCAGTCGCCGCGGCACCGCCTTCCGCGATGATGCTGTCGTCACCGGCTTCAATATCCACACCCGGGGGAAGCATGTCACGCGCCATCGCTTTCAGCCGGCCATACGGATCGGACACCGTGCCGTCGGCAGACACATCGATCCACGCAAATCCCTCAGGCGAGGCGAAATTGAGGCTCGGCATCCCGCCAGGCGCTCCGTAGACCTGCCGGCTGTATTTCGCCTTCAGTTCATCCGAGCTATTCAGGATGGCCGGCAACACTTTTTTGATTGAACTGCTGCCCTTTGTATCCGGGTGGAAGTACGTTTTGGCGGCGAGTTCGCAAAGATCGACCATCGCCCGATCACCTCCCTTGGTCAGGCTACCCAGGAAGCCCATCATTTCTTCCCGGTCATCTGGCGGGTTGTTGTCTTCGGTCAGTTGCCGCGCGATGGCGTTCAAGATCGTGTTTTCGTGATGGCTCCACATAAAAACGGTGCCGTCGTCATTGCATAGATCACGCATCAGCGTTCGAGCGAAGTCGTAGTTCGGAAAAACACCGGGCTCAGCGCACAGAAACTGACCGACATGCCGGATCTGGCCATTCGCGTCCATGACGTGATGGGAGAACTGAAAAGCAACCGACTGGTAGGGACGCATTCCGGCATGAAATGGCAATGCAACCGCTGCGGTCTCGAAATCAATGAAATGGTAAGGGAAGCGCCATTCCGACATCGCGTTGCGAACAAGCGTTGTATCAAGGTAATAGCCCCGTTCGCGGTCTTCCTCGGGGAGGCCCGAGACTTGCATCCATTGCCGCTGCTTGATCGACAGGCCGTCCGGTCCTGGCTCCTCGTCAAAGTCCCCGAGATCGTCTTTCTGTACCTGGCTGAGTTTGAAAACCCCTTGGTCAATCAGCTTCTGTTTCCGAAGCGACTTGTAGAGATCGAGTACCGTTCCGGAATCAAAGTCAGCATCGGACCAGCCAAGCGCTTCTTTCCAGCACTCGCGAAATCCGCTCGCCATAGGGCTTCCAATCGGCGCATCGAATTGGCACCCACGACAATGCGCGCCAATCGGAGGGGCCACCGGAACGTCATTCGCGTAATGCTTGGCCCAAAGATGGGTGGCATCTGCAAAGGGCAGGGGACCGCCTGGAAACGAGAGGGGCGATGCCAGGATGTCGGCAACCGAAGGGGTGACATCGACCTTAGCAAGGAGCAGCTCGGCCAGAGCCTGACCATCGACACCGGTCGGAATCGTGGTTTCCACCTCGCGGTTGGGCAGGATCCGGAACATCTGGTTGATCCCAGCAATGGGGGCAACTTGGGCTTTGTCCGGCATCATCAAGTAGGTCTTGATCACAGCGCCCGGATAGGCTTGTTGCAGCACCCAGGATTGGAAAGCGGCGTCTTGGAAATAAGGCAACATGTCCGACCGGATGCCGCCCCTTGAGCCGAATAGCTCAGGTTTCTGGGAGTTGTAGGACTTGGCTTTCACTTCGATGAGTTCGAATCGATTGCCGTCTTTGACGAGCACGTCGATGCGGATGAAAAAGTTGCCGACGCGGATCGCTGGCTCGAACAGGACGACGCGGTCGCGAGCCAGAAGAGCCTGCGTTGCGGCCTCTGCGGCAGCGTGATCGGTCTCATGGATCTCGATCCCTTCCGGATAACGCAGCTTGGCAAGGGCGCCCACTTGATATCCGCCTTCGGCCAGCATCTCGAGGAAGGAATCCTCTGCCATCGTGTCCTGGTAGATTTCCTTCTTGCCCGTGTAGAAAAGCTTGCGCGGGCACTCGACCGCGAGTTTGATACGGGATTTCGTCAGGTAGCGCGGCTTCGCCATTTCAATGCCCCCCACTGTGAGTTGCAAACCAACTGTTGAGGCATGCCCAGGCCGCAAAAAAACCGGAATCGCCACGCTTTTTCTCTCGGATTGCGCCGATGAGATTGATGAGCGCCGACCCGGTCAGGAGGGCAAAACCGATTGTGGGGACGCCGGTCGCCAAGGCAACGCCGCCGGCGACGGAGGCGAACTTAGGAACGGTTTGAAACAGGGTGGGGTGGGGCATGGAACCTCCGAAATACGCTACATAGGCAAGTGCGCTTGGAGGCTAGGAACAACACGCCCAAGCTCGTCAGTTGGGTGACGAGCAGGCTATACAGAGATGGGTCTGGTTCCTGAACATCTTTTTATCATGTCAACAAGCGTTAGTGATGTCAATAGCTGGCGTTGTTCAGGTTTGAAAATTGACGCTTTGCTTTGCCCGCTTTTGGCGATAGGATGCTTATTTGGGTGTGACACATAGGTGGCACACATTTCAGGAAAATCAACACTAAACTTCACATAAAATCTTTTATAAATCAGTGGCTTGTGTTTTTGATCAGTGGTGATGACGATTCTGCCCATCACCACCAGAAATTTCAGGCAAAAGCCCAGTTCTCCCGGACTGGGCTTTTTGCTGTGTGGACGGTGCCGCCGCGCTGGCGGATACTTCCGGCTGATCACACCCTTGTCGGCAGGCCTTCGCAGCCCATGCAACTCGCTTTTTGCCTCTACAAGTATTTTCCCTTCGGTGGCCTGCAGCGCGATTTCCTGCGCATTGCGCTGGCTTGCCAGCGGCGCGGCCACGCCATCCGGGTCTATGCGCTGTCCTGGGAGGGCGAGTTGCCGGCCGGTTTCGAGCTGGTCAAGGTGCCGGTCAGGGGCATGACCAATCATGGCCGCAATGCCCGCTTCGCCGACTGGGTGGCGGCGCATTTGCGCCGGCATCCGGCGGACCGGGTGGTCGGCTTCAACAAGATGCCGGGGCTGGACGTCTATTACGCCGCCGACTCCTGCTACGAGGAGAAGGCGCGGACGCAGCGCCGGCCGTGGTATCGGCTTTCCGGCCGCTACCGGCACTATGCGGCTTTCGAGCGGGCGGTGTTCGGGCCGGGCAGCCGGGCCGAGATCCTGATGATTTCGGCCGAGCAGCAGCCTTTTTTCGAAAAGCATTACGGCACGGCCGGCGAGCGCTTTCATCTGCTGCCGCCGGGCATCGCCCGCGATCGCCGGGCGCCGCCCGAGGCGCCAGCCATTCGCGCCGCCTTCCGCGCCGAATTCGGCCTGGCCGACGACGACCTGCTGTTGCTGCAGGTCGGCTCGGGCTTCAAGACCAAGGGCCTGGACCGTTCGCTGCACGCACTGGCCCATCTGCCGGAAGCCCTGCGCCGGCGGACGCAGCTGTTCGTCATCGGCCAGGACGAGGCGCGCCCCTTCCAGCGCCTGGCGCGGACGCTGGGCGTCGCCGAACAGGTCAGCTTCCTGCAGGGGCGGGACGACGTGCCGCGCTTTCTGCTCGGGGCGGATGTGCTGGTGCACCCGGCCTACAACGAGAATACCGGCACCGTGCTGCTCGAGGCGCTGGTTGCCGGCTTGCCGGTGCTGGCTTCGGCGGTGTGCGGCTACGCCCATTACATCGCCGAGGCCGACGGCGGCCTGGTGATCGCCCAGCCTTTCGCCCAGGCGACGATGGACGCCCTGCTCCAGCGCATGCTGGCCGATCCGGCCGAGCGCCGGCGCTGGCAGGCCAACGCCCTGGCCTTCGCCGAGCGGGCCGACATCTACAGCAACGCCGAGCGGGCGGCCGAGATCATCGAGGCAGCGCGGCGATGAGCGGCGATTGCCTGGTGCTCGACCAGCCCTTCGCCAGCCTGTGGGCCGGGCAGGATGCCTTCGCCGCGGTCGACGCGCTGGACGGCGAGGTTTTCCGGGCGCTCGAAGGCCGCCGGACCTTCCGCACCGAAGTCGGTGGCCGGGCCTATTTCGTCAAGATCCACCACGGCGTCGGCTGGCCGGAGATCGTCAAGAACCTCGTTTCGCTGCGCCTGCCGGTGCTCGGCGCCAGCAACGAGTGGCAGGCCATCGCCCGCCTCGGCGAACTCGGCGTCGACACCATGCATGCCGTGGCCTTCGGCCGGCGCGGCGGCAACCCCGCCCGCCAGCATTCCTTCATCATCACCGAGGAACTGGCGCCGACGGTCAGCCTCGAGGATTTCTGCCGCGACTGGCCGAAAGATCCGCCGCCGCTGGCGCTCAAGCGCGCCCTGATCGACCGCGTCGCCGAGATGGTCGGGCGCATGCACCGGGGCGGCGTCAATCACCGCGACTGCTACCTCTGCCATTTCCTGCTCCATCTCGACCCGCCGCCGACATCCGAGCAACTGCGCCTGTCGGTGATCGACCTGCATCGCACGCAATGCCGGGCCGCGACGCCGCGCCGCTGGCGCGACAAGGATCTGGCCGGGCTGTATTTTTCGTCGCTGGAAATCGGCCTGACCCGGCGTGACCTGCTGCGCTTCCTGCGCGGCTATTTCCAGCAGCCGCTGCGCCGGGTGCTGGCCGACGAGGCGCCGCTGCTGCGCTTCCTGCAGCGCGAGGGGGCAAGGCTGATGGATCGTTACCAGCGCAAGTACGCGCCGCCGCCGGCATGAGTTCGTGGTGGCTCGATCCGGCCGAATCGGCCAGCCCGCTCGGCGCGGCGCTGTCCAGCCTGGCCGCCGCCTTCGCCGTCGATGGCGAACTGGTCGCCAGTTCGTCGGTCAGCCGGGTGCTGCGGGTGAGCATCGCCGGCAAGCGCTACTACGTCAAACACTACTTCGCGACCGGCGGTGGCTGGCGCAGCCTGTTCTGGCCGCAGCGCGTCGAGAAGGAATGGAACAACCTGATGGCCTTCGCCGGCTGGGGCATCCCGACGGCGCGCCTGGTCGCCTACGGCCAGGAGCGGCGCTGGGGCCGCTTCGTGCGCGGTTCGCTGGTCACCGAGGAATTGCCGGCCACCATGGACCTCGCCCAACTGGCCCGGGCCGCCGATCCGCGGCTCAAGGACGGGGCCTGGGTGGCCGCCGTTTCCGCCCAGCTGGCGCGGGCGACGCGCACCATGCACGCTGCCGGCTTCGCCCATAACGACCTGAAATGGCGCAATTTGCTGGTCGACCGCAGCGATCCGCCGCGGCTCTACTTCATCGACTGCCCGACCGGCGGTTTCTGGTGGGGGCCCTTCCTGAAATATCGCATGGTCAAGGACCTGGCCTGCCTGGACAAGCTGGCCAAATACCACCTGTCGCGCACCCAGCGTTTGCGCTTTTATCTCGACTACGCGCAGCGCCGGCGCCTGAACGCCGCCGATAAAAAGATCGTGCGCCGGGTGCTGGCCTTTTTCGCGGGGCGCGAATGAGCGATCTGCCCCGGCTCACCGTCGCCGACCTGCGGGCGGCCGGGCGCCAGCCCCCGGTGCCCTTCCGCATCGACCTGGGGGCCGGCGAGTCGCTGGAATTCCGTCGCCTGCTCCGCCTGCTGCCCGGCAAGCGCCTGGCCGGCGAGGCGCTGTGGCAGGGCCGGGCGGTCTTCGCCAAGCTGTTCGTGGCGGCTGGCGGGCAGCGCCACGGCGAACGCGAACGGGACGGCCTGCAGGCCCTGCTGGCGGCCGGCCTGCCGACCCCGGCCGTGCTGGCTGCCCGGGCACTGGCCGGCGGCGGCTACGTCGTGCTCAGCGAATTCCTCGCCGGCGGCGCAGCCCTCGACGCCGCGCCACTGGCGATGGACGGCCCGGCGGGGCTGCCTCGGGCCCTGGCGCTGCTCGGCCGGCTGCATGCCGCGAACCTGATCCATCCCGACCTGCACCTGGGCAATTTCATGCGCCATGGCGACGCCTTGCTGCTCATCGACGGCGACGGCATCCGGCCGGCCGCCGGCGAACCGGCGCTGCTCGACAACCTGGCCCTGCTCCTGTCGCAACTGCCACCGGATTGGGATGAGCGCCAGCCAGACCTGCTCGCCGCCTACGGCCGGGCCGTCGACCCGACGGCGCTGGCGACGGCGGTGCAGGCGGCGCGGCAGCGCCGGCTGCGGCATTTTTTGGCCAAGACTTTGCGAAATTGCACGGATTTTGCCGTCGACCGCAGCATTCGGCGTTTTTCCGTAGTGGCGCGCCAAGAGGCCGAGGCGCTGGCTCCCCTGCTGGCCGATCCGGACGGCCTGACGCTGGCCGGCCATCGCCTGAAGGATGGCGGCACGTGCACCGTGGCGCTGGCCGATACGGCGGCCGGCCGGGTGGTGATCAAGCGTTACAACCGCAAGGGCTGGGGCCACGCGCTGTCCCGCGCCTGGCGCCCGAGCCGGGCCTGGCATTCGTGGCTGGCCGGGCATCGCCTGGCCTTTTACGGCATCGCCACGCCGCGGCCGCTGGCCATGATCGAGGAGCGCCTGGGGCCGTTGCGCGGCCGGGCCTTCCTGGTCAACGCCTATTGCCCGGGGGGCAACCTGCTGGAGATCCTGGATCCGGCCGAAGTGCCGTCGCCGGCCCAGCAGGCGGCGCTCCTTGGCCTGTTCCGGCGGCTGGCCGATGTGAAAATCACCCACGGCGACCTCAAGGCGACCAACCTGCTGTGGCACGACGGCGCGGTGGTGCTGATCGATCTCGACGCCATGACCTGCCACCGTTCGGCCGCCGCCTTCGGCCGCGCCTGGCGGCGCGACCGGGCCCGCCTGCTGCGCAACTGGCCGGCCGATTCGGTTCTCGGCCGCTGGCTGGACGCCAACCTTCCGCCAGGCCGTGATTCGACCGGCAACAAATAAGCCGGCAATCAAATACCGTTCGCCCTGAGCGCGTCGAAGGGCGCTTGGCGCAGGGCTTCGACGGCTCAGCCCGAACGGTGAGCGTGCCGGCTTGATAGACAGCGGCCGGGCGCCGCTCAGGCGCTCGGCACCCGCTGTTCTTCCTCGCCGAACTGCAGGCTGTGCAAGCGGGCGTAGTGGCCGCCTTCGGCCAGCAGTTGCCGGTGGGTGCCGCGCTCGACGATGCGCCCCTGGTCCATGACCAGGATGAGGTCGGCCTTCTCGATGGTGGACAGGCGGTGGGCGATGACGATGGTCGTCCGGTTGGCGGTGGCGTGCTCGAGCGCCGCCTGGATGTGGCGCTCGGATTCGGTGTCGAGGGCCGAGGTCGCTTCGTCGAGAATCAGGATGGGGGCGTTCTTCAGGATGGCTCGGGCGATGGCCAGGCGCTGGCGCTGGCCGCCGGAGAGCAGCACGCCGTTTTCGCCGACCAGCGTGGCGTAGCCGTCGGGCAGGCGCTCGATGAATTCGGCGGCATAGGCGGCGCCGGCGGCGGCCTCGATCTCGGCCGGCGGTGTGCCGGCCAGGTCGCCGTAGGCGATGTTGTTGGCAATCGTGTCGTTGAACAGCGTCACCTGCTGGGTGACCAGCGCGATGTGGCGGCGCAGGTTGCGCAGCGTGAAGTCCTCGACATCGACGCCGTCGAGCAGGATCTGCCCGCTGTCGTGGTGATAGAAGCGCGGGATCAGGTTGGCCAGCGTCGACTTGCCGCTGCCCGAGCGGCCGACCAGGGCGACCATCTGCCCGGGCTGGGCGGTGAAGCTGATGTCTTCGAGCACCGCCCGCTCGCTGCCGGGGTAGCGGAAGCTCAGCTGGCGCACCTCGAGGCGGCCGCTGACGCTTTCCTTCTCGGTGGTGCCGGTGTCGGGCTCGGCCTCGGCGTCGAGCTGCTCGAAAATGCTCTCGGCGCCGGCCAGGCCCTTCTGGATGGTGCCGCTGACTTCGGAGAGCTGGCGGATCGGCTTGGGCAGCATGCCGGCGGCAGTCAGGTAGGCGACCAGGTCGCCGGCCGTCGAATCGCCGCGCAGGTAGAGGACCAGGAAGAGGACGACGGCCATGGTCGAAAAGGTGACCAGTTGCAGCGTCGGCGTGAAGGTCGCCCCCGTCTTCACCATGCGCAGCTGCTTCTCGGTGTTGTTGGCGCTGGCCACGGCGAAGCGCCCCGACTCGTAGGCTTCGCCGCCGAAGCTGCGGACGACGCGGTAGCCCTGGATCATTTCCGAAGCGATGTGGGTGACATCGCCCATCGCCGCCTGGATCTTCTTGCTCTGCTTGCGGAACTTGCGGCTGGCGCTGCCTACCATCAGGCCGATGATGGGCAGGGTGAGGACCATGACCAGGGTCAGCTTCCAGTTCAGCCAGATCAGGTAGCCGAAGAGGAAGACGATGGTCAGCCCCTCGCGGATGATGACCTTGATGGCGTCGGTCGCCGCCCCGGTGACCATGGTCACGTTGTAGGTGATGCGCGAGATCAGGTGGCCGGAATTGTTCTGGTCGAAATAGGCGTTGGGCAGGCGCAGCAGGCTGTCGAACAGGGCGCGGCGCAGATCGTCGATCAGGCCGAGCGAGACGCGGGCCAGGTAGTAGTTGCCGAGGAAGGAGCCCAAACCCTGCCAGGCGCTGATCAGCACGACGAGCAGCGGCACGCCGTAGATCAGCGGGGTCGGGCCGAGCAGCGGCAGATGGTGCTCGGCGACGCTGGCCGGCGCCGTCAGGCCGTCGACGAAATACTTGAGGATGCCGGCCAGCATCGGCTGCGACGAGGCGAAGATGATGTAGCCGAGCAGGCTGGCGGCGAAGGCGCCGAGGTAGGGGCCGACGTAACGCAGCAGCCGGAGGTAGATCTTCAGCGAGGACGGGGACTCGGGGAGGGCGGGCTGCATGGTGGGGTGCCGGGGAGGCCGGTTATCCGGAGCGCGGATTCTAGCATGGCGCCGATTTTGGCCCCAATCCGGCGGTCGACCGGTAAACTGGGGCTTTTTTGGAATCGGCCCCGTGAAGAAAATCGACCTGGATGCCTATCGGCGACTACGTGACGGCGGGACGGTGCTGGAATTCGATCACCACGGCGAAAAAGTCATTCGCCTGGCTGATGGAAACTTCCTCAAGATATTCCGCCGCAAGCATCTGGTGTCCTCAGCCATGTTTTATCCGTACGCCCAGCGCTTTGCCGACAATTGCCAGGCTCTGAATAGCCGGCATATTCCCTGCCCCTGCGTCGTTGATGTCTTCCGGGTGCCAGGACTCAGGCGCGATGTCGTGTGTTACCAGCCCTTGCCAGGAAAGACCATCAGACAACTGGTTGCCGATGGGTTGAGTCCGGCCGAGGCGGGTGACTTGCGGCGGTCGATCGGGGCTTTCGTCGCCCGCTTGCACCGGGATGGCATATATTTCCGTTCGCTGCATCTCGGCAATGTTGTCTTGACGCCCGAGGGGCGGTTGGGCTTGATCGACCTGGCCGACTTGACCATCCGCAGAGGAGAGCTCAATCGTCATTTGCGAATACGGAATATGCGTCACTTGCAGCGCTATCCGGACGATAATGCTTGGCTGCAGGCCGATTCGGCATTCGATGACGGCTATCGCACTATCCCGTAAAGCCTGGACAGCCTTGGCACCTGCGGCATTCGGCAATACTTCCGCGTTTCCCATGGGCGGCGCCAATCGCGTTAATTTGTGACCGTAACAAGAGGCTTGTTTGCAATGAGCAACCGTTCCACCTGCCCGATCTGCAGCGCTGCAGCCCAATACGAGTTCAGCGGCAGAGATCTCATGTTCAATCATCATGAGCGGTACGACTATCATGCCTGTACCGATTGCGGTGCGATCTTCATGCACCCGATGCCGACGCCTGAGATCATCAAAGGCTTCTATCCTGCCGATTACGACATCTACGAGCCGGATGCTCGTCCGCCAAAACTGAGTTGGTGGAAGCGTCTTGCCTTGAGCCATCGCAATGGATATCGTCATCTGTCCGGTTCCGGAGGCTTTCTGGCACCTCTGGTCAGTTTGTTTTTTGGCAGCGACGCGCCGCAATATGTTGCAGGAGGCACATTGCTCGATGTGGGCTGTGGCAATGGACGTTTCCTGTCGTCGATGAGGGCCTTGGGGTGGAAGGTTCAGGGTGTCGAGTTCAGTGCGGATGGCCTGAGCGCCTGCCGGAAGGCGGATCTGCCCGTGCATCATGGCGATCTGGCTTCTGCCGCTTTTCCTGATCAGTCCTTCGATGTGATAACGGTCCGCCACGTCATCGAGCATATTCCGCAGCCGCAGGCATTCTTTGCCGAGTTGTCGCGCGTTCTCAAGCGCGGCGGGCAGTTGATCGTCGAAACGCCGAACAGCCGGGCGCTTGGCCGTCAGTGGCTGAGCGTCAACTGGTTTGCCAACGAAGTGCCACGGCACCTTTTCTTGTATGGTCGTGACAATCTTGTACGTTTGGCCGCGCAGCACGACCTCTCCTGCAAAGCGAGCCGCTATAGTTCAAGCCCCAAGATTCTGCTGAACAGCCTCGATTACATCATCCAGAACAGAGGGCGTCCTTCGAAACGAATTCGCGCTCGACGCCTGCTGGCCCGCCTGTACGTTTGGCTGGCGCAGCGTTCCGGGAAGGGTGATGTCATTCACGCTGTTTTTGAAAAAAATTAATGCCATTTGTGGTCTTTATCGCATGAGTTTTCTAAGTCGCCTGAAGCAGCGTATCAAGGGGGAAAAGCTGACCTTGCAGGAGCGTTTCCCACAATATGAAATTGGCCGGGCCTCGTATGGCAACCCGGTTGTGCGCTCCTGGAAGGAAGGGGCTGTATTGAGGATCGGATCGTTCTGCTCGATTGCGGCAGGCGTCAAAATATTTCTTGGTGGAGAACATCGCACTGACTGGGTGACAACGTTTCCGTTTTCAAAATTATGGCCGGAAAAAGCCGGTCATATTCCTGGGCATCCGAAAACCCGGGGCGATGTAATAATTGGTAATGATGTATGGATTGGGGCCGATGCGGTGATTATGTCTGGTGTCCGAATCGGCCACGGTGCGGTCGTCGGGACAAGAGCATTGGTGACGCGCGATGTTCCTCCATATGCGATCGTGGCGGGGAACCCGGCATCGATAATAAGAATGCGATTCCCGGAGGATGTGGTGAAGTCATTGCTGGAAATCGCTTGGTGGGAGTGGTCTGACGAGAAAATCGCGCGATATATGCATCTTCTTTTGTCTGATCGTATTGATGGTTTTATCGAGCAGGCAAAGGACCAGCGAATTTCTTTGGATATCAACGGAGTCCAGCTTGACTGATCTGCTTGTGCTCTCAAAGGGAGAGAATTCCGCATCGACACGATATCGTGCCATGCAGTTTGCGGAACGTTTCGAACTGGCCGGTATTCGTGCAAGACACATGTCCATTGCAGGAGGCGCTGACAACTACCTGCAGGCTATCCGCGCGGCGAAGCGGGTTGATGTCGTTCTGGTCCTGCGCAAGACGTTGCCCTGGCCTTTGTTGTGGGCGTTGCGGCGGGCAGCGAAGCGGCTGGTTTTCGACTTCGACGATGCCATTTTTTCCAATTCGGATGGCAGCCCCTCAAGAACCCGGATGTCGAGATTTTCTGCCATGGTGGCTTGCTGCGATCAGGTATCGGCGGGCAACGCATTCCTGCTCGACATGGCAAAGCAGTTCAATTCGCAGGTGACCCTGGTACCGACCTGTGTCGATACCGCGCGCTACGCCGCAAGTTCCGGCGAGAGTCAGGCTTTTTTTGACGTGGTATGGATCGGGAGCAGTTCGACCCGCAAATATCTCGAAGAGGCGGTTCCTGCGCTACAGCTTGCCAGTCGGCAGATTCCGGGGTTCCGGCTGAAAATCATCGCCGATTTCAGCTTGGACGGGGTTGGCTTTCCCGTTATGCCTGTTCCTTGGCGCTTGGATACTGAGGCGATGGAACTTGCCGCTTCGCAAGTCGGCATAGCGCCAATGCGAGATGATGATTGGAGCCGGGGCAAGTGTGCCTTGAAGGTGTTGCAGTACATGGCAGCGGGTTTGCCCGTGGTTTCATCGCCGGCCGGGGTGAATGCCGAAGCCGTGGTTCCCGGTGCTACGGGATTTCTGGTGCGCGGTGATGCTGAATGGAGCGAGGCTTTGGTTTCGTTGGCGGCAGATGCAGCTATGTGTCGCCGGATGGGGCACGCTGGACGCTTGCGTGTAGAAAAGAACTATTCGGCGGACGTGGTCTTTTCCCGCTTGCTTGGAGTGGTGCTGGGCTGCGCCGGAGGAAAGGGCTGACCGAGCGGTACGTAGACGATAACGGCGTCGCCATCGTCGTCTGTGAAACGTCTTATCTCTTGAAGACCGGCCAGGGAAATCCAGTCGGCAAGTGAGGGCTCTTTGCGTGAGGTTTCAAGTACGACGACATCAAAATCGTTTCTCTTGATTTCCTCCAGCAGCTTGGCGCGATCAGGGAGTCCGGTGCGAATTGAGAATTTCCATCCGGCATAATGGGCGGCGCGGGCGCTCTCCAGGTAGATTCTTGGCCCGTCCTTGATTTGGCTGGAAAGCCAGTGTCCGGCCTCGGAAAAATGTTGATTTCCCGCTTTCAGAGAAACTACGTTGTTCATGGCGAGGGCAATACCGACTACGACGATGGGCCATTGCCATTTGGGGCGAATGCTCAGCCAGTGATTCAGGCCAATGGCGACAAATGGCACCGCGAAGATCAGCAAAGGTCCGTAATAGCGCCCCGAAATGAATTGCTGTTGCAGTACGAATACCGAGAGCACGAGCAAATGGCAAATAATCGCCAACTGGAACAGGCGATACTTTCGGAACGCAGTCTTGCGTTCGGGAAGCACGAAGAAATAGACCAATGGGATGGTATATAGCCCGAATTTCCAGATCAGCTTCCATGGGATGATTGCCAGGGAACCGAAAAATAGGATGGTGTGGGCGCTCTGGGCGACATCTCGGGCATAGAAATTAAACGCCTGCGCCATACCCCGCGCGGTTTCGTCAAAGCGTGAAAAATCGAATCGGGCAATTTCGTTGCTGATTCGCGATGTTGCCGGCAACGCGCCACTATAGTGAGCGACCAGAATGGCGATCAATCCGATGGCAGGGAGCGCCGAAAGCATCAAGGTTCGGCGCCATGGTGGCGTGCGCGCGGGTTGGAAATGTTGCCATACGACAATGCTGGCAAAAAACGCTAATGCTTCGGGGCGGAATAGCGCTGCCAGAACCATGCTGAGTTGTATCGCCAGGCACCGCCACCAGCTTGGCTTGTCCGGCCAGTCGAGCACCGTCCAGAAAGTGAGCATGATGAAAAACCAGGCGCCGTACTCCCGGATCAATTCATTACGATATTGATTTAGGCCAGGCAGCGAGAGAATTACCAAGGCAGACAGCCAGGCGAGTTTGCGATCGCTTCTGTCGACCATGTTTATCAGCAATGCCGATGCTCCGGCCATGAACAGGACGTTGAGAATGTGGCCGCCCAGTTCAGGCGATAAGCCGGTGGGTTTCGCCAATCCGCCCATCAGTATCGGGAGAAATGGCCAGCTGAAAACCGATGTCGCGGCCATTACGCCGTCATCCAAGAAAGCTCGGGCCGCTTCCACGTAGAGCATCCCGTCCCGATTCAGATTGCCGGTAACAATGGCAATAATCGAAAGCAGGCTACTGGCAACGAAGGTGACGCCGCTTGGGTTGGCCAGGCGCTGAATGAAACTCACGAATAATCCGAAAGTTGTCGCATGACGAGCGAGTTATTTGGTTGTGCCCGCCACCAGGTTGTGGGCGATGACAAGATTATCTGGTTGGCTGTGTGCGGCCGATACGAGAGTGGGAATGCCAAGGTGTCAATTCTAAGCAGAACCGTATGGAGAGCGACTTCTCGCCAATTATAATTATAAATGGCAAGTTCATCCGGTTGGCTTGAGTCGATGGACCGGCTCGTCTCGCGCCCAGGTCGGGACAGCCAGCTAATTATAAGCCCCTTGGTGGCGATCAGTATGACCCGGGCACGGCGATAACCGAGGGCGAGGGGCTGGAGCCAGGTGCTTCTCCGGCATTTTGGCCGCCATCCTGCGGCAGGAGGTCTTGGCGTGACCAGCCTGCCGCCACTGGTACTGAAAGGCGGGCGAAGGATTCGGTTAGCTCCGGATCAAATGATCGAAGGCGCTCAGCGACGCCGTCGCGCCGGCTCCCATGGCGATGACGATCTGCTTGTAGGGCACTGTCGTGCAGTCGCCGGCGGCGAAGACGCCGGGCAGCGAGGTTTGCCCCTTGGCGTCGATGTCGATTTCGCCGAATTTCGACAGCTTGACCGTTTCCTTAAGCCAGTCGGTGTTGGGCAGCAGGCCGATCTGCACGAAGATGCCTTCGAGCTCGACATGCTTGCTTTCGCCGCTCGCCCGGTCCTTGTAGGTCAGGCCGTTGACCTTCTGGCCGTCGCCGGTGACCTCGGTGGTCTGGGCCGACTTGATGACGGTGACGTTGGCCAGGCTGTTCAGCTTTTTCTGCAGCACGGCGTCGGCGCGCAGGGTGTCGGCGAATTCGAGCAACGTGACGTGGGCGACCAGGCCGGCCAGGTCGATGGCCGCCTCGACGCCGGAGTTGCCGCCGCCGATCACCGCCACCCGCTTGCCCTTGAACAGCGGGCCGTCGCAGTGCGGGCAGAAGCAGACGCCCTTGGCCTTGTATTCCTGCTCGCCGGGCACGTTCATTTCACGCCAGCGGGCGCCGGTGGCCAGAATGACCGACTTGCTCTTGAGCGTGGCGCCGCTTTCCAGTTGCACTTCGATCAGTTCGCCGGGGGTCAGCCGGGCGGCGCGCTGCAGGGTCATCACGTCGACTTCGTAGTCCTTGACGTGCTGTTCGAGCGCGGCGACCAGCTTCGGCCCCTCGGTGTGCTTGACCGAGATGAAGTTCTCGATGCCCAGCGTGTCCATCACCTGGCCGCCGAAGCGCTCGGCGACGATGCCGGTGCGGATGCCCTTGCGGGCGGCGTAGATGGCGGCCGCGGCGCCGGCCGGCCCGCCGCCGACGACGAGCACGTCGAAGGCGGCCTTGGCGGCGATTTCTCCGGCCGCCCGGGCGGCGGCGCCGGTGTCGAGCTTGGCGACGATTTCCTCGATGCTCATGCGGCCCTGGCCGAATTCCTCGCCATTCAGGAAAACGGTCGGCACGGCCATGATCTGGCGGCGATTCACTTCATCCTGGAACATCGCGCCGTCGATCATCGTGCTCGTCGCGCCGGGGTTGAGCACGGCGATCAGGTTAAGCGCCTGCACGACGTCCGGGCAGTTGTGGCAGGACAGCGAGATGAAGGTCTCGAAGCGGTAGTTGCCGGGCAGGGCCTTGATGGCGTCGATCACCGCCGCGTCCACTTTCGGCGGGTGGCCGCCGGTCTGCAGCAGGGCGAGGATCAGCGAGGTGAATTCGTGGCCCATCGGGATGCCGGCGAAATGGATGCGCGGCGCCTCGCCGGGCAGGCCGATGGCGAAGGACGGGCGCAATTCGGCATCGCCGTTCTGGCGCAGGCTGACCTTGTCGGACAGCCCGGCGATGTCGGTGAGCAGGCCATGCATCTCCTGGGCCTTGGCGCTGTCGTCGAGCGAGGCGACGAGTTCGATCGGCCGTTGCAGCTTTTCGAGATAGGCCTTCAACTGGGTCTTGATGGCGGTGTCGAGCATGATGTTCTCCCTGATGATTTTTGAATTTCACTGATTTTCTGCCGTTGACCGCAGCAAATCGCTGAAATCCGCGCCGCTCCCGGGGGAGCGGCGGATTTCGTGGCTGGCCGCTTAGATCTTGCCGACCAGGTCGAGCGACGGGGCCAGGGTGGCGTCGCCTTCCTGCCACTTGGCCGGGCAGACTTCGCCCGGGTGGGTGGCGACGTACTGGGCGGCCTTGACCTTGCGCAGCAGTTCGGAGGCGTCGCGGCCGATGCCCAGGTCGTGGATTTCAGCGACCTTGATCTCGCCTTCCGGATTGACCAGGAAGGTGCCGCGCAGCGCCAGGCCTTCGTCTTCGATCATCACGTCGAAACCGCGGGTGATGGCGCCGGTCGGGTCGCCGATCATCGGGTAGGCGATCTTCTTGATGGTCTCCGAGGTGTCGTGCCAGGCCTTGTGGGTGAAATGGGTGTCGGTCGACACCGAATAGACCTCGACGCCCAGCTTCTGGAATTCCGGGTAGAGATCGGCCATGTCGCCCAGTTCGGTCGGGCAGACGAAGGTGAAGTCGGCCGGGTAGAAGAAGAACACGGACCACTTGCCCTTGAGGTCGCTGTCGGAAACGGTGACGAACTTGCCGTTGTGGAAAGCTTGGGCGGTGAAAGGCTTGATCTTGCTGTTGATGATGGACATTGCGTTGGCTCCTGTGCGGGTTGCTTGTTGAAGACGAATCTCATGATAGGAAACAGGGGATGATTGATCCAATTGATTGCTTCAATGCCGACGATAGCCTTTACCGAAACAGCAGGCTTTCCTGGTTGGCGACTAGTCAAAACGAACTAGTCTAATCACTGCGTTGGTACTAGTCTGAGGTGGGCAAAGGTGTTGAGTTGATTCAAATCAATTGAATAACCCTACTAATTGGCGAGATTACGACCCGTGGCGGCAATTGTGCCGTCGAAGCTTGAGGAGGTCGGCCGGATGAACATTTCCAGCGCCATATTGCACGTTGCCCCGGCGCGCCTGAACGAGGCGCGCGAAGCATTGCTGCAAATGTCGGGCGTCGAGATACACGCCCAAACCCCGGAAGGAAAAATGGTGGTCATCCTCGAGGATGACGATCTTGAGTCGGCTGCCAATAAATACGTAGCCCTGCATGCTGCCCCCGGTGTCGCCTCGGTGGCCATGGTTTATCAGTACAGCGACGACGAAACAGATACCGAGGAGGTAAAGGCGTGAAACTCAATCGACGGGATTTCATCAAGGCCAACGCAGCGGCGGCGGCCATGTCGGCAGCCGGGCTGGCTGCGCCGACGACAGCCGTGGCGGCCGGGGGCATTCGTTGGGACAAGGCGGCCTGCCGTTTCTGCGGCACCGGCTGCGGCGTGCTGGTCGGAACCCAGGAAGGCCGCGTGGTGGCCACCCAGGGCGACCCGGATGCACCGGTCAATCGCGGACTGAACTGCATCAAGGGCTATTTCCTGTCCAAGATCATGTACGGCGGCGACCGCCTGCAGACGCCCATGCTGCGCATGAAGGATGGCAAGTTCGACAAGAACGGCGATTTTACGCCGATTTCGTGGAATGCCGCCTTCGACATCATGGAAGAAAAGGCGAGGGCGACGATCAAGGCGAAGGGTGTCGACGGCCTGGCTATGTTCGGCTCCGGCCAATGGACCGTCTGGGAGGGCTATGCCGCCGCCAAGCTTATGAAGGCTGGCTTCCGCACCAACAACATCGATCCCAACGCCCGCCATTGCATGGCCTCGGCCGTTGCCGGCTTCATGCGCACCTTCGGCATCGACGAGCCGATGGGCTGCTATGACGACATCGAGCACGCCGACGCCTTCTTCCTGTGGGGCTCGAACATGGCCGAAATGCACCCCATCCTGTGGACGCGCATCACCGACCGCAAGCTGTCGAGCAAGCACGTTAAGGTCGGCGTGCTGTCCACCTTCGAGCACCGCTCCTTCGAGCTGGCCGACATCCCGATGATCTTCAAGCCAAATACCGATTTGGCCATCCTCAACTTCATCTGCCACCACATCATCTCGACCGGCAAGGTCAACCAGGACTTCGTCAGCAAGCACGTCAATTTCAAGAAAGGCGAGACCGACATCGGTTTCGGCCTGCGTCCGACGCACGCTCTGGAAAAGAAGGCGACCAACAACGGCTATCCCGGTGAGGATGGCAAGCCCAAGGGCAATACCGGCAAGGCCGACCCGATCACCTTCGACGAGTTCAAGCAGTTCGTTTCCGAGTACACCGCCGAGAAAGTCTCGAAAATCTCCGGGGTAGCGGTCAAGGACCTGATCGCCATGGCCGAGTTGTATGCCGACCCCAAGGTCAAGGTTACCTCGTTCTGGACCATGGGCTTCAACCAGCATACGCGCGGCACCTGGGTCAACAACATGATCTACAACGTGCACCTGCTGGTCGGCAAGATCTCCGAGCCGGGCAATAGCCCGTTCTCGCTGACCGGTCAGCCGTCGGCCTGCGGAACGGCCCGCGAGGTCGGAACCTTCGCCCATCGCCTGCCGGCCGACATGGTCGTCACCAACCCCGAGCACCGCAAGCACGCCGAGGAACTGTGGGGGCTGCCCGACGGTACGATCAATCCCAAGGTCGGTCTGCACGCCGTGGCCATGGCTCGTGCCCTCAAGGACGGCAAGGTCAATTTCTACTGGCAGCAGTGCAACAACAACATGCAGGCCGGGCCGAACATCAACGAAGAACTCTATCCGGGCTGGCGCAAACCGGAGAACTTCATCGTCGTATCCGATCCTTACCCGACGGTTTCGGCAATGGCCGCCGACCTCATTCTGCCCACCGCCATGTGGGTAGAGAAGGAGGGGGCGTACGGCAATGCCGAGCGCCGTACCCAGTTCTGGCGCCAGCAGGTCAAGGCGCCGGGCGAGGCCCGTTCCGATGTCTGGCAGGTCATGGAGTTTGCCAAGCGCTTCAAGGTCGACGAGGTTTGGCCTGCCGATCTGGTCGCCAAGGCGCCCAAACTCAAGGGCAAGACTCTGTTTGACCTGCTCTACGCCAACGGTACCGTCAATAAATATAAGCTGAGCGAAACCGCCAGCGGCTTCGACAACGACGAGTCCAAGCACTTCGGCTTCTACGTCCAGAAGGGTTTGTTTGAGGAATACGCCTCGTTCGGTCGCGGTCATGGTCATGACCTGGCTGCTTTCGATACCTACCACAAGGCGCGCGGCCTGCGCTGGCCGGTGGTCGAAGGCAAGGAAACCCTGTGGCGCTTCCGTGAAGGCTATGATCCCTATGTCAAGAAAGGTGAAGGCGTCAAGTTCTACGGCCACAAGGATGGCAAGGCAGTGATCTTTGCGCTGCCATACCAGGATCCTCCTGAAATGCCGGACAAGGATTTCGATTTGTGGCTATGTACCGGCCGCGTCCTGGAGCACTGGCACACTGGTTCGATGACTCGTCGCGTTCCCGAACTCTACAAGTCCTTCCCCGATGCCGTCGTCTTCATGCATCCGGATGATGCCAAGGCGCGTGGTCTGCAGCGCGGCATGGTGGTCAAGGTGGCCTCCCGCCGCGGTGAGGTAGAGATGCGTGTCGAGACCCGCGGTCGCAACAAGCCGCCCCGTGGCTTGGTGTTCATCCCGTTCTTCGATGCCGGACGCCTGGTCAACAAACTGACGCTGGACGCAACTTGTCCGATTTCCAAGGAAACGGACTACAAGAAGTGTGCTGTCAAGGTCGTCAAGGCCTGACCAGGTTGTTGGAGCAAAGGTCGGCCAACGGGTCGGCAAAAAAATATACGAAAAGCGGCCGGCCTGGCCGGCCGCGACATCGGAGGTTAAGAAATGAAATTGATTACCGCGCTGGCGCTGGCAGTCAGCATGTTCCTCGGGGGGGCGGTCACGGCTGGCGCCCAGGAGTCGCTGCAGGCCATTGGCAATGCGACCGTCGAGGGAAATTCCAAGGTCAACATGTTCCGTCCGGAGAAGGATAGCGACACGATTCCGCGAAATTTCCAGAAGCAGCCACCGCTGATTCCGCACAGCATCAAGGGCTATAACGTCACACAAAACTTCAACAAGTGCATGGATTGCCATTCCAAGGAGCGCTCGGAAGAAACGGGGGCAACCCGCGTCGCCAAGTCACACTACCTTGATCGCGAAGACAACAAGCTGAAGACCATCTCGCCGCGTCGTTATTTCTGCATGCAGTGCCATGTGCCGCAATTCGATGCCAAGCCGCTTGTCGAGAACACCTATAAACCAGCAGCCGGAAGGGGGGAATAAATGGGTCTGCAAAAATACATGCCAGCCTGGGTCAAACGGATGGGTGCTGTCTCCGTCCTGTTGATTTTCATTGCCGGTATCGTTTTCTGGGGGGGCTTCAACTGGGCGTTGGAGGCGACCAATAAGGAGTCGTTCTGCATTTCGTGTCACGAGATGGAGGAAAACGTGTTCCGCGAGTACCAGAACACGGTTCACTACACGAACCGTACTGGTGTGCGCGCCACCTGCCCGGATTGTCACGTGCCAAAGGAATGGGGGCCGAAGATGATCCGCAAGATCCAGGCTTCCAACGAGGTGCTGCACAAGATCCTCGGCACCATCGACACGCCTGAGAAATTCAACCAAAAGCGTCACGAACTGGCCCAGCATGAGTGGGACCGGATGAAGGCCAGTGACTCTCGCGAATGCCGCAATTGCCATCGCTACGATTACATGGACTATACCGAGCAGGGTAATCGTGCGGCACGCACCCACCCGACGGCGTTCGACGAAGGCAAGACCTGCATCGATTGCCACAAGGGCATTGCCCACCAGTTGCCGGCCATCGACCAGCACATCGGCAAGCAGAACGAAGGAAAGCTGGAAATTTCGCACGGCGAGAAGGCTGCCGAACCGGCTGAAGCCGCCGAAAAGAAATAAGGCGGGTCATCAAGCAAGGAAAAAATTACCCCGGTTTTTGGCCGGGGTAATTTTTTGGTGGAGGCTGGAGTGCGTTTGGCGTGTGCATAACGCAAAAAATCGCGCAAAATGCCGCTGTAAAGCGCCTTTCGGGCAACACGAATCAAAAAAGGTGTGCTACTTTTATTCCACTGCCGTTCCGACGGCCAGTTTTCTTAAACTCAGTAGGTAACAGGAGGCACTTAGATGAATAAATCCGAGCTGGTCGAAGTTGCTGCAAAAGAAGCTGGTATTACCAAAGCTGCTGCTGACAAGGCCTTGTCAGCCATCATCGGGGCAGTGGTCAAGACCGTTACTCAGGGTGAATCGGTTACCCTGGTCGGCTTTGGAACGTTCAAGTCCGCCAAGCGTGCGGCTCGCACCGGCAAGAATCCCAAAACAGGTGCTACGCTTAAGATTCCTGCAACCACCGTGCCGAAATTTACTGCCGGTACTGCCTTCAAGGCTGCCGTTGCTGCCAAGAAGGGCGCTGGCAAAAAGAAATAACCAGGCACTGATGAATGCGGGGTTCGTCATGGACGGGCTCCGCTTTTTTGTTTCCAATGAATTATCCAAATCCCGAAAATCCTCCCGAGAATCAGCCGGCGCCTGCGCCGCAGTTCGATGCCCGTCGCCGCTTGCGCGAACTGTTGTCCGTTCCCGAGCGCGACCGCTCTGATGAGCAGTGGGACGAAATCATCGAACTGGAAATCCAGCTCGCCCCGGGTAATCGCGTCGGCAGCAACGAACAGGCTGGCGGCGGCAATCCCGGTCGTGGCCAGATGCAGCACGGCAAGCAAGGTGGCGGCGGCGCCGGGGCTGGGGCGCAACAGAAGAAGCATCGCCCACGCAGCAACAACAACCGTCGCCCGCGCTCGAACAAGCCGCAATCCGGTGGCGGAAATCCTGCCTGACGTCATTTTGTTTCACGCTGCCGAAGCGGCATAATTCCCGCCATGCAGCACTTTGATCTGATCATTGTCGGTGGCGGCCTGGCTGGCGCCAGCTTGGCGCTGGCCTTGCGCGAGGCCCGGCTGCGCATTGCGCTGGTTGAAGGTCAACCGCCGTATCGGCCGCAAGGCCTTGATTCGCGCATCTATGCGATCAGTCCGGCCAATGTCGAGTTTCTCGATGCCTTCGGGGCGTGGCGACATCTCGATGCTAGACGTGTGGCACCGATCCGGGCGATGAAAATTGCCGGCGATGCCGGCGGATTCCTCCAGTTTTCGGCTTTCGACAGCGGCGTGCCCGAATTGGGCTGCATTCTCGAATCGTCGCTGATGGCCTGCGAGTTTTGGGAGGCGGCCAAACGGCAGGGCAACCTGACGCTGTTCTGCCCGGCCAGGCCCGAACAACTCGAGTTCCGGCACGATGCGGCGGTCGTTCGCCTGGGCGATGGTTCGTCGCTTTCGGCCCGCCTGGTGGTCGGGGCCGATGGGCGCGACTCCTGGGTGCGGCAGGCGGCGGGTTTGGCTGCCGAGGTCGTGCCCTACGATGAAAACGGAGTGGTGGCCAATTTCTCGACCGAATTGGCGCATCGAAATACTGCCTTCCAGTGGTTCCGGGACGATGGCGTGCTGGCATATCTGCCCTTGCCTGGCCACCGGATGTCGATTGTCTGGTCGGCTCCGGATGCCCGGGCTGATGCCTTGTGTCGCCTCGATCCGCAGCTGTTTTGCGAGCAGGTCGGGGCGGCCGGCGACAATGTCCTCGGCAAGCTTGACTTGCTGACGCCGCCAGCCGCTTTTCCGCTGCGCCTGATTCGCGTTCCCAAGACGGTGGCGCCCCGCCTGGCGCTGGTTGGCGACGCTGCTCACGGTATCCATCCCTTGTCCGGGCATGGCATCAACCTGGGGTTTCAGGATGCCCGCGAACTGGCATCGCTACTGGCTGGTGCCAAGCCGTGGGTGGATATCGGCGACGAGCGTTTCCTGCAGCGCTATCAGCGCGCCCGCCGTGAGGAAACGGCGTTGATGCAGACGACAACCGACAGCCTGCGGCGTCTGTTCCGGGAACAGGCGCCGGGTTTGCGCCCGCTGCGCAATCTAGGCATGAGCCTGACCAACGGCCTGCCCTTTGTCAAAAATGCCCTGGTGCGCTATGCGCTGGGGGCTTTTTAGGAGAAGCGAATGTTGAAGAAGTTGTTGCCGGTGGTAGTGGCCGGAGCAGTGGTCGGCTCAGCCGCGGCAGACGAGGCCGAAATCCGCAAGGCGATGGAGGCCAAGCTGGGCGCCAAGGTGGAGAGCGTCAGCAAGGCGGGATATCTCGGTTTGTACGAGGTGTACTCCGACGGCCATATTTTCTATACCGACGAGAAATTGTCGGCGATCGTCCTGGGCGGACAATTGATCGACGGCAAGACCATGAAGAACGTCACCGAGGAGCGCCTGAAGCGGTTGACCGCGATCAAGTTTTCCGAGTTGCCGCTGGAGCGCGCCATCAAGCATGTGCGCGGCGATGGCCGGCGGGTTCTGGCGACTTTCGAGGACCCCAACTGTGGCTATTGCAAGCGGCTGGCGAAGGAGTTGCTCAAGGTCGACAACGTGACCGTCTATACCTTCCTCTACCCCATCCTTTCCGAGGACTCGGTGCGCAAGTCCAAGCAGATCTGGTGTGCACCCGACCGGGCCAAGGCCTGGAATGACTGGATGGTCGATGGCAAGGTGCCGAGCGGGCGGGACGATTGCGATACCAGCGCCGTCACCAGGAACCAGGAATTCGGCCGCAAGCTGAATATCTCCGGCACGCCGACCATGTTCTTTGCCGATGGTGAGCGGATACCGGGTGCCATCCCCCTGGCTCGCATCGAGCAGAAGTTGGGCTCGGTGAAATGATCGCCATGCTGCCGACAGCTTTCCCTGGCTGCCGGTGGCAATGTCCGGACGGCTGAGCGCAGCATGGATGCCCGCGCCTCCCGGCAATCCTGGCGCCTGGCCTTCGGGCCGCGCGGCCGGCAGGTCTTTTTCTTCCTGCTGACCTGGCTGGGGGTGGCGTCGCTGGTCGCCTTCCTCCTTGGCGAGGGCTATCGCGAGGCGCGCCACACGGCCGAGGCGACGACCCTCCATGCCAGTCAACTGGTCGCCGAGCGGACCCGTATGGCGTTGCAGCAATTGCAGGCCGACCTCGAACTGCTGGCGACCAGTGTTCCGGGAGATGCCTTCCGCCAGGGCGGGCGGTTTCGAGAAGACCTGCACGGCGAACTGCGTCGCTATGTCGAGCGTCACCCCGGCATTCGTTCGCTCGAGGCGGTCGATGCGGGCGGCGGAGAAATCGCTTCGACCGGAGGGGGGCTGCGGTCAACGGCAATTTTTGGCCAAAATCCACAGGCCTTCCAGGCGCCGCTGCTGGCCGGCCGCCTGCTGCTGATCGACCTGCCAGCCGACCGTCAATCCGGGCGTCGGGCGTTGGGGGTCGGCCTGGCTGTTCGCGATGGATTCGGGGTGGTCCAGGGCGGGCTGGTCGCCGTGCTCGATTCGGCGTATCTGGAACGCCTGCTCGATCTCGGCAATGGCCCGGCATTGGCCGGCCTCGGGATCTACCGGACAGGCACCGGGCGCGCTGTCGCCTATCGGTCGACGTCGGGCGACCCGGTCGTCCTGCCGTCCGATGATGGGAGCGTGCGGCACCAATTGCCGGAACCTGGCACGCGGGGGGGGCTGGCGCGAGCCGGCGAGAGTGCCGGGCACATCTATGCCTTGCAGCCGGTGGGCGAGCATGCGCTGTACGTTGCGGCCAGCCTGCCGACCGAGGACGCCTTCGCCGAATGGCGCAAGACGGCAGCCCTGGTCGGCTTTTCCTCGCTGCTGCTCTTCCTCTCGCTGTCGCTGCTGCTCATGCGCCTGCTGCGCGCCGGGCGCCAGGACGAGCTGACGGCGGCCAGGCTGGTCGAAAGCGAGGCCCGCTACCGGACCCTGGCCGAGAACAGCCACGACGTCATCTGGACCATCGACATCCGCTCGCGGACCTACACCTACGTCAGCCCGTCGGTCACCGCCATGCTGGGCTTCGCGCCGCAGGATCTGGTCGGCAAGCCCTTCGATGCCACGCTGACCCGGGAATCGGCCCGGCGCATGGCCGGCGAGATCGATCTGCGCCTGCGCCGCATCGCTGCCGGTGACCAGACGGCCAATGTCTTCGTCAGCGAGGTCGAACAGGTGTGCAGCGACGGCAGCGTGATTGCCGCCGAAAGCGTTTCCAGCTACCTGCTCGATGCCGAAGGGGTGGCCCGCACCATCCTCGGCATCACCCGCAACGTCAGCGAGCGCAAGGCGGCCGAGGCCGCCTTGCGCGAAACCAATCGCCAGTTGCATGCGCGCATCGACGAAACCGGCCGCCTGCAGGCGGCGCTCCAGGAACTGGCCGTGCGCGACGGCCTGACCGGCCTCTACAACCGGCGCTATCTCGACGAAACCCTGGAACGCGAAGTATCGCGGGCCCGCCGCGAAGGCAACCCGCTGGCCCTGGTGATGATCGACATCGACTACTTCAAGCGGGTCAACGACACCTACGGTCACCAGGTCGGCGACGAGGCCTTGCGCATGCTGGCCTCGGTGCTCCTCGCCAACATCCGCACCGAAGACGTCGCCTGCCGCTACGGCGGCGAGGAATTCCTCATGCTCCTCCCCAACATGCCGCTCGAAGCCGCCCTCGAGCGGGCCGAACTGTGGCGGAGCGCTGTCCAGGACCTGGCCATCACCCTGGGCAGCACCCGCATCACCTTTACCGTATCGCTTGGCGTGGCGGCCTACCCGGAGCACGGCAAGACGCCGGACGACCTGACCCGCTGCGCCGACCAGGCGCTCTATCGCGCCAAGAACGACGGGCGCAACCAGGTGTCGGTCTATGGCGCTTGCCAGCCCGTCGACCTGATGGTCAAGCGGGGCGCCTAGCTCCGCATTCGTCCCACGATTTACCACGCTGGCATTGATGGCCATGGAATGCCCGCGGCCATTCCCCACTCCTGATAAGTCACTTTAAGTGTCGAAAATCGCCCGTTGATTTTTAAGGGTAATTTTTGCTTGACTTGCATCAGAAAAGTGCCCCTAAGTCCTTGTTGCATAAGAAAAAATTCGTCGATTTTCTATTGACGGCGATGATCCGTTGCTCTAAAGTGGGTAAACGTGTTTAAAAGTGGGTAAACGGGGTAATCAGGGATGTTCGAGGGCGCAGCGGCACTCAGTCTGGATGCAAAAGGGCGGCTTGCCATTCCGGCAAGGCACCGTGACGCCCTGCTTGCGGCCGGCGAAGGCTCGCTCATCCTGACCGCGCACCCGCATGGCTGCCTGCTGTTGTACCCGGAGCCGGCCTGGCAGCCGGTCCGTGACCAGATCCTCAAGGCTTCCAGCCTGGATCGGCGGGCGGCAGCCATCAAGCGCGTGATGGTCGGCAATGCCCGCACCGAATCGCCGGACTCGGCAGGGCGCATCCTGATCGCCCCCGAGTTGCGCGAGTACGCCCAGTTCGAGAAGTCGGTCTATCTGGTGGGCATGGGTACCCACTTCGAGATCTGGAGCGAGGCCGGCTGGAAGCAACAGAACGACCTGGCCGCGGAGGCGCTGTCCGGCGATCTGCCGCCGGGCTTTGGAGACCTGGTGCTGTGACGGCGAGCAGCGCCCATGTCACGGTGCTGCTCGAAGAGGCGGTGGATTCCCTGGCAATCAAGGCCGGGGGCGTCTACATCGACGCCACCTTCGGGCGGGGCGGCCATAGCCGCCGGATTCTTTCCCGGTTGAACGAAGAGGGGCGCCTGCTGGCGCTCGATCGCGATCCGCAGGCGATTGCCGCCGGGGCGGCGATCGATGACGGGCGTTTTCGTCTGGTCCATCGCGCCTTCGGCGAGCTGGCCGAAGCTGCCGCCGAGGCTGGGGTTGGCGGGGCTGACGGGATTTTGCTGGATGTTGGTGTGTCGTCGCCGCAAATCGATGACGGGGAGCGTGGCTTCAGCTTCCGCTACGACGCGCCGCTCGACATGCGTATGGATACGACGCAGGGCGAGACGGCGGCCGAGTGGCTGGGGCGTGCCGAGTTGAGGGACATTACGGAGGTTATAAGAAACTATGGCGAAGAACGGTTTGCTTTCCAGATTGCAAAGAAGGTTGTGGCTGCTCGGCTCGAACAACCTGTTGTCACCACAGGCCAGTTCGCGGCCCTCGTACGCGAGGCCGTGCGCACCCGTGAGCCAGGGCAGGACCCGGCGACGCGCAGCTTTCAAGCTCTACGGATTCATATCAATCAAGAGCTCCGCCAGCTGGAGGTAGTCCTGCCGCAGGCCCTCGGTTTGCTGAAACCGGGCGGCCGGCTGGTGGTGATCGCCTTCCATTCGCTGGAAGATCGCATCGTCAAGAACTTCATGCGCCAACAGTCCACGGCCGACGCGCTGCCCAAGGGGCTGCCGCTGCGCGCCGACCAGCTGCCGAAACCCAAGCTGCGACTGGTCGGCAAGCCGGTCAAGGCATCGGCCGCCGAAGTCGACGCCAATCCGCGGGCGCGCAGCGCCGTCATGCGCGTCGCGGAGAAGCTGTGATGCTGCGCTTCAACATGATGCTGCTGCTCGTGCTGGTGGTTTGCGCCCTGGCCGTGGTCACCTCGCAGCATCGCGGCCGCAAGCTGTTCCAGGCGCTGGAGCAGGAGCAGGAGCGGGCCCGCCAGCTCGACGTCGAATACGGCCAGCTGCAGCTGGAAATGTCGACCTGGGCGACCCATCCGCGCATCGAGCAGATCGCCCGCGACCGCCTGCACATGGTGGCGCCCGATGCCCTGGGCCGCGTCGTCCGGGCCCCGGCCGAAGTTCGCAAGGGAGGGCGCTGATGGTCGTTCGTCGCCCGCAGCGGGGTCACCGCTATACCGAAAGCCCGGTGCTGCAGCTTGCCTTGCAGGGCTGGCGGTCGCGTACCGTCGGCTTGCTGCTGATGCTCGCCTTCCTCGCCCTGGTGGGGCGCAGTTTCTACCTGCAGGTGATCCACAACGACTTCCTGCAGGAAAAGGGCGATTCCCGCTATCGCCGCGACATCGAGATCTCGGCCTCGCGCGGCAAGATCGTCGACCGCCATGGCGACATGCTGGCCGTGTCCACGCCGATGAAGTCGATCTGGGCCATCCCTGGCGACGCCCGCACCATGAGCACGCCCCAGAAGCGCCAGCTGGCCGAGTTGCTCGACCTCAGCGTCCGCGAACTCGACGGCAAGCTGGCCTCGGAAAAGACCTTCACCTACGTCAAGCGCCAGGTGCCGCCGGAGACGGCCGAGCGCATCGCCGCCCAGAAATTCCCTGGCGTGCATCAGGAAAAGGAATATCGCCGCTTCTACCCGACCGGCGACATGACGGCCCACATCGTCGGTTTCACCGGCGTGGACGACAAGGGCCTGGAAGGCGTCGAGCTGGCCTTCCAGAACAGCCTGCTCGGCCGCCCGGGCAGCCGCACGGTGATCCGCGACCGGCGCGGCAACATCGTCGAGGACGTCGGCGCCACCAAGCCGCCGCAGGACGGCAAGGACATCCATCTGGCCCTCGACTCGAAGATCCAGTACCTCGCCTATAGCCACCTCAAGGCCGCCGTCGAGGCCAACAAGGCCAGGGCCGGCGGGGCCGTGGTGATCGATGCGCGCAGCGGCGAGATCCTCGCCCTGGCCAACTGGCCGACCTACAACCCGAACAATCGCGAGCACCTGTCCGGCGCCCAGTTGCGCAACCGGGCGATCACCGACACCTACGAGCCGGGTTCGGTGATGAAGCCGTTTACCGCCGCCCTCGCCCTGGAGCGCGGCAAGGTCCGCATCGACACGGTGATCGACTGCGCGCCGGGTCGCCTGACCATCGGCAGCGCGACCATCTCCGACGCCCACAAGCATGGCGCCCTGACTGTCGCCGAAGTGATCCAGAAGTCGTCCAACGTCGGCACGGTGAAGATGGCGCTCGGCTTCCAGCCCAAGGAAATGTGGGAGATGTACGACCGCCTCGGCTTCGGCCAGGCGCCCAACCTCGGCTTTCCCGGCGAGGTCAACGGCCGCCTGCGGCCGTGGAAGAACTGGCGGCCGATCGAGCAGGCAACGATGTCCTACGGCCACGGCATCGCCGTCAGCCTGATCCAGATGGCCCGCGCCTACACTGTGTTCGCCCGCGACGGCGAGTTGATGCCGCTGTCGCTGACCCGCATCGAGGAAACCCCGCCGCACGGCATGCGCATCTTCTCGCCGCAGACCGTGCGCGAAGTGCGCATCATGCTCGAAATGGCCGTGCAGCCGGGCGGCACCGCGCCCAAGGCGCGGGTTGCCGGCTACCGGGTCGGCGGCAAGACGGGCACCGCCCACAAGCTCGAGGGCGGTGTCTACGCCCGCAAGTATATCGGCTCCTTCGTCGGCCTGGCGCCGATCAGCGATCCGCGCCTGGTCGTCGCCGTGATGATCGACGAGCCGTCCGGCACCTCCTACTACGGCGGCGACGTGGCCGGCCCGGCCTTCTCGCAGATCATGGGCGGCGCCCTGCGCACCCTCGGCGTGGCGCCCGACGCCCCGCTGCAGGTGGCCGAAGTGGCGGCCGGAAAGGGGCGGCTGTGATGACGCCGCGCCACATCCTCGACCGCCTCGAAGCCCTCGGCGTGGTGCCGACCGGCGTCGCCGACGACAGCCGCCAGGTGCTGCCCGGCGATCTCTTCCTGGCCTACCCGGGCGACCTGGCCGACGGCCGGCGCTACATCGCCGACGCCCTGGCCCGCGGCGCCGTTGCCGTCCTCTGGCAGCCCGGCGACGATTTCGATTTTGGGCAAAAATTCCCGTCGACCGTCGGAATTGCCGTCGACGCGCTGCGCCCGCTGGCCGGCCCGCTCGCCCATCTGGTTTACGGCAATCCCAGCGAAGGCCTGTCGCTGATCGCCATCACCGGCACCAACGGCAAGACGACGATCAGCCAGTGCCTGGCCCGCGTCTATCCCAAGCCTTGCGCCATCATCGGCACGCTCGGCGCCGGCTTCCCCGACGCCCTGGTCGAAACCGGCTTCACGACGCCCGAGGCGACGACGCTGATGCGCTACCTGGCCGGCTTCCGCGCTGCCGAGGCCGGCGCCTGCGCTCTCGAAGCCAGCTCGATCGGCATCGAGGAGGGGCGGATGAACGGGGCGCGAATCGACGTCGCCATCTTCACCAACCTGACCCGCGACCACCTCGATTACCACGGCAGCATGGAAGCCTACGCCGCCGCCAAGAAGAAGCTCTTCCACTGGCCGCGCCTGCGCACCGCCATCGTCAACCTCGACGATGAGTTCGGCCTTCTGCTGGCCCGCGAAACGACCGCCCTGCGCGTGCTCGGCTACGCCATCGGCGAAGCGCGCCGCGACTTTCCCGCCCTGGTGCGTGCCGAAAACCTCACCGATACGCCTTTCGGCCAGCGTTTCAGCCTGGTCCTGCCGAACGGCCGGACGACCGTCGATACCGACCTGGTCGGCCGCTACAACGTCGCCAACCTGCTGGCCATTGCCGCCGTGCTGCACGACGCCGGCCTGCCGGCGGCCGATGTCGGCCAGCGCCTGTCGGCCCTGAGCGCGCCGCCGGGCCGCATGGAGCGCGTCGGCGGCCACGGCGAGCCGCTGGTCGTCGTCGATTACGCTCATACCCCGGATGCGCTGGACAACGCCCTGGCCGCACTGCGCCCGGTCGCCGCGGCGCGCGGCGGCAAGTTGGCGGTGGTCTTCGGCTGCGGCGGCGACCGCGACGCCGGCAAGCGCCCGCAAATGGGCGCCGTCGCCGCCCGCCTGGCCGACCAGGCCCTGGTCACCAGCGACAATCCGCGCAGCGAAGACCCGCAGGCCATCATCGCCGACATCGTCGCCGGCATGCCGGCCGCCGAGGTCGAGGCCGACCGCGCCGCCGCCATCCGCCGCGCCGTGCTCGGTGCCGAGCCGGCCGACGTCATCCTGCTGGCCGGCAAGGGCCACGAGTCCTACCAGGAAACCAAGGGCGTCCGCCAGCCGTTTTCCGATGTCGAGCAGGCCCGCGCCGCGCTCGCCCTGCGTCACCCCAGCAAGGAGGAGGCAGCATGAACTGGCTGCTCTCGCAAGTCGCCCAAGCGGTCAGCGGTCGCCTGACCGGGCCCGACGTCGCCGTCGAAGGCGTGTCCACCGACACCCGGGCGATCGCCCGCGGCCAGCTGTTCATCGCCCTGGCCGGAGCCAATTTCGATGCCCATGATTTCCTCGCCCCGGCCCTGGCCGCCGGCGCCGCCGCCTTGGTCGTGTCCGATCCGGCCAAATTGCCGCCCGGCGCCTCGGCCGTCGTCGTCGACGACACCCGGCTCGCCCTCGGTCGCCTCGCCGCCGCCTGGCGGGCCCGGTTCTCGCTGCCGGTGATCGCCGTCACCGGCTCGAACGGCAAGACGACGACCAAGGAAATGATCGCCGCCGTCCTCAAGGCCGCCTTCGGCAGCGCCGTGCTGTCCACCCGCGGCAACCTCAACAACGACATCGGCCTGCCCCTCACCTTGCTCGGCCTGCGCCCCTCGCACCGTGCCGCGGTGATCGAGATGGGCATGAACCATCCCGGCGAAATCGGCTACCTGGCGCCGATCGGCGCCCCGACCGTGGCCATGATCACCAACGCCCAGCGCGCCCACCTCGAAGGCATGGGCGACCTCGACGAAGTGGCGCGCGAGAAGGGCGCCATCTTCAGCGGCCTGCCGGCCGACGGCGTTGCCGTGATCAACGCCGACGACGCCTATGCCGACTACTGGCGCGGCCTGGCCGGCGCCCGCCCGGTGTGCAGCTTTGCCATCGACCGCCCGGCCGATGTCACCGGCAACGTCCGCCAGCACGGGCTGGAGCTGGCCATCGAACTGCGTTCGCCGGCCGGCGAAGCGGCCATCACCCTGCGCATCCCCGGCCGCCACAACGCCCGCAATGCGGTGGCTGCTGCCGCCGCCTGCCTCGCCGCCGGCATCCCGCTGGCCGCCGTGGTCAGCGGGCTGGAAGCCTTCTCCGGCGTCAAGGGCCGCCTGCAGCGCCGCGCCGGCAAGCAGGGCGCCGACATCCTCGACGACACCTACAACGCCAATCCGGATTCGGTGCGCGCCGGCATCGACGTGCTGGCCGCCACCATCGGCCGCAAGCTGCTCGTCCTCGGCGACATGGGCGAGATCGGCGAGGCCAGCGGCCAGTACCACGACGAGATCGGTGGCTACGCCAAGAGCCAGGGCGTCGACCGCCTGTTCGCGCTGGGGGACCAGGCGCAACTGGCGGTGCGCAACTTCGGCGAAGGGGCCCGCCATTTTTGCAACGTCGAGAAGTTGATCGCTGCGGTCGACAAGGAATTGGGGCCGGAAACCACGGTGCTGGTCAAGGGCTCGCGCTTCATGAAAATGGAACGGGTGGCCGATGCGCTGGCAGCACCAGTCGACCCCGAGGAGAAAAACTGATGCTACTCGCCTTGGCCCAATGGCTCGCCCAGGACGTGCGCTTCTTCAACGTCTTCAACTACATCACGCTGCGCGCCGTGCTCGCCGCGATGACCGCGCTGCTCTTGTCGCTGGCCGCCGGGCCGGCGGTGATCCGCTGGCTGGCCGCCAAGAAGATCGGGCAGGCGGTGCGCAACGACGGGCCGCAGACCCACCTCGTCAAGTCGGGAACGCCGACCATGGGTGGCGTGCTGATCCTGATCGCCATCGGCGTCACCACGCTGCTCTGGGGCGACCTGACCAACAAGTACGTGTGGACGGTGCTCGTCGTCACGCTCGGCTACGGCATCGTCGGCTGGTACGACGACTGGAAGAAGGTGGTCTACCGCGACCCGAAGGGCTTGTCGGCCAAATGGAAATATTTCTGGCAGTCGGTGCTCGGCATCGGCGCCGCGCTGTTCATCGCCTTTTCGGCCAAGTCGCCGACGCACCTTGAGCTGATCGTGCCCTTCTTCAAGACCGTGGCCTTCCCGCTCGGCATCGTCGGCTTCATCGTGCTGACCTATTTCGTCATCGTCGGCACCAGCAACGCGGTCAACCTGACCGATGGTTTGGACGGCCTGGCCATCATGCCGACGGTGATGATCGCCGCCGCCTTCGCGCTGATCGCCTACGTCACCGGCCACGCCGTCTACGCCAAGTACCTGCTCATCCCCTACGTGCCGGGGGCCGGCGAGCTGTGCATCTTCCTCGGCGCCATCGCCGGGGCCGGGCTCGGCTTCCTGTGGTTCAACGCCTACCCGGCCGAAGTCTTCATGGGCGACGTCGGTGCCCTGGCGCTCGGTGCGGCGCTGGGCACGGTGGCGGTGATCGTCCGCCAGGAAATCGTGCTGCTGATCATGGGCGGCGTCTTCGTCATCGAAACCCTGTCGGTGATGCTGCAGGTCTCCTACTTCAAATACACCAAGAAGCGCTTCGGCGAGGGCCGGCGCATCCTGCGCATGGCGCCGCTGCATCACCACTTCGAACAGACCGGCTGGAAGGAGACGCAGGTCGTCGTCCGCTTCTGGATCATCACCATCATGCTCGTGCTGATCGGGCTTTCTACGTTGAAATTGAGATAAGCAAATGAAACGCAGAGTCGCAGAGATGCAGCGAGCAATGGAGAAAAGGCTTTTCTCCGCGGCTCCGCGCCTCTGCGTCTGGAATGGATGTTTATGGAACTGAAAGGCAAACGCGTACTGGTGGTCGGGCTCGGCGAGTCCGGGCTGGCCATGGCCAAGTGGCTGCACCGCCAGGGTGCCGTCGTGCGCGTCGCCGATTCGCGTGACAACCCGCCGAATGTCGAGGCGCTGCAGCGCGTCGCGCCCGGCGCCGAGTTGATCGCCGGGCCGTTCGCCGACGAGCCGTTCGCCTGGGCCGACATCGTTGCGCTGTCGCCGGGCGTGCCCAAGGCGACGCCGGCGATCGCTGCGGTCGACGGCAAAATTGTCTCGGAAATCGAATTGTTCGCGGCCGGCGTGCGCGACCAGGTGCCGGCCTCCCGGATCATCGCCATCACCGGCAGCAACGGCAAGACGACGACGACGGCGCTGACCGCCCATTTGCTCAACGGTGCCGGCGTGCCGGCCGTCGCCTGCGGCAATATCTCGCCGTCGGCGCTCGATGCCCTGATGGATGCCCAGGATGCCGCGCAGTTGGGTAAACCGCTGCCGCAGGTCTGGGTGGTCGAGCTGTCCAGCTTCCAGCTGGAAACGACGCATCACCTGAACGCCGCGGCGGCCACCCTGCTCAATCTGTCCGAGGATCACCTTGATCGCTACGAAGGCAGCCTGGCCAACTACGCCGCCGCCAAGGGGCGCGTCTTCCAGGGCAAGGGCGTCATGGTGCTCAACCGCGACGACGACTGGTCGATGGCCAACGGCCGCTGCGGCCGGACGATGGTGACGTTCAGCCTGCAGCCGGCGTCGCGCGCCGTCGACTACGGGATCGCCGGCGGCGCCATCTGCCGCGGCCAGGCACCGCTGGTCGCCCTGGCCGACCTCAAGCTGTCCGGCCTGCACAACGCCGCCAACGCCATGGCGGCGCTCGCCCTGTGCGAAGCGGTCGGCGTCGAACCGGGGCGCCTGGTCGCGCCGCTGAAAAGCTTCACGGGCCTGCCGCACCGCGTCGAAACCGTGGCCGAGATCGCCGGCGTGCTCTACGTCGACGACTCCAAGGGCACCAATGTCGGGGCCACGCTGGCCGCCATCGAAGGCCTGGGCCGTCGGGTCGCCATCGTCCTCGGCGGCGACGGCAAGGGCCAGGATTTCTCACCGTTGAAGCTGGCCCTGCAGAAGCACGGCCGCGCCGTGGCGCTGATCGGCCGCGATGCCGCCGCCATCGGCCTGGCCCTCGAAGGCAGCGGCCTGCCGACCTGCATCGTCGGCGACATGGCCGGCGCCGTGCGCTGGCTGGCCGCCCGGGCCCAGGCCGGCGACTGCGTGCTGCTCTCGCCGGCCTGCGCCAGCCTCGACATGTACAAGAACTACGCGCATCGTGCCCAGGCCTTCATCGATGCCGTGCAGGGGCTGCAATCATGATGATCGGCGCCCTCGACGCCCCCCGCCGCCAGGTCGCGGAAATCGACTACACGCTGCTGTGGAGCGTGCTGCTGCTGCTGTTCACCGGGCTGGTCATGGTTTATTCGGCGTCGATCGCCATCGCCGAGGGCGGCCGCTTCACCAACTACCAGCCAGCCTACTACCTGGTGCGCCACGGCGTCTTCCTGTGCATCGGCCTGGTCGCCGCCGCCGTCGCCTTCCAGGTGCCGCTGGCCCTGTGGCAGAAGTCGGCGCCGCTGCTCTTCCTGATCGGTGTGGCGCTGCTCGCCATCGTCCTCATTCCCGGCATCGGCAAGGACGTCAATGGCGCCCGCCGCTGGCTACCCCTCGGTTTCGCCAACCTGCAGCCGTCCGAGCTGATGAAGCTGTTCGCCGTGCTCTACGCCGCCGACTACACGGTGCGCAAGATCAACGTTATGCACGACCTCAAGCAGGCCTTCCTGCCGATGTTCGGGGCGATGGCCATCGTCGGCATGCTGCTCCTCAAGGAGCCGGACTTCGGTGCCTTCGTCGTCATCATCTCGATCGCCATGGGCATCCTCTTCCTCGGCGGCCTCAAGGCGCGGCTGTTCGCGCTGCTCATCGTCGGCCTGTTGATCGCCTTCACCATCATGATCATCGTCTCGCCCTACCGGCGCGACCGGGTGTTCGGCTTCATGGACCCGTGGGCCGACGCCTTCGGGCGCGGCTACCAGCTGTCGCATTCGCTGATCGCCTTCGGGCGCGGCGAACTGTTCGGCGTCGGCCTCGGCGCCAGCGTCGAGAAGCTGTTCTACCTGCCGGAAGCGCACACCGACTTCCTGCTCGCCGTGATCGCCGAGGAGCTCGGCTTCTTCGGCGTACTCGCCGTCGTCGCGCTGTTCGCGTTGCTCGTCCAGCGCGCCTTCGCCATCGGCCGCCAGTGCGTGCAGCTCGACCGCCTCTACCCGGCGCTGGTCGCCATGGGCATGGGCATCTGGTTCGGCGTCCAGTCCTTCATCAACATGGGCGTCAACATGGGCCTCTTGCCGACCAAGGGCCTGACCCTGCCGCTGATGAGCTTCGGCGGCTCGGGCATCCTGGCCAATTGCGTGGCCCTGGCAATCTTGCTGCGAGTCGATTGGGAAAACAGGCAACTCATGCGAGGTGGAAAACTATGACCACGTTCGCGTTGCCTGTTTCGGCGCAGGCTAACTTGCGCAGCAAGTTAAGGGCGCAGCCCGGCCGTAGCCAAATTAGGCAGCTGATGCGCGGAGGCAAGTTGTGAGCAAGACCATCCTGATCATGGCCGGCGGCACCGGCGGCCATATCTTCCCCGCCCTGTCGGTGGCGCACGCCATGCGCGATGCCGGCTGGCGGGTGGTCTGGCTCGGCAACCCGGACGGCATGGAGGCGCGTCTGGTGCCGCAGCATGGCTTCGAGACGGTGTGGGTGCAGTTCGGTGCCCTGCGCGGCAAGGGCCTGCTGCGCAAGCTGCTGCTGCCGCTCAACCTGCTGCGCGGTTTCTGGCAGGGCCTCAAGGCGATCCGCCAGGTCAAGCCCGATGTCGTGCTCGGCATGGGCGGCTACATCACCTTCCCGGGCGGCATGATGGCGGCGTTGACCGGCGTGCCGCTGGTCCTGCACGAACAGAATTCCGTGGCCGGGCTGGCCAACCGGGTGCTGGCCGGCGTCGCCGACCGCATCGTCACCGGCTTCCCGGAGGTATTGAAGAAGGGCGCCTGGGTGGGTAATCCGGTTCGTCCCGAAATCGCCCGCCTGGCCCCGCCGGCCGAACGCCTGGCCGGACGTGGCGGCGCCCTGCACGTGCTGGTCATCGGCGGCAGCCTGGGGGCGGCGGCGCTCAACGAAATGGTGCCCAAGGGCATGGCCCTGCTCGCCGAAAGCCAGCAGCCGCAGATCGTCCACCAGGCCGGCGAGAAGCACATCGAAGGGCTCAAGGCCAATTACGCCGCGGTCGGCGTCCAGGCCCATTGCGTGCCTTTCATCGAGGACATCGCCGGCGCCTACGAGTGGGCCGACCTGGTCATCTGCCGGGCCGGCGCGCTGACCATCGCCGAACTGGCGGCGGCCGGCGTGGCCAGCATCCTGGTGCCTTTCCCGCACGCGGTGGACGACCACCAGACGGGCAACGCCAGGTTCCTGGTCCATGCCGGCGGCGCCTTCCTGCTGCCGCAGGACGAGCTGACGCCGGAGGCCATCGCCCTGATCCGCAACTATTCCCGCGGTCAACTGCTGGAAATGGCCGAAAAGGCCCGCAGTCTGGCCAAGCCCGATGCCACCGCAGAAGTGGCGACTATCTGCGCGGAGATTGCGAAATGACTACTGCTATGAAACGCAGAGGCGCAGAGGCGCAGAGAGAAGGCTCCGTTGGTACGGGCCTTTCTCCGCGTCTCCGCGCCTCTGCGTCGAAAGGGATTGCATGAAACACAAGGTCAAACACATCCACTTCGTCGGCGTCGGCGGTTCGGGCATGAGCGGCATCGCCGAGGTGCTCGCCCACCTCGACTACACGGTCAGCGGCTCCGACCTGGCGGCCAGCGCCACCACCCGCCGGCTCGAGGGCGAGGGCGTCCGGGTGAGCGTCGGCCACGCCGCCGAGAACATTGCCGGAGCCGACGCCGTGGTCATCTCGACGGCGGTCAAGGAGGACAACCCGGAGGTCATCGCCGCCCGCGAGCGCAAGATCCCGGTCGTCCCGCGCGCCCAGATGCTGGCCGAGCTGATGCGCCTGAAGAGCGGCATCGCCATCGCCGGCACGCACGGCAAGACGACGACGACCAGCCTGGTCACCTCCATCCTGGCCGAAGGCGGCATCGACCCGACCTTCGTCATCGGCGGCCGGCTGAACGCCGCCGGCGCCAACGCCCGGCTGGGCAGCGGCGATTTCCTGGTGGCCGAGGCCGACGAATCGGACGCCTCCTTCCTCTTCCTGTCGCCGGTCATCTCGGTCGTCACCAACATCGACGCCGACCACATGGAGACCTACGGCCACGACTTCGAGCGCCTCAAGTCGGCCTTCGTCGATTTCCTCAACCGCCTGCCCTTCTACGGCGTCGCCGTGGTCTGCGGCGACGACGCCAACATCCGCGACATCCTGCCGCGTGTGCCCAAGCAGATCATCACCTACGGCCTGTCGGCGGAAAACAATTTCTACGCCGAGAACATCGTCGCCGAGGACGGCCGCATGCGCTTCGACTGCGTGCGGGTCAACGGCACGACGACCCGGCTGTCCATCGTCCTCAACACGCCCGGCCTGCACAACGTGCTGAACGCGCTGGCCGCCATCGCCGTCGCCACCGAGGTGCAGGTTCCCGACGCCGCCATCGTCAAGGCACTGGCCGAGTTCAAGGGCGTCGGCCGCCGCTTCCAGCGCTACGGCGAAGTCGCCCTGCCGGCCGGCGGCAACTTCACGCTGGTCGACGACTACGGCCACCACCCGGTCGAAATGGCCGCCACGCTGGCCGCCGCCCGCGGCGCCTTCCCCGGCCGCCGCCTGGTGCTCGCCTTCCAGCCCCATCGCTACACGCGGACCCGCGACTGCTTCGAGGATTTCGTCAAGGTGCTGAGCACGGTAGACGCCCTGCTGCTGGCCGAAATCTACGCCGCCGGCGAGGCGCCCATCGTCGCCGCCGACGGCCGCTCGCTGGCCCGCGCCCTGCGCGTCGCCGGCAAGGTCGAGCCCTTCTTCGTCGAGAACATCGCCGACCTGCCGCAAACCATTGTCGACATCGCCCGCGACGGCGACGTCGTGCTGTGCATGGGGGCCGGCTCGATCGGCGCCGTGCCCGGCAAGCTGGCGGGGCAGTCATGAACCATTCCTGCGGTCAACCGGAAAAAACGCCCAAAAATGAAAAGCAGTCTGGAGCAAAGCATGTCTGATTTCGGCAAAGTTGCCGTACTGTTCGGTGGCACCTCCGCCGAGCGCGAGGTTTCACTGAACAGCGGTTCGCGCGTGCTGGCCGCGCTGCAGGGGCAGGGCATAGACGCCCACGCCTTCGATCCGGCGACGCAGACGCTGGACGACCTCAAGGGCTACGACCGCGCCTTCATCGCGCTGCACGGCCGCCATGGCGAGGACGGCACCATCCAGGGCGCGCTGGAAGTCATGCACATTCCCTACACCGGCTCCGGCGTGCTGGCCTCAGCGCTGGCCATGGACAAGTTCCGCACCAAGCTGATGTGGCGGGCGGCCGGGCTGCCGATTCCGGACTACGCGCTGCTCACCGCAGATTCCGATTTCGCCGAGGTCGAGGAACAGCTTGGCCTGCCGCTCTTCGTCAAGCCGGCCCGGGAAGGCTCGTCGATCGGCATCACCAAGGTCAAGGCGCGCGGCGAACTGAAGGCCGCCTACGAAGAAGCGGCCAGGCACGACCCGCTGGTCATCGCCGAAAAGGGCGTCATGGGCGGCGAATACACGGTCGGCATCATCGGCGACGAAGCGATGCCGATCATCAAGATCGAGCCGGCCACCGAGTGGTACGACTACGAGGCCAAGTACACCCGCGACGACACCCGCTACCTGTGTCCCTGCAACCTGCCCGAGGCCAAGGAAAGGGAAATTCGTCAGGGCGCGCTGGAGGCCTTCCGCATCCTCGGCGGCCGCGGCTGGGGCCGGGTCGATTTCCTGATGGACGAGGAGGGCAAGCACTACTTCCTGGAAGTGAATACCGCGCCGGGCATGACCGACCACTCGCTGGTGCCGATGGCGGCCCGCGTCGCCGGGCTGGAATACCCGGCCCTGGTGCGCCGGGTCCTCGAACTGGCCGCCAACGACTGAGCCTACGACAGAGCCAATGAATGTGGAACAAACCGCACCTGCTGAACGCCATCGCCGACCTGCTGATGCTGGCCGCCTCGGCTGCCCTGCTGGTGGCGGCGACGGTGTGGCTGGTGCGCGTGCCGGCGCTGCCCATCGAGCGGGTGATCTTTGCCGAGCCGCTGCCCCACACGCGGCGCGGCGAGGTCGAGCAGGTTCTGCCGGCGGCGCTCAACGGCAATTTCTTCAGCCTCAATCTCGAGGTGGTGCGCGGCGCGCTGGAAACCCTGCCCTGGGTGCGCAAGGTGGAAGTGCGGCGGGTGTGGCCGGCCCGGCTGGAAATCAGCGTCGAGGAGCACAAGCCGGTGGCGCGCTGGGGCGAGGGACGGGGCGAACTGGTGAACAGCTACGGCGAGGTCTTTGCCGCGCTGCTCCAGGACGAGGAGGCGCAGGCCATGCCGCTGCTCTTCGGGCCGCAGGGCACGGCGCCCGAGGTGCTGACCCACTACGGGCAGTTCGTCGGCGCCTTCGGGCCGCTCGGCGAGAAGCCGGTGCAGGTGCTGCTGTCGCCGCGCCTGGCCTGGCAGGTCAAGCTGGACAACGGCATGTTGGTCGATATCGGCCGGGAGCAGCCGAAATCGCCGGTCAGCCAGCGTCTGCAACGTTTCATCGAGATTTATCCGGAAACGGTGGGTCGCCTGCCCAACCGGCCGGCAGTGGTCGATTTGCGGTATCCGAATGGTTTTGCGATGCGAGTCGCGAGCGTGGCTAAGGGAAAGTAAGCATATGAGCAGGGACAACAAGGATCTGGTCGTCGGTCTCGATATCGGGACGTCGAAGATCGTCGCGCTGGTCGCCGAAATCAACAACGAGGGCAACCTCAACGTGATCGGCATGGGCTCGCAGGATTCACGCGGCCTGAAGAAGGGCGTCGTGGTCAACATCGAGGAGACGGTGCACACCATCAGCCGGGTGGTGCAGGAGGTCGAGCTGATGGCCGACTGCAAGGTCAAGGACGTCTACACCGGCATCGCCGGCAGCCACATCAAGAGCTTCAACTCGAACGGCATGGTCGCCATCAAGGACAAGGAAGTGACCTCGGCCGACATCGACCGCGTCATCGAAACGGCCAAGGCCATGCCGATTCCGGCCGACCAGGAGATCCTCCACATCCTCACCCAGGAATTCGTCATCGACGGCCAGGACGGCATCCGCGAGCCGATCGGCATGAGCGGCATGCGCCTCGAAGTGAAGACCCACATCGTCACCGGCGCCGTTTCGGCCGCCCAGAACATCGTCAAGTGCGTCCGCCGCTGCGGCTTGGAGGTGAACGACCTGGTGCTGCAGCCGCTGGCCTCCAGCTACGCCGTGCTGTCGGAAGACGAGAAGGATCTCGGCGTCTGCCTGATCGACATCGGCGGCGGTACCACCGACATCGCGGTGTGGACGCAGGGCGCCATCCGCCATACCTCGGTCATCCCCATCGCCGGCGACCAGATCACCAACGATATCGCCATGGCCCTGCGCACGCCGACCCGCGAGGCCGAGGACATCAAGTGCAAGTACGGTTGTGCCCTGTCGCAGCTGGCCGACGCCGCCCAGAACATGGAAGTGGCCGGGGTGGACGACCGGCCCAGCCGCAAGCTCAGCCGCCGCGCCCTGGCCGACGTCATCCAGCCGCGCGTCGAGGAACTCTACGAGCTGATCCAGAACGAGCTGCGCCGGGCCGGCTTCGAGGAAGTGCTGTCCTCGGGCATCGTGCTCACCGGCGGCGCCGCCGCCATGCCCGGCATGGCCGAACTGGGCGAGGAAATCTTCCACATGCCGGTGCGCCTGGGCAACCCGAAATACACCGGCAGCCTGGCCGATGTCGTGCAGAGCCCGCGCTTTTCGACCGCCTTCGGCCTGTTGCTCGAAGCCCAGGCGCAGCGCAAGCGCGGCCAGAAGATTCAGGAGAAGCAAGGTTTCAAGGATGTCTTCCAGGGCATGAAGTCCTGGTTTTCGAAGAATTTTTGATTTGTTTTTGAACAGTTTTTTCAGAGGAGGTAGTCACCATGTTTGAGATCATCGAGAAGGACGACAGCGGTACCATCATCAAGGTGTTCGGCGTCGGCGGGGCCGGCGGCAATGCCATCGAGCACATGATCAACGAGGGCGTGAACGGCGTCGAATTCATCGCTGCCAACACCGATGCCCAGGCGCTCGGCCGCAATGCCGCGTCGAGCAAGCTGTCGCTTGGCAAGTCCGGCCTTGGCGCCGGCGCCAAGCCGGAAAAGGGCCAGGAAGCCGCCCAGGCCCACCGCGACGAAATCCGCGCCTCGCTGGAAGGCGCCCACATGGCCTTCATCACCGCCGGCATGGGCGGTGGCACGGGCACTGGCGCCGCCCCGGTGGTCGCCGAGATCGCCCGCGAGATGGGCATCCTGACCGTCGGCGTGGTCACCAAGCCGTTCTCCTTCGAAGGCGGCAAGCGCATGAAGGCGGCCGAGGCCGGCATCGCCGAATTCGCCAAGCACGTCGATTCGCTGATCGTCATCCTCAACGACAAGCTGATGGAAGTCATGGGCGACGACGCCGATGTCGACGACTGCTTCAAGGCGGCCGACGACGTGCTTAAGAACGCCGTCGGCGGCATCGCCGAAATCATCACCTACCCGGGCCTGGTCAACGTCGACTTCGAAGACGTGCGCACGGTGATGGGTGAAATGGGCCGCGCCATGATGGGCTCGGCCGCTGCCGCCGGCGTCGACCGCGCCCGCATCGCCGCCGAGCAGGCCGTCGCCTCGCCGCTGCTCGAAGGCATCAACCTGTCCGGCGCCAAGGGTGTGCTGGTCAATATCACTGCCGCCAAGGGCAACCTCAAGATGAAGGAAGTCAACGAGGTGATGAACACCGTCAAGGCTTTCGCCGCCGACGACGCTCACATCATCTTCGGTGCGGTCTACGATGAGTTGATGGGCGACGCCCTGCGCGTCACCGTCGTCGCCACCGGCCTCGGCCAGGTTGCCGCCGCCCGCTGCCGCCAGCCGGAAGTGTTCACCCAGCCGGTGCTCGTCCAGGCCACCGGCACGCACGATGCGGTCGGCTTTGCGGCTGGCGGCGCCATTGACTACAACCAGATCGCCGATGTGCCGGCCGTCGTGCGCAAGCGCAACGTCACGGTCGAGGCGCTGGCCAGCAGTGGTGTCGATCGCTACGACATCCCGGCCTTCCTGCGCAAGCAAGCCGACTGATGTAACCAGACCTCTCTGAAAAAGGGTGGCGGCGGCTTGTGTTACAATCCGCCGCCTTCCCAAATCATTCAGCTACTTAGCATGCTCAAGCAACGCACGTTGAAGACTGTCATTCGCGCCTCCGGCGTCGGCCTGCATGGCGGTGTCAAGGTCAACATGACCCTGCGCCCGGCAGCCCCGGACAGCGGCATCGTCTTCCGTCGCGTGGACCTCGCCGAGCCGGTCGATATCCCCGCCCAGGCCCTGATGGTCGGCGATACCCGGATGTGCTCCTGCCTGGAAAAGGACGGAGTCAAAGTAGGCACCATAGAACACCTGATGTCGGCCCTCGCCGGGCTGGGCATCGACAACGCCTGGATCGACCTCGATGCGCCGGAAGTGCCCATCCTCGACGGTTCGGCCGCACCTTTCGTCTTCCTGATTCAGTCGGCCGGCATCGAGGAACAGAACGCCGCCAAGAAATTCATCCGCGTCACCCGGCCAATCGAGGTGCGCGACGGCGACAAGTGGGCGCGCTTCCTGCCCTACGATGGCTACAAGCTGGCTTTCTCCATCGTCTTCAACCATCCGGCCATCGACAAGTCGGCCCAGCAGGCCGAAATCGATTTCGCCGAGCAGTCCTATGTCCGCGAAGTCGCCCGGGCCCGCACCTTCGGCTTCATGCAGGAAGTCGAATACCTGCGCGAGAACGGCCTGGCCCTCGGTGGCGGCCTGGAGAACGCCATCGTCCTCGACGAATTCCGCGTCCTTAACCAGGACGGCTTGCGCTACGGCGACGAGTTCGTCAAACACAAGATCCTCGATGCCGTCGGCGATCTCTACCTGCTCGGCCATCCGCTGCTTGCAGCCTATGCATCGCACAAGGGCGGTCACGCGCTGAACAACCAGTTGGCCCGCGCCCTGCTCGAACAGCGGGAATCCTGGGAGTACGCCACCTTCGAACAGGCCGAACAGGTCCCGAGCGGCGTCACCCGCTGGCTGGCCCAGGTCGCCTGATCGGCCATGTGGCTGCTACGCCTGCTGGCAGTCATCCTGGTCATCGCCATCGGCGTCAGCCTGCTGCTCTCGGCGCTGACCGGCAATCGCTACTACCTGCAACTGAGCTGGCGGCTTTTTCGCTACGGTATTGTCTTCGCGCTACTGGTTTTTGCGCTGATGTTCGTCGAGCGCCTGGCCATCATTCCTGTCTAGCGGCACACGCCAGCAGCTTGTCCAGGGCCTGGCGCAGATTTCCCTGGGGCAGCTTTTCGGCGGTCGACCGCAGCGTCGCGCAGGCCTTGGCCGACAGGGGCTTTTGCGTTGAAGCCGTTGATTGTGAAGGAATAGTCGAGGGTTGAACTTTTACCTCGATGCCGCTACACTGCGTCCCTCCTTTCGATAATTCGTCTCCCAGGCGCTGGCTCATCTGGCGAATCTTGGCGGCGACCGCGCCGTTATCGGCGTGGATAATGATTTTCCCCGACTTGTAATTGGCGACGTGGGCAGCGTGGCGCAACCCGACCGGTGCGACCGCTGCGAATCGTCGCGAGAGCTTGAGCAGCAGCCGCGCATGGGCCATCACCCGGCCGGTGGCGGTGTCGCTGTCGAGGTATTGCTCAGGCGCTTTGTACATTGGAGGTTCCGTGCAGATCATCCTGGTTTCGCGCCACCTGAAAGCGGCGCGCACGATCACCATTATGCCTCGCCACGTCGTTGCGGCGCTGGTTGTCTTCGTCGCCCTGGTCTTTTCGACCTCGGCGCTGTTTTCCTGGTTGTCCGTCCATCTGCGCCTGCCCATCGTCGAGGATCTGATGATGTCGCTGCAGCGCCAGGAAACCAAGAAAGTGCGCGACTATCTCGACAACAACCTGCAATTGATGGCGACCCGCATCGGCGAACTGCAGGCCCGCGTGCTGCAGCTCGACTCGCTCGGCGAGCGCGTCTCGGACATCGCCGGCGTCAAGCGCGAGCCGGCCCAGGGGGCGGATCGTCCCGGCCAGGGCGGTCCCTACCTGCCGGTGGCGCTTTCCGCCGTTGAGTTGCAGGCCGAGATCGACCGCCTGTCCTTCGAGGTCGAGAAGAAGAGCGACGACCTTGCCTTCCTCGAATTCAAGTTGCTCGAAAAGCGGGTCAAGGACCGCCTGCTGCCGACCACCCTGCCGGTCAAGGATGGCGTTCTCGGTTCGACCTTCGGGCATCGCAGCGATCCCTTCGCCGGTACGCGCTCGATGCACGAGGGGCTGGATTTTGCCGCCGAGCAGGGAACGCCGGTTCTCGCCGCGGCCGATGGCGTGGTGCTCGGGGCGGCTTACCACGCTGAATACGGTAACTTGGTCGAACTCGATCATGGCGACGGCTTGTCGTCGCGCTATGCCCATCTCTCGGAAATGGCGGTCAAGCCGGGTGAGCTGATCAAGCGCGGGAGCCAAATCGGCCGGGTCGGCAGTACCGGGCGCTCGACCGGTCCGCACCTGCATTTCGAGGTCCGCATGCTGGGCATCGCCCAGAATCCAGCGCATTTTCTCAAACGGGGCGACGAATACGCGATGATCCGCCGCCGCTGAGCGGCCGGAAAACGCCCTGGAATGCCTTGATCTAGGTCGCCGCCGTCGACCGGGTGGGGCATGTTAGAATTCGGCCTTTGCCGCAACCCCGCGCAACCACCTACCATCGCGATGATATCCGGCCTACTCAAAAAGATTTTCGGCAGCCGCAATGACCGGCTGATCAAGCAATATTCCCAGACCGTCAAGCGCATCAACGCGCTCGAGCCCGCCATGCAGGCGCTCAGCGACGAGCAACTGCGCGCCAAGACCGACGAGTTCCGCCAGCGCCACGCCGCCGGGGAGTCGCTCGACAATCTGCTGCCGGAAGCCTTCGCCGTGGTCCGGGAAGCCGGCGTGCGGGCCCTCGGCATGCGCCACTTCGACGTCCAGCTGATCGGCGGCATGGTGCTGCACGACGGCAACATCGCCGAAATGCGCACCGGCGAAGGCAAGACCCTGGTCGGCACCCTGCCGGCCTACCTCAATGCCATTTCCGGCAAGGGGGTGCACGTCATCACGGTCAACGATTACCTGGCCACCCGCGACTCGGAGTGGATGGGGCGTTTGCACCGTTTTCTCGGGTTGACCGTCGGCGTCAACCTGGCGCAGATGGACCACGAGGCCAAGCAGGCCGCCTACGCCGCCGACATTACCTACGGCACCAACAATGAATTCGGCTTCGACTACCTGCGCGACAACATGGTCTACTCGGCCGGCGAGCGCGTCCAGCGCAGCCTGAATTTCGCCATCGTCGACGAGGTCGATTCCATCCTCATCGACGAGGCGCGCACGCCGCTGATCATCTCCGGCCAGGCCGACGACCACACCGACCTCTACCTGAGCATGAAGGACGTCGTCCCCAAGCTGACGCGGGCCATGGAAGAGAAGGGCGAGGGCGACTACTGGGTCGACGAGAAGGGCCATCAGGTCCATCTCTCCGAAGCCGGCTACGAGCACGCCGAAGACCTGCTGGCCGAGCACGGCCTGCTCAAGGAAGGCTCCAGCCTCTACGACGCGGCCAACATCCTGCTCATGCACCACCTCAATGCCGCCCTGCGCGCCATTGCGCTGTTCCACAAGGACCAGCACTACGTGGTGCAGAACGGCGAAGTGATCATCGTCGACGAATTCACCGGTCGCCTGATGGCCGGCCGCCGCTGGTCGGACGGCCTGCACCAGGCGGTCGAGGCCAAGGAGGGGGTGAAGATCCAGGCCGAGAACCAGACGCTGGCCTCGATCACCTTCCAGAACTATTTTCGCATGTACGTCCGCCTGTCCGGCATGACCGGCACGGCCGATACCGAAGCCTACGAATTCCACCAGATCTACGGTCTGGAAACCGTGGTCATCCCGACCCATCGGCCGATGATCCGCAACGACATGAACGACCTGGTCTACAAGACCGCCGACGAGAAGCACGCGGCGATCATCGCCGACGTCAAGGATTGCGTCAGCCGTGGCCAGCCGGTGCTGGTCGGCACGACCTCGATCGAGGCCTCGGAACTGCTTTCCGGGCTGCTCGACAAGGAAAAGCTGGCGCACCAGGTGCTCAACGCCAAGCAGCACGCCCGCGAGGCCGAGATCGTCGTCCAGGCCGGCCGCCCGGGCATGGTGACCATCGCCACCAACATGGCCGGCCGCGGCACCGACATCGTGCTCGGCGGCAACATCGAGAAGCAGCTGGCCGCCATCCGCGACGACGAGACGATTCCCGCCGCCGAGCGCGAGTCCAAGGTCGCCGCCATGAAGGCCGAGTGGCAGCAGGTGCACGATGCCGTGCTGGCGGCCGGCGGCCTGCACATTATCGGTTCCGAGCGCCACGAATCGCGCCGCATCGACAACCAGCTGCGCGGCCGCGCCGGCCGCCAGGGCGATGCCGGTTCGTCGCGTTTCTACCTGTGCCTCGACGACCCGCTGCTGCGCATCTTCGCCGGCGAGCGCCTGCGCGCCATCATGGACAAGTTGAAGATGCCGGAAGGCGAGGCCATCGAGCACCCGCTGGTGACCCGCTCGCTGGAATCGGCCCAGCGCAAGGTCGAGGCCCGCAACTTCGACATCCGCAAGCAATTGCTGGAGTACGACGACGTTTCCAACGACCAGCGCAAGGTGATCTACCAGCAGCGCAACGAGCTGCTGGAAACCGGCGACATTTCCGAAACCATCACGGCCATGCGGCAGAGCGTCATCGCTGACCTCTTCCGCCTCTACGTGCCGCAGGATTCGGTCGAAGAGCAATGGGACATGGCCGGCCTCGAAGAGGCCCTGGCCAGCGAACTGCAGATCGCCGCGCCGGTCGCCGAGTGGTTCAAGAGCGAGCCGACCTTGTCCGACGACGAGATCCTCGAACGCATCGTCAAGGAAGCCGACGCCGTCTATCAGGCCAAGGTGGCCCTGGTTGGCGCCGAGAACTTCCAGCAGTTCGAGCGCAACGTCATGCTGCAGAGCCTGGACACCCACTGGCGCGAGCACCTGGCGGCGCTCGACCACCTGCGCCAGGGCATCCACCTGCGCGGCTACGCCCAGAAGAACCCGAAGCAGGAATACAAGCGCGAAGCCTTCGAATTGTTCGAAGGGCTGCTCGATTTGATCCGCAAGGAAGTGACGCGCATCGTGTTCACCGTGCAGATCCGTTCGCCGGAGGATGTCGAGGAGACGGCGCCGCGCGCCGAAGTGCAGAACGTCCAGTACCAGCACACCGGTTACGACGAGACCGAAGGCGAGTCGGGCGAGGCCGGCCAGCCGGCCCAAAACGGCCCGAAGATCGGTCGCAACGACCCTTGTCCCTGCGGTTCCGGCAAGAAATACAAGCACTGCCACGGCAAACTTAGCTGATAGCTGTTAGGAGTTAGCTGCCAGCCAAACCGGCCGGTCGCTGACTCCTCGATCCTAACAACGCGATCCTGGATCCTCCCATGCCCGTCAATTACGCCACCCCCGCTGCCGATCAACTCCTGCCGGTGGCCGGTGTCCGCCTCGGCGTCGCCCAGGCCGAGATCCGCAAGAAGAACCGCCGCGACCTGACGCTGGTCGCCCTCGACGCCGGGTGCACGGTGGCCGGCGTGTTTACCCAGAACCGCTTCTGCGCGGCGCCGGTCCAGCTGTGCCGCGACCATCTCGCCGGCGGCCGGGAGATCCGGGCGCTGGTCATCAACACCGGCATCGCCAACGCCGGCACCGGTGAGCCCGGACGGCAGACGGCATCGGCCAGTTGCCGGGCGGTGGCCGACCGGCTCGGCATCGCCGCCGAACAGGTGCTGCCCTTCTCGACCGGCGTCATCCTCGAACCGCTGCCGGTCGACCGCCTGGCGGCCGGTCTGCCGGCTGCCCAGGCCGATCTCAAGGCCGACAACTGGCACGCCGCGGCGCACGCCATCATGACCACCGACACCGTCGCCAAGGCGGCGTCGCGGACTGTCGCGGTCAACGGCAAAAAAGTGACGATTTCGGGAATTTCCAAGGGCGCCGGCATGATCAAGCCGAACATGGCGACCATGCTCGGCTTCCTGGCCACCGACGCCGGCATCGCCCAGCCGCTGCTCGACAAGCTGGTCAGGGAAGCGGCCGATGCCTCGTTCAACTGCATCACCGTCGATGGCGACACTTCGACCAACGATTCCTTCGTGATGATCGCCACCGGCCAGTCCGGCGCCAGTTTCGCCGCCGAAGGCGACGCCGGCTGGGCCGAGGTCGGGGCCGCCATCGTCGCCGTCGCCGTCGAACTGGCCCAGGCCATCGTCCGTGACGGCGAAGGGGCGACCAAGTTCATCACCGTCGCCGTGCAGGGCGGCAAGGATGTCGAGGAATGCCGGAAAGTCGGCTACGCCATCGGCCACTCGCCGCTGGTCAAGACCGCCTTCTTCGCCTCCGACCCCAACCTCGGCCGCATCCTGGCCGCCGTCGGCTACGCCGGCATCGCCGACCTCGACGTCGATGGCGTCCGCGTCTGGCTCGACGATGTGCTGGTCGCCGAGAACGGCGGCCGCGCCGCCGCCTACCGCGAGGAGGACGGGGCCCGCATCATGGCCCAGGCCGAAATCACCGTGCGCGTCGATCTCGGCCGCGGCACGGCGCAGGCCAGTGTCTACACCTGCGATTTTTCCTACGACTACGTGAAGATCAACGCGGACTACCGCAGCTGATCGGGGCCACAGCGACCGGGAGCGTGCCGTGACCGACATCCGCCGCGACCTGGCCCGCAACACGCTGGCCATCCTCTGCATCCTCGGGCTGATCGGCCTCAGCCTGTGGGTGCTGCAGCCTTTCCTGGCGGCCGGCGTGTGGGCGGCGATGATCGTCGTCGCCACCTGGCCCCTGCTCGAATCGCTGGAAACCCGGCTGGGTGGGCGGCGCACGCCGGCCGTGGCGATCATGACGCTGGCCATGCTGCTCCTGCTGGTGCTGCCGCTGTGGCTGGCCATCGATACCATCGTCGAGCATGCCGGGCAGTTGACCGCGGCCGGCCAGTCGCTGGCCACCAACGGCCTGCCCCTGCCGCCGGCCTGGGTGAAGGCCCTGCCCCTGGTCGGCGAGCGCCTCGATGTGGCCTGGACGCAGCTGGCAGCGAGCGGCACCAGCGGCGTCGTCGCCAAGGTGACGCCCTACGCGGCCAAGGCCGGCAAGTGGGCGCTGGCCCAGGTCGGCGGCCTGGGCGGCATGCTGATCCAGTTCCTGCTCGTCGTCACCCTGTCGGCCATCCTCTACTCGACCGGCGAGCAGGGGGCGCGGCTGGTCCGTCGCTTCGGCCGCCGGCTGGCCGGCGAGCGCGGCGAGAATGCGATGGTCCTGGCCGGCCAGGCGATCCGCGGCGTGGCGCTCGGCGTCGGCGTCACCGCCCTCGTCCAGACGGTGCTCGGCGGCATTGGCCTGGCCGTCGCCGGCGTGCCCTTCGCCGCGCTGCTCTCGGCGGTGATGCTGATGCTGTGCATCGCCCAGATCGGGCCAATGCTGATCCTGCTGCCCGCCGTCGGCTGGATGTACTGGAGCGGCGACACCGGCTGGGCGACCTTCCTGCTGGTGTGGAGCCTGGTCGTCGGCACCCTCGACAATTTTCTGCGCCCGATGCTCATCAAGCGCGGCGCCGACCTGCCGCTGATGCTGATTTTCGCCGGCGTCATCGGCGGCATGTTCGGCTTCGGGCTGATCGGCATCTTCGTCGGGCCAGTGGTGCTGGCCGTGACCTGGACGCTGATGCTGGCCTGGATCGAGGACGCGCTGGGCAAGGAGCCGGTCGACCCTGCGCCGGCCGAAGCGCCGCCGCCGGCCGCCCCGCCGGCCTCAGAGCCGGCGCAGCCGGATCATCCGGAACCAGCCGCCGGCTAAGGCCGGCTGGTCGTCCTCGATGGCCAGGCCGGGGGCGGCCCCGAGCACTTCCTCGAAAACCACGTCGAGCCGGGTGGCGACCCGGCGTAGCAGCGGATTGGCCAGCCGGCGTAGCAGGGCGGGCTGGCCGCGGCGCAGGAACTTGTCGAAAACCAGCACCTGGCCGCCGCTCCTGACCACCCGGGAAATCTCGGAAAAGCAGCGCTCCGGCTCGGGCACTACGGCCAGGATCAGGTGCAGCACCGCCGCATCGACGCTGGCGTCGGCCAGCGGCAGGCGCTGGGCGTCGCCCTGCACCGGCAGGAAATCGAGCGTCGCGGTGCGGGGCAGGGCGCGGCGCAGCATGGAGCGGTTGAGGTCGAGGCCGAGGTACTGGTGTTGCGGTGGCAGGTGGGGCAAATCGAGTCCGGTGCCGACGCCGGCCAGCAGCACCCGGCCGGGCGCCGGTGCGAGGGCGGCCAGGCTGCGCCGGCGAGCGGCCTGCGTGGCGCGGGCGATGGTCGGGTCGTAGAACGGCGCGATCAGCGTGTAGCTGTGCTTCAGGCTCAAGACGGGCTCAGGGCCGGTGAATTATTCGGGCGCGGGGAGCGGGCGTGAACAAATAGTTCACAGGCTCTCAGTGCAGGGCGCGCGGGATGGCCAGCACGAATTCCGGGATCTCGGCGTCGAAGTGGGTGCCGTCCTCGGCCACCATCTGGTAGGTACCTTTCATCGTGCCGATCGGCGTCGTCATCGACGAGCCGCTGGTGTAGCGGAAGCTCTCGCCGGGCTGCAGCAGCGGCTGCTTGCCGACGACGCCGAGGCCGCGCACTTCCTGGATCTCGTTGTTGCCGTCGGTGATGATCCAGTGGCGCGACACCAGCTGGGCCGGCACGCTGCCGCGGTTGGTGATGGTGATGGTGTAGGCGAAGACGTAGCGGTCGTTCTCCGGATCGGACTGGTCGGGAATGAACTGCGGCATGGGCTGGATTTCGATTCGGTACTTGTCGGTGTCGGGCATGGGATAATTTCGTCTGTTCTTGTTCAGGAAAACATCATGTCAGCCAAGGATTTCATCATCGCCCCGAGCATTCTCTCGGCCAATTTCGCCAAGCTCGGCGAGGAAGTGTCCAACGTCATCGCTTCGGGCGCCGACTGGATCCACTTCGACGTGATGGACAACCATTATGTTCCCAACCTGACCATAGGGCCACTGGTCTGCGCCGCGATCCGGCCGTGTACCAGCGCGCCGATCGACGTGCACCTGATGGTCAAGCCGGTCGACCGCATCATCCCCGACTTCATCAAGGCCGGCGCCAACATCATCACCTTCCACCCGGAAGCCAGCGAACACATCGACCGCAGCCTCTCGCTGATCCGCGACGGCGGCTGCCAGGGCGGCCTCGTCTTCAACCCGGCCACCCCGCTGGCCTACCTGGATTACGTGCTCGACAAGATTGACGTCGTGCTGCTGATGAGCGTCAACCCCGGCTTCGGCGGCCAGAAATTCATCCCCGGCACGCTGGCCAAGGCGAAACAGGCCCGCGCCAGGCTCGACGCCTACGAACGGGAGACCGGCCGGCGCATCCGCCTCGAGATCGACGGCGGCGTGAACGTCAGCAACATCGCCGACATCGCCCGCGCCGGCGTCGACGCCTTCGTCGCCGGCTCGGCCGTCTATGGCGCCGGGAAGGATGGCGACCCGCATCGCTATGACACGATCATCGCGGCGCTGCGTGCTGAACTGCAGGATCAAGGATCCAGTTGTTAGGATCGAGTGAAAACCGATCAGTCTCCACAGCCGCCGCCTTTACTTGATCCTAATAGCTAACAACTCGATCCTGAAATGATCTTCCACTCAGTCACTTTCGACCTCGACGGCACGCTGCTCGACACCATCGCCGACCTGGCCGAGGGTTGCCGACTGATGCTCGACGAAATCGGCGCCCCGCCGCGCAGCCCGGTCGAGGTGCACAGCTTCGTCGGCAAGGGCATGGCGGTGCTCGTCGAGCGCTGCCTGACGCACGACCGGCCGCCGGGCGCCGAGCAGTTGCAGGTGGCGATCGCCTCCTTCCAGCGCCACTATGCCGCGGTCAACGGGAAATTTTGCCGAATTTACCAAAACGTCGTGCCCGGGCTGGATGCCTGGCAGGCGAGCGGCGTCAAGATGGGCGTCGTCACCAACAAGCCGGCGATGTTCACCGAGGCGCTGCTCGAGCGCATGGGCCTGGCCGGCTATTTCGACGTGATCGTCTCCGGCGACACCACACCGCACAAGAAGCCGCATCCCGAGCCCATCCTCCACGCCTGCCGCCTGTTCGGCGTGCCGCCGCGCCGCAACCTGCACGTCGGCGACTCGGCAAACGACATCCTGGCCGCCCGCGCCGCCGGTTCGCCGGCCTTCTGCGTGCCCTACGGCTACAACGAGGGCAAGCCGGTGGACAGTGCCGATTGCGATGCGCTAGTATCCGACCTGCTCGCCGCCTACCGGCAAGCCCTTACTTTTCAAGACCTCCCGAACAAATGACCCCTCTGCGACTCTGGCACGAATGGCACGGCTGGCGGCTCTGGCGCCGCTGATTCCCCTTGCCCGCGCCGCTCCGGCGCACCGTACCCGACCGCAGCATCCCGTCATTTTCGAGGCTTCCCCATGACCGAAACCGAATTCAACGCGCTCGCCGCGCAGGGCTACAACCGCATCCCGGTTAGCCTGGAAACCTTTGCCGACCTCGACACGCCGCTGTCGATCTACCTCAAGCTGGCCAACGCGCCCTACACCTACCTGCTCGAATCGGTGCAGGGCGGCGAGCGCTTCGGCCGCTATTCGATCATCGGCCTGGCCGCCCCGACGCGTCTCGTCGTCAACGGCCGGCAGGTGCTGGTGCTGACCGGCAACCGCATCGCCGAGCGCGACGACGAGACCAACCCGCTCGATTTCATCGGCCGCTTCATGGCCCGCTTCCGCGCTCCGCCGAGCAATGGGCTGCCGCGTTTCATCGGCGGCCTGGTCGGCTGCTTCGGCTACGACACCGTGCGCTACGTCGAAGAGAAGCTGGCCGCCGCCCATAAGCCGGACGCCATCGGCACGCCGGACATCGGCCTGCTGCTCTCGGAAGAAATCGCCGTCGTCGACAACCTGTCCGGCAAGCTGACGCTGATCGTCTATGCCGAGCCGGGTTTTCCCGGCGCTTACCAGAAGGCGCGGGCCCGCCTCAAGGAACTGCTCGCCCGCCTGCGCGCCCCGGTCAGCCTGCCGGCCGAACAGCCGGTGCATTCCGAGCCGGCGGTGTCGCTGTTCGGCGAGGAGGCCTTCAAGGCGGCCGTGCTCAAGGCCAAGGACTACATCACCGAGGGCGACATCATGCAGGTCGTGCTCTCGCAGCGTATGAGCAAGCCGTTCCGGGCCAGCCCGCTGGCGCTCTACCGCACGCTGCGCAGCCTGAACCCGTCGCCCTACATGTTCTACTTCGATTTCGAGGATTTCCATGTCGTCGGCGCCTCGCCGGAAATCCTCGTCCGCCTCGAAGGCGAGCGCGTCACCGTGCGGCCGATCGCCGGCACCCGCAAGCGCGGGGCGACGCCGGAAGAAGACGCGGCGCTGGCCGCCGAACTGCTGGCCGACGAGAAGGAGCGCGCCGAGCACACCCAGCTCCTCGACCTCGGCCGCAACGACTGCGGCCGCGTCGCCCGCATCGGCAGCGTCAAGCTGACCGAGAACATGATCGTCGAGCGCTACTCGCACGTCATGCACATCGTCTCCAACGTCGAGGGCAGGCTGCAACCCGGGCTGGATGCGCTCGACGTGCTCAAGGCGACCTTCCCGGCCGGCACCGTGTCCGGCGCGCCGAAGATCCGGGCCATGGAAATCATCGACGAGATGGAGCCGGTCAAGCGCGGCATCTACGCCGGCGCCGTCGGCTACCTCGGCTTCAACGGCGACATGGACGTCGCCATCGCCATCCGCACCGGGGTCATCAAGGACGGCCAGCTGCACGTCCAGGCCGGCGCCGGCATCGTCGCCGACTCCGACCCCCAGGCCGAATGGGAAGAAACCCGCAACAAGGCCCGCGCCGTGCTGCGCGCCGCCGAACTGGCGGAGCAGGGGCTGGATACCCGCTTCGACTGAGCTGGGCAGCCGTCGCTCGCCAAGGTCATCCGCCAAGGCCGCCCATCAACGGGCGGCCTTCGTCTTTGCGGCTTTTCGATTTTGGCGCTTTTTTCCGGTCGACCGCGGCAATGGCCCGGGTGGTCGCCAGTGCGGCCGGGGTGTCGGAAATCCGATGGTGGTTTTTCGCCGGCTGACGGATTTCCGACGGTTTTCCCGCCCGCTGGTCGCAAAACCCTTGAAAATCAAGGCGGCCAGGCAATGAATCAATTGCCCCAAGCTGGCACGTCCCCTGCATAATAGGACGCATCGAAGCCGCCCCGGCTTCTTTTCGACTGGAGACGACATGAACAAGATTGCCCTGGTTGCAGCCCTGACTACCGCCCTGAGCGCCGCCTCGCTGCCGGCCCACGCCCAGGAATCGCTGACCCTGAAGAAGATCAAGGAAACCGGCACGATCAGCCTCGGCCACCGCGAGTCCTCGATCCCGTTCTCCTACTACGACGACAAGCAGCAGGTCATCGGCTACTCGCACGAGCTGATGCTGAAGGTGGTCGACGCCGTCCAGGCCGAACTGAAGATGCCCAAGATCAACACCAAGCTGCTGCCGGTGACCTCGGCCAACCGCATCACCCTGGTCCAGAACGGTTCGGTGGACATCGAGTGCGGCTCGACCACCAACAATCTCGAGCGCCAGAAGCAGGTCGGCTTCTCGACCACCATTTTCGTCATCGGCACCCGCCTGATGGTCAAGAAGACCTCCGGTATCAACGATTTCCCCGATCTCGCCGGCAAGAACGTGGTGACCACCGCCGGCACCACGTCCGAGCGCCTGATCCGCAAGATGAACGACGAAAAGAACATGGGGATGAACATCATCTCCGCCAAGGATCACGGCGAATCCTTCCTGACCCTGGAAACCGGCCGGGCTGTCGCCTTCATGATGGACGACGCGCTGCTCTACGGCGAAATGGCCAAGGCCAAGCGGCCCGGCGACTGGGCGGTGGTCGGCAAGGCCCAGTCCAAGGAGGCCTACGGCTGCATGCTGCGCAAGGACGACCCGGGCTTCAAGAAGGTGGTCGACGCGGCGCTGACCAAGGCGATGACCTCCGGCGAAGCCGAGAAGATCTACGCCAAGTGGTTCATGAACCCGATTCCGCCCAAGGGCCTGAATCTCGGCATGCCGCTCTCCGACGAGATGAAGGAACTGTACAAGGCGCCCAACGACAAGGCTTTCGAATAAGGCGCAGGGGCTGATTGACGGGGCCGCCTTGGCGGCCTCGTCGTGGAATTAGGAGGGAGCCATGACTTACCAATGGAACTGGGGTGTTTTCCTGCAGCCGAGCGCGACCGGCGACGACACCTACCTGGGCTGGATGTTCGCCGGCCTGAAGATGACGCTCGCCCTGTCGCTCAGCGCCTGGGTCGTCGCCCTGCTGCTCGGGGCGGTGGTCGGCGTGCTGCGCACCGTGCCCAACAAGACGCTGGCCGGGCTGGCCACGGCCTATGTCGAACTGTTTCGCAACATCCCGCTGCTCGTCCAGCTCTTCATCTGGTATTTCGTGCTCCCCGAACTGCTGCCGACTTCGCTGGGCGACGCCTTCAAGCAGTCGCACCCGGTGTTCCAGCAATTCCTCGCCTCCATGCTCTGCCTCGGGCTGTTTACCAGCGCCCGCGTCGCCGAGCAGGTGCGGGCCGGCATCAATTCGCTGCCGCGCGGGCAGAAGAACGCCGGCCTGGCGCTCGGCCTGACCCTGCCGCAAACCTACCGCTTCGTGATGATGCCGATGGCCTTCCGGCTGATCGTGCCGCCGCTCACCTCGGAATTCCTCAACATCTTCAAGAACTCCGCCGTCTGCTCCACCATCGGCCTCCTCGAACTGGCCGCCCAGGGCCGCCAGCTGGTCGATTACACCGCCCAGCCCTTCGAGTCCTTCATCGCCGTCACCGTCGCCTACATGGCGATCAACGTCATCGTCATGACCCTGATGAAGCGGGTCGAAGACAAGGCCCGCGTGCCGGGCTACATGGGAGGCAAGTGACATGTACGAATTCGACTGGTCTTCCATCCCCGGCGCCTTGCCCTTCCTGTGGGAAGGCATGGTCATCTCGCTCAAGATCACCTTTGCCGCGGTCGTCGTCGGCATCGTCTGGGGCACCCTGCTGGCCATGATGCGGCTGTCGGCCATCAAGCCGCTGTCGCTGTTCGCCGCCGGCTACGTCAACCTGTTCCGGGCCGTGCCGCTGGTCATGGTTCTGCTCTGGTTCTTCCTCATCGTGCCGCGTTTCATCGAGGAGCTGTTCAACATCCCGCCCGGCGTCGATCTCCGCCTGTCCTCGGCGATGATCGGCTTCGCCCTGTTCGAGTCGGCCTATTACTCGGAAATCATCCGGGCCGGCATCCAGAGCGTCCCCAAGGGCCAGATGGCCGCCTGCTCGGCGCTCGGCATGACCTACGGCCAGGCCATGCGCCTCGTCGTGCTGCCCCAGGCCTTCCGCAACATGGTGCCGCTGCTGCTGACCCAGGCCATCATCCTCTTCCAGGATACCTCGCTGGTCTACGTCTCGGCCCTGGCCGACTTCTTCGGCGCCGCCTACAAGGTCGGTGACCGTGACGGCCGCCTGGTCGAGCTGCTGCTCTTCGCCGGTGCCGTCTATTTCGTGATCTGCTTCGCCGCTTCCAGCCTGGTCAAGCGCCTGCAGAAAAAATACCAGCTGGCCTGAGTGCCGCCACCAAGGAGTCTTCCATGATCAAGATTGCAAACGTCAGCAAGCATTACGGCGATTTCAAGGTTCTCACCGATTGCACCACCGAGGTCAGCAAGGGCGAGGTGATCGTCGTCTGCGGCCCGTCCGGTTCCGGCAAATCGACGCTGATCAAGTGCGTCAACGGCCTCGAACCCTTCCAGTCGGGCGAGATCATCGTCAACGGCATCTCGGTCGGCGATCCCAAGACCAACCTGTCGAAATTGCGGGCCCATGTCGGCATGGTCTTCCAGAATTTCGAGCTGTTCCCGCACATGAGCATCACCGAGAACCTGTCGGTGGCCCAGATCAAGGTGCTCAAGCGCGGCAAGGACGAAGCCATGGAAAAGGGCCTGGCCCTGCTCGACCGGGTCGGCCTCAAGGAGCATGCCCACAAGTATCCCGGCCAGCTTTCCGGCGGCCAGCAGCAGCGCGTGGCGATCGCCCGGGCGCTGGCCATGGACCCGATCTGCATGTTGTTCGACGAGCCGACCTCGGCCCTCGACCCGGAAATGGTCAACGAGGTGCTCGACGTGATGACCGAACTCGCCCAGGAAGGGATGACCATGATGTGCGTCACCCACGAAATGGGCTTCGCCCGCCGCGTCGCCGATCGCGTCATCTTCATGGACCGCGGCCAGATCGTCGAGGACGACGACAAGGAAGCTTTCTTCCAGAATCCGCGTTCCGAGCGGGCCCAGCAGTTCCTGGCCAAGATCCTGCAGCACTGAGGGCGTGGTCAGCCGGCGTTGGCCGCGGTCGACGGGAAATATCGGCCAATTTGCAAATTTGACGACGTATCGTCGCCGCGCTGCCGATGACTGAATCCGCCCCGACCGCCCTGCCCAGGCCGCACCGGGCGCTCGGCCTGGCGTTGACGCTGATTCTCTTCGTGCTGGCCGGCGTGCTCGCCTACCAGGCCTCCGAACGGCAGGGCTTCGCCCGCCTGCGCGGCGAAGCCAGCCACCAGCTCGACATCCTCGCCTCGGCCATCGACAGCGAGGTGACGCGCCACGCCGCCATCCCCAGCGCCGTCGAGCTCAGCCCCGAAGTGCGTGCCCTGCTGCGCGCCCCGGAAGAAGGCAAGGACGTGCTGGCCGCCCCGGCCAACCGCTTCCTGCAGCAGCTCAACGATCACCTCGGCGGGCCGGCCATCTTCGTCCTCGACGTCAAGGGCCGGGTGGTCGCCTCCAGCGACTGGATCTTTTCCGACAACCTGCTCGGCGCCGACCTCTCCTACATGCCGTTCTTCCGCAGCGCCATCGCCGGCACGCCCGAGCGCCACTACGGCGTCGGCCCGGTGCGCAGCGAGCCGGGCTACTTCTTCGCGCTGCCCATCCGCGACGAAACGCAGGACTGGCAGGTGATCGGCGTCGCCGTCGTCAAGTCCGGGCTGCGCGGCCTGGAGCGGCGCTGGCTGGCGCACGAGGCGCCGGCCCTGATCGTCGACGGCAACGGCATCGTCCTCCTCGCCTCGCCGCCCGAATGGCGCTACGCCACGCTGCAGCCGATGGCCCCCGACAAGCTGGCCCGGATCAGCCACGAACAGTTCGCCGGCGAGCGGCTGGGCGCCGAATCGCTCGACATCGAGATCGACGCCGCCCATGCCGGCAGCGTCGTCCGCCTCGCCCGGCAGACCACCGGCGCCGGCCGCCTGCCCGGCAAGAAGGCCTACCTGGCGCTGAGTCGCCACCTGCCCGGCACGGCCTGGCGCATCGTCGTCTTTTCCGACCTCCAGCCGGTCGCCGTGCAGGCCGCCACCCATGCCGCGCTGGCCTGCGCCGGCAGCGGCTGCCTGCTGCTCTGGGGGCTTTACGTTAACCAGCGCCGGCGCCTCGCCCAGGGTCGCGAGGAAGCCCGCCAGTTGCTGCAGAAGGCCAACCAGGCGCTCGAACGCAATGTCGCCGAGCGCACCGCCGACCTCTCGGCGGTGGTCGAGCAACTGCGCAGCGAGGTCGCCGAACGCCAGCGCGCCGAGCACACCCTGCGCGCCGCCCAGGACGAGCTGGTGCAGGCCGCCAAGCTCGCCGTGCTCGGCCAGATGGCCACCGGCATCACCCACGAGCTGAGCCAGCCGCTCGGCGCCATCCGCACCCTGTCGGCCAACGCCGTCGCCTTCATGGAACGCGGCGACCTGGCCACGGCCGAGAAGAATCTCGCCATCGTCGGCCAGCTGGCCGAGCAGGCCGGCGGCATCATCAGCCCGCTCAAGACCTTCGCCCGCAAGTCGCCGGCCATCCCGGCCGCGGTCGACGTCGCCCAGGCCGTCGACAGCGCCCTCTTTCTCTTCGACCAGCGCCTGCGCAAGCAAGGTGTCGCGGTCGACCGCCAATTCGGCCCGAATCCGGCCATCGCCTGGTGCGACCAGAATCGTCTGCAGCAAGTCCTGGTCAACCTCGTCGGCAACGCCATCGACGCCATGGCCGGCCAGGCCGACCGCCGCCTGGTCTTCGCCATCGAGCCGGCCGCCGCCGACCGCCTCGCCCTGTCGGTCACCGACAGCGGCTGCGGCTTGCCGCCGGAAACGCTGGCCCGCCTCTTTGAACCCTTCTTCACCACCAAGCAGTCGGGCGAAGGCCTCGGCCTCGGGCTGGCCATTTCGCGCGACATCCTGCGCGATTTCGGCGGCGACCTGCTGGCCGAGGCAGCACCCGGCGGCGGGGCGCGCTTCGTCGTCCTGCTGCCGGCGGTGCGGCCCAAGGAGGCGGCATGAGTCCTCGAGAGAGTTTTCGACGCCGAGGCGCAGAGGCGCCGAGAGAAGCAACGGCTTACCGTTCGGCCTGGGGTTGGCAGTGTCGGAGCGGCATGGCGTCTTTCGGTGATTTTGGTTTTTCTCCGCGTCTCAGCGCCTCTGCGTCAAAATTGAAAGCCTTGCCATGAAGCCTCAACTCTCCGTCCTCCTCGTCGAAGACGACCCCAACGTCCGCCTCGGTTGCGAACAGGCCCTGCAGCTGGCCGGCTGCACGGTCGATGCGGTGGCCTCGGCCGAGGAAGCCCAGCGCCGGCTGGCGGCGCACTACCCCGGCATCGTCGTCACCGACATGCGCCTGCCCGGCATCGACGGCATGGCCCTGCTGCGCTGGATCAACCAGCTCGACCCGCAACTGCCGGTGATCATCATCACCGGCCATGGCGACGTCACGCTGGCCGTCGAGGCGATGCGCAGCGGCGCCTACGATTTCATGCAGAAGCCCTTCTCGACGGCCGACCTGGTCGATGTCGTGCGCCGGGCCCTGGAAAAACGCGAACTGGTCCTCGAAGTCGAAGCCCTGCGCCGCCGCCTCGATCATCGCGACGACCTCGAGGCCCGCCTGATCGGCCGCTCGCCGCAGATGGCCAGGGTCCGCCAGCTGATCCTCGATGTCGCCCAGGCCGAGGTCGACGTGCTGATCTGCGGCGAGACCGGCACCGGCAAGGAAATGGTCGCCCGCTGCCTGCACGACCTGAGCGGCGCCCGCCAGGACAACTACGTCGCCCTCAACTGCGGCGGCATGGCCGACACCCTGCTCGACAGCGAACTCTTCGGCCACGAGCCGGGCGCCTTCACCGGCGCCCAGAAACGGCGCATCGGCAAGGTCGAATACGCCAGCGGCGGCACGCTCTTCCTCGACGAGGTCGAGTCGATGCCGATGGCCATGCAGGTCAAGCTGCTGCGCGTGCTGCAGGAGCGCAAGGTCGAGCGCCTCGGCTCCAACCAGGTGATCCCGGTCGCCTGCCGCGTCGTCGCCGCCAGCAAGGAGGATCTCAAGGCGCTGGCCGACCACGGACGCTTCCGCGCCGACCTCTACTACCGGCTCAACGTCGTGCGCATCGAGCTGCCGCCGTTGCGCGAGCGCCGCGAAGACATCCCGGCACTCTTCGACCAGTTCCTGCTGCAGGCCGCCAAGCGCTTCAACCGGCCGCCGCCGACCCTTGCCCCGGAAACCCTGCGCCGGCTGATGGCGCAGGACTGGCCGGGCAATATCCGCGAACTGCGCAACGCCGCCGACTGCCACGCCCTGGGCATCGGCCGCGAGGCGGCATCCGGCGCCTCGCCGGCCGTGCCGACGCTGACCGAGGCCGTCGACAATTACGAGCGCCTGCTCATCGCGGAAGAGTTCGCCCGCCAGTCGGGCAACATCGCGCGCACTGCCGACGCCCTCAAGGTGGCGCGGACCACTCTGCACGACAAGCTGAAGAAATACGGCCTGCTGTGAAGCCGGCCGGGGCGGCTCGGCCGGCCTTGGCCCGCCTTAGCCCGCCTGGTGCCAGCCTTCACCGACCGCCAGCGGCTGCTCGGGGCGGGCCGAGTAGGAGCGGATGGTGCCCGACTCGAAGTAGATGCGGGCCAGCAATTCGGCAAGCACGCCGGTGGTGATGAAATGGACGCCGGCGATCAGGCCGCCGATGCCGGCGATCAGCATCGGGCGGCCGCCGATGTCCTCGCCCAGCCCGAACTTGACCCAGGCCAGCCAGCTCAGCACCAGGCTGGAGGCGGCCGTCACGGCCAGGCCGATGCCGCCGAAGAAATGCCCGGGGCGGGCCCGGAAGCGCATGAAGAAATAGACGGCGACCAGGTCGAGAATGACCCGGAAGGTGCGCGAAATGCCGTATTTGGAAACGCCGGCCGTGCGTGCGTGGTGGGTCGTCGCCTCCTGGGCGATGCGGCGCGGCGTCGTCACCGTGGCCAGCCAGGCCGGGATGAAGCGGTGCATCTCGCCGTACAAGCGCACGCTCTTGATGACGCTGCCGCGGAAGGCCTTCAGGCTGCAGCCGTAGTCCTTGAGATGGACGCCGGTCAGCCGGGCGATCAGGCGGTTGGCGATCTTAGACGGAATCTTGCGCAGGAACAGGCCGTCCTGGCGGTTCTGGCGCCAGCCTGCGACCAGGTCGAGGTCTTCGTTCAACAGCCGGGCGACCATGCGCGGAATGTCCACCGGATCGTTCTGCAGGTCGCCGTCCATGGTCACGATGACATCGCCGCGCGCCGCGTCGATGCCGGCCTGCATGGCTGCCGTCTGCTTGAAATTGCGGGTCAGTTCGACGATGCGCACATGCCGGCCGAATTCGCGCTGGCACTGCAGGGCGCGGTCCACCGTCGCATCGCTGCTGCCGTCATCGACCAGGACCAGTTCCCACGGGTGCTGGTAACCCTCCAGCGCCTCATGCACCCGCTTGACCAGCGGCGCGATGTTGTCCTCCTCGTTAAAGAAGGGCACGACGATCGACAGGCTGTGTGGCGGAATGAGAAGGGCGGCAGTCATGGTGGCATCCGGCAGGAAAGCGCGCATTTTAATCGAAAAGGCGGGGCCGACCGAGGCGATGTCGTGCACAGTCCCGACATCCGCCGGCCTTCGCTCCGCGGTAGAATGGACGTCTTGCTCTACGGAATCGCTGAAACATGCTGCTGATGATCGACAACTACGACAGCTTCACCTACAACCTCGTCCAGTATTTCGGCGAGCTGGGCGAGGATGTCCGGGTGTTCCGCAACGATGCCATAGCGCTGGGCGAAATCGCCGAATTGCAGCCCGACTACCTGGTCATTTCCCCCGGCCCCTGCGCGCCGGCCCAGGCCGGCATCTCGCTGGCGGCGATCCGGGAATTCTCCGGCAAGATCCCGCTGCTCGGCGTCTGCCTCGGCCACCAGTCGATCGGCGAAGCCTTCGGCGGGCGCATCGTGCACGCCAAGCAGCTGATGCACGGCAAGGTCTCTGCGGTCCACCACAAAAACGAGGGCGTTTTCAAAGGCCTGGCCAATCCGCTGACCTGTACCCGCTACCACTCGCTGGCCATCGAACGCGCCACGCTGCCCGATTGCCTGGAGATCACCGCCTGGACCGACGACGGCGAGATCATGGGCGTCCGCCACAAGACGCTGGCCGTCGAAGGCGTGCAGTTCCATCCCGAATCCATCCTGACCGAATCCGGCCACGACCTGCTCAAGAACTTCCTGGACGAACACAGAAAATGACCCCGCAAGCCGCCCTCCAGCGTGTCATCGAACACCGCGAAATTTTCCACGACGAAATGGTTTCCCTGATGCAGCAGATCATGGGCGGCGAAGTCACGCCGGTGATGATCGCCGCCATCGTCACCGGGTTGCGCGTCAAGAAGGAGACCATCGGCGAGATCGCCGCCGCCGCCACGGTCATGCGCGAACTGTCCACCAAGGTTGAGGTCACCGACACCAGCCGCCTGGTCGATACCTGCGGCACCGGCGGCGACGGCGCCCACACCTTCAACATCTCGACTGCCGCCATGTTCGTCGCCGCTGCCGCCGGCGCCCAGGTTGCCAAGCACGGCGGGCGCTCGGTTTCCAGCCAGTCGGGCAGCGCCGATGTGCTCGAGGCGCTGGGAGCCAACATCAACCTGCAGCCGGCCCAGGTCGCCCAGTGCATCGCCGAGACCGGCGTCGGCTTCATGTTCGCGCCCAACCACCACAGCGCCATGAAGCACGCCGCGCCGGTTCGCCGCGAACTCGGCGTGCGTACCATCTTCAACATCCTCGGCCCGCTCACCAACCCGGCCGGGGCGCCGCACCAGGTGATGGGCGTCTTCCATCCCGACCTGGTCGGCATCCAGGTCCGGGTCCTGCAGCGCCTGGGCAGCCAGCGCGCCCTGACCGTCTTCGGCCGCGAAGGCCTCGACGAGATTTCGATCTCCGGCCCCACCCTGGTCGGCGAGCTGAAGGACGGCCGGGTCAGCGAATATGAGGTGCATCCCGAGCAGTTCAATCTGCCGGTGCATGACCCGAAGGTGCTGCAGGTGGCCAATATCGAGGAATCGAAAGCCATGCTGCTCGGCGCCCTCGACAACCGCCCCGGCGGCCCGCGCGACATCGTCGCCCTCAACGCCGGCGCCAGCATCTACGTCAGCGGCCAGGCCGAGACCCTGTTCGACGGCGTCGACAAGGCCTTCGAAGCCATCGCCAGCGGCGCGGCGCGGGCCAAGCTAGAAGCCTTCGTGAGCTGCACGCAGCAACTCGGATAGCCGGGGTATTTGATTGAAACGCGGAGACGCCGAGACGCAGAGAATCAATGAGATAACCGACGGCGTTATCGGGGCTGCCATCGAAGTGCATCGAATGCTCGGGCCAGGCCTTCTCGAGTCGGCGTACGAGGTATGTCTCTGCCACGAGCTTGCTTTACGTAAGCTCACTTTCCGTCGCCAGGTTCCGGTGCCGGTAACATACAAGGCCGTCAACTTGGATTGCGGTTATATGCTTGATCTCATTGTTGAAGGTCAAGTGATCGTTGAGCTGAAATCCGTTGACCCAATTCAAGCGGTGCATGCGGCACAGTTGCTTACTTACCTCCGTCTTCTCGATAAGCGCGTTGGTCTTCTCATCAATTTTCGGGTGCCTAGGCTGGTTGAAGGCATCAAGCGGGTCGCAAACGACTTGTAGTCCTCTGCGTCTCTGCGCCTCTGCGTTTGGAACAACACATGTCCGACATCCTCAATAAAATCATCGCCACCAAGCACCAAGAAGTCGCCGCCGCCCAGACCGCCCGGCCGATGGCGGTAGTCGAGGCCGAGGCCGCCGCCCGGCCGGCGCCGCGCGATTTCGTCGGCGCCATTCGCGCCAAGCACCGCTGCGGTCAACCGGCAATAATCGCCGAAATCAAAAAAGCCAGCCCGTCGAAAGGCGTCATCCGCCCCGACTTCCGGCCGGCTGACATCGCTCGCAGCTACGCAGCGCACGGCGCCGCCTGCCTGTCGGTGCTCACCGACCGCCAGTATTTCCAGGGCTGCCCGGAATACCTGCAGGCCGCCCGCGCCGCCTGCCAACTGCCGGTGCTGCGCAAGGACTTCATGGTCGACGCCTACCAGGTCGCCGAAGCCCGGGCCATGGACGCCGACTGCATCCTGCTCATCGCCGCCGCCCTCAGCTTGTCGCAAATGCAAGCTCTCGAAGCGCAGGCCCTCGGCTACGGCATGGCCGTCCTCGTCGAAGTACATAACGGCGAAGAGCTCGACGCCGCCCTGCGGCTGAACACCCCGCTGCTCGGCATCAACAACCGCAACCTGCGCACCTTCGACGTGACCCTCGACACCACGCTCGGCCTGCTCGAGCGCATCCCGGCCGACCGCATCGTCGTCACCGAGAGCGGCATCGTCAAGCCGGAAGACGTCGCGCTGATGCGCCAAAACAAGGTCGAAACCTTCCTCGTCGGCGAAGCCTTCATGCGCGCCGCCGAGCCGGGCGAAGAGCTGGCTCGGCTGTTTGGCTGAAATGCGACTGTCGGCTGGCGAAATCGCTGCCCCTGAGCCGGGGAGAGATAGTCAAACGATTTGATTGCCGCTGCGGGCTTGCTCCTGTGCACCATTGAATCAAAGGTAATTTTCCTGCACTATCTAAAAAAATCAGATTTGCCGGAAAATGCGCCCCTTAAGCAATCAGCAACGCCTCCATCTCGTAAATAGTGAGCAGTTGTACGAAAACTGGCTCGATGCCCATCGGCGGGCAAGCCAGTATCGCTACGGCATGCACTGGAAAAAGGCTGGGGGGCACGAATACCTGTTTCGCGTACGGGATCGCAGGGGCAATGGCAAATCCCTGGGGCCGCGTTCGCCATTGACCGAACAGCGATTCGCCGAATTCACCAGCGGCAAGGAGCGGGCTGAAGCACGTCTGAAGGGTATCGAAGCAGCGCTCGTCGAGCAGGCCCGTCTGAACAAGGCTTTGCGCCTGGGGCGCGTGCCGGAAACCGTCGCCCGCATCCTGCGCGAGCTGGCCGTGGCCAATGTCGCGAATGACTTCACCGTGTTGGGTACTCAGGCCCTCTATGCATACGAAGTCATGGGGGGCGTGCATTTCCTCGCCGAATTGTTGGCCTCCGGCGATGTCGACCTGCTTTACGACCGCCGCCGAAAATTGACCCTGGCCGCCAAGAAAATGGATGGTCACGGTTTGTTGGGGTTGCTGAAAAAAGCCGATCGCAGCTTCGAACCGGTTGGGGAAAATACTTTTCGGGCAGCGAATGCCGGCCAATTCATGGTCGATCTGATCGTCCCGCCCGGCGATATGCGCGACGGCCATTCCATCAGTTTTGCCGAAGGCGACCTCGTCGCCTCGGAGGTGCCCGGGCTCGAATGGTTGATTAACGCGCCTCGTCAGCATGTCGTGGCCATTGCCGAAGATGGCCGGCCGATAGAAATGCAAGTCGCCGACCCCAGGGCGTTCGCCATTCATAAGATGTGGTTGTCGGAGAAGGCGGATCGCTCCCCGCTCAAGCGTCCGCGAGATGCGGCGCAGGCCTTGATCCTGATGCAGCTGATTCGCGAACACCTGCCGCATCTGCCGCTTGAGTCCAGCGCCTTGCGTTTTTTGCCGAAAGCCCTGGTCGAACGCTTTGTCAGCCGCGACCCGGCCTGAAATTCGGGCGAGGGGAAAACCGCCGTTCATTCAGGGGGAGGTGCCGGCGGCCAATCTCCGACGAAGGGTGGCGCCTTTTTCTGAATTCGTGTTGCGCCGAAACAACAAAACTTCACGGAACCTCCGTGACATCGCAAACGCCGGTTGCTACAGCCTCCTGCCCTTGCGAGAATCGATGCCAACTTCTCGATCCGAGAGGTAAAGCTTAGTCAGGCTTTATGCCGGATTAAAAACTAACCACTAAGGAGATTTTCTGATGCAAAAGAAGATTATTGCTCTGGCCATCGCTGGTCTGGCATCGTCGGCTGTTTTCGCTGACACCAACGTCACCATCTACGGCCGCATGGACTACGGCTACATGAACCGTGGCGGTACGGATGGCCCCGTGACCGGTCGTGCCAGCGCCAGCGAATTCGGCGCCGGCCTGCAGAGCGGTTCGCGCATCGGCTTCAAGGGTGTTGAAGATCTGGGCAACGGCCTGAAAGCCCTGTTTCAGGTCGAAACCGGTTCCATCGGTAACGACTCCTCCACTGGTCTCAGCTCGCTGCGTAACGCCTACGTTGGCCTGACCAGCAAGTACGGTACCCTCGTCGGCGGCAAGCTGGACGGTGTCCGTTACGGCATCTTCAACAAGTACGACGCCTTCGGCGGCGGCAACGTGGGTAACTTCACCCAGATGACCGCTCAGGTCGACCGCGCCAACAATGCCATCGCCTACATCTCGCCGTCCTTCGCCGGCCTGACCGCTACCCTGGCCTACTCGACCCACATCGGTACCAGCAATCCGCTGAACCTGCCGGCGTCCGGCCAAGAAAACACCGCCGGTGGCAACAAGGGTGACGGAATGCTGACCACCGCCATGCTGAACTACAAGAACGGCGGCCTGGACCTCACCGCCGACTGGGAGCGTGTGTCGTTCAAGGATGGTCTTGCTCCCATCGCTTCGGCAACCACTGTTAACTACGCTGCTTACGCCTTTGACCACGTAACTGTCTGGAACGTTGGTGGTTCGTACGACTTCGGCTTTGTCAAGGTTGCCGCTCTGTATGACAACCTGCAAGCCGATGCCCGTATTGGTAACGGTGGTGTGGTTGTTGATGTTGACACCTGGTTTGTTTCCGCTTCGGCCCCGGTTGGCAAGTTTGTCGTGAAGACCACCTACGGCCAAACCGAAGACAAGAAGGCCTCTGGCGATGTCAAGGCTTCCAAGCTGGGTGTTGGCGCCGACTACCTGCTGTCCAAGCGTACCAAGTTGTACGCCACCTACGGCAAGATCTGGAACGGCGACGATTCCAAGTACATGCTCAGCCCGCTTGCCAACTGCTCGACCGGTGCCGGTACCGTCGGCGCTGGTGCCTGTACCTCGGCTCTGGGTACCCACGGCTTCGACATCGGTATCGCCCACACCTTCTAATCTGGCCTGACCAGTTAGAAATCCTGAAACGGACGCTTCGGCGTCCGTTTTTCTTTGGGAAAGCCTCGGCTCAGTTGCACCGAGGCTTTTTTATTTTGGGGCCAATGCCGAGGGAACATGGCTTTTTCTTGTTGATGGCGACAAACCCGGTTCCGGATTTGATCAATATTTGGTTAAAGACCACTTTATGTATATGGTTATTAATCTAGGTCAAACGAACTAGTCATAAAGTATTTACCATGCCTTTTTTATAACCGAGAAAAGGGAGTGCTTCATGCTTAACAAGATTCTCGTCGCTGCGCTGGTTTCTGCCGGTCTGCTGTCTGCTTCCGTCGTGCAGGCTCAGGAAGGTTCCTTCATGGTGCGGGCCCGTGCGGTCTATGTCGATTTCAAGAACAGCCAGCAGGATGGCCTGCAGAGCACCGTGGGGGCGAAGGTCGAGGCCGACAGCCGGTGGATTCCGGAAGTCGATCTGAGCTACTTCATCACCAAGAACATCGCCGCCGAATTGGTCCTGACCTATCCGCAGGAAGTCGATGTCACCATCGGCGGCGTCAAGAAGGGCACGATCAAGGCCCTGCCGCCTTCGCTGCTCCTCCAGTACCACTTCACCGACCTTGGCGCCTTCAAGCCCTACGTCGGCCTGGGTGTCAATTACACGCGTTTCTACAAGACCCACAACATCCTTGGTGGTCTGGCCAGTGTCGAGACCGATAGCTGGGGTCTGGCTGCTCAGGTCGGCATGGACTACATGATCACCAAGAACTTCGGTGTCAATGTCGACGTCAAGTACCTGCGCATGGATACCGATGTGATGGTCACCGACAACAAGGTCGGTCGCCTTGGGTTGAACCCGATTACGGCTGGCGTGGGCGTCACCTATCGCTTCTGAGCGGCACCTTGTTCCATGAAAAACGGAGGCTGCGGCCTCCGTTTTTGTTTGCTGTCAGCGGATCAGGATCAGATTGTCGCGGTGGATCAGTTCGGGTTCGTCGATGTAGCCGAGCAGGCGCTCGATGTCGGCGGTCGTCTTGCGGGCGATGCGCCGCCCTTCGCCGCTGCCGTAGTTGCACAGCCCGCGGGCGATTTCGTGGCCGTCGGGGCTGATGCAGGCGACCGCCGCACCGCGTTCGAACTCGCCTTCGACGGCCAGAACGCCGATCGGCAACAGGCTTTTGCCGCCTTTCAGTGCGTTGACCGCGCCATCGTCGAGCAGCAGGCGGCCGGCCAGCTTGAGGTGATCGGCCAGCCATTGCTTGCGGGCGGCGAGCGGCGGGGTTTGCGAGACGAGCAGGGTGCCCAGCGCCTCGCCGCCAGCCAGGCGGACGATGGCGTCGGCTTCGCTGCCGCGGGCGATGGCGGTGTGGGCGCCACTGCGGGCGGCGCGCTTGGCGGCGATGACCTTGGTGATCATGCCGCCGGTGCCGACCAGGCTGCCGGCGCCGCCGGCCATGCGCTCGAGGTCGGGATCGCCGGCCGGCGCTTCGCGGATCAGTGTCGCCGCCGGGTCCTTGCGCGGGTCGGCGGTGTACAGGCCGCTCTGGTCGGTGAGGATGATCAGAGCGTCGGCTTCGATCAGGTTGGCGACCAGGGCGCCCAGCGTGTCGTTGTCGCCGAACTTGATTTCGTCGGTAATGACCGTGTCGTTCTCGTTGATGATCGGCACGACGCCCAGTTCGAGCAGGGTGGCCAGCGTCGAGCGGGCGTTCAGGTAGCGTTTGCGGTCGGCCAGGTCGTCGTGGGTGAGCAGGATCTGGGCGGTGTGCAGGCCATGCTTGTTGAAGGCGGCCTCGTAGGCTTCGACCAGCCCGGCCTGGCCGACGGCAGCGGCGGCCTGCTTCTCATGCACGGTCTTCGGCCGGCGCCCCCAGCCCAGGCGCTGCACGCCGCAGGCAACGGCGCCCGACGAGACGAGGATGACCTCCTTGCCTTGTTGGCGCAGCGCGCCGATCTGCCGCGCCCAGTCCTGGATGGCCGCGAGGTCGAGGCCGCTGCCGTTGTTGGTGACGAGGGCCGAGCCGACCTTGATGACGAGGCGGCGGGCGTTGGCGAGACGGGTTTTCATGGGTGTGAGTCGAGGTGTTCGGTGATGGCGAGGCGCAGCGGTGCGAGTTGTTCGCACAAGATTTCCCAGACCAGTTCAAGGTCGAGGCCGAGATATTCGTGCGCCAGCTGATTCCTGAAGCCGGCAATTCGGCGCCAGCGAATGTTGGGATGGGTGGACTCCAGATGTTCAATGCCGTAGTCCTTGCAAGCTTGGCCAATGACTTCCAGGTTTCGCAGAATGGCATCCTGCAACAGGCGATTTCCCATGAAATGCGCCTTGTCGCAGGCGGCAAGTTGGTTCGTTACGAAGTCTACGCAATCTAGTGCGTGCACTAGAAAGATGGTTCGTCCAGCTGTCATAGAGGCCGAGCTTCGCTAAGAATGCGATTGGCCAGATAGGGGGACAAGCCGCGGTCGGAAACAACATCGACCGCAATGCCAAGCAGTTCCTCGGTGTCCTCCTTGAGGTCCATCAGGTCGAACAACGAGGCGCCTTGGCGAAAATGAACCAAGATATCGACGTCGCTGTTCTCGTTTTCTTCGCCGCGTGCCACCGAGCCGAAGACCCGCACATTTTCGGCCTTGTGCCGGTCGGCGAGGGCGATCAGGGCCTCCCGCTTTTCCCGAAGCTGTTCGAGCGTCAACATGGCTCCTCCCCTGTGGTGCTTTCCTCGGGTGATTCTAACGCGTCGTCATCGATTTCCGGCCGCGCCATCTGGTCGAGGGCTTCCTGGATGGCGTAGATCAGCGGCTTGGTGCCTTCGCCGTTGATGGCGGTGATGGGGAAGACCGGGCCGTCGTACTTGGTGGCCTTCTTGTAGGCCTTGAGGAACTGGTCGATGGCCGCCTGGCAGTCGTCTTCAGGGATTAGGTCGAGTTTGTTCAGCACCAGCCAGCGTGGCTTGTCGGCGAGGTCGGGGTCGTGCTTGACGAGTTCGCCGACGATGGCCTTGGCGTCGCGCACCGGGTCGGCATCGGGGTCGATCGGCGCGATGTCGACGAGGTGGAGCAGGATGCGCGTGCGCTGCAGGTGCTTGAGGAAGCGGATGCCGAGGCCGGCGCCGTCGGCGGCGCCTTCGATCAGGCCGGGAACGTCGGCCATGACGAAGCTCTTCTCGGCGCCGACGCGGACGACGCCGAGGTTGGGATGCAGCGTCGTGAAGGGGTAGTCGGCGACCTTCGGGCGGGCCGCCGAGATGGCGCGGATCAGCGTGCTCTTGCCGGCGTTGGGCAGGCCGAGCAGGCCGACGTCGGCCAGCACGCGCAGTTCGAGGGCGACTTCGAATTCCTCGCCCTGTTCGCCGTTGGTTTTCTGGCGCGGGGCGCGGTTGGTCGACGACTTGAAGTGCAGGTTGCCGAGGCCGCCCTTGCCGCCCCGGGCGAGCAGGACCTTCTTTTCGTTGACGTCGAGGTCGGCCAGCACCTGGCCGGTGTTGAGGTCGGTGATGACGGTGCCGACCGGCATGCGCAGCACGATGTCTTCGCCGCCGGCGCCGTAGCAGTCGGCGCCACCGCCGTTCTCGCCGCGCTTGCCGATGAATTTGCGGGTGTAGCGGTAGTCGACCAGGGTGTTGATGTTGCAGTCGGCGATGACGTAGATGCTGCCGCCGCGGCCGCCGTCGCCGCCGTTGGGGCCGCCCATGGGGATGTATTTTTCGCGGCGGAACGTGGCCGCGCCGTTACCACCGTCGCCAGCCTTGACGTAGATTTTTGCTTCGTCGATAAATTTCATGTTCCGCCTTTACTTCTGCGATGCCGCTGCCGAAAAATCCGGCCGCATAAACTAAAAAGCCCTATCCGGCGGATAGGGCTCTTTCTGATTCCGCCTGGCCGAATTATTCGGCTGCCGGAACGATGGTCACGACGCGACGCTTCTTCAGGCCCTTGACCGAGAACTGGATGACGCCGTCCTTCAGTGCGAACAGGGTGTGATCCTTGCCGCAGCCGACGTTTTCGCCCGGGTGGAATTCGGTGCCGCGCTGGCGAACGATGATGTTGCCGGCGAGGACGAATTGACCGCCGTAGCGCTTGACGCCCAGGCGCTGGGCTTGTGAGTCACGGCCGTTACGGGAACTGCCGCCTGCTTTTTTGTGTGCCATTTAGTGAGCTCCTTGTCTGAACTTAGGCAGCGATCGAGTCGATGCGCAGTTCGGTGTAGTTCTGACGATGGCCCTGACGCTTCTGGTAATGCTTGCGACGACGCATCTTGAAGATCTTGACCTTGTCGTGGCGGCCGTGGGAAACCACGGTGCACTTGACGGTGGCGCCAGCAAGGAAGGGGGCGCCGATCTTCACGGACTCGCCTTCGCCTACCATGAGGATCTGGTCGAGAGTGACTTCTGCGCCAACGTCTGCCGGTATCTGTTCTACTTTGAGTTTTTGGCCAGCGGAAACGCGATACTGCTTGCCGCCGGTTTTTATGACCGCATACATGGGTTGGACTCCGAAAAAACAATACAAAGGGTGCTACGAAGAACCGCGCATTATACGGAAAAGTTTCGAGAAGTCAAAGCCTTGTCGGTGGGCTGTGGTAAACTTTCGCGTTTTGGACAACATGCTGGCGCGGCCGTCGTTGTTTGGCCGGGCGGGCACCACAGGAGCACATCATGGCTGAAGTCACCACCGCCTCCGGGCTGGTTTATGAAGATACCGTCGTCGGCGAAGGCGCCGAGGCCCAGGCCGGCCAGTTCGTCACCGTGCATTACACCGGCTGGCTGACCAACGGCAGCAAGTTCGATTCGAGCAAGGATCGCAACGATCCCTTCCAGTTCCCGCTCGGCCGCGGCCATGTCATCAAGGGCTGGGACGAGGGCGTGCAGGGCATGAAGATCGGTGGCACCCGCAAGCTGACCATCCCGGCCGAGCTGGGTTACGGCGCGCGCGGCGCCGGCGGGGTGATCCCGCCGAACGCGACGCTGGTCTTCGAGGTTGAACTGCTCGGCGTGCAATGAGCGGTTCCGGTCGGGATTCTTCCGGCAAAGGCCCGGCCGCCCCGGCGGCCGGCGACGACCCGTGGGCCAAGTGGCGCAAGCCGGCCGAGGCGGCGGCTAAGCCGGCCGAAAAGCCGGCCGACAAGCCGCCCCGGCGAGGCCCCGAGCGGGAGGCGCTGAGCCCGGGGAAAAAGACGGGTCCGGCGGCCGCACCGGCCAAGGCCGGAGCTGGCGCTGGCCCTGCCAAGGCTTTGGCAATCGCTGCGGTCGACGCGAAAAAAGCGCCAAAATCGAAAACTGCCCGTCCGGCCGCCGACCCGTCGCTGCGCCCGGCGGCGGAGGCCAGGCCGCTGCGTTCGCCGGTGGCGAAAGTGCCGGAGGTTGCCAACGAGGTGCCGCCAGCCAAGCCGAGCGGCACGCTGGGCGTCAGCAGGTCGGCGGCGGCGCAGCCGCGCCCCTTGCACAAGAAACCGGCGCGGGCCGGCGCCGTGGCTAAGCGGCCGACCCTGGCCGACAAGGCCAGGGCCGCCGAACAACCGGTGGCCCGGCCAGCGGCAGCGGCAAGCCAGGCGGCCGAGTCGCGCCGCGGGACGCCGCCCGAGGGCGTTCGCCTGTCGAAGGTGATGTCGGAGCGTGGCCTGTGTTCGCGGCGCGAGGCCGACCTGTGGATCGAGCGTGGCTGGGTCTTCGTGGACGGGGAGCAAATCAGCGAACTGGGTTCGCGCATCGACCCGGCGGCCGAGATCACCGTCTCCAAGGAGGCGAAAAAGGATCAGGCCAAGGCTGTGACCATCCTGCTGCACAAGCCGGTGGGCTACGTTTCCGGGCAGCCGGAGCCGGGCATGCAGCCGGCGGTGACGCTGGTCACGGCGGAGGCGCAGGTGGTGCAGTCGGGCGACGCCGAGTTCAAGCCGTGGATGTTGCGCGGCCTGGCCCCGGCCGGCCGGCTCGACGTCGATTCGACCGGGCTGCTGGTGCTGACCAGCGACGGCCGGGTGGCCAAGCGCCTGATCGGCGAGGACAGCGATGCTGAGAAGGAATACCTGGTGCGCGTTGCCGGGCAGATGATCAAGGGCGGCCTGGACCTGTTGCGCCATGGGCTGGAGCTCGACGGCAAGGCCTTGAAGCCGGCCTGGGTCAAGCAACTGAACGAGGACCAGCTGCACTTCATCCTCAAGGAAGGCAAGAAGCGGCAGATTCGCCGCATGTGCGAACTGGTCGGGCTGAAGGTCATCGGCCTGAAGCGCGTGCGCATCGGCCGCATCCGCCTCGGCGACCTGCCGATGGGGCAATGGCGCTTTCTGCGCGCTGACGAGGCTTTCTGATTTCGGCCGATTTTTGCCGTTCACCGCAACAATGCAAAACGCCGGCCGGTTTTTCACCGGGCCGGCGTTTTTTCTGGCCTGGCGGGCGCTCAGGCCGTGCCGGTCGGCGCTGCGGCGCGAACCGGCGGCATCATCAGGCATTCGCCTTCGATGACCACCTTGCCGCCCACCGTGCATACGGTGTCCAGCGTCACGCGGTTCTTGGCGACATTGACTTCCTTGACGGTGACGGTGGCCTTGACGGTGTCGCCGGGGCGGACCGGCGCCTTGAATTTCAGCGTCTGCGACATGTAGATGGTGCCGGGGCCGGGCAGGTGGTTGGCGAGCACGGCGGAGATGAAGCCGGCCGACAGCATGCCGTGGGCGATGCGGCCGCCGAACATGGTGCCCTTGGCGTATTCCTCGTCGAGGTGGGCCGGGTTGACGTCGGTCGAGATGCCGGCGAAGAGGATGATGTCGGCTTCGGTGACGGTCTTGGCGATGCTGGCGGACATGCCGGGCTGCAGTTGGTCGATGTGGTAGGCCATGCTGAACTCCTTGGGCGATTATTGAAGTCGGGAAACGCACTCTAGCATACGTTAGCGTATGGTGGCGAGGCCGGCTTATTCCGTTCGCAAGGCCTCGACCGGATCGAGCCGGGCGGCGCGGCGGGCGGGCAGGACGCCGGCGGCCAGCCCGATGGCGATGGCGATGCCTTCGGCGAGCAGTACGAAACTGAGCGGCGTGTGGACGGGCAGGGCAGGAGCCAGCAGGTGGCTGAGCTGGGCCAGGCCGATGCCGAGCAGCAGGCCGAAAAGGCCGCCGAGCGCCGAGAGGGCGACGGCTTCGCCGAGAAAGAGCAGCAAGATGGTCCGCCGGCGGGCGCCGAGGGCGACCAGCAGGCCGATTTCGCCGGTCCGTTCAGTGACGGCGATGGTCATGATGGTGACGATGCCGACGCCGCCGACCAACAGCGAGATGCCACCGAGGGCGCCGACCGCCATGGTCAGCACGTCGAGGATGTTGGACAGCGTCTTGAGCATTTCTTCCTGGGTGACGATGGTGAAATCCTCGCGGCCGTGGCGGTCGATCAACTGCGACTTGACGCGGCCGGCGACGCGGGCCGACGGGATGCCTTCCTCGGCGGCGAGGTTGATTTCATCGACGCCCTCGCGGTTGAACAGCTCCTGGGCGCGGGCGGCCGGCATGAAGGCGGTGTCGTCGAGGTCGATGCCGAGGAACTGGCCCTTGGGCGCCATGACGCCGATCACCCGGAAATGCAGGCCGCCGATGCGCAGGCGCTGGCCGAGCGGGTTGGCGCTGCCGAACAGCTCGTTCTTCAGCTTGGTGCCGAGGACGACGAAGGCGCGGGCGCTGCCTTCGTCGTCGGCCGGCAGGAACTGGCCGCTCTGCACGGTCGACCGGAAAACCAGCGGAAATTGGGCATTGACGCCGTACACCAGCGTCCGCCGCGTCCGGCCGTTGCCTTCGACCTCGGCGTTGCCGCGCACGTTGGGGGTGACGGCAAGGACGTGCGGCAGGCGCTCGAGCGAACGGGCATCGTCGAGCGACAGCGGCCGGGCCGAGGAGGGCAGGCCGGAGGCTGTGCCGCCGGTCTTGGTCTTGCCGGGGACGACGGTGATGACGTTGGTCCCGAACTGGGTGAATTCGCCGAGCACGAAGCGATGGATGCCCTCGCCGATCGAGGTGAGCAGGATCACCGCGGCGATGCCAACGGCGATGCCGAGCAGGGTCAGGAAGCTGCGCAGGCGCTGGGCGGTGATGGCGCGGGCGGCGAGGCGGAGGGCGTCGGCGGCGAACATTTGGGGTTAGAGTCCAGACGCGGAGGCGCAGAGGCGCAGAGGAGGGCAAAGAACTTCCCTTTTTGGTTTCCTCTGCGTCTCTGCGCCTCTGCGTCTGATCGTCATCATCATCGCTTCATCAGCGCCTGCACCGGGTCGAGGCGGGCGGCGCGGCGGGCCGGCATGACGCCGAAGATGAGGCCGGTGGCGAGCGCCGTGCCCAGCCCGGCGATCACCGCCCAGTCCGGCGGATAGGCGGGGAAGACCGGGAAGAACTGGCGCAGCGCGAAGACGCCTGCCTGGCCGAGCAGGTAGCCGAGCAGGGCGCCGACTGCCGACAGCATGGCCGCCTCGGCCAGGAAGGCCAGGCGGATGGTGCGCGCCGTGGCGCCCAGCGCCTTCAACAGGCCGATCTCGCCGGTGCGCTGGGTGACGGCGACGAGCATGACGTTCATCACCAGGATGCCGGCCACCGCCAGGCTGATCGCGGCGATGCCGGCGACGGCCAGGGTCAGCGCGCCGAGCAGCTTGTCGAAGGTGGCGAGCACGGCGTCCTGGGTGATCACCGTGACGTCCTCCTCGCCACGGTGGCGTTGTTTCAGCGTGGCCAGGGCCTGGTCGCGGGCCTGCTCGATGGCTTCCCGGCTGTTGGCCTCGATCAGGATGCGGAACAGGGTGTTGGTGTTGAACAGCGACTGGGCCAGCGCCACGGGAACGATGACCAGCTCGTCGGTATTCATGCCCAGGCCCTGGCCGCTCGGCCGGAGGACGCCGACGACGCGCAGGCGGCGGTCGCCGATGCGGACCAGTTGCCCGACGGCGGTCTGGCTGCCGAAGATTTCGTCGCGGATCTTGGCGCCGATCACGGCCACCGGCGAGCCGCGGCTCCAGTCTTCCTCGGGTAGGCCGCTGCCCTGGGCCAGCTCGAAATTGCGGATGGGCAGGAATTCGGCCGTCGAGCCGGCGACCATGATCTCGCGCAGCTTGCCGCCGTGGGCGATTTCCGAGGTGCCGACGGTGAGCGGCGCCACCCGGCGCACGGCGGACAGGCGGCGCAGGCTGGCCGCGTCGTCCACGGTGAGGTCGCGCGGCGTGCTGGTGATGGCGTTGGCCGGGTTGAAGCCGCCGGTTCCCGAGCGCCCGGGCAGCACGATGACCAGGTTGGTGCCGAGCGAGGAAAACTGGCCGACCACGTAGCGCCGCGCCCCGTCGCCGAGGGCGGTGAGGATGACGACGGCGGCGACGCCGATCGACATGGCGAGCACCGACAGCGCCGTGCGCAGCGGCGTGCCGGTCGCCGCGTCGCGGGCGAAGCGCAGGGTGTCAGCGAGGCGCATGACCGATTTTTTGACGCAGAGACGCAGAGGCGCCGAGAACGGCAAAAAAGCAGTTGCCGTTTTTCTCTCCGCGCCTCCGCGTCTCTGCGTTTCGCATGGTCAACGGCCTCCCTGCGTATCGCTTTGCAGCCGTCCGTCCTCCATCACCAGCTGGCGCCGGGCGCGGGCCCCCATGCCCGGGTCGTGGGTGACGACGACCAGGGTGACGCCGCTGGCGTTGAGGGCTTCGAGCAGGTTGACCACTTCCTCGCCGGTGTGGCGGTCGAGGTTGCCGGTCGGCTCGTCGGCCAGGATCAGCGCCGGTTGCATGATGGTGGCGCGGGCGATGGCGACGCGCTGGCGCTGGCCGCCGGAGAGCTGGTCGGGCCGGTGGTCGGCCCGCCGGTCGAGGCCGAAATCCTTGAGCGCCTGCGCCACCCGGCGATTGCGCTCGGCCGGCGCGATGCCGGCCAGGGTCATCGGCAGCGCGATGTTCTCGGCGGCGGTCAGCCGTGGCACCAGGTGGAAACTCTGGAAAACGAAGCCGATGCGCGTGCTGCGCACGGTGGCCTGCTCGTCGGGCGACAAGGTGGTGACGTCGCGCCCCTCCAGCCGGTAGCTGCCGGCGTCCGGCCGGTCGAGCAGGCCGAGCAGGTTGAGCAGCGTCGACTTGCCGGAACCGGACGGCCCCATGACGGCGACGTACTCGCCGGCGGCGATGGCGAGGTCGAGGCCGGCCAGCGCGTGCACCGTGGTGTCGCCGAGCTGGAAGCGGCGCTCGATGCCGGACAGTTCGATCAGGGGCATGCGCCTACCTGGCCTTGTCGTCGGGCGTCACCCGGGCGCCGGCCTTGATGCCTTCCTTGTCGAGGGCGGTGACGATGCGCTGGCCGGCCGTCAAGCCGTCGACGATCTCGGTGTATTCCCAGTTGGCCAGGCCGGCCTCGATCTTCCGTTCCTCGAGCCGGCCGCTGGCGGCGTCGTAGACCAGTACCTTGCTGCCCTGCTGGATGGCGGCGGTCGGGATGCGCAGCACGTTGTCGCGGCCGGCGAGGATGATCTCGACGTCGGCGCTGTAGCCGACGAGCAGCTTGCCGGGTGTTTTGGCAGACCCGGCCGGTTTGTCGAAATCGACCTCGATGTCGACCGTGCGCGCCTGCTTTTCGACCGCCGAGACGTAGGGCGCGACGCGCTTGACCTTGCCGGGCAGCACCTGGCCGGGTAGCGCATCGAGGGTGATGCGCACCGGCTGGCCGACCGCGATCTTCGGGGCGTCCACCTCGTCCATCGGCGCCTTGACGTAGAGGCAGGAATCGTCGATCAGGTCGATGGCCGGCGGTGTCGGCACGCCGGGCGGCGAGGGCGTCGAATACTCGCCCAGTTCGCCGACGATCTTCGCCACCGTGCCGGCGAAGGGCGCGTAGAGCGCCACCCGGCCCTGCTCGACGCGGGTCGCCTTGAACCTGGCCTCGGCCTGGGCGACGTCGGCCTGGGCCGTGTCGCAGGCGGCGCGGCGGACGGCGGCCTCGGTGCGGGCGGCCTCTTCCTTGCTGGTCGACACGAAGCCCTTCTGGCGCAACTCGCTTTGCCGTTTTGCCTCTTTTTCGGCGTTCACCGCAGCGATGCAGGCTTCCTCGCCGCGCTTGGCGCTCAGCGTGATCTGGGCCCGGGCCAGCGCCGCGTTGGCCTGCTGGTCGTCGTTCCACAGCTTGAGCAGCAGCTGGCCTTTCTCGACCCGGTCGCCTTCCTTGACGCCGAGGTACTCGATGCGCCCGCCGATGATGGTCGACAGCTTGGTGCGCTGGCAGGCCTCGACGGTGCCGGCCCGGGTGTTGGCCAGCGTCGCCTCGACCTTGCCGGCGGCCACCTCGTGGAGGGCGACGGGGAGCGGCTTGGGCCGCGTCGCCCAGAACAGGGCGAGGCCGATGGCGGCAACGATGACGACGGCGAGGGCGATGCGGCGCATGGGAAATCCTATCGAAAACCGGGCAACCAGCCGGATTGGGCATGGCCCCAGACCGGTTCGAGCGTGCCCTGGAAGAGGGCTTCGATGACCGGCGGGTCCTGCCAGGGTTCGTTCATGAAAGTCAGGCCGGCTTCCTCGACGGTGCGGCCCGACCAGTAGTATTCGGCGACTTCGTCGAGGGCGGCGAGCGACAGGCTGTGCGGGAGGCGCAGGTAGTCGAGCCAGGTCGCGTCGTGGAAGGAGCAGACATAGGCGCCCTTGGTCCGGGCGCACACCAGGTCCTTGCCGAACACCCGCTGCGGGTGCTTGAGGCGGAAGGTCATGGCGTCGGTGCGCGTGGCGAACTGGAGCAGGGCGTGCAGGCGGCTGGGAAAATGGTTGTAGCGGCGCTGGCGGAAGTATTCCAGGTGGTATTCGGCGAAATAATTCTGCACCGACAGCAACTGGTCGCCCGGCGTCGGCTCGCCACCCTCGGGGGCCGCCAGCGTGGCGCCGAAGGGGCTGCCCTTGAGGATGTCCCAGCCGGGCAATTCGGCGCCCGGCTCCAGCCAGCAAAAGAGCTCCAGCGTAGCGGTGTCCTTGATCAGGTTGTCCATGGACCGGGGAAGTGGCGGCGAATGACGCTATTCTCACTCATCGCTGCGCTTTGACCAAACCGAACGCGTCGCATGCCGTAAAATCGGCGTCTCCGGCCCGGGTGAATTCGATTATCATTCATTCTGGATAATCCGTTTGGGGGAGTGCGCGAGAGGGCGGGCTTGCCGGCCCAGCGGGCCGCCGGTGCAATGGTTCCTGCGACGTGACGACTGAATGAAACTGCGCAATGTGGTTCTCCGCTTTTTGCTGGCCATGGCCGGCGTCCTGGCCGTCATCGGGGCCGTGATGTTGGGCGCCCTGGCGGCCTACAACGAAGCCAATGCCGCGGCCCGCCACCGGGAAAGTTCGCTGGCCCTGACCAGCGAGGTCCGCCACGAGGTCGACCTGCTCAGCCGCCTGGTCGGCTCCTACGTCAGCACCGCGAACCCGCGCTTCCTGATCTACTACTACGACATCCTGGCCATCCGCGAGGGCAGCAAGCCGCCCCTGGCCAACCAGCCGGCCACCTACTGGGAGCAGGTCATCGGTGGCACCCTGGCCTATGTCGCGCCGCCACCCGGGGCCGGGGTGGCGCTGGCCGACCGGACCAGCCTGCTCGGCTACGACGGCGACGAACAGGCGATCCTCCGCCGCATATTCCAGATCACCGATCTGATGAAGGAAATCGAGCAGGTCGCCTTCGCCGCCACCCAGGGCCTGTACGATCCGGCCCTCAAGCAGTTCGTTTCCGAGACGCAGCCCCAGCCGGATTTCGCCAATGCCCTGCTGCACGAGGCGCGCTACCTGAAATTGCGGGCCGACCTGGCGATGGCAGTCGATGAATTGGCCGTCCGTGTCGACCGGCGCACCACCGAGAACCTGGCCCGCGCCGGCGACCGGCTCTACGCCTGGATCGTCGCCGCCTTGCTGATGTTGCTCTGCGCCGGCCTGGTCCTCATCGTCGGCTTCCACTACCTGAAGACCCGGCTCCTCGCCCCGCTCACCGCGCTGCACCGAACGGCCCGGGCGCTGGCCAGCAAGTCATTCAGCGAGCGGGTCGGCGAATTGCGCGGCGTCGAGGAGGTGCAGTCGCTGGCGGCGACCATCGACAGCATGGCCGATGCCATCGAGGCCGACATCGAGCAGCGCGAGCTGGTCCAGAAGGCCTTGCGCCAGGCGCGGGCCCGGGCCGAGGTGGCGGCTGACGCCAAATCGATCTTCCTGGCCAACATGAGCCATGAAATCCGCACGCCGATGAACGCCATTCTCGGCATGGCCTACCTGGCGCTGAAATCCGAGCTGCCGCCGCGGCAGCACGATTACGTCGCAAAAATCCACGCCGCGGCGCGCTCCCTGCTCGGCATCCTCAACGACATCCTCGATTTTTCCAAAATCGAGGCCGGCAAGATGGTGCTCGAGGCGGTCAGCTTCGATCTCGAGTCGGTCGTCCAGAACGCCCTGTTCATGGTGCAGCAGAAAGCCGAGGGCAAGCGCATCGAACTGATCGCCGATTTTCGCCCGGCCCCCGAGTTGCATCGCCTGGTCGGCGATCCGCTGCGCCTAGGGCAGATCCTGATCAACCTGTTGTCGAATGCCGTCAAGTTCACCGAGGTCGGCCATGTCCGGCTGTCGATCAGCGGCTTGGCCACGGCCCAGGGGCGGTTCAGCGTCGTCTGCCGGATCGAGGATACCGGCATCGGCATGTCGCCGGAGCAGGTCGCCCGGCTCTTCCAGGAGTTTTCCCAGGCCGATGGTTCGACCACCCGGCGCTACGGCGGGACAGGTCTCGGGCTGGCCATCTCCAAGCGCCTGGTCGCCGCCATGGGCGGTGAGATCGGGGTCGACAGCACGCCGGGCAAGGGCAGCACCTTCCGCTTTGCCATCGACTTTCCGGTAGCGCCGGTGAGCGGCGGCAATCCTGTCGATGCCTTGCCGGCCGCCTGCGGGCGTGCCCTGGTCGTCGATCGCTACCCGGCGACGCGCGAAAGCCTGGTCGCCATGCTCGAAGCCATGGGCAGCCGCCAGGTCGACGGGGTGGCCAGCGGCGCCGAGGCGCTGGCCGCGCTGGCCCGGGCCAGCGAGCAGGGCAATCCCTACGGCCTGCTGCTCCTCGAGTGGCTGTTGCCCGACATGAGCGGCGAAGCCTTGCTCGATGCAGTGACGGCCCGCGGTTTGCCGTTGCCCGCCCGGACCATCGTGGTGTCGGCCGACGACGCTTCGCTGCTCCGCCCGGAAGTCAATCATCCGGACATCTGCGAGGTGCTGCAGAAGCCCTTGCTGCCCGGCATGCTGTGCCGGATCTGCGGCGAATGCCGGATGGCCGGGACCCAGGCCGCGGTTCAGGTGACCCGTCCGCCGCGTAGCGGCTGCCTGCAGGGAATGCCCATCCTGCTGGTCGAGGACAACGAAATCAACCAGCAGGTGGCGGTCGAGATCCTCGACGACTGGGGAGCCGCCGTCGATATCGCCGAAAACGGCCAGGCGGCGCTCGAGATGCTGGCCGGGCAGGCGCCCGAGCATTACGCGGCGGTGCTCATGGACCTCGAAATGCCGGTCATGGATGGCCGCGAGGCGACCCGGCGCCTGCGCCAGGAACCGCTTTTCAGCAAGCTGCCGATCATCGCCATGACGGCGCATGTCGCCGGCCACGGCATACGCGACGAACTGGCCGCCGGGATCAATGGCTACATCGCCAAGCCCTTCGAACCGGAGAATCTCCTGGCCATGCTTCAGCCCTATTACGCCGGGCAATCCGGGGGGGTGACCAGGCAATCGGCGACGGCCGAACCGGTTGTCTCGGCAGCCTTTGTGTCGGCGTTGGAAGCCTTGCCGGAAGTCAATTCCTCGGTATTGATGCGCCGCTTCGTCGGCCGCCTGCCCTTCCTGTCGCAGGCCCTGGGGCGTTTCGCCGAAGAGGGGCGGGGGTGGGTGGTCAGGCTGGAGGATGCCCTGGCCACGGGTGATCGGGAGGTGGCCAGGCGCCAGGTCCATACGCTGAAGGGGCTGGCTGGCACGTTTGCCATGCTCGGCCTGCAGGCGGCGCTGCTCGACCTCGACGAGGCGCTGTCCCGCGGTCGACAGGAATTATTCGGCGAAATCGCCGAAGTAGACATGCGCCTGAAAATCGTCCTCGACGGCCTGGCCAACCTGCCGGCCGACGGGGTCGTCGAAGAATCCGGCGAGGCCGGCGGCTCGGTCGGCGATTTCCTGACCGAGTTACGCCGCCAGTTGCGCGAAGGCGATGGCGAAGCCGAGGAATTGTGGCGACAGAACAAGCGGCGTCTGGCGGGCCTCTATCCGCCACGCCTGATCGCGGCCATCGACCGGGCCATCGGTCAATGGGACTTTGACGACGCACTGCTGGTGCTCGATGGGAAGAATACCGATGAGTAGCGAATTGCCTGGCGGAATACGGGAAACTGTCCTGGTCATCGACGATACGCCGGCTAACCTCAGCCTGCTCAACCAGTTGCTGCGCACCCATTATCGGGTCAAGCTGGCCAACAGTGGTGCCAAGGGCCTGGCCCTGGCGGCAGGTTCGGCGCCGGATATCATCCTGCTCGACATCATGATGCCGGAGATCGACGGCTACGAGGTCTTTCGCCAACTGAAGGCTGATCCGGCGACGGTCGCCATTCCGGTCATCTTCCTCACTGCCAAGTCGGGGGCCGACGATGAAGAGCGCGGCCTGGCCATGGGGGCGGTTGATTTCATCCACAAGCCGATCGCGCCGACCGTGGTCCTCGCCCGGGTCCGCACGCATTTGCAGATGCGCAGCTGGCAGAACTTCCTCGAGGACAAGAGCGCCTGGCTGGAAAAGGAGGTCGAGCGACGGGTCGACGAGGTGCTGCGCCTCCAGGAGGCGTCGATTCGCGTCATGGTCTCGCTCGCCGAATTCCGCGACGAGTGCACCGGCAACCATATCCGCCGTACGCAAACCTACGTGCGCCTGCTGGCTGACTACCTGAGCCGCCAGCCGCGCGACCAGGCGGCGCTCACCGGAGGCGATATAGAGCATATCGCCAAGGCAGCCCCCTTGCACGACATCGGCAAGATCGCCATTCCCGACCACATCCTCCTTAAGCCGGGCAAGCACACCGTGGACGAGTTCGATATCATGAAAACCCACACCGTCAAGGGCGAGGGTATGCTGGCCCGGACCCGTCAGGAAATGGGCGAGGACAACCGGATGCTGCTCTTCGCCAGCCAGATCGCCCGCAGCCACCACGAACGATGGGATGGCGGCGGTTACCCCGACGGCCTGGCCGGTGATGCGATCCCGCTGGCCGCCCGCCTGATGGCCGTGGCCGACGTGTATGATGCCTTGCGTTCGCGGCGGCCGTACAAGGACCCGTTCTCGCACGACGATGCGGTGCGCATGGTCGTCGAGCAGGGCGGACGGCAATTCGACCCCGATGCCATCGCCGCCTTCCTGGCGCTCGAAGCCGATTTCCGGCGCATTTCCACCGAACTGGCCGATGAGGCCCCCGATTCCTTGTCGCCCTGATCGACCATGAAAAACAAGCTGCTTATCTCGCTTAGCCTGGCGTTGCCCCTGTCGGCCGGCGCCATCGAAACCAACTGGTCCGGCTTCGCCACCCTCGGTTACGCCCAGTCCAACCAGCCCTATCGCTACCAGCGCTGGATCGACGATGGCGGTACCCTGATGCGCGACAGCGTGGTCGGCGGCCAGCTCGACCTGCGCTTCAGCCCGCAGTGGGGCGCGGCCATCCAGGGCAAGGTCGCGCCCGCCGACAATCACGATTCGCGGGTTTCCGGGTCGATTTCCTGGGCTTTCGTCTCCTGGCGGCCGCAGGACGACATCTTGGTCCGCATCGGCAAGCTGCGCGTGCCGATGATGCTCAATACCGAAAACCAGGATGTCGGGGTGACCTACGACATGGCACGCCTGCCGATCGAGGTGTACTCGATCATTCCGACCGTCGACTTCATCGGCGGCAGCGTTGCCAAGACCTGGCTGGTCAATAACTTGGAATGGACGCTCGATGCCTACGCCGGGCGGGCCAAGAGCTACATCCGGGTGTATGGCCGCGAGATCACCAGCTATGCTTCTTACCCCGGCGCCGAATTCCTCGAAACGGACGTTGACAGTGGCGGCCTGGTGGTCAGCGTGCGGGGTGCCGAGAACATCTTCCGGGCCGGCATCCACGAAGCCCGGGTTTCCCGATCCGGGGGCTTCCTCGAGGACATCCCGCTGGCCGCTGGTGGCTACTACGATGTGGCCAACGGCTCACGCCGGCACAGCTTCCGCATCCCGGTGCAGAGTCTGGGCGCCAGCATCATGTTGCCGGAAAGGGTGAAGCTGCTGGCCGAGGCCGCCCACATGCGCTTCACCGGAGCCAGCGAAGGCCTGTCGCGCTGGGGTGCCTATGTCGCCCTGTCGCGCCAGTGGGGAAGCTGGACGCCCTACGTTTCCTTCGCCAGGACCCGGTCGACCGGCAAGGCGCTCAGCCTGTACGAGTCGATCGACGGCAATGCCCGGTTTCCCAGCGCGGCGCTCAATAAGTACCAGAAATTCAACGCTGACGTGGTGATGCCTTACGACCAGTGGACGGCCGCCCTCGGCACCTCCTACCGGATCGGCCCCGGCGGCATGTTCAAGGCCGAGTGGGCGCAGACCCATACCGGGGTCGCCTCCAGCTTCGTCGATGCGCCGGCCGGGGGGGACAGCGGCGGCAAGCGCATCAACATCTTCTCGTTGTCCTACAGTCACTCCTTCTGAGGATCAGCGATGCGCGCGTTCATCCTCTTCCTCTTCGGCTTGTGGTTCGGCATGCCGTTGGCCCGGGCGGCCGACGAGAGCATCGTCGTCATTGCCTACCCCGGCCTGCCGCGTACCGACCAGGCCACCCTGTTGCGCTTGTATACCGGCCGCGTCGTGTCGATCGGGCCGCAGCCGGCGGTGCCGGTGAACCTGCCGGCCGGCGACCCGGTGCGCACCCGTTTCCTCGAATCCGTTCTTGGCCAGAGCGAGGAGCAATACACTGGCTACTGGCTGGTTCGGCGTTACGTCGGCAAGGGCGCGCCACCGCTCGAATTCGACACGGTCGACGCCCTGCTCAAGCACGTGCTGGCGACGCCCGGGGCGGTCGGCTATGTGCCGGCATCGAAGGTGCCGGCTGGCGCCAACGTGATTTTCCGGCGTCAGCTGTGAAATCCGTCACTGGATTTTTACGACCAAAGTGCTAAGCTGAAATTGTGTCGGGTTTGCAGCAAGCCTGGCCTGAAGTGGCAATACCCTGCTGCGCTGCTGGGGAATCTATGGCAGTTTTCACAGGAAGTTCTCTTGAGATGACAGTGTAGTACTCCATGACGGCGAATAGCCGAATGCCCCGACCGGGTGTGTCGGGGCTGCAGTAACCGAAGCCCGTGCCTGAACAGCATGGGCTTCACATTTTCCGAGACTGAAACATGCACATCGCGCGCCGCGGCACCACACGCCGCTATTCCGACAGTGTCGCCCACAACGGGACGGTCTACCTGGTCGAGGTGCCGGCCAACCCGCAGGCCGACATCGCCGCCCAGACCGACAACCTGCTGGCCAGCATCGAGCGCCTGCTGGCCCAGGCTGGCAGCGACAAGTCGCACCTGCTGATGGTCACCGTCTATCTCGCCGACATGGCCGACTACGCGGCGATGAACGCCGTCTGGGATGCCTGGGTGCCCGAGGGTTGCGCCCCGGCCCGGGCCTGCGTCGAAGCGCGCCTGGCCGATCCCGGCTGGCGCGTCGAAGTGGCGTTGACCGCCGCCCGCGTTCAGAGCCTGTGAATTATTTGGGCGCGCCCAAGCAACGTGTCCAGGCGAGCCCGATCAAGGCGCCAAGCACAGCCATAGCTCGGGCTGTGGCGAGCATTGGCAATGCCGAGCGGGCTTGTCTGGACGGGGAGCGGGTGTGAACAAATATTTCACAGGCTCTCAGTCCTGAACCTCGGCGCTGCAGTCGCAGCCCCGGCCGGCGGCGATGGCGCGGGCCAGCCAGCGGCGGGCGATGCCCTCGGCGAAGGCCGGCAGGTAGCGCAGGTAGTGGCGGGGGCGCCCGAGCAGCCCGCAGTGGTAGCGCCCGGCGTCGTCCGACCATTCGAGGGCCGGGCAGGGGCCGGTGGCTTGCATGAAGCGCAGGCGGGCGGCCGGGCAGGTTTCCAGCGCGCAGCACACGCCGCAGCCGTTGCAGGGCTGCCCTTCGGCCGGCTTGGTGGGGGCGGCGCGGTGCAGGTGGATGATCTGCCGGTCGCTCATTGGCGGGGCGGCAGGAAGAGCAGTGGATCGACCGGCGTGTTGTTGAGCAGCACGGCCCAGTGCAGGTGCGGCCCGGTGACCCGGCCGGTGCTGCCGACGGCGCCCAGCCTCTGGCCCTGGGCGACGGCCTGGCCGACCGCGACGTCGATGCGCGACAGGTGCATGTAGGCGGTGATCAGCCCCTGGCCGTGGTCGATGAAGACGGTCTTGCCATTGAAGAAGTAGTCGCCGGTATTGGCCACCACGCCGGCCGCCGGGGCCTTGACCGGGGCGCCGGTGCCGACCGCGACGTCGAGCCCGGCGTGCGGGTTGCGGGGCAGGCCGTTGAAAACGCGGCGCAGGCCGAAGCGCGAGGACAGCGGGCCGTCGGCCGGCAGCACGAAAGCGGTGGCCGGGGCGCCGGCCGAGAAGCTTCGCTTGACCGCTGCGGTGACCTTCTGCTCGCTTTCGATGCGGGCCAGGTCGTCGGCGTTGGGCTCGACCTGGCGCTGGTTCTTGATGGTCAGCCGCTGTTCCGGGTAATTCCTGACGGCGATGGGCACCGTCCGGGTTGCTGCGGTCGACCCGAAAAAAACGCCAATTTCCAATTCGCCGGGCAGGGTGTCGAGCGGGATGCCGAGCAGCGCGAACCAGCGGCCGGCTTCGCGGACCACGGCCAGCGGCTGCTCGCCCCAGCGCGCGGTCGGTGGCGTCGGGCCGGCCGGCCCGAGGTCGATGACGGCAATGCCGCCCGGGTAAGGGGCGTGCTGGGGCAGGGCGAGGGCGGCGATGGCGTGGGCGAGCAGGGCGGCGAGGAGCAGGGATTTTTTCATGTCGGGAAGGTCTCGGCCCACCACAAGCGCAGGCGCAGGCCGATTTCGCTGGTGTAGCCCATGGCGACGGAACGGATGTTGCCGCCCGGATCGACGACGACGAAGGCCGGCACGCCACGGAAGCCGTATTGGCGGAAGATGGCGCCGTCAGGGTCGGCCAGCGCCGGCCAGGCATAGCCGCGCTGGCGCATGACCTCGCCGACGGCATCCGGTGGGCCGGAATCGATGGCGACGGCGATCACCGGCCGGCTTTCGGCGATGGCGGCGACGCTGCCCGCCGTCGTCTGGCAGACGCCGCACCATTCCGCCCAGAAATAGATCAGCCCGGCCTGCCCCGGGTGCTGCCGGGGCCAGGCGGCAAGATCGAAGGGCCGGCCGTCGACCTGCTGCCCGGCGAAGTGCGGGGCCGGGCCGCTCGGCGCGTTGCGGGTCTGCCACGCCTGGACGGCGACGAAGGCGGCGAAGAAGACGGCGACCTCGAACGCCCGGCGGCGCCAGCGGCTCGGGGGCGGCAGCGGGGGGGCTTCGCTCAAGTGACGGTCAGCCGATGCTGGTCACAGCCGGTCGGCTTTGAAGGTGTTGCACTGGTTCATGTCGCCGCTCTCGAAGCCGCGCTTGAACCAGCGCACGCGCTGCGCCGAACTGCCGTGCGTGAAGCTCTCCGGCACGATGCGTCCCTGCCCCTGCTGCTGCAGGCGGTCGTCGCCGATGGCCGAGGCGGCGGCCAGGGCAGCCTCCAGGTCGCCCGGTTCGAGAATGTTCTTCATGCTGTCGGTGCGCTTGCCCCACACCCCGGCCAGGCAGTCGGCCTGCAGTTCCATGCGCACCGACAGGGCGTTGCCTTCGGCCCGGCCGACGCTCTGCCGGGCCTGGTGCACCTTGTCGGCGATGCCGAGCAGGTTCTGCACGTGATGGCCGACTTCGTGGGCGATGACGTAGGCCTGGGCGAATTCGCCGGGCGCCTGGAAGCGTTCCTTGAGGTCGCGGTAGAAGGCGAGGTCGATGTAGACCTTCTGGTCGGCCGGGCAGTAGAAGGGCCCCATGGCCGACTGGCCGGTGCCGCAGGCAGTGGGCGTGGCGCCGGTGAACAGCACCAGCTTGGGTTCCTGGTACTGTCTGCCGTTGGCGCGGAAGACCTGGTTCCAGGTGTCTTCGGTCGAGGCCAGCACCTGCGAGACGAAGCGGGCCATCGGGTCGTCGGCCGGCGGCCGGCGGGCCTCCGGGGCGCTCTGCTCGATGGCTGGCAGGCCGCCGCCGCTGAGCAGGCTGAGCACGGTCAGCGGATTGACGCCGAGAAAATAGCTGGCGACCAGCGCGATGACGATGCTGCCCAGCCCCAGGCGGCCGCCACCCAGGCGCAGGCCGCCGCCCGAGCCGCTGCCGCGCCGGTCTTCGAGGTTGTCGCTTTGCCGATGGTCGTCCAGGCGCATGGCGCGTCTCCTTAACGGTAACGGTTGATGGCGTCGCGGGTTTCCTCAGCCACCCGGCGGGCGGCGGCGGCGAAGTTTTCGTCCCGGCCGGCGTAGAGGATGGCGCGCGACGAGTTGATCATCAGCCCGCTGCCGTCGGCGGTCTGGCCGGCCTTGACGGTGGCCTCGATGTCGCCGCCCTGGGCGCCGATGCCGGGGACGAGCAGCGGCAGGTCGCCGACGATTTCCCGGACGCGGGCGATCTCGGCCGGGAAGGTGGCGCCGACGACCAGGCCGATCTGGCCGGAACTGTTCCAATCTTTGGCGGCCAGGCGGGCGACGCGTTCATAAAGCTTTTCGCCGCCGACGTCGAGGAACTGCAGGTCGGAGCCGCCCGGGTTGGAGGTCCGGCAGAGCAGGATGACGCCCTTGTCCGGCCAGGCCAGCCACGGCTCGACCGAGTCGCGCCCCATGTAGGGGTTGACGGTGACGGCGTCGGCCCGGAAGCGCTCGAAGGCTTCGACGGCGTACTGCTCGGCGGTCGACCCGATGTCGCCGCGCTTGGCGTCGAGAATGACCGGGATGCCCGGGTGCTTTTCATGAATGTGGGCGATCAGCGCTTCCAGCTGGTCCTCGGCGCGGCGGGCGGCGAAGTAGGCGATCTGCGGCTTGAAGGCGCAGGCCAGGTCGGCGGTGGCGTCGACGATGGCGGCGCAGAATTCGAAGATGGGGCTGTTGTCACCCTCAGCGCGACCCTTGAGGTGGGCGGGGAATTTCGCCGGGTCGGGGTCGAGGCCGACGCAGAGCAGCGAGTTGTTCTTTTGCCAGGCGGCGGCGAGCATTTCGGTGAAGGGCAAACGGCGGGTCATGCGACGTCCTTGTGCTTTTCAAGCGGGAGGTAACGGGAAAACTTGTCGGGCAGCAGGCAGTTCTGCAGGCTGCGCTGGGTGAAGATGAAGCGGCCGTCGCAGACGAAGCCGAGTTCCTGCCAGTCCACTTCCTTATTGAGCATCATGGCGCATTCGATCAGGTCGCGCCGCGCCATGCGCCGGTTGTTGGTGAACAGCGCCAGGATGGCGCCGTCGAAGGCGTGGCAGTCGTGCAGGAAGAAGGGTTCGGGGCGGCGCGTCCGGCCGTTGACGTAGATGCGCGGCTGCTCGGTGATCGGGAAGGCGCGCCCCCACTGCCACCAGTTGCTCTCGTCGAAAGGGCGGACGCGGCGGGCGAGCAGCTCGTCCTTGTGCTTGTCGAGATGGGGGTGCTTGATGCCGTACAACATGCGCCGGGTGTCGCCGCTATCGACCGTCTTCGAGTAGACGAACTCCATGTTGCCCATCGGGTGGCAGTAGATGTCGTCGGCCCCCGACACGGCGCCGACCTTGACCGTAAACACGTCAGCGAAGCGCACCCGGTAATCGTCGCGCAGGAACATCAGCTGGCCGTCGACCTCGGTGAAGCGCCGGCCGTCTTCCATGCGGCGATCGGCGCGTCCCTTCTCGAAACGGAAAATGGCGCAGTTCGGCGTGCGGTCGCCGAAGACGCGGACATCGCCGGTCTCGTAGAAATGCGTGATGCTGCCCTGCTCATACAGCCAGGCGTTGAGCTTCTTGGCGGCGGTCAGCTTGATGAATTCGCGGGGCACGATGAAGACCAGCTCGCCGCCAGGCTTGAGGTGGCGGATGCTCTTCTCGATGAAGAACAGGAAGAGGTTGCTGCGGGCATCGAACAATTTCGATTTCAGGCGTTTTTTGGTGTCGACCGCGACATCCTGGAAACGCACGTAGGGCGGGTTGCCGATGATGGTGTCGAACTGCTCGGTCAGCGGGTAATCGAAGAAATCGCCGAGCTGCACGCCGGCCGGGGCGACGCGCGGGTCGATCTCGATGCCGACCGCCTCGCCGAAACCGGCCGGCAGGCGGCCGAAGAAGGCGCCGGCGCCAGCCGACGGTTCGAGCAGGCGGCCCCGGTTGCGGCACAGGCCGAACATGAAATCGACGACATTGGGCGGTGTGAACACCTGGCCCAGTTGTTCGACGTCGCGGACCGGGGCGCGGCTCACGGCGCCACTCCCGCCGGGGCGGTCGGCGCCGGCGACGGCCGGGCGGTGGTCCGGCGGAAAACGGGGTTGGGCGGCAGGGACATGGCGAAGCGGGGCGTGCGGCAGGAGGCGACAGGGGGTGACAGGGGGCGACTATACCGGCATGCGCCCGCGTCGGGAACCGTCGCCTGCCGACGGCCGGCCCGGGGGCTCTTCAGGGCGTCGTGCAGAGGGGCAGGGCGAGGGCCTGGTGATAGCGCCGGCCGTCGCCGCTTTCGACGACGGCAGCGAGGCCGGCCCGGTTGGCATCGACGCCGTCGAGCGCCAGGCGTTGGCGGCTGTCGAGCCGGCCGTCGGGGCCGAAGGCTAGCGGCCCCAGCCACTGGCGGACGACGAAATCGTGGCGCAGATGCCGCCCGGCATTCTCGCCGTGCCGTACTGCCGAAGCCAGGCCGTTCTCGTACAGCGCCAGGTAGGCGACGGCCGGCTCGCCGCCGGCCTCGGGCCGCAGGCGGGCGGTCAGCGTCACCGCCAGCTGGCCCTTGGCGTCGATTTGGCTGCCCAGCGTCAGGTCGGCCCCGGCCGGGACCGGCGTCAGCGGCGGCAGGCGGCCGGGAGAGCCGGCCTGCCGCCAGGCTGTTGAATCGCGGCCGTTGATCAGCGTCTGCGGCGTGTAAACGAAGCGGGCCTGCGTGGCCCGCTGGCGGTCGTGCTGGCGGGCGGTGAAGGCCGGGCTGGCGAAGCGGTCGGCCCAGCCGATGTAGTCCCAGTAGTCGACGTGAAAGGCCAGCGGGATGACCGGGCTGCCCGGCGCCGTCGTCGGGCCGGCCGCGAAGCCGGACAGCCAGCGGTCGGCCGGCGGGCAGCTGCTGCAGCCCTCGGAAGTGAACAGCTCGATCAGGGTCGCCTGCTGTGGGCCGCTGCTCGCCGAGCAGGCCGGCGCGGCGGCCGCCGGCAGCGCCAGCGGGGCGAGCAGGCTGCCGATGAGAGCAGGGGTGAGGCGGCGAATTCGGGGCATGGCATTCTCCACGGACGGCGGTTCGGTCCTTGCCTCTTGGTCGGCCGCCGCCGCCGTTTCTTACAGCCCCCTGCCGGGCTTACACCGCGCCGGTGTACTCGCCGCGCGCCGGGTAATCCTTGGCGATGGCGAAATCGATGGCGCCGAGCAGGTCCTGGAATGACGGGCGGGCGAAGGGCATGGTCTGCACCGCGCCGTAATACAGCGTGCCGTCCGGGCGAACCAGGAAAACGCCGGGTTCGCTGAACAGCGCCGGTTCCTCGATGCCGATCGAGGTCTTGCCGCGTGAGGCGCTGATGTACAGGCCCCACTGGCGGGCAACCGGCAGGCTCAGCCCGTAGGCGAAAGGCAGCCCGCCGGCGCCGGTCTTGTCGGCCATCGCCGTCGCCCGCTCGCTGTCGTCGCTGCTGACGGCGACGATGTCGACACCGCGGGCGGCGAATTCCGGCGCCAGGCGGGCCAGTTCGATCAGGTACTTGGCGCAGATCGGGCAATGCAGGCCGCGGTAGAAGACGATCAGGTCGAAGCGCTCGGCCGGCTCGGCACCGAGCACGAAGCGCCGGCCGTCGATCAGCGGCAGATCGAGGGCGGGAACCGGCTGGCGGGGAATCAGGGGCTGCGGTGTCATGGGGCTGTCCTTTCGGGTCGATTGAGTCAGGGGGCTAGTGTGCGGTACGCTAGGCAAACATCGGTTCACAAATGATTGCTTGACGTACAAACCATGACCACTCCCCGTCTCGACCGCCTGTCCGCCCTGCTCGAAGGACTCGAACCCCGGGTCGAGGCCCTGGCCGACGACGGCGCCGCACCGCGCCAGTTCGCCGCCGCCGCCGAAGCCTTGCTCCATCTCCACCTGCTGCCCCGCGGCCAGGCCCGGCTGCGGGTGGCCGGCCGGGCCGAGATGGTGGTCGACGGGCCGGCCCTGATCGTTTGCCGCGGCGACGCGGCGCACGCCATCGAGCCGGCGGCGGGCGGGGCGGCCGCTGCCGTACTCAGCGCCCGGGCCCACCTCGAAGGCCCGGTCGGGGCGCTCTTCCTCGGCGAATTCGCCGAGCCGGTCGTCATTCATCCCGGCCCCGATGATGCCTCGCTCAGCCATGTCCTGGCGCTGATCGCCGCCGAACTGGGCGAGCCGCGCTGCGGCCGGCCGGCCCTGCTCAACCGGGCCGGCGACATCCTCTTCATCGCCATCCTGCGCCATCTGGTGGCCAATCCGCGGGGGCCGGCCGGGCTGTTCAGCGGCCTGGCCGATCCGCGCATCGCGCGCGCCCTGGTCGCCCTGCACGGCGCCCCGCAGGCGCCGTGGACGCTGGCCGGCATGGCCGAGGCGGCGGGCATGTCGCGGACCGCCTTCGCCAACCGCTTCCGCGAGGTGATGGCGACGCCGCCCGGCAAATACCTGGCCCGGCTGCGCCTGTCGATCGCCCGCCGCGCCGTCGACTCGGGGCTGGGGCTGAAGCGGGCGGCGCGCGATGCCGGCTATGGCAACGTGTCGGCCCTGTCGCGCGCCCTGTCGCGGGAGGCCGGGCGCTGAGCGGGGCACCTATTGGCCTAGAAAAAGCGGCACACCGAACTAGACGCAGAGGCGCAGAGACGCTGAGAAAGGCTAAGGCCACCGTCTGTAAGGTGATCCAGCGAGTTGCGCTCTGCGGCCTCTGCGCCTCGGCGTTGATATCGCTTCGAACTGAGGTTTTCAGGTGAACCGATGGGCGCTGGCGGGGCTCAGAAACCGCTGCCGGGCTGGGCCAGGTAGGCGGCCTCTTCGGCTGTCGAGGGGCGGCCGAGTGCGGCGTTGCGGTGCGGGAAGCGGCCGAAGCGGGCGATTACTTCGTGGTGGCGGCGGGCATAGTCGACAAAACCCTGGCAGTCGTCGTGTTCGGCGGCCAGCGCCGCGAACAGGGCCAGCGAACGCTCTTGGTCGGCGAGCGCTTCGCTGTGCTCGAAGGGCAGGTAAACGAACAGTTTCTCGACCGGCAGCAGCGGCCGGTCCCAGCCGCGGGCGAGCGCCTGGTCGGCCACTTGCCGGGCCTGGCGGTCGCCGGCGAAGGCTGCGGCCTGGTTGCGGAACAGGTTGCGCGGGAACTGGTCGAGGACGACGATCAAGGCGAGCAGCCGGCGCGGCTCGTCGGCCCAGGCGTCGAGCCGGCCGGCCAGGGCGGCTTCGACGGTGGGCAGGAAGCGGTGACGGATCTGCTCGTCGAAGGCGGCGTCCTTGCGAAACCACTCCCGGCGCTGCTGGCCGCAGTCGGCCTGGCTGGGCTGGCCGAACCAGAAGGCGAGGACGTCTTCCGGCGTGGCCAGCGGCATCAGTCGGCCTTGCCCCAGGAGTCCTTGAGGGTGACCGTGCGGTTGAACACCGGCCGGCCGTCCTGGGAATCGACGCGGTCGGCGACGAAGTAGCCGTGGCGCTCGAACTGGAAGCGTTGTTCCGGCCGGGCATCCTTCAGGCTGGGTTCGAGCTGGGCGGTGATGGTCCGCTTCGCATCCGGGTTGAGGTCGTCGAGGAAATCGCGTTCCAGTTCCGGCGCGTCGCCTTCGCGGCGGGCGCCGGGAGCGGGCACGCCGAACAGGCGGTCGAACAGGCGGATCTCGGCCGGGTAGGCGTGGGCGGCGGAAACCCAGTGCAGGTTGCCCTTGACCTTGACGCTGTCGGCGCCCGGCGTGCCGGATTTGGTTTCCGGCAGATAATTGCAGTGGACCGCGACGATACGGCCGTTTTCGTCCTTGTCGCAGCCGGTGCATTCGACGATGTAGCCGTATTTCAGGCGCGCCTTGTTGCCCGGGAAGAGGCGGCGGAAGCCTTTCTCGGGCACTTCCTGGAAGTCCTCGCCTTCGATCCACAGTTCGCGGCCGAAGGGCATGGTGCGCGTGCCCAGTTCCGGATGCAGCGGGTGGTTGGTGACCGTGCACTCCTCGAACTGGCCTGCCGGGTAGTTGTCGATGATCAGCTTGACCGGGTCGAGCACGGCGACGCGGCGCTGGTCGGACTCGTTCATCACCTCGCGCATGGCATCCTCGAACAGCACGTAGTCGATCAGCGAATCGTTCTTGGAAACGCCGATGCGCTCGGCGAAGAGGCGGAAGCCTGCGGGCGAGTAGCCGCGCCGGCGGGCCCCGACCAGGGTCGGCAGGCGCGGGTCGTCCCAGCCGCTGACGTGCTTTTCGTCGACCAGCTGGATCAGCTTGCGCTTGGAGAGCACGACGTAGCTCAAGTTGAGGCGCGAGAACTCGATCTGCTGCGGCAGCGGCGTCTGCAGCAGGCCGGCTTCGGCGAGGCGGGCGAGCAGCCAGTCGTAGAACGGCCGCTGGTCTTCGAACTCCAGGGTGCAGATCGAGTGGGTGATGCATTCCAGCGCATCCTCGATCGGGTGGGCGAAGGTGTACATCGGGTACACGCAGTAGCGGTCGCCGGTGTTGTGGTGCGTGGCGTGGCGGATGCGATAGATGGCCGGGTCGCGCAGGTTGATGTTGGGCGAGGCCATGTCGATCTTGGCGCGCAGGATGTGGGCGCCGTCGGCGAACTCGCCGGCCTGCATGCGCTTGAACAGATCGATGTTCTCGGCCGCCGAACGGCTGCGGAAGGGCGAGTCCTGGCCGGGCTGGGTCAGCGTGCCGCGCCGGGCGCGCATCTCATCGGCCGACTGGCTGTCGACGTAGGCATGGCCGGCGGCGATCAGCGCCTCGGCGCACTGCAGCATCCAGTCGAAATAGTTGGAGGCGTAGTACAGGTTGGTTTCGCCCCATTTTTCCCAGGAGCAGCCCAGCCAATGCACGGCGTCGATGATCGAATCGACGTATTCCTGCTCTTCCTTTTCCGGATTGGTGTCGTCGAAGCGCAGGTGGCAGCGGCCGTCGAACTGCTCGGCCAGGCCGAAGTTGAGCAGGATGGATTTGGCGTGGCCGAAGTGCAGGTAGCCGTTCGGCTCGGGCGGGAAGCGGGTGCGGATCCTGGCCGGGTCGAGCGGCGCCGCCGCATGGTCGGCGGCGGTGCCCGGCTGGCCGGCCCAGCGGCGCTGGGCGTGCTTGCCGGCGGCGAGGTCGGCCTCGACGAGATTGCGGATGAAATTGGCGGCCGGGGCAGCCGGGGCGGATTCAGGTTTGGACATGGCGCTGTTCGGGGTGTTGTGCGGTGACACAAACCCCGATTTTAGCAGCCGCCAGCCGTCGCTCAGGCGTGAACGATGCCGAAAATCATGTAGTAGAACATCGCCGCCATCAGGGCCGAGGCCGGCACGGTGATGATCCAGGCGGCGGCGATCTTGAACACCGCCGAGCGCTTGACCAGTTCGTGGCGGTAGACCTTGCGCATCTGCTTGCGTTCGGACTTCGACAGGTCGGCTTCGGCGGTGTGGGCCTTCAGGCGCTCGAGCATGGCCTGCTTGTCCTTGACGCTGGCCTTGGTGAAGCGGTTGAGGAAGGCTTCGACCTCGGCCTTGTCGGCGCCGGAGTGGTGCTCCTTGATGTCGTCGATCATCTTCGAGTAATTGGTCTTGATGAATTCGCGCAGGAAGCCGACCCCGAAAACGCCGCCCAGCGCAATGTGGGTTGAGCTGACCGGCAGGCCCATCTGCGAGGCGACGATAACGGTGACGGCAGCCGACATGGCGATGCAGAAGGCGCGCATCTGGTCGAGTTCGGTGATTTCGCTACCCACCGTGCGGATCAGCTTGGGACCATACAGCGACAGGCCAAGGGCGATGCCCAGCGCCCCGACCAGCATGACCCAGAGGGGGATGCCGGCTTTGCCGGACACCGTGCCGTGTACGACGGTATCGGCGATGGCGGCCAGCGGGCCGATGGCGTTGGCCACGTCGTTGGCGCCGTGGGCGAAGCTGAGCAGGGCCGCGGCGAAGATCAGCGGCACAGTGAACAGCGAGTTGATGCCGGCCTTGGAATTGCTCAGGCTGCCGGCCCGGCGGCGCAGCGAGGTGCTCATCAGGGCCCAGGTGACGACGCCGATGGCGGCGCCGATCAAGGTGGCGGTCAGGAAGTCGACCTTCCAGACCTTGTTCAACCCCTTGAGGATCAGGTAGGTCGAAAACGAAAAGGCCATCAGGCCGATCAGGATGGGTACCGTCTTCTGGGCGGCTTCGACCATGTTTTCCCGATAGGTGATGGCCCGCTTGATCCAGTACAGGAAGGCGGCGGCGATGGCGCCGCCGAGCACCGGCGAGATCACCCAACTGGCCGCGATGCCGCCCATGGTCGACCAGTTGGCTGCCGACATGCCGCCGGCGGCGACGCCGGCACCGAGCACGGCGCCGACGATGGAGTGGGTGGTCGACACCGGGGCGCCGACGGCCGTGGCGAAATTGAGCCACAGCGCACCGGCCAGCAGGGCCGCCGTCATCAGCCAGATGAAGCGGTCGCTGTCGGCGATCGCTCCCGGGTTGATGATGCCGCCGCGTATGGTCGACACGACGTCGCCGCCGGCGATCAGGGCGCCCATCATCTCGAAGATGGCGGCGATGATGATGGCCCCGGTCATTGTGATGGCGTGCGAGCCGACGGCCGGGCCGACGTTGTTGGCGACGTCGTTGGCACCGATGTTCATCGCCATGTAGCCGCCGATCATCGCGGCGACCACCAGCATAATGCCCTGCTGGCCAGTGACGCCGACGCCGAGGGCGGTGTAGATCATGATGCAGACGACGAAGAAGAGTCCCAGCCCGAGGCGGGAAAATTCCCGACGTCCCCGCTTGGTGGCCTTCTCGAACTCATTGAACTCTTTCAGTTCGATGTTTTCTCCCCGGTTCCGCGCAGTCTTCATGGGTCGATCGATGCATGCGGCCGACAGTGCTGACGGATAGAAAAAGGCGCTATTGTGACACGATGGTTGCGTTTTTATTGCAGCCTGCCGCCCTGCGACTTGCCTCGTCGACGCGGTAAAATCCCCACCAAAGGGGGGAGGTATGAATGCAATCGGATTCGTTGCGGTAGGGTGTGGCGCCGCGTTGGGGGCGTGGGTGCGCTGGCTGCTCGGGCTGGCGCTCAACCCGTTGTTGCTCGCCTTGCCGCTCGGCACGCTGGCCGCCAACTTGATCGGCGGCTACCTGGTCGGCGTTGCCGTCGGCCTTTTCCACCTCAATACGCATTTCCCGCTGGCCTGGAAGCTGTTCGCCATCACCGGCTTCCTCGGTGGCCTGACCACCTTCTCGACCTTTTCGGCCGAGGTCGTCGAGCGCTTGCTGGCCGGTCAGCCGCTGCTGGCCATTGGCCTGGCCGGCGTGCATCTGGCCGGGTCGCTGACGGCGACCTATCTCGGCTTGCTGACCGTCGGGGCGACGCGCCTCTGGGCCTGAGCGCCGTCGCCGAGGCGGGCAAGCCGCTTTTGTGGCTTATCCGACAGGCGGGAGGCCGGCTTTTCCGCCAAGGCAGCCCGCTTAAGGCTTGTATTCCTTTCTAATCAGTTGCTTGGCGACGCTGGCATTGTATCTGCGAGGCTCGGTGAAATACCCGGCCGAGGAGATGCCCGATGCAACAAAGCAAACGCCCAGTGACCCGCGAGGCCGCCTTGCGCATTGCGCTGGCGGCGAGGGCCATGCCCAACGTCAGCCTGCCGCGCCTGATCGACCTGCTGCGCCGCCAGCTGGGGCACGAGATCGACGAGGAATCGCTGCGCCAGGTCACCGTGACCATGCTCAAGACCGGCTTTGCCAGCGCCGACGGCGAGGAGGACGGCGAGGACATCGGCATCGGCCTGGAGGCGATGAAGCTGGCCGTGCGCATCCTGTGGGGCGAGACCCAAGGCGACGATTCGCTGCCCCGGATCGCCTCCTACGAGGACGGCGAGATGCCGGGATCGGTGCGCGTCGCCATCGCCTCCGACAAGGGCGACACGCTGTCCGGCCACTTCGGCTCCTGCCTGCGCTTCCTGGTGTACCAGGTGTCGCCGACCGAGATCCGCCTGGTCGACGTCCGCGACACCATGGACGCCGAGTTCGCCGAGGACAAGAACCTGTGGCGGGCCGGGCTGATCGGCGACTGCCAGGTGTGCTACGTCGTGTCGATCGGCGGCCCGGCGGCGGCCAAGGTGATCCGCGCCGACATCTATCCGATCAAGATTCCCGAGGGCGGCCCGGCTATCGACATCCTTACGCGTTTCCAGCAGGCCATGGTCGAGTCGCCGCCGCCCTGGCTGCTGAAGATACTCGGCGTTGCCGCCGAAAAGCGGCTGAAGAACTACAGCGCGGCGGAGATCGACGAATGAACCGGGCCGATCGTCGCGGCCGGGCCGGGAGGCAGGCATCATGACCAGGATAGGCATGTTTTTCGGGACCGAGACCGGCACGACCCGGCTGATCGCCAAGAAAATGCAGAAAAAGCTCGGCGACGAAGTGTGCGACAAGCCGCTGAACGTCAATCGCATCGCGCCGGAGGACATGCTGCGCTACGACGCGGTGATCCTCGGCACGCCGAGCTACGGCATCGGCGAGATTCCCGGCAAGGGCGCGGCCGGCTGTTTCGAGCCGAACTGGGAGGAATTTTTCGCGCTGATGCCGGATCAGCCCGATTTCCCCGGCAAGCGCATCGCCTTCTTCGGCCTCGGCGCCCAGGAGCGCTACGCCGACCGCTTCTGCAGTTCGCTGTTCGCGCTGGTCGACAAATTCCGGGTCTGGGGCGCCGAGATCGTCGGCGACTGGCCGGTCGATGGCTACACCTACGAGCATTCGGCCGCCGAGGTCGATGGCCGTTTCGTCGGGCTGGTCATCGATCAGCGCACCCAAGGCATGTACATCGACCAGCGGATCGACGCCTGGCTGGTACAGGTCAAGCCGCTGTTGCTGGAGAAACTGACGGCCGAGGCCTGAGGTGGCCGGCCGGCTCAGGCCCGGGTTTCGGCAAGCTTGAGGTAGCCCTCGAGATGCTGGTCGTAGTGCTGGAAATGGTCGATCAGGGTTTGCCGGATCTTCTCCATGCCGTCAATGGCCAGTACGCAATTGCCGTCTTCCGAGAAGATGACGCGGATTTCCTTCAACTGCCGGGCGATGTCCAGGTGGGCCTGGTTGTGGGCGATGCGGTGGGCCTCGGGAACGTAGTGTTCCATGAGCATCGATTCGAGAAAATTATGCTTCAGCGTGGCCTCGACGAAGGAGCGGATGAGTTGCTCGATATTGCCGTGGCAGATGTGGCGGCGGGTCGGCTGGCAGTCGTTGCAGTTTTCGTGGACGCCGACCTGGTCGCACTCCCCGGTGATCCGCTCGATGAGACGGAGCATGTGCTCATGGTCGCGGCGAATGCGGGTCAGAGACTCTTCCTGGTTGGGTGACATACGCCCCTTTTCACTCGGATGAATTGCATTGCAGGCTGACAGCCTGAATTTTCTTAGTCAGGAAAGAGGATAAACAGTTCCGGCCCTGCTGGCGAATTGATCGCGCCTGGCGATCAGAACAGCTTGCCCAGGTGTTCGGCCAGGGAGCGTTCGTTGACGAAGGCCAGGTCGTACATCGCCGAGAAGGCCTTGGCGTTGTCGTCGCTCAGCCCGGCGATGCACATGACGAACTGCCGTGCCTCGATGCCCAGGCGCTTGCGCAGGGCAAGGTAGCGGTCGATGTTCTGGCGGAATTCGCCGCTCTTGCATTCGATGCAGATGGGTGTCTTGCCGTCGATCAGCATGAAGACGTCGAGTTCATACGGGTCGCCGTTGCTGAGCACGATATTCAGGCCCCGGCTGCAGGAAAAGCGCCGGTTGCGTTCCTTGGCGTAGCGCAGGCAGCTCATCAGGGCGTGCCACTCCAGCCATTCGCCGTTGAAAAAGTCGCGGATGGCCGGGGCGGTCTGCAGGATCAGGCGGACATTGTTCTCCGGCTTGTTGTGAAAGCACTTGGCGACGAAGGAAAAGTCATACAACTGCTGGCAAAAGGTCGAAATCGCCTTGGCTTCGGCCGGCGATTTCTTGTCGAGCGGGATGGTGCTGCTGGCATGTTCCTTCTGCTGGGACCAGCGTATGCGTTCGATCACCTCCTTGAGCACCGCCAAGTTGCCGCCGATGGCCTCGGCCACCTCATCGAAGAAGCCGCTGGTGTCGACGCCGCGCATGTTGGCCTGAACGGCGATCTGTTTCTTGCGGAACCAGTCGTAGATCGGACCGTGCTGCAACTCGTTGGCGAGAAAGTCGGTATTGGTCAGGTCGACATCGGTCAGCCCGCCGCTCTCCAGCTTGCCGGTCGGGGCCGTAGACGCCGCCGGGGCGGCGCTCGCCTTGAGGCGGACCACCTCGCGCTGGGCGGCGAAGTACTTGTCCAGCAGTTTTTCGATGAAGAACAGGGTCGGGTAAACCGGCCCCATGGTGCCGCACTTGGGGCAGGCCATGCTTTGCCCGGCGAGGGGTTCGGATTGTTCGGCAAGGAGGGCGCACTGGTTGCAGCGGAAAATGGCCATGGGCAATGAAGAAGTTGTCCAGATATGCGATCAGTATAGCGATGCCCGGTGATGGAAGCCCGCATTTCTGCCGCAATAAAACCGTAACATTGGCTCGGCAGAATGCTGCGGTGATTATGCAAACCATTCAGGAGTTCGACATGCGTTCCTTCCTCATCGTATCGGCCGCCGCTCTTGGCCTCGGCGCTTGCGCCGGCCAGCCGGCGGCCCCCGCTGCCCCGGCCAACCCCGCCGCACCGTCCGCTGCGGCGCCCAAAGCGCCACAGTGCTGGAACGGCGATACCAGCAAGTTCATGGAGGTCGGCAGCCAGGCCAGCATTTCCGGCGTGCCGGTCAGTTGCGAAAAAAACAGCGATGGCAAAAGCGCGCAGTGGATGGGCAAGAAATAAGGTGCAGACCTCATGCCCCGATCGCCGCCGGCTCTTCCCGGCGGCTTTTTTTTCAGCCTAGCCAGGCATTGCTCCGTGCTCTGGCCGCCTCGCCCGCTGCAGCGCTTGCCGCCACGGTCAACCGGAAAAATGGCGAAAAATCAGAAAGCCGGGCGTGCCGGGTGGTGCCAAAGCCGGTAGCATCCGTGCCCTGCGCCGGGCAACCGCCGGTGCCTGCGACCATCACCCCGCCCGGAGCCGACGATGACCATCGATGTCAATTACCAGAACAACCCGCTGCACGGCGTCAGCCTGAAAACCCTGGTCACCGAGCTTGCCAACCACTACGGCTTCAAGATCCTGCACGCCTATCTCAACATCAACTGCTTCGCCACCAACCCGAGCGTCGAGTCGAGCGTCAAGTTCCTCAAGAAGACCGACTGGGCGCGGGAAAAGGTCGAAGCCTTTTACCTCTACCAGTTCAAGAGCCTGCCACGGGCCAGCGCCGAGCAGTTCGAGTTGCCGCCGCGCGACCGCATCATCCCGGCCGACCAGATGCCCGGCCCGCCGGCCGAGTTGAGCCTGGAGGATGGCGAGCGCCTGCGCGAGAAGCGCGCCAGGAAGGCGGCCTTGCACGACCGGGCAGCGGCCCCCCGGGGCGGCGCCGCAAGGCGTCTTCCGGACACGGCCGGGGCTTCCGGCGCGGCCTAGGCAGATCCCTGGGCCAAGTGGCGAAAATAGCGGCGTCTGCCTATCCCGGCGCTTCGTTTTCAAGGTGGCCAGCGCTGCCGGCCGCACTCGGGGCTGAACCGCCGATTTTCACCGGGTGGGCGAATATAATGCGGCCCCATGGCCACTCCCTCACGCAAGCGCTCGGCGCATGATGACCTTTCCCGAACTTCCCTGACGGCCGATGCCAAGCGCCTGCTGGCGATTCAGCGTGAATTGCTGCGGGCCGCCGGGGAAAAGAAGCAAAAACTGCAGGGCGATCTGGCAGCCTTGCTGACCGCCTCGCAGACGGGTGTCGAGGCGCGTCGGGCCAGCTTGCCGAAGCCCGAATTCCAGAGCGACCTGCCGGTCAACGAACGGCGGGCCGACATCGCCGAATTGATCGCCAGCAACCAGGTGGTCATCGTTTGCGGCGAGACCGGTTCGGGCAAGACGACGCAGTTGCCGAAAATCTGCCTCGACCTCGGCATCGGTGCCCGCGGCCTGATCGGCCACACCCAGCCGCGCCGGCTGGCGGCGCGCTCGGTGGCGACGCGCCTGGCGCAGGAGTTGAAGACCCAGGTCGGGGCAGGGGTCGGCGTCAAGATCCGCTTCCACGACAAGTCGACCGCAGATTCGTGGGTCAAGCTGATGACCGACGGCATCCTGCTCGCCGAGTCGCAAAGCGACCCGTACCTGAACGCCTACGAGGCGATCATCATCGACGAGGCGCACGAGCGCAGCCTGAACATCGACTTCCTGCTCGGCTATCTGAAGCAGCTGCTGCCGCGCCGGCCGGATTTGAAGCTGATCATCACGTCGGCGACCATCGATGCCGAGCGTTTTGCCGAGCATTTTGCGGTCGACGGCAAAAAAGCGCCGGTTATCGAAGTCTCCGGCCGGCTCTACCCGGTCGAAGTGCGCCATCGCCCGGTCGAGGACATCGACCAGAAGGATGACGAGCGCGACCTCTATGACGCCATCGTCGACGCCGCCGACGAACTGGCCCGGCAAGGTCCCGGCGACATCCTCGTCTTCCTGCCTGGCGAGCGCGAAATCCGCGAGGCGGCGGAGGCTTTGCGCAAGCACGCGCTGGCCCGGCCCGGCTTGAGTACCGCGCACGCGCCGGAAATCCTGCCGCTCTTCTCGCGTCTCTCTGCATCTGAGCAGGACCGCATCTTCAAACCGTCGGGCGGCCAGCGGCGCATCGTGCTGGCGACCAACGTCGCCGAAACCTCGCTGACCGTACCCGGCATCCGCTACGTCATCGACACCGGGCTGGCCCGCGTCAAGCGCTACTCGTACCGCAACAAGGTCGAGCAGTTGCAGGTCGAGAAGATCTCGCAAGCGGCGGCCCGTCAGCGCGCCGGCCGTTGCGGCCGGGTCGCCGCCGGCGTCTGCATCCGCCTCTACGACGAGGCCGATTTCAACGCGCGGCCGCCGTTCACCGACCCGGAAATCCTCCGCTCTTCGCTGGCCGGCGTCATCCTGCGCATGAAGTCGCTGCGCCTGACCGACGTCGAGAGTTTTCCCTTCATCGAGCCACCGCCGAGCAAGGCGATCAGCGATGGCTACGCTTTGCTGCAGGAGCTGGGCGCGCTCGACGATGACAACAAGCTGACCAAGGTCGGCGAGGCGCTGGCCAAACTGCCGCTTGACCCGCGCATCGGCCGCATGCTGGTCGCCGCGCGCGATCTCGGTTGCCTGAGCGAAGTGCTGATCATCGCCGCCGGCCTGTCCACGCAGGACCCGCGCGAACGCCCGCAAGAGCGCCAGCAGGCGGCCGACGAAAAGCACAAGCAATTCGCCGACGAGAAGTCGGAGTTCCTCAGCTGGGTGAAACTGTGGAACTGGTTCAAGGCGGCGGTCGACGGCAAAAAGTCGAACAAATCGCTGGTCGACACCTGCCACGCCCACTTCCTGTCCTACCTGCGCCTGCGCGAATGGCGCGAGGTCCATGGCCAGCTGCACGCCATGGTCAGCGAACTGGGCTGGAAGGAGAACGACATCCCGGGCACCTACGAGGCCATCCACATGGCGCTGCTCTCCGGCCTGTTGGGCAACATCGGCTGCAAGTCGGACGAGTCGGGCTATTACCTCGGGGCGCGCGGCATCCGCTACCTGATCCACCCGTCGTCGCCGCTGCAGAAAAAGGCAGGCAAGTGGATCATGGCGGCCGAGATCACCGAGACGACGCGCCTCTTCGGCCGCTGCGTCGCCCGCATCGAGGATGGCTGGATCGAGAAAGTGGGCGCTCACCTGATCAAGCGCCAGTACTTCGATCCGCATTGGGAAAAGAAGGCGATGCAGGTCGCCGGCTGGGAGCGCACGACGCTCTACGGCATCGTCATCAACCCCAAGCGGCGCATCCATTACGGCCCGCTGGCGCCGGCCGAGGCGCGCGAGATTTTCATCCGCCAGGGCCTGGTCGCCGAGGAGATCGACGAGGCCTTCGCCAAGCGCTGGCCCTTCTTCCAGCACAACCAGAAGCAGATCCGCGACATCGAGAAAATCGAGCACAAGCAGCGCCGGCAGGACGTGCTGGTCGACGACGAACTGATCTTCGCCTTCTACGACCACCTGATTCCCGAAGGCATCCACAACGGCGCCACCTTCGACCACTGGCGCAAGACCGCCGAGCAGGACAATCCGAAGCTTCTGTTCCTGGCCAAGGACGACCTGATGCGCCATTCGGCGGCCGGCGTCACCACCGAGGCCTTCCCGCACACGATCAAGGTCGGCGGCGTCGAGTACGCCTTGAGCTACCACTTCGAGCCGGGTTCGCCGAAGGACGGCGTGACGCTGACCCTGCCGCTGGCCCAGCTCAACCAGATTCCGGCGGCCCGCATGGAATGGCTGGTGCCGGGGCTGATCAAGGAAAAGCTGGTGCAGCTGATCAAGACGCTGCCGCAGAAGATCCGCGCCAAGCTGGTGCCGGTTCCCGAATTTGTCGAAGAATTCCTGTCGACCGTAGCGGGCAACCAGCCGGGAGCAGATCGGAAGATGAACGCCGGGCTGATCCCGCCGCTGATCGACTACATCCTCGAAGCACGCGGCCTCAATGCCCGCGGCTGGGCGGTGACGCCCGACGCCTTCCGGCCGGACGCGCTGCCGCCGCACTTCTCGATGAACTACAAGCTGATCGACGAGCACGGCCGGCAACTCGACATGAACCGCAGCCTGGTCGCCCTGCGCGGCGAGTGGGGGCGCGAGGCCAAGCAGGAATTCGCCGAACTGCACGAAACGCCGTCCGAATACACCAAACTGACCGACTGGACTTTCGGCGAATTGCCCGAGCTGATGGAGGTGCCGGTGGCCGGCCAGACCGTGCTCGGCTACCCCGGCCTGGTCGATGACGGCGAGACGGTCAGCCTGCAGGTCTTCGATTCGGCCGAGGAAGCGGCGGAGGCGCATGGCAGGGGCCTGACCCGGCTGTTCATGATCCATTTCCGCGAGCAGGTGAAGTATTTCGACAAGAACGTGCCCGGCCTGACCCAGATGGGCATGCAGTTCATGGCGCTGGGCTCGACCGACGAGTTGAAGCGGCAGATCGTCGACCTGACCTTCGCCCGCGCCTGCCTGACCGAGCCGCTGCCGACGACGCCGGAGGCCTTCAAGGCACGCTGCGCCGAAGCCAAGTCGCGCCTTGGCCTGATCCTGCAGGAAGTGGCGCGCCTGGTCGGCACCGTGCTGAGCGAATGGCAGGCGGTGGCCAAGAAGCTGCCGGCCTTCAAGGCGCAGGCGGCGGCCGTCGCCGACATCGACGCGCAACTGAAACGCCTGCTCGGCAAGCGCTTCGTCGTCGACACGCCCTTCGAACGCCTGCAACACTACCCGCGCTACCTGAAGGCGATCGGCGTCCGCCTCGACAAACTGAAAGCCAATCCGGCCCGTGACGCCCAGGCCATGGCCGAATACGGCCCGCTGTGGACCAATTACGAACGCCGCGCCATCCAGCTCGCCAAGATGGGCACGGTCGATCCGCAGATCGAGCAGTTCCGCTGGCTGCTGGAAGAATTGCGCGTCGGCCTTTATGCTCAGGAACTGCGCACGCCGGTGCCGGTATCGGTGAAGCGCCTGCAGAAACAATGGGAGGGCATCAAGCATGGGTGACGTGATGTTGGCCTTGGGCCGCACGCTGGCCAGCCTCAAGCAGGGCAAGGTCTGGGTCTACGTGCTGATTCCGGCCCTGTTCTCGCTGCTGCTGTCGATCGGCCTGGCCATCTGGGCCCTGGGCTGGGTGGTGCAGCAGATGATGGACTACCCGCCGATGACCCTGCTCGTCGGCTGGGGGCTGGTCTGGCTGGCCAACATCCTGGCCTATCTCGGGGGCTGGATGGCGATCTTCGCCATCGCCTACCTGAGCGCCTCGCTGCTCGCTGCCATCCTGATCATGCCGCTGCTCCTCAAGCACCTGGCCGCCACCGACTACTGCGACGTGGCGGCGATGGGCAAGGACAGCTTCGTCGCCGCCGCGGTCAACAGCATTTTTGCCGCCATCCTGTTCGTCGTCGGCTGGGTCGCCACCATCCCGCTCTGGCTGATCCCCGGCTTCTCGCTGCTCGTGCCGCTCTTGCTGATGGGCTGGCTGAACCGCCGCACCTTCGCCTACGACGCCCTTTCCATGCACGCTGCCGACGGCGAGTGGCAGGACATCCGCCAGCGTCACAAGGCGCCGCTTTTCATGCTCGGCCTGACCATGGCCCTGCTCGCCCATGTGCCGCTGGTCGGCCTGCTGGTGCCGGCGCTGGCCGCGCTGGCCTTCGTCCATTACGGGCTGGAAGCCCTGCGCCGCTCGCGCGGCGGCGCCATCGTCACCATCGAGGGAGAACGGATATGAGCCGCACTTTTGGCGCCATCATCATCGGCGACGAGATACTTTCCGGCAAACGCCAGGACAAGCATTTCGCCCGCATCGCCGAGCTGCTCGGGGCGCGCGGCCTGCGCCTGTCGTGGGTCGAATACCTGGGCGACGACCGTCAGAGGCTGACCGCCACCTTCCAGCGCACGATGGCGGCTGGCGACGTGGTCTTTTCCTGCGGCGGTATCGGCAACACGCCGGACGACCACACCCGGCAGGCGGTGGCGGCGGCGCTCGGCGTCGGCCTGGAACTGCACCCGGAAGGCTACGAGGAACTGAAGGCGCGCTTCGCCGGCGAGGAGGTCACCGACCAGCGCCGGCTGCTGGTCACCTTCCCGGCCGGCGTGCGCATCGTGCCCAACCCCTTCAACCGCATTCCCGGCTTCATGGCCAACGAGCATTATTTCGTGCCCGGCTTCCCGCAGATGGCCCACCAGATGATCGAGTGGGTGCTCGACAGCTTCTACCGCGACCAATTCCGGGCGGTCGCCGGCACCGTCGAGAAGGCCTTCCTGCTGACCGGGCCGACCGCCTACGAGAGCGCCCTGCTCGACCTGATGGAGCGCATCGTCGCCGCCTACCCGACGCTGCGCCTGTTCTCGCTGCCCTCGCTGGTCGGCAAGGAGCGCCGGCATCTCGAACTGGGCGTCGAGGGCGCGCCGGAACTGGTCGACCGGGCGATGGCGGAAATCCGCGTCGAGGTCGAGCGGCGGGGCATCCACTGGGTATGGCGGCCCTGAGGCCGGTACGGCGTGATGGCCAGCTCCCGGACTAGGGGATTCGGCGACAGTCGCTGCGGTCGACCGGAAAAAACCGCGAAAATCGAAATTTCCCGAATCCGGGCGTAAAAAAACCCGCGATGGCGCGGGTTTCTTTTTGGCGGTAGGCCGGAGTTACTTGGCGGCAGCCTTGCGGGCGGCGCTCGTCGCCGAGGTCTTGGCCGGGGCGGCAGCCTTGCTGGCAGCCTGCACGTTGGCTTCGGCGATGTCGGTCAGTTGCTTGGCCATCGAGGTCATCTGGTCGAAAGCCTTGGTCGAGGCGTCGAGCATGGTGCCCATGGTGGCGGCGAAGACGTCGCCACCGACCGGCGCCGAGGCCTTGGCCTTCTCAACGGCGGAAGCGGCATTCTTGGTGAAGCTGCTGTACTGGGCTTCCATGACCGCGGTGATTTCCTTCTGCATCTCGGCGACCAAGTCGTAGACGCTGCGCGAATAGCCGACCAGCTTGTCGACATTCGGCTTGGGCAGTTCGCTGTTCAGCTTGGCCAAGGCGCTCGGGTCCTTGGCGGCCATCAGTTGCTGGGTGGTGGCCACCGAGTTGTTGAAAAATTCGCGGGAGGCCGCCATGTTGAGGGCGGTCAGGCGCTCGACGCCGTTGAAGGCGGTGCGGACCAGGGCCATCATCACTTCGGCGTTGGCGGCCTGGGCGGCGGTCAGTTGTTCGATATTCAGCTTGCTCATCATCATCTCCACTTTAGAATTTTGGTACGGATGAAACAAAATCCCCCGCCGAGGCGGGGGATGGCAGGGCGATTACTTCTTCTTGGAAGCAGCGGCCGTGGCGCTGACAGCCTTGACCGTGGCGTTGGTCGCGGCAGCGACGTTGGCTTCGGTGATTTCGGCAACCTGTTTGGCAGCCTTGTTCATGTTGTCGAAGGCCGAGTTGGCGGCGGCGATGGCGCTCTTGACGGCAGCGACGGCAACGTCGGAACCGGCCGGAGCGGACTTGGCAGCCTGGTCGAGCAGACCGGCAACCGACTTCTGGAAGTCGCCGAACTGGGCTTCAACCATCTTCGAGAGCTCTTCCTGGGTCTGGGCCGAGATTTCGTAGACGCTGCGCGAGTAGGCGACGGCCTTCTCGACATTCGGCTGGGCCAGCGAAGCCTGGATGGCCAGGGCTTCCTGGACGTCCTTGGCACCCATCAGGGCCTTGGCGCCGGAAACCGAATCCTCGAGCACCGAGCGGGCGGTGTTCAGGTTGAGGGCGGCGATGCGCTCGGCCGAAGCCAGGGCGGCGTTGGCAACCGACAGCAGCGAATCAACAGTGGCCTTGTTGGAGGCGGCGAATTTTTCGGGGGTGGCAAACATGGATCATCTCCTAAGTAAAAGGTCATGCATTCGGTCTGAACGAAACTGCGGCAGCGTCTTTCAGTGGCTGAATGTTGCGCTGCACCATGACTTTCATTATAGTGACGATCGCTTGCTTGTCAAGAGAATTTTTGTGCACTGCACAAAAAATTTTATCCCTTGAAAATCATGGGGTTATTTCGCCATTGCGGCGCGTGTCGCGAGGTGGTGAGGGCGGCCGTTAACGCGTTCAGGGGGCCTTGGTCGTGCCCAGTTCGCCGGCGCCTTTGAGTTGCAGGCGTTCGCCGCGACCGCTCGGTCTTTCCGGTTCGCTGTCCTTGTTGCGCGGCTGGATCACGGCGCGGACGCGTGGCGGCGCCGCCTTCGGATCGACCGGGTCGCCGGCGGTGACCAGGTATTTTTCGCTGATCGCGTCGTACCAGATGTAGTCGCCCTTCAACTCGTCGTTGCCGCTTTTCACCCAGGCCCGGTGGAAAAGCTCGGCGATTTCGCTGTTGCTGTTGTACTCGATGCGTTCGGCTTCGCCCTCGATGTATTCGTCCTTGCCCTCGAGCTTCTGGCGGAAGCGCGCCAGGCCGTTCTTGCCGCTGAATGCCGTACCTTTCTGGAAACCGTACTGGTCCTCGGTGACGACGATGCGGTCGGCCTTGAGGACCATCGTTCCCTTGGTGATGATGACGTTGCCTTCGAGGATCTGAATTTTCTTGGCATCGTCGATCGACACGCGATTGGCTTCGAGCAACATCGGCTTGTTGCGGTCGGCCCGTTCGGCTTGCGCCGGCAGTGCGCCGAGAAGGCAGAGGGAGAGCAGGGCGAGGCGGAGGATCATGGCTTGGCTCTGGGTCGTAGGTAGTGGCCCTTGACCTGCGATTGCAGGACGAAGGTCGAGGCATTGTTGTCGATATGGACGCCGACCCCGGTCAGCCAGGATTGGCCCTGGGTGATTTCGACCGGGCTGCCGGTGAAGGCGATGCCGGCGTCGACCTGTACCGTCAGGTCGGGGCTGAGGGCGACCAGTTCGGGACGGTCGGCCGTCGCCGCCCGGCTGACCCGGACGTCGTCCCACAGGTAGGCGACTTCGCCGCGCGAGGTGACCCGGGCGTTCCTGGCGGTGACCGTGACATCGGGCGATTTGGGGCGGTAGCTGGTCAGCACCGGCGACTTGAGTTCGGTGCTGTCGTCGTCGGGGAAGTGCTCGAGGTACGGCGAGGTCAGCCGGTACTTGACCGCGCCGCTTTCGTCGAAACGCCGGACGACGGCATTTTCGGCGATGGCATCGGGGTCATGGCGGAGTTTGCCGTCGTGATTGCCGTCGCTGCCGTTGACGACGTTTTGCAGCCAGAAGGTAAGGCCGGCCAGGGCGCCCAGCAGGATGATGGGGAAAAGTTGGCTGGGCCAGTGTCTCATGGCGTCGGCGGCGTGGCCGGGGCCTTGGCGGGCCGGCCGTGGGCGGTGCGGGCGACGACGGTCATCAGATGACCTTGGCCGTAAACAGGTCGTGCATGTTGAGGGCGCCGATCAGGCGGTGTTCGGCGTCGACGACGAGCAGCGCGTTGATGCGCAGGCGTTCCATCATTTCGACGGCTTCGACGGCCAGCCGCTCGGGGGCTATGGTTTGCGGCGAGGGGTGCATCACCGAGGCGATGTCGCCCTGCTGCAGGTCGGTGCGCTTTTCGAAGGCCCGGCGCAGGTCGCCGTCGGTGAAGATGCCGATGACGACGTTGGCCGGGTCGGTGATCGCCACCAGGCCGAGGCCGCCGCGCGACATGGCGATGATCGCCTCGGGGATGCCGGTGGCCGGGGGAACGGCCGGCACGCGCTCACCGGCGCGCATGACGTCGCCGACGTGGGTGAGCAGGCGGCGGCCGAGCGAGCCGCCGGGGTGCGAGCGGGCGAAGTCTTCCGGGCTGAAGCCGCGGGCGTCGAGCAGGGCGACGGCCAGGGCGTCGCCGAGGGCGAGGGCGGCGGTGGTGCTGGCGGTCGGCGCCAGGTTGTGCGGGCAGGCTTCCTGGGCGACGCCGGCATCGAGGTGGATGTCCGCCTCGCGGGCCAGCGTCGAGGTCGGCACGCCGGTCATGGCGACGACCCGGGCGCCCTGGCGCTTGACGGCCGGCACGATGCGCAGCAGTTCCTCGGATTCGCCGGAATTGGAGAGGGCGAGCAGCACGTCGTGGCGGGTGATCATGCCGAGGTCGCCGTGGCTGGCCTCGCCCGGGTGCACGAAATAGGCCGGAGTGCCGGTGCTGGCCATGGTGGCGGCGATCTTGCGCGCGATGTGGCCGGACTTGCCCATGCCGCTGACGATCAGCCGTCCCTGGCACTGGAGTACGAGCTCGACGGCCCGGGCGAAGTTTTCCGAAATTCGCCCTTTTAAGGCGTCGACCGCAGCGGCTTCGATGGCCAGCGTCTGGCGACCCAGTTCCAGAGCGCGTTCCGGCGAGAAGCGGGCGGTAGATGAGCTTGGGTTCATGGGCAGGCAGAGGTTATGATGCCCCAAGTATACCCGACTTCATGCCACGGCCTTGACTTCACTCTCTCTCGTTCTCCTTCTGCTCGGGGCCTCGGTGCTCGCCGTGGTCATCTTCCGGCGCTTCAACCTGCCGCCGGTGCTGGCCTACCTGTTCGTCGGCAGCCTGATCGGGCCGCACGCGCTCAACCTGATGAAGGACATCCACAGCGCCGAGTATCTGGCCGAGTTCGGCGTGGTCTTCCTGATGTTCTCGATCGGCCTGGAATTCTCGCTGCCCAAGCTCTATGCCATGAAGCGCATCGTCTTCGGGCTGGGCCTGATGCAGGTCGCCATCACCATGGCCCTGGTCAGCGTGCTGATCATGCTGTTCGGCATCGGCTGGCAACTGGCCATCGCGCTGGGCGGCGTCTTCGCCATGTCGTCGACGGCGGTGCTGACCAAGCTGCTGGTCGAGCGCCTGCAGCTCGATTCGCCCCACGGCCGGGAAGTTATGGGCGTGCTGCTCTTCCAGGATCTGGCCGTAGTGCCCCTGCTGGTCATCATCCCCTCGCTGACCCAGCCGCCGGAAAAGCTCGCCATGCTGCTTGGCGTCGCCTTGCTCAAGGCCGTCGTCGTACTCGCCGTGATCCTCGTCTTCGGCCAGCGCCTGATGCGCAAATGGTTCCATTTCGTCGCCCGCGCCAAGTCGTCGGAAGTGTTCGTGCTCAATGTGCTGCTGATCACCCTCAGCCTGGCCACGGTCACCGCGCTGGCCGGGCTGTCGCTGGCCCTGGGCGCCTTCGTGGCCGGCATGCTGATCTCGGAAACCGAATACAAGTTGCAGGTGGAGGAGGACATCAAGGCCTTCCGCGACGTGCTGATGGGCCTCTTCTTCGTGACCATCGGCGTCAAGCTCGATTTGCATGTGCTGGTCGGCCTGTGGTGGGAGATCCTGCTCGCCCTGCTCGCCCTGCTGGTCATCAAGGCGGTGGTCGTCGGGCTGCTTTCCTGGCGCCTCGGTTCGTCGCCCGGCAATGCCATCCGGGCCGGCTTGTGGTTGTGCGCCGGCGGCGAATTCGGCTTCGTGCTGCTCGGCGAAATCCTGCGCCTGCCCCGGGAGATCCAGCAGATTTCGCTGACCGTGCTGGTCCTCTCGATGCTGCTGGCGCCCTTCATTGTCCAGTACAGCGAACGCCTGGTCATGCGCTTCGTAGCCAGCGAGTGGTTGATGCGTTCGATGCAGCTGACCAAGATCGCCGCCCAGTCGATGAGCGCAGAGAAACACGCCATCCTGTGCGGCTTCGGGCGCAACGGCCAGTACATGGCGCGCTTTCTCGGCCAAGAGGGGATCAGCTACGTGGCGCTCGACCTCGATCCGGACCGCGTCCACGAAGCGGCGACCGGCGGGGAGAACGTCGTCTTCGGCGACGTCGGGCGCAAGGAAGCGCTGGTCGCGGCCGGCTTGATGCGGGCCAGCGTCGTCATCGTCACGGTCAGCGATACGCCGCTATCGGAAAAGATCCTGCATCACGTCCAGGAGTTGCGCCCCGACCTGCCGGTGGTCGTGCGCACCGCCGACGAACGCGACATGGAGCGGCTGTCCCGGGCGGGTGCCGCCGAAGTCGTTCCGGAAGCGCTGGAGGCCAGCCTGATGCTGGCTTCGCACGCCCTGGTCCTGGTCGGCGTGCCGGTCAACCGCGTGCTCAAGCGCATCCGGCAGACCCGTTCGCAGCGCTACAGCCTGTTGCGGGGCTTCTACCGCGGCATCACCGACCGCGACCACGACGAGGACGAAGAGCAGCAGCCGCGCCTGCATTCCGTCCTGCTCATTCCCGGCGCCGCCGCCATCGGCCGGACGCTGGACGACCTCAATCTCGACGAGCTCGATTGCGAGGTCAGTGCCATCCGCCGCCGCGGCATCCGGGCCATGGAGCCGGCGCCGGAAACCCTGCTCGAGGAGGGTGATGTCGTTGTTGTCCTCGGTCTGCCCGAAGGCGTGTCGGCCGCCGAGGAGCGTCTGCTGCACAAATGAAAATGCCCGCCGAAGCGGGCAGGTGACGCTAAGTCTGTGATGTTTCGTCGTTACAGCCCCATGCAGACCACGTAGCTGGTGGCGTCATCGACATCCTTGCGGGCCACTGCGGCATTGCCGCGCGTATGGTTGGTCGTTACCACGCGCATCGAGCCGGTATCGGTGTTGCCATCGTCCATGGTCGTGTCCAGTTGCTTGGCAAACTTGCCGAGGACCCCGCTCGAGCACACGACGTACGAACCTTGCAGGAAAGTGCCGTCGCTATTCTTGATGAAGTGGGCGCTGCCGCTTTCGATGCCGATCCGGCCGCCATCGGCGTTGGTCGGCCAGTACGTCGCGTCAGCAGCGACGACCGTGCTGCCGGTGGCCAGGCCGGCCAGGCGAACGTGTTGCCAGAAGAGCATCGATTCGTCGGTCAGCGTGACGGTGTTCCAGTTGCCGTCGATGACGCCGTTGCCCTGGGCGCTGGCCGGCGTGGTAGCCTGGGTGCCGCCGGTAATGTGACTGGCGACGCCGCCATCGTCGCCGGGCAAGGCCTTGAATTTGTCCTGGTAGCCGTAGATGTACAGCGGTACCGTACGGAAATCATTGGCCAGGTTCTTGACCTTGGCGCTGTTGATCAGTTCCTGGCCCTTGAGCACGCCGCCAAGCAGCAGGCCGATGATGACGAGGACAATGGCGATTTCGACCAGGGTGAAGCCCTGTTGTTGATTTTTCATGGCATGCTCCATATGGATTCCGTTTAATCAACGCAATATCCATGCCTATGCATTTCGGCGTAGATTTGACAAATGCCGGTAATAAACAGGGAGTTGGTGTCGAAATATGAACAGTGTGTCGTCAATATGAACGTTCGACCTGCCGAAAGATTCGCAATCTGGTTCGGCAACTGGCCGCATTTGTTGCTGGCCGGCCATTTGCTGATGTTGCACGCGCTGGCCTTCGGTGGCTGGCGGATTCCGGCCGTCAGCCTGCTCTGGCTGGTCGCACTGGGGCTGTTCCTGATCTGGCAGCCGTTCGTTGCCGGCGAACAGCGAATCAGTCCCCGGCAGGGTTTTTTCCTGCTGGCCGCCGTGCTCTTGTCGACGCTCTTTCTCGGGCCCTGGCTGCTGCTCATCTGGTGTGGTGCCCTGGCCGCCGCCATCGGTGGTCGCGGATTGTGGGCCGAGCAGCGCCGGGAACGAACCGGCTATCTGCTGGCCCTCGGTTACCTGATTGCCGTCACCGTCTTGGGTGTGGTTCCGGAAATTTCCCCGGCCGTCCAGCTCGATGCCGAATTGCGCGGCTTGCTCGCCCGCTTCCTGCCGGTCTTCCTGCCGCTGTTGCTGCTCTTCCCGGCCCGTGCGCAACCAATGCGCACCGGCGAGTCGTTCGATCTGTTCTACGGCATTCTGGTCTTCCTGGTCATGGCGGTGTTTGTGCTTGGCGCGCTGGCCTACATGCTGGTCGGAGGCGCTGGCTACGTCGAGTCCTTGTTCAAGACCTCGATGACACTCGCCGCAGCCCTGCTCGTCGTGGCCTGGGTGTGGAACCCGCGTGCCGGCTTTTCCGGCGTGGGGGCGGCCGTCTCCCGTTATTTGCTGTCGGTCGGCATGCCGCTCGAGCAGTGGTTGGTTCACTTGTCGCAGGAAAGCGACCGCTACGCCGATCCCTGGCGCTTCCTGGAGGCTGTCATGCGGCGCTTGAAGGTCATGCCCCGCGTCGTCGGCGCATCCTGGCAGGCCGAGAACAAGCGGGGCGGTTACGGCGAACCGTCTGCTTACGTTCACAGTTGCCAGGCCAATAGCCTGACCCTGATCCTGCATTTTCGCCAGCCGCCGTCACCAGCCATGCGCTGGCACGTCGAATGGCTGTTGCGCCTGGCGATCGAGTTTTATCTGGTGAAGAAACAGGCCGATCAACTTCAGAAAATGGGCTATGTGCAGGCCATTTACGAAACTGGCGCGCGTGTTACTCATGACGTCAAGAATCTGCTCCAGTCCTTGCAGGTCCTTTGCTATGCCGCGGCCAGGCCGGGTGATCCGGCGGAAGTGGCCGGTTTGCTTCGTCGCCAGTTGCCGCAGATTGTCGAGCGCCTGAAGGCTACGCTGGAAAAATTGCAGTCGCCACGGATCTCTGATGATGATCTGGTCGATGCCAGGGCTTGGTGGCGCAGCTTGCAGGATCGATACGCCGGTTTGCCGATCACCTGGGATGGCGAGCCAGCATCCGATGCTCGGATTCCTGGCGCCCTGTTTGACAGTGTTGCCGAAAATCTCCTGCAGAATGCGCTAAGCAAACGCCAGCGGGAGCCGGGCCTGGTGATCACGGCGTGTATTTCGGATGTGTCTTTGCGGGTCGTCGATAACGGTTCGGCCATCGGGCAAGAACTTGTCGCCGGCCTGCTCAAATCCCCGGTCGCCTCCGAGGATGGCCTGGGAATCGGCCTTTACCACGCGGCTGGACATGCCGAGGCGCTGGCTTACCGCCTGGAGTTGCTGGCCAACCACCCGGGCCAGGTCGAATTCAGTCTGTCGCCGCGACCGGAACAGGAGCTTCCAATGGCGCGCTGAGGCGATAGACGACGGTTTTTCCCTTGCCTTTGAGGTGCAGGGTCTGCGGCGTATCGAAGTGGAAATGCGGGGCCAGTCGCTGATAGGTGGTTTCGTCCACCTGGATCATGCCGGGCGTACCCTCGCTGGTGATGCGGCTGGCCAGGTTGACGGTGTCGCCCCACAGGTCGTAGATGAATTTTTTCTTGCCGACGACGCCGGCGACGACCGGGCCGGTGCCGATGCCGATGCGGACGTCGAGGTGCATGGCATTGACTGAGTAGTCGCGGCGGAGCAGGTCGCGCATGGCCAGGGCCAGTTCGGCGATGGCCCGGGTGTAGTTGTCGGCCTCGTTGTTGAGACCGCCGGCCACCATGTAGGCATCGCCTATGGTCTTGATCTTCTCCATGCCATGCTGTTCGGCCAGTTCGTCGAACGAGGAAAAAATCCGGTTGAGCATGGCGAAGACCTGCTTCGGCGTCATGCCTTCGGCGATCTGGGTGAAATTGACGATATCCACGAACATCACGGTGACGTCGGCGAAGCCGTCGGCGATCGCCTGGTTTTCGTGCTTCAGGCGCTCGGCAATGGGGCCGGGCAGGATGTTGAGCAGCAAACGCTCCGAGCGGCCCTGTTCAATCTGCAGCAGACGATGGGTTTCTTCGAGCGAGGCCTGCGTCCTGGCCTTTTCCTGGACGGCGTAGCGCAGCAGCAGATAGACGATGCAGGAAATGGCGGCGAAATTGAGCGCGAAGAAAAAGACGCTGGTGCGCGTCGAAATCTGGTGGTTGTTCGACAGCAGGCTGTCGGCCAGAACGTAATCGAAAAACCCGGACAGGGCGGTCAGGAAAATATAGGCGAAGAACCAGGCGAGGGACTCCCGGGCGCCGAAGAACAGCACGGCGCCGATCGGGGCGAGCAGCCCCCATAGGCTGGTGCCGCTGGCCGTGATGAAATTGCCGATGCTCCATTGGACGGCGAAGGGGGCGAAGAGGAAAAGGGCAAGCTGGGTGAAGCGGAAGAGATTGAAGTTGCCGCTATGGAAGTAATAGAGCAGGTTGCTGACCAGCAGCAGTTGGAAGATGAACGGGGCGTTGGCCGAAAACTGCGGCCCCAGCTGGCCATAGAGGAAAAGCCAGAGCATCGAGCCGGTGCACACCAGGCCGGTGGCGAAGACCAGCAGCGTTTTTTTCAGGCGCGTATCGGCGTCGTCATCGGGGAGGATGCCGCCGTTGCGCAAGGAGACGAGAAAGGGTTGCCGGGTCACGGGATATTTGCAGGCAAATGGCCTCGGATACCCAGTGTGGCAGTCCTCCCGGCAGGGGTCAATATGCCAGGGGGCTGGCCAAAGCGCTCAGGGCAGTTTGCCGACGGCCACCATGCGCGACTTGAGGACACTGGGAATGACCCAGGTCAACAGGTCGTCGAAACTGTCGTTGGGCGTGTGCGCAACGAAGGTCAGGTCGTTGTCGGCGTTCTCGCCTTCATCGCCGGCCGCACCGGGGACCTGCCCGCCGGACGGTGTGAAGGCGCCGGCGCCGCGCTTGCCGTGGCTGACGATGACGGCCGGCAGGTCGGAGGCGACACTGGCCCCGCCATTGACGACGTTGGCGGTGCCGGCATTGTCGGCCGGCACGGCGTTGGGGCTGCCGGTGGTCAGGGTAAAGCTGGCCTGGGCGCTACCGGTCGGGGCGGCGGTGAATTTCTGGCTGGCGAAGTAGGTGAAGCGGTTTCCCCACGGGTCGATTTCCGGCAGGCCGAGCGTGACCCAGGGAATCACACCGTATTGGGCGTTGCCCGTGCATGGCGGGGCCGGGGCCAGGCCGGCAGCGGCATTGCCGGTCGGCAGGCCGGCCGGGGCCGGGCAGGGCAGGCGGCCGTTGGTCATGGCGTAGCCGAGCAGGGCTTCCTGGATGGTGGCCAGCTGCCTTTGCGCATCCTTGGCCTGAAGTTGGTCCTGCTGTCCGGACAGGGTGAAGATCAGGCCGCCGGAAAGAAGGGCGACGATGACCAGGACGATGCTCAGCTCGACCAGCGAGAAACCTTGCTGGCGGATGGAGGCGATGGGTGAAATCGACGGATTCATGGTCGTTCAGTAGGCAAGGCGGTCGTTGAACACCGGCGAGACAGCTTCCACCTGGAAATTCGGGACCGGCGTCAGGGCGTCGCCGTTGCGGGAGACGTCGGCGTTGCCTTTTTCAAGATAGCTGGCGACCTGGCGCAGCGCCCGGTTTTGCAGCCCGGGCAGAGGGCTGCCGGCGGCGACCACGACTGCGCGGTGGGTGCCGCCGCCATTGACGGTCAATTGACCGACTGCCGGGCGAATGCGGTCGCTGATCTGGTAGAAGAACAGGCTTTTCCAGTTGTGCGCAGTCCACCAGCCGGCCGACGGGTTGAGAATGGCGCAGGCGTCGCCCTGCCATGCCGTGGGCACTCCGGCCAGGGCCTGGCTGGTGTGCAGGATGTTGTCCAGGTTGGCGGCGGCGGCGAGCAGCGTCGCAAGCCTGACCAGGGTGTTGGCGATGGCGGTCTGGGCTGCTTGCTGGGACTGGGCGTCGGGCGTGGCAATGTAGTGGTCGAGCCGGGCCAGCGTTCCCGTGCTGCCGTCGATGCTGTCGAGCAGCTGGCGGGCGGCGCTGTAGGCCGAGGCATCGCTGTCGCTCTGGGCGGTCACGCCTTTGCGGGCCAGGCGGGCGATGTCGGCGGCCTGGGCGGCGGCCAGGTCGGCCCAATAGACGACGGTGCCGACCGGGGTGCGCAAGGCGCGGCCGGCAGTAACGTTGGCCGGAGCACTCTGGCTGGAGCCGGTCAGCGTAGTCTCGGCCGCTTTCAGGGTTTCCAGTGCGACGTTGTCGGCGTTGCTGGCCAGGGCGGCGGCCAGGGCGTTCAATTGGCCGGCGGCGTTGGCCACGTTGCTGCTCAGCTGACTGGCCTGGCTGGCACTCCCGGCCGCGGCCAGGGCGCTGTCGATGGCGTTCAGGCTGGCCGTGCGCAGTGGCCCGATGGTGGTCGAGCCGGTAGTCAGGCCGGCGATCAGCAGGCGGGTGGCGTTCAGCGTCTGGAGCAGTGTCGCCATCGCCGTCGCATCGCCGCCCGGGGCCTGCAGGGCGGCCAGTCGTCCGGCCCGGTAGGCGACCTCCTCGGCGTTGACGTTGACCCGGTTGGCCTCGATGGTCGTGGCGATCAACTGGTTGGCCGCGTACAGATTGCCGGCTTCGGCGAGGGCCGACTGGGCGAGCGCCGGGCTGGCGTTTTTCCGCGCCAGGTTGACCGCGGCGGCGGCGCTGACGGCGGTGTTCCAGGCTGAGCCGATGGCGGCATCGATGCTGGCGTTCGGTGTCTGGCTGTTGTCGAGCAGGCTGTTCTTGAACAGATTGACCGGGGTGATCAGTCGATTGAAATTGGCGGTGGTCGGGCTGGCGGTGGTCTCGTCGATGCGTGCCTTGAGCACTGCATTCTGGGGTTGGAGTTCACCGAGGAAAATGTCGAAACCGTTGTTGGCCAAGGCATCGCGCAGGGCGGCCAGGGACGGCAGGGCATTGGCGATGGCGGCCGGCAGGGTGGCCGATTGGTTCTGGTAGGTCGTTTTGTTCTGGGTGATGGTGACCAGCGTCGCATCGAGCGCCGCGAAGCTGTTGCCGGCAAGTTCGGCCTTGGCGGCCAGGTCGGCGGCGGCGAGGTAGCTGCGGTCGAAGAAGGCGAGGGCGTGGCCGGCCGCCTGCTGCAGTTCGCTGACGGCTGTCCGTTGCGTTGCTGCGGTCGACGCGGAAATCAGGCTATTTTGCGAATTGTTCAGCTTGACGATGGTTTCCTTGAGCGCCACCTCGGGATTGCCCGGCTGGGTGTCGGGGAACATGCCGAAGAGGCTGGACGCGGCGCCGCGATAAGCGGCGTTGGCGAGGGGGGCCGGCCAGGGGTAGGTCTGTTCCGGGTTGGCCGGGCTGGTGGCGTGTTGTTCCAGGCAGGTGCGCAGTTCGTTGGCGATGCGCTGCTCGACGGCGGCCATCAGCTCCTGGCGGGTGATGGCGATGATCTGGTCGTTGTCGTCCGCCGTGTCGCCGCGGCCGCTGTAGAAATAGTCGTCGCCATCGGCGTTGCCGGCATCGAGCGGGCCGCGCGGGGCGATGACGAGAGCGACGATGTCGTTGCTGGCGGCGCCGGCCGGCTGGTTGAGACGCAGGCTGGTGGCAGTTTCGCTGTTGAGTACCGGGGTGCTGCGGTCGCCGCCGAAGAGCGGCGACAGATGGTAGTACAGCGTGCTGCCCTGGCTGTCGCTGCCATCGGGCAGATCGAGGGTCTTCCAGGGGAGCCAGCCGCCATAGGCGTCGCAGTCGTCGCGCGCCAGCAGCGGCGAGACACCGTTGCCGACCAGGTCGGGGCAAGGCAGCCGACCGGGGCGGGTGGCGTCGATGACGGCATAGGTGATCAGCGCCTCCTTGGCCTGGGCCAGCCGGCGCAGCGCGCTGTCGCGTTGTTCCTGGCGGCTGTCGCCGAGTTCGGCGCTGCGGTAGAAAGCGTAGCTGGCGGCGAGGATGATCAGGGCGAGCAGGGCGACGAGGGCGACCCCGCTTTGCCCGGCCCGCATCGGCAGCCGCCGCTTCATGGCTGGCGGGGTGGCCGGCGGATGGTGATCCGGCCGTCGCCGATCAGGCTTTCGCGCTCGCCGGTGCCGGGGTTGATGGTGTCGCCGACGGCGATCGGCGGGGCGTCGCGGCCGGCCGCCCAGTCGACTTCGCCGTTGATCCAGCGGGTGCGTCGGCCGGTGCTGCTGCGCACCTCGCCGTTCAGGGTCTGAGGGGGCTGGTGGTCGCTGGCGCCGGGGACGGAACCGGGGTTGCGCTGGCGCTGCACGTCGAGTCGGGCGCGCTGCCCGGGATCGAGGAACAGTCGCCCGAGCGGCCCCGGCTCGGCGGCGACCGGCGGGCTGCCGAGGGTCAGCGTCAGGAGCAGCGGTCCGAGCAGGGCAGACTTGAGGCGAAGACTCATGGCAGCCTCCGTGCCGGGCGCAGGGTCAGCCACTGCATGTCACAGTCGGCGACCAGTTGCCCCGATGCCACCTCGCCGTCGGGCTGGCCAGCGGCCGGCGCCAGCTGGCAGCGGCGGACGATGACATGGGCCGGGGCCTGGCGCTGGATGGCGTCGAGGAAATTGAGCAGGTCGTTCTCGTGCAGCAAGCGCAGCTGGATGCGCAGGGGACTGGCGAACCAGCCCGGGCCGCCAGCGCTGCCCGCATCGAGCGGGGCTTGCGCGCCGAACTCGTATTTCATGCCGGGCAGGCGCAAGGCGCGCTGGCTGTCGCGCAGCAACTCGATCCAGTCGAGACGCCGTTCCTCTCCGGCAATGCCCGACGCCTGCAGTTGCTCGAGCAGGCGGGCCCGCTCCTTGACCTCCTGCTCCTCCGAACGCACCTGGCGCAGGCGCTGTTCGGTCTGGTCGCGCAGGGCCTGGGCGGCCTGCCTTTCGTGAGCCGCTTGGGCGGCGTGGCGGTGGGCGTTCCAGGCCAGCAGGCCGGCCGCAACGAACAGGGCGAGCATGGCGGCGAGCGGCAGCCAGAGGCGGGAAAGATCGCGCCGGGTCAGCTTCATGGCCGCTTGCTCCGCACCAGCTCGATGGCGAAGGGGCGCTGCTGGGCGGCCTCGTCGAGCGTGTCGCCACCACGCAAGGGAGTTCCCGATTCGATGTCGAAGGGTCGCTGCAGGACATCGACGCGGGACTCCGGGGTGTTGCGCAAGGCGTCGACAAACTGCTCGAAGACGGCCAGCGTCTGGCGGGCGGTCGCCCGGTCGAGCCGGATGCGGCCGCGGATGACGATGCTTTCGCGATCGTCGGCGGGTGCTGCGGTCGACGGCAAAATCGGGCCATTTTTCCAATCCAGGCCGTCGAGGACGACGGCCGGCATCTGGTCGAGCACCCGGCTGACCTGCAGGTAAGCGGCCGTTGGTTGGCGCTGCTGGCGCACCAGGTCGCCGTATCGGCTGGTCAGGCGACGCAGCGTGTCGTGGTCGATGCCGAGCTCGGGAAAGGTGGCGGCGATCGCCTGGTAGCGCCGCTCGAGATCGGCCTGGCTGGCCGACAGGCTGGCCGCTTCCTGGTAGTGGCTTTGGGCGACGAAGGTTTCCCGGGCGGCAAAGAGAAAGCTGCCGACCAGGGCGATCAGCCCGGCGGCGATCAGGCCATGGCGGACTTGCGACAGGTGGTAGTGGTGGCGATGCGTTTCGCCGGCGAACTGCTGGGCCGGCGGCTGGCTGGCCAGCAACTGCAGGAAGAGCCGGTCGCAGCGATTGTCGTCGGGCAGGCTGTGCAGCTTGAGCTTGGCGGCGGCGACATGGCTGTCGACCAGGGTGAAGCTGAGCGGCCCGCGATCCGGGCAAGCTCGTTCGATGGCCGGGATGCTTTGCGGGTGGGCGACGATGAACACCGGCAGTTCCTCGTCGCGGCTGACCAGGCGCTGGCCGATCAGGTACTGGTGGAGCTTGCCGGCCTCGGCGGCGAAGGCGCTGGCGAGGCCGGCCTGGCTGCTGTCGGTGAGCGGGGCCATGCGGGAAAAGTGCACCTGGCCGCCGACCAGGTAGCTTTCCCGGATGGAATGATCCTGCAGAGTTAGCAACAGGCTGCGCCCGGCGCCCAGGCGGAGCTTGCCGAGCAGGGCGCCGCCCAGCTGGGCGATCGAATAGACGCCGGCCAGCGCCACCTCGGCCTTTTCCATACGCTGCAGCCACGGCTCGAAATGGGCCGGATTGGTCAGCCCGGAGAGCAGCAGCTTTTCGTTCTTGCGCTGGGTTTTCTCGTAACCGAGCGAGGTCGCGGCGGCGAGCGGCGTGCCGAGGAAATGCTGGCCGATCTTGCGGGTGATCAGGGTCTGGCGGTCGCGGCCGTGCAGGAAGGGGATGGTTTCCAGGACATGGCCTTCCTCGGCGACGTTGGCGAGCAGCGAGAAATGGCTGCGCCGCTGGTTTTGCAGGTAGGCGGCGAAGCGGCTCCAGCCGTCGCTGTCGTTCTCGAAGACGCCCTCGACGGTCAGGCGCCCGCCCTGCCAGGCGTAGGCCGACAGGCGGTGGGTGTTGAGATAGAGCAGGCGGCGGCCGGTCATGTCTTGATCCGGCTGATCACATCGTAGATCGGCCCGATCACCGAGAGCATGATCCAGCCGAGCAGGGCGCCCATGAACAGGGTGAGCAGGGGCTCGATCAGGGCCTGGGCCTTGCCGACCGATTCCTTGACGTCGCGGTTGTAGAAATAGCTGACGTTGAGCAGGGCCCGGTCGAGGCCGCCGGTACTCTCGCCGATGCGCAGCATGCGCACGACCAGCGGCGGAAAAAGCTCGGCATCGCGAAAGGCGCCAGCCACGTTGCGGCCTTCGCGGATGGCCAGCTCGACGCGCTCCAGCGCCTGGCGGACGACCTGGTTGCCGACGATGTGCTGGGTGCTGCGGATCGAATCGAGGACCGGAATGCCTGAGGCATAGAGCATGGCGAAGGTGCTGGCGAAACGCGACAGGATGATTTTCCGGAGAATCGGGCCGACCAGCGGCAGCTTCAGCTTGATGCCGTCGAGCCGCAGGCGGGCCAGCGGATTGCCGCGCAGGACGATGAAGACGACCAGTGCCGCCAGCCCGGGCAGGCCGAGGAAAAGGAACCAGTAGTCGACGAGCAGGTCGGAGACGAGGAAGAGCAGGCGGGTATGGGCGGGCAGCTCCTGGCCCATGTTCCTCACGAACAGCTTGAGCTGCGGCACCATGTAGATCATCAGGAAAACGGTGGCCGAGAGCACGATGCTGGCGACGAAGGCCGGGTAGAGCAGCAGCTTGCGGGTGTGCGAGGTCAGTTCGTCCTCCCACTTCAGCGACTCGCTCAGGCTGGCCAGCACCTCGGGCAGGCGGCCGCTGGCTTCGCCGGCGTGGACCAGGTTGCAGAACACCTGGCTGAAGACTTCCGGATGTTCGGCCATGGCCTGCGACAAGGTGCGTCCGCCTTCGATGCTTTCGATCAGCCCGGCCATCACCTCGCGAAAGCGCGGATGGTCGATCGAGTCGCGCAGGTCGGTCAGCCCGTCGAGGATGGGCACGCCGGCCCGGGTCAGCTGTTCGAGATGGAAGCAGAAATTGATCAGTTCCGGGCGGGGCACCGGGTTCTTGCCGAAAAACGCCCGGTGCTTGATCGGGGCGCCGGTCACCAGGTCGAGGTTCATGCGTTTCAGGCGCATTTCCAGGTCGACCAGGTTGATGGCGTCGAGCTGGCCGTAGATCATTCGTCCTTGGGCGCTGACTGCCTTGTAGTCGAAGAGCATGGCTACATCCGGTCGGTCAGGTCGACGACGCGGGCCAGTTCTTCGAGCGAGGTCGTGCCGTCGAGGACGCGCTGCATGCCGTCGTCGGCCAGGGTGGTGAAACCCTGGAGCAGCGCGCGGTTGCGGATCTCATGGGTGGTCGCGCGGCGGGCGATCAGCTCGTCGATGCCGGCGTCGATGCGCAGCAATTCCATGATGGCGAGGCGGCCCCGGTAACCCTGGAAGTCGCACAGTTCGCAGCCGGTCGGCCGGAACAGCACCGGGTGGGGCCCTTCGCCGAGGGCGCCGAGCAGGCGGATCTCGTGCGGCTCGGCGTGGTAGGGCGTCTTGCAGTAGTCGCACAGGCGACGGACCAGGCGCTGGGCGACGATGCCGATGATGTTGCCGGCCATGATGTCGGGCAGCACGCCGATGTCGAGCAGGCGCGGTACGGCGCCGATGGCCGAATTGGTGTGCAGGGTCGAGTACACCTGGTGGCCGGTCATCGCGGCGCGGAAGGCCATTTCGGCCGTCTCGGCGTCGCGGATCTCGCCGACCAGGATGACGTCCGGGTCCTGGCGCATCATCGAGCGGATGCCGTTGGCGAAGTCGAGCTTGGCCGCCTCGGCCACCGAGGTCTGGCGGACCATGGCCATCGGGTACTCGACCGGGTCTTCGAGGGTCATGATGTGGATGCCCTCGCTGTTGATGTGGTTGAGCACCGAGTACAGCGTCGTCGTCTTGCCGCTGCCGGTCGGGCCGGTGACCAGGATGATGCCTTCCGGCCGCGAGATCATCAGCTTGAGCTGGTGCAGGTGGTCCTCGGCCAGGCCGAGGCCTTCCAGCGGGACGATCCCCTTCTGGCGGTCGAGGACGCGCAGGACGATGTTCTCGCCATGGATGGTCGGCTGGGCGGCGACCCGGAAATCGATGGTCCGGCCGGAAACGGTGAGGCCGATGCGGCCATCCTGGGGGGCGCGCATTTCGGCGATGTTCATGCCCGACAGCACCTTGATGCGCACCGTCATGGCTGGCCAGTAGGATTTGTGCAGGGCGCGGATCTGGCGCAGCATGCCGTCGATGCGGTAGCGGATGCGCAGGAAGTTGGCTTCCGGCTCGAAGTGGATGTCGGAGGCGCCGTGCTTGACGGCATCGGTCAGGATGGCGTCGATCAGGCGGACGACCGGCTGGCTGTATTCGTCGTCGGTGGCCGACAGGCTGTGCCAGTCGATCTCGCCGGTCTCGATCTTGCAGGATGCCGTCGATCGACAGTTCGTGGCCGTAATACTGGTCGATGGCATGGTCGATTTCCGATTCGCCGGCGAGCAGCGTCTCGATCTCGGTGCCTTCTTCGAGCTGGGCGCGCACGCGGTCGAGGCCGACGATGTCGTTGATGTCGGAAATGGCCAGGGCCAGCCGGCGGTTGGCCCGGTCGTAGTCGAGCGGCAGCAGGTGGTGGCGCTGGGCCAGGTCGCGCGGCACCAGGCGCAGGGCCTGCGGGTCGACCACCGCCCGGCTGAGGTCGATGCTCTGCTTGCCGAGGTTTTCCGACAGCGCCTGGCGCAGCGTCGCCTCGGTGACGAAGCCGAGCGAGACCAGCAGCTTGCCGATCGGCTGGTTCTGCTTCATCTGCTCGAGCAGGGCGATGCGCAGCTGGTCCTCGGAGAGGATTCCCTCGGCGATCAGGATCTGGCCGAGCGGGCGGCGCTGGAGCGTGGCGGTACTCATGGCCGGATTATCTCGCCGGCTCCGGCGTCAGTTCGCTCAGGCGGCGCTCGACCTTGTCGCGCGCGAAGGCGGCCGGCCGGCGGTTCGCCGCCTCAAGGGCCAGCCGGTAATGCTGGGCGGCCAGCCGGGCCTGGCGCAGGTGGTCGAGGCTGACCGCCAGGTTGAACAGGTAGTCGGGGTTGTCGGCTTCCGCGGCCACGGCGTTGAAATAGACCTGCTGGGCTTCGGCCCAGCGACTTTGCCGGGCGTAGAGATTGCCCAGCGCGAAATTGAGCGGCGCCGATTCGGGTTGGGCGGAGAGCAGGGTCTTCAGCCGGCTTTCGGTGTCTTCCGGGTTGGCCGCGGCGACCTTGCCGCTGAGGGCGGCCGACTGTACCGCCGGGTCGCTCGGGTTGGCGACCAGGGCGCGCTGGCGCAAGGCGTCGGCGTCGGCCAGCCGGTTCTGGCGATGGGCGATGGCGGCCAGTGCGAGCAGGGCGTCGGTGTTGTTCGGGTCGCGGCGCAGGGACTGTTCGTAGCCGTGGCGGGCTGCTTCGAGATCGCCCCGCTGCAGGCTGGCGTGGCCGCTGAGCAGGGCGGTATCGACCGGGGGCTGGGTGCGCGTCAGGCGAATCGGCGGGCTGGCCGGCTCGATTGCCTCGTCGGCCGGCGCCCGGCCCGGGCGCGGCTGGCTGCGTGGGGCGAAGAGCGGGGGTTCGGCCGGGTCCTGGGCGATTGCTGCGGTCGACCCGGAAAAACGGCCAAAATCGGAAGATGCCGGCGGTGCGACGGGCACCGCCGGCAAGGCGGCCGGTGTCGGGGCGGCGGGACTGGTCGCCGTGGCGGCCAGGGGGGCGGCTGGTGGCGCGGCCAGCGAACCGGCGTTCAGCGTGTGCAACTGGTACCAGACGTAGCCGCCGATGGCCAGGCCGGCCGCGCCCAGCCCGCCGAGGGCGAGCCAGAGCGGCAGGCGCGATGGCGGGGCGATGGCTTGCTTGGCGGCGAAAGCATTGCGTACCGCCTCGCGTTCGCGTTGCCCGGCCGGCGCCTCATGCACCGGCGGGGCGGGCGGTATCGGGCTGGTCGTGCGGGGCGGCGGGGGAAGTGGGTCGGGCAGCGGGGTGCTGGCCAGGTCGGCATCGACCGCTTCGGCATAGACGGCAAGATCGGGCAACTGGCTGCCCGGGCTGTTTTCCAGTTCGGCCGGCAGCAGTTCGAGATTGATCGTTTCGACCGAGGCCGGCTCCGCCTGACCGGATGCGGCGCGCGCCTTGCCCTGCTTGCTGGCCTCGGCCCGCTTGAGCGCCTCCATCAACAGACTCATCGGCGGTCCTCAGCGGCTCGGGACGACGTTGAACGGCTGGGCTTCATTGGGCTGGGCGAAGAAGTCGCCCCCCGGCAGATGACCGCGCAGGGCAGCGAAGTCGCCATCCAGGCTGGCGTCCTTGATGACGATGGGGCGCAGGAAAATGACCAGTTCCGACTTTTTCGCGCTGTTTTCCCGCCGGGTGACGATTTCGCCGGCCACCGGAATCTGGCCAAGCAGCGGGATGCGGCCGGTGTCGTAGTTGATGCGGTCTTCCATCAGGCCGCCCAGCACGGCGATGTCGCCGCTCGAGACGCGCATGATCGATTCGATTTCCCGGGTGCGAATGACCGGGACGCGATTCTCGATGGTCAGGCTCGGGTTGGGGTCGCGGACCGTTCCGGCCAGCGAGGTGATGGTCGGCCGAACGTTCAGGGTGACGACGTCGCGGTCGCTGATCTGCGGCGTCACGCCGACGACCAGACCGATCGACACGGTTTGCGGGGTGGTGGTGAAGGTGGTGACGCTGGAGACGTTGGCCGACGTCGTGGTGTCGGCCTTGACATTGAAGTAGACGTAGTTTTCGACGACCTTGAGCAGGGCCGTCTGGTTGTTGAGCACGGCAAGACGCGGGCTGGACAGGACCTTGACGGTGCCAAAGGACTGTAGCAGGTCGGTGGCGGCGATCAGGTCGAGCGGCTTGTTCAGGTTCTTGATGACGACATTGGCCGTATCGACGAAACTGGTGGCGTTGCCCGGCGCCAGGACGCGAAAGCCGCTGCCGTCGTCACGGAAGCGGCTCCATTCGATGCCTTGCTTGTAACCGTCGGACAGTTCGACCTCGACGATGGTCGCCTCGATCAACACCTGGCGGCGGGCCGAATTGATCACCCGGTCGATGAATTCCTGGATGCGGTCGTGCTGGCGCTGGGTGGCGCGCACGGTGACGACGCCGCTTTCGGCATTGACGATGACCGACGCCGCTTCGCGGAAGGTGCTGCGCCGTTCGACCGAGGTGCCGGTGGCCTGGCTCGCCGAACTGGGGTTGGGGTTGGTCTGCAGCGCGTTGGCGATGCTTTGCGCGGCGCGCTGGCCGGTCCCCTGGGGCAGGGCGGCGGCGCCGGTCGCCGACTGGGCGGTGGTCTGCTCGACGACGGTTTCGCTCGAGCCTTCCGGCAGGATCTTGTCGGTTTCGCGGAGGATGTCCTTGATGTTGCGCTCCAGCGAAATCCAGAACTGGTTGCTGGAAGCGTTCTCGATACGGGTGTTCGAGACGTTGCCGGCCGAGCCGCCGGGCGTTTGAGGCGTGACGTTGCCGGCGCTGCCCGGCGTGGCGGTAGCGATCTGGGTGTTGGTCGACACTGTGCCGGTGACGTTGCGCGACATGTTCACGTAATCGACCTTGTAGTGCTTGAGGAAGGGCGAATCCGGCATGACCGCGAGGTTGGGGCCGTCCAGTTCGAAGCGCATGTCGACCTGCTTGGCGATGCGTGCCAGCAACTGCGGCAGGGTCTGGTCGATGGCATTGAGGGTGACGTTGCCGGCAATGCCCGGGTGGATGTCGACATTGACCTTGGCGTCGCGGGCCAGCGCGAAAAGCAGTTCGCGAACCGGCACGTTGTTGACCACGACGCTGTAGGTTTCAGCTTTGGGCAGGGCCCGCGGCTTGGGCAGGGCCAGCGTTTGCTCGACCGGGGCCGGGATGTTGCCGGCCGGCGCCGCTGCCGGTGCCCGGCTGTCCTTGTTCAGGTGCCCCTTGAGCGGTTCACGGGGCGAGGGGGCCGCGCAAGCGGCGAGCAGCAGGGCGAGTGTGGCGGCGCTGGTAAAACCGACTTTCATCGGGCTAAGCCTTGTCTGAGCAATGGGTCACGAATGAACGCTATATCGTTATGATGCTAGCACGTAAATCCGCGCGGGACATCGCCTGCGGCCGCGTCGCTTCAGTGCAGGCGGCTGACCTGTCGCGGAAAGGGTTGGGCGGCCTTGATCGATTCGGGCAGGGTTTGCATGGCGACGACGGCCTCCTCGCGACTGGTGAAATCGCCGAAAATTACCCCGACCCGATCCCGGCCGGACAGGCTGGAGCGGTAGGCGCGAACGTTTTCCGGATCGAGAGCGGTGGTGGCACGGGCGAGAAAGCCCTCGATCTCCCCGGTATTGCCGGCATCGGTGGCAAGCAACTGGATGAAGTAATGGTTGCGCGGTGCCTGGTCGATCCATTCTTCATAAGCGCTCATGTGCCGGCGGGTCAGCGGGCCGAAGCGGATATTTTCCGGGTCGCCGCGCTGGGCATTGTTGACCAGCGGGAGCGTTGGCGGCTTCTTGCCAGGCAAGGCGAGTGGCTGTTTTTCCACTGGCGGCGCTTCACCGCTTTCGTTGCCCGCCGGCAAGCGATCCTTGAAGCCGACGCCGAGCGCTACAAGTAGCGCGGCAAGGCCGGCCCCGGTCAGTGGCCACAGCCAGGGCCTGGCTTGCCCCCGGGGGGCGGCGTGGAGGGGCGAGAAGCGGGCGTCCTGAACGGCGATGTCAATTTCCCTAGTGGCCACTTGATGGCTGCCATGCGAGAAGGCGGCGAGCAGCGCCTTGTCGGCCAGGATGTTGATGCGCCGCGACAGGCCTTCGGAAACCCGGGCGATGGTGTCGATCGCCTCGCCAGAAAATGGATTGGGGCCGTGATAGCCGGCGGCGCGCAGACGGAACTCGATGTAGGCCGCGACATCGTCGCGTTTGAGAGGGGACAGGCTGAAATGCTGGGTAATCCGCTCGCGCAATTGCCGCATGTCATTGGCGGCCAGGCGCTCATCGAGTTCCGGCTGGGCGAAAAGGGTGATCTGCAGCAGCTTGCTGGCTTTCGATTCCAAATTGGAAAGCAGGCGAATCTCTTCCAGCGATTCGGCCGGCATGGCGTGGGCCTCGTCGATCAGCAGGACGACTCGTTTACCTTCGGCGTAGCGGGCGATCAGGGTTTCCTGCAGGGCGCGGGTCAGCGAATGCGTGGCCTTGCCTTCAGTCGGGATGCCCAGTTCGTCGGCGATGGCGCCAAGGATTTCCTGGCGGGAGAGCGACGGGTTGGCCAGGTAGAGCGATTCGACGTTTTTCGGCAGGCGCTCGAGCAGCATGCGGCAGAGCATGGTCTTGCCGCTGCCCACCTCGCCGGTGATGGTGACGATACCTTCGTCCTGGGTGATGGCGTAGATCAGTGCCTCGAGGGTCGGCCCGCGGTTGGCGCCAGTGAAGAAGAAGTCGGTATGCGGCGTGATGCGGAAGGGCGCCTCGCGCAGCCCGAAATATTCGAGATAAAGGCTCATTGACGGTTTCGGCCTTCCAGTCGGTTGTAGAGGGTGGTGCGGTTGATGCCGAGCCGGCGGGCGGCCTGGCTCATGTTGCCGTTGCTCAGTTCGATGGCGGTGTCGATGTAGCAGCGCTGCCAGAGTTCAAGCGTCGTATCGAGGTTGATGCGGGTCGCCTTTTCCAGGTGCTGGCGGGCCGCTTGCCTGACGTTCTCTGGGTTGTCCGCGGCCAGTCCGTTCGGGTCGGCGGCCGGTTCGGGAATGTCGAGATAGTCGAATTCGGCGCGCAACTGGTCGGCGGAAACCTCCTTGCCGGCGTGACGAGCGGTCAGGCGGATGACGATGTTGCGCAGTTCGCGCACATTGCCGGGAAAACCGTAGTCGAGCCACAGCGATTGGGCAGCCGGGGCGAGCCGGAAGGGCTCGGCGAGAACCTGGGCGGCGCTGGTCTTGCGGAAATGCTCGAGCAGCAGCAAGCGATCCAGCCCTGTTTCGCGCAGCGAGGGGACGGATACCGTGAACACCGACAGCCGGTGGAAGAGGTCGGCACGGAATCGACCGGCACGCATTTCCTGGCGCAGGTCGCGGTTGGTGGCGGCAATGATGCGGGCTGTCGATACCCGAGTCTGGGTTTCGCCGACGCGCTGGTATTCGCCGTTTTCGAGTACGCGCAGCAGCTTGGGTTGCAGTTCCAGCGGCAGTTCGCCGATTTCGTCGAGAAACAGCGTGCCGCTGTCGGCATCCTCGAAATAGCCGGCCTTGGCCGCGCTGGCGCCGGTGAAGGCGCCCTTGGCGTAGCCGAACAGCGTCGGTTCGAGCAGGGTTGGGGAAATGGCGGCGCAGTTCAGCGCCAGGAAGGGTTTGTCGCGGCGCTCGGTCAGGCGGTGCAGGTAGTGGCTGGCGACGATGTCCTTGCCGCTGCCCGATTCGCCTTCGATCAGCACCGGGTAGGCGAGGTTGGCATATTGGCCGAGTTGCAGGCGCAGTCGCTGCATCGGCAGGCTTTCGCCGATCAGTCCGGTGTTTCTCGCGTCGGCACTCGGGTTGCCGAAGCGCAGGGCTTGCTGGAAGAGTTGATCGAGGCTGCCCGGGTCGCAGGGCTTGCCGACGAAGTCGACGGCCCCCAGGGTGCGGGCATGACAGGCATTTTCGTCGTCGTTCTGCCCGGAGAGCACGATGATTTTCATTTCCGGAGACAGGGCCAGCAGGTCGCTGATCAGCGCGAAGCCCTCGTCGGGGCGGTGGGGGTGAGGCGGGAGGCCGAGGTCGATGAGAGCCAGTTGCGGCGGCTGACGCAGTTGTCGTAGCAGGGCCTGGGCATGCGGCCGGGAATGGCTGGTAATGACGTCGTAGTCGCGAGCGAAGGCGAAGCTGAGCGATTCGGTAATCAGTGAGTCGTCGTCGACGATCAGCAGGAGCGGCTTGGCAAGTGACAAGAGCGCAACATTCCAAATGAAATTTGTTGGATTATAGCCTCGCCGTTTTCCTGTGGCTGCAAGCGCTTCTGATAAAATCGACCGACTTTTTTCTGGGAAAGTACTTTGTCCGACGACATTCTGGTCGATATCGAGAACCTGCACTTCACTTATGACGACAGGCCGGTGCTGCAGGGAATCAACATGAAGATTCCGCGCGGCAAGCTGGTGGCGATCATGGGCGGGTCCGGTTGTGGCAAGACGACGCTGTTGCGCTGCATAGGCGGACAGTTGCGGCCGACCGGCGGTCGCGTTCGCCTTGAGAAGCACCAGGTTTGCGAAATGTCGCAGGGCGAGTTGTACCGGCTGCGCAGGCGAATGGGCATGCTGTTCCAGTTTGGCGCCTTGTTTACCGACATGTCGGTGTTTGAAAACGTGGCCTTCCCGATGCGCGAGCACACCGACATGTCGGATGAAATGATCCGCGATCTGGTCCTGATGAAACTCGAGGCGGTTGGCTTGCGTGGCGCCCACAAGCTGATGCCGGCCGAGCTGTCGGGCGGCATGGCGCGGCGGGTGGCCCTGGCCCGGGCGTTGGCCCTCGATCCCATGCTGGTCATGTACGACGAGCCGTTTACCGGGCTTGATCCGATCGGCCTGGGTGTTATCGGCCAGTTGATTCGCAAGCTGAACAGCGCACTGGGGACGACCTCGATCATGGTCACCCATGACATTCAGGAGTCGTTGCTGATTGTCGACTACATCTTTTTCATGAATGGCGGCCGGGTCGTCGCTCAGGGCACGCCGGATGAAATCCGGGCGTCGAAGGATCCTTTCGTGCATCAGTTCGTGCATGCCGAGGCTGACGGGCCGGTGCATTTCGATTATCCGGCGCCAGCCGTGGCCAAGGAATTCTTGCCCGGAGTGACCCATGCTTAGCCCGGTCGAGTTGATTCGGAAATTGGGGCATGCGACGGTCGACCGCATCTGGCGGCTGGGTTTCGTCACCCGTTTTTTCTGGGCCTTGCTGACCCATTCCGGAACGTCCTTCCGGCGCCTGCACCTGACGGTGCGCGAACTCTACTTCAGCGGGGTCATGTCGCTGCTGATCATCATCGTGTCGGGCTTGTTCGTCGGGTTGGTGCTCGGCTTGCAGGGCTACGAAACCCTGCAGCGCTATGGTTCGACCGAGGCGCTCGGCATTCTCGTCGCGTTGTCGCTGACTCGCGAGCTCGGCCCGGTCGTTGCCGGCTTGCTGTTTGCCTCGCGTGCCGGTTCGTCGGTGACGGCCGAAATCGGGCTGATGAAGACGACCGAGCAGTTGAAGGCGATGGACATGATGGCGGTCAATCCGATCGCCCGGGTCGTCGCGCCGCGCTTCTGGGGCGGGGTGATTTCGATGCCGCTGCTGGCCGCGCTGTTTTCGGCCATGGGGATACTTGGCGGCTGGCTGATCGGGGTCGTCTTCATCGGCGTCGACGAGGGGGCCTTCTGGTCGCAGATGCAGGCCAGCGTCGATTTTCGCTACGACATCCTGAATGGCGTGATCAAGAGCGTCATCTTCGGCATCGCGGTATCGCTGATCGCCGTTTTCGAGGGTTACGATTCGGTGCCGACGGCGGAAGGGGTGTCGCGGGCGATCACGCGAACCGTGGTGACCTCCGCGCTGACCATTCTGGCGCTCGATTTTGTTTTGACTTCGTTCATGTTCCGGGGAAATTCATGAACCGTACTGTTCTTGACCTGTGGGTCGGTGTTTTCGTGGCGATCGGCATTGCTGCGCTGCTTTTTCTGGCCCTCAAGGTCGGCAACCTTTCCTCGGCGCACCTGTCCGAGACGTATGTGCTTGAAGCCAAGTTTGATAATATCGGCGGGCTCAAGGTGCGGGGGCCGGTGAAGAGTGCCGGCGTGGTGGTCGGTCGCATTGCCGACATCCGGTTCGATGGTTCGACCTACGAGGCCGTGGTCAGCATGACCATAGACGGCCGCTACCGTTTCCCCCGGGATACGTTTGCGGCAATCTATACCGCCGGTTTGCTCGGCGAGCAGTACATCGGTTTCGACGTGGGTGGCGACGACAAGATGCTGCAGCCTGGCGAAACCATTTCAAAGACGCAGTCGGCGGTTGTTCTCGAGAAATTGATCAGCCAGTTTTTATTTAGCAAGGCAGCAGACGGACAGGACAAGAAATGACGAAAAGTCTCGGCTTATCTGTAATGCGTATCGGTCGGCAGGTCGCCGTTGGCGGGTGGGTCGCCCTCCTGTTGGCGGGCAGCGCCGCGGCCCAGGATGGGGCCAAGGATCCGTACGAGGGGTTCAATCGCTCGATGTTCGCCGTGCATGAGGCCATCGACAAGTATGCGGCCAAGCCGGTCGCCCAGGTTTACGACAATGTCGCCCCGTTGCCGGTCAAGATGGGGGTTGGCAACTTTTTCGGCAATGCCGGCGATCTGTGGATCGGCGTCAATAACGCCATGCAGGGCAAGTTCGGCAGTGCTGGTATCGATTTGGGGCGTCTGCTGATCAATTCGACGGTCGGGATTTTCGGCCTGTTCGACGTGGCCAGCGAGTTGGGCCTGGAAAAGCATGACGAGGATTTCGGCCAGACCCTGGCCGTCTGGGGGGTCAGTGATGGTCCCTATTTCTTCTGGCCGGTGATCGGGCCGCGCTACCTGCGCGATACCGGTGGCTGGGGGGTCGACGTGCTGGTTGACCCGATCGCCACGACCCGCCCGGTGTCGGCGCGTAACGGCATGGCTGCTTTGCGCTTCGTCGATATCCGGGCCGGGTTGCTGCCGGCCGACAAGGTCGTCGAGGAAGCAGCGTTGGACAAGTACGCCTACATCCGGGCTGCCTACCAGCAGCGCCGCCGCAACCAGATTTTCGATGGCCGCCCGCCGCGGCTGGATGACTGATCGTTCAGATTGCCGATGATGAAGAAGCTATTCGCCCTGTTTTTTGCTGCCTTGCTGGCCGGCTCCGTTGTTGCCCAGGAGGCCCCGGATGCGCTGGTTCAGCGCGTCACCGAAGAGGTGCTCGACATTGTCCGCAAGGATGTCGACATCCAGAACGGCAACGCCAACAAGGTGGTCGATCTCGTCGACCGCAAGGTGCTGCCCCATTTCAATTTCCATCGCATGACGGCGCTGGCCCTGGGCAAGGAGTGGCGCAAGGCCAGTCCGCAGCAGCGTGACCAGCTGACCGCCGAGTTCAGGACCCTGCTGGTGCGTACCTATTCGAACGCCCTGACCGGCTACAAGAACCAGAAGGTGGTGTTCAAACCCTTCCGCATGGCGCCCGGCGAGACCGATGTGCTGGTCCGTACCGAGGTGCTGCAACCAGGCAGCAAGCCGGTGCAGCTCGATTACGGTTTGGAAAAGGGCGACAACGGCTGGAAGGTGTATGACGTCGTGGTGGCCGGGATCAGCCTGGTGACCAATTATCGCGACCAGTTCACCACCGAGGTGCGCAACGGTGGCATTGACGGCCTGATCGCCTCGATTGCCGCCAAGAACAAGTCCATCGAAGCCAAGTCCGAAAAGAAATGATCGAACGGGAGGCCGGGCGCCTGGTGGTCACGGCGCCGATGACCATGGCCAATGCGCGCGGCCTGCTGGCCGCCGGTTGCTCGGCTTTGCAGCCCGGCGAGCAGGTCTTCGATTTTTCCCAGGTGACCGAGGCCGATTCCTCGGCGGTGGCGGTCATGCTCGGTTGGCTGCGGGCGGCCGGATCGTCGCGGTCGACCGTCAAATTTGCCCAAATTCCCAAAGGCGTGCTGTCGCTGGCCGAGCTGTACGGCGTTGTCGACCTCCTGCCCCGCGCCTAGGGGCCGCCCATGGTTCCCGCCGTTTCCATCGTTGACGTCGTCAAGCGCTTTGGTTCGCTGCAAGCGCTGGCCGGCGTGTCACTGGCCATCGAGCCCGGCGAGTTCTTCGGTCTGCTCGGTCCCAACGGGGCCGGCAAGACGACGCTGATCTCGTCGCTGGCTGGACTCTTGCGTCCGGATTCCGGTTCGATCCAGGTGCTCGGTCACGATGTCATCCGGGATTTTCGCGAGGCCAGGCGCCTGCTCGGCGTGGTGCCGCAGGAACTGGTCTTCGATCCCTTCTTCAATGTCCGGGAGACGCTGCGCATCCAGTCGGGGTATTTCGGCATCCGCACGAACGACGACTGGATCGACGAGATCCTCCACAACCTCGACCTGACGAGCAAGGCCGAGGTCAACATGCGTCGCCTGTCGGGCGGCATGAAGCGTCGCGTGCTGGTCGCCCAGGCCCTGGTGCACAAGCCGCCGGTCATCGTCCTCGACGAGCCGACGGCCGGCGTCGATGTCGAGCTGCGCCAGGGGCTGTGGCAGTTCATCCGCCGCCTGAACGGCGAGGGCCATACCATCATCCTGACCACGCATTATCTCGAAGAGGCCGAGGCGCTGTGCAACCGCATCGCGCTGATGAAGCTGGGGCGGGTGATCGCCCTCGATACCACCGCCAACCTGATGGCGGCCCATCCCGGCGCTTCGCTGGAGGCGGTTTTCGTGCGGACCCTGCAGCAGTGATCGGCTTTCTCACCCTGTTCGAGAAGGAATTCCTGCGCTTCTGGAAGGTCGCCTTCCAGACGGTGGCGGCGCCGGTGCTGACGGCGCTGCTCTACCTGCTGATTTTCGGCCATGTGCTCGACGACCACGTCCAGGTGCACGGCGTCCGCTACACCGCCTTCCTGGTGCCCGGCCTGGTCATGATGCAGGTGCTGCAGAATGCTTTCGCCAACTCGTCGTCCAGCCTGATCCAGGCCAAGATCACCGGTTCCATCGTCTTCGTGTTGCTGCCCCCCATTCCCTACAGCGTCTTTTTCTCCGCCTACGTGCTGGCGGCCGTCGTGCGCGGTCTGCTGGTCGGCATCGGCGTGCTGCTGGCGACGCTGTGGTTCGCCGAGCTGAAAGTGGTGGCGCCGCTGTGGATCGTGCTCTTTTCCGTGCTCGGCGGCGGGCTTTTCGCGGCCCTCGGCATCATCGCCGGCATCTGGTCCGAGAAGTTCGACCAGCTGGCCGGTTTCCAGAATTTCCTGATCATGCCGCTGACCATGCTGTCCGGCGTCTTCTACTCGATTTACACACTGCCTGCATTCTGGCAGCACGTGTCGCATTACAATCCCGTTTTTTACATGATCGACGGCTTCCGTTATGGCTTTTTCGGCGTCTCCGACGTAGCGCCCGAAATCAGCCTGGCGGTCGTCGCTGCCTGCTTCCTCGCCGTGTCGCTGCTGACGCTGAGCCTGTTAAAGCGGGGCTGGAAGTTAAGAGGCTGAACATGATGTACCCCGACCAGATCAAGCAACTCATCCTCGCCGGCATGGCCTGCGAACACCTGGCGCTCGATGGCGACGGCCACCATTTCGAGGCGGTCATCGTCAGCGCCGAGTTTGCCGGCAAGAACCGCGTGCAGCGCCAGCAGCACGTGAACAAGATTCTGAAAGACAAGTTCGACTCCGGGGAATTGCATGCCCTGTCGTTCAAAACCCTGACCCCGGAAGAATGGAGCGCCCAGCGTGGATAAATTGTTGATCGAGGGCGGCCGCCGCCTGTCCGGCGAAGTGGCGATGTCCGGCGCCAAGAACGCCGCCTTGCCGATTCTGTGCGCCTCGCTGCTCACCGCCGAGCCGGTGCATTTCACCAACGTGCCGCATCTGAACGACATCTCGACCATGCTCCGCCTGCTCGGCGACATGGGCGTCGGCGTCACCATGGAGGGGGCCGACGGCCTGGTCCTCAACGGCGGCGGCCTGAACAACCCGGTGGCGTCCTACGAGATGGTCAAGACCATGCGCGCTTCCATCCTCGTCCTCGGACCGCTGGTCGCCCGCGGCGGCGAGGCCCGGGTGTCGCTGCCCGGCGGTTGCGCCATCGGCGCCCGGCCGGTCGACCAGCACATCAAGGGCCTGCAGGCGATGGGGGCCGAAGTGACGGTCGAGCAGGGCTACGTCCATGCCAAGGCGATCCGGCTGAAGGGCGCCCGCATCTGCACTGACATGGTCACCGTGACCGGCACCGAGAACCTGATGATGGCGGCCTGCCTGGCCGAAGGCGAAACGATCATCGAGAACGCCGCCCGCGAGCCGGAAGTCGTCGACCTGGCCAACTGCCTGATCAGCATGGGGGCCCGCATCTCCGGCGCTGGCACCGACATCATCCGCATCCAGGGCGTAGACAAGCTGCATGGCGCGACGCACGCCATCATGCCTGACCGCATCGAGACCGGCACCTACCTGTGCGCGGCGGCCGTCACTGGCGGTGACATCCGCCTGCTCAAGACCTCGGCCGCCTACCTCGACACGGTGGTCGACAAACTGCTCGACGCCGGTTGCGACATCACCGTCGAGCGCGACGCCATCCGTCTCGTCGCGCCGCCCCGCCTGAAGGCGGTCAGCCTGCGCACAGCGCCTTACCCGGCTTTTCCGACCGACATGCAGGCCCAGTTCATGGCCATCAACTGTATTGCCGACGGTGTGGCGACCATCCGCGAGACCATCTTCGAAAACCGCTTCATGCACGTGAACGAGTTGATGCGCCTGGGCGCCAACATCCAGATCGAAGGCAACAATGCCATCGTGCGCGGCATCGACCGCCTGGAGGGGGCGATGGTCATGGCCACCGACCTGCGCGCCTCGGCCTCGCTGGTTATCGCCGGCCTGGTCGCCGAGGGCGAGACGGTGATCGACCGCATCTACCACCTCGACCGCGGTTACGAGCGCATCGAAGAGAAACTGGCCAAGTTGGGGGCGGCGGTACGGCGCATGCATTGACCGCGTGGCGCGACATGGTGGATTTTCGCCATTTTTTGCCGTTGACCGCAGAAATGTAAAAAAATGCTTGGCGTATTCCGAATGCTGGCCCATACTCGCGGCTCGGGATTTCCAGGCAGTGTTTTGTTCCTGCGCCGTACCACGGTTTGTCAGCTCCTCGGTCTTGGTTCTCGTGATTTTGTGGCGCAAGCCCGGTTAATTTTTAAGGAAGCTTCAAATGGCAACTGGTACCGTTAAATGGTTCAATGACTCCAAGGGTTTTGGTTTCATTTCCCCGTCCGAAGGTGGTGAAGACCTCTTCGCCCACTTCTCTGCAATTCAAGGCAATGGTTTCAAGACCCTGGCCGAGAACCAGAAGGTCACCTTCGACGTCGTCACCGGCCCCAAGGGCAAGCAGGCTGCCAACATCCGCCCGGCCGAATAAGCTCGCGGATTAGCCTGTATCGAGAAAGCCCGGCTTGCCGGGCTTTTTGCTTTTTGGGCGGCGGGCGAAGGGGGGGCTGCCGCTTTGCGGTAAAATCCCCCTCTTTGTCCGCGAGAGTTGCCCGTGACCGGTATCACCATCGCCCTTTCCAAGGGCCGCATCTTCGATGAAACCCTGCCCCTGCTGGCGGCGGCCGGCATCGTCCCGACCGAAAACCCGGAAACCTCCCGCAAGCTGATCATCGACACCAACCGGCCGGAAGTGCGCGTCGTCATCGTCCGCGCCACCGATGTGCCGACCTACGTCCAGTACGGCGCCGCCGACCTCGGCGTGGCCGGCAAGGACGTGCTCATCGAGCACGGCGGCGAGGGCCTCTATTCGCCGCTCGACCTGAAGATCGCCAAGTGCCGGATGATGGTGGCGGTGCCCGAGGGCTTCGATTATCCGAACGCCGTGCGCCAGGGCAATCGCCTCAAGGTGGCGTCGAAATACACCAAGATGGCCCGCGAGCACTTCGCCAGCAAGGGCGTCCATGTCGACCTGATCAAGCTCTACGGCTCGATGGAACTGGCGCCGCTGGCCGGGCTGGCCGACGCCATCGTCGACCTGGTGTCCACCGGTGGCACGCTGAAGGCCAACAAGCTGGTCGCCTGCGAGCACATCATGGACATTTCCTCGCGCCTGGTGGTCAACCAGGCCTCGCTCAAGGTCAAGCGCGAAACCCTGCAACCGATCATCGACGCCTTTGCCCGGGCGGTGGAGAAGTAAATGCTCGCCATTCAACGCCTATCGACGGTCGACGCCGATTTTTCGGCAAAACTGAAAACCCTGCTCGCCTTCGAGGCGGCGGCCGACGACAACATCGAGCGTACCGTCGCCGCCATCCTGGCCGACGTCAAGGCGCGCGGCGACGCGGCGGTGGTCGAGTACACCAACCAGTTCGACCGCCTGACGGCGCCCGCCATGGCCGATCTCGAACTCGGCCAGGCCGAGCTGCAGCGCGCCCTCGACGGCCTGCCGGCCGAGCGCCGCGCCGCGCTGGAGGCTGCCGCCGGCCGCATCCGCGCCTACCACGAGCGGCAGAAGATGGAAGGCTGGTCGTACACCGAAGCCGACGGCACCCTGCTCGGCCAGATGATCACCCCGCTCGACCGCGTCGGCCTCTACGTGCCGGGCGGCAAGGCGGCCTACCCGTCGTCGGTGCTGATGAACGCCATCCCGGCCAAGGTGGCTGGCGTCAAGGAGCTGATCATGGTCGTGCCGACGCCGGGCGGCGAGCACAACCAGCTGGTGCTGGCCGCCGCCTGCCTGGCCGGCGTCGACCGGGTGTTCACCATCGGCGGCGCCCAGGCCGTCGGCGCGCTGGCCTACGGCACCCAGACCGTGCCGCAGGTGGACAAGATCGTCGGCCCCGGCAACGCCTACGTCGCCACCGCCAAGCGCCGGGTGTTCGGCATCGTCGGCATCGACATGGTCGCCGGCCCGTCGGAAATCCTGGTCGTGTCGGATGGCTCGGGCAACCCGGACTGGGTGGCGATGGACCTCTTCTCGCAGGCCGAGCACGACGAACTGGCCCAGTCCATCCTGATCTGCACCGACGCCGCCTTCATCGAGCAAGTGCAGGCCAGCATCGAAAAACTGCTGCCGACCATGCCGCGCCGCGAAGTGATCGAGACCTCGCTGACCAACCGCGGCGCCTTCATCCTGGTCCGCGACCTGGAAGAGGCGGTCGAGATCGCCAACCGCGTCGCGCCCGAGCACCTCGAACTGGCGCTGGCCGACCCCGATCCGTGGGTCGAGAAGATCCACCACGCCGGCGCCATCTTCATCGGCCACTACACCTCGGAATCGCTGGGTGACTACTGCGCCGGTCCCAACCACGTGCTGCCGACCTCCGGTTCGGCCCGCTTCTCGTCGCCGCTCGGCGTCTACGATTTCCAGAAGCGGACCAGCCTGATCAAGGTTTCCCAGGCCGGCGCCCAGACGCTGGGCCGCATCGCCCGCACGCTGGCCGAGGGCGAGGGCCTGCCGGCGCACGCCCAGTCGGCGGCCTACCGCCTGGACAACTGAGATTTTTGGCGAAATTACCGGTTGACCGTGGAAACCTTGCTCGCCGTCTCTGAAACCAGCCAGCGCCCGGACCTCCGGGCGCTTTTTTTGGGTTTTTCTTCCGTCGGCCTGTCCGGCTTCGGCGGCGTGCTGCCCTTCGCGCGCCGCATGCTGGTCGACGAGCGGCGCTGGATGAGCGCCGAGGAGTTCAACGCCCAGCTCGGCCTCTGCCAGTTCCTGCCCGGGCCCAACGTGGTCAACCTGGCGGTGGTCGTCGGCAAGCGCTACCGGGGGCTGGCCGGTGCCATCGTCGCGCCGCTCGGCCTGCTCGCCGGGCCGCTCGTCGTCGTCCTGCTCCTTGCCTTGCTCTACGACCGTTACGGCAGCCTGCCGGCCGCCCAGGCCATGCTGCGCGGCGTCGCCGCGGTCGGCGTCGGCCTGCTTTTCGCGATGGCCTGGCGGATGGCGGTGGCGATTCGCGACAAATGGCTTTTTCTGCCTTTTTCGGCGTTGACCGCAGCGGCCATCGCCGGCCTGCGCTGGCCGATGCCCAGCGTCATGGTCGCCGGGCTGGCCCTGGCCGGCGGCCTGGCCTACTGGCGGCTGGGGCGCAAATGATCGTCATCCAGCTCTTCCTCGAATTCGCCCTGCTTTCGCTGGTCGCCTTCGGCGGCGCCACCGCCCTGCTGCCGGAAATGCACCGCGTCGTCGTCGACAACCACCACTGGCTGGACGACACCACTTTCACCCATCTCTACGCCATCGCCCAGGCGGCGCCCGGGCCCAACGTGCTGGTCGTCACCCTGGTCGGCTGGGAGGTCGCCGGGCTGGCCGGGGCGCTGTCGGCGACCCTGGCCATGTGCCTGCCGATGAGCGTGCTGATCTACCTGCTGATCGACCGCTGGGAAAGTTTTTCCGGTCGGCGCTGGCAGAAGGCGATCAGCCTCGGCGTGGCGCCGCTCGCCGTCGGCCTGGTCTTTTCCGGCGCGACGCTGATCGCCCAGGCGGCCGGCTTCGGTTGGCCGGCCTACGCCCTGGTGGCGGCGACGGTGGCGGCCAATCTGCGGCTGAAGAAGGTGCATCCGCTGTGGTTCATCGGCGTCGGCGCGGCGCTCGGGGTGCTCGGGCTGGTCTGATTTTCTTCCGGCGGGCCGCGCCTTGCGGAACAAATGCCTGCCGCGGCCTGTCTGCCGGGAAACGATGTCCGATTTTTGGCCAACCCGGCTGACCAGAATAACCCGCGGAGACCGCCATGGAATTCGATGAGTTGCGCGACCAAGCCTGCGCCAACCTGATGCTGATGATGCCCGGCCTGGAGGAAGATGCGTCGCGGCTGGTCGACGAGTGCCTGGCCGACGCCCGCAAGAGTTTCCGCAACGAATTCATCTGCCGGCTGAGCCCCGCCGCCTGGGCCAGGATCACGCTGATCTACTTCAAGCATTTTCTCGACACCGGCTGCGATGTTTCGGTGGCCGAAATCGTCATCGCCGTCATCCGCGATTCGATCAACACCAGCCGCATGGACATGGTCACCCTGCAACTCGCCCAGCACAAGCTCGACCAGCGCGGGCCGGAGCGCAAGCCGCCGGCCCTGGTCGTGGTCAGGGAGTAGGGGCGTCGGGCGGCGCGTAGGGGTTTTCCAGGTCGGCGATCACTTCCTGGAAGACGGCCCGGATCTGGGACTCCTCGCACTCCATCAGCAGCGCGTCCTCGAAGGCGTCCTGCGCCATCTGGCGTAGCTCCTCGAGATTTTCGCGCAGCACCTTGATCTTCTCGGTGCAGGCCACGATGCTGCCGTCCGGGCGGCGCCAGATGGTTTCCATGGCGCTCAGCCGAGAATGGCGCGCAGGGCCTCGGTCAGCGCCGCGCATTCGGCGTCGGTGCCGACCGTGATGCGCAGGAACTGGTCGATGCGCGGCAGCCGGAAGTGGCGGACGATGATGCTGCGCTGGCGCAGGGCCTGGGCCAGCGCCGCGCCGTCGTGCTGCGGGTGGCGGGCGAAGACGAAATTGGCCGCCGAGGGCAGCACCTCGAAGCCGAGCCCGGCCAGGTCGCTGGTCAACTGCCGGCGGCTGTCGATGACGGCGGTGCAAGTGCGCTCGAAATGGGGCTCATCGTCGAGCGCCGCCACCGCGCCGGCAATCGCCAGGCGATCCAGCGGGTAGGAGTTGAAGCTGTTCTTGACCCGCTCCAGCGCCTCGATCAGGGCCGGGTGGCCGACCGCGAAGCCGACGCGCAGGCCGGCCAGCGAGCGCGACTTGGACAGCGTATGGACGACCAGCAGGTTGTCGTGGCGGTCGACCAGGCCGATCGCCGTCTCGCCGCCGAAGTCGATGTAGGCCTCGTCGACGACGACCACGGCGTCGGGATTGGCGGAAACGATGCGCTCGATGGCGTCGAGCGCCAGAAGGCAGCCGGTCGGGGCGTTGGGGTTGGGGAAAATGATGCCGCCGATTTCATTTTTCGCCATTTTTTCCGGTTGACCGCGGGAGCCCGGATGCTTCCGTTGCCCGATGTAATCGGCCGGATCGATGGTGAAGTCGTCGGCCAGCGGCACCGTCCGGTAGTCGACGCCGTACAGCCCGCAATAGACCGGGTAGAAACTGTAGGTGATGTCGGGGAAAAGAATCGGCGCCTCGTGCTTGAGCAGGGCCATGAAGACGTGGGCCAGCACCTCGTCCGAGCCGTTGCCGACGAAGACCTGCGATGCCGTCACGCCATAGCGGGCGGCGACCGCCGCCTTCAGCCGGTCGGCGTTGGGGTCGGGGTAGAGGCGCAGGCGGGCGGCGTCCTCGCCCAGCTCTTCCTGGATCGCCGCCAGCACGCGGGGCGACGGCGGGTAGGGGTTCTCGTTGGTGTTGAGCTTGACCAGGTTGGCAATCTTGGGCTGCTCGCCCGGCACGTAGGGGGTGAGGTCGCGAACGACCTGGCTCCAGAAGCGACTCATGGGGTTTCACGAAAGGCGTAAAAGTAGGCCGAAATGGTATCATGGCCCCCCGTTCAAAAGCCTTTTGCAGCCTTCAACCATGCGGCAAGCCGAAATCACACGCAACACGCTGGAGACGCAGATCACCGTGCGTCTCGACCTCGATGGCACCGGCCAGGGCAAATTCGCCACCGGCGTTCCCTTCCTCGACCACATGCTCGACCAGATCGCCCGCCATGGCCTGATCGACCTCGACGTGCAGGCGGTCGGCGACCTGCACATCGATGCCCACCACACCGTCGAGGACATCGGCATCACCTTCGGCCAGGCGCTGGCCAAGGCCTGGGGCGACAAGAAGGGCCTGACCCGCTACGGCCACAGCTACGTGCCGCTCGACGAGGCGCTGTCGCGGGTGGTCATCGACCTCTCCGGCCGGCCGGGTCTGGAGCAGCACGTCGAATTCACGCGGGCGACCATCGGCCAGTTCGATGTCGACCTGATCAGCGAATTCTTCCACGGCCTGGTCAACCACGCCGGCATGACGCTGCACATCGACAACCTGCGCGGCAAGAACGCCCACCACCAGGCCGAGACCATCTTCAAGGCCTTCGGCCGCGCCCTGCGCATGGCGGTGACGCCCGATCCGCGCATGGCCGGCGCCATGCCGTCGACGAAGGGTACGCTGTGAGCGCAGGCACGATTGCCGTCATCGACTACGGCATGGGCAACCTGCGCTCGGTGTCGAAAGCGCTGGAGCATGTGGCCGGCGGCAAGACGGTGGTCGTCACCGCCGACCCGGCCGTCGTCGCCGCCGCCGAACGCGTCGTCTTTCCCGGCCAGGGTGCCATGCCCGACTGCATGGCCGAACTCGATGCCCGCGGCCTGCGCGGCGCCGTGCTGGCCGCCGCCAAGGAGAAACCTTTCCTCGGTATCTGCGTCGGCGAGCAGATGCTCTTCGAACACAGCGACGAAGGCGACGTGCCGGCGCTCGGCGTTTTCGCCGGTAACGTCAAGCGCTTCCCGGGCGACAAGATGGTCCTGCCGAGCGGCGAGCGCCTAAAGGTTCCGCACATGGGCTGGAACACCGTGCGCCAGCAGCCGCATGCCTTGTGGCAAGGCATCGCCGACGGCGCCCGCTTCTATTTCGTGCACAGCTATTTCGTCGTGCCGGCCGACCCGGCGCTGGTTACCGGGAGCAGCGAGTACGGCGTGCCCTTTACCTGTGCGGTGGGCCGGGATAATATCTTCGCGGTTCAATTTCATCCCGAGAAAAGCGCTCGCGACGGCTTGCAGTTGCTGAAGAATTTCGTTGAGTGGCATCCCTGATTCGCTTTTTTCGCATTCACCTCTCCAGATTTTCCCCATGCTGATCATTCCCGCTATCGACCTGAAAGACGGCCAGTGCGTCCGTCTCAAGCAAGGCCTGATGGAACAGGCCACCATCTTTTCCGACAGCCCGGCCGAGCAGGCCCGCCACTGGCTCGATCGGGGCGCCCGTCGCCTGCACCTGGTGGACCTGAACGGCGCCTTCGCCGGCAAGCCGAAGAACGCGGCGGCGATCAAGGCCATCCTGGCTGAAGTCGGCGACGAGATTCCGGTCCAGCTCGGCGGCGGCATCCGCGACCTCGACACCATCGAGGCCTGCATCGACGGCGGCCTGTCCTACGTCATCATCGGCACCGCCGCGGTCAAGAACCCCGGCTTCCTGCACGACGCCTGCGTCGCCTTTCCCGGCCACATCATCGTCGGCCTCGATGCCAAGGACGGCAAGGTGGCGACCGACGGCTGGTCCAAGCTGACCGGCCATGATGTCGTCGACCTCGGCAAGAAATACGAGGACTACGGCGTCGAATCGATCATTTACACCGACATCGGCCGCGACGGCATGCTGTCCGGCCTGAACATCGAGGCCACCGTGCGCCTGGCTCAGGCGCTGACCATCCCGGTCATCGCCTCCGGCGGCCTGTCCAACCTCGACGACATCAAGGCCCTGTGCGCCGTCGAAGGCGAGGGCGTTTGTGGCACCATCGCCGGCCGCGCCATTTACGACGGTTCGCTCGATTTCGCCGCCGCCCAGAACCTGGCGGACGAGCTGGGCGCCTGATGCTGGCCAAGCGCATCATCCCCTGCCTCGACGTCACGGCCGGCCGCGTCGTCAAGGGCACCAACTTCGTCGGCCTGCGCGACGCCGGCGACCCGATCGAGATCGCCCGCCGCTACGACGAGCAGGGCGCCGACGAGGTGACCTTCCTCGACATCACCGCCTCCAGCGACCAGCGCGACATCATCCTGCACATCGTCGAAGCCTGCGCCGAGCAGGTCTTCATCCCGCTCACCGTCGGTGGCGGCGTGCGCAAGGTCGAGGATGTCCGCCGGCTGCTCAACGCCGGTGCCGACAAGGTGTCGATGAACACCGCCGCGGTGCAGAACCCCGACCTGGTCTTCGACGCCTCGTCCAAGGTCGGTTCGCAGTGCATCGTCGTCGCCATCGACGCCAAGCAGGTAGCGCCCGGCCAGTGGCATGTGTTCACGCATGGCGGCCGCAACGACACCGGGCTCGATACCATCGAATGGGCGAAGAAGGTGGCGGCGCTGGGCGCCGGTGAAATCCTGCTGACCAGCATGGACCGCGACGGCACCAAGAACGGCTTCGACCTGGCGCTGACCCGCGCCGTGTCCGACGCGGTGTCGATTCCGGTCATCGCCTCGGGCGGCGTCGGCAACCTGCAGCACCTGGCCGACGGGGTTTCCGAAGGCCGGGCCGATGCGGTGCTGGCCGCCTCGATCTTCCATTTCGGCGAATACACCGTGCGCCAGGCCAAGGAATACATGGCGGCGCGCGGCATCGAAGTGCGACTCTGACGGTCGACCGGAAAAAACGCCCAAAATCGAAATGGCTGATCTCGATAATTCCCTGGACTGGCTCGACGCCCTCAAATGGGACGCCGACGGCATGATCCCGGCCATCGCCCAGGACGAGAATGGCAGCGTCGTGATGTTCGCCTTCATGAACCGCGAATCGCTGCAGGAAACGGTACGCAGCGGCAACGCGGTATACTGGTCGCGTTCGAGAAAGCGTCTGTGGCGCAAGGGCGAAGAGTCCGGCCATTTCCAGAAAGTCCGCGCCATTCGCACCGACTGTGACGGCGATGTGTTGTTGCTGAATATCGAACAAGTCGGCGGCATTGCCTGTCACACTGGGCGGAAGAGTTGCTTTTTCAATGAGTTGAACGGGGATCGCTGGGTTCCTGCCGAACCGGTTTTGAAAGACCCTAAGGAAATCTACAAATGAGCACGCATGACATCCTGCACCGTCTGTCGGAAACGCTGGCTTCCCGTCGCCATGCCGACCCGGAAAAATCCTATACGGCCAAGCTTTTCTCCGAGGGCCCGGATTCGATCCTGAAGAAGATCGGCGAGGAGAGCGCCGAGTTGATCATGGCAGCCAAGGAAGGCAAGAAGCTGAAGATCGTCTGGGAATCGACCGACGTCATTTACCACGTGCTGGTGCTGCTGGCTTTCTACGGCCTGAGCATCGAGGACGTTTCGCAGGAAATGCGCCGCCGCGAGGGGATTTCCGGTATCGACGAGAAGGCGTCGCGGGGCGCCAAATGAGTGACTGCATCTTCTGCAAGATCGTCGACGGGAAGATTCCGGCGACCAAGGTCTACGAGGACGAGGACATCCTCGCCTTCAACGACATCAACCCGGCTCGCCCGGTGCATGTGCTGGTCATTCCGAAAAAGCACATCACCTCGCTGGCCACGGTTGCCGCCGAGGATGGCCCGGTGCTCGGCCGGATGCTGGCCAAGGCCAACGAAATTGCGGTAGCGCAAGGCAGCCCGGACGGCTTCCGGGTGATCATCAATACGGGACGTGTGGGGCAGCAGGAGGTGCCGCACCTGCACGCGCATATCGTGGGCGGACCGGACCCGGTCGGCCCCATGCTGAAACGACTTTAGGAGACACATCATGGGCAGTTTTTCCATTTGGCACTGGTTGATCGTTCTGGTCATCGTCATGCTGGTGTTCGGCACCAAGAAGTTGCGCAACGTCGGGCAAGACCTGGGCGGCGCCGTCAAGGGTTTCAAGGACGGCATGAAGGAAGCCAACGCCGACAAGCCGGCCGAGGATGCCGCCAAGCCGACCCAGCAGGTCGGCGAGACCATCGACGTCGAAGTCAAGGAAAAGACCAAGAGCTAGGATCGAGCGGTTAGCTTTTAGGATCGAGTATTTGGAGCGGCTAGGGTCGCTCCCGGATTCTAAAAACTCGATCCTGAATCCTCGATCCTAAGAAACTATGTTCGATATCGGCTTATCCGAATTGATGGTGATCGGCATCGTCGCGCTGATCGTCATCGGCCCCGAGCGCCTGCCGCGGGTGGCGCGCACGCTCGGGCACCTGCTCGGCCGCGCCCAGCGCTACGTCAATGATGTCAAGTCCGACATCAATCGCGAGATCCAGCTCGACGAACTGAAGAAGCTGCAGACCCAGGTCACCGATTCGGCCCGCGAACTGGAAAGCTCGGTGCGCAAGGAATACGAGTCGGCCCGCGGGGCGATCGAGGCGCCGGCTCAGGAGGCCGCCGCCGAAGTCCAGTCGGCGGCGAAACTGGCCGAGGGGCTGCCGGCAAGCGCCCACCAGCCCGAAACCCAAACCAAGCCCAGCGCATGAGCGAAGCCCCGGAAGATTCCTTTATCTCGCACCTGGTCGAGTTGCGCGATCGTTTGCTGCGCAGCCTGATCGCCATCGCCGTCGTCATGGGGGGGCTGTGCCTGTATCCCGGCCCCGGCATGATCTACGACTTTCTCGCCGCGCCGCTGACCAGCGCCCTGCCCGAAGGCACCAAGATGGTCGCCATCGGCGTCGTGACGCCTTTCATGGTGCCCCTCAAGGTGACGGGCATGGTCGCTTTCGTGGCGGCCTTGCCTTTCATCCTCTACCAAGCCTGGGCCTTCATCGCGCCGGGGCTGTACGCCCATGAAAAGCGCCTGGGCATCCCGCTGATCATTTCCAGCACGGTGCTTTTCGTCGCCGGCATGTCGTTCTGTTACTACTTCGTGTTCGGCCAGGTCTTTCATTTCATCGCCAGCTTCGCCCCGAAGAGCATCACCCCGGCGCCGGACATCGAGGCCTACCTGTCCTTCGTGATGACCATGTTCATGGCCTTCGGCATCGCCTTCGAAGTGCCGGTGGCCTTGGTCGTGCTGGTCAAGCTGGGCGTGGTTTCGGTCGAGAAACTCAAGGAGTGGCGTTCCTATTTCATCGTCGGCGCCTTCGTCGTGGCCGCCGTGGTGACGCCGCCCGATGTCGTCTCGCAACTGGCGCTGGCGGTGCCGATGTGCCTGCTCTACGAGCTCGGCATCCTGGCCGCCCGCCTGGTATCGCGCCCGGCCCCACCCCCTGCCGCGACGACCGATCCCGCGGTCGACGCCGAAAATTCGGCAAAAATGGAAAGCGAACTGGACAAGGCGGAGGCCGAGTTCGGCAACCTGCGCGGCAACTGATCAGCCGGCCCGGCGGGCCGGCCCCGGTCGGGTCGGCAAGGTTCTGACCGGCGCGCCGTTTTCGAACCACCAGAGCGTGCCGGGCGGCATTTCCGTCCACACTTCGTCGTCGGTCAAGGGCAGGGTGGCGATCACCGCCACCCGGTCGTTCGGCGTGGTGACCTCGCTGAAATCGATGCTGACGTCCTGGTCCTTGAGGTGCGCCCGGGCAAAGGGCGCCTGGCGGACGATGTGGTTGAGCCGGGTCGAGGCATGGGCGAAAAGACAGTCGCCGTTGGACAGCAGGAAATTGAATTCGCCGTGTTGCGACAAATCCAGGGTCAGTTCATGAAGGGCGGCGAATAGCGCCGGGTAGGCCGGCATGGCGCTGCCGAAGCGGCGGCGCAGTTCCTGCAGCAGCCAGCAGAAGGCCTGTTCGCTGTCGGTCAGGCCGACCGGCAGGAAGCTGCCGTCAAACTGCGGGGCGAACTCGCGCAGGTTGCCGTTGTGGGCAAAGATCCAGTAGCGACCCCACTGCTCGCGCATGAACGGGTGAGTGTTCTCAAGACCGACCGAACCCTGCGTCGCCTTGCGGATGTGGGCGATGACATTGGTCGAGCGGATCGGGTAGTGGCGCACCAGTTCGGCCACCGGCGAGGTGCTCGACGGCTGGGGGTCGAGGAAGAGCCGGGCCCCCTTGCCCTCGAAGAAAGCGATGCCCCAGCCGTCGGAATGGATGTCGGTGGTGCCGCCCCGCTCGCGAAATCCGGTGAAGGAAAAGCAGATGTCGGTCGGCACGTTGCAGTTCATGCCCAGCAACTGGCACATCGCCGCTTATTCCCGTCCGTTGCGCATGGCCGGCCGTTTGCCGATCCGTACCTGCAACTCGACGATGCTCTTGTCGCGACGCAGGCGGAAGGCCGAGCGCTCGTCGGGAGTGAGGGCGGCGATCAGGTCGAGCATGACTTGCGGGTCTTTGACCGGCTTGCCATCGACCGAGAGCAGCACGTCGCCGGGACGGATGCCGGCCGAATCGGCCGGGCTGCCGCGCACGACGCCGGCGATCAGGGCGCCCTCGAAGTCGGGCAGGCCGAAGGATTCGGCCAGCTCGGGGGTGATTTCCTGGGCCTCGACGCCGATCCAGCCACGCGTCACGGTGCCGGTACGGATGATCTGCTCCATGATGCTGCGGGCGCTGGAGACGGGGATGGCGAAGCCGATGCCGAGCGAGCCGCCGGTGCGCGAATAGATCGCCGTGTTGATGCCGACCAGGTTGCCGTGGATGTCGACGAGGGCGCCGCCCGAATTGCCGGGGTTGATGGCGGCATCGGTCTGGATGAAATTCTCGAAGGTATTGATGCCCAGGTGCGAGCGGCCGAGCGCCGACACGATGCCCATGGTCACCGTCTGGCCGACGCCGAAGGGATTGCCGATGGCCAGCACGACGTCGCCGACGCCAAGTTGCTCCATCTGGCCGAAGGTCACAGCCGGTAGCTTGTCAGCCTTGATCTGCAGGATGGCGAGGTCGGACTCGGGGTCGCTGCCGACCACCTTCGCCTTGTAGGTCTTGCTGTCGTTGAGCGAAACCTGGATGTCGTCGGCGCCCTCGATGACGTGGTAATTGGTCAGGATGTAGCCGTTGGCGCTGACGATGACCCCGGAGCCGAGACCGGAGTTGGGGCGCGGCTGCCCTTCGGGGCGATCGCCGAAAAAGTGGCGGAAAATCGGATCATCGAACAGCGGGTGCCGCTGCTGGCGGATTTCCTGGGTGGTGTAGATGTGCACGACCGAAGGCAGGGCGGCCCGGGCGGCGTCGCGGTAGGAGCCGGGCATCGCCTTGCTGCCTTCGGCGTTCGGCGCCGCTTCGTGCACCGCCAGCACGGCCGGTCGTTGCGGCAGCCATTCCGGTTTGAGCGTGGCGATGACGAAAACGATGGCCAGCGCAACCGTCGCCGTTTGTGCAAAAATCAGCCACAACCTCTGCATGGAATTTGTCTCGATGAAGCGCGAAGCTCTGTTGGAATGTCTGGACGGGCTGCTGATGCCCGGAAAGTTCCGGGATTATTGCCCAAATGGATTGCAAGTGGAAGGTTGCGCCGAGATCCGGCGGATCGTCACCGGCGTTACCGCCAGCCAGGCCCTGCTCGATGCGGCGGTCGCCCACCGGGCCGATGCCGTCCTGGTCCATCATGGCTATTTCTGGAAAGGTGAGGACGGCCGGGTGACCGGTATCCGGCGGCAGCGGCTGGCCACCCTTCTGGGGGCGAACATCAACCTGCTGGCTTATCACCTGCCCCTCGACGCCCACCCCGAACTGGGCAACAACGCCCAGCTGGCGGCCCGTTTCGGCTGGTTGCCGGACGGACGTTTCGGCGACCAGGATATTGCCTGGATCGGCTCGCTGGCCGAGCCCGGCGACCTGCAGGGGCTGGTTGACAGCCTGGCGGCCGGCCTGGGGCGACCGCCGCTGGTCATCGGCGACCGGCAGCGCCCGGTCCGGCGCATCGCCTGGTGTTCGGGCGGCGCCCAGGGCTATTTCGAGCAGGCCATCGCGCTCGGTGTCGATGCCTACCTGTCTGGCGAAATATCCGAGCAAACGGTGCATCTGGCGCGGGAGAGCGGTGTCGGCTACCTGGCTGCCGGTCACCATGCCACCGAGCGTTACGGCGTCGAGGCGCTCGGTCGTCACCTGGCCGAACGATTCGGCCTCGACTGCCAGTTCGTCGATATCGACAACCCGGTTTGACTGGCGCCGACCGTCGGGTCAGGCCGATGTTCGGGGTTTCGTGATGTGGCCGGCCGGCAAGAGTGACTCGGTGGCGCCTCGGCGATCATGGCGGCGGCTGACCAGGTGGGCGACGCCGGCCGAAACGCTGCCGCCGATCACGACGCCAAGCAGCAACTCCAGCCAGCCGACCGCATCGGGGTGGCTGGCCGGCTCGGCGCTGGCCGTGGCGGCGACGGGAGCCGCAAGTGCCAGACCCGAACTGCCCTGCAGGTGGCGCAGGCGGTCGTGCAAGGCTTGCGCTTCCCGGCCCAGGGTGAGCGCCTGATTGAGTTTGTCCACCTGGTAGTTGAGCAGGTGCAGCGACGTCTCCATTTTCAGCAGGCGCTCGTCGAGGGCTGGTCCGGCGGCCGGCGCCGGCAGGTCGTCGAGGGCCGAGCCGAGGATGATGCGGTCACGTCCGTTGGCCAACCCGGACAGCGTGGTCGGCGGGCGGCTGGCGTCCCCGGTCGGGGCGGCGGGCGCCGCATCGCGGCGTGGCGGGTGGCGCCTGGCGATGCGCCGGGGCGGCTCGGTCCGGCCGGCCGTGGCTGCGTCAGCGGCGGCCAAGGCTCGTGGAACCAACTCCCCGGTCGACGGCCGGGAAATATCCTGGGCGGCTACTGCCAGCGCGGTTGGCGGCCCCGGCAACAGCACATAGTCGCGCTGCAGGTCGACGCCGCAGCCGACGCGCAGCTTGACGACAATGACGGGTTCGCTGATCGGCTTGCTGGCGACGATGACTAGCCGGAAATTCTCGCCGATGCGCGCCAACCGGATGCGAGCCTCCGAGACGACAGGCAGGTCGCCGTCGCCGGTCGGGGCCAGGGAGAAACATTCGGCCCGCCATGACTTGTCGACGCCGGTAACCGGCACGACGGCCCGCAGCGGCTCGCCGATGGGCGACAGCAAGGCGATGTCACCGAGGCCGACGGCCTGGGCGCTTCCTGAAAGGAGGGCGAGGCAGAGCAGGGCCGGAGCGAGCGCTTTTACATCGGTCATTCGGTGAGGAAAGGGGAGCTATGTCATTCGATTGGTCGTGGCGCGGACTGTAACATCGCACTGCTCAGACCATCGTGAATTAATGCAAACTGCCTCCTTTGCCCTTCCTACCGGAGATTCGTTCATGGAATACATTTTTGCACCGCACGCCGTGGCTGCTTTGCCGGTTACCGGCTCGACCGGGCGTTTCCCGGTGCGGCGGATCTTTTGCGTTGGCCGCAACTATGCCGACCATGCCCGGGAAATGGGTGCGGTCGACCAGGCCGAAGGACGCGAGCCGCCTTTTTTCTTTACCAAGCCGGGCGATGCCGTGGTCGGCGGGGGCGATGAAATCGCCGTCGCCTATCCTCCACTTACTGCCAACCTGCATCACGAGGTCGAACTTGTCGTCGCCCTCGGGGCCGGTGGCGCCAATGTCGCGGTCGACGCGGCAAAAGACCTGATTTTCGGATATGCCGTCGGCCTCGACCTGACCCGCCGCGACCTCCAGGCTCGGGCCAAGGAGAAGGGGCATCCGTGGGACATGGGCAAGGGCTTCGACCAGTCGGCGGTAGCCGGGCCGATCTGTCCGGCTACCGCCTGCGGCCACCCGGCGGCGGGCCGGATCTGGCTGTCGGTCAACGGCCAGGTCCGCCAGGATGGCGACCTGTCGGCGATGATGTGGAAAGTGCCGGAGATCGTCGCCAATTTGTCGACGTTGGTCCGGCTCGAAGCCGGCGACCTGATCTATACCGGCACGCCGGCCGGGGTCGGTCCGCTGGTCAGGGGCGACCGGCTCGAGGCGGCGGTTGCCGGCGTCGGTGCCTTGCGGGCCAGTATCGTCTGAGCCCGCCTGGCAATCCCCGCTGGCGGCATGGTTGCCATGTTTCGGCGTGCCGCCGGCAGGCTTTGATCAGCATATAATTATGAATTCTGGGGTGAAAGCTTCGTGCAAGGTTGTGCTAGTATTCTCGCCCTGTTGACCCTATAACCGGGCGAGGGAAAACCCGCCGCCCATTGCTCGCAACTCAACTATACGCAAGGAAAGCGCATGAAAATTCACGAATATCAGGGCAAGCAAATCCTGAAGAAATTCGGCGTTACGGTTCCGCGCGGGATTCACTGCACGACCGTCGACGACGCGGTCAAGGCAGCCGAAACCCTGGGCGGCAAGGTCTGGGTGGTCAAGGCCCAGATCCACGCCGGTGGCCGTGGCAAGGGCGGTGGTGTCAAGGTCGCGACCTCGCTCGAAAAAGTGCGCGAATACGCCGGCCAGATCCTCGGCATGCAACTGATCACGCACCAGACCGGCCCGGAAGGCCAGAAGGTCCGTAACCTGCTGATCGAAGAAGGCGCCGACATCAAGCACGAGTACTACGTTGCCGCGCTGACCGACCGCGCCACGCAATCGGTGGCCATGATGGCCTCCTACGAAGGCGGCATGGACATTGAAGAAGTCGCCCACAAGACCCCGGAAAAGATCGTCAAGGTCTTCGTCAATCCGCTGGTCGGCCTGACCGACGAGCAGGCGCTGACCCTGGCCAAAGGCATGGGCATGTTGGAAACCTCGATTCCGCAGTGTGTCGATACGCTGAAGAAGCTGTACACCTGCTACATGGAAACCGACGCTTCGCTGGCCGAGATCAACCCGCTGATCCACGAAGGCGACGGCACCGTCAAGGCACTCGACGCCAAGTTCAACTTCGACTCCAACGCCCTGTACCGTCAGGAAGAAATCGTCGCCATGCGCGACCTGGACGAAGAAGATGCCGACGAAATCGAAGCCTCCAAGTTCGATCTGGCCTACATCTCGCTCGACGGCAACATCGGCTGCCTGGTCAACGGTGCCGGCCTGGCCATGGCGACCATGGACACCATCAAGCTGTTCGGCGCCGAGCCGGCCAACTTCCTCGACGTCGGTGGCGGCGCCACGACCGAGAAGGTCACCGAAGCCTTCAAGATCATGCTCAAGAACCCCAAGGTCAAGGGCATCCTGGTCAACATCTTCGGCGGCATCATGCGCTGCGACACCATCGCTACCGGCGTCGTCGCCGCTGCGAAGGAAACGCACCTGTCCGTGCCGCTGGTCGTCCGCATGAAGGGCACCAACGAAGACCTCGGCAAGCAGATCCTCAAGGATTCCGGTCTGCCCATCATCTCTGCCGATTCCATGGCCGAAGCCGCCACCAAGATCGTTGCTGCGGTCAAGTAAGGAGCTATTGAATGTCCATCTTCATCAATAAAGATACCCGCATCATCACCCAGGGCATCACCGGCAAGACCGGTCAGTTCCACACTGAAAAGTGTATCGAATACGCCAACGGCAAAAACTGCTTCGTCGCCGGTGTGAACCCCAAGAAGGCCGGCGAGAAGATCTTTGACGTGCCCATCTTCGGTTCCGTCAAGGAAGCCGCCCAGCAGACCGGCGCCACCGTTTCCGTCATCTACGTGCCGCCCCCGGGTGCTGCCGCCGCCATCTGGGAAGCCGTTGAAGCCGACCTCGACCTGGCCATCTGCATCACCGAAGGCATCCCCGTCCGCGACATGCTGATGGTGCGCAACAAAATGAAGGAAAAGGAAGCCAAGGGTGGCAAGAAGACCCTGCTGCTCGGCCCGAACTGTCCTGGTCTGATCACCCCCGACGAAGTGAAGATCGGCATCATGCCGGGGCACATCCACAAGAAGGGCCGCATTGGCGTCGTTTCGCGCTCTGGTACGCTGACCTACGAAGCCGTCGGTCAGTTGACCGAACTGGGCCTCGGCCAGTCGTCGGCCGTCGGTATCGGTGGTGACCCGATCAACGGTCTGAAGCACATCGATGTGATGAAGGCCTTCAACGACGATCCGGATACCGACGCCGTCATCATGATCGGCGAAATCGGCGGTCCGGACGAAGCCGAAGCCGCCATGTGGTGCAAGGCCAACATGAAGAAGCCGATCGTCGGCTTCATCGCTGGTGTCACCGCGCCGGCCGGCAAGCGCATGGGCCACGCTGGCGCCCTGATCTCCGGCGGTGCCGACACGGCCGATGCCAAGCTCGCCATCATGGAAGAGTGCGGCTTCAAGGTGACGCGCAACCCGTCCGAAATGGCCAAGCTGTTGAAGGCCATGCTGTAACAGTGGTGTAGCTTCAAAGCGAAGGCGGGCTTGATGCCCGCCTTTTTTCTTTCCGGCCGGGCCGACGGGGCGGCCGTTTTTTCCCGAGGAGCGTGGTGCGATGGCCCTGTTTCTTTCCGAAAATGACGTAAAAAAGCTGTTGACCGTGGAGATGGCGCTCGACGGCGTCGAGTCGGCCCACCGCGAACTGGCCCTTGGCCAGGCGCTCGATACGCCGCGCGCCCGCACCCGCCTGCCGCAGACGGCGCTGCATATCCTGCAGGGCGGCCTGCCGGCCCAGGGCATACTCGGCTACAAGGCCTACACCAGCAACCGCAGCGGCAACCGCTTCCTGGTCCACCTGTTCGACGCCGCCAGCGGCGAATTGCTGGCCGTCGTCGAGGCCGACTACCTCGGCATGATGCGGACCGGCGCCGCCAGCGGCATCGCGGCGCGCTGGCTGGCCCGCCCGGAGTCGGCCGTGGCCGGCGTCTTCGGCGCCGGCTGGCAGGCCGAAGGCCACATCCGGGCCATCTGCGCGACGCTGCCCTTGCGCCAGGTCAAGGTCTACAGCCGCCAGGCCGAACGCCTGGCCGCCTTCTGCCAGCGCCTCGGCGAACTGACCGGGGTGGCCGTGGTGCCGGCGGCCACACCGGAGGCCGCGGTGCGTGGCAGCGACGTGGTTGGCACGGTGACGACGGCCGGCAAGCCGCTGTTCGACGCCGAATGGTTGGAGCCGGGAACGCACATCAATGCGGCCGGCTCGAACGCGCTGATCCGCCAGGAGTTGTCGGAGGCGGCGATTCGGCGCTGCGATCTGATCACCGTGGACAGCGTGGCGACGGCGCTGGCCGAGGCCGGCGACCTGCTGCCCCCGCTCGAGAAAGGCCGCCTGCATCCGCGCCAGTTGGTCGAGCTGGGCGATGTCATCATCGGGCGTCGGGCCGGGCGGGTCGGGCCGGAGCAAATCAGCTTGTTCGAGTCGCAGGGTCTGGCCATCCAGGACCTCGCCGTGGCCCATCGCGTCCTGCTGGCGGCACGCGCCGCCGGGGCCGGTTGCCAGCTGCCGATGTAAACAGGTTTGACCAAACTATAACAAACGGTAAAAATGTCACCGTAATGTGCCCGCACCGGGCGCAACGAGCGATTTCGGAAAAGATGATTCAGGCGGTAATTGACATGGCAGCTGGGCACAACGCGCGATGCGGCGCCTATGCGGTGCGCTGTTCGCCTTTGGCCGGGGCCGCAGCCTGATGCGCCTGCAGGACGCGCTCGAAATGGTCGCTCTGTCGGATTCCGGCGTCCTGCGCGGCCACAACGAGGATGCGGTGTTCAGCGACGCCGCCCTCGGGGTGGCGATCCTGGCCGATGGCATGGGCGGCTACAACGCCGGCGAAGTCGCCAGCAGCATGGCAGTTTCCCGCCTGTCGGCCGAACTGGGCAGCGTCATCGGCTCCTGCCTGTCGGAAACGCGGCATGGCCGTTGCGATGCGGCAGTCATCGAACGCCACATTGTCAACGAGGTGGGGGCCGCCAACTTCGACATTTTCAATGCCTCCCGCGGCAACCCACGCTACAGCGGCATGGGGACGACACTGGTCCTGGCCTGGTTCTACGATAACCGGGTGAGTGTCGCCCACGTTGGCGATTCCCGCGTCTATCGCCTGCGCGGCGAGAGCTTCGAGCAGTTGACCCGCGACCACTCCCTGCTCCAGGAGCGCCTCGACAGCGGCCTGATCAGCCGCGAGGAGGCGCGCCATTCGGACTACAAGAATCTCGTCACGCGCGCCCTTGGGGTGGACCCGACGGTCGATGTCGACATCAGCGATTTCGACGTGCAACCCGGCGACCTGGTGCTGCTTTGTTCCGACGGCCTCAACGACATGGTCGACGACCACGATATCGCCCACACCCTGCAGGCGCTTGGCCGCAACCTGCCGCTGGCCGCCGAACATCTGATTCAGCTAGCCAACGATAACGGCGGACGCGATAATATCTCGGTAGTGTTGGTCAGGGTTCTTGGCGACTACGCGGCGCCCGCCGGGTGGTGGCAGCGCCTGCTGGCCCGGTTGAAATGATGCGAGGAAGAACATGGCGAAACTGATCCTGTCGATGGACGGGCTGGTGCTGAAGGAAATTCCGCTCAACAAGGAGCGCCTGACCATTGGCCGCAAGCCGTTCAACGACATCCAGATCGACAACCTGGCCATTTCCGGCGAACACGCCGTCGTCGTCACCATCCTCGCCGATTCCTTCCTCGAAGACCTCAACAGCACCAACGGCACGCTGGTCAATGGCCAGCCGATCAAGAAGCACTTCCTGCGCAACAACGACGTCGTCGAACTCGGCAAGTACAAGATGAAATACATGGCCGACCTGCAGGCAGGTGCCGCGGCCAGCGATTTCGAGCGCAACGCCGCCATCCGTTCCGGCTCGCTGAAGATGCCCTCCGAACTCAAGCTGACCCCGATGGACACCATCACCCGCTCCAGCGTCGGCGTCGCTTCCCAGCCCAAGCCGCCGATGGCCGGCCCGGCCGCCGCCATCCAGTTGCTCAACGGCCCGAACGTCGGCAAGGAGCTCGAGTTGACCAAGACCCTGACCACGCTCGGCAAGCCCGGCCTGCAGGTGGCGGTCATCGCCCGGCGGCCGCACGGCTATTTCATCACCCACGTCGAAGGGCGGCAGTTCCCCATCGTCAATGGTCGTCCGCTCGATGCCCAGGCCTATCCCCTGGGCGATCACGACGTGATCGAGATCGCCGGCATCAAGATGGAATTCTTCCTGCGCGGGTGAGCGTGGCCGCCATCACCTTACGCGTCCTTGGCTGCAGCGGCGGTATCGGTGGCCGGCACCTGCGGACCACCGCCTTCCTGGTCGATCACGATGTGCTGATCGATGCCGGCACCGGCGTCGGCGAATTGTCGGTGGCCGAACTGGCAGCCATCGACCACGTTTTCCTGACCCACGCCCATCTCGACCACATCGCTGCCTTGCCGCTGATGATCGACACCGTCGCCGACCAGCGCCGGCAGCCGCTCACCGTCCATGGCAGCGCCGCCGTACTCGATGCCTTGCGCCGGCACGTCTTCAACTGGTCGATCTGGCCTGATTTCTCGGTGCTGCCCAGCGCCGAGGCGCCGCTGCTGCGCTTCCAGGCCATCGAGGTCGGCCAGACGGTGACCCTCGATGGCCGGCGCTTTACCGCGCTGCCCGTCGACCACACCGTTCCCGCCGTCGCCTACGGCATCGATTCCGGCGCCGGCAGCCTGGTCTTCTCCGGCGACACTGGGCCCTGCGATGCCTTCTGGCAGGCCGTCAACGGCATCGCCAACCTGCGCTACCTGCTCGTCGAGTGTGCTTTCCCGGATGGTGAACAGGCCTTGGCCCGGCAGGCCAGGCACCTCTGCCCGGCTTTTTTGGCCGACGGACTGGCCCGGCTCGAGCGGCCCTGCGAGGTGTATATCAGCCACCTCAAGCCGGGGCTGATCGAAACGACCATGGATGAAATCGAGCGCGGCTTGGTCGCCTTCGAGCCCCGCCTGTTGCAGAACAACCAGGTGTTTGCCTTCTGAGCGACGGCGCCCACCCATTTGTAGCGGACCCGGCATGGATACGGCGGACGACCTGATCAGCCGCTTCGAGCGGCTCAATGACATCGGTACTTCGCTGTCGGCCGAGCACGACCTGCCGGTGCTCTTCGAGAAAATCGTCGTCGCCGCCATGCAGTTGGCCAACGCCGATGCCGGCACCCTGTACCGCATTTCCGACGATCGGCGTCGCCTGCAATTCGAGATCATCCGCACCGACAGCCTGGCCGTCGCCCTTGGCGGCACCGGCGCCCCCTTGCCGCACGACCGCCTGCCCGACCTGCCACTCTATCTCGCCGACGGCTCGGCCAATCATGCCATGGTCGCGGTGCACGCCGCCGTCACTGGCCAGACGGTCAACATCGCCGACGCTTATCACGCCGCGGGTTTCGATTTTTCCGGCACCCGCCAGTTCGACGCCCGCAACGGCTACCGCTCGCAATCCTTCCTCACCGTGCCGATGAAAGACCATCAGGGCGAGGTCATCGGCGTGCTCCAGCTGATCAATGCCATCGACCCGGCCACCGGCCAGCTTGGTGTCTTTTCGCCGGCCGACCAGCACCTCGCCGAGTCGCTCGCCTCGCAGGCCGCCGTCGCCCTCAGCAACCGCCTGCTCATCGCTCAGCTCGAAGGCTTGTTCGAGGCCTTCATCAAACTCATCAACCTCGCCATCGACGACAAGTCGCCCTACACCGCCGGCCACTGCCAGCGTGTTCCCGAGCTGACCATGATGCTCGCCGAAGCGGCCGATGCCGCCCGTGAGGGGCCGCTCGCCGATTTCCGGCTGACCGACCGCGACCGCCACGAACTGCGCATCGCCGCCCTGCTGCACGATTGCGGCAAGGTCACGACGCCCGTCCATGTCGTCGACAAGGCGACCAAGCTGCAGACCATCCACGACCGCATCGAACTCATCGACACCCGCTTCGAAGTGCTCCGCCGCGACGCCGAAGTGCGCCGCTGGCAGCGCATCGCGGCCGGGGAGGAAGCGGCCACCGCCGAAGCCGACTATTTTCGTTTTTGCCAAAAAATTGCCGTCGACCGCAGCATCCTGCGCCAAGCCAACCTCGGCAGCGAAAAAATGAGCGAGCAGCTGCTCGCCGAGGTTCGCCGCATCGCCACCGAGTACCGCTGGCGCAACCCCGACGGCGATGAAGTCCCCTTCCTGACCGACGACGAACTGGCCAACCTGAGCATCCGTTCCGGCACCCTGAACGGTGACGAGCGGGAAATCATCAACCACCACATCGTCGCCACCATCCGCATGCTCGAGCAACTGCCCTGGCCCAAGCACCTCAGCAACGTCCCCGAATACGCCGGCGGCCACCACGAGCGCATGGACGGCAAAGGCTATCCACGCGGGCTGAAGCGCGACGAAATGAGCTGGCAGGCCCGGATCATGGGCATCGCCGACATCTTCGAAGCCCTCACCGCCGAAGACCGGCCCTACAAGGGCGGCATGAAGCTGTCGCAGGCGCTGGCCATCCTCGATAAATTCAGCCGCAACGGGCACATCGACCCGGACCTGCACCGCATCTTCGTCGACAGCGCGGTCTACCGGCGCTACGCAGAGGTCTATCTGAAGGGCGGGCAGGTCGACTGCTGACGTTCGCATGCTGGCCGGTGTCGAATTTTTCCTATGCCTGCCGCATTGCGTCTACCGGTGGTGACGCAAATTGTCAGCCAGTCCTCTCAGATAGACGGGGTGGTGCCCCCGGGAAGATGCGCGAATTGTTTTTAACATGTTGATTCCTAGGTTAAAAATGCCATCGGCTGAATTTTTCATGCATCCTGGCACGGAACCTGTATTAGATAAGCCAGAAGTTTCCCCCTTGATCTTTCCCTGAAGGAGATGCAAATGAACCAAATGCAAAAAGGTTTCACCCTGATCGAACTGATGATCGTCGTCGCCATCATCGGTATTCTGGCCGCCGTCGCGCTGCCGGCTTATCAGGACTACACGACCCGCGCCAAGGTAAGCGAAGTGGTAATTATGGGGGCACCGGCTAAATTGGCAGTTGCCGAGACGACTTCGTCCCTTGGCTCTCTTGCGAGCGTAACCCAAACTAATTCAGGCTACGTTTTCCCGGGAGCTACCAAGTATGTTAGCGGTGTGACTATTGCGAATGGCGGGCAGGTTTCCATTGCCTCTACTGTTCCGAACGCTACCGGCAGCATCACCCTGTCTCCCGTTGAGGTTGCTGCTGGTACTGGACAATTGAAATGGACCTGCGCTGCTACCGGCATCAGCGCAAAATTCTTGCCTTCTGAGTGCCGTCCGTAATCGGTCCGCTCTGAATATTGCCTGACTGGCAAATTGTTAAAAAAGCCCCCGCCTCTATGAGGCGGGGTTTTTTTTGGATCGATCCACGGTGAACAGCCATATAGCAGTTGATCCCTTCGTCCGGCCTGAGTCGGCAAGCTCCTTGTGGTTGCCGATCTGGGCGGTTTGCCTGGCGTTAGGCTGGTTGTTGCCCAATCACGATTGGCCGTGGACCAGTTTCCAGTCAGAAACCTGGCCGGTTTTTTGTTTCGCCTTGGCCTGCGGCACCCTTCTGCTGCGTTCGCAGCGGCCGGTGGACATGCCCTGGCTGCTGGTGCTGACGGCGCTTTCCGCGCTGGTTCCCGTGGTCCAGCAGGTGGCGGGCCAGGTCTATTTCTTCGGTAGCGCCGCGCTGGGCGCCTTGTATCTGGCCGGATTCGCGCTGGCCATGGTCACCGGCCAGCGTTGGGCGGCGGTCGACTCGAACCAGCCGATCGATGCCCTGTTCCTGGCTATCGGGGTGGCCGGCGTCGCCTCGGTCGGCATGCAACTCTGCCAATGGCTGGGCCTCGATATGCTGGGCATCTGGCTGGTGCCCAGCGACCCGAGTCGCCCCTTCGCCAACTTGGCGCAGCCGAACAATCTGGCGACCTTGCTTTTGTGGGCTTGCCTGGCCGCCGCTTGGGGCTACTGGCGCCGACTGTTGGGCGCCGGGGTGGCGCTGATGCTGGCCGCGTTCCTCGTCATGGGAATTGCCCTGACCCAGTCGCGGACCGCCATGCTGGGCATGTTCCTGGCTGTGATCTTGTCGTTTTTCTGGCGGCGGCAGCCGGGAGGGCAGTGGCTATTCCGTTCAGCCTTGATGCTCTCGGGCTTCCTGGTGCTCTGCCTGATCGCCGTGCCGCTGATATCCGACGCCCTGTTGCTGGCTGTCGACAGCCGTTTTGCCAACCCCGACCTGGTCGTCCAGGATGCGCCGCGCAAGATCATTTACCGGCTCTTTCTCGAGGCCTCCCTGGATAAGGCGTTGTTCGGCTATGGCTGGGCCAATACAGGCGATGCATTCTTTTCGCATGTGGCATCGTTCCCCGAGTTGGGCGTCGGGTTCTATCACACGCACAATCTGTTTCTCGACTTGGTGCTATGGCTCGGCTGGCCGTTCGGGCTGATCGCGATTGCTGCGCTGCTAGGTTGGGGGCTCATCGCCCTGCGGGCGGTCGGCAATGTCGAGTCGGCACTCCTGTTTTTCTTCGTGCTGTTTGCCGGTGTGCATTCCATGCTCGAGTTTCCCCTGCACTACGCCAATTTTCTATTGCCCTGTGGACTGGTGATCGGCGTGATCAATGCTCGGGCCGCCTCGCCGACCCGCTACCGGGTTTCCCGATGGCCGGTCATTGCGATTTTCGGTATCGCCGTCTTGGGACTGGTGACCGTCGTTCGGGATTATTCGCTGTTCGAGGACGATGTCCGTGCCCTGCGTTTCGAGCGCTTGAATATCCAGGTGAACCAGCCGCGCGTCGGCAGCGAGATCCTGCTTCTGACGCAACTGAAGGCTTTTCTCGATTTTTCCCACGAAAAGCCCGGGCGCGGCCTTGGTCCGGATGAGCTCAAGCGGTCTGAAGAGGCCGCATTCGCCATTTTCAACCCGCTGAACACGTTCAATTTCATCCAGATCCTGGCGCTCAACGGGCAGGCAGCCGAGGCGCAACGCTGGGTGAACCGGGCCAGGCACTTCCTGCCGGCCAGTACCTACCGGGACATGGCGCAGCAATGGGCGAATGCGCTTGCCGAGTTCCCCGAATTGGCTGCGGTAACTTGGTGACCGCTTCTGCGGTCAACCCGAAAAATCGCCAAAATTTGAAATTTCGCCTTACCCGTCAGGCGACAGGCGCATCGGTGAGCACGACGCCGACCCGTTCGATGTGCTCAAGCAGCGCGGGATTGTCGATGGCCTGCAGGTGAACGAGGTCGATTTTCCAGGGGAGCAGGAGATCATCGAGGCGGGTTTCGATGTCGAGTTGCCGGCTCAGGTTTAGCCCCGGGGCGTCGACACAGAGGTCGATATCCGATCCCGGTCGAAAATTTCCCTTGGCGCGGGACCCGAAGAGGATGACGCGGCGGATTTCGGGGTATTCCGCCAGCAGGTCGACAATGCGCCTGACGGTGGGTTGGTCCAGTCCGTGGTTTGCCGGGCTGTCGAGACTCATGTTTTGGCGACGATGCCTTGCATCTTTTCGGCAAAGGCCACGAACAGCGGGTGGTAGCGTCCGATGACCTGCTCGGCGATTTGTTCGGCAATCTGCTGGTTGTAGGTGTGGGACGACTGATTGCGGCTCTTGATCATTTCCATCCAGCCTTCGCCATCGTCGACCAGGGTTTTTGCGAAGGCTTCGCGCGTCGCATCGCGCGACCCGGTGATGCCGGCGTTTCCTTGCCAGTAGAAATAGTCTTTCATCACGTTCCAGGCAAGTTCGTGGGTGAATTCGAAAGCCTGGATGAGACCTTGTTGCTCCAGCGGCGTTAGCGGGCGCTGGTTGGCCAACTCAACGGCGTCGCTCAGCCTTTGCAGGGCCAGCGCGTAGTTGCCCAGGCGTTGTTGCCAACGAATGTCTTGATTATCAGGTTTCATTTTTGACCCGGCACAAGCGTGACGATGTGAATGGGGTGTAGGTACGTAGCGCCATTTTAGCGCGCTAGCGTACTCTCGGGCCTTGCCTGGTGTCGGCTTTCACGGCGCCGGCTGGGCCAGCCAGGTGTCGAGCGCTTCAGGCAGTTCGCCGACGAGCAGTGCGTGGCGGCCGGCGATCCAGCCGTGGATGGGTCCCGGCGGTCGACCGGATGAAACGGCTGAAATCAGCGTTTCGGCGGTGATGTGGTCGTTGATCAGGCCGAGTTCGTCCTGCAGGCGGCCGAGTGCCTGCAGGTAGGGCTTTAGCCGGCGGGGCAGGAGCAGCGGGGTGAAGAATTCGAGGGTGTAGCGCAGTTTTTTGAAGACGATGCGCATGCGGTGCCGTTCGACGGGGTCGAGTTCGGCGTGCCGGCTGGCCAGCTGGCGGGCCTTGCGGAGGTGGCGGGCGACCTGTTGGCGGGCGAATTCCTTGAGCGGCAGGGGCAGGGTGTCGCCCAGGGTGTAGACGGCTGCGGTGAATTCGAGCAGCAGGCGCGGGTATTCGCTGACGGCGAGCAGGCCGGCCACCGATTTGCGGGCGCGGGCAGCGCGTTGGCGGGCGGCAATTCTCAGGCGTTTGACGTTCTTGTCGTCGGGAAAGGCTGCCTGCATGGGGGGCAGGGTTTCGGCCAGGAAAACATCCCAGTTGCGGGCTTCGCCCAGCGCGCTGGCCAGGGTCTGCCAGGTGCGGCCGTAGGTGCTGACAAATTCCGGCGGCAGGACCGGGGCGAACAGCTTGATGGCCGAACGCAGGCGGCGCAGGGCGACGCGGGCCTGGTGGACGAATTCGACGTCGTCGCCGCCGTGCAGGCCCTTTTCGTTGCGCTGGAAGTGTTCCAGGCAGCCGAGGGCGATGCTGCGGAAGGCTTCGACCGGGGTTTGCCGCTCGTCGATGGGTGCCGGCCGGGCCTTGAAGGGGCGGGGCGCTTCGTTGAGGAAGAGCTGGTAGCCGCGTTCGGCCTTGCTGGCGATCGACGGGTGGAGCGGGAGATCCTGCTGCAGCTGGCGGGTCAGGCCGAAGATGTCGTCGATCCGGCCGGAAAGCAGTTCGAGCTCAATTTCGCAGATGGCTGCCCGCCGCCCGCGGCTTTCGATGTGGCCGCGGTCGATGGCCAGTTCGATCAGCGATTCGCCGAAGGGAATGTGCCAGATCTGCCGGCGAAAATCGGTGGTGAACACCGCTTCCAGTCGGTCGCGCCGTGCTTCGAGGAAGGCGCGGAAGTCGTCGGCATCGACGTGGCTGAAATCGAAAACCCCTGGCGTGGCCGGCGTTTCCCATTCGCTGCGCACGGCCAGCCCGCCGCTGGCCGGTTCGGCCGACTTGACGGTGCACAGCCATTGCCAGCCCTTCTTGCGAAAGCGCAGGGCGACGCGGCGGGCGTGCAGCTCCAGTTCTGGCGTGTCGTGGTAGGTGTTGAGCAGGTGCTGTTTCTGAGTTTCCTGCCCGGCCAGCAGGGGATGCGCCTGAAGCTTGCGGGCTGCCTTCGGGGTGAGATCCAGTTTCAGTTCAATTTCGGTGCTCATGGCATTCAATTCCTTGGCACGGCCGGGCCGGTGGCGCCGTCGAAGCCCAGTTCGGGCAGGGTGGCGAGTTCCTCGGCGGTCTGCACGGCTTCGGCGATGACCGTCAGGCCGATGTTGTGGGCGATGCCGCACAGGCCCTTGAGGAAAGCCTGGTTGCCCGGCTGGCGGTCGATGGCGCGGATGAAGCTGCCGTCTACCTTCAGGTAATCGAGCCCCATGCCGTGCAGCTTGCCGATCTCGCTGAATTGCCGGCCGAAGTGCTCGATGCCGAGGCGGCAGCCGAGCGGCCGCAGGGCATCGCAGAAAGCCCGGAATTCGTCGAAGTGCTGGAAGGCGCCGATTTCCGAAACCTCCAGCCAGAGGCGGGGGGCCAGCGCCTTGCGGCTGGCGATCTGGGCGTAGAGCCGGGCCCGGAAGCCGGCTTCGCGAATTGACTCGCCAGACAGGTTGACCGCCACCGCCGGCGCCCCGGCGGCGATCCGTTCCAGCGCCAGGCGGACGGCGGCCAGGTCGAGCTCGGTGGTCATCGACAGGCGCGAGGCCATCGGCATGAAACTGCCGGCCGCCAGCCATTCGCCGTCTTCCATCGCCTGCAGGCGCAGCGGGCATTCGAGATGGAGCAGTTGCCCGCCATTGCCGGCCACCGGGAAGTCGATCAGGCGCAGGCGCTGGGTCTGGATGGCGCCATCGAGCAGGCGTTTCCAGTCGGCATTCGAGGTGGCGAGCGGGCCGCCGTCGCTGTCGGCCCGGTGCCAACCCAGGGCGCTCTGCGTTTCTGCCGTGGCCAGCGCGCTATCCAGGCGGGCCAGGAGGTTGCTTGCCTCCTGCCCGTGCAGGTAGGGCGTGCTGGCAATGTGGCCAATCTGTTCGCCGTCGAGCAAGCCCGAAGCGGAGAGATCGTTCAGGGCGTGCAGCAGTTTTTCAGCGTGCCGGGCCGGATCGTTGACCCCAGGCAGGAGCAGGGCGAAATCGGCACCGTTCAGCCGGGCGGCCGCCGCTTCGGGGCGGCCGGCCGTCGCTTGATCGAGCGCCCGGCCGAGACGGCGCAATACCTCGTCGGCGCTTTCCCGACCGTTGCGGCGATTGAGCCCGGCCAGGTCGGCCAGGCGCAGCATGAGCAGGCTGCCGGCCGGCGCTGCGTCGTCGTCGCTGAGAGCGGCGGCCAGCTGGTTCATGAAGAAGGCGCGGTTGGCCAGCCCGGTCAGGCTGTCGAGATTGGCCTCGCGGCGGACCTGCTCGAGGCGGGCCGCCTCCTCGGCGAACATCGCCTGGAGACGGAGAACCATGGCATTCATCGCGCTGGCCAGGCTCTTCAGTTCGGGCGTCTGCGGCTCCGGGATGCTGACAAAGCGTCGCTCGCTGATCGCCCGGGCCTGGCCGACCACGGCGTCGAGCGGGCGGCGGATGCGGCGCAACAACTGCATGCCGAGCAGGCCCATGATGCCGCCGGCCACGGCGAACCAGCCGAGCAGCTTGAAAGCGCCGTTCCACAGTTCGCGATAGGCAAAATGGCTGTGGCTGATCAGCTCGATGGTGCCGAACTGGTTCCAGCCCGAGGATACCTGGGCGTGGCCGGGCTGCGAGCCGATCGGAAAGAGCCGGACGAACCACTCGGGAACGTTCCCGGTCTCGGCTGCCCCGGTCTTCTCGACGAGCGTCCGCCCTTCCGGATCGACCAGGCGGACGACTGCGTACTGGCCGCTGTCGAATACCGCGGCCACCTGCAACTCGATGGTCACTGGGTCCTTGTCGAGCTGGGACATCGACAGGGCCAGCGACGACGCGTTATCGTTGTTCTTGATGGCCAGTTGCTGCTCCAGGTAGTGGCGGGCGGTCAGCATGCTGGCCACGAAACTGCCGCCGAAGGCGATCAGGGTGCTGGCGATGACGATCAGCCAGAGTTGTCGGAACAGGGACATGACGATTACCTCACTGGAAACCTTCGGCGCGGGCCCGGGCCAGCAGATCCTGCCAGCGCGACAGATTGCTCCGGCTGGCCTGGTTGCCGGTGCCTTGCCACAGGCCAGCGCCGTTGAAACTGAAAATGGGGGATAGATCGCTGCGCTGCGAGGCTGGCAGGATCTGCGGATTCAGGTTATCGAGAACCAGCGGGTCGGCATTCGGCGTGGCGTAGTAGACCAGCACCATGTGGGCGACCAGAATGTTCCCCGCGGGGCCGCTCTGCGCGGCCTTGACATAGACCAGGCGCAGCTTGCCGACCGGGATGCCGAGATCGAGCAGCGAGTAATACTTGGCGATGGAGAAATCCTCGCAGTCGCCGCGCCCCTGGCCCATCGTCTCGACCGGGGTCGCCCAGTAATCGCCCTCGCCCCAGACCGAGCGGTCATCGTCGAAGGCGATGCGCTGGTTGAAGAAATCGTTGATGCGTCGCAGCTTTTCCTTTTCACCGACCCCCCGGGCTTCGCCCAGGGTGCGCTGCCAGTCGAGCAGCAAGGGCCGCTGCGTTTCACCGAAACGGGCGACCAGCGCCTGCTGCAGGCGGTCGAAATCCAGGCCCCGGGCCAGTGGCAGCGCGCTCATGCAGAGTGCGACAAGCGCCGCCAGCACGGTCAGCAATCGGAACAACGGGGCTCTATTCTGCAAAGAGAGGCGTCAAGTCGTTGATTTAGGTTAAAAACGTGAGCTACTGCACAGAACAGCCGGCGATGCATGAATAGAATCGCGCAAAACCATTTTCGGATTATCACCCATGCCCACCCGAAAAGTCCTTCCTTTGCTCCTTGCCCTGATCTTTCCTGCGGTTGTGCAAGCGGCTGACCCGGCACCGCTGGGCATGACGCTGAAGGAAGTGGCGCAAAAAGCCGTGCTCAACAGCC
>SSXW01000050.1 GCA_009469585.1 Dechloromonas sp. Dech2017
ATCTCGGTTGTACTTTACTTGAATCTGTGGCAAACCTTGTACTTTCTCGACAAATGGGTCAGACACCCCGTCAACACGCTTGATAAGAGATGCCACTCGCTTTGCGGATGCTTGCAGAGCATCAAGGTCGTTGCCGTATATCTTGATGGCGACATCCTGCTTAATACCTGTAATCAGTTCGTTGTTTCGCATTTGGATTGGCTGTGTCAATTCGGCTTCCATTCCAGGAATAGCTCCCAAGGCTTCTTCCATCTTTTCCATGAGTTCGTCCTTTGTCTTGGCAGATGTCCATTCTGCTTTCGGATAGAGGGCTATAAGCATGTCTGCTCGTTCTATAGGCATTGGGTCGGTTGGAATCTCTGAACTACCGATGCGAGTTACCACCTGCTTCACCTCCGGGAACTTAGACTTCAATATCTTTTCTGCCTGAGTGCAGGTCTTCACCATCTGAGAGAGTGATGTACCTTGTGCCATGCTGATTTCGGCTGCAAAGTCACCTTCTTCAAGATTCGGGATAAACTCACCGCCCAAACGAGTGAAAGCGAAAAGGCTGATGCCGAACAGCAGCACCATGGAAGCTATGAGCACCTTGCTATGTTGCAGACTTTTGGTGATGATAGGCTTATACCAACTCTGTAACTTGTTTATCAGACGGTCTGACAAATTAGTCTTATGTACACTTTCCTTGCTAAGAAACAGAGCACTTGCCATTGGTACGTAGGTAAGCGAAAGGATAAACGCTCCAAGGATGGCGAAGAAAATGGTAAGTGCCATCGGACGGAACATCTTTCCTTCTATACCAGCCAATGTAAGCAATGGCAGATATACCGTCATGATAATGATTTCGCCAAAGGCTGCACTCTTACGAATCTTGGAAGCGGAATGATATATCTCCTTGTCCATCTGCTCTTGTGTTAAGCGCAAGCCATGGTATTTGTCACGACTGATACCTATATGGTGGCATACGGCTTCTACGATAATCACTGCGCCATCCACGATCAAGCCAAAATCAATGGCTCCCAAACTCATGAGGTTTCCGCTGACACCAAACAACCGCATCATACCAAAAGCAAACAGCATAGCGAGCGGAATGACGGATGCCACCACCAATCCTGCCCTATAATTACCCAAGAACAGAACGAGTATGAACACAACAATGAGGCCACCCTCGATAAGGTTGCGGGTGATGGTGCCAGTAACACGGTCTACCAACTGAGTGCGGTCTATGAATGGTTCTATGACTACACCCTCTGGCAGACTCTTCTGAATCTGCGCAATACGCTCTTTTACGTTCTTAATAACTTGCTGGAAATTCTCACCTTTCAGCATCAGTGAGATACCTGCCACCACTTCACCCTCGCCATTGCGTGTAACTGCACCATAACGTGTGGCATAACCATATTGTACTTTTGCAATGTCACGTATCAAGATAGGCGTGCCATTGACTGTCTTGACAGGGATACGCTCTATGTCTTCGAGTGTTGAAACAAGTCCCAAGCCTCTGATAAAATACTGGTTACTATTTTTCTCTATGTAGCTTCCGCCTGTGTTCTCGTTGCCTGCTTCAAGGGCATCGTAAACTTCTGTAACTGTAAGACCAACAGCATTGAGACGGTCGGCATCCACAGCCACTTCATACTGCTTCACATATCCACCCCAGCCGCTGACTTCTGCAACGCCAGGTGTTCCTGACAATTGCTTGCGGACTATCCAATCTTGGATGGTACGTAAATCTGACAAACTGTATTTGTCCTCATATCCCTTCTTTGCACGAATGGTATAATGGAATATTTCTCCCAAACCAGTAGTGACAGGAGCCATACCTATGGTTGCCTTACCTTGTGGTATGACTTCCTCTGCCTCCTTTAGTTGTTGGCTTACCTGCTGCCGAGCCCAATATACATCTGCATCGTCATCAAAAACCAATGTAATGACAGACAAGCCGCTGCTACTGATGCTTCTGCGTTCTTCCACACGTGGAATGTTGGCCAAAGCCATTTCTACTGGAGTGGTTATAAACTGCTCTACCTCTTGCGCTCCCAATGATGGAGCTTGGGTTATCACCTGTACTTGATTATTTGTAATATCAGGTGTAGAGTCAAAAGGCAACTGCGACAACGACCATGTGCCCCATATAATGAGCACCAAGGTCAACATACCTATAGTTACCTTGTTCTTGATTGATAATTGAATTATTTTTTGAAACATTTCTTTATCGTTCTAATTATAATTGTATAGTTAGTGCTAGTCCTCCTTGTTGTCCGTTATAATATGGATAGACAGTGTTTGTTCGCTTGGACTGTTTGTTGTGCATCTTGCGTGAAATCGGCTCATATAACTTGTATGCCAATTTCGTACACAGAATACCCAATCCTGCTCCAAATGCCACGTCTCCTATCCAATGCTTGTTGTTATACACACGCAATGCTCCTGTACTTGCAGCTATGACATAACCACCTATACCTATCCACGGTGAAGTGTCCTTGTATTCTTGCCACAAGAGTTCTGCCCCCATGAAGGCAACTGTTGTATGCCCAGATGGAAAAGAATTGCGACGTGAGCCATTAGGACGCATCTCTCTTACTGTGTATTTCAAGCCATTTACGGATATAGCCGTCAGCAAACTTGACAACCCCAACAGCATCGTTTGTTCTTTTAGGTTATGACGACTTTTTACTCCGCATAGATTTAATGCCAATACGCTTACAGCTGGCACATACTGTGTATAGTCATCAATCCCTATGGCTATTGGCTTGTGGGTTATAACCTCATGTCCGATAGCATAGTTCAGCATCCTGCCTTTATTCATAACAATAGCCTCTGCCGTTCCATACGACATAAGTGACATTGGTATAATATAAGGCACGACACTTGACCTCTTCATAGAAGTCATGTCTGTGCTATCTTGTGTGAATGTCAAGCTGTCTTTGCTTTGTGCATACGACAAAAGAGGAAAAGCCAGTGCGCCAAGCGCCAGAATTTCCTTAATTGACATTTTGCAATAACTAATGCCTGTGCTCCAAACACTGAAGCACTTGCAAGTTCATAATAAAAATGATTGATTTGTAACTATACCTTCCATATGAATAGGTATAGTCGCTGTACGTTGCCCCCCTTAAAAGAAACAACGCTATTAGAAACGATAAAAAGGAGGTGCCCTAAGTCCATTTATCCGCAATAGTTCCGCCTTTATAATAATAGGTATGCGAGTGTCAAACACCGTCTTAGTTGGTTCTGACACCCATCCCATAATACGAGATAAAGCCCATACTATTGCATGATATAAATAATGTATGTTACTTGTATGTAAAGTCTTTACTGACACAACATCCCAACTGCCTTGTTCGAAGCACTTTGTTCCATCGTCCTTATGTGACGTATGTTTGTCATTGTCAGCGTTGTCGCTATTGCAATGCTCCACAACGGTACATACCGCACTTTCGTGATGATGGTGCGGTATAAACGACAATGCCAACAAAACAATTGTTGTCAAAGCCAAAATAGTTATGTAGAGCTTCTGCTTCATTATATTTTCAATTTGGCTGCAAAGATAGCAAATAAACTTTGCAACTCGGTTGCAAAGTTATATGTATACCATTTTTTAGATGCGTGAACCATAGTAAAATCTGTATGACTCCTTTGCTTTTCATACTGCGGTTTCAGTAGAAACACCTCATCCTATCCCTTTTCATTGGTTTTTGGTGTAACTAAAAGTTAAATACGTTAAATATTACCTTTTCGTATCTAAACAGAATCCACACAGTCACTTTTCTACCGTTTAGAGCGTATAATACTGATAATCAACTAATAATAGATACGTTTGTTGAACTTATACATACCAAATCATACGAGACCATTGCTCATGTCATACCACAAAAGGGT
>SSXW01000051.1 GCA_009469585.1 Dechloromonas sp. Dech2017
CGCATATCTGCTCATATTATCCTCAAACATATAAAATCCCCCTTCTGATAGTAAGACAGCTTATCACCGCCCATATTGATGAGGACGAGTTTTGCCGCTATGTGATACAACGGGACATAAACGGGATTGCCCTTGCTCTGCGGGAAACACACAAGGACGATTTTTTCAGCGTCCCAGAGGATAACCCGCTAAAAGAAATGCTGGAAACTGCTGGTGAAATCGTCAGCCAGGACAGCGACACGGAACAAGCGTACTTGGCGTTTATCTGCAAACGGCTCAAGCTGAATTTTAGGAAGCTGTCAGTAGAAGAACGGAAGTGGCTGAAAAAGATTGCGGAAAAATCCGACTTGCTGAAGAATCCAAAACCGCAGAGAGGACGAAGATAAAAAATGCCTGAACGGCGGTTCTGGTTTTTCAGAACCACCATCCAGGCATTTTGTTTAGTAATAGAAAAAGGTGCAGTTGATTATTGCGTATTGTCAATCTCTCTCAAACCGGGTAGTAAAAATACGGCAAGCGCAACGATGATAATGCCAATTCCGCAAATGACAAACCATTTCTCAACTCCCAGCCGCTCCGCCAGAGGCCCGGAAATGACAAGGCCAAACGGCATGGCGAGGGAAGCGGCGCTTGTCAGTAGAGAAAAAACTCTCCCCAGATATTCTGGTTTGACCGTTTCTTGAAAAATCGCATTTTGCACACCGTAAAATGGAGCGGAAATTCCCATAACAGTACAGCACACAACAAAGACAAGAAATGCGTCTGGCGGCAAAAGCCCGGAGAGCATATTGCTAACGCCCATCAGGAGAACGGAAAGACCGATGGTGTACCGCCGTTTCTTAAAACCGCCCCAAATGCTCAGAATGACTCCGCCAAGCAGCATACCAACCGCAAAAGCAATTTCAGCGGCAGAGGCATGGGCCGGTGTTCCTTTGAAGTATGACATACAGATGAGAGGAAAAAGCGTACTGATTGGCATATAAAAGAACATATAAATTACACCAATCCAGAGCAGAGCAAAGAGGCCCCTGTTTTGCTTTAATACCACATACCCCTCTTTCATATCCTGTAAAAACTGTTGTCTTTTCGTTTCTGGACATAGTTCAGGCGTTGGTATGGACGAAATCGCAACAGTCACACAGGCAAGGATTGCACCCACAATATCTAACAATATAATTGCATTAAGAGGCCAAACAGCATATAAAAACGCTGCGGCAGCTGGACTGATAATCGCACTTACTGCTTGCATGGTCTGCGTGTAACCAGCGCATTTTGTAAGTTCCTCTTTTGGCACAATCATAGGTGTTGCTGCGCTGAATGCTGGAGAATGAAAAGCAGTTCCCGCACTTCGGATTAACAGGACAACCATAATAGACCATACGGGCAATTCCATGTAAAACGCCACCAGCGCCAGAATACCGCCAGCGGCGGCAATTATCAAATCCGCACCAATCATTACGCTTTTACGGCTGTGCCGGTCAACAAAAGCACCTGCAAACGGGCCTAAACAGGCTTGCGGCAAAAATCCAATCAGTGTTGCCGCCGTCAATATGATTGCAGAATTAGTTTTCGCAACCAAATAAAAGATAATGGCCATTTGCAAAATACCGCTGCTAATAAAGGATATTGCTTGTCCGGCAAGAAGTGTAAAATAAGTTTTTCTCCATGAATTGTTGTTTTGGGTCATAATGCGAACCTCCTTTTTTATTGCATTGTTCCTTTGTTTCTGCAATAAAAAGCAGGCGTTGTCCCACAGAGAGGGCAGACGCCTGCATAACAACAAAGCACGAAAAAACACCACGATACAGTTCAAAGACTGCTCGTGTCAAACCTACGTGTTCCTTTGCATACGCACGCAAAAAAAGCCCACCATCATGTGGAAAGGTACTTCTACTTTTTATTGCTTATTAGCGTACACAAATTAACACACGTAAGCCTCCTTCCAATCTCAAACTGTCGCACAGTATAACACACATCCGATAGACTTGTCAACCATTTTTAACCTTGTTTTCCATCTTGTTTTTCCATCTCTTACGGGCAGTAGCAAAGCCAGGCGAGCCAGTCAACGGTCAAGATGAACGGCGCTTTCAGCGCCGCCGTTGACAGTCTCGCCCGTCTTTGCTAATGGGTAATCAAGGCGGGAAAGCCCTAAAATGGCTTCACACCTATTTCAATAATTGGAGGAGATAAAAATGAGATCAGAAAAGGAAGTTTATGATATTGTTTTGAATTTTGCAAAAACAGACAAACGCATTCGCATGGTTACTTTGGAAGGATCTAGAACAAATACAAATATTCCGCCTGATGATTTTCAGGATTTTGATATTACTTTTTTTGTTACGGATATGGACAGCTTCACAAGTGATGATAAATGGCTAGATATATTTGGTGAAAGGTTGATTCTGCAAAAGCCGGAAGATATGGAATTATTTCCAGCTGTAGAAAAGGGATTTTCATATTTAATGCTGTTTACTGATGATGTTAAGATAGATTTAACTTTGCTGCCGCTGGAACTGATAGACGAGTATTTTACATGGGATAAACTGGTAAAGTTACTGTTGGATAAAGACAACCGTATCGTAAAGCCGCCAATACCAACGGATATAGACTACCACTTGCAGAAGCCTACTCAAAGAATGTTTGACGATTGCTGTAATGAATTTTGGAATACTACAACATATGTAGTAAAGGGCTTATGCCGCAAAGAAATTCTTTTTGCTATTGACCATATGAATGATATAGTACGAAAAGAATTGCTTCGCATGATTTCCTGGCTGATTGGTATCAAACAGGGATTTCATTTCAGTTTGGGAAAAAACTATAAATTTATGAAGCAATATGTCCCAGAGGAATTGTGGGAACGACTTATGTCCACTTATAATATGGATTCCTATCCCCATATGTGGGAATCCTTTGAACAATGTATGGCATTGTTCCGGGAGGTTTCGTCAGAAGTGGCATGCCAGTTGGATTACCAGTATCCACTATATGATGAAAAAATCAGTAATTATGTGATTCGGCAAAAGAAAAAATATGGCATTGAAGATGATAACAAATAAAATTTTTTCAATCGAAAAAATTTATTTTGATTATTCAATTTTGAAAAACTGAATACCTCAAAATCAGAAAGAGAGCGGCCAAGCACTTTGAGGGATTGGCCGCCTTGTCCACCCATCCAGCGGGACGGCGGGCGGAGGTCAAGGCCGGGTGTAAACCCGTTCATTTCAGCCTTGACGGTTGCCCGCTGTCCTGCTACTTTTCCGGGAGTGTGGCCACAACTTCGGGACACTTTGTCCACAAGTTGGAGCGTAGGACGAGGAACTGGGGCTTTCATATACGCCCTGTCTGCTGATGAGTCCAGACCTGCGCTTGCGGCTCCACGCCACGCAAGCACAGCCCTGTTTTCCTGCCGCTTCAAATGCCCTTGCCCTCCCCGGCGGCAACGGCATTTTCACGGCAACGCCGACAGAGCGTATAACACACTACACTTTGCTTCGCAAAGTCGTGTGCCAAATGGGGGCGTTGCCCCCTTTGGAAACCCCCACAAGAAAAGGCGGTACGCTACCCCTCCACGGGGCGCATACCGCCTTTTCTTGTTATCCAGCCCTCCGGCT
>SSXW01000052.1 GCA_009469585.1 Dechloromonas sp. Dech2017
CGTCATAGATGTTGGGATTCTCCATGACATCAGCCGACTTGACGGCACGATATTCCTTGCTTGTCATCATTATCATCTCTTCCCGGTCACGATTAAGCATGGAATAATGTGCCAGGGCATTGATGCCGCATACGGGGTATTCCGCATCCAAGCGTATGTCATCGCAAAAGATGCGGTTCTCCACAGGTGACAGCAAGACGTTCTGAGCCTTGTCCCACAGTTCCTTGCCCTTCAACTCGAAGTGTACCACCTTGCTGCGCTGTCCGTTCTGAATCTTTTGACACAGTCCTACATCTTCAAGACAGGTGACACCCAACGTGACGCTTTCGTAAGAATATGGAAGCAACGGTGCAATATCCCTTGGCGACATTCCTTCAATACTGCCCACCTGTAGGTGATAGAGTAGTATGTATTGCGCCACAGGGGTCAATACTTCGGCAATCTTCCTGTTGCTTGTCTTCTCCAATGCTATGATGCCTGGCAGATGGGCATATTCCTCGGACATGACAAAGAAGACTCCTTTGTCTGCCAGTCTGTGTCGCTCGTAGGTGGGTCCGGGCGCAAGGATAAACACCGCAGGCAGTCCCAGGGCTTCGGTCAACCGCTTGCCCGTGATGGCGCAAGTCCGTGGAGAGGGATTGCCCTTCTTGGGCTCAACGAACAGCAGGGGCGTGCCTTGGTATGTGCCATCATAGAAACGGTATGAGAGTTTCTCGCCAACCGTGATGCCTTTCAGGCTTTCCTTGGCACGAGGTTCCACCTCAAAGCGTCTGCCCAATATCCTTATTTCTTTTTTCAATTCCATTCTGCTACATTTTAATAATGTATTAAAACGATGCAAAAATAAGGATAATAATTGAGAATCAAGCATGTTTGGGCGAAAAAGTGCAGATTTGATATGTAATTTCAATGCATTTGAGCCATTTTTGCATCAAATGATGGTGTTTTCGTCTTTATAATGTCATTCAGATGCCGTTCGTTTCTTCCTCATCAGATAGTCGTTGACATCCTTGTAGTCGGCATATCTGAAGGACTCGTCCGTCACCCTGTACTCGAATACATTGCTGATGCTCTCAACCGTCTTGCGTCCTGCCTGGTCGTTGTCGAGGAAGCAATGGATGTGGGTGTAACGGTCAAGGTAATGCAATGCCTGTTTGAGGTTGGCGACTGAGTTCAGTATCATATAGTCGCAAGGGCTTTCAACGACAAACCATCGGTCTTGCTGTTTAACGAGGGTCATATAAGCAAGGAAGTCCATGAAGCCCTCAAAGACCAGACAACCGTTTTGCCACTCGTTGAACGTATGGGCAAGCAGGGTGATGTCCTTATGCCCGATGCAGCCCTTGAAATAGGGATTGCGCACCTCATGTCCTTCACTCAGATTGCCAAAGGCAATGCCATAGTAATGTTTTTGCTCAACCTTGTAGTGTATCTCCCTGCAATACATCCTGCCAATGGTGATGTCTATCCGTCGGCTACTGAAATAGGACAGCAGAGAATGGTTGCTCAGTGGGAGCAGCTTCACATCGTTCATCTTGGTTGTCGTGTATTCCTTGGCTGCGATAGCGGTCTCGATTGCCTTATCCACAGTGGCAATACTCTTGGACGCAAGGTAGGCAAGGGCATCGGAAACGGATTGTTTGTTATACATACGCTTTACCAGCTCCACAAGGTCACCGCCCTCCTTAATGGCGTAGTCGTACCACAGGTTCTCCTTCTTGCTGACCTTGAACGATGCGGTCTTCTCGTCCCTGAAGGGTGACAGATACCAGTAGGCATTGCCCTTCTTCTTTTTCAGCGTTACATTCTCCTTGTCTAAGAAGTCTATAATGCTCAGTTTCTTCGATTGTTCAATATTCATTGTACTTTCATTTGTTCGGTTTTACTTTGTCCATGGAAACAGTTTACTTTACCCTTTCTCCTATATAGGCACACCCGTAAACTAAACCATTTGCTAAACTACTTTTCCGCTTCCCAATTCAGCCTCCGATTTCGGTTTACTTTGGCCTTATTTCTTATATATAGGTACGGACGTAAACTAAACTGGTTTCTGAACTGTTTTTATTCCTCTTCATGGAACAGGTCAATCTCGGCAGGTGTATATCCGAAATAGTAATGATTATCCCGCTTCACTATGAGCTTTTGCTCGTTAATCAGGTATTTCAGCATTTTGATGATGACGCTTCTGCCACGCTTAAAGCCAATGTCTGCATAGGCTTGCGTTAATTCCTCCACCATGCGATCGAATCCTTTGATAGGTTTCTCCTTGAATGCAGCCGTCAGCGCCTCGTTATGCTGTTCGGATGTCAAGTCTTGGTAAGTAAACCTTGACGGTTGCTTGTCACCTTCTTCCTTCTCCGGCGTGTGCTCGACAATCTCTGGCAACCCTTCCTCATTGACTGTAAAGGCAAACGGCTTGAACTCCTTCTCACGGATGTGCATCGCCTTCACCTCGCTGATGTCGGGATTGGTGGTGCTCTTGGTGATGACAAGCACCGTCTCTGCCTTGTTGTTCATCTCCGTACCGATATGCCCGCGCACGTTATTGTCGCCCTTGTTCTGATGCAATACGCAATGGATGTGCAGGTCATACTTTGATGACCATTCCATCATCTTGTTGATGACCTCGACCGATTCTCCCGCATTGTTGATGTCGAGAAGCAGGTCTCTGATTCCGTCGATGATGACCAGTCCATAGCTTTGGTCTTGGGCAAGCGCATAGTCTATGACCTCTATCCTGACGGAGGGCGTGTACTCTCTCAGACAGATAAAGTCAAGGTTCTCGTTGTCGATGCTTGTAGGTAGACCAGCGAGCTTCAGGATGCGCTCCAGCACATTATGGCAGTGATAGCGGCTCTGCTCCGTATCTACATACAGTATCTTGCGTTTCCCCTCTGGCAGACTGGCGCGATAGTTCAGTACCTTGCCGTTGGCGAGGGAAGCGGCTACCAAGGCAGACACGTTGAAGGTCTTTTTCGCCTTTGCCTTACCAGTAGAAGCACTGAAGTTGCCCAATGTGGCTATGCTGGAATTATCAACCCATATAATCTGAGGAGGTGTTTTATAAGTATCTGTTGCCTTTATCAACGATTCGCTCAATATGCGATTGAGACGCTGTACTCCTTCCTCTTTTGAGTTAGGCTGTACATGTTTGTTATTTTCTTCCATTTTCATTCTTTCGGATTATCAATTTCTATTTTCGTTACCATTCCAATGACCTCTTGTTTGTTTTGGAGCAGCCACTTGTCGATTTCTTCTCTATTAAAATACAGCATTTTTCCCCTTGGCTTATAGTGTGGAACTTCTTTTGCGGCTGTAAGTTTGTATAGCAGGCTTTCAGAAACACCAATATACT
>SSXW01000053.1 GCA_009469585.1 Dechloromonas sp. Dech2017
AGCCGTCTGAAGGACGGTTACTGGCACTTAAGTGTTAGAGCTAACGCAGGGAACTGAAACATCTTAGTACCTGCAGGAAGAGAAAATAAAAGAATGATTCCCCCAGTAGTGGCGAGCGAACGGGGAACAGCCCAAACCAGTGGCGTCGCAAGGCGTGGCTGGGGTTGTAGGACCGCGACATTGTATGCAAATCGTGAACAGAACACTTTGGAAAATGTGACCATAGACGGTGATAGTCCAGTATGTGAAGCGAAATGCAGCATAGCGGTATCCTGAGTAACGCGGGACACGAGGAATCCTGCGCGAATCTGCCGGGACCATCCGGTAAGGCTAAATACTCCCGTGAGACCGATAGCGAACGAGTACTGTGAAGGAAAGGTGAAAAGAACCCCGAGCAGGGGAGTGAAATAGTTCCTGAAACCATACGCCTACAAGCGGTCGGAGCATCTTACGATGTGACGGCGTGCCTTTTGCATAATGATCCTACGAGTTACCGTCACTGGCGAGGTTGAGTGTCATGAGACACGTAGCCGCAGTGAAAGCGAGCCTGAAGAGGGCGCACAGTCAGTGGGGGTAGACGCGAAACCAAGTGATCTACACTTGGCCAGGATGAAGTCCCGGTAACACGGGATGGAGGTCCGCACCAATAAGCGTTGAAAAGCTTCTGGATGAGCCGAGTGTAGGAGTGAAAGGCCAATCAAACTTGGAGATAGCTCGTACTCCCCGAAAGGCATTTAGGTGCCGCGTCGGATGGTCACCGTGAGAGGTAGAGCGACCGATAGGACAAGAGGGCTTCACCGCCTATCGAGTCCTGACGAACTCCGAATGCTCACGGTCTGCAGTCCGGCAGTAAGGGGGCGGGTGCTAAGGTCCGTCCCCGAGAGGAGAAGAATCCAGACCGCCGTCTAAGGTCCCGGAGTTCTGCCTGAGTTAGTCTAACGAAGTCTGGTCCCTATGACAGCTAGGATGTTGGCTTGGAAGCAGCCATTCATTCAAAGAGTGCGTAACAGCTCACTAGTCGAGGGTCCGGGCATGGATAATAATCGGGTATAAGGCAGACACCGAAGGCGCGGGATAGCAATTATGAAAGTATCGGTAGGGGAGCATACTCACAGCGTCGAATGGTGTACGTAAGTTATCCTGGAGCGGTGAGTAAAGCAAATGTAGGAATAAGTAACGATAAGGAGGGTTAGATTCCCTCCCGCTGTAAGACCAAGGTTTCCCGGGCAATGCCAATCAGCCCGGGGTCAGTCGGGTCCTAAGTCTAAGCCGAACGGCGATGGCGATGGCAGAGACGGTTAATATTCCGTCACTGCCGCATGGGGCGACGTGGAGACGGAGCAGTGAAACCACCGCGGGGCGACGGAAGTCCCCGTTGAAGAGTGTAGGTGTCGAGGATGGCAGGCAAATCCACCATCCGAGCTGAACTTGAGAGTATGGATTCTTCTTCGGAAGAATCCAATAGTGTGGGTAATCATACTCCCGAGAAAATCCGCTAAGCTTAACCCATGCGGCACCCGTACCGCAAACGGACACACGTGGTCGGGTAGAACATACTAAGGCGTTGAGAGATTCATGGTTAAGGAACTAGGCAAATTGACCCTGTAACTTCGGGATAAAGGGTCCTCGTGATGAGCGAGGCGCAGAGAATAGGTCCAGGCAACTGTTTAACAAAAACACAGGGCTGTGCAAACTCGAAAGATGAGGTATACAGCCTGACACCTGCCCGGTGCCGGAAGGTTAAGAGGAGATGTCACACTTATGGGAAGCATTGAATTGAAGCCCCGGTAAACGGCGGCCGTAACTATAACGGTCCTAAGGTAGCGAAATTCCTTGTCGGGTAAGTTCCGACCTGCACGAATGGTGTAATGATCCGGACGCTGTCTCAACCATGAGCTCAGTGAAATTGTAGTATCGGTGAAGATGCCGATTACCCGCGATGGGACGAAAAGACCCCGTGAACCTTTACTACAGCTTAGCATTGACCTTGGTCATCCGATGTGTAGGATAGGCCGGAGGCTTTGAAGCGGGAGCGCCAGCTTTCGTGGAGCCATCCTTGAAATACGGCCCTTTGGCTGTCTGAGGTCTAACGCGTGATGCGCGGACACTGCTTGGTGGGTAGTTTGACTGGGGTGGTCGCCTCCAAAAGCGTAACGGAGGCTTCCAAAGGTGCCCTCGGGCCGATTGGTAACCGGCCTCAAAGAGTGCAATGGCATAAGGGCGCTTGACTGGGAGGCAGACATGCCGAGCAGGCAGGAAACTGGGGCATAGTGATCCGGCGGATGTGTATGGAAACTCCGTCGCTCAAAGGATAAAAGGTACTCCGGGGATAACAGGCTGATCCCCCCCAAGAGCTCATATCGACGGGGTGGTTTGGCACCTCGATGTCGGCTCGTCACATCCTGGGGCTGGAGAAGGTCCCAAGGGTTGGGCTGTTCGCCCATTAAAGTGGCACGCGAGCTGGGTTCAGAACGTCGTGAGACAGTTCGGTCTCTATCTATCGTGGGCGTGGGAGTTTTGCGTGGTGCCGTCACTAGTACGAGAGGACCGTGATGGACAGACCTCCGGTTTACCAGTTGTGCCGCCAGGCGCACCGCTGGGTATCTGAGTCTGGATTGGATAAGCGCTGAAAGCATCTAAGTGCGAAGCCAGCCGCAAGATGAGAACTCCATTGAGGGTCGTCAGAGACGATGACGTTGATAGGATGCAGGTGTAAAGACAGCGATGTCAAAGCCGAGCATTACTAATTGCCCGAACACTTTCTTTAGAAAGTTCATAGTTTCAGCTGTTGACTCTCGATTGAATCGAGAGGGACGGTGGTTCTTTACTGTCAAATACAGTTTGCTTGTGTGCAAATACGTCATACCCCATTATCAGGTGGTTATTGCGGTGAGGTCCCACCTCTTCCCATTCCGAACAGAGAAGTTAAGCTCACTTGCGCCGATGGTACTGCAATGCAATGCGGGAGAGTAGGTAGCCGCCTTCTTTCAATTTCAGAAGCCTCGATTACGAAAGTAGTCGGGGCTTTTTTGTTTTCATGCGGATTTTGTTTTCTCACGCTGATTGCTATTTTATGTTGATTGTTTTTTTCTCACGCAGATTTGGCTTTCCCTTCGGCCGCCGATTTTCAATTCGCAGATGACGCAGATTCTTTTAGCTGTTTTTTCCTTTTACCTTTTTACTCTTTTACTTTTCGACCCTTTCCCCTTTTCCCTTTTAATCTTTTACCCTTTTACTCTTTTACCCTTTTACTCTTTTACCTTTTTCCTGCTTGATGTATGTCAAGACGTTTTGTTATAAAGTGTTTAAAAC
>SSXW01000054.1 GCA_009469585.1 Dechloromonas sp. Dech2017
TATGAATGAGGAATGAACCAAAAGGTGCGATGCACTTTGAGGGCAGAAAGTCCATCGGAGCGATGGAGGCAGCCGAGAACCAGCGCAGGTGGGACGAGAAGCACTATCAGACAGTGAACAAGAAACCGCTGCATTGGTACGACATCACCCGTGCACATCTCAATTTTGAGGTCGCCAAGGGTGGCATTATCCAAAAGATAGGAACATCAAAACCTGTTGAGGAACGTTTCAAGGAGAGGTTGGAGGAACTGGGCGTGAAGCCTAACCCGGAGGTAAAGAAGAACAACCCAGCAGCTGCGAAGATGTCCAACCAGATTGTGGAGTTCGTTTTCAGCGGTGACCACGAAGTAATGAACATGATGGCATTCGGCAATCAGGCTGTCGATTTCGAGCGTGACGGAACAGCGGACAACAGCCACATCCAGCGAATGAATGAAATCGAGCAATGGGCTATCGACCTCTATGACTGGATGGCAAAGAAGTATGGTGAAGAGAACATCATCGGATTTGATGTGCATCTTGACGAGACTACGGCACATTGCCATGCGACCATCATTCCTGTTGTGATGAGAACAGAAAAGAAGACTGGCAGGGAACGACCTGTGGTTTCATACAAAGGGCTGTTCGGCAAGGACAAGGCAACAGGACAGGAGATTATGAAGCAGCTGCACACGGAACTCTACGAACAGGTGAACAGCCAATATGGATTGATGCGTGGCGACCCTGTGGAGATTTCGGGCGCACAGCATAAAGACAAAGTGCAGATGTACTATCAGTTGAAGCGGGAGTTGCCGGAGTTGGAAAACCGAGCCATTGAGCTTAGAATCTTTATCAGCAAGTTGGAACTGCAATACAATGGACTTAGCCATCAGATTGAATCCTTGAAGCAGGACTTGGAGAACAAGAAAATCACTCTGGATGAATATGAGGAACGAACATCAGAACTGATGAAGCAGAAGATTGCCTTGGGTGACAAAATCCGTGACCGCAAGAGCCGACTCATGCAATGTGAGAACCAGATTGCATCGCTTCGCCAGCGGCAGGCTAATGCTGAGGTAGCGGTGAGACAAGCGGCAAATAATGTGGAAAGGATGAAGGAGGCACAACTGGGCAATTCAGTCATGATGGTCAAAGGGGCAATCTTCGATGAACTGCTTTCTGGCTTGCGAACATTCCTGGAGAATATGCCGAAGCCAACTGCCTATGCTTTGCAGAGTGTGCAGGGAACTATCGTTGAAGACCTGTTTGACGGCTCTCTTGGTGATGTCATTTCCAGTGCCGCAGGGATGGTGGCAGCCGCCATCGGTGATGCTACCACTCCCATGTATTCAGGTGGTGGTGGCGGTTCGTCGTCTGATGACAAACCAAAGAAAGATGAAGATGAGGACTGGTGGAGGTTTGCCCATCGTGCCGCCAGATATGCCAGCAGGAACAAACCTTCCAAGTCTGCTACTCGGGGCCCGAGAAGATAGGGATCAACCGCTTCCAATGCTCTATGCAGGGGAAAGGGTCGTACAGGGTAAACAGCCCTCGGAAGTACGAGACCTTTTCCCCTTTTCTTATAGCTTCCGTTGCCATCTCTTTCACTCCCTGCTGTTCTGCAAGTGCGGTCAGTTGCCGTTCCATCCGTTCACGTCTCTTAGAGAAATGGTCTATGGAATAAAGGCGCAAGGCTTCAAACGCATCGTTCTTGCCATTGTTGCGATACAGTTCCAACAGGTCATCGTAGGCATCAGGTTCCCACGGATGATGACCGATAAGGAACAGATAGTATTGTTCCGCTACCACAAATCCTTGCTTCTTCTCAACATCCCTACAATATGCGAGTGTGTCTGCCAGCCTGTTCAGGTAATCACTGATTTCCATGTCCGCATCAGCAGGGATTTTGTCTTCGTTATCACCCTCATAAAAGTCAAATGGAGGAAGACTGGCACAATACTCATCATAGCGTTCTCCGAGAGTCGGGTGCTTGATATTCGTTGGAAACGTGAGAACGAAAGGTTTCTTTTGCTGTTCCTTTTTCTCGCCTTTGGGCAAATCTGCTGTTTTCGGGTTGGATGGACAAATCTTTAGCTCTTTCGGATTTTGCTGTTCCTTCACACCTCCTGTTCCCATCACCATTCCTATGGTAACACCAGGGTATGCCTTTCCATTACTGGCCGTAAACTTCTTCTCATTTGGATTGGAAGTGAGAACAACTTGTGTCTGATGGTACTTGCCTCCGATAACAAGCACAGGCATCTTCTTATCCACGTATTTGGCAAGACTAGCTGGCTCGTCATGCATGAGCGTGGGCAGAACAGGAGAGGATTTTCTTTTCCCCTGTTCCTTGTGCTGCTCATCAGCTTCGTATTTCTTCTTGTTGCCAAATAACTTGCTTAAAATGCCCATACTCAATATACAATGTGTTTTTTATTTGCAAAGTTACAACCTTTATTCCACATATAGTGATTCTTCTCAGACATCAGCTATAATCAACGTTAAATCAAACATTATTTAGGCTTATTTTCACCTTCCTGATAGGTGGTGGTAGCCTATAATGAAGGTCAACCATAATTTTTATTTTAGATTTTTATCGGTTTGACTTAACCGATTGAAGAATAAACTTTTAGCGAATTATTTGAGAAATAGAGGTAACGATTTAGCAACTGTGCGAATTTCAGCGTTTTGCGTTGCTATGCTGTCAAATAACTCTCTTATGTGCAAAGATACGAATTTTCTCAAAAATAGAAAATGTGTATGAATGTTTTTCTTGTTTATATAGTCTCTAATTTATAATGTTAGTATTTACAACTGATTATTAATCAATAATTTACGAGCAGTAAATCGGAAATATGGTCGTAATCTTTAATCGTGTATTCTAAAGGGAGAAGATTTTAAAACAGTAAACATCAAATCTTCCTGCGACTATATACCACCTCTATTATGCCGTTGTATTTCTTGGTACGAATCATTTCCAAGTCAATTTTCTTATCGGTAGCACCAAACAGCCTTGTGCCGTTACCGAGAAGAACCGGTATAATCGCCAGATGATAAATGTCTATTTGATTGTTTGCGATGAGTTGTTGCGCCACTTCTGCACCTCCGCAAATCCACACATCTTTACCCGATTCCTGTTTCAACTCCTCTACCAGTTGGCATACATCCATATTCCTGAAACGGATATTTTCTGTGCCCTCTTCTTCACTGTGATGAGTCAATACATAGGTCATCGCTTCCCCGTAGGGCCATTGGTCGGGAGAAAGTTCGGTCACAATTTGGTCGT
>SSXW01000055.1 GCA_009469585.1 Dechloromonas sp. Dech2017
AGGGAAGCCAGCTCTACCATAGTGTCAACGACCTTGTGTTGTATGCTACAGGAGCAGCCGCCTGTTCCACCTCCGACCTGCTGATGGTGTTGGACAATATCAACAATTCGTTGGACCTGATAGAAAAACATCTGAACCAAGCCTACTTCCAGACATGGCGGTATGTGCAGCTGCGCATGGGCTATTGGAAGGAGAAGGTGTATCGGACGAGGACGAAGGAAGAGATACTGGAAGATGCCTTCAGCCGATGGAAAGTGGCAGGAAAACTTGACTATTGACGGATTGTAAACAAAAGAAGAACGGACATGAAGAAGACAATGATACTCATCATGGCGGTAGCAACCACCATCAAAGCCACAGCCCAGAGCGTGACCTACAACCACGACTCCTCCAAGCAGAACCAGATAACGGTGATGGAGACAGGTGGCGGTTCTCTCACCCCTGAGTTCTATTATTGGCTGTTACATAACAACTATAAGAAGACAGCGGCAGAGAAGAACAAGTTAGGTTTCCGCACTCTTGCCGGCATCAACCTCTACAACCAAGTAGATGATGCGGAGAAGATAGACTCTGCCCTCACCAAGCGTGCTGAGGTGGAAGCCTTGAACGTAGCCGACCGACAGATAGACCTCGCCTGGCTTGCCGAAAGCAGCAAGATCAACGGTCAGTTGGACAAGATGAAGGCGAACATAGACCATATCATCCCTACAGGAGGCACCATCAACGACAAGCGTCGGTGGGAGGAACTGTACAATATGTACCAGTGTGCCGTGAAAGCCACCAAGGATGCCTATATGCCCAATGCACAGAGAAAGCGGCAGTATCTTAGCATCTATGCCGACCTGACGACACAGAACGAGACACTACTGAAATACCTTGTGCAGCTCAACACCCAAAGCCAGACTACCGCCCTCTTGGCAGCCACCAACGACCGTGTAGTACATAAAGGCAGCATCATCAGCGATGCCAAGAGCCGTTGGCAGGAAAACATGAAGGGCGTGAGGAGCTCGACAGGCACTGACGGCGATGATGCCAACAGCGGTGAGGGTGAAGAAAGTGTGAACAGATAGAAATAAGGGAAGAGAAGAAATAATCACAAAACAGCATAGAGATATGAACGATATTCAGATTTTCAACAACGAGGAATTTGGAGCAGTCCGAACCACAGGAACACCAGAGCAACCCTTGTTCTGTTTGGCTGATGTGGCAAGAGTTCTTGGACTAAAAACCAGCAAGTTGGTACAACGACTTTCGGATGATGTACTTTCAAAGTACCCCATCTCGGATAGTCTTGGAAGAGAACAGGTTACAAACTTTATCAATGAAGACGGACTGTATGATGTCATCCTTGACAGTCGCAAACCCGAAGCCAAACGTTTCCGCAAGTGGGTGACATCGGAGGTGCTCCCCTCTATCCGCAAGCATGGTGCCTATATGACACAGCAGACCATCGAGAAGGCATTGGCAGAGCCAGACTTCCTGATACGGTTAGCAGTCAATCTGAAGGAAGAACGACAAAAGCGTCTGCTTGTCGAACAGGAGTGTGAACACCAAAGGACACGCATCGTTGAGTTGGGATCCAAGGTGGATGACCTGCAACAGGAGGTGACGGAGATGAAGGACAAGGTGAGTTACCTTGACATCATCCTTGCCACGAAGAGCAGTGTCCTGGTCACACAGATAGCACAGGACTATGGCGAGTCGTCCATCCGCTTCAACCGACGTCTGAAGGAGATGAACATCCAGTATCAGCGTGGCAAGCAGTGGATTCTGTATGCCGACTACAAGGACTGCGGTTATGTGACCAGCGAGACCTACCTCATTAAACACAAGGACGGTACGGAGGATGTGCGCATGAACACCAAATGGACACAGAAAGGTCGCCGCTTCCTCTATGAGAAACTGAAGAGCGTGGGAGTCATTCCTGTTATCGAAAGAACATAAAATAAAGAAATAGCTATGGAATCAATATCAAAAATACAGTTACGTCTCTATGCCGCCAAGAGGAAAAACGGCAAGTGGCAGTTGGAGATGTCAAGGATGCCGAAGCGAATCAGCGTTATCGGCAGGACACCCATCGTTGATGAGCATTATATGCCATCTGATTTAGAGGTAGTTTCAATGTCAAAGCTTCACAAATATGTCGGAAGTTACTACGGCAAGATTGTGAAGACCCTCAAAGAGGAAGGCATCATCACCAAGGAATATGGAATGTGGAAACTGCGTGAAGACCTTCAGGACAAGGGCATTGCGGTATATGTCACAGGCAGGATGCGCTGCTTCTACCACTTCTATCTGTCATGGACACCGAAAGGCATAGAGTTTATCAAAGAGATTATCAACAATAGAACCAGGCACTGATGGCAGACAACATACTCAGCGATTTCGGCATCAACATCCTCGAAGAGGAGATTGACGATGTGATATTCCAGACCAACGAGTTCCTGACCGATGCCACCTTCACAGGCTCACAAGGGCCGTTCTGGTGGATCCTCCAAATGTGTATGGCATTGGCGGCACTGTTCTCTATCATCGTGGCGGCAAGCATGGCCTACAAGATGATGGTGAAGAACGAACCGTTGGACGTGATGAAACTGTTCAAGCCCTTGGTGGTGAGCATCATCCTCTGTTGGTGGTACCCACCTGCTGACACAGGCATGACCAACAGCGGCAGCAGCTGGTGCGTATTGGATTTTCTATCCTATATTCCCAATTGCATCGGCAGTTACACCCACGACCTCTATGAGGCAGAGGCGACCCAAATTTCCGACAAGTTTGAGGAGGTGCAGCAGTTGGTATATGTCAGGGACTCGATGTACACTGACCTCCAGGCACAGGCAGACGTGGCGCATAAGGGCACATCAGACCCCAACCTGATAGAGGCGACGATGGAGCAGACGGGCGTGGACGAAGTGACCAACATGGAGAAGGATGCCAGCAAACTGTGGTTCACCTCACTGACGGCAGGGGCCGTGGTGGGCATCGACAAGATAGTGATGCTGATAGCCCTGATCGTGTTCCGCATCGGTTGGTGGGCGACGATATACTGTCAGCAGATATTGCTCGGAATGCTCACTATATTCGGTCCAATACAATGGGCATTTTCGTTGCTGCCCAAGTGGGAAGGAGCGTGGGCGAAGTGGCTAACCCGTTATTTGACAGTTCATTTCTACGGAGCCATGCTCT
>SSXW01000056.1 GCA_009469585.1 Dechloromonas sp. Dech2017
TCCTTCACAGTACTCGTTCGCTATCGGTCTCACGGGAGTATTTAGCCTTACCGGATGGTCCCGGCAGATTCGCGCAGGATTCCTCGTGTCCCGCGTTACTCAGGATACCGCTATGCCTGATTTGGCTTCGTGTACAGGATTATCACCTTCTGTGATGTAACTTTCCAGATACTTCCACTCACCATTTCAGTACAATGCCGCGGTCCTACAACCCCAGCCACGCCTTGCGACGCCACTGGTTTGGGCTGTTCCCCGTTCGCTCGCCACTACTGGGGGAATCATTCATTTATTTTCTCTTCCTGCAGGTACTAAGATGTTTCAGTTCCCTGCGTTAGCTCTCTTACTTGGTAAGAGTAACCGTCCTTCAGACGGCTAGGTTGTCCCATTCGGAAATCTCCGGATCAGGGGTTATTTGCACCTACCCGAAGCTTATCGCAGCTTATCACGTCCTTCATCGCCTCCGTGAGCCTAGGCATCCGCCATACGCCCTTTCTTACTTTCTTTAAGACTGTATTCTTGTTACTCGTTTCCGAATAACGAATAAGTAGCTCATACTTTCAGCTGTATTCTAACAAAGTGAAATCTCATCTTGCGATTTGATTTACTTTAGTCTGAACTAAAGTTCATTACTTACAGTTTTGCTTGTGTCAATATGTCAAAGATCTTCTTGTCAGTTTATAGTTGAAAGTTGACAGTTTAAAGCAACTCAACTAATGACAGAGTGGAGATTGTGGAGTTGAACCATTTTGCTTGAGCCATCCCTACATATTATATAATGTATAAGGAATCCCAGTCTCCTGTATTTAATTAAACAGATGGTGCGTACAAGAAGAGAAGCGAACTTTTAAGTCCTGTTCCTAAATCTTCATAGGAAATTCGTCTCTCCAGAAAGGAGGTGTTCCAGCCGCACCTTCCGGTACGGCTACCTTGTTACGACTTAGCCCCAATTACCAGTTTCGCCCTAGGCCGCTCCTTGCGGTCACGGACTTCAGGCGCCCCCGGCTTTCATGGCTTGACGGGCGGTGTGTACAAGGCCCGGGAACGTATTCACCGCGCCATGGCTGATGCGCGATTACTAGCGAATCCAGCTTCGTGGGGTCGGGTTGCAGACCCCAGTCCGAACTGAGACAGGCTTTAAGGATTTGATCGTACTTGCGAACGACCGTCTCTCTGTACCTGCCATTGTAACACGTGTGTAGCCCCGGACGTAAGGGCCGTGCTGATTTGACGTCATCCCCACCTTCCTCACACCTTACGGTGGCAGTGTCCCCAGAGTGCCCAGCTTCACCTGATGGCAACTGAGGAGAGGGGTTGCGCTCGTTATGGCACTTAAGCCGACACCTCACGGCACGAGCTGACGACAACCATGCAGCACCTTCACAGAGGCCCCGAAGGGCGTCATTGTCTCTAAATCCTTCCTCTGCAATTCAAGCCCGGGTAAGGTTCCTCGCGTATCATCGAATTAAACCACATGTTCCTCCGCTTGTGCGGGCCCCCGTCAATTCCTTTGAGTTTCACCGTTGCCGGCGTACTCCCCAGGTGGGATGCTTAACGCTTTCGCTTGGCCGCTGACCTGTTCAGACCAACAGCGGGCATCCATCGTTTACCGTGCGGACTACCAGGGTATCTAATCCTGTTCGATACCCGCACTTTCGAGCTTCAGCGTCAGTTGCGCTCCAGTGAGCTGCCTTCGCAATCGGAGTTCTTCGTGATATCTAAGCATTTCACCGCTACACCACGAATTCCGCCCACTTTGTGCGTACTCAAGGAAACCAGTTCGCGCTGCAGTGCAGACGTTGAGCGTCTACATTTCACAACACGCTTAACAGACGGCCTACGCTCCCTTTAAACCCAATAAATCCGGATAACGCCCGGACCTTCCGTATTACCGCGGCTGCTGGCACGGAATTAGCCGGTCCTTATTCATACGGTACCTGCAATAAGTCACACGTGACCCACTTTATCCCCGTATAAAAGCAGTTTACAACCCATAGGGCCGTCATCCTGCACGCTACTTGGCTGGTTCAGGCTCTCGCCCATTGACCAATATTCCTCACTGCTGCCTCCCGTAGGAGTTTGGACCGTGTCTCAGTTCCAATGTGGGGGACCTTCCTCTCAGAACCCCTACTGATCGTCGCCTTGGTGGGCCGTTACCCCGCCAACAAGCTAATCAGACGCATCCCCATCCATCACCGATAAATCTTTAATCCCTTTCAGATGTCTTCTAGAGATATCATTGGGTATTAGTCTTACTTTCGCAAGGTTATCCCCAAGTGGTGGGCAGGTTGGATACGCGTTACTCACCCGTGCGCCGGTCGACGCCCATCAAAAGCAAGCTTTCGATGTCGTTTCCCCTCGACTTGCATGTGTTAAGCCTGTAGCTAGCGTTCATCCTGAGCCAGGATCAAACTCTCCATTGTAAAATATCATTTTTACTTCTTGCCTCATTGCTGAAGCAATCGGTGTTTGTTGTCTGTACTTAGGACGAATATCCTTTTCGTTTATTGAAGCTTAGTAAACCTGACTTGTCAATTGCTTGACGGTTCGTTTCTTTTACCCAGTCTCTTCATACTCCCTATATATAATAAGGTGTAATCCAAAACCGCTTCTTGTACTACTTGTCTGTTTATGTAAAATCTTTCAAAGAACTCTTTCTTCGCAAGTTAGGCTGCGCTCAACAATTGAAATAAATTTCATTGTATTCGACTTGCACTAACTTTCTTTATTGCTAAGAGAAGTTGTATTTCTCAAAAGCGAGTGCAAAAGTACAAACAATTTTCCATTCCACCAAATATTTCGAGAAAAAAGTTCGTTTTTACCCTATTATTTAACACTCATAAACAATTAACCGGTATTTTGAGGCTACTTTCGCCTATTTTAGCGAAAAGACAAGGAATACCATTAAATGCAGAAAAGAATCACTTTTATGTAAAGATTAAGCAAACGC
>SSXW01000057.1 GCA_009469585.1 Dechloromonas sp. Dech2017
CAGGACTGTCATCTGGCAAATGTAACTTTCAAATGAAGTCGAGCAGGACTTCCTCCTTGGGCTTCATGTATTTGAAGAACCCGTTCTTGCAATGCAGACTGAGGTCGAGGCATACATCTGCCGACATGTGCTCCAGCGAGTCATAGATGGTCACTTTTATCTGGCTGACCATGCCACGCTCATCTGTGGAGCCGTTGACCTTGAACATCCGTCCGAAAGAAGGGTTGGAATAGGCACAGCAGCTGTGTCCGAACTCCGTATGACGGCTTGGAATGTGGTGATAGAGGATTATCATTTCCATCTCGTCTTCGAGCATATCCATCACCTCCTCTATCGTGAAAGGGGTGTTCAACTGGAAAGTAAGAAGCACGTAATCGTCATACTTGACAGGCTTCTCCATCTTGCGCTTGTCCAGCAGTTCTGGCAACTGCAAAGGCACGACGGCAAGGAAATCATCGCAAAACTGTTCTAACATAATCGTATTCTCTGTTTGGGGTGTTTATAATCTTGTGACATAAATCTTCATCATGAGCATGGGCATATCCGACAGGCGTTGCTTGTCGAGGTGCAGTTTCTTGGCCAGACCGTCCATCTCCTTGGGGAGCGCATCGGCTATTTTGTAGAGGTCTGCCTTGTCCTTGTCGGAGAGCACGCTCACGGAAAGGTCATCCATCGTCATGAACGGCTGCATCATCATCAGGAGGTAGGCGTGCATGGTGTGCTCGTCCTTTACCCTGCCACTATTCAGATCCTCGATAGCCGCTTGTGCGTTGCGCAGCAGACGGTGGTTGGTGCGCATGGAGAGGTATATCATTGCATCCTTGTGGGACAAATCCTTGCGGTCGGCGGCACGGAGTATCTCCCGACAGCAGTGTTCGGTGTTTCGTCTGATGTCACCGATGTCATCGTCAGCAAAATCCGGCAGGTATTGCAGGAAGGATTTGAAATACAAATGCTCTTCCTTGATGAAAGCGAGCAGGTCTTCCTTGCCGTGAATGCCTTGCTTGGCGGATTTTTGCAGGAACAGCAGGTAACGCTTCAGTACCGCCTGTTTACCACCTTTATTATATATAGGCAGGCTATCCAAGGAAGCGAAGAATGGCTGTGCTTCCTTCACGGCTTGCTGTAGTTCCTCATCACCAACATGGGAAGAGGTCTGTTCTCTGAGATAGAGCAGGTCGTGAAAGGTGCGTTGCTTAGACATCGCCATACGGCACAGCTCGATGTGGATGGAGTCGTTCAACTCATGATATACCGTGAACGGGTATGAGTGGGCTTTCCTGACAGTGTCACGTGAGATGCACGATGTCACGGAATCGTCCAACACGCGCCATTCGTTGACAATCTTAACTAATGTCTGAATTGAGACCTTGCCGTTCTGTCGAAGAGTGGTCAGAAAGCCATGATACTCTCTGATGGCTTCATCGCTCGAATGGAACGACTTCGTGCCGTTTCCGTCTGAACATGCTGTCAGCATGACTACGGCAAACGCAGTGGCAATACAAATGGCAAGTCTGATACAGCCATGCGAGTTTGATTTTGCATTATGCAATATTTGCTTCATGCAATGGAGGTTGGTTTGTCCTCCGAAAAGTTGGGTTTCATATTTCATTGTTGTCATTATTTTGAGTCTGATTTTGAAATTGACGGTGCAAAGTTAATGCGTTTCAGCGATATATTTGCAAGAATGACAGTAAGTTTAATCTTATTTGTGTATCATACTTGCGAGTATGATTTTCAATGAAATCAAGTGAAAAGAAAATGGCAAATTATCGTGTTTAAGTATGATTTTTCGTTCAAGTATGATTGTTTCTCGGAAAAATAGTGTACCTTTGCACTTGATTTCATTTAATAGCGTACAACAGTATGGCAAAAGTAGGTTACATCTTTATCGCCACCAATGGCGAAGAGTATGCAGAAGACAAGGCTTGGATGCAGCAATACGGCTGTGTTCAGGTGATAGAGGAACTGTCCGAACACGAGAGGCTGCGCCCGATGTGGAAGCAGCTCATATCGAGTCTGGAGCGCGGCGACGAGCTGGTGGTGTCGAGGTTCAGTAACGCACTGCGTGGCACCCGTGAACTGGCTACATTCATAGAATACTGCCGTGTGAAGGTGGTTCGCATCATCTCCATCCAAGACCGCATCGATACGTTTGACGAACTTTTCCCCGACACCAAGCCCTCACAGGTCATCCGTATGTTCGGGTCACTCTCTGAGGAGTGTGCCGTGCTGCGCAAGGCATCGGCACACATCATCCATCTGCAACAGAATATCCGGCCGCCCAAGAAGTCGGAAAGGGCACTGTCGAAACTGGAGCGTGAGAAGAATATCGTGAACATGTACAACGAGGGGCACAGCATAGATGACATCTTTGCCATCAGCGGCTTCACAAGCCGAAGTTCCGTGTTCCGCATACTCAACAAGCATGGTGTGACGCTGAACCGTGGACCTCATAGTGGACCGCTGAAGAAAAGGAATAAAGAATAAACAAAAAACAGATACAATGAATAAGACATTCAACATCTACTGTGATGAAAGCACCCACATGGTGCATGACGGTCATCCCTACATGCTTTTGGGATGTACAAGTATAGCATACACACAAATCCGCATGGCAAAAGATGCCATAAAAGATATTAAGAAGAAGCACGGCTATAGTGATGAGCTGAAATGGACAAATGTCCACGAGGCCACGTATAAAGTCTATGCAGAGCTTATAGACTGGTTCTTTATGAATGACATGGAATTTAGGGCTGTGGTTGTTGACAAGAGTCAGATTGACGAGAAACGAGAAGACTATACGTTTAATGATTTCTACTTTCGCATGTACTACCAATTGCTGCATCACAAGATGGACATGGATTATACATATAACATATATATGGATATCAAGGACACATGCAGTAGCGATAAGCTGGAGAGGCTCAGAAAAATAATGG
>SSXW01000058.1 GCA_009469585.1 Dechloromonas sp. Dech2017
ACTTGTTCGAGCTATGCCGAGTCGTGACAGAAGAAGACGAAGTCAAACCGTGATTAAAAAACGATAAGATATGGGATTTTGGAGTTCATTATTGAAATATGGTGGCAAGGCGGCACGAGGTACTGGCCATGTCATCGGAGTAACTGGAAAGACCTTAGGCAGTGCGGCACTCCACCCGCAACGCACCCTTATGGGAGCCGGCAAGGCTATGCAGACGGCCGCAGTGGGTAGTGCCGCAGGCTATGTGACATGGGAGAAGCTGACCACAGACAAGAGCGTGGCACGCATCGTAGGTGATGCTGTCATCGGCGAGAATGCCACGGAAGCGGTGGCACAAACCGCCAACGATGTGCAACGTCTGACGGGCAAGGCTGGTGAAGCCGTTGATGCGGTGAACACTGTAGCCGGAAAGATGGACACCCAGTTCAGCGGCATCAGTGATTTCTTTAGGAATATGTTCGGAGGCGTAGGATGCGACATGATAGGCAATCTCTTTGGCAATATCGGCAAGGGCAACGTGTCGGGTATGAGCATCGTCGGACTGGTGGCTGCCGCCTTCATGGTATTCGGACGCTTTGGTTGGATGAGCAAGATTGCGGGTGCCCTGCTTGGAGCGATGATCATCGGGAACAATTCTAAGGTGGCGCAAACTCTGCCTAACAGAGGCGGTACGTCTTCACATGGGCAGAACATGAAAGAAGCAGAGACCCAAAGCAGAGGGATGAAACGATAACCAATATACAGTGATATGAGATATACAGAAGAAATGATACTGCGCTCATCGAGCGGCTACTGTATGCCGTTTGAGGAGCCTATAAAGCAGGACGTGCAGATGTCCTTGGGTTACGGAGAGCAGAAAAATCCCGTGACGGGAGAAACATTCTTCCATCACGGCATAGACTTCTCAGTGAACCATTACCTGCTGTCGGCGGTGGCAACGGGAACCGTCTCTGCCATTGGGTCGGACGCGGAGCATGGCATCTACCAGACCATCCGCTACGGCAAATACGAAGTGACTTACAGGCATCTCTCCAATGTCTTCGCCAACTTCTCCCAAAGCGTCAAGGCCGGTCAGACCATCGCCATCAGTGGCGACCTGCTGCACATGGAGGTGAGGTTTGACGGAGAGGAAATCAATCCGTTGGAGTTCCTCACCATGCTCTACGGCAATATCAAGGCATTGGAGCACAATTCCCAAATGGGCATCAATGAACTGGACATGAACATCCCTTCACCCTACGACACCGACCGTCAGGAGATAGAGGCATTGATGCTCCGCTTCCTTCCCTCCTACTTCGAGGACCTTCAACAAGGAGCATACTCTCTGCCCGAACATACGGAGCAGTCGTTGAGAAACATCTTCTCGTTGGGAGCGAGCAAGCATTATTTCTACGAGACCATGCCGAGCATGGCTAATCCCTTGGGCATCGGCAACCGCTGTATGCCTTTGGCGACTAAGGTGCAGAACCTGCTCATTGCCGACTTTCTCAACTATCTTGCCATGCGACATCAGGTATATCTCTCCACGATGGACGAGGTGTTAAAAAAAAACTCCAAGAGCAAGCCCTGACGCATGACGGCATCATCGACCCTCTTGCCGACTTGGACGTGGATATCCAGAGCTTCGACATTCCGAGGATAGTGAGCGTCTATCCCGACCGGGCTGGCGTGAGATGGTGGACAAAGGCATGGTTCAATGGTAAGGAAGAGGGGGAACCCTCCGTGGAGATTGAGGAACGTATGGCCGTGCAGTTCATCCACTGCCAAGTGGACAAGGACGCATGGTTGGAGGAACACTATCCTAAGCAGATGGAGATATATCACAATGCCATCGAGCAGACAAAGGAACAGATATTACAGCAGTATAATATATAAACAAGGTATATGGCAGTTAAGAACAGTCAGCGATTCGCAGAGATAGAGCGTCTGATGGGCGACTACTTCGGGTGTCACCTTGCCCCCGTGATGGGCAGGGTGCAACGGGACTTGTCCAACAGACAGGCAGACGAGATGCGAGCCTACTCCAACAGTACGGCTGGCATCCTACGCTCATTGGCCACTGCCAATATGCCTGGTGATGACCCATACGCCACGCTGAAGATTACAGGCAAGTGGAACAGCAAGACCACCGAAGACTATCTGGCGATGTGCAAGGAGGCTATTGTCGGCAACAAGGATATGCAGCGTGACCTTGCCGTGATGGCTGAGGAATGGCGCAAGGCGGTGGTGACGGAGATAGGACGAGAGCGGTACGATGCACTCTCTAAACAACTCGGTTGTGATTTGGCATACGCCTATATCGATCACCGCATGGAGCAGCTGATGATAGAAAAAATGGTGAAAGACCGTATGCCAACATCTTCTGCCGACTATATCATCCGCAAGGCGGCACAAAGCAGTCTGTTCGGTCTGCCCTACGAACTGAACAAGTCACCCCTTGCCGCAGAGATAGAAGCCAAAGGAGAGGCAGCCTATAAGCCCTCTCGAACAGAGAAGGCAGCGGGATGGGCAGCCGGAGCGGGTGCCGATGTCGTGGCCATGGGAGGGATTGGCTCATGGGCAACCTTCGCCAAGTTTGTCGGTATCGATATGGTGATGAATGTCGGCATGGAGCACCTAAGCAAGAAAGGTAGCAGCCAAGAGGTCTGTGTCGAGGAGTGTATCAGCAAGGGAGTTTTCGGTACGGGCACCAACGTCTTCGCCTCATTCCGCAAACAGGCAAAGGTCATCAAGAACCACGAGAACAACTATATCAAGGCTACCAACAGCCATTTCAAGAACAAGATTCCC
>SSXW01000059.1 GCA_009469585.1 Dechloromonas sp. Dech2017
GAACAAAAAAGGTCTTGTATTTTAGCCTTTAGGGTCTTTTTCGAAAGGAAAGAAGAACTGACGATAGCGCTGTATCGGTACCAAGCGTAGCGGTGTAATCGGTACCATGCTATCACTGCAATCGGTACCGCTTGTATCGCTGCAAGCGGTACCAAGATTTCAGTTCTGCTTTTCAATTTGCAAAGGTAATTTATTTTTTCAATTTCTGGCGCATAGAATCGCCTTTTAACTCTATTTTACTTGCATTTGCCACCAAACGGTCCATAATGGCATCTGCCAAGGTAGGATCACCTATGTAATCATACCATTTGGCAATGGGAAGCTGTGAGGCGATAATGACGGACTTTCTTTCGTATCTCTCTTCTAGGATTTGGAGCATTGCGAGTCTGGTCTTGTCATCCATTGGCTGCAACCCGAAGTCATCCCATATGAGCAAGTCATACTTTTCCAGATTGGTTATCATCTTCAGGTACGACCCATCCAGCTTGCTGAGTGCAACTTTCTCCACAAAGCTGTTCATATTGAGATAGAGAGTTCTGTAGCCTAGCATGCAAGCCTGTCTTCCAAGGGCACAGGCAAGGAAGGATTTTCCGCAGCCGCACTTTCCTTGTATGAGCAAGTTCTCATGCCTGCGTATAAAGGCACAGTCGGCAATGGCGGCAAGGTCATCCTTGGTGAAGTTGCGGTCTGTTCCACAGATGACATCCTCTAAGAGTGCCGTATATCTAAGCTTGCTGATTTTTAGATACATGGCGGTCTTTCGATCTCGTCTGTCCTGCACCTCTGCATCCACCATCTTGGAGATGGCGACTTCCAGGGATGGGCGGTTCTGTACAGGAAGGCTGGTCATGGCCTCGAAGGAGGATGACATACCTCTGAGCTTCAACTCGTTGAGTTGTATGATGGTTTCTTGTAAGTTCATGTTACTATATATATGTTTAAATGTTCATAAATGCCTCCGCGCCTCTCACATAGTCGTTCTGTGGCACATTTGAGACTGTTTCTTCCCCGTCAACTTGGTCAAGGTTCTTCTCCAACACATTGCGGATGGTCGTGTAGGTGATGGATGAACAACCTGCCAGACGCTTGCAGGCCTTCTCCAGGCGCTCCTTGCCATACTTGCGCTTGAGAGACAGGACTCCTTGGCAGGACTTGTACGACTGCTCGACATGCTTCGTGCGATTGAGGATGGATTGGACTGCGGCAGTGGTGTTGCTGCCGACCAATGCCGCCTCCTCCAGGAAATAGGCGGCATTATATCCCTGTCCGTGCTTGTAGGCAAGATGTTTGTCTGGCATATGCTCGTCAAGCGTGCTGTATCCAGATCCTTGGCGACGCTGATGGATGGCTATGCGAGAACTCCCGGAGTAAACCTCCACGGTATCCAAGTCCCACAGTACGCTCACCTTTTGCCCGACATACTGGTATGGTACGCTATAGTTGTGCTTGTCAACCATGACGTGATAGGTACCGGACAGTTTCACCTCCTTGCGATATCTGAAGCGGTATGGAGTCATGGGCAGTTTGCCCAACGTAGGTTGCTCTTCCGCCTCGAAGATGTCACGTCTGCTTCTCCCTGTCGTTCTGGACGGCTTTTCATTGAAGCCGTCCATCAACTCATAGATACGGGCATTCATACTCAATAGATTGTAAAACACCTCGTCATGTAGCAGAGCGTAGACGGCATTGTATGTCTTTTGGACGAGTCCCTCGACTGGACCTTTGTCCCTGGGAGTGCGAACCCTGCAGGTTTGGAGGGTTGTATCGTAGTAGGCGGCCCATTCCACGGCTGCATCATTGAATGCTGGCTCGTAGCGGTCGTATTTCTTCACCCACTGCTTCATGTTGTCACTCTTGGCTATGCGAGTTGTTCCGCCGAAGTAAGAGAAGGCATCGGATATACCGCCGAAGAAGTTCTCCATGGAAGCGTTGTACATAGCCTTGGCAAATCCCAAGCCGCTGTATGGCAGGATACAGACCAGGACGACAACCTTGGTTAGCTCACCTGTCTTCGGGTCGGTAAGCCACAGGGCATCACCGGCGAAGTCAATCTGCATCTCTTCCCCAGGAATATAGGTGTTATGGAAGCTGAGGTTGTGTGAGTACTGATACTCACGGATTGACTTCTTGAACTGGGTGTATCCATATCCGTCGGGATGCTCCTTCTTGTATGACTCGTGCAGGGCTTGAATGGTGAGGTAGCGGTTATGCGACAAGTCTGACACATATTCAGGCAACAGCCCGTCCAGCACCTGACGTTGGGAGGATGGGGCTGCTGTGGGTTTGGACAACTGGAGGAAAGATTCTATTTCCCCGTCACTCATGCGGCCTATCACGCCATAGGACAAACCTTGGGAATCCGCCAAGGTCTTGTAACGGTTCAGTACGCCACGTCCCATGTGTAGTTGCTCGCAAATGGTGCGTTGCGGTATTTTTGCCGCTAGCATTTGAAATGAACGTTTTAATTTGCTCATGTTTACATTACTTTGTGCCATATCTATACAGATTTTAAAATTCTTCTGCAAAGATAGGCGGTTATCATTTTACATGAGCAGAACTTTACATCTTTTTGGTACCGATTGGTGCGCTATGATGGTACCGATTCAAGTGATACGATGGTACCGAATGCAGTGCTATGATGGTACCGATTCATGCGCTACAGTGGTACCGATTCGCCGATACTGTCAAATCATGGAGAAATTTGACTCCATGCTTTCACCCGTTATCGACTCAACACTGGG
>SSXW01000005.1 GCA_009469585.1 Dechloromonas sp. Dech2017
CACGGAGCGACCGCATCTGTCGCTACAATTGAAAACGCCCGATGAGGTTCATCGGGTGTCTTTGTCGGCCAGCAATTGAACTGGTCAATCCGTCAAAATAGGTGTCAACCTATTTCAGGACCGGTCATGGCCGATTTTTGCCGTCGACCGCGGCAGTCGCCGCCCGGGCCTTAATCGGCAAGTCCGGCCAGTATCTTGCCGTGGATGCCGCCGAAGCCGCCGTTGCTCATGACCAGGATGTGGTCGCCGGGCTGGGCGGCGATGACGATGTCGTCGACCAGCCGCGCCAGATCCTCCTCGACGACAGCCCGGCCGCCCATCGGCGCCAGCGCCTCGCGGGCATCCCAGCCAAGGTTGCCGGCGTAGCAGAAAGCCAGGTCGACTTCGCGCAGGCTGTCCGGCAATTGGGCCTTCATCGTGCCCAGCTTCATGGTGTTGGAGCGCGGTTCGAGCACGGCCAGGATGCGGCCGTGGCCGACCTTGCGGCGCAGTCCGGCGACGGTGGTGGCGATCGCCGTCGGATGATGGGCGAAGTCGTCGTAGACGGTGACGCCGCGCACCTCGCCGCGCACCTCCATGCGCCGCTTGACATTGACGAAGCGCGACAGGGCGTCGAGTCCGTGGGCCAGTGAGACGCCGACGTGGCGGGCGGCGAGCAGCGCGGCGCAGGCGTTGGCCCGGTTGTGCTCGCCCGAAAGATTCCAGCGGCTGCGGCCGATGACGCCCTCCGGGCCGTGCAGCACCAGCTCGCCGCGGGCGTCGTCGCCGCTCACCCGGTAGCCGGCCGGATCGTTGAAACGCTCAACCGGCGTCCAGCAGCCGCGGGCCAGCACGCGCTCCAGGCTGGCCTCGGCGGCATTGGCGACGATCAGCCCGGACTGCGGCAGGGTGCGTACCAGATGATGGAATTGCGTCTCGATCGCTGCCAAATCGCTGAAAATGTCTGCGTGATCAAATTCCAGGTTGTTCAGCACGGCGGTTCGCGGTCGGTAATGGACGAACTTCGACCGCTTGTCGCAGAAGGCCGTGTCGTACTCGTCGGCCTCGATGACGAAGAAGGGCGTGTCGCCCAGGCGGGCCGAGACGCCGAAATTGAGCGGCACGCCGCCGATCAGGAAGCCCGGCGCCATGCCGGCGTCCTCGAGGATCCAGGCCAGCATCGAGGCCGTCGTCGTCTTGCCGTGGGTGCCGGCGACGCCGAGCACCCAGCGCCCCTGCAACACGTTTTCGGCCAGCCACTGCGGGCCCGAAACGTAGGGCAGGCCCTGGTCGAGGATGGCTTCGAGCAGCGGGTTGCCCCGCGAAACAGCATTGCCGATCACGAAGACGTCGGGCTTCAGCGCCAGTTGGCCGGCGTCGAAACCCTCGATCAGCTCGATGCCGGCCTCGCGCAGCTGGTCGCTCATCGGCGGATAGACGTTGGCGTCGCAACCCGTCACCTTGTGGCCGCAATCGACCGCCAGCTGGGCGACGCCGCCCATGAAGGTGCCGCAGATGCCGAGAATATGAATGTGCATGTCACAGAGACCCGTTAGAATGGGGGCGATTCTACCTTGATCGCGTCCCCATGACCCGTCACGAAAGGCAACGCCCGGGAACTGGTTCCCGGGCCAGCATCGCCAGCGCCGCCGCCCGCCTGATGGCCGAGGACGGCATCACCGACTACCACCGCGCCAAGAAAAAGGCCGCCCGCCAGCTCGGCCTGCCGGAGCACGCCGCCTTTCCCGACAACGCCGAAGTCGAGGCCGAGTTGCGCGCCTATCGCACCCTCTACCAGGGCGAGGAGCATGAGGCGCTGATCGCCGCCCTGCGTCATACGGCGCTCGAATTGCTCGACCTGCTGGCCGATTTCCAGCCCTACCTGACCGGCTCGGTGCTCGAAGGGACGGCCGGCGAGCATTCGCACATCGACATCCTGCTTTTTGCCGACAGCGCCAAGGAGGTCGAGATCTTCCTGCTCAATCGTGGCATCGATGTCTCCCATGCCGAGCCGCGCAACGAACGGGTCGAGGCCGTGCTGCGGATCGAAACCGATACGGCCGACGCCAACCTGATCATCCTGTCGCCGACCCTGGAACGGGTCAGCCTGAAGCGTCGCGACGGGCGGCCGCATGAAAGAATCCGGGCCGACGCCCTGCGCGCCCTGCTCAAGGAATAGACTGGACAAGTTGCAGCGATATGCGGCAAACTTGCAGCTATGACGAAGCGAAAAACTGCTTGCAAGCCCGATGAAAAACCCCGCATCCTGGTTTTGCACGGGCCCAACCTAAACCTGTTGGGAACCCGCGAGCCCGAGCATTACGGCCGGGTGACGCTGGCCGACATCAATCTGGCGCTGGCCCGCATGGCCGAAGGGGCCGGATGTGACCTGGAATCCTTCCAGAGCAACCACGAAGGGGCGCTGATCGAGCGCATCCACGCCGCCCGCGGGCAGGGCGTGCGGGCCATCATCATCAATCCGGCCGCCTACACGCACACCAGCGTCGCCTTGCGCGATGCGCTGGCCGGCGTCGCCATTCCCTTCGTCGAGGTGCATCTGTCGAACGTGCATGCCCGTGAACCCTTCCGGCATCACTCCTATTTTTCCGACCTGGCCATCGGCGTCATCTGTGGCCTCGGTCATCAGGGCTACACGTTGGCCCTGGAATACCTGCTTAACCAACTTAACGTCGAATAGTCCGGTATCGTCCGGCATCTTGCGTCCAACCGGCGCAATACCGAAAAAGGAACCAGCATGGATCTGCGCAAGCTCAAGAAACTCATCGATCTCGTTCAGGAATCGGGTATCTCCGAACTGGAAGTCACCGAGGGCGAGGAAAAAGTCCGCATCGCCAAGCATTACGGCGCCGTCTCGGCCGCGCCGGTGCAGCACTACATGATGCCCCAGGGCATGCCGGCCGCTGCCGCCCCGGCCGTTTCCTCGGTCGATCTCGATGACGAGGACGATACGCCCGAGGGCCATGTCGTCAAATCGCCCATGGTCGGCACCTTCTACCGTTCCCCGTCGCCGGGCGCCGATCCCATCGTGCAGGTCGGCCAGGCGGTCAAGCAGGGCGATACCCTGTGCATCATCGAGGCCATGAAGCTGCTCAATGAAATCGAGGCCGACGTGTCCGGCGTGGTCAAGGCCATCCTGGTCGAGAACGGCGACGCCGTCGAGTTTGGTGAACCGCTCTTCGTCATCGGCTGATTCCCATGGCCATGTTTGAAAAAGTTCTGATCGCCAACCGTGGCGAAATCGCGTTGCGCATCCAGCGCGCCTGTCGCGAACTCGGCATCAAAACCGTGGTGGTCTATTCCGAGGCAGATCGCGAGGCGAAATACGTCAAGCTGGCCGACGAGTCGGTCTGTATCGGCCCGCCCTCGTCGGCGCTCAGCTACCTCAACGTGCCGGCCATCATTTCGGCCGCCGAGGTGACCGACGCCCAAGCTATCCACCCAGGCTACGGGTTCCTCTCCGAAAATGCCGACTTCGCCGAACGCGTCGAAAGCTCCGGCTTCGTCTTCATCGGGCCCAAGGCCGAAACCATCCGCCTGATGGGCGACAAGGTGTCGGCCAAGCATGCCATGAAGGAAGCTGGCGTGCCCTGCGTGCCCGGCTCGGACGGTGCCCTGCCTGACGACCCGAAGGAAATCATCAAGACGGCGCGCGCCGTCGGCTACCCGGTGATCATCAAGGCGGCCGGTGGTGGCGGCGGGCGCGGCATGCGGGTGGTGCACACCGAGGCGGCGCTGATCAATGCCGTCCAGCTGACCCGCCAGGAAGCCGGCAGTTTCTTCGGCAATCCTGCGGTCTACATGGAAAAATACCTGGAAAACCCGCGTCACGTGGAAATCCAGGTTCTCGCCGACGAATTCAAGAACGCCATCTACCTCGGCGAACGCGACTGCTCCATGCAGCGCCGCCACCAGAAGGTCATCGAAGAGGCGCCGGCCCCGCACATTCCGGCCCGCCTGATCACGCGCATCGGCGAACGCTGCGCCGAGGCCTGCCGCAAGATCGGCTACCGCGGTGCCGGGACCTTCGAATTCCTCTACGAGAACGGCGAGTTCTACTTCATCGAGATGAACACCCGCGTCCAGGTCGAACATCCGGTGACCGAGATGATCACCGGCGTGGACATCGTGCAGGAGCAGATTCGCGTCGCCGCCGGCGAGAAGCTGCGCTACCGGCAGAAGGATATCGCCTTCCGCGGCCATGCCGTCGAGTGCCGCATCAACGCCGAAGATCCCTACACGTTCGTTCCTTCGCCGGGCAACATCACCTTCTACCATCCGCCGGGCGGGCCGGGCATCCGGGTCGATTCCCACATCTACCAGGGCTACAAGGTGCCGTCGCACTACGACTCCATGGTCGCCAAGGTCATCGCCTATGGCGATACTCGGGAGCAGGCCATCCGTCGCATGCGCATCGCCCTTTCCGAAATGAGCATCCAGGGCATCAAGACCAATGTGCCGCTGCACCAGGAACTGATGATGGATGCCCGCTTCGTCGAAGGCGGCATGAGCATTCACTACCTCGAGCAAAAGCTCGCCGACAAGGGCGAAGTCAAGGGCTGACCATGAGCTGGCAAAGTGTCAGTTTGCTGACCGATGCAGCACGCGCCGAGCCGCTGTGCGATGCGCTGATGGAGGCCGGCGCGCTGTCGGCCAGCATCGAGGATGCCGACGCCGGCACGCCGGACGAGCAAGCCCAGTTCGGCGAACCGGGTTCGCTGAACACGCCGGGCTGGGACAACTCCCGGGTGGTCGTGCTGCTCGAGGCCGATGCCGACGTTGGCGCCGTGCTGTCCGAAGCGGCGGCGGCGCTCGGTCTGGAGGCGGTGCCGGACTACACCGTCGAGCCGCTGGCCGAGCAGAACTGGGTGCAGCTGACCCAGTCGCAATTCGAACCGATCCGCGTCTCCGGGCGCCTGTGGATCGTCCCTTCGTGGCATGAGACCCCGGACCCGGAGGCAGTCAACCTGATTCTCGATCCGGGCATGGCCTTCGGCACTGGCTCGCATCCGACCACCCGCCTTTGTCTGGAGTGGCTGGAGCGCAGCGTGACCGAAGGCTGCAGCATGCTCGACTACGGCTGCGGTTCGGGAATCCTGGCCATAGCCGCGGCCCGTCTCGGGGCGCAGCGCGTGGCCGGGGTCGATATCGACCCGCAGGCCGTCGACGCCGCCCGGGCCAACGCCGAGCGCAACGGGGTGAGCGCCCGGTTCGCCAATTCGGCCGAGCCGGTGGCCGGCGAATACGATCTGGTGGTCGCCAACATCCTGTCCAATCCCCTGCGCGTCCTGGCGCCGGCCATCTGCGCCCACGTTCGCCGCGGGGGGCGGCTGGCCCTGTCCGGAATCCTGCGTGAACAGGCCGAGGAAATCATCGCCATCTACGGCCAGTGGCTGCCGCTGCAGGTCGCCGATACGCGCGAGGACTGGGTATGCCTGGCGGGAGTCAGGCCCTGATGCGCACCCGCTGCCCGGGTTGCGGTACGGTTTTCCGTGTCACATCCGAGCAGTTGCGCCGGCGCTCGGGCATGGTCCGTTGCGGCCACTGCCAGCAGGTCTTCAATGCCTTCGACGAATGGCAGGCTGACCCGGATACCGAGGCAGTGCCTGAGATCCACGTGTCGGTCGCTGGCCCGGTGGAGTCGCCAACGGAACACCACTATCCTGTTCCCGAACCCGAACCCGAACCCGAACCCGAGCCCGAGCCCGAGCCCGAACCCGAGCCCGAGCCCGAACCCGAGCCCGAGCCCGAGCCCGAGCCCGAGCCCGAGCCCGAGCCCGAGCCCGAGCCCGAGCCCGAGCCCGAGCCCGAGCCCGAGCCAGAGCCAGAGCCAGAGCCAGAGCCAGAGCCAGAGCCAGAGGCGGGCGATGCGCCGGTGGCGGGTTCGTCAGGGCCTGACGAGTCCTTCGTAGAGGGGCCGGTGGCGGACAGTCGGCTTGCCGAGGTGGGTGGCGATACTGCATCTTCCAGCGATGCAGCCACGGCCTGTGCGGAACGCGATACCGACGCCGCTGATCCGCCCCAGCCTGTCGAAGTCGATGCGCCGGAGGCGCTGGCCGAGGCGGGCCGGGCGGCCGGCCTGGTCGCTGCCCGCGACCTGAGCGAGACGCCGGGTTTCAACCGTTGGGCCGCAGGCACGCTGGCTGGCGACAATCTGGGCGCTTTCGCTGCCGAGCCGGCCCGTCGTGCGGTATGGCCCTTCGTCGTCGTCGGCATCCTGCTGCTGGTCGGGCTGCTCGGGCAATTGTTGTATTTCCTGCGCACCGAGATTGCCTTGCGTTATGCCGACGCGGCGTCAATCTATCAAATGGCCGGCATCGATGTTCCGCTGCCGCGTCATGCCGAACTGGTTTCCATCGAAACGTCCGACCTGCAGTCCGATAATGCCCGGGGCCTGTTCGTCCTGCAGGCTACCCTCAAGAACCGCGCCGACTATCCTCAAGCCTGGCCGGCCCTTGAACTGACGCTGACCGATACCAACGACGCCGCGGTTTCCCGGCGCGTCATGTACGCAGCCGATTATCTGCCGCCTGGCACCGCCGATGATGCCTTTCCGGCCAACGGCGAGGTCGCCGTTCGCTTGTGGATAGCGGCCAAGGACATCGGTGCTTCCGGCTATCGCCTTTACATTTTTTATCCCTGACTACTCATGACCACTCTCATTTGCGGCTCGCTGGCGTACGACAACATCATGGTCTTCCCGGACCGTTTCAAGAACCATATCCTGCCCGAGCAGATCCACATCCTGAACGTCGCCTTTCTGGTCCCGGAAATGCGTCGCGAGTTCGGCGGCTGCGCCGGCAACATCGCCTACAACCTGATGCTGCTCGGCGGCGAGCCGCTGATCATGGCTACCGTCGGCGACGATGCCGGGCCTTATCTCGAGCGCCTCGACAAGGTCGGCCTGCCGCGCACCCATGTCCGCCAGGTCAGCGGCAGTTTTACAGCCCAGGCCTTCATCACGACCGACCTCGACGACAATCAGATCACCGCCTTCCACCCCGGTGCGATGAGCTTTTCGCACCTCAACAAGGTCGACCGGGCCGGCGCCAAACTGGGCATCGTCGCCCCCGACGGGCGGGAGGGCATGATGCAGCACGCCCGTGATTTCGCGGCGGCCGGCGTGCCCTTCGTTTTCGACCCGGGCCAGGGCATGCCGATGTTCAGCGGCGATGAACTGCTCGACTTCATGCGCCTGGCCGACTACGCCTGTTTCAACGATTACGAAGCCAAGCTGCTTGCCGACCGTACCGGCCGTAGCCTGGAGGAACTGGCCGGCGAGGTCAGCGCCCTGATCGTGACGCGCGGCGGCGAAGGTTCGGAAATCCACGCCGATGGGCAGCGCTACGACATTCCCTGTGTCGAGGCCGACCAACTAGTCGATCCGACCGGCTGCGGCGACGCCTACCGCTCCGGCCTGCTCTACGGCATCGCCAACGGCTTCGACTGGCCGACGACGGGGCGCCTGGCAGCGGTCATGGGGGCGATCAAGATTGCCCACCGCGGCGGTCAGAATCACCAGCCGCGCCGCGAGGAAATCGCCGAGCGTTTCCGCAAGGCCTTCGGTTCGCTGCCCTGGTAAGCGGCCGGGCCGTGACACATCGCGGTCATCTTCGGGAAACGAGCCCGTAACACGGCTCGTCCAGACTTGTTCTCCATGGAAACCAAGGAGAACAACATGGAAGATGCCCACAAGGCAGTCGGGCGTCGCCGCCCGGAGCGCAAGAGCCTGGCGGTCGGCTTTGCCCGCACCCCTAACGATATTCTCGACGCCCAGCGCTTGCGCTACCGCGTCTTTGCCGGCGAGATGGGGGCGCGCCTGCCGAGCCGTACGCCCGGCGTCGATCACGATATCTATGATCCGTATTGCGAGCATCTGGCGGTGCGCGATACGCAAAGTGGCGAGATCGTCGGTACCTACCGCATCCTGTCGCCGGAAAACGCCCGCCAGATCGGCTACTACTCGGAAAACGAATTCGACATGACACGCCTGCAGCACCTGCGTTCGCGCATGGTCGAAATCGGCCGGTCGTGCGTGCATCCCGATTACCGCACCGGGGCGACGATCACCCTGCTGTGGTCCGGGCTGGCCCAGTACATGGTCGAGCGTGGCCACGACTACCTGATCGGCTGCGCCTCGATCGGCATGGCCGATGGCGGCCACGCTGCCGCCAGCTTGTATAATCGCCTGATTGCCGATCACCTCGGGCCACAGGAATACCGGGTCTTCCCGCGTTGTCCGTTGCCGCTGGCGGCGCTGCACAATGATCATCCGGCCGAAACCCCGCCCCTGATCAAGGGTTATCTGCGGGCCGGGGCCTGGATCTGCGGCGAGCCGGCGTGGGATCCCGATTTCAACACGGCCGACCTGCCCATCCTGATGCCCATGGCCAAGGTGGCGGGGCGTTATGCCAAACATTACCTGGGACAGGCCGACTGACTGAAACCAACTTCCTGATCCGCACCTGGCGGATCGCCCTGCTCGTCGCGCTGATCCTCGGCGGGGCGCTGACCACCCTGTGCCTTTTTCCCGTGTGTCCCGGGCGGGTGCGTTTGCGCCTGCGCTCGGCGTGGGCGGCGGCCCTGCTGCGGACGCTGGGCGTCGAATTGGAGGCCGACCTGACGCATGCCCGGCCGGGGACGCTGGTCGTCGCCAACCATGTGTCGTGGATCGACATCCTGGTCATCAACGCCGCCATGCCGGTCGCCTTCGTCGCCAAGGAGGAGGTCAGGCGCTGGCCGATCATCGGCTGGCTGGCCGCCCGCAACGAAACGGTTTTCCTGCGCCGCGGCAGTCGCGGCCACGCCCGCGTCATCAACCAGGAGATCGCCGAACTGCTGGCCCGCGGCCGGCACGCCGCCGTTTTTCTGGAAGGCACGACGACCGACGGCCGTCACCTGCTGCACTTTCACGCCGCCCTGTTGCAGCCGGCCCTGAGCGCCGGCTATCCAGTGCTGCCGGTGGCGATTTCCTACTGGGAGCTCGATGGCCGGCGCAGCTTGGCGCCGCGCTACGATGGCGAGATCACGCTCGGGCAGTGCACGCGGGCGATCGTCGGGCGCCGGCGCCTGATCGCCCGGCTGGTGACTACCCCCTTGCGCGGCCTGAACGGCGAGGACCGCCGGACGGTCGCCGCCCAGTCGCGGGAAGCTATCGCTTTGGCCGCAGGGCTTCCGCTGGCGAGCAATCCACCTGAAACACCTGGCGGTCTTCCAGGCGAACTGCTGTCAGGTGCCCGCCCCACAGGCAGCCGGAGTCGAGCGCCAGCAGATTCGGCGTGACTTTCAGGCCGAGGGCCGACCAGTGGCCGGTGACCAGGACCGATCCGGCGCTCTTTCGACCGGGCAGGTCGAACCACGGAATATGGCCGGCCGGCGCCTTGGCCAGCGTCCCCTTGGTCTTGAATTCCATGAGGCCATCCGCCGTGCAGAAGCGCATCCGGGTCATCGCGTTGACGATGACCCGCAGGCGCGCCCAGCCGCTCAGGTCGTCCGACCAGCCGGCCGGCTCGCTGCCCCACAGGTTGCGCACGAACTCGCCGTAAGCCGGCCCCTGCAGCGCCGCCTCGACCTCGCCGGCCAGTTGCCGGGCACGGACTGCCGTCCATTGCGGGAGCAGGCCGGCATGGACCAGGCAGTAGTCGCCTTCGGTGTGGCAGAGCGGCCGGTGGCGCAGCCAGGCGAGCAGTTCGGCGCAATCCGGGGCGTCGAGGATTTCCTGCAAGGTATCGTCCTTGCCGCGGAACTTGGCGCCGCCTTCGGCGACCATCAGCAGGTAGAGATCGTGATTGCCGAGCACGGTCAGCGCCGCCGGGCCGAGCGACTTGACCAGGCGCAGCGTTTCCAGCGATTTCGGGCCGCGATTGACCAGGTCGCCGACCAGCCACAGCCGGTCGACGGCGGGGTCGAAGGCGCAGTGGGCGAGGAGATGCTGCAGGGAGTCGTAGCAGCCCTGGATGTCGCCGATGGCATAGGTGGCCATGGCTGCGGTCAACCGGAAAAAACGGCCAAAATTGAAATGCTCACCCCGTGCCCTACTCGACGGTCACTGCCTTGGCCAGATTGCGCGGCTTGTGGCTGCGGCCGGCCGTTGCCACGGCCTTAACCTGCCGCTGCAGGCCGCGAGTCGGTGTTTGGTCGATCTTCATCACTCAACTGTGACCGACTTGGCCAGGTTGCGCGGCTTGTCCACATCGGTGCCCTTGACCAGGGCGGCGTGGTAGGACAGCAGCTGTAGCGGGATGACGTGCAGGATGGGCGACAGTTCGCCGTAGTGTTCGGGCAGGCGCAGGATGTGCACGCCTTCTGACTCGGGGATTTCCGAATCGGTGTCGGCGAAGACGTAGAGCTCGCCGCCGCGGGCCTGGACTTCCTTGAGGTTGGATTTCAGCTTGTCGAGTAGCTGGTCGTTGGGGGCGACCGAAATGACCGGCATGTTGGCGTCGACCAGGGCCAGCGGGCCGTGCTTGAGTTCGCCGGCCGGGTAGGCTTCGGCGTGGATGTAGGAAATTTCCTTGAGCTTGAGCGCCCCTTCGAGGGCGATCGGGTAGTGCCGGCCGCGACCGAGGAAGAGGGCGTGCTGCTTGTCGGCGAAGCGCTTGGCCCAGGTTTCGATTTCCGGCTCCAGCTCGAGCACCTTGTTGACGGCGACCGGCAGGTGGCGCAACTGGTCGATGAAGCGGCTTTCCTCGTCGGCCGAAAGCCGTCCCTTGACCTTGGCGACGACCAGGGTGAGCAGGAAGAGGGCGGCGAGCTGGGTGGTGAAGGCCTTGGTCGAGGCGACACCGATTTCCGGACCGGCCCGGGTGATGAAGCGCAGCGCGCATTCGCGGACGATGGCCGATTCCGGCACGTTGCAGATGGCCAGCGTCCTGCCCTGGCCGAGCTCCTTGGCGTGGCGCAGGGCGGCCAGCGTGTCGGCGGTTTCGCCGGACTGCGAGATAGCGACGACCAGCTGGCGCGGATTGGCCACCGAGGTGCGGTAGCGGTATTCGCTGGCGATTTCGACCGTGCATGGCACGCCGGCGATGGCCTCCAGCCAGTAGCGGGCGGTGTAGCCGGAATGGCTGCTGGTGCCGCAGGCGAGGATGAGAATGTGGCCGACATCGGCGAGCAAGTTGCCGGCTTCAGCGCCGAACATGCCGGGTTGTATGGTCTTGCTGCCGCCGACGATTTCCAGTGTGTTGGCCAGCGCCTCGGGCTGCTCGAAGATTTCCTTCTGCATGTAGTGGCGGTAGGTACCCAGTTCGACGGCGGCGGCCGACAGTTCGGAAACATGCACCGGCCGCTCGACCGGCGTGCCATCGAGCAGCGTGATGCGGACACCGGCGGCGGTCAGTTCGGCGACATCGCCGTTTTCCAGATAGACCATGTTGCGGGTCACCTGGAGCAGGGCCGAGGCGTCGGAAGCGGCATAGTTGCCGCCGTCGGAGACGCCGAGCAGCAGCGGCGAACCTTCGCGGGCGACGACGACGCGCCCGGGTTGGCGGTGATCGACGACGGCGATGGCGTAGGCGCCGACCAGTTGGCGGCAGGTCAGGCGGACGGCCTTGAACAGGTCGGGCTGGCGCTTCAGCGTCGCTTCGAGCAGGTGGGCGATGGTCTCGGTGTCGGTGTCGGAGGTGAACACGTAGCCCTGGGCGGTCAGTTCGGCGCGCAGCGACTCGTAGTTCTCGATGATGCCGTTATGAACGACGGCGATCGACCCGGAAACGTGCGGGTGGGCATTGCGCTCGGACGGCACGCCGTGCGTCGCCCAGCGCGTGTGGGCGATGCCGGTGGTCGATGCGGTGCTGGCCGAAGCCGCTTCGAGTTCGGCGACGCGGCCGACCGAGCGGACGCGGGCGATGCCCGGGCCGTTGATGACGGCCAGGCCGGCCGAGTCATAGCCGCGGTATTCGAGTTTCTTGAGGCCCTCGACGAGGACCGGGACGATGTTGTTGCCGGCTGCTGCCGCGACGATGCCGCACATAGTGAATCCTCAGATCTTGTAGTAATCGCGATACCAGGCCACGAAGCGCCCGACGCCTTCCTCGACCGGGGTGGCCGGGGCGAAGCCGACCCAGTCGTTGAGCAGGTCGGTGTTGGCGTAGGTGGCCGGGACGTCGCCGTCCTGCAGCGGCAGCAGGCGCTTTTCCGCCGTCTTGCCGAGCGCCTTCTCAATGGCGCCGATGAAATCGAGCAACTGCACCGGGTTGTTGTTGCCGATGTTGAACACCCGGTAAGGCACGTTGCTGGTCGCCGGATCGGCCGAAATCGGGTCATATTCCGGGTTGACCGCAGCAGTGCGGTCCATGACGCGGATGACGCCCTCGACGATGTCGTCGATGTAGGTGAAATCGCGCTGCATGTTGCCGTGGTTGAAGACGTCGATGGCCCGGCCTTCGAGGATGGCCTTGGTGAACAGGAAGAGGGCCATGTCCGGCCGGCCCCACGGGCCGTAGACGGTGAAGAAGCGCAGGCCGGTGGTCGGCAGGCCGTAGAGATGGCTGTAGGTATGCGCCATCAGCTCGTTGGCCTTCTTGGTCGCGGCGTACAGGCTGACCGGGTGGTCGACGCTGTCGTGCTCGGAGAACGGCATTTTGGTGTTGCCGCCATAGACGCTGGAACTGGAGGCGTAGACCAGGTGCTGTACCTGGTGGTGGCGGCAGCCCTCGAGGATGTTGATGAAGCCGACCAGGTTGCTGTCCACGTAGGCGTGCGGATTCTGCAGCGAGTAGCGGACGCCGGCCTGAGCGGCGAGGTGGATGACCTTGTCGAATTTCTCGGCGGCGAACAGCGCTTCCATGCCGGCCCGGTCGCCGACGTCGAGCTTGACGAAGCGGAAGCCGGGCAGCGCGGTCAAGCGCTGCAGGCGGCTTTCCTTGAGGGACACGGCGTAGTAGTCGTTCAGGTTGTCGAGGCCGACCACCTCGTCGCCGCGGGCCAGCAGGCGCAGCGTGGTGGTCATGCCGATGAAGCCGGCGGCGCCGGTGACGAGAATTTTCACGGGAAGCATCCTGTCAGGAAAGCGGCTATTTTATCGCAGTGCAGCATCAAGTTTCGTCCGTTCTAGAACCATGGCATGAAAAGCCGCTGGTCTGCCGCGCCGCTCGCGAACGGAACGCGGCCGGAACGCGGCGGGCCCTTATAATGGCGGCTTCGCAAGCCGTGATTCTATCTGCCGATGCGCATTCTGATCGTGAAAACTTCCTCGCTCGGCGACGTCATCCACAACCTGCCGGTGGTCAGCGACATCCGCCGGCATTTCCCCGAGGCGCAGGTCGACTGGTGCGTCGAGCAGAGCTTCGCGGCCATTCCGCGCCTGCACCCGGGGGTGGCCGGCATCATCCCGGTCGCCATCCGGCAGTGGCGCAAGGGGCTGTTGAAGGGCGCCACCTGGCAGCAGATCGGCGAGGCCCGGCGGAATCTCGGCCAGGCAAACTACGACGCCATCGTCGACACCCAGGGCCTGTTGAAGAGCGCCCTGCTCGCCCGCCAGGCCCATGGCCCCCACCTCGGCTACGCCGCCGATTCGGCCCGCGAGCCGCTGGCGGCGCGTTTCTACGACAAACGCTTCAGTGTTTCCCGCGAACTGCACGCCGTCCTGCGCAATCGCCGGCTGGCCGCGCTGGCCCTCGGCTATAGCGCCAACGACGAGACCGACTACGGCATCGCCGCGGAGCCGGGCGGTTTCGGCTGGCTGCCGCACCGGCCCTACGTCGTTTTCCTGACCGCCACCAGTCGCGACGACAAGCTGTGGCCGGAGGATCACTGGCTGGCCCTCGGCCGGCAACTCAACAGCCTCGGCCTGAGCGCCGTGCTGCCGGCCGGCAGCGCCGTCGAGCGGGCCCGCGCCGAACGGCTGGCGGCCGGCATCCCGGGGGCGGTGGCGGCGCCACCGATGAGCATTCCGGAGCTGGCCTCGCTGCTCGCCGGCGGGCGCGCCGCGGTCGGCGTCGACACCGGCCTGACCCACCTCGCCGTCGCCCTCAAGGTGCCGACCGTCGCCCTGTATACGGCCACCGACCCGGGCCTGACCGGCGTCCTCGGCGCCGGCTTCCACTGCAACCTGGGCGGCAAGAAACAAGTGCCGTCGGCCGCGGCGGTGCTCGCCGAGGTGGAGGCAGGGCTGGCGTGATGGCCCGTTTCGGCTATTCGCTGCTGCTCTACCTGATCACGCCGCTGATCTGGCTGCGCCTGCTGTGGCGCGGCCGCAAGCAGCCCGATTACCTGAAGAACCTCGGTGAGCGCTACGGCTTCTATCGCCAGCCGGCGCCGGCCATGGTGATCTGGGTGCATGCCGTGTCGGTCGGCGAAACGCGTGCCGCCCAGCCGCTGATCGAAGCCATCCGGGCGCGCTGGCCGCAGGCGCGCCTGCTGCTCACCGGCATGACGCCGACCGGCCGCGAGGCGGGGCGTGCCGTCTATGGCGACGGCGTCATCCAGGCTTACCTGCCCTACGATTACCCGGGCGCGGTCGACCGCTTTTTTCGCCATTTTTCGCCGCAATTCGGCGTCCTGATGGAAACCGAGGTGTGGCCCAACCTGCTCGCCGCGGCGGCCCGCCACCGGGTGCCGGTGGTGCTCGCCAACGCCCGCCTGTCGGCGCGTTCGGCGCGCGGCTACCAACGTTTCCGGGGGCTGGTCGGGCCGGCTTTCGCCTCGCTGGCCGGAGTGGCGGCGCAGACGGCCGACGACGCCGGGCGCCTCGCCGAGCTTGGCGTACGGGCAGTCGAGGTCTGCGGCAACCTGAAGTTCGACGTCACGCCGCCGGCCGACAAGCTCGAACTCGGGCGCGCATGGCGCGCTGGCCTCGGCCAGCGGCCGGTGTGGCTGGCGGCCAGCACCCGCGAAGGCGAGGAGCCGCTGGTCCTCGACGCCTGGCGTTGGGCGGGACAGCGCGACGCCCTGCTGGTCATCGTGCCGCGCCATCCGCAGCGTTTCGACGAGGTGGCCGGGTTGCTGGCCCAACGGGGCATCCGCCACGCCCGGCGCAGCCAGGGCCTGCCTGGCACCGACGACGCGGTCTGGCTGGGCGACAGCATGGGCGAGATGGCGGCCTATTTCGCGCTCGCCGACCTCGCCTTCATCGGCGGCAGCCTGCTGCCGCTGGGCGGCCAGAACCTGATCGAGGCGGCGGCCTGCGGCTGTCCGGTGCTGGTCGGGCCGCACACCTTCAATTTCCAGCAGGCGACGGTCGACGCCATCGCCGCCGGTGCCGCCCGGCGGGTGGACGATGCCGAAACGCTGGTTGCTGCGGTCGACCGGCTTTTTTGCCAAAAATCGGAATTGGCCGAGATGGCTGCCGCCGCCGGGCGCTTCGCTGCCGCTCATGGCGGCGCCACGCAGCGCACGCTGGCCGCTATTGCGCGGTGGACGGATCGAGCAGGGCGTTGATGCGGGCCACGTCGTCGTCGCCCAGGCCGCCGGTGGCGGCCTTCAGGCGCAGCTGGGCGAGCAGGGTGTCGAGCGTCGCCCGGGCCAGGTCGCGGCGGGTGACGTAAACCTGATTTTCGGCATTGAGCACGTCGATGTTGATGCGCACGCCGACTTCATAGCCCAGCTTGTTCGAGGCCAGCGCCGACTGCGACGAGAGCAGCGCGGCTTGCAGCGCCTTGACCTGGGCCAGCCCGTTGGCGACGCCGAGATATTGCTGGCGGGCCGACAGCGCGGCGCTGCGCCGGGTGCCTTCCAGCACCGACTGGGCGGCGGCCCGGTTGGCGCTCGCCTCGCGCTGGCGGGAGGTGGTCAGGCCGCCGGAAAAGAGCGGGATGCTGAGCTGGATGCCGGCGTTGCGGTAGTCGTTGTCGACCGGCCCCAGCGTCGTCGAGGCCAGCGTCTTGGCGTGGCCGTAGTTGGCGACCAGGTCGACGGTCGGGTAATGGCCGGCCCGCTGCCGGTCGACCTCGCGGGCGGCGATGTCGGCGTTGGCCTGCTGGATCTGCACGGCCAGGCTGTCCTTCTCGGCGGCGGCGACCCAGGCGTTCATGTCGTCCGGCTGCGGCCGTTCGAGCTCGGCGCTCTTGCGCAATTCGGCCAGGGCCCCCGCTTCCTTGCCGAGGATGGCCTGCAGGCTGCGCCGGCGGATTTCGAGATCGCTCTCGGCGGCGATTTCCTGGGCCACGGCCAGGTCGTAGCGGGCCTGCGCCTCGTGGGTGTCGGTGATGGTCGCCGAACCGACCTCGAAGCTCTTCTTGGCGAGTTCGAGTTGCTGGACGATCGATTCCTTGTTGGCCTGCACCGCCTTCAGGTTCTCCCCGGCGTAGAGCACGTCGAAATAGGCCTGGGCGACGCGCAGGATGAGATCCTGGCGGGCCTGCGCGAAATTGGCCTCGGCCTGCGCCACCTGCAGCTTGGCCTGGTCGTGGGCGACCCAGTTCTGCCAGCGGAAGAGCGGCTGAGAGAGCGCCAGCTGGTAGCCGTTCGAGTTGTATTGCGGGTCGCCGTTGAAAGCCGGCTGCTTCTTGTAGCGGTACTCGTTGTCGTTCCACACCGTGTTGCCGGACAGCGTCAGGCTGGGCAACAAGCCGGCCCGTGCCTGCGGCGCCTTCTCCTGGCCGGCCTCCAGCGTGGCGCGGGCGGCGGCATAGGTCGGGTCGTTGGCCTGGGCGTCGCGGTAAACCTGCATCAGGTCGGCCGCCTGCACCGGCGACGCGAACAGCGCAGCGATGAAGAGCGGGTAAGCGAGTGGCCGGCCGGGTCTATTCATGTCGTTCTCAGTAACGCCGCGTGTTCGGGTCCACTTCGGTGGCCCAGGCGTCGACGCCGCCGGTGAGGTTGAAGACCCGGCCGAAACCCTTGCGCTCGAGAAACATGGCGACCTGCATGCTGCGCCCGCCGTGGTGGCAGATGACGACGACGTCCTGCGCGTCGTCGATCTCCTCGCAGCGCATCGGGATCAGGTGCATCGGGATGTGCTGCGACCCGGCGATCTGGCAGAGCTCGAATTCCCAGGGTTCGCGCACGTCGAGGAGGATGGGGGTGGGCCGGTTGCTGTCGGCCAGCCATTCGGCCAGTTGTCGTGCGCCCAGGTGTTGCATCAGAAGGAGAAACTGCTCTTGGCTTCGGCCCCGGTCAGGGCCGGAACGACGGTTTCGAACAGGTTGACCGTCTGGAAGGCGCCTTCGCCGGTGCAGGTGATCAGCTGCGCTTCCATGACCGGCGCTTCGCCGACCACCACGGCCAGGCGGCCGCCAACGCGGATCTGGGCAAGCAGGGCGGGCGGTACGCTGGCCAACGCGCCGGACACGACGATGGCGTCGTAGGGGCCGCGGGACGACCAGCCGTTGATGCCGTCACCGACTTCGACGGTGACGTTGTTCACGCCGGCGTTTTCGAGGTTGGTGCGGGCCTGGGCGGCCAGGGCGGGACGGCATTCGACGGTTACCACGTGCTCGGCGCGGGCGGCCAGCAAGGCGGCCATGTAGCCGCTGCCGGTGCCGATTTCGAGAACCTTGTCGGTCTTCTTGATGCCGAGTTCCTGCAGCAGCTTGGCCTCGATCTTCGGGGCCAGCATGACCTGTCCGTCGCCCAGCGGGATTTCCATGTCGGCGAAAGCCAGGTTGCGATAGGCGGGCGGGGTGAAGTCTTCGCGCTTGACCACGAAAAGCAGGTCGAGCACTTGCGGATCCAGGACGTCCCAGGGACGGATCTGCTGTTCGATCATGTTGAAGCGTGCTTGCTCAATATTCATTTGGGTCTCCGCAGACTTAATATTAGCACAAGCTAATATATTGATTCCGACAAATCAAAATTATACCTGACTCTCATTTTCCAGCTGACGCAAACCTTGGCGCAGCAGCTCGGTGTGGATCTGCAAGTAGCGCTCGGGATCGCTCTCGCCTTGCTGGCAACAACCGAACGAGTAGCGCCAGATGAGCAGCATCAGGATGGGGGCGATGACGACGTCGATGGCCGTTTCCATGTCGAGTTGGCGGAACTCGCCGCTGGCCATGCCGCGGCGCAGGCAGGCGCCGACCAGGGCGCGTGCCCGGCTGATCACGTTTTCATAGTAGAACTGCGCCAGTTCGGGGAAATTGCGCGCTTCGGCGACGATCAGCTTGGGAATGCCGGCGTAGTCGGTCTGGCCGATTTTGGTCCACCAGTTGTGGAGCAGCATTTCGAGCAGCGTGAAGCTGCTGCCGGTGTGGCGGGCGGCGATCGCCTCGTTTTCGACGATGACCGGAACGATACCTTCCTGGACGACGGCCTTGAACAGGGCTGCCTTGTTGGCGTAATACAGGTAGAGCGTTCCCTTGGAAACGCCGGCGCGGCTGGCGACATCTTCCAGCCGGGTGGCGGCGAAGCCCTTGTCGACGAACAAGGCCAGTGCGGCCCCGAGCAGTTCGGAGGGGCGGGCTTCCTTGCGACGTTTGCGGGGTGGGGCGGTCATCGAGGCTGGTAAGTTAATGACTTGTTGGTCATTAACTTACCAGCGGGTGCTCAGCCGGTCAACGGCCTTCCTTGATCAGGCGGCCGCGGGTGGGCTGGATCGGGCGGGCGTTGTTGCGATAAAGGCGGCTGAAGATGCCGATCTGGTCGGCCGAGACCTTGACCGGCTCCTTCATGACCAGCCAGCGCACGCCTTCGGTGCACGGCGGCGTGGTCAGCGAGCCCATGTAGGTGTAGTAGTTGCGCGTCGCCGGCAGCAGGGCGTTGAGGTCGACGACGGCATTGGGCGGGCTGACCGGCATCTTTTCCTCGAGCGGCATGTAGTTCCACAGGGTCTGGATGAAGGGGTGTTCGGGGCCGCGTTCGAGCAGTACGGCGATGACGGCCAGTTCGCCGTCGTAGGATTTGTGCACGAGATGGACCACCATGTCGAAGCGCTGGCCGTTGATGGTTTCCTCGGACGGGCGATGGAAGTGGAACTGGACCAGTTCGTAGGTCTTGCCGATCAGCGAGATGGAACTGTCGCCGACCTCGACCTGCACGGTGTGGCCATTGTTGACGATGCGGAAGGTCGAAGGGACGTAGTTGAACTTGATCGGTTCGAGGTCGACCTTGATGCCGTCGCGAATGTCGATCGGCGACTGACGCTCGCCGGTGGCGCAGATTTTGTTGCGGGGGTCGAGCTTGGACCAGTTTTCCGGGGCGCCGGCGCCGTCGTAGTCCCAGTGGATGTGGGCGTGCTGGAGGACGGCTTCGGACTGGGCCAGTTCGAGCATGTAGCCTTCGCTGGCGGCGGGCCGCCTGGCCTTGGGTGGGGTGTGGGCGGCAATGACCAGCGGCTTGGCGGCCGGCTTGGGACGCACGGCTTCCTTGACTGGCGCAGGCGCGGGCGGGGCTGCGGTCGGTGCGGGCGGGGGGGGCGGCGGCGGGGTTGCTTGCTTCTTGCTCATCTCGGCGGCTGCCCGCAGGTTGGGCTTGATCGACGGGATGGCCGACTGCTCGGCCTGCTTGGCTGGCGGCGCATCGCTGGCCTTGACCTTGTCGGCCTGGCCGGCCTTGGCCAGTTCCTTCTTGAGTAGCGCCTCGTTGGCGGCTTGCAGCTGGCTGGCGGCCTCGTTGGCTTTCTGGGCAACCTCGGCCTGGCTGTCCTTGGGCGGGCGGCAGACTTCGCGCAGCACCTTGTCGTCGAGCGTGCCGGTGCGAACGGGCAACTGCGGGCTGTTGACGTCTTCTTCGCGAATGATGGCGTTTTCGTCTTTTTTGTAGATGCGCTTGATGGTGCTGGCGCTGCGCGTCGCGCAGTCGTAGCGGGTGATCGCCTCGATGACCCGGTAAGTCGAGCCGGAGCGGAAATCGGACAGCTCCTTCTCGAGGACGACGCGGCCCTGGGCCTGAACGGCGTTGCCTTCGCGTTTCAGGCTGGTGCGATCGATTTCGATGCGCTTGCCCGGTTCCGACGAGATGGTCTGCCAGGTTGGTGCGGCTGCCGCGGCCAGCGGCAGCGCGGCGAGCAGGCCGGCGATGATCAGTGAGCGCATGTGGGTCCCCTGCATTTCCTTGAAGTGCTGTGTCCACCTGATTTCGGCGGATTTGGCGAAATCTTGAGTTTGGAATGGCATTTCTTGCATTTTGCCTGTCTTTCCAGTAACTTGCACCCTCTCGTTAGGGGTGTCGGCCGATCCGGGCGACTGAGAAATACCCTTCGAACCTGACCGGGTCATGCCGTCGTAGGGAAACGAAGTCTGTCGTTGGAACCAGTTCGCTCCTTGCCCGTCTTACCCGCTGCACATCTGCATGGAGCCCCAATGAACGCCACCGAACAATTCCTCGCCGCCAATGCCCACGTCGACGAGGCCGCAGTCCAGCCGCTGCCCAATTCCCGCAAGATTTATGTCGAAGGCTCCCGCCCCGACCTCCGGGTGCCGATGCGCGAAATTTCCCAAGCCGACACGCCGACCGCCTTCGGCGGCGAAAAGAACCCGCCGATCTACGTTTACGACTGCTCCGGCCCCTATTCCGACCCGGCGGCCAGGATCGACATCCGTTCCGGCCTGCCGGCGCTGCGTGCCCAGTGGATCGCCGAGCGTGGCGACGTCGAGGAACTGGCCGGTCTGAGTTCGGAATTCGGTCGCCAGCGCGCCGCCGATGCCAAACTCGACGAACTGCGCTTCCCCGGCCTGCATCGCAAGCCGCTGAAGGCCAAGGCCGGCAGGAACGTCAGCCAGATGCACTACGCCCGGCAAGGCATCATCACGCCGGAGATGGAATTCGTCGCCATCCGCGAAAACAACAACCGCCGCGCCTACATTGAATCGCTGCGGTCGACCGGAAAAATGGGCGAAAAAATGGCAGCCTTGCTCGGCCGCCAGCATCCCGGCCAGAATTTCGGCGCCAGCATTCCGGAAGAAATCACCCCGGAATTCGTGCGCAGCGAAATCGCCCGCGGCCGCGCCATCATCCCGAACAACATCAACCACCCGGAAAGCGAGCCGATGATCATCGGCCGCAACTTCCTGACCAAGATCAACGCCAACATCGGCAACTCGGCGCTCGGTTCGAGCATCCAGGAAGAGGTCGAGAAGATGACCTGGTCGATCCGCTGGGGCGGCGACACGGTGATGGACCTGTCCACCGGCAAGAACATCCATGAAACCCGCGAGTGGATCATCCGCAACAGCCCGGTGCCGATCGGCACGGTGCCCATCTACCAGGCGCTGGAAAAGGTCAACGGCAAGGCCGAGGACCTGACTTGGGAAATCTTCCGCGACACGCTGATCGAACAGGCCGAGCAGGGCGTCGACTACTTCACCATCCACGCCGGCGTGCTGCTCCGCTACGTGCCGCTGACCGCCAGCCGGATGACCGGCATCGTCAGCCGCGGCGGCTCGATCATGGCCAAGTGGTGCCTGGCGCACCACAAGGAGAGCTTCCTCTACACCCATTTCGAGGAAATCTGCGAAATCATGAAGGCCTACGACGTTGCCTTCAGCCTCGGCGACGGCCTGCGCCCCGGCTCGATCTACGACGCCAACGACGAAGCCCAGCTCGGCGAACTGAAGACCCTGGGCGAACTCACGCAAATCGCCTGGAAGCACGATGTGCAGGTGATGATCGAAGGCCCCGGCCATGTGCCGATGCACATGATCAAGGAGAACATGGACCTCCAGCTCGAGTACTGCGACGAAGCCCCGTTCTACACCCTCGGCCCGCTGACCACCGACATCGCCCCGGGCTACGACCACATCACCAGCGGCATCGGTGCCGCGATGATCGGCTGGTACGGCACCGCCATGCTGTGCTACGTGACGCCCAAGGAGCACCTCGGCCTGCCCGACAAGGACGACGTCAAGGAAGGCATCATCACCTACAAGCTGGCCGCCCACGCCGCCGACCTGGCCAAGGGTCACCCCGGCGCGCAGATCCGTGACAACGCGCTGTCCAAGGCGCGCTTCGAGTTCCGCTGGGAGGACCAGTTCAACCTCGGTCTCGATCCGGACAAGGCGCGCGAATTCCACGACGAAACCCTGCCCAAGGAGTCGGCCAAGGTCGCCCACTTCTGCTCGATGTGCGGCCCGCACTTCTGCTCGATGAAGATCACACAGGACGTGCGCGACTTCGCCGCGGCCCAGGGCCTGAACGACGCCGAGGCGCTGGAGAAGGGCATGGCGACCAAGGCGGTCGAGTTCGTCAAGGCGGGCGCCGAGGTGTACAGCAAGATCTGAGCGTCGCCGGATGAGATGGCCCGAAAAAGGCGGCTGAATCGGCCGCCTTTTTCGCTGGCGCTGCGGCTGCAACTGGCAAGCGCCGGCCATTGGCGATGAACTTCGGCGAAAACGGGTCGAATGGGTGCGTTGGCGGCAAAATTGCCGGCCAGCCGTCGTCGACTCTGGCTGTGAATGTGCGAGAATTTCGGCTGTTCTGCAGCGAATTCCCGCAAAACCTTGTAATCACCCTCGGCGTCGGGGCGGTCGGCCGCATGGTCGTCTGCTTCGCGGCGCATCCCATGGAAATCTGATGCTCAAGTCGGTCGCAGCCAAGGCTGCAATGGAAAGCCTGCTGGCCCGTATCGAACGCGCCCAGGCTTACCTGCGCGCCAACCAGAACTACTTGCTGGCACAGGCGCGGATCTGGGCCGGTCGTCTGCTCTTCTGGGTTTCCGGCATTGCCGTCGGCCTGGCGGCGGTCGGCTTCGCCATCCTGACCGAGGACGTTTCGCGGCTGTTCATCGATTTTGCCCGGCAGTACCCGCTGGCCCCCTTCGCGCTGACCCCGCTGGCCGGCATGGCGCTGCTCTGGGTGACCCGGACCTGGTTCCGCGGCGCCGAAGGCAGCGGCATCCCGCAGGTCATCGCCGAGATGAAGCGGCCGGCCAACGGCCCGTGGCGGCCGCTGGTCTCGCTGCGCATCGCCTTCGGCAAGGTGGCGGTCGGCGTGGCGGCCATCGGCGCCGGCTTTTCCTTCGGCCGCGAGGGGCCGACGGTGCAGATCGGCGCCTGCCTGATGGCGGCGGCCGGCCGCTACCTGCCGGCGACCCTGCGCATCCAGCGCCACCACCTGCTGGTGGCCGGTGGCGCGGCGGGGATCGCGGCGGCCTTCAACACGCCGCTGGCCGGGATCGTTTTCGCCATCGAGGAATTGTCGCGCAGCATCGAGTCGCGGATGAGCGGCCTGGTCATCACCGCCATCGTGCTGGCCGGCGTGGTGGCCCAGTATTTTCTCGGCAACCATACCTATTTCGGCAACGTCACGATGTTCGGCGAGTCGGCCGAACTGGCCCAGACCATTGCCGCCTGCGCCGTGGTCACCGGCCTGGCCGGGGGGCTCTTCTCGCGCCTGCTGGTCATTTCGGCGACCAGCTGGCGGGGGCCGCTGGCCCGCTTCCGGCAGAACCATCCGTATTACTTTGCCGCCTTCTGCGGCAGCCTGATCGCCGGGCTGGGCTGGGCCAGCGGCGGCCTGACCTGGTGCAGCGGTTACGATGAAACGCGGGCCCTGCTCGATGGCGGCGAACAACTGCCCTGGTATTTCGGCCCGGCCAAGTTCCTGGCGACGCTGATCGCCTACCTGTCCGGCCTGCCCGGCGGCATTTTCGCGCCGTCGCTGGCCATCGGCGCCGGCATCGGCCAGGACTTGGTGCCGCTGCTCTTCGGCCAGGCTTTTCCGACCACGGTCATAGTGCTGTGCATGGTTGGTTTCCTGGCCGCTGCCACCCAGGCGCCGATCACCTCCTTCATCATCGTCATGGAAATGGTCAACGGCTACCCGCTGGTCATCGGCCTGATGGCCACCGCGCTGATCGCCTCGGCGGTGTCCCGCCTGGTGTCGCGGCCGCTCTACGCGACCCTGGCCGAGAACATGGTCAAGCAGCAGATGCCGACCGTCGAGCCGCCCAGGTGAGCGCTTCGACGGGCCGGCCGGGGCCGGCTGTTTTTCGATTTTGGCCATTTTTTCCGGTTGACCGCAGCGCTTTCCCGGGGTGGGGCGGTCGATGAATCCGCTGGCCCCGATGGCCTGCCGGCCGGGTTGCGCCGCCTGCTGCATCGCCCCCTCGATCACTTCGCTCGACAAGCCGGCCGGCGTGCCCTGCCGCCATCTCGACGCCGAACTGCGTTGCCGCCTGTTCGGCCAGCCGGATCGCCCGGCCTGCTGCGGCGGCCTGCAGCCGTCGCCGGAAATGTGCGGTGAATCCCGTCAGCATGCGCTGGCCTGGTTGGCGGAACTCGAAGTCATCACCGCGCCGGGGTAGTAGAATGCGGCCTCCCCAACCCGTTGGCCAGTCATGGACACCATTCTTCTCCTCAAAGCGCTCATCCTCGGCATCGTCGAAGGCCTGACCGAATTCCTGCCAATCTCGTCGACCGGGCACCTGATCGTCGTCGGCAGCCTGCTCGACTACACCAACGAACAGAGCAAGGTGTTCAAGATCGTCATCCAGCTCGGCGCCATCCTCGCCGTCTGCTGGGATTTCCGCCAACGCATCGGCCAGGCCCTCGGCGGGCTGGCGTCCGACCCGGTGCAGCAGCGCTTCGCCGGCCTGCTGGTGGTCGGCTTCATGCCGGCCGCGGTGCTCGGCCTGATGTTTCACGGCATCATCAAGACCTACCTGTTCAATCCGCTGACCGTGGCCGGCGCGCTGATCGCCGGCGGCCTGCTCATTCTCTACATCGAGCGGCGCACCGTTCAACCGCGGGTCGCCAGCGTCGACGCGATGCGCTGGCCCGACGCCCTGAAGGTCGGCTTCGCGCAAGCAGCGGCGATGTTCCCCGGGGTGTCGCGCTCGGGGGCGACCATCATGGGCGGCCTGCTGCTCGGCCTGTCGCGCAAGACGGCGACCGAGTTTTCCTTCTTTCTCGCCATCCCGACCATGTTCGCGGCGACCCTCTACGACGTCTACAAGAACTGGGCCCTGCTCAATGCCGCCGACCTGCCGGTGTTCGCGGTCGGCTTCGTCGCCGCCTTCGTCGCCGCCATGCTGACCGTCAAGGCGCTGCTGCGCTACGTCTCCAACCACGACTTCACCGTCTTCGCCTGGTATCGCATCGTTTTCGGCGTCGTCGTATTGCTCACCGGGCACTTCGGCTGGGTGGAATGGGCGGCCGCATGATCATCTATCTGCACGGATTCTGCTCGTCGCCGGCCGCCTGGAAAGCCCGCCTGCTCGCCGAGGAAATGGCCAGGCGCGGCCTGTCGGACCAGTTCGCCTGCCCACAATTGCCGACCGTGCCCGCCGAGGCGGTGGCCCTGGTCGGTGATCTGATCGCCGCCGCCGAAGGCCCGGTCACCCTGATCGGCAGCTCGCTGGGCGGCCACTACGCCAACTACCTGGCCGAAAAGCACGACCTCAACGCCGTGCTGATCAATCCGGCGGCGGTCGGCGCCATGGATCTCGGCATCTTTGTCGGCAATCACGTCAATTTCCACACCGGCCAGGCCTTCACCTTCAGCGCCGACCACGCCGAGCAGCTGCGCGCCCAGGTCACCCTGCCGACGGCGCGCCGCTACTGGCTGCTGCTCGAAAGCGGCGACGAACTGCTCGATTACCGGCTGGCCCTCAATTTCTACGACGGCTGCCGGCAGACGGTGCTCGACGGTGGCGACCACAGCTTCACCCGCTTTCCGGACTTCATGCCGCAAATCATTGAATTCGCTGGGCTATAATCCGCCGATGAACGTATTGTTTGAAGAAGATGGCGGCTTCAAGGCCGGCAGCGTGATGGCCGACAACGACAGCTCGCTGCAGGTCGAAATGCCGACCGGCAAGCGCAGCAAGATCAAGGCGGCGACGGTGTTGTTGCGTTTCGAGAAGCCTTCCGCTGCGGCCCTGCTCGAGCAGGCGACGCCGCTGGCCGAAGAGATCGAAGCGGATTTCCTGTGGGAGTGCGTGAACGATGGCGAGTTTTCGTTTCTGGATTTTGCCCGCGACTACTACGGCCACCAACCCGGTCCGGTCGAGGCGGCGGCGGTGCTGCTTGCCCTGCACGCCGCGCCCGTCTATTTCCACCGCAAAGGCAAGGGCCGCTTCCGCAAGGCGCCTGCCGACATTCTCGCAGCTGCTCTGGCCAGTCTTGAAAAGAAGCGTCAGCAAGCGCTGGCGATGGAAGGCTGGATCAACGAACTGAAGGCCTTCCGCCTGCCGCCGGAAATCGCCGCGCTGAGCGATTCCCTGCTCTACGCGCCGGACCGCAACAAGCCGGAAACCAAGGCCTTCGAAACGGCCTGCGTCGAAACCGCGCTGTCGGCCGCGCAACTGCTGTTCCGGTGCGGCGCCATCAAGTCGCCCTATTTCCTGCACTACCGCCGTTTCCTGCACGAGCAGTTCCCCAAAGGCACCGGCTTCCCGGCCCTCGATGCGCCGAAATTGCCGAGCGACCTGCCGCGCACCGACGTCCGCGCCTTCTCGATCGACGACGCCAACACCACCGAAATCGACGACGCGCTGTCGGTCGTCAAGCTGCCCGGCATCGGCTCGCGCATCGGCATCCACATTGCCGCGCCGGGGCTGGCCATCGCCCACGGCTCGCCGCTCGACGGCGTCGCCCGCGCCCGCTTGTCCACGGTCTACATGCCGGGCAACAAGATCACCATGCTGCCCGACGCCGTGGTGCAGAACTACACGCTGGCCGGCGGCACCGATTGCCCGGCGGTGTCGCTTTACCTGACGGTCAACGAGTCGCTGGAAATCCTCGGCCACAAATCGCGGCTGGAGATGGTCCATATCGCCGCCAACCTCCGCCACCACGAAGTCGAGCCGTGGTTCAACGCCGAAACAATCAATGGCCCCTTGCCCGACCAGCCGTTCAAGGACGAACTGGTCCACCTCTGGCATTTCGCCAACGCCTGCGAGGGGCGGCGCGGCAAGCCCTCGGCCATGCAGGGCATCAACGACTACAACTTCGCCATCGTCGGCGATCTGGCCGAGCCGGACCATTGCATCGTCGAGATAACCGAGCGCAAGCGCGGCAGTCCGCTCGACAAGCTGGTCGCCGAGCTGATGATCGTCGCCAATTCGACCTGGGGCGGCCTGCTTGCCGAAAAGAACGTCGCCTGCCTGTACCGCGCCCAGACCCAGGGCAAGGTGCGCATGACGACCTCGCCGTTGCCGCACGAGGGCCTCGGCGTGCCGCAATACGCCTGGATGACCTCGCCGCTGCGCCGCTACTGCGACCTGGTCAATCAGTGGCAACTGATCGCCTGCCTGCAGGGTGAAACGCCGGCCTTTGCCCAGAAATCGGCCGAACTGTTCGCCGCCATGCGCGATTTCGAGCTGACCTACGCCGCCTATGCCGATTTCCAGCGCCAGATGGAGCGCTACTGGTGCCTGCGCTGGCTGCAGCAGCATGGCGTGACCGAAATCGACGCCACCGTACGCCGCGAACAGAGCGTCAAGCTCGACCACCTGCCGCTGCTGCTGCGCGTGCCGTCGCTGCCCAACGACCTGGCGCCCGGCCAGCGCGTGCGTCTGGCCATCGAGGAAATCGATCTGCTGGCTCCCGAGCTGAGCTGCCGTTTCCTCCATCTGCTGGGCGAAAATCCCGTCGCCGAAGCCGAGGGGGAAGCCGTCCAGTGAGCCGGCCGATTCCCGTCACCTGGTTGCGGGCGGTACGGCCGAAGCGCCGGCTGGGATGGGCCTTGGGTATCTCGCTGGCGGCGCATGGCCTGCTCCTGGCGCTCAGCTTCACTTTTCCCGACGCCTCGCCGGTGGTCCGCGAAAAGGCCATGGACATCATCCTGGTCAACGCCAAGTCGGCACGCAAGCCGGCCAACGCGCAGGCCCTGGCGCAGAGCAATCTCGATGGCGGCGGCAATACCGACGATAACCGCCGGGCAAAAACCCCGCTGCCGCCAACCCAGCGGCAGCTTGTCGGCGACGACATCCAGCAGATGCAGCGTCGCGTCCAGGAGCTGGAAACAGCCCAGCAAAAGCTGATGACCCAGGCCCGGAGCCTGCGCGCCGCGGCTTCAGCCGACGCCGCCAGCGAACAACCGGCGCCGGTGCCGGTGCCGGCGCTGAGTGGACTCGACCTCGCCGAGTCGGCGCGCGCCATGGCCCGCCTCGAGGGGGAAATCAGCAAGTCGACCGACGAATACAACAAGCGGCCGCGCAAGAAATTTGTCGGCGTGCGCACTGAGGAGTATGCGCTGGCCGCCTATCTCGATGCCTGGCGCCAGAAGATCGAACGCATCGGCACGCTGAATTATCCCGAGGAGGCGCGCGGCAAGCTGTACGGCAAGGTCGTCCTCTTCGTCGAACTCAGGGCCGAGGACGGCAGCCTGTACAACGCCGAGATTTCCAAGTCGTCCGGCCACAAGGTGCTCGATCAGGCGGCCTTGCGCATCCTGCGCATATCGGCGCCCTTCGGCCCCATTCCCCGCCAGGGATTGGGCGGCGCCACCGTGCTGTCCTTCGCCCGCACCTGGTATTTCACGCAGCGCGATTCTCTCGACGCCGACAGCCGCTGAGGCTGGCCGATCACAACGACCGATTTGCTCATGACCGACCTCTACGCCGTCTTCGGCAACCCGATTGCCCATTCCAAGTCGCCCCTGATCCACGCCGCCTTCGCCGCGGCGAGCGGCCAGGACATGTGCTACGAAGCCCGTCTTGCTGCGGTCGACGGCTTTTTTCAGGCAATTTCGCAATTTGTCGCCGACGGCGGCAAGGGGGCCAATGTCACCGTGCCCTTCAAGGAAGAAGCCTTCCGGCTGGCGACCCGGCTCAGCGAGCGGGCGGCGCGGGCCGGGGCGGTCAATACGCTGGCCTTCGACGGCCAGGCCATTTTCGGCGACAACACCGACGGCGCCGGGCTGGTCGCTGACCTGACCGGCAACCTGGCCTGCCCGCTGGCCGGCAAGCGCATCCTGCTGCTCGGCGCCGGCGGCGCCTCGCGCGGGGTGATCGCGCCCCTGCTCGCCGAGCGGCCGGCCAGCCTGTTCATTGCCAATCGCAGCGCCGACAAGGCGCTGGCGCTGGCCGCTGCTTTTGCCGACGTAGCGCCGGTCGAGGCGGGCAGCTTCGGCGAAACGGCAGGCAAATCCTTCGATCTGGTGATCAACGCCACGTCGGCCAGCCTGGCCGGCGAGGCCCTGCCGCTGCCGCCTGGGATCTTCGCGGCGGGCTGCCTGGCCTACGACATGATGTACGGCAAGGGCGAGACCCCCTTTCTCCGCCAGGCCAGCGAGCAGGGGGCGGCGCGCTGCGCTGACGGCCTGGGCATGCTGGTCGAGCAGGCCGCCGAAGCCTTCCGGGTCTGGCGTGGCCTGCGCCCGGCCACGGCGCCGGTGCTGGCCACGCTGCGCGCCGGCCTGGCCGGATGAAGACCCTGGGCCGCTGGCTGCGCTGGGGCCTGCTCGGCGCGCTCGGCGTGTTCCTCGTCTGGCAGCTGTGGCTGCTCGGCTGGGTGCTGTTCTGGGGCTGGTTCAACCCGGGCGAGACGCGCTTCATGGAAATCCGCCTGGCCGAATTGCGGCAGAAGGCGCCGCAGGCCCAGCTCAAACAGCAATGGGTCCCCTACGAGCGCATTTCCATTCACCTGAAGCGGGCGATAATCGCCGCCGAAGACGCCAAGTTCGTCGATCATGAAGGCTTCGACTGGGAAGGCATGCAGAAAGCGATGGAAAAGAACCAGAAGAGGGGCCGTACGGTAGCCGGCGGCTCGACCATCAGCCAGCAACTGGCGAAGAACCTGTTCCTGACCCCGAACAAATCCTATTTCCGCAAGGCGGAAGAGGCGATCATCACGCTGATGCTGGAAAACCTGTGGAGCAAGCGGCGGATCTTCGAGGTCTACCTCAACGTCATTGAATGGGGCAGCGGCGTTTTCGGCGCCGAGGCGGCGGCTCGCCATTACTACGCGACCAGCGCCGCCCAGCTTGGGCCGGAACAGGCGGCGCGGCTGGCCGGCATGGTGCCCAACCCGCGCTTCTACGACCGCAACCGCAACGCGCCCGGGCTGGGCCGCAAGACGGCGATCATTCTCGGCCGCATGGCGGGCGCCGACGTCCCCTAGAGTTCGCTTCCGCCAAGGGTTTTTCCGGTGATTTTGTAGGAAGCCGGTCATTGGCCCGGTGCTAAAATGGTCAACCTTTTGCCGCGCCGCACCATGAGCGAAGAAGCCCAGCTGACCGATACCGAAGACCTGCAGGAGCGCCTCGCCGAGGTGCAGACCCTGCTCGCCCGGCACAAGCTGGTCGAGGAGCTGGTGCACCGTCAGGAAGGTCCGCGCCACGACCTGGTCGAGGACATGGTCCACAAGCAGCACCTGAAGGCGCTCGAGGCCAAGCTCGAGCCGATGCACCCGGCCGACATCGCCTACATCCTCGAGGCCCTGCCGCAGGACGAGCGCCTGATCGTCTGGGGGCTGGTCGAGGCCGAGCACGAGGGTGAAATCCTGCTCGAAGTGTCGGACGCCGTGCGTGAGACGCTGATCGAGTCGATGGCCCGCAACGAGCTGGTGGCCGCCGCCGAAACGCTCGATGCCGACGAACTGGCCGACCTGGCGCCCGACCTGCCGCAAGGCGTCATCGACGACGTTTTCCTCAGCATGTCGGCCGAAGAGCGCGAGCAATTGCGTTCGGCGATGTCCTATCCGGAAGACTCGGTCGGCTCGATCATGGATTTCGACATGGTCACCGTGCGCGAGGACGTCACGCTCGAGGTCGTGCTGCGTTATCTGCGCCGTTTCGACGAACTTCCCGACCATACCGACCAGCTTTTCGTCATCGGTCGCGACGATCAGCTGAAAGGCGTGCTGCCGCTCAACATCCTGCTGGTCAACGAGGTCGAGGTCGAGGTTGGGGCGCTGATGCAGACCGATTTCGTCGAGTTCGAGCCGGACGATTTCGCCGAGGAGGCGGCCAAGGCCTTCGAGCGCTACGACCTGGTGTCGGCCCCGGTGGTCGACCCGGAAGGCCGGCTGGTAGCACGCGTCACCGTCAATACCGTGGTGGACTTCATCCGCGAGGAAGCCGAAAGCGAACAACTGGCCCAGGCCGGTCTGAAGGAAGAAGAAGACATCTTCGCCTCGGTCTGGGATTCGGTGCGCAACCGCTGGGCTTGGCTGGCGGTGAACCTGGTCACCGCCTTCGTCGCCTCGCTGGTCATCGGCGCCTTCGAGGGTTCGATCGAGAAGCTGGTGGCGCTGGCCGCACTGATGCCCATCGTCGCCGGCATTGGCGGCAATTCGGGCAACCAGACGATCACCATGATCGTCCGCGCCATCGCCATGGGCCAGGTCCAGCCTGACGCCATGCGCCGCCTGCTGCGCAAGGAGCTGGGCGTGGCCACCATCAACGGCCTGATCTGGGGCGGCCTGCTCGGCCTCGTCGCCTGGTGGCTGTACGGCAGCCCGGCGCTGGGCGCGGTGATGACGGCGGCGATGACCCTCAACCTGTTGCTGGCGGCGACGGCCGGCGTCGGCATCCCGCTGCTCCGCCAGAAATTCGGCGCCGACCCGGCCATCGGCGGTTCGGTGATGATCACCGCGCTGACCGATTCCGGCGGCTTCTTCATTTTCCTCGGGCTGGCCACGCTGTTCCTGATGTAGCCGGCGGGTTTCGGTTTTTGGCCGATTTTTCCCGTCGACCGCAGCGATCAGCGACGGCGCTCAGGCTGAGTCGGGCGTCACCAGCTTGAGGCCGACGATGCCGGCGACGATCAGCCCGATGCAGACGAAGCGCAGCACCTCGCGCGATTCGTCGAACAGATAGATGCCGAGGATCGCCGTGCCGACTGCGCCGATACCCGTCCACACGGCGTAGGCGGTGCCCAGCGGCAGGGTTTTCAGCGACCAGCCGAGCAGTATGACGCTGGCGATCATCAGCGCCACCGTCCATACGCTCGGCCACAGCCGGCTGAAGCCGTCGGTGTATTTCATGCCGACCGCCCAGCCGACCTCGCACAGGCCGGCGACGAAGAGGACGATCCAGGCGAGGCCGGTGCTCACTTAGTTCAGCGTGGCGAAATAGGCCTCGGCGGCAGCGATCGTGCCGGCAATGTCGGCTTCCGTGTGGGCTGCCGATACGAAACCGGCCTCGAAGGCCGACGGCGCGAAATAGTGGCCGGCGGCCAGCATGGCGTGGAAGAAGCGGTTGAAGGCTTCCTTGTCGCAGGCCAGCACCTCGTCGTAGGTGGCCGGGCATTGTTCGGCGAAATAGAGGCCGAACATGCCGCCGATGTTCTGGGCGCAGAAGGCGACGCCGTGTTTTTTCGCGGCGGCGACCAGCCCGTCGCACAAGGCCTGGGTCTTGGCGGTCAGCGCCTCGTAGAAACCGGGCGCCTGGACCAGCTTAAGCGTGGCCAGGCCGGCGGCGGTGGCGATCGGGTTGCCGGACAGCGTGCCGGCCTGGTAGACCGGGCCGAGCGGGGCGATCTGTTCCATGATCTCGCGTTTGCCGCCGAAGGCGCCGAGCGGCATGCCGCCTCCGACCACCTTGCCGAAGGTGGACAGGTCGGGGGTGATGCCGAACAGGCCCTGGGCGCTCTTCAGGCCGACGCGGAAGCCGGTCATCACCTCGTCGAAAATCAGCACGGCGCCGTATTGCGTGCACAGCTCGCGCATCGCCTTGAGGAATTCGGCGGTCGGGGCGATCAGGTTCATGTTGCCGACCACCGGCTCGACGATCACCGCGGCGATCTTGTCGCCATGCGTCTTGAAGGCTTCGGCCAGGCCCTGTGGGTCGTTGTAGCTCAGCACCATGGTCGTTTCGGCGGTGCCGGCCGGCACGCCGCCGGACGACGGATTGCCGAAGGTGAGCAGGCCGGAGCCGGCCTTGACCAGCAGGCTGTCGGCGTGGCCGTGGTAGCAGCCCTCGAACTTGACCAGGATGTCGCGGCCGGTGAAGCCGCGGGCCAGGCGGATGGCGCTCATCGTCGCCTCGGTGCCGGAGGAGACCAGGCGCACCATGTCCAGCGACGGGATCAGTTCGCAGAGCAGGTCGGCGATGTCGACCTCCTTCTCGGTCGGCGCGCCGAACGACAGGCCATCGACGACGGCGGCCTGGACGGCGGCGATCACTTCCGGGTGGGCGTGGCCGAGGATCATCGGGCCCCACGAGCCGACGTAGTCGGTGTACCAGCGGCCGTCGGCGTCCTGGACCTTGGCGCCGACGCCCTTCTGGAAGAACAGCGGCGTGCCGCCCACCGAGCGGAAGGCGCGGACCGGCGAATTGACGCCGCCCGGGATGTGGCGCTGGGCGCGTTCGAACAGTTGCTGGTTGCGAGAGGTGGCGTGGTCGCTCATGGCTGGGTTTCCTCGAAAAGTTTTTGATAGGCAGCGGCGCGGGCGGCGATGTCCGGCGCCGAAAAGAGGTCGGAAATGACGGCGAGCAGGTCGGCGCCGGCGGCGATCAGCGGCGGGGCGTTAGCGAGCGTGATGCCGCCGATGGCGCAGGTCGCTGCGGTCAACCCGGATTTGGCGCAAAAAAACAAATCGCTGGGGGCCGTTGCCGCCTGCGGCTTGGTCGGCGACGGATAGACCGCCCCGAAGGCGACATAGTCGGCGCCGGCCGCATCGGCCGCGGCGGCGGCGGCGAAATCGCCGTAGCACGAGGCGCCGAGCAGGCGTTGTGGGCCGAGCATGGCGCGGGCGGCGCGCAGGCTGCCGTCGCCGGCGCCGAGATGGACGCCGTCGGCATCGACCAGGAAGGCCAGCGCCAGGTCGTCGTTGATGATCAGGCGGGCGCCGTGGCGGCGGGTCATTTCGCGCAGGGCGCGGGCGCGGGCGACGCGCTCCGGCATGGCGCTCAGCTTGTCGCGGTGCTGGACGAGGCGGCAGCCGCCGGCCAGCGCCGCCTCGACGTTGGCCAGCAGGCGGGCGCCGTCGGCCTGTTCCGGGGTGATGGCGTACAGCCCGCGCAACTCAGTGGCCATGGCCCTGGCTCGTGTTCTCGCCGCTCGCCTCGTCGGCCTCGTCCCCTTCGTCCGTTTCATCGCCGCGTGCCCAGAACAGGCGGTCCGGGATGAGCTGCCCCATGCCGGCCCGGAAGCCGCTGGCCAGCGTCTTCCAGGTGTAGTCCTGGGCGTCGCGCACGGCTTCCTCGATGGTCGCGCCGCTGGCGATGCAGCCGGCGATGGCCGAAGCCAGCGTGCATCCCGAGCCGTGATAGCTGCCCGGCAGGCGCTCCCAGCTGTCGTGGCGGACGACGCCGTCCGGCCCGTACAGCGTGTTGACCACCTGCGGCGTGTTTTCGTGGGTGCCTGTGATCAGCACGTATTGCGCCCCCATCTCGATCAGGCGCTGGGCGCAGACGTCCAGCGCCGGTTCGCTTTCGTCCTCGTCGCTTTCGGCCAGGCGCCGGGCCTCCGGCGCGTTGGGGGTGAGCAGCGTGGTCTGCGGCAGCAGCATCTCGCGCATGGCGGCGATGATCTCCTCGCCGGCCAGCTCGTCGCCCCGCCCGGAAGCCAGCACCGGATCGAAAATCAACGGAATTTCCGGGTAGTCGGAAACGATCTCGGCCACCGCCAGCACGTTCTCGACGCTGCCCAGCATGCCGATCTTGAAGGCGCTGACCGGCATGTCCTCGAGCACCGTGCGCGCCTGCTGCTCGAGCAGTTCGGCGGCCAGCGGATGCACCCCCTGGACGCCGACCGTGTCCTGCACGGTGACGGCGGTCAGCGCGGTCAGCGGATGGCAGCCCAGGCTGGCCAGGGTCAGCAGGTCGGCCTGGATGCCCGCCCCGGAAGTCGGGTCGCTGGCTGCGAAAACGAGGACCAGCGGCGGGCCGGGCGGGATGGGAGGGCTTGGATTCATGGCGATTCGCGGCCTCGGGGGCAACGAAGGATATCAATGGATGAGCGTAATTTTATCCGAATCCGCCTACCGCCGAAGCCAGGTCGGTCGATTGCAAGGGCCAATGGGCCTTGCTTTGCACTAAGACTTCCGTAGTATGATGCGCCGATAGCGATAGTGTCCCGCTCAGGGGCCAGGGGACAGGGAAAGTGGCTGATTTATCCAGACTGCGCGGCGTCAGGGTCATGGTCATCGACGACAGCAACACCATACGGCGCAGCGCCGAGATCTTTCTCGTCCAGGCCGGTTGCCAGGTCGTCCTCGCCGAAGACGGCTTCGACGCCCTGGCCAAGATCGCCGACCACCACCCGAGCGTGATCTTCTGCGACATCATGATGCCGCGGCTCGACGGCTACCAGACCTGTTCGCTGATCAAGAAAAACCCCCGCTTCAAGGCCACCCCGGTGATCATGCTCTCCTCCAAGGACGGCCTGTTCGACCGGGCGCGCGGCCGCATGGTCGGCTCCGACCAGTACCTGACCAAGCCATTCACCAAGGACAGCCTGCTGCAAACGGTCGCCACCTTTGCCCTGCCGGCCGAGCCTGAACCCAATCCGTAGTGCAAGGAGAAGCAATGCCCGTCAAGAACATCCTCGTTGTCGACGACTCGCCCACCGAACGCTTCTTTACCGTCGATCTGTTGATCAAGGCCGGCTATCAGGTGAGCACCGCCGAGAACGGCGAGGAAGGCATCGCCAAAGCCAAGTCCGGCAAGCCCGACCTGATCCTGATGGATGTCGTGATGCCCGGCCTGAACGGCTACCAGGCCACCCGCACGCTGAGCCGCGACGAGGAAACCAAGGACATCCCGATCATCGTGTGCACCTCCAAGGGGCAGGAAACCGACAAGATCTGGGGCTTGCGCCAGGGCGCCGTCGATTACCTCGTCAAGCCGCTCAATCCGGAAGAACTGCTGCAACGCATCGCCGCCCTGCCCTGACAGCAATGGCCCGGAAAACCAGCCTCCGCGATTTTCAGGCCTACCTGGCCAACCGCCTGAGCGATGCCGCCCTCGGCATGGGCGCAGCCTCCTGGCTCGGCGTCGAGGCTGGCGGTGAATCCTGGCTGGTCGACCTGTCGGACGGCGGCGAAATCGTCCAGTCGTCGCAATTGGCACCGGTGCCGCTGACCCACCCGTGGTTTGCCGGCATCGCCAACATTCGCGGCAACCTGCACGCCGTTACCGATTTTTCATTGTTCCGTGGTGGCCCGCCCATCGCCCACAATGCCAACGCCCGATTGCTGCTGATCGGCGCCCGCCATGGCGTCAATGCGGCTTTGCTCGTATCGCGCATGCTCGGGCTGAAGAACCCGGACGATTTCACCCCCCAGTCGGCTGACGAAACCATGCCGGCCTGGGGCAAAGCACGTTTTGCCGACACCCATGGCAATGTCTGGCACAAACTGTCTGTGCGCGAGTTGCTCGCCGATCAGGCTTTCATGAACATCGGGGTCTGATAGCGGCTGTTGCCCTGTCCCCAAGCGGAGAATTTCCATGGCTTTTGGCTTCAAGCTTCCGGCAAGTGCCGACTCTGGAGACGGCGACAACGCCTCGAAGACCCTCGTCGTGAAATCGTCCCCGACCGACAAGCGGCCCCTGCCGGGCTTCCTGGCCGGCCAGTCGGTACCGCAGCAGATGAAGACTCTGGGCATCATCTTCATCGTGCTGCTGCTGACCATCGCTGCCATCGTCTTCCACGACAACCGCGAGTCCACGCACAACACCGCCTACATTTCGGCTTCCGGTGAAATGCGCATGCTCTCGCAGCGCCTGGCCAAGGCTTCGACGCTGGCGCTGCAGGGTAATCCGGTCGCTTTCACCCAGCTGAAGGAGTCGCGCGACACTTTCGCCCGCCTGTTCGAGCAATTGAGCAACGGCGGCGAGATCGGCGGCGTCAGTGTGCCCGCCTCGTCCGACGATGTCCGCCCGCAGCTCGATGCGCTGGCCGAACTGTGGACGGCAACCGCCAAGAACGCCGACACCGTGATCGCCCAGGAAAAGAACCTGATTTCCCTTGGCAACAGCGTGGCGCTGATCGACAACAAGAATGCGACCATGCTCGAACTGACCGAGCAGGTGGCCACGCTCAAGCTGCAGTCCGGTGCCGCCGCGCGGGAAATTGCCGCCGCCAACCAACTGGTGATGCTGACCCAGCGCATCGCCAAGAATGCCTCGGCCCTGCTTGTCGGCGACGAAATCAATCCCGAGGTCGCCTTCCTGCTCGGCAAGGACACCAACGCCTTCCGCGACATCCTGGGTGGGTTGGGCAAGGTCGCCAACGATGCCGACAGCCGGGCCAAGATGGATGACCTGAATGTTGCCTTCAAGGAATACCAGGGGGCCATCTCCAGCATTCTCGGCAACATGCAGCCGCTGGTCCTCTCCAAGCAGGCCGGTTCGCGGATTTTCCGGGAAAGCGAAGACCTGCTGAAAGCGACCGATGCCTTGTCGCTGGCCTATCAGGAAGGTCTCTCCGAACGGGGCCTCTATGTCGTGCTGTTGATCTTGCTGATCTTGCTGGCCGTCGCCACCCTGGCCCTGCTCGCCAAGGTCTATCTCGACGATACCGGGCGCCGTGCGGCCGAGGCCGAACAGCAGCGCCACGCTTCGGAACACGCCAATCGTGAGAACCAGGACGCCATTCTGCGCCTGATGAACGAACTCGGCGACCTGGCCGACGGCGACCTGACAGTTACCGCGACAGTCAGCGAGAACATCACCGGGGCCATCGCCGACTCGATCAACTACACCATCGAAGAGCTGCGCGTGCTGGTCGGCCGGATCAACGACGCGGCCAACCGGGTGACGGCGGCGACCGAAATCGCCCGCCAGACGTCGGCCCAACTGCTCGACGCCGCGCAACGCCAGTCGGCGGAAATTCAGGAGGCCGGCCAGTCGGCGCTGGACATGGCGCGCTCGATGTCCGAAGTGTCGGGCAACGCCACCCAGTCGGCACAGGTCGCCCGCCAGGCGCTGACCGCTGCCGAAAAAGGTACGCTGGCGGTGGAGGACTCGATCAAGGGCATGAACGAAATCCGCAACCAGATCCAGGAAACCTCGAAGCGGATCAAGCGACTCGGTGAAAGTTCGCAGGAGATCGGCGAAATCGTCGAACTGATTTCCGACATTACCGAGCAGACCAACGTGCTGGCCTTGAACGCCGCCATCCAGGCCGCTTCGGCCGGCGACGCCGGGCGCGGCTTTACCGTGGTTGCCGAGGAAGTGCAGCGACTGGCTGAACGTTCCGGCGAAGCGACGAAACAGATCGCGGCAATTGTGAAGACCATTCAGACCGACACTCAGGATGCCGTTTCCGCCATGGAGCAATCGACGCGGGGTGTGGTCGACGGCGCCAGGCTGTCCGACGCAGCCGGTCAGGCGCTGACCGAGATCGGTCTGGTTTCCCGCGACCTGGCCGAACTGATTCAGGATATTTCCACCTCGACCCAGAACCAGGCCGACTCGGCGACCGAGGTGGCCCGCCTGATGCAGGACATCCTGCAGGTCACGGAGCAAACGACGGCCGGTACGCAACGCACGGCCCGGGCCGTCGATGAACTGAACGCACTGGCCTCCGAACTGAAGGGCTCGGTTGCCGGCTTCAAGGTGGACTGACGCTTTTCGCGAGAGACTATGAACGCGGCGACGGAATTCGATTTGGGCCCGCTGACCTGGGTCAAGGGTGAGATTGATCTGGCCTTGCTGCGGGCGGGCGAGGCGCTCGCTGCCTACGAGTCGACGGCCGACGCGACCCAGCTCAAGTTCTGCCGCACGCATTTGCACCAGGTTCACGGTGCGCTCGACATGGTCGGTCTCGATGGCGCGACCCAGCTGACCGAATCAGCCGAGGCCCTGTTGCTCGGCATGGAAAGCGAACGCCTACCCTCGGGCGACGTATCGATAGCCGCTCTGCGCCAGGCCCTGGAGGCCATGGCGCAGTACCTCGACGAGTTGATGCTCGGCGGCCCGAACCAGGCCTTGCGCCTTCTTCCCGCTTGCCGAGTTCTGGCCGAAGTGCGGGGGCTGCCGGTGCCGCACCCTGGTGAATTGTTCTTCCCGGACCTCACCCTGCGTCCGCCCAAGCGGCCTGTCGATCCGTCAACCCTGGCCGACGGCCCGTCGCTGGCTGCCCTCAAGGCCGAGCGCATGCATTTCCAGAAAGGCCTGCTCGCTTGGCTGCGCAAACCCGAGGACGCCGAGGCCGGGCGACAACTGATGAGCAGTGCCGTCGAAGCCATCGAGGCGGCCCTGCCGACGCCGGTTGCCCGCGCCTTTTGGTGGGTTTCGCACGCCCTGCTCGAAGCGTTGGCTGATCCTGCCCTGAGCGCCGATCCGCAGGCCCGTCAGCTTTGTTCGCGGATCGATACCCAGTTGCGCCGCCTGCTCGAAGGTTCGAACAACGTACCCGAGCGGGTCATGCGCGAAGCACTTTACTACATCGCCCAGGTGCCAGCCTCGTTGCATCCGGTGATTGGTGCCGTACAGGAAACCTATGCCCTGGCAGAGTTGCTGCCGGCCGGCGATGATGCCCCGGTGGGCCACCTGCCGCAGGATGGCGCCTTGCGCAAATTGCGCGAGGCCTTGGCGTCGACCGAAGAGGCCTGGAACAAGTTCTGCACCGGCAGTGGCGGCAACCTGAAGAATTTTGCCGAGCAGGCGCGCATTTGCGCACAAATTACCGCCGAGATCGGTCAGACCGATCTCAAGCGCCTGGGGCAGGGGTTGGGCGCCATTGCCAACTGGCTGTCGGAAGATGCCGGCCGGTTTGGCGATACCGTGGCCATGGAAGTGGCAACGGCCATCTTGCTGCTGCAAAGTGCCCAGGAAAATTTCAAGCACCTCGGAACCGATTTTGCCCAGCAGGTCGATCTCATGGTGGCCCGTCTGTACGCCTGCATTGCCGGTCGCCCGGCCGCTGACGAAGCCATCCCGCTGCTGGACGAAATTACCCGCAAGGCCCAGGAAAAGCTGCTGATCGGCCAGGTCGGCCGGGAGATCCAGAACAACCTGGCGCAGATCGAGCAGGCGCTCGACGTATTCTTTCGTGACCCCGCCAAAGCCCATGAGCTCAGCCAGCTCGACGGGCCGATCAAGCAGGTTGGCGGTGCCCTGGCCATGCTCGGGCACATGGGGGCGGTGAGCAGCCTGAAAGCGTGCGGCGCCCGCATCGCGCAATTCGCCGAGCCGGATTACCAGGCCGATGCCGCCGATTTCGAAGCAGTTGCCGATCAGTTGTCGGTGCTCGGCTTCTTCGTCGACTCGCTGGCCAGCGGGGCGAGCGATTTCGATAACTTTGCCAGCCGCCTGCGCGGCGAGAAGCCGGCATCGGGTGACACGGAGGTCGAGTCGGCGCCGTCGACCACGGTCGAATCCGAACTGGCCCGGCAAACGCGCGATACGCGGGCGCTGGCCCAGGCCTTGCGCGAGGCGCCGGAAGACGCGCGCCTGCATAGCGAACTCAAGCAGAATCTCGAATCCATCCAGAAAGATGCCGATCTGGTGGCCAACCGCGAGCTTGGCGAGTCGGCAAAGGCGGCGCTGGCCGCACTGCAGTCCGGCGGTTCGGTCGACGATGCCCTGTCCGGACTGGCCGGCAAGCAGGCCGAGACCCCGGCTCCCTCGGCCGAGACCCTGCAACTGGCCGATGCCGGCCATGAAACCATCGATGCCGAACTGCTCGCCATCTTCATCGAGGAAGCGCAGGAAGTGCTGGCTTCGATGGGAGAGCAAAAGGCCCTGCTCGCCAGCAACCCGGGCCACATCGAGGCGCTGACCACGATTCGCCGGTCTACGCATACCCTTAAAGGCAGCGGCCGCATGGTCGGCCTGAGCGATCTCGGCGAGGCGGCCTGGGCTGTCGAGCAGACGTTGAATCTCTGGCTGCGCCAGGATCAGGCTGCTTCGCCCGAGTTGCTGCAGATGATCGAAGCCGAGCATGCCGTTTTTTCCGACTGGGTGAACTACCTGGAAAGCGGTGTCGGGCAGGCTCCCGATCCCTCGGCGCTGATTGCGCTGGCCGGCCGTCTGCGGGGCGTCAGCGAGCCACCGGCGGCGGCGCCGGTGCCGGAAGCGGCGACTGTGCCGGAGCAGGCGGAGCCTCTGCCCGAATTGGCGATCGACATCCCGTCGTTCGATATCGACCTGCCGTTCCCCGAGTTTGCCCCCGAAGCTGGCGAGCCGACTGGCGAAATCATCGTTGCCGAGGAATTGGACGAGCCGCCGGAGCCGGACTTCAGCCAGGCCATTCCCGCTGCAGATTGGTCGGAAGCGCCAGCGTTCGACGAAGGCGGGGGCCAGGCGCTTGCCGGCGAGGAGGTCGAGCCCCTTCCGCTCCCGGCCGAAGAAGAGCCGGTCGAGGCTGTCGCCGAGGCCGTTTCTGCCGAAGAGGAACAGGTCGAGTATGCTGCCGCGCTTGCCAACGAATCGGCTAGCGCGCCGGCCGCCCTGTCGCTGACCATTTCGCCGACCTTGTACGATATTTTCCGCGACGAGGCGCGCGGACACATCCAGACGCTGGTCGAGCGCTACGCTGAACTCGATGCCCAGCCGACAGCCCCGACCACCTTCGAAATGACCCGGGCTGCCCACACGCTGGCCGGCATCTCGGCGACGGTCGGCCTGGTGCCGCTCAACCGGCTGGCCATGGCGCTCGAGAATGCCTTGCTGCGACGCGACGGGTCCGGGCACCCGGACAGCATCGAAGGTCTGGAAACCGTGCGCCAGGCGATCATCACGCTGGAGGACATGGTTGCCGGTCTGGCCAGGCAACAGGCGCCGGACGACCAGCCGATGCTGGCTGCCGCCCTCGAGGAAGTTTTCCACGCCGTGCCGGAAGCCGAGCCGATCGTCGAGCCGGTTTCAGTGGAACCGACGCCCCTGGTCAGCCCGGACTTGCCGGAACCCGCCGTTGAGCCGCAGGCTGTCGCGCCGGCTCCGGTCGCGCCGCAACTGACCGATGAATTCGACGAACAGTTGCTGCCCATCTTCCTCGACGAGGCCGCCGACCTGAGCCGCGAACTGACCGGCCAGCTGCGCGCCTGGCGCGGCGACATGGCCGGCGATGCGGCCCCGCATGCCATCGCCCGCCTGTTGCACACCTTCAAGGGCAGCGCCCGGATGGCAGGGGCGATGAACCTGGGCGAAGCGACCCACCTGCTCGAGGCACGCGTCGAGGACGCCCTGCACGGCGGCAAGGTGACGCCGGCTTTCATCGACGATATCGAAGCCGCCTGCGACTCGCTGGCCCAGGCCGTCGAGCGCCTGCGGGCCGGGCCGTCCGAGGCGGCGCCGTCGCCCATGGCTGCACCGGCCGTCGACGAGGCGGCGCCGGTCGTCGTGCAATTGCCCGAAGCCGAGCCGGACAGCGAAGCCGGCGGCCAGCGCGCCACGCTGCGGGTGCGTGCCGACCTGGTCGACCGCCTGGTCAACGAGGCCGGCGAGTTGTCCATCGCCCGCACCCGGATCGAGGGCGAAATGCGCAGCCTGCGCGGTTCGCTGCTCGAATTGACGGAAAACGTCATCCGCCTGCGTCGCCAGTTGCGCGAAATCGAAATCCAGGCCGAGACGCAGATCCAGGCCCGCGTCGCCCAGGCGCCGGACGGCCAGGCCGAATTCGATCCGCTCGAACTCGACCGTTTCACCCGCTTCCAGGAACTGACCCGCTTCATGGCCGAGTCGGTGAACGACGTGGCGACGGTGCAGCAGAGCCTGCTCAAGAACCTCGACGACGCCAACGCGGCGATTCTCGCCCAGTCGCGCCTCAATCGCAGCCTGCAGCAGGAGTTGATGGGCGTGCGCATGCTGCCCTTCGCCAGCCAGACCGAGCGCCTCTTCCGCGTCGTCCGCCAGACGGCCAAGGAGGTCGGCAAGCGGGCCAGCCTCGACCTGGTCGGCGGCCAGACCGATATCGACCGCTCGGTGCTCGACAAGATGCTGGCGCCGATCGAGCACATGCTGCGCAATGCCGTGGCGCACGGTATCGAGAGCCGCGACGAGCGCCTGGCGGCCGGCAAGCCGGAGACCGGCGAGGTGGTCGTCAAGCTGGTCCAGGAGGGCAACGAACTGATCCTCTCCCTGTCCGACGACGGTCGTGGTCTCGATCCCCAGCGCATCCGCGCCAAGGCCGAGGCCATGGGCCTGCTCCAGCCGGGACAGGCGGCCGACGAGGCGGCCTTGTACGACCTGATCTTCCAGCCCGGCTTTTCGACGGCTGCCGAATTGACGGCGCTGTCCGGGCGCGGCGTCGGCATGGACGTGGTAAGGACCGAAGTCGGCGCCCTCGGCGGGCGCATCGAAATCATTTCCGAACCCGGGCGGGGCACGACTTTCCGCCTCTACCTGCCGCTGACCCTGGCGGTCACCCAGACCCTGCTGATCCGGGTCGGTGGCCAGTTGTATGCCCTGCCGTCGACCATGATCGAGCAGGTCATGGAAATGAAGGAGGCGGCGCTGACCGAGATCCGCGAGGCCGGCGAGGTGGTGTGGAAGGACAACACCTACCCCTTCCATTTCCTGCCGCATCTGCTCGGCGATCTCGCTGCCGTGCCGGAAGCGTCGCGCCAGTACTGGGTCCTGCTGCTGCGCTCCGGTTCGCAGCGGGTGGCCGTGCTGGTCGACGAACTGAAGGGCAACCAGGAAGTCGTCGTCAAGAATGTCGGCGCCCAGCTCGCCCGCGTCGTCGGCATCGCCGGTGCCACCGTGCTCGGCGACGGCCGGGTGGTGCTCATCCTCAACCCGGTCGCCCTGGCCAGCCGGACGCCGGTATCCACCGTGCACATGGCGGTGCCGACCATGCTGCCGCCGGTGCTCACCGAGGTGGCGGCGGTGCCGACCGTGATGGTGGTCGACGATTCGCTGACCGTGCGCAAGATCACCAGCCGCCTGCTGATGCGCGAGGGCTATCAGGTCCTTCTCGCCAAGGACGGGGTCGATGCGCTGGAGCAGCTGATCGACGCGGCGCCCGACGTCATCCTGTCCGACATCGAGATGCCGCGCATGGACGGCTTCGACCTGGTGCGCAACGTGCGCAGCGATGCCCGCCTGCGCCAGCTGCCGATCATCATGATCACCTCGCGGACGGCCGACAAGCACCGCAACTACGCGCTGGAGATCGGCGCCAACCATTATCTCGGCAAGCCCTACGACGAGGCGGAACTGCTCGGCCTGGTCGCCGGTTATTGCAAAAAAGCCTGAAATTTCCGGTTGACCGCGGGATTCAACGCAATCGCGCGGTCAAGCCCGCTCAATCCGCTTTCTTGACCACCGCGTAGCGGGCCAGCGTCGCCTGGCGCGCCGTGGCGTGATCGACGATGGGCGCCGGATAGTCGCAGCCGATGACGACGCCCAGGCTGTCCTGCTCGGCGCGGCTCATCGTCCACGGGGCGTGGATGTACTTGTCGGGAACCCCGGCCAGTTCGCCGACATAGCGCCGGATGAACTTGCCTTGCGGGTCGAATTTTTCCGACTGGGTGACCGGGTTGAAGATGCGGAACCAGGGCTGGGCGTCGCAGCCGGTCGACGCCGCCCACTGCCAGCCGCCGTTGTTGGCCGCCAGATCGAAGTCGTTCAATTTCTCGGCGAAGTAGCGTTCGCCCAGCCGCCAGTCGATGCCCAGGTCCTTGCTCAGGAAGGAGGCGACGACCATGCGCAGACGGTTGTGCATCCAGCCGCTGTGGGCCAGCTGGCGCATCGCCGCGTCGACCAGCGGGTAGCCGGTGCGCCCGGCGCACCAGGCAGCCAAGCCTTCCGGCCAGTCGTCCCAGGCGATGGCGTCGTAGGCTGGCTTGAAGGCCTGGCCGACGACCTGCGGAAAATGGTCGAGGATCATGAAATAGAAGTCGCGCCAGATCAGCTCGTTCAGCCAGCTTTCGGCCTGCCTTGCCAACGCCGTGCTCACCAGTTCGCGGATCGAAATGGTGCCGAAGCGCAGATGCACCGACAGGTAGGAAACGCCCTTGACGGCGGGAAAGTCGCGCAGCTGGCCGTAGCGTTCGAGGCGGCCGGCCCGGAAATCGTCCCACAGCGCCCGGGCCCCGCTCATGCCGGGGCGGATACCCAGTTCGGCGAGGTCGGTCGGCTCGAAACCGATCTCGGCCAGCGCCGGCACGCCGGCCAGTTCGCCGCCGGCCAGCGGCCCGGCGCACGGCGCGGCGCCGCTGTCGGCCGGCCCCAGCCGCCTGAGCCAGGCCTTCTTGTACGGGGTGAATACCGAGAAGGGCTGGCCGGCCTGGGTCAGCACTTCGTCGCCGTCGAAAATCACCTGGTCCTTGCCGGCATGGAAGGCGATGCCGGCGCTGGCTAGCGACTCGGCCACCTGCCGGTCGCGGGCCTTGGCCGCCGGTTCGTAGTCGCGGTTGGCGTAGACGGCGGCGACGCCCAACTGGCCGGCCAGCGCCGGGATCTCCTCGGTCGCCCGGCCATGGCGGACGATCAGCCCGCCGCCGCGGGCCCGTAGCGCGCCGTCGAGTTCGACCAGCGACTGGTGGATGAACTCGACCCGCCGGTCGCGGCGCTCGGGCAGGGCGTCGAGAATGTCGCTGTCGAAGACGAAGGCGCAAAATACCTGGCGGGCCTCGCCTAGGGCCGCGCTGAGGGCGGCATGGTCGTCGTCGCGCAGGTCGCGGCGAAACCAGACGAGGGCTTTTTCCTTTTTCATGGTTGGTTTGTACCTCCCCGGCGATTAAAATTCCAGCATGGACAACGTCAACCTGACCGATAACTTCCTGATCGCCATGCCGACTCTGGAAGACCCGTACTTTTCCAATGCGCTCGTCTACATCTGCGAGCACAACGAGAACGGTGCGCTCGGCATTATCGTCAATCGGCCGATCGACATGAGCCTGGCCGGCCTCTTCGAGAAGATCGACATCAAGCTGGAGGCGACCGCCATGGGCAACCTGCCGGTCTATTTCGGCGGCCCCGTCCAGCTCGACCGCGGCTTCGTGCTGCACCGGCCGATCGGCCAGTGGCAATCGACGCTGGCGGTCAACGAGAATACCGGCCTGACCAGTTCGCGCGACGTCCTCAACTCGGTGGGCAGCGTCGGCCTGCCGTCGGAAGTCATCGTCACCCTCGGCTACGCCGGCTGGGACGCCGGCCAGCTGGAAGAAGAACTGGCCCAGAATTCCTGGCTGACGGTGCCGGCCAAGGCCAGCATCCTCTTCGAATTGCCGCCGGAAGAACGCCTGCCGGCCGCCATGCAGAAACTGGGGGTCAGCTTCTCGCAGCTGTCCGACGTGGCCGGCCACGCATGAGTTCTGCTCCCCGCTGATGGGCACCGTGCTGGCCTTCGATTTCGGCGAGAAGCGGATCGGCGTCGCCACCGGCGAGACGCTGCTCGGCAGCGCCCATCCGCTGACGGTGATCCACGCCGAAGCGAACGACGACCGTTTCGCCGCCATCGCCAAGCTGATCGCCGAGTGGCAGCCGGAGCAACTGGTCGTCGGCCTGCCCACCCACGTCGACGGCACGCCGCACGACATGACCCGGCTGGCCCGCAAGTTCGCCGAGCGCCTGGCGCGCCGCACCGGCCTGCCGGTTGCCCTGGCCGACGAACGCCTGACTTCGCTCGACGCCGAGGCGCGCCTGCGCGAAGCAGGTCAGAAATTCGGCGGCCGCAACAGCAAATCCGCCAAGCCGCTGCTCGACGCGGTGGCGGCCCAGCTCATCCTTCAAACCTGGTTCGAAAGTCCGCAGCATGCCACCCCTGCCCAACCCCCTGCCTGATGCCGAGGCCCAGTGTCGTCAGCTGGCCGAATTGATCCGTCCGCAGCTTGACCGGAATCCCGCCCTGGTCGGCATTTTCAGCGGCGGCGCCTGGGTCGCCGAGCGTCTCCGGGAACTGCTCGGCCTGGACGAGGAAATCGGCCTGATCGACGTTTCCTTCTATCGCGACGATTTCGCGGAGAAGGGCCTGCACCCGCAATGCCGGCCGACGGTGATCCCCTTCGAGGTCGAAGGGCGGCACATCATTTTGGTGGATGACGTGCTGTACACCGGCCGCACGACGCGGGCGGCGATCAACGAGCTGTTCGACTACGGCCGGCCCGGCTCGGTGTCGCTGGCCGTGCTCGCCGACCGCGGCGGCCGCGAGCTGCCGATCGGCGCCACCTACGGCGCCTGGGAGGTCGAGCTGGGCGAGGGGCAGAGCCTAGTCTTGGCCCGCGACGACGACGGTCAACTGGCCTGGAGGCTGGAAAATGCATAACCCGCAGCTCAACAAGGACGGCGAACTGACCCACCTGTTGTCGATCGAGGGACTGCCCAAGCGCATCCTCGACCAGATCCTCGACACCGCCGAGTCCTTCATGGAAGTCTCGGCCCGCGAGGTGAAGAAGGTGCCGCTGCTGCGCGGCAAGAGCGTCTTCAACCTGTTCTTCGAGAATTCGACGCGCACCCGCACCACCTTCGAGATCGCCGCCAAGCGCTTGAGCGCCGACGTCATCAACCTCGACATCAACAAGTCGTCGGCCAGCAAGGGCGAGACCCTGCTCGACACCATCGACAACCTGTGCGCCATGCACGCCAACCTCTTCGTCGTCCGCCACGCCTCGAGCGGCGCGCCCTACCTGATCGCCGAGCACCTGCGCGCCATGGGCCGCGACGACATCCACGTCGTCAATGCCGGCGACGGCCGGCACGCCCACCCGACCCAGGGCCTGCTCGACATGTACACCATCCGCCATTACAAGAAGGACTTCACGCAGCTGCGCGTCGCCATCGTCGGCGACATCCTGCACTCGCGCGTCGCCCGTTCCGACATCCATGCGCTGACCACACTGGGCGTCCCGGAAGTCCGCGCCATCGGCCCGGAAACCCTGTTGCCCAAGCATCTCGACAAGCTCGGCGTGCAGGTCTTCCACGACATGAACGAAGGCCTCAAGGATGTCGACGTGGTCATCATGCTGCGCCTGCAGAACGAACGGATGACCGGCGCCCTGCTGCCCTCGGCCGGCGAATACTTCCGCCACTACGGCCTGACCCCGCAGAAGCTGGCGCTGGCCAAGCCCGACGCCATCGTCATGCACCCCGGGCCGATGAACCGCGGCGTCGAAATCCATTCGGCGGTGGCCGACGGTCCGCAGGCCGTGATCCTGCCCCAGGTCACCTTCGGCATTGCCGTGCGCATGGCCGTGATGAGCATCGTTGCAGGGAACTGACATGAATATCGTCATCGAAAATGGTCGCCTGATTTGCCCGAAAAACCGGGTCGACCGCAGCAATACCGCGCTCTACATCGTCGCCGGCAAGATCGCCGCAGTGGGCGAAGCGCCGGCCGGCTTCGTCGCCGAGCAGCGCATCGACGCCTCCGGCTGCGTGGTCAGCCCCGGCCTGATCGACCTCGGCGCCCGCCTCAACTCGATCGAAGCCGAACTGGCGGCGGCGGTGGCCGGCGGCGTCACCTCGGTGGTCGTCCCGCCCGATGCCGATCCGCCGCTCGACGAGCCGGAGCTGGCCGACCGCCTGGTCCATCGCGGCAAGGAAATCGGCAAGGCCCGCGTCCTGCCGCTCGGTGCACTGACCCTCGGCTTGCAGGGCGAGCGCCTGTCCGAGCTGGCCGGCCTGAAGAAGGCCGGCTGCGTCGCCTTCTCGCAGGCCAAGGTGCCGGTGGTCGACACCGAAGCCCTGCTGCGCGCCCTCGAATACGCCGCCACCTTCGACTTCCCGGTCTTCCTGCACCCGCAGGACCACTGGCTGTCGCGCAACGGCATCGCCCACGAGGGCGAGGTGGCCAGCCGACTCGGCCTGGCCGGCATTCCGGTCGCCGCCGAAACCATCGCCATCGCCACCATCGTCCAGCTGGTGCGCGACACCGGCTGCCGGGTGCACCTCACCCGCCTGTCGTCGGCGGCCGGCGTGGCGCTGGCCGGCGCGGCGATGGGCGAGGGCCTGCCGCTGACTTTCGACGTCGGCGTGCATCACCTGCTGCTCACCGAAAACGACATCGGCTTCTTCAACCCGCACGCCCGCTTCTGCCCGCCGCTGCGCGCCCAGGGCGACCGCGCGGCGCTGGCCAAGGCGGCCGCCGAGGGCCTCGCCGTCATCTGCTCCGACCACACCCCGGTCGGCGCCGACGACAAGCTGCTGCCCTTCGGCGAAGCCAAGCCGGGGGCGACCGGCCTCGAAGTCCTGCTGCCGCTCACGCTGAAATGGGCCGAAGAATCCGGCGTCGGCCTCGCCGACGCGCTGGCCCGCATCACCTCGGCCCCGGCCGACGTCCTCGGCCTGGCCGGCGGCCAGCTCGCCATCGGCAGCTCGGCCGACATCTGCATCTTCGATCCCGAGGCGACCTGGCAGCTGACCCCGGACAGCCTGAAAAGCCGCGGCAAAAACTCGCCCTGGCTGGGCTACATGATGACCGGGAAGGTAAAGACGACGCTGGTCGGCGGCAAGGTGGTCTACCAGGCGTAAGGCGCCTGCGGCTACGGCAAGCGACAAAAACGGCGGGATCTCCCGCCGTTTTTGTTTGGAAGCTATCGGGAGATTCACCGCCACTGGCGACCATGCGCCTGATTTTCGTTGGGCGGATGTTCAGATAAATGCCAATTTCATGTCGTCGCCGGTACAATCGTCAGCTGTCCGGTTGCTATCCTCCGCCTACATGTCCTGCAACGCCCCTTCCTCCCAAATTGCCCATCAGGCACGGCTTCTAGCTTGTCCTGTGTTCCTGCTTGTTGGGCACATTGCCGGAGTGGACGACGGTTGGTCGTCGACCGGAGGTTACGCACAGATATGGGTTCGGTTCGTACCCTACTCGGAGCGGTCACCACAGTGTTTTGGATAGCAGCAATTGTTCACTTGGCCGTCAGAGACTCCGCAGTTCCCGCCAAGGTGAGTCCAAATGAATGGGGCGATTCAACAAGGGCCTCTACAACTATACAGGGAACGCTGTAATGAAATGGGCGATTGAGGTTCAAAAGACAAGCCTAGACCAAAGGAACCTAGCAGATCTTCTCAAGGGACTAGGATTTGATCTGATACAGGAAAATGAATATCCAGCGTTATCGTCTCCGACCATTGATGCCTGTGCGACGGCGGCAGATGCGTTTGAGATAGCGAAGGACGTAAGAGCAGCGTTCAAGGGGCCCGCGAATATTGATCGGGAATTTTCGCTTGGATCAGTGATTGACTACTCCACTTCGCCACCGCGCCGCCATGCATTCCTAGAGGGGGCCCCATGTGTCATGACGCATACCTGCGGCACTGCAACCATAACGATCTCTCCACCAAAAGGACTCACTTCCGACGAGTTAGCCAAATGGCACGAAGAACACAACGAACGCCAATATCAAGCTGCGCTGGAGCGCCAGCGGGCTCTTCTTGAACCTGCATTTCTCGATCCAAAGGCTGCGAAAGCAATTGAGCTGCTGTGCCTTGAGAACCCATCTGGTGAAACGTTGTACAAGGTCTACGAACTTGCCGAAGGACACCCAAGCTACAGATCAGCATTTCATGCCGAAATTGGGATTGATAAAGAGCAGTTCAATCGCTTCAAGGATGCCGTTCATAATCCAGCGGTTAGCGGCGACTGGGCAAGGCATGCGTATCACCAGAAGCTGAATACTAATGATCCAATGTCCAGGGCGGAGGCAGAGCAGTTTGTGCGCTGGGTTGCCGATAGGTGGCTTCAGGCAATTCGGCGAAGAAAATAGAGGGTGGGGTCGATGCATAGCATCGCAATCCACCTCAGCTGAAGGGGCCAGCTTCGAATTGTCTTTCTGGTCCAATGGCTGCCTGAGCAAACCAGCGGTCAGGTCGTAAATTGATCCGCGCAACGCGGCCGCCGGCAAATGCTGAGGTCGACCGGAAATTTCGGCCAAAATCGAAAAACTAGTCGGCGGCGGCCAGCCCGGCGACGGCTTCCGGGCGGGCGCCGGTCAGTTCGACCACCTTGCGCCGCGCGCTTTGGCCGCTTTTCAGGGTGACCGCCGAGCGGGGCAGGCCGAGGCGGTCGGCCAGGAAGCGCAGCAGGGCGTCGTTGGCCTTGCCGTCGACCGGCGGTGCGGCCAGCCGGATTTTCAGCGCGTCGCCGTGCCGGCCGGCGAATTCGGTCTTTTTGGCGCCGGGCTGGATGTGCAGGGTGAGGGTGATGCGGCCGTCGCCGGCCGCCCGGAACCAGTCGCTCACACCACCAGCAACAGCATTTGCAGCAGCAGGATGGCGGCCAGCGGCGACAGGTCGATGCCGGAGATGGTCGGGATGAAGCGGCGCAGCGGGTCGAGTACTGGCCGGGTCAGCTGGTTGGCCGGGCCGGCGATCGGCGAGTAGGGATTGATCCAGGACAGCACGGCCTGCAGGATCAGGGCACCGATCATGATGTAGATGGCCAGCCGGATCAGGCCGCGCACGGCGAGGAGCAGGATCATCATGACCATGCCGGCGCCGTCGGCGGCCAGCCCGGCGCTGGACAGGGCGATGATCAGCCCGGCCAGCATCAGTTGCAGCCAGAGGGCGGCCAGCAGGCTGGCCCAGTCCACGCCGCCGACGCCGGGCACGATGCGGCGCAGCGGCTTGACGCCCCAGTTGGTCAGCTTGACGACGAAGTCGCCGATCTGGCCGGCGAACGATACCCGGGCCATCTGCATCATGAAGCGGAGCAGGAAGAGGGTGCAGAAGAAGCTGATGACGGCGTCGATCAGGAAGAAGATCGCCTGCATCAGCCGGCTCCCAGGATCTGGCCGAGTTCCCTGCCGCGCGCCTCGGCGGCCAGACAGCCGGCGACGATGCCGTCCTTGACGCCGCGCTCGGCCATGGTGCGTAGCGCCGCCTCGGTGGTGCCGCCCTTGGAGGTGACGCGCTCGCGCAGCGTCGCCGCCGGCTCGCTCGACTGGGCGGCCAGCGCGGCGGCGCCCTGCACCGTCTCGATGGCCAGCTGGCGGCCCTGCTCCGGGCTCAGGCCGAGCTCGGCGGCGGCCTGCTGCAGGGCCTCGATGAAGAGGAAGACATAGGCCGGGCCGCTGCCCGAAATGGCGGTGACGGCGTCCATCCTCGCCTCGTCGTCCAGCCACACCGTGGAGCCGACGGCGCGCAGGATGCGCTCGGCGGCAGCGCGCTGTTCGGCGCTGACGCCGGGCGAGGCGCACAGGCCGGTGATGCCGGCGCCGATCAGGGCCGGCGTGTTGGGCATGCAGCGCACGATGCGCTCATGCCCGCCCAACCAGCGCGCCAGGGCCGCCATGTCGAGGCCGGCGGCGATGCTGACGACCAGCGCCGCGCCCAGCTGGCCGGCGAAGGGGGCGACGGCGTCCTTCATCTGCTGCGGCTTGATGGCCAGGATCAGCACGTCGGGCATGGCCGGCAGGGCGTCGGCGCCGGCGTGGCAGCTGACGCCGTAGGCGGCGCTCAATTTGCTGCGGGCGTCGGCACCGGGGTCGATGACGTCGATGTCGGCGGCCGCGAAGCCTTGCTTGACCATGCCGCCGATCAGGGCGTTGGCCATGTTGCCGCCGCCGAGGAAAACGATTTTCATGCGTAGTTTCTTTCACCAAAAATGGCCGTGCCGACGCGGACGATGGTCGCCCCTTCGGCAATGGCTGCTTCAAGATCGTGGGACATGCCCATGGACAGCGTGTCGAGCGGCAGGCCAGCCGCCCGGATCTGGTCATAAATTTCGCGCAGGCGGCTGAAAGGCGCGCGCTGGGCGGCCGGGTCGTCGCTCGCCTCGGGGATGGCCATCAGGCCGCGCAGGCAGAGGCCGGGCAGGGCCGCCACCGCCTGGCACAGGGCCAGCGCTTCTTCCGGCGGGCAGCCGCTCTTGCTCGCCTCGCCGGAGACATTGACCTGCACGCACACCTGCAGCGGCGGCCGGGCGGCCGGGCGCTGGGCCGACAGGCGCTCGGCGATCTTCAGGCGGTCCACGGTGTGCACCCAGTCGAAGGCCTCGGCCACCGGGCGTGACTTGTTGCTTTGCAGCGGCCCGATGAAATGCCATTCCAGCCCCCGCCCGGCCGTCGCCCCGGCCTTGGCGATGCCTTCCTGGGCGTAATTCTCGCCGAAGGCATCCTGTCCGGCGTCGGCCGCTTCGATGACGTGGGCCAGCGGCATGGTCTTGCTGACGGCGAGCAGGCGGACCGATTCGGCAGGGCGTCCGGCCGCCGCGACAGCGCGCGCCATACGGGCCCGGACGGCTTGCAGGTTGTCGGCGATTGCGCTCATAATCCCTTTGGAATTAGCCAATATCCCAGTATACACGCGCCCCAAGGACATTCTGCATGGACATCACCGAACTGCTGGCCTTCAGCGTCAAGAACAAGGCTTCCGACCTTCACCTGTCGTCGGGCCTGCCGCCGATGATCCGCGTGCACGGCGATGTCCGCCGCATCAACCTGCCGGCTCTCGAGCACAAGGATGTGCACGGCATGGTTTATGACATCATGAACGACGGCCAGCGCAAGGTGTATGAAGAAACGCTGGAATGCGACTTTTCCTTCGAAATCCCCAACCTGGCGCGTTTCCGGGTCAATGCCTTCAATCAGCAGCGCGGCGCCGGCGCCGTGTTCCGGACCATTCCTTCCAAGGTGCTGACGCTGGAGGAATTGAACGCACCGAAGATCTTCAAGGATATTTCGGAATACCCGCGCGGCATCGTTCTGGTCACCGGGCCGACCGGCTCTGGCAAGTCGACGACGCTGGCGGCCATGGTCAACCACGTTAATGAGACGGACTACAGCCACATCCTGACCGTCGAGGACCCCATCGAATTCGTCCATGAGGCCAAGAAGTGCCTGATCAACCAGCGCGAGGTCGGGTCGCACACGCTGTCCTTCGCCAACGCGCTGCGCTCGGCGCTGCGCGAGGATCCGGACGTCATCCTGGTCGGCGAAATGCGCGACCTGGAAACCATCCGCCTGGCGCTGACCGCGGCCGAGACGGGCCACCTGGTGTTCGGCACCCTGCACACCTCGTCGGCGGCCAAGACGGTGGACCGGGTGATCGACGTCTTCCCGGCCGCCGAGAAGGAAATGGTCCGCGCCATGCTGTCCGAGTCGCTGCGCGCCGTCATTTCGCAGACGCTGTTGAAGACCAAGGACGGCAACGGCCGGGTGGCGGCGCACGAGATCATGATCGGCACCCCGGCCATCCGCAACCTGATCCGCGAGAACAAGGTCGCCCAGATGTACTCGGCGATCCAGACCGGCCAGAATTTTGGCATGCAGACGCTCGACCAGAACCTGATCGATCTCGTCCGCCGCAATGTGGTTTCCAGTGCCGAGGCCCGCTTCAAGGCCGCCAACAAGGATGCCTTCCCCGTCTGAGCGGGGTGGATGACAACGACGAGGGGACGCTATGGAACGCGATCAGGCAATGAAATTCATGCACGACCTGCTGCGGCTGATGTCGCAGAAGCGCGGGTCGGACCTGTTCATCACCGCCGGTTTTCCGCCGGCCATCAAGATCGACGGCAAGATCACGCCGGTCTCCAACCAGGTGCTGACCGCCCAGCACACCGCCGAACTCGCCCGCTCGATCATGAACGACCGCCAGGCCGCCGAGTTCGAGGCGACCAAGGAGTGCAACTTCGCCATCTCGCCGGCCAGCATCGGCCGCTTCCGGGTCAATGCCCTGGTCCAGCAGGGGCGGGTCGGTGTCGTCTGCCGGACCATCAACCTGACCATCCCGACCCTCGATGAACTGCAGCTGCCGCCGGTGCTCAAGGATCTGGCGATGACCAAGCGCGGCCTGATCATCTTCGTCGGCGGCACCGGCACCGGCAAGACGACCTCGCTGGCGGCGCTGGTCGATTACCGCAACGAGAACTCGTACGGCCACATCATCACCATCGAGGACCCGATCGAGTACGTACACGAGCACAAGAACTGCATCGTCACCCAGCGCGAAGTCGGCGTCGATACCGACGACTGGGGCCCGGCCCTGAAGAACACGCTGCGCCAGGCGCCGGACGTCATCCTGATGGGCGAGATCCGCGACCGCAACACCATGGACTACGCCATCGCCTTCGCCGAGACCGGCCACCTGGCGCTGGCCACGCTGCACGCCAACAGTTCCAACCAGGCGATCGACCGCATCATCAACTTCTTCCCAGAGGAGCGCCGCCAGCAGTTGCTGATGGACCTCTCGCTCAACCTGCGCGCCATGGTCTCGCAGCGCCTGATCCCCAAGAAGGACGGCAAGGGGCGGATGGCGGCGATCGAGGTGATGCTCAACTCGCCGCTGATTTCCGACCTGATCTTCAAGGGCGAGGTGCACGAGATCAAGGAGATCATGAAGAAATCGCGCGAGCTCGGCATGCAGACCTTCGACCAGGCGCTGTTCGACCTCTACGAGGCCGGCAAGATCACCTACGAGGACGCGCTGCGCAACGCCGATTCACTGAACGACCTGCGCCTGCAGATCAAGCTGCATGGCAAGGAATCCAAGGACCGCGACCTGACCACCGGCATCGGCCACCTCGACATCGTCTGATTTTCGCCCGGGAGAACGCCATGCGCCGCCTGAAAAATTCCGTTTTTGCCCTGATTTTGGCGTTGACCGCAGCGGTCGCCCAGGCCGGGCCGCTCGATGCCATTTCAACCGGCGATGCCAGCGCCGGCGTCAAGGAGGCGCTGACTGCCGGCGCCGACTACGCCGTCTCGTCGCTCGGCAAGAACGGCGGTTTCCTCGGCAACAAGAGCGTCCGCATTCCGCTGCCCGGCTATCTCGAAAAGGCCGAAAAGGGCCTGCGCATGTTCGGCATGGGCAAGCAGGCCGACCAGCTGATCGAAACCATGAACCACGCCGCCGAGAATGCCGTGGCCGAGGCCAAGCCCATCCTCGTCGATTCGATCAAGAAAATGAGCATGCAGGACGCCAAGGGCATCCTGACCGGCGGCGACGACAGCGTCACCCAGTATTTCAAGCGGACCTCGAGCGAGGCGCTGACGGCCAAGTTCATGCCCATCGTCAAGGGCGAAACCAAGAAATTGCAGCTGGCCGAGCAGTACAACAGCCTGGCCGGCCAGGTGGCGAGCGTCGGGCTGATGGACAAGAAGGACGCCGACATCGACAGCTACGTCACCCAGAAGGCCATGGATGGCCTGTTCAAGATGATTGCCGAGGAAGAGAAACGCCTGCGCGCCAACCCGCTGGGGGCGGGCAGCGATCTGCTGAAAAAGGTTTTCGGCGCCCTCTGACTCAAGCCGGGGGCGATTCCTGCCGTTATCGTCGGCAGGAGGCCCCCGATGAAACTGACCCGCCTGAGCAGCACCACCCAACGTCCCTCGCAGGAGAGCATCGATCGCCAGCGCCAGGGCGAGGCGGTTCGCGTGCGCGGGGTCGACCTGCTCGAAGGCGTCGACGGCGACCGCCAGCGCACCCTGCAGCAGGAGCTGGCCGAGATCGAGCCGGCCGCCATCGCTGCCTTCCTGGGCGGCGAGCAGATCCTCGAGGACGCCCGCCGGCTGGCTGCCGAAGTTGCCGCCCTCGGTCCGGCCGCCGACGAGCTGATCAAGCCGGCGGCGCTCGCCCGTCAGCTGTCCGGGGTCGACGAACAGGCCTGAAACCTCGTCTGGCCTGCTTCCGCGCGGTGAGCGCCGGGCTGGCCCGACTGCCGCGGTCAACCGGAAAAACCGGCAAATTTTCAAGGCGCCAGGGGCGCGGTAAAATGCCCGCCCATCCCAAGCGCCCCGCACCGCCGGGGCGCCGCCTTTTCCTGGAACCATGTCCGGCCTCAATCCCCAGCAACGCGAAGCGATCCGCTACCTCGACGGCCCCCTGCTCGTGCTGGCCGGCGCCGGCTCGGGCAAGACGCGGGTGATCACGCAGAAGATCGCTTATCTCGTGCAGGACTGCGGCTTCCAGCCGCGCAACGTGGCGGCCATCACCTTCACCAACAAGGCCGCCAAGGAAATGCAGGAACGCGTCGGCAAGCTGCTCTCGCCGGCCATCGCCGGCGAACTGCAGATCTCGACCTTCCACTCGCTCGGCGTGCGGATCCTGCGCGAGGAAGCCAGGGCGCTCGGCTACAAGCCGCGCTTCTCGATCTTCGACTCGGCCGATTGCGCCGGCATCATCGGCGAAGCCGCCAAGACGGTCGACAAGGCGACGCTGCGCATCGTGCAATCGATCATTTCCAACTGGAAGAATGCCCTGGTCACCCCCGAGGTGGCGCTGCACCGCGCCCGCGACGAGCACGAGAAGCTTGCCGCCCACGCCTTCCTGACCTACGAGGCGACGCTCAAGGCCTACCAGGCGGTCGATTTCGACGACCTGATCGGCCTGCCGGTCAAGCTGTTCAGCGAGCTTCCGGAAATCGCTGACAAGTGGCAGAACCGCCTGCGCTACCTGCTGGTCGACGAATACCAGGACACCAACGCCTGCCAGTACCAGCTGCTCAAGCTGCTGACCGGGGTGCGCGCCCAGTTCACCGCGGTCGGCGACGACGACCAGGCGATCTACGGCTGGCGCGGCGCCGATATCGACAACCTGAAGAAGCTGCCGGCCGAGTTCCCGGCCCTCAAGGTCATCAAGCTCGAGCAGAATTACCGGTCGACCGTGCGCATCCTCAAGGCGGCCAATGCCGTCATCGCCCACAACGAAAAGCTGTTCGACAAGAAGCTGTGGTCCGAACTCGGCCACGGCGAGCAGGTTTCCGTCACCGCCTGCCGCGACAATGACGCCGAGGCTGAAGGCGTGGTCATGAAACTGCAGGCCCACCGCTTCCAGAACCGCGGCAAGTTCAGCGACTACGCCATCCTCTACCGTTCCAACCACCAGGCGCGGATTTTCGAGGAATACCTGCGCGACCACCGCGTTCCCTACCTGCTCTCCGGCGGCAAGTCCTTCTTCGACAAGGCCGAGATCAAGGACATCACCGCCTACCTGCGCCTGTTGACCAACGAGGATGACGACCCCGCCTTCATCCGCGCCGCCACCACGCCCAAGCGCGGCATCGGCGCCGCCACCCTGCAGGTGCTCGGCACCTATGCCGGCGAACGCCACATCTCGCTGTTCCAGGCCGCCTTCGAGGAAGGTTTCGCCCAGCGCGTCCAGCCCCGCCAGCTCGAACCGCTGCTCGAATTCTGCCAGTTCATCAACCGCACCCAGGAACGCGCCGCCCGCGAGCCGGCCCACCAGGTACTGCCCGACCTGCTCAAGGCCATCGACTACGAAACCTTCCTCTACGACCACGAAGAGGAACGCACGGCGCAAACGCGCTGGGCCAACGTCGGCCAGTTCGCCGAGTGGCTGAACATGAAAGGCGAGCTCGACGGCAAGACGCTGGTCGAGCTGACCCAGAGCATCGCCCTGATCAACATGCTGGACAAGCAGAACGACGAGGAGGTCGACGCCGTCCAGTTGTCCACGCTGCACGCCGCCAAGGGGCTGGAATACCACCATGTCTTCCTGGTCGGCATCGAGGAAGGCATCCTGCCCCACCGCGAATCGACCGAGCCGAGCAAGATTGAGGAAGAGCGCCGGCTGATGTACGTCGGCATCACCCGCGCCCGGCAAAGCCTGGCCATTTCCTGGTGCGAGCGGCGCAAGCAGGCACGTGAATTCATCCCCTGCGAACCCTCGCGCTTCATCGACGAAATGGGCCGCGACGACGTGCGTTTCCTCGGCGGCAAGGACGCCGTGCCAGCCGACAAGGCCACCGGCAGCGCCCGCCTCGACGCCCTGAAGGCCATGCTGGCCAACAAGCGCTGATCTCCTGCGCTTGGCTCAACCCCTTGTCATGGCCGGCCGGACGGCCTTTGACAGCCTGCGCCGGCTGGCGATAATGCCTGTTCCATCGTCGGCCACCCTGTCGTGGACAGGCCGTCGCACGAACAGCCATAACAAGACGGAAACGAGACCATGAACACCGACTTTCGCAGTGCGCATTCGACCGTCGCCGATGCCCGCCAGGCGGCGCGCGAGCTGCACGCCGGAGTCAGCCAGCCGGGGATGGCCCTGGTCCTCTTCTTCTGCTCCAGCGAATACGATTTGGGCGCGCTGGCCGACGAGCTGAACAGCCTGTTCGGTGACGTGCCGGTGATCGGTTGCACCACGGCCGGCGAAATCGGGCCGGCCGGCTATCGCAGCCACAGCCTGTCCGGGGTCAGCTTCCCCGCTTCGGCCTGCACTGCGGTTGCCGGCCGTCTCGGCGACCTGCAGCAATTCGGCATCGCCGCCGGCCAGACCTTCGCCAACGACCTGCTGCAAAAGCTGGAAAGCCGTTCGCCGGCCGTTTCCGGGGCCAATACCTTCGGTTTCCTGATGATCGACGGCCTGTCGATTCGCGAGGAGCCGGTGGCCCGGACCCTCAAGTCGGCCCTCGGCGACATCATGCTGTGTGGCGGCTCGGCCGGCGACGACCTGAAATTCGCCCGCACCCGGGTCTTCCACGATGGCGCCTTCCACGACGACAGCGCGGTCATGGCCCTGGTCAGCACGCCGCTGCCCTTCCGCCTCTTCAAGACGCAGCATTTCGTCAGCGACAACGAGCGGCTGGTCGTCACCGAGGTCGATGCGGCGCATCGCATCGTCAAGGAAATCAACGGCCTGCCGGCCGCCGAGGAATACGCCCGGGTGCTCGGCGTCGAGCCCGGCGAACTCAATCCCATGCGCTTCGCCGCCACGCCAGTGGTGGTGGTGATCGACGGCACCGATTACGTCCGTTCCATCCAGAAGGCCAACCCGGACGGCACGCTGACCTTCTACTGCGCCATCGACGAAGGCCTGGTCCTCCGCGTCGCCCACGGCAACGACCTGGTGGCCAACCTGGAGCTGGCCATGGCGCGGATTCGCGACGACATCGGCCAGCCGCTGCTGACCCTGGGTTGCGACTGCATCCTGCGCAACCTGGAGATCGCCCAGAAGGGGCTGGGCGAAACCGTCGGCCGGGTTTTCGAGGACAACCGGACGATCGGCTTCTGTACCTATGGCGAGCAAATCGGCGGCGTGCACGTCAACCAGACCTTTACCGGCATCGCCATCGGCGCCCGGCGCGAGGGCGGCCATGCCTGAGCTGCCGGAGGCAGAACGGAGCCCGCGGGAAGCCAAGCTGGAGGCCGAGCTGGCCCGCCTCAACAAGATGGTGACGGCGCTGATGAACCGCGCCGAGCGCAACATGAGCGGCCAGGGCTCGGATTTCGGCCTGTTCCAGACGGCCGTCACCCTGGAAAACCAGGTTCGCGAGCGCACCGTGCAACTGGAGGCGGCACTGCGCGACAACGAGCGCATGAATCGTGCCCTGCAACGCGAGAAGGACGAGCAGGCCATCCTCATCGCCAAGCTCGAAGAAGCCCACAGCCAGCTGCTGTAATCCGAGAAGCTGGCCTCGATCGGCCAGCTGGCGGCGGGCGTCGCCCACGAAATCAACAACCCGATCGGTTTCGTCAATTCCAACCTGGGCACCCTGCAGGGCTACGTCGGCCAGTTGCTGGCGCTGATCGACGGCACGGCGGCTGCCGTCGAGCCCTTGCTCGAACACGACGGGGCGCTGCGCCAGCGCCTGGGCGAGTTGCGGGCCCGGGCCGATCTTGAGTTCGTCCGCGAAGACATTGTCAGCCTGATCGTCGAGTCGATCGAGGGGACCACCCGGGTGCGCCGCATCGTCCAGGATTTGCGCGATTTCTCGCGCACCGGCGAGGCGACCCTAGAATTCGCCGATCTCCACGCCGGGCTGGAGAGCACGCTCAACGTCGTCGCCAACGAAATCAAGTACAAGGCCGACATCGTTCGCGACTACGGCGTGCTGCCGCGTGTCGAATGCCGTGCTTCGCAGATCAACCAGGTCTTCATGAACCTGCTGGTCAATGCCGCCCAGGCCATCGCCGGCCGCGGCGCCATCACCCTGAGGAGCGGCACCGATGGGAGCCGGGTGTGGGTGGCCGTCAGCGACACCGGCAAAGGCATTCCACCCGAAAACCTCAACCGCATCTTCGACCCCTTCTTCACCACCAAGCCGGTCGGCCAGGGTACCGGCCTGGGCTTGTCGCTTTCCTACGGCATCATCAACAAGCATGGCGGCGAGATCGTGGTGGCCAGCCAGCCGGGGCAGGGCACCACCTTCACCATCTGGCTGCCACAGCGCCAGCCGCTTGCCGGCGAGGCCGGGGGCAGCGGAAACAACTGTTAACCGGGCCGTTACCGCAGGTTACAGGCGGTTACCCTGTCGATGACATCCGGGTGTCGGTGGCTGGCGTTATTCGACGCAAGGCCGCGCAATTCCGCTCAGCCCCTTCAGCCCCAAACAACCGGAGAATGACCATGATCAAGCAATTTGCCACCTTCGCCCTTGTTGCCGCTTTCGGTGTCGCCCATGCCGCCGACGTCAAACCGGCCGCTGTCGAGGCCAAGCCCGCTGTCGCCGAAGCCAAGCCGGCCGCCGCAGTAGCCGCCCCGGACAAGAGCGTCGCGCCGGCCGCTGCCGAAACCGCCAAGGCACCTGAAGCGAAGGTGGCAGGCGGGGCGCCCCAAGGCAAGGCTGCCGGGAAAATGAAGTCTGCCGACAAGAAGAAGGCGAAGGCAGCTGGGGTTGATACACCCAAGGCCGAACAGGCCAAGGCTGTCGAAGCGGCCGGAAAGTAAGTTCCTTCCGGGAAACCAGAAACGGCCCTCCAAAAGCCGTAATGGTCAAGGCGCCCCCCGGGCGCCTTTTTCGTGCGACAAAAAAAGAGAGGCCGCGGCCTCTCTTTTCGGGGGTTCTCGGCCGATCTTACTTGACCTTGCCCATGATGTAGGCGACGACGCCGGCGATTTCCTCGTCGGACAGCGTGGCGCCTCCCTTCGGAGGCATGGCGCCCTTGCCGTTGGTGACGCTCTTGATCAGTGCATCCTTGCCGGTGGCCAGGCGCGGTGCCCAGGCGGCCTTGTCGTCGATCTTCGGTGCATTGGCGGCACCGGTGTTGTGGCAGGCGCCGCACACCGAGTTGTAGATGGTCGGGCCGTCCTTCGGGCCGCTGGCAGCCGCTGCTTCGGCCTTGGCCAGTTCGAAGCGGGCGACCGGCTGGATGCGCAGTTCGGCTTCGTCATTGCCCTTGCCCGAATCGGCCGGTGTGTTGAACGACTTGTTGGTGAGCGGAAAGATGATGGCAATAAGGACGACGGCGATACCGATTATCGTCCACATGATGCTTGTCGAAGAGTGTTTCTCAGCCATGCCGAAGACCCCAGTACGATATATTGAAACCTGAATTATAACGGGCGGAGGGGGCGGCTGAGCAAAAAAAACCCGCCGATGGCGGGGTCGAAATTCTCGAAAGGGGGGATTTCGAGAGGAGGGGTTCATGCATGCTTGCAGTCTATGACCCCGCTCGCCCCCTGTCTGTCGTACTTTCGTAGCCTTCTGTAACAGAATGTTGAATCGATATCGCTTGCTTGTGCGCTGCAATATCCTGATTTCAATGAAAAAAAGGCCGAGCTTATGGCTGGGCTCGGGTGTTCGCCGGTCGCCTCGGGGAGCGGCTGTCAGTTCTCGACGCTGCGGATTTCGACCGCCGCGCACGGTACCTGGAAGTCGGCCGCCAGTTGCTTCCTGGCGGTGTCCTCGACAGCTTCACCGGCGGCGATGACGAAGTGACGGGCGCCGGTGAATTCCTGCAGCAGGCCGGCCCGGTCACGGGTGATACGGTAGTTGATCTTGATGTTCATCGCTGTTCCCCAATCGGGGTCTTTGTTTTAACTTCGGCTTCAGTATAACTGACGGATGTTGCGATGCAACATGCAATTTTTCACGGAATTCCGGTCCCGGCTGGTATTCCTCTTTGCTTCAAAGTGGTGTGGAGGGCGTGATGTCGGAACTTGAAATGCTGGCCGCCCGGGCCGGGGCCTTGTTGCTGCAACGCGGTGAATGGCTGGCGGCGGCCGAATCGTGCACCGGTGGCTGGCTGGCCCAGTCGGTGACGGCGATCGCCGGCAGTTCGACCTGGTTCGAGCGCGGCTTCGTGACCTATTCGAATGCCGCCAAGAGCGAGATGCTGGGGGTGCCGGCCTCGACCCTGGAGCGCCACGGGGCGGTTTCCGAGGCGACCGCCCGCTTGATGGCGCAGGGGGCGCTGGCCCACAGCCGGGCCGACTGGGCGGTGGCGATTACCGGCATCGCCGGGCCGACCGGCGGTTCGCCGGACAAGCCGGTGGGCACGGTGTGCTTCGCCTGGGCCTGCAAGGAGGGCGGGTGCGAGGCCGGCACCGCGCATTTTTCCGGCGATCGCGCCGGAGTGCGCGAGCAGTCGGTGCGGCACGCCCTGCGCGGCTTGATCGAACGCCTGGAGGGCGCCAGCCCGGTCGCCTGAGGGCCGGCCCTGGGGGGTGGCCTATTGCCTGGCTTCGGCCGCGATGTCGCGGAGCAGCGGTTCGACCAGGGCGGCCGCGGCGCCCGGCGGCCGGCGGTAGCCGACCCAGGTGCCGGCGCTGTCTCCGGGCAGGGTGTAGATGGCGATGGCGAAGGGGCAGAGGACGATGTTGTGCGGGTCGATCTCGAGCATTTTCCGCGACAGGCTGGCCGAGCAGAATTCGATGACTTCGGCCTGGCCGAAGATCTGCCGGGTGGCGCCGAGGTCGGCGCCGGTGCGGGCGAGCATGTCGGCCATGTGCGCGGTGTAGTTGATGACCAGGCCGCGGTTCTCGATGGCGAGGACGACGGCGTCCTTGGTTTCTTCGAAGCTCTTGGCGATTTTGCGTTTGTTCATCCAGTCGTCGGCGTGGGCGGACGGCAGGGCGAGGACGAGGACGAGCAGGGTGAGCAGGCGGCGCATGGCGGTTCACGGTCGACAGGGTGTCTGCAATTGTAGCGGGCCACCGCCGTTTGACCCGATTGCTGCGGTCGACGGCAAAAACGGCCGAAAATCGAAAAATCCGGGCGCCGGCGAGGCGTGGATTATTCCGGCAACGGCTCGAACAGTGCGGCCAGGTCGTCGGTGCCGAACTTGACGTCGACGCGATGGTCGTCGGAGAGGATGCCGGCGGCCAGCTCGGCCTTGCGCTCCTGCAGGGCGAGGATTTTTTCCTCGATGCTGCCCGACACGATCAGTTTGTAGACGAAGACCGGCTTGTCCTGGCCGAGGCGGTGGGCGCGGTCGGTGGCCTGGTTTTCGACGGCCGGGTTCCACCACGGGTCGTAGTGGATGACGGTGTCGGCCGCGGTCAGGTTGAGGCCGACGCCCCCGGCCTTCAGGCTGATCAGGAAGACCGGCACCTCGCCGTCCTGGAAACGGCGGATCGGTACTTCGCGGTCGACGGTGTCGCCGGTCAGCGTGACGTAGGCGAGACCGGCCTTGTCCAGTTCGTGCTCGATCAGGGCCAGCATGCTGGTGAATTGCGAGAAGACGAGCACCCGCCGGCCTTCGTCGACCAGTTCAGGCAGCATGGCCATCAGCAGGTCGAGCTTGGCCCGTTCGCTGACCCGGCGGGCCGCTGTGGCCTTGACCAGGCGCGGGTCGCAGCAGACCTGGCGCAACTTGAGCAGGGCGTCGAGGATGACGATCTGGCTGCGCGCGAAGCCCTTGCTGGCGATCTCGTCGCGCACCTTGGCGTCCATCGCCGCACGCACCGTCTCGTAGAGGTCGCGCTGCGAGCCTTCGAGTTCGACGCTGCGCACGATGATGGTCTTCGGTGGCAGTTCCTGGGCCACGTCCTCCTTCTTGCGGCGCAGGATGAAGGGCCGGATGCGGCGGGCCAGCAGGCTGCGCCGGGCCGTGTCGCCCTGCTTCTCGATCGGCGTCCGCCAGTGGCGATTGAACTGCTTGCTGGTGCCGAGGAAGCCGGGGAGCAGGAAGTCGAACTGGCTCCACAGCTCGCCGAGATGGTTCTCGAGCGGCGTGCCGGTCAGGCACAGACGATGGCGGGCGTCGATCTTGCGCACCGCCTCGGCGCTCTGGCTCTGGGCGTTCTTCACCGTCTGCGCCTCGTCGAGGATGAGCAGGTGGTAGCTGTGCTGCATCAAATCGTCGGCGTCGCGCCAGAGCAGCGGGTAGGTGGTCAGCACCACGTCGTGCCGGGGAATCTCGGCGAAGCGGCTCTTGCGTTGCGGGCCGTGCAGCGAGAGCACCCGCAGGTCGGGGGCGAAGCGCGCCGCCTCGTTCTTCCAGTTGAAGATCAGCGAGGTCGGCAGGATGACCAGGGCCGGCTTGTCGAGGCGGCCGCCCTCCTTTTCGAGCAGCAGGTGGGCCAGCGTCTGGGCCGTCTTGCCGAGGCCCATGTCGTCGGCCAGGATGCCGGAAAGGTCGTGTTGGCGCAGGAACTGCAGCCAGGCCAGGCCTTCCATCTGGTAGGGGCGCAGTTCGAGCTTGAAGCCGCTCGGCGGCGCGATGTCGGCGATGCCCTGGGCGGCGAGCAGGCGCTCGGCCAGCGCCATGATGTCGCCCTGACCGCGGAACTGCCAGCGGCTGACATCGGACAGCTCAGCCAGGCGCGGCGCGTCGAAGCGCGACAGGCGCAGGGTGTGGCCGCCGCTGAAACCGTCGAAGAGGTCGATCAGCGTCGCCGCCAGCGGCTTGAGGCGGCCGGCCTGGACGCGCAGGCGCTTGCCGCGCGGGGTGAACAGGTCGATGCCTTCGGTGTCCGGGATGCGCTCCAGTTCGGCCGCCTCCAGCCAGCGCGGATCGCTGCGGAAAAGGTCGGCGAGCAGCGGGGCCAGCGGCAGGCGCTCGCCTTCGACGATGATCCCCATGTCGAGGTTGAACCAGCCGTTTTCAGCTTCCTGGAGGTCGGCCTCCCAACTATCGACCTCGATCACGTGATGGCGGAAGTCCTCGGGAAACTCGACCTGCCAGCCGGCTTCCTTGAGGCGCAGGGCGCCCTCCTGCATGAAGGGCAGCCACTGGTTCTCCTCGGCCAGGCCGAAAATGCCCTCGGGCGGACTGCCAAAGGTATGCAGGGTGTGGCTGGGAATCCGCTGCAGGCCGACCGTGGCGAGCGCCTGCAAGGCAGCCGATTCGGCTTCCAGCCGGCGTTTCAGGCGGACCGTCTCGCCTTCCGGCAGGGTGATGAATTCGTTCCGCTCCTCGGGCCGGACGTCGGCGTCGGCATAGCGGAAAACGACCTTGGCGACGTCGAAGGGGCCGCCGCCGAAATTCTGCGGATAGCTGCGCCAGGCCCGGTGGCCGTGGGTGTGCAGGGTTTCCAGCTGGAGGATGGGAATGAGCGGGGCGTCGATCAGGCGCAGGCGGGCCCCGGCGTCGGCGCCGGGCAGAGGCAGGTCCGGCGCCAGTTCCGACAACGCTTCGGCGACCAGCGCTGCTTCCTTGGTCGACAGCGGTGGCAGCGAGAACAGGCGGTTGATGACGTCCGGGTTGCCGGTCACTTCGAGCGGGCCGATCTCGCCTTCGCCGAGGTCGACGAACCACGGCGGGTCGACGGCGACGATCATCTCCGCCGACGGTTCCGGCTTGAGATAGGGGCGCTGGAAGCCCATGCCGTCCACCTGCCAGCCGATGCTGGCCGGGCGCACCGCCCCGGCGTTGAGCGGCAGGCCGAGATCGTCTTCCGGGTAGAGCCGGTGGCTGGCCGCCATCCGCTGCAGGATCTCGGCGCCATGCCGCGGGCCGATGCCGAAGGCGCGCAGGCCGGTCTCATGGCCGCGTTCGGCCCAGATCAGGCGCAGGATGCCGAGGTCTTCCTCGCTGACGAATTGCGGCGGCGTGAGCAGGGCACGGTCCACCTTCCACCATTCCTCGGCGCTTTCCGGGTATTTGCCCTTGCGGATCTCGACGCCGAACTGGCGCTTGTCGGCCGTCCATTTGAGGATGTAGAACAGTTGCTGGCGGGTGTTGGCCGGGCGGGCCTTCTTTTTGGCGACGGCGATCGAGGTCCGGCGCAGGTCCTCGACCCAGGACAGCACGCTGCCGCTGACCCTTTCCTTGGGATTGCGCTCCTCGATGGCCTTGAGCAGCATGGCGGCGACGTGCTTGCAATGCCGGCCGACCGGGCAGGTGCAGCGGCTGACCACCATCATCTCGCCGCTCTGCGCCTGGCTCAGGTAGGCCTGGGCGACGTAGGGCGCCTTGGCCGAACCGGGAACCACGGCGCTGATCTGGCTGCCGTTGATGGCCAGGTCGCGGACCAGGTCGACGTAGGGGCGTGCCTTGTTGATGTCGCGGGTGGCGAACCACTCGCTGACATGCTCCTCGGTGAAATCGTGCAGCGTGACGAGGGCCATCGGCGATCAGGCGTAGAGCGTCCCGACGAGCAGGGCGAGGAGCAGGGCGATGATGGCCAGCCAGCGGTTCTGCTGGCGCTGGGCGGCGACCAGGCGGTCGAGTTGCGGTTGCAGGCTGACCGGATCGGGCCGGGACAGGGCGTGATGCACCAGGCGCGGCAGCTGCGGCAGGGTGCGCGCCAGGTAGGGGGCTTCCTGCTTGAAGGTGCGGAGCAGGCCGCGCCAACCGACCTGCTCGCTCATCCAGCGTTCGAGGAAAGGCTTGGCGGTGGTCCAGAGGTCGAGTTCGGGATCGAGCTGGCGGCCGAGGCCTTCGATGTTGAGCAGGGTCTTTTGCAGCATGACCAGCTGCGGCTGGATCTCGACGTTGAAGCGGCGCGAGGTCTGGAACAGGCGGAGCAATACCTTGCCGAAGGAGATGTCCTTCAGCGGCCGGTCGAAGATCGGCTCGCAGACGGCGCGGATGGCTGCCTCGAACTCGTCCACCCGGGTGTCCTTGGGGGCCCAGCCGGATTCGATGTGGGCTTCGGCGACGCGTTTGTAGTCGCGGCGGAAGAAGGCCAGGAAGTTCTGCGCCAGGTAGTTCTTGTCGGAATCGGTCAGCGTGCCGACGATGCCGAAATCGAGGGCGATGTAGCGGCCGTCGGCGGCGACGAAAATGTTGCCGGGGTGCATGTCGGCGTGGAAGAAGCCGTCGCGGAAGACCTGGGTGAAGAAGATCTCGACGCCGGCCGCCGACAGCTTGGAGAGATCGATGCCCTCCCGGCGCAATCGCTCGGTCTGCGAGATCGGCACGCCCTGCATGCGCTCCATGACCATCACCGTCGAGGTACAGAAGTCCCAATGCACCTCGGGCACGATGAGCAGCTTCGAATCGGTGAAATTGCGCCGCAGTTGCGAGGCGTTGGCCGCTTCGCGCATCAGGTCGAGTTCGTCGCGCAGATACTTGGCGAACTCGGCGACCACTTCGCGCGGTTTCAGCCGCTTGCCGTCCGACCACAGTTTTTCGAGCAGCATGGCCAGGCTATCCATCAGGGCCAGGTCGTGCTCGATGACCGACAGCATGTTGGGGCGGAGGATCTTGACGGCCACGTCATGGCCGCCGTCTTCTTCGCGCAGCCTGGCGAAATGGACCTGGGCGATGGAGGCCGAGGCGATCGGGGTCGGGTCGAATTCGGCAAAAACTTCGCTGGCCGGGCGGCCGTAGGCTTTCTCGATTTCCCGCAGGGCCAGCTCGGAGGGAAATGGCGGCACGCGGTCCTGCAGCTTGGCCAGTTCGTCGGCGATGTCGGCCGGCATCAGGTCGCGCCGGGTGGACAGCACCTGGCCGAACTTGACGAAGATCGGGCCGAGCGACTCGAGGGCCAGGCGCAGGCGTTCGGCCCGCGGTGCCGACAGGTCGCGCCAGAACTGCAGGGCGTTGGCCAGGCGCACCAGGCGGCCGCTCGGCTCGTGTTCGAGGACCATCTCGTCCAGCCCGAAGCGGCTGGCCACGGAGGCGATCTTGAGCAGGCGGAAAAGTCGCATGGGGAGTGGGTGTCGGCCCGGCCGGTGAAATTGGCTGAAACGACCATGTTAACACGCGGACGACGATCGTGCCCCGGCCTTTTCTCGTATCGGCGATGGTCGTGGCGGGGCGATCCTGTTGCATGGCGAGGGCATTGGGATAAACTCGTCGCAAGAATCGCAAACCATGTGCCGTTCACTTTCCTGCAGCCCAGACCACACTTCATGAACGAACCGAAAAGTCCTTCCGACATCGCCCGCGAAGCCCTGCGCCGTCTGGCGGCCAGCCATCTGCCGCCGACCCCGGCCAATTACCAGGCGTGCTACAACGAGATTGCCGGGATCCCGACCATTCCGCCTTTTCCCGAGGTGCCGCTGCGCAATCTGTGCGCCTTGCTGCGGGGTGCCGACCAGGATCGGGAAAAGCAGCTGGACAGGCTGTCGGCGGCGATCGGCCAGCGTAGCTGGCAGGGCGTGACCGAGGCCTTGCTGTCGCTGGTCCATGACCGGCCGGCGGGTTCGTCGGGCACCGCCCAGGTGGCCTCGATCGATGCCCTGCCCGGCGAACTGGCCGGCAAGCTGGCCCGCTTGCTCGAATGCATGCTGCCGGCGCTGGGCGACGACAATCATCATGTGCTGAGCCAGGCGAGCGGTGTCATCGGGCTGCTGCGCCAGCCGGTGGTCGAGCTGTCGACGGTGCAGGCCGGGCTGGGCGACCTGACCCGCCAGGTGATTTATGCGGCGGAAGAACAGGTCGAGATCAAGGGTTCGCTGCTCAAGCTGCTCCATCTGGTCATCGAGAACATCAGCGAGCTGAGCATCGACGACAGTTGGCTGAAGGGGCAGCTGGAGGGGGTGCTGGCCAGTGTGGCGCCACCGCTGACCCTGCGTCACCTCGACGAAATGGAAAGACGCCTGCGCGATGTCATCGAAAAGCAAGGACGTGCCAAGGGGCATTCGGCGCGTGCCCAGGCCGAGATGCGCCACATGCTGGCCGAGTTCGTCGAACGCCTGGCGACGATGAACCAGTCGAGCAGCGAATTCGAGGGGCAGATTCTCGAGAGCGCCCATCTAATCGAGCAGGTGGAGAGCATTGACGAGTTGAAACCGCTGCTCGCCGGTGTTCTCGAAGCGACGCACCAGATGGCCGAGGAAACGGCCAAGTCGCGCGAACAGTTGAAGGGCTTGCAGGAAAAGGTGGCGACTACCGAGATGGAACTGGTTCAGCTCCACCACGAGCTGGACAGCGCCAGCGCCCTGGCCCGCCACGACCCGCTGACCGACGCGCTCAACCGCAAGGGGCTCGAGGAGGCGCTGGTCCGCGAGATTTCGAGCATGCGCCGCAAGGAGTCCGACCTGTCGATCAGCCTGCTCGACATCGACAACTTCAAGAAACTCAACGACAACCTGGGCCACGACGTCGGCGACGGAGCCCTCGTCCACCTGGCCGAGGTGACCCGCGCCCACCTGCGGCCGAGCGATACGCTGGCCCGCTACGGCGGCGAGGAATTCGTTGTGCTGATGCCCGATACCCGCCTGGCCCAGGGCGTCGAAGTGATGATCCGCCTGCAGCGCGAGTTGACGCGTTCGCTGTTCATGGCCGGTAACGAGAAGATCCTGATCACCTTCAGCGCCGGCGTCGCCCAGCTGGCGCCCGACGAAACCGGCACCGAGGCCATCCGCCGGGCCGACCAGGCGATGTACCTGGCCAAGCGGGCGGGCAAGAACCGGGTGATGGGCGCCTGAGGCCGGCGCGGCGATGTCGATGGTCATCGGCTTTCCCCCGGTCGCCGACCCCGATGCCCGCGCCCTGGTCCTCGGCAGCATGCCGGGCGAGCGCTCGCTGCAAGCGGGCGAATACTATGCCCATGCGCGCAACGCTTTCTGGCCGATCATGGGGGAGCTGCTCGGGGCGGGACCGGATCTGCCCTACGCCCGCCGCCTGGAAAAGCTCAAGGCGGCCGGCATCGCGCTGTGGGACGTGATCGCCGCCTGCGAGCGTTACGGCAGCCTGGATGCGGACATCGTCGGCTCGTCGGTGCAGGCCAATGATTTTTTGGCATTTTTTGCCGTTCACCGCAGCATCGAGCGGATTTACTTCAATGGCGGCGCTGCCGAAGCCAATTTCCGGCGCCATGTGCTGCCCGGCCTTGCCGGGAAACATCTGCACCTGGCCAGGCTGCCATCCACCAGCCCGGCGCATGCGGCGCGCGGCTATGGCGAGAAGCTGGCGGCCTGGTCGGTGATCGTCTCCCCGCCAAATAATTAGGCAGCGGCAGCGTATAATCGCCGTTTTGCTTCTTTTGCACCCAATTCAATGGCCCAAGACGTCAAATCCCAGCTGAGCGCGCTGCTGCAACAGGCATTGGCCAGCGTTGCGCCCACTGCTGCCGAAACTCCCATCCATCTCGAGCGTCCGCGCGACGCCACGCACGGCGATTTTGCGACCAACCTGGCCATGCAGCTGGCCAAGGCGCTGAAGAAGAACCCGCGGGAAATCGCCAACCAGCTGCTCGCCGAATTGCCGCGCTCGGCGCTGGTCGTCAAGGCCGAAGTGGCCGGGGCCGGCTTCATCAATTTCACCCTCGATGCCGGGGCCAAGACCGGCATCGTGCGCACCGTGCTCGGCGAAGGCGCCAGCTTCGGGCGCTCATCGCTCGGCGGTGGCCAGAAGATCCAGGTCGAGTTCGTCTCGGCCAACCCGACCGGCCCGCTGCACGTCGGCCATGGCCGCGGCGCCGCCTACGGCGCCTCGCTGTCCAGCCTGCTGTCCTTCGCCGGCTGGGACGTCACCCGCGAGTACTACGTCAATGACGCCGGCCGGCAGATGGACATCCTCGGCCTGTCCACCTGGCTGCGCTACCTCGACCAGCACGGCCAGTCCGTGCCCTTCCCGCCCAATGCCTACCAGGGTGACTACGTGCGCGACATGGCGCAGCAGATGACGGTGGCCCACGCCGCCAAGTTCGTCCGCCCCGCTGCCGACGTGGTGGCCGGCACGCCGGGCCTGCCCGAGGCCGGCCGGGCCGACGACGAAGCCAAGCAGCAGCGCGAGCTGCACCTCGACGCGTTGATCGCCCGCGCCAAGGAACTGCTCGGCGGCGACTGGCACTACGTGCACCAGCATGCGCTGAACGAGCAGCTCGAGGATTGCCGCGACGACCTCAAGGAGTTCGGCGTCGAATTCGAGGTGTGGTATTCCGAGAAGTCGCTCTACGACACCGGGCTGGTCGCCCGCTGCGTCGCCCTGCTCGAGCAAAAGGGCCGCATCTACCTGCAGAACGGTGCCAAGTGGTTCAAGTCGACCGCCTTCGGCGACGAGAAGGACCGCGTCGTGCAGCGCGAGAACGGCCTGTACACCTACTTCGCTTCCGACATCGCCTACCACCTGAACAAGTTCGAGCGCGGCTTCGACAAGGTCATCAACATCTGGGGCGCCGACCACCACGGCTACATCCCCCGCGTCACCGGCGCCATCAAGGCGCTCGACCTCGACAGCGACAAGCTGCACGTCGCCCTCGTCCAGTTCGCCGTGCTCTACCGCAACGGCCAGAAGGCCTCGATGTCCACCCGTTCCGGCGAGTTCGTCACGCTGCGCGAATTGCGCCGCGAAGTCGGCAACGACGCCTGCCGCTTCTTCTACGCGTTGCGCAAGTCCGACCAGCACCTCGACTTCGACCTCGACCTGGCCAAGAGCCAGACCAACGAGAACCCGGTCTATTACATCCAGTACGCCCATGCCCGCATCTGCTCGGTGCTCGGGCAGTGGGCAGGTGACCCGGCGGCACTGGCCGAGGCCGATCTGTCGCTGTTGAGCAACCCGCGCGAACTGGCCATCGCCAACCAGCTGGCCCAGTTCCGCGAGGTGATCGAGAGCGCCGCCCGCGACCTGGCGCCGCATATGATCGCCTTCTACCTCAAGGACTTGGCCGGCGAGTTCCACGCCTGGTACAACGCCGAGCGCATGCTGGTCGACGACGCCGCCCTGCGCGATGCCCGCGTCGCGCTGGCCGCGGCGGTCCGTCAAACCATCCGCAACGGCATGGCGGTGCTCGGCGTCAGCTGTCCGGAATCGATGTAAGGAAAGCCATGAGTCGCGACATGAAGCCCCGCCGGCAGCAGCCGGCCAAAAAGAAATCCGGCGGCGGTACGCTGATCGGCATGTTCATCGGCCTGGTGCTGGGTATCGGCATCGCCGCTGGCGTCGTCTGGTATCTCAACAAGTCGCCGCTGCCTTTCGTCGACCGCGTGCAGCCGACGCCCCGTCCCGAGGCCAACGGCGCCGCCGCCCAGCCCGGCCAGCCGCTGGCCCTGCCCGGCAAGCCGGGCGATCCGGTGCCGGAAAAGCGCTTCCAGTTCTACGACATCCTGCCCGGCAAGTCCGATGCGGTGCCGGACAAGGCGCCCCGCCCGGCGGCCGGCGACGAGGCCAAGAAGGCCGACGCCAAGGCCGACAAGAAGGACGAGGCCAAGGAGCCGGCCAAGGAGTCGAAGACCCCGCTCTTCCTGCAGGCCGGTTCGTTCAGCACGGCGCAGGACGCTGACAACCAAAAGGCGAAATTGGCGTTCATGGGGATAGAGGCCGTCGTCCAGCAGGTGATGATCCAGGACAAGACCTTTTACCGGGTCAGGGTCGGTCCCTACACGCGGATCGATGATTTGAACAAAACCCGGGCCGAACTTGCCAAATCCGGCATCGAAGCCCAGCTCGCCAAATAGGAGTAACGCATGAAGGATACCCGTCGCCGTTTCGTCACTGCCGGTTTTGCCCTCTTTTCGGCGTTGACCGTAGCACTGCCGTCGTTTGCCCAGACGGCTGGCAAGGACTACACGCCGGTCATGCCGGTGCAGGCCACCGATGATGCCGGCAAGGTTGAAGTCCTCGAATTCTTCAGCTACGGCTGCCCGCACTGCGCCGACTTCAATCCGCAGCTGCACGCCTGGGCTGGCAAGCTGCCGGGCGACGTCGTGCTCAAGAAGGTGCCGGTCACCTTTGGCCGCGCCGCCTGGGCCAATATCGCCAAGCTCTATTACACGCTGGAAATCACCGGCGACCTGGCGCGTCTCGATAGCGACGTATTCCGCGCCATCCACGGCGAGCGCATCAACCTCTTCGACGACAAGGTCGCCGCCGAGTGGGCGGTCAAGAAAGGCGTCGATCCCAAGAAGTTCGCCGACACCTTCAATTCCTTCGGCGTCATGAGCAAGGTCAAGCGCGGCGACCAGCTGGCCCAGGTCTACAAGATCCAGGGCGTGCCGGCGCTGGCCGTCGATGGCAAGTACCTGGTCGGTGGCAAGGATTTCAACGACACCCTGGCCATCGCCGACAAGCTGATCGCCAAGGCGCGCAGCGAGAAAGCCGGCAAGAAATAATTGACCCTGAAGGTCGTCATCACGGGCGCCTCGTCGGGAATCGGCGAGGCGCTTGCCGTTTACTACGCTCGGCAGGGGGCGACCCTGGGCCTGATGGCGCGCCGCCGGGCCAGCCTCGACGAACTGAACTACCGCCTGGGCGGCGGCCACGCCTGCTACCCGCTCGACGTCACCGATGCCGCCGCGCTGCATGCGGCGGCGGCCGATTTCATGGGCCGCTTCGGAGCCCCCGACATCGTCATCGCCAACGCCGGCGTCTCGGCCGGCACGCTGACCGAATGCGAGGAGGATCTGGCCGCCTTCCGGCGGGTCATGGACACCAACGTCTTCGGCATGGCGGCGACCTTCGCGCCCTTCATCCCGGCCATGCAGGCGGCCGGCGGCGAACCGCGCCAAAGGCAGCGCCTGGTCGGCATCGCCTCGGTCGCCGGCATCCGCGGCCTGCCCGGGGCCGAAGCCTATTCGGCGTCGAAGGCGGCGGCCATCACCTACCTGGAAAGCCTGCGTCTCGAAATGCGCCCGCACGGCATCCGCGTGGTGACCATCGCGCCGGGCTACATCGCCACGCCGATGACCGCGGTCAACCCCTACAAGATGCCGTTTTTGCTGCCGGCCGACCAAGCCGCCGAACGCTTCGCCGCCGCCATCCGGGGCGGCACCAGCTATACGGTCATCCCGTGGCCGATGGGTGTCGTCGCCAAGCTGCTGCGCATGCTGCCCAACTGGCTGTATGACCGCCTGTTCACCAAGGCCCCGCGCAAGCCGCGCGGCCTGCTCCGCGACTGAAAATCAGGCTGCCGGAGAATCGCCACCCCCTTCGGCGATCCCGCTGGTTTCAGTGAAGTAGCCGTGCAGCGGGCATTCCCGGCCGGGCGGACAATCATGCTCATGGGCGCATTCGGCTTGCGTTTCGTCGGTCAGGACCATTTCATGGACGGCTTCGCAACGCGCGATCGGTGAGTCGATGATGGACATTTTGCGCTCCTCGCTATGTGGTTTCCGTTTTCACTATAGGCGACGATACGGCGAATATCTGCCCGAAATTGATAGCAACGGATGCCTGCCCGGCAGGCGGCCTTGCTAAAATACGCCGATGCTCGAACTCAAGATCAACGGCGAAATTCGCCAGTTTCCGCAGGCCCTGACCGTGGCCGGCCTGGTTGACCAGCTGGGCTACGCCGGCAAGCGCATCGCCATCGAACGCAACGGCGAGATCGTGCCGAAAGGCCTGCACGCGACCACCGAGCTCAACCCGGGCGACCAGCTGGAAATCGTCGTCGCCGTCGGCGGCGGCTAGGATCGCGTTGTTGGGATCGAGCAAGGTCCTTTCCCTGTCCGCAGCCCGCGCTTACTAACAGCTAATCGCTAACATCCAGGCAACCAACCCATGCACCAACTGACCATCGCCGGCAAGGCCTACCGTTCGCGCTTGCTGGTCGGCACCGGCAAGTATCGCGACTTCACCCAGACGCGGGCGGCCATCGACGCCTCGGGCGCCGAAATCGTCACCGTCGCCATCCGCCGCACCAACATCGGCCAGGACGCCAGCCAGCCCAACCTGCTCGACGCCGTGCCGCCGTCGCAATTCACCATCCTGCCCAACACCGCCGGCTGCTACACGGCCGACGACGCGGTGCGCACGCTGCGCCTGGCGCGCGAACTGCTCGACGGCCACGCGCTGTGCAAGCTGGAAGTGCTGGGCGACCCGACCAACCTCTTCCCCAACATGCCGGAAACCCTGAGGGCCGCCGAAACCCTGGTCAGGGAAGGCTTCGAGGTCATGGTGTACTGCGCCGACGACCCCATCCAGTGCAAGATGCTCGAAGAGATCGGCTGCGTCGCGGTGATGCCGCTGGCCTCGCTGATCGGCTCCGGCATGGGCATCGTCAATCCGTGGAACCTGCGCCTGATCATCGATAACGCCAAGGTGCCGATCATCGTCGATGCCGGCGTCGGCACCGCCTCGGATGCGACCATCGCCATGGAGCTGGGCTGCGACGGCGTGCTGATGAATACCGCCATCGCCCACGCCAGGGACCCCGTGCTGATGGCCAGCGCCATGAAGAAGGGCATCGAGGCCGGGCGCGAGGCCTTCCTGGCCGGCCGCATGGCCCGCAAATACTACTCGGCCGACCCCTCGTCGCCGACTTCCGGACTGATCGGCTCATGAGCGACGTTCCCCTGATCCATCCCGCCGCCGAAGGCGACGAAGGCGAATACCGGGCTGGCCGCGCCGGCCACGGCCACATCAAGAGCTATGTGCGCCGGGCCGGCCGCATGTCCGATGCGCAGCATCGGTACTTCGCCGAGATGATGCCGAAGATCGGCATTCCCTATCAGCCGTCAAATATCGATCTTGCTGCGGTCTACGGCAGAAATGCGCCGAAAATCCTCGAAATCGGCTGTGGCATGGGCGAGACGACGGCGAAAATCGCCGAAGCCAATCCGCAGAACGACTATTTCGGCCTTGAAGTCCATGTCCCCGGCGTCGGCGCCCTGTGCAAGCTGGCGGCCGAAAAAGGGCTGGCCAACCTGCGCATTGGCAATCACGACGCCGTCGAAGTGGTGCGCGACATGCTGCCCGAGCATTCGCTGGACGGCGCCCACGTCTTCTTCCCCGACCCCTGGCACAAGACGCGCCACAACAAGCGGCGGCTGATCCAGTCGCCCTTCGTCGCGCTGCTCGCCTCGCGCCTCAAGCCGGGCGGCTATTTCCACTGCGCCACCGACTGGGAAAACTACGCGCTGCAGATGCTCGATGTGCTCGGCCGCGAACCGAGCCTGCACAACAGCGTCGCCGATCCGACGCCGCAAGCCCTGGCCGCGGCGCTCGCGGCCGACAGCACCGAAGGCCTGGCCGGCTTCGCGCCGCGCCCGGACTACCGGCCGCTGACCAAATTCGAAAACCGCGGCATCCGCCTCGGGCACGGCGTCTGGGACGTCATTTTCACCAAGAAATAACCGGAAATAATTATGTGGTTCAAGAATCTCCAGCTTTACCGCTTGCCCAGGCCGTGGGCCATCGACCTCGCCAAATTCGACGAACAACTGGCCCGCGGCCCCTTCGTCAAATGCCCGAGCAACCAGCCGCTCAGCCGCGGCTGGGTGTCGCCGCGTCGTGACGGCGCCCTGGTCTACTCCCTCGGCGGCCAGTGGATGATCGCCCTCAGCGTCGAACAGCGCCTGCTGCCCTCGTCGGTGGTCAACGACGAGGTCAAGGAGCGGGCCGAGACCATCGAGGAACAGCAGGGCTACGCTCCCGGCCGCAAGCAGTTGAAGGAACTGCGCGAGCGCGTCACCGAGGAACTGATGCCGCGCGCCTTCACCAAGCGGCGCACCACCTACGTCTGGGTCGACCCGCAGAACGGCTGGTTCTGCGTCGATGCCGCCAGCCCGGCCAAGGCCGAGGAAGTCATCGAACACCTGCGCCACTGCCTGGACGACTTCCCGCTCAGCCTGGTGCACACGCAAATCTCGCCGCAAACCGCGATGGCCGACTGGCTGGCCGGCGGCGAAGCGCCCGCCGGCTTCACCATCGACCGCGACTGCGAACTGAAGGCGGTCGGCGACGAGAAGGCCGCCGTGCGCTACGTCCGCCACCCGCTCGACGGCGAGATCATCGAAGGCGAGATCAAGGCCCACCTGGCCAGCGGCAAGCTGCCGACCAAGCTGGCCCTGACCTGGGACGACCGAATTTCCTTCGTGCTCGGCGAAAAGCTCGAAGTCAAGCGCCTCGCCTTCCTCGACCTGTTGAAGGAAGAGGCCGAGAAAAGCGCCGAACGCGCCGACGAACAGTTCGACGCCGATTTCGCGCTGATGACCGGCGAACTGGCCCGCTTCTTGCCGCAATTGATCGCCGCGCTGGGCGGCGAGGTGACCGAGGAAAAATGAGCGCCTGCCCGTGCGGCAGCGGCCAGGCCTACGCCGCCTGCTGCCAGCCGCTGCACGCCGGTAACACCCCGGCGCCCACCGCCGAGGCGCTGATGCGCTCGCGCTACAGCGCCTACGTGCACAGGCTGGAAAGCTACCTGCTGGCCACCTGGCACCCGTCAACGCGGCCCAGCGAACTCGACCTTGCCGCCGATGCGTCGAAATGGCTGGGGCTGGAGGTTCGGTGCCACGACGTGCAGGACGACAGCCACGCCAGCGTCGAATTCGTCGCCCGCTACCGCCTCGCCGGCCGCGGCCACCGCCTGCACGAGATCAGCCGCTTCGTCCGCGAGGATGGCCGCTGGTACTACATCGACGGCGACCTGCTCGGCCGCGACAGCTGAATATTTCGATTTTGGGTGAAATTTGCGGTTGACCGTGGGAGTGGGTAATCGGCCTCAAGCAACAATCGCCAACGCCAAAAAGCGGGAATTCAAGGCCTGAATTAGCCGGCCTGCGCCGGATTGCGTGCAAATGTTGTGGAATGGCTAAGCGGTGGGCCGCTCGTCTGAGCATCCGGTTGATCGAGAGTTCACGGCTTGCTGGGCCAGGCGATTTGTACCTGCCTGTGTTGCATAACACAGTCGCGGAGATAAAGATTGATAAGGCTTTGGTAGGGGACTCCAGCCTCGACCGCCATGCGCTTGAAATAGACAACAACGTCTTCGGAGAGGCGCATGGTGACAGGCGTCTTGAGCTTGGAGGCGTAGGGATTCCGACGAGACTTCATTTTCGAGAGATCGAATTCATCCTTCATGGTTTCTCACTTTCCATAAAACGCGCTTTCATGCTTGGTCGCCTTGCGGGCGGAAATGATGCGAATGACGTGACCCGCTTCCCGTTCGCAGTGAGCGACAATCAGCAGTCTCGACTCCGTGCTCATGCCCAGCAACAGAAAACGCTCTTCATCAGATGAGTGGTCATCATCGAAGAACTGGACAGCGAATTCATCGTAGAAGGCAGATTGGGCTTCCTCAAAGGAAACGCCGTGCTTCTTGATGTTTGCCGTGGCCTTGGCTGAATCCCACTCGAACTTTATCATACGTACAGTGTATGTATGATCGGGTGGATGTCAAGCAAACCCAAACCGTTTAGTTCTGCCGTGGCCGCAGGCGGTTGGCTGGAGCAGGCGCATGGCGGCGGGTTTGCCGCTTGCCAGTTGAGTGATGGTCTTCGTTTCAGGCTGTCACCGCCCGCCAATTTCGCAATTCTTCACACGCCCTTCACCCTCATGGTCTAGCATGAATCTCCCAACTTCATCGGAGCAATCATCATGGGTCTTCTCGATTCCGTCGTCGGCGCGTTGGCCGGCGGGCAAGGGGGTGGCGGCAATGGCCTGGTCGGGGTCGTCATGCAGTTGATCAACCAGCAGCCGGGCGGTTTGGCCGGGTTGGTGCAGTCTTTCCAGCAGGGCGGGCTGGGCGAGATCGTCGATTCGTGGGTGTCGACCGGGCGTAACCTGCCGGTTTTGGCCGAGCAGTTGCAGGGCGTGCTCGGCGGCGGCCAGTTGCAGGACATTGCGGCGCAGCTCGGAGTGTCGCCGGAGCAGGCGGCGGGCAGCCTGGCCGATCTGTTGCCGCAGGTCGTCGACCGGCTGACGCCGGACGGCGCCTTGCCGCAGGGTGGCGACCTGCTCGGCCAGGGGATGGACTTGCTGAAGCGGGGCGGCCTGCTCGGTTGAGCCGATGGCGGGAGCTTTTTGGCCGGTACGGCGGTCCATCCTGCAGGTGCCCGGTGGCGAGCGATGGCCTGAGCGGTCTTTCGGTCGGCGCCGGCATCCTGCCAAGCCTGCTAATTTCATGGAGAGTCATCAATGCAAAAATTCACCCTGACGCTTGTTTCGGTGGTGCTGGCCGGTAGCGGCCTGGTCGGTTGCGCCAACATGGATGAAACCCAGCGGACGACCGGTACCGGGGCCGCCATCGGCGCCGTGGCCGGGGCGGTGATCGGCGGCGCGACGGGCGGCGGCAACAAGGGCAAGAGCGCTGCGACCGGCGCCGTGATCGGCGCGGCGCTGGGGGCCGGCGGCGGCTATCTGTGGTCGAAGCACATGGCGGAGCAGAAGGCGGCCATGGAGCAGGCCACCCAGGGCACCGGCATCGGGGTCAGCCAGACGGCGGACAACCGGCTGAAGCTCGACATTCCGAGCGATGTGTCCTTCGATTCCGGCTCCTACGAGATCCGGCCGGGGCTGAAACCGGTGCTCGACCGCTTCGCCGGGACGCTCAACCAGAACCCGGCGACGACGGTGCAGATCGTCGGCCACACCGACAACTCGGGGTCGGACGCGGTCAACAACCCGCTGTCGGTGAACCGGGCGAGCGCGACGCGCGACTACCTGGTCGCCCGCGGCGTGGCCGGCCAGCGGATCGCCATCGACGGCCGCGGGTCGCACGAGCCGGTGGCCGACAACGCCACGGCGGCCGGCCGGGCGATGAACCGGCGGGTCGAGATCTTCGTCGCCGAAGCGGCCCGCTAATCGGCACGCTGAGCGTCCCGCTGAGCGGCTAGATAAACCTTTCCAGCAGCACGTTGAGGAAGCGTCGGCCGCGGGCGGTCGGCGCGATTTTCTCCGGCCCCACGCTGAGCAGGCCTTCCGCCTCGGCGGCCTTCAGTTTGGGCAGGATGGCGTTGAGCGACTGGGCGGTGCGCGCCTCGAACAGCGAGGGGTGAAAACCGTCGGCCAGGCGCAGCGCGTTCATCAGGAATTCGAAGGGCAGGCTGGCCGCTTCGACCTGGCTTTCTTCCTGGATGGCGCGGCCGGCGGCGATGTTTTCCAGGTAAGCCTTGGGGTGTTTCCAGCGCATCTGGCGCAGCACGCGGTCGTGCAGCGTCAGCTTGGAATGGGCCCCGGCGCCGATGCCGAGGTAGTCGCCGAAATGCCAGTAATTGAGGTTGTGCCGGCACTGCTTGCCGGGCTGGGCGAAGGCCGAGGTTTCGTAGTTGGCGTAGCCGGCGGCGGCAAGCCGGGCCTCGATGGCTTCCTGCATGTCGGCGCAGGCGTCGCTTTCCGGCAGTTCGGGTGGGAAGGCGGCGAAGCGGGTGTTCGGCTCCAGGGTCAGCTGGTAGCAGGAGAGGTGGGCCGGGGCGAAGCTCAGCGCCGTCTCGACATCGGCCAGCGTCTGGGCGTGGCTTTGGCCGGGCAGGCCGTACATCAGGTCGAGGTTGAATGACGCGAAATGTTGGCCGGCCAGTTGCGCGGCGCGGCGGGCTTCGGCGGCGCCGTGGATGCGGCCGAGCGTCTTGAGGTGATCATCGTCGAAGCTCTGGATGCCGAGCGACAGCCGGTTGACGCCGGCGGCGCGGAAGCCGGCGAATTTTTCCGCCTCGACCGTGCCGGGATTGGCTTCGAGGGTGATCTCGGCGTCCGGCGCCAGCATGGCCAGCATGCGGAAGGCGGTGATCAGTTCGTCGATGGCGGCTGGCGACAGCAGGCTGGGCGTGCCGCCGCCGAAGAAGACGGTCTGCACCGGCCGGCCCCAGATCAGCGGCAGGGCCGACTCCAGGTCGGCGATCAGGGCGGCGACGTAGTCACGCTCGGGGATGGCGCCGGCCGCCTCGTGCGAGTTGAAATCGCAGTACGGACACTTCTGCACGCACCACGGCACATGCACGTAGAGGGCGAGCGGCGGCGAGACGCGGAATTCGCTGACCGCTACGGTCGACGGCGATTTTTGCGGAAAAATGGAAATTGTGCGGGCCACGGGATTACAGCGCGGGCAGGCGGGCGATCAGCTGCTGCATGGCCTGGCCGCGGTGCGAGAGCTGGTTCTTGACGACGGCGTCGAGTTCGGCGGCGGTCTGGCCGTGGCTTGGCACGTAGAACAGCGGGTCGTAGCCGAAGCCGTCGGCGCCGCGGCTGGCCTCGAGGATTTCGCCGTGCCATTCGCCTTCGGCGATGATCGGCTGCGGGTCGTCGGCGGCGCGGACCAGCACCAGCGTGCACACGAAGTGGGCGCGGCGGTCGGCCTGGCCGGCCAGTTCGGCGAGCAGTTTCTCGTTGTTGCGGGCATCCGCTTTCGGTTCGCCGGCGTAGCGGGCGGAATGCACGCCGGGGGCGCCGCCGAGGGCGGCGACGCACAGCCCGGAATCGTCGGCCAGGGCCGGCAGGCCGCTATGGGCGGCGGCATGGCGGGCCTTGGCCAGGGCGTTCTCGACGAAGGTGCAGTGCGGCTCCTCGGCTTCGGGGATGCCCAACTGGCCCTGCGCGATGACTTCGAAGCCGAGCGGCGCCAGCAGCGCGTTGAGCTCCTTCATTTTCTTGGCGTTGTTGGAGGCGAGGACGAGCTTTTTCATGAGGCGAGCGCGCTTTGCTGGGCGGCGACGAGCTGGCGCACGCCGAGCGCGGCGAGATCGACCAGCACGCTCATCTGTTCGCGGCTGAAGGGTTCGCCCTCGGCCGTGCCCTGGATTTCGACGATGCCGCCGGCACCGGTCATCACCACGTTCATGTCGGTGTCGCAGGCGGAGTCTTCCGGGTAGTCGAGATCGAGCACCGGGGCGCCCTGGTAGATGCCGACCGAGATGGCGGCGACGTGGTCGCGCACCGGGTTGGCGGCCAGCTTGCCGGCCTTGACCAGCTTGTCGCAGGCTTCGTGCAGCGCCACCCAGGCGCCGGTGATCGAGGCGCAGCGGGTGCCGCCGTCGGCTTGCAGGACGTCGCAGTCGAGCGTGATCTGGCGCTCGCCGAGCGCCTTGAGGTCGACCACGGCGCGCAGGGCGCGGCCGATCAGGCGCTGGATTTCCTGGGTGCGGCCGGTTTGCTTGCCCTTGGCCGCCTCGCGGGAGGTGCGGGTGTGCGTCGAGCGCGGCAGCATGCCGTATTCGGCGGTGACCCAGCCCTGGCCCTTGCCGCGCAGGAAGGGCGGCACGTTCTCCTCGACGCTGGCGGTGCACAGCACGCGGGTGTCGCCCATTTCGATGAGCACCGAACCTTCGGCGTGGCGGGTGAAACTGCGGGTGATGCGGACGGCGCGGAGCTGGTCCGGCTGGCGTTGGCTGGGGCGCATGGATTTCCTTATTTCTTGGGGGTGTATTTTTCGATGGCGGCGCGAATTTCCTCGATCGCGTCCTCGATCTCGCTCTCGCTGAGATCGCTCTTGTAGGCCGGGTTGCGGCCGAATTCGTCGAGCTTGGTGGTGACTTCGTCCTGGGTCATGGTCTGGGTCGAGATGGCGCTGCTCGGGTCCTCGACATAGGTGTCCTCCCAGCGCACGGCGACCACCGACAGGTTGTCGCCATGGGCGCCGCCCTTGGTCTCGGCCTCGTTGAGCAACTGCGGCACGACCTGCATCAGGTTGCTGTCCTTGAGCGCCACGGCCATGATTTCGCCCGGGATCTCGCCCCACAGGCCGTCGGTGGACAGCAGCAGGACGTCGCCGCGGTCGAGCGGCGTCTTGCGCGAAAATTCGATTTCCGGCGGCGTCGGGCTGCCCAGGCAGCTGTAGATCTTGTTGCGGTCGGGGTGGAAGGCGGCCTGGGCCTCGGTGATCATGCCCTCCTCGACCAGCAGGCGGATGCGTGAGTGATCCTTGGTCTGGGCGATCAGCCGGCCGTCGCGCAGCAGGTAGAGGCGCGAATCGCCGGCGTGCGCCCAGTAGGCGACGTTGTCCTGGACGATGCAGGCGACGCAGGTGGTGCGCGGCGTGTCCTTCAGGTGGTGGCGGGTGGTGTAGTCGAGAATGGCGTTGTGGGCGTTGCTCATCGCCTTGAGCAGGAAACGGAAGGGATCGGCCAGGTTGGGGTGGGCTTCCCGCTGGAAGGCGTCGGCCAGCGTCTGGACGGCGATCTGCGCCGCGATCTCGCCGTAGTGGTGGCCGCCCATGCCGTCGGCGATGACCATCATCAGCGCATCGCGCGAATAGCAGTAGCCGGTCCGGTCCTCGTTGTTGGCGCGGCCGCCCTGGCGGCTTTCCTGGTAGATGCTGAATCTCATTAAGTGGGTTTCCTGATTTTCTCGACGAAGCGGCCGAGCCAGTTCGGGTTGGGTTTCGGCCGGGGCGGGGTGATCGTCTCGACCAACGCCTTTTGCAGCGCGAAGACGCTTTGCGGGCGATAAAGGTGATTGAGGTTGAGGCACCAGTCGATGATCTCAAGCAGGCGGTCGGAAAACAGGCCGTCCCAGCGCAGCATGGCCGGCGGCAGGGTGTCCTTCTTCAGGCGGGCGTCAGCCGCCTGCGGCGCGGCGCCGGCCAGGCAGGCGTACATCGAGGCGCCGACGCTGTAGATGTCGCTCCACGGCCCGAGATCCTTGCGCGTGCCGTAGTGCTCCGGCGAAGCGAAGCCCGGCGTGTACATCGGCTTGAGGATGGGCTGGTCGGTGATCAGCGTCTGGCGGGCGGCGCCGAAATCGATCAGCACCGGCGTGTTGTCGCCGCGCAGGTAGATGTTGGACGGCTTGAGGTCGAGGTGCAGCAACTTGTTCGAATGCACCTCGCGCAGGCCGTTGAGCATGCGGGTAAACACGCCGCGGATGAAACGCTCGGAAATGTGGCCCTGGTGCTTCTGGATGAATTCCTGCAGCGTCCGTCCGTGTTCGTACTCCATCACCATGTAGACGGTATCGTTGGCCCGGAAGAAATTGAGCACGCGGATGACGTTGGGGTGCGACAGGCGGGCCAGGGCGCGGCCTTCCTCGAAAAAGCATTTCATGCCGTAGCGGAAGGCGCCCTGGTGGTCGGGCGTGATCACCGGCTTGATTTCACCGCGGCTGCGCAGCGCCAGGCTGTTCGGCAGGTATTCCTTGATCGCCACCTGCTGGCCGTCGGGGCCGGTACCCAGGTACACGATCGAAAAACCGCCGAGCGAGAGCTGGCGGTCGATGGTGTACTCTTCGAGCAGGTGCCCGTTGGGAAGCGGCTGGTTGGCTTGTTGCGCCATGGATCTCGCGGGTATCATGCAATTTCAGGCATTTTCGGGCGTGTTGTCCGGAGTGTAAAGCGAGGGATCCCCGACGATGATTAGTAGTATGACCGGTTATGCAGTCAAAACGCGCGATTTCGAGCGCGGTACCCTGCAACTCGAACTGAAGAGCGTCAATTCGCGCTACCTCGATTTCCATTTCCGCGTCGCCGAAGAACTCCGCTCGCTGGAAATGCCGCTGCGCGAATTGCTCGCCGCCAAGCTGTCGCGCGGCAAGATCGAATGCCGGCTGTCGTTCAACGCCGCCGTCGCGCGCAGCGAGCAACTGCAGCTCAACGCCGACCTGCTCGCTTCGCTGAAGGCGCTCAACCGGCGCGTGGTCGACGAAATGCCGGCGGCCCAGCCGCTCAGCGTCAACGAAATGCTGCGCTGGCCGGGCATGTTCGGCGACCAGGGCGTCGATTTCGCCGCCCTGTCGCCCCTGGTCATGGCGCTGGCCCGCGAGGTTCTCGAGGAATTCACCGCCAGCCGCGGCCGCGAAGGCGAAAAACTGGCCGTTACCATCGTCGACCGCGTCAACGCCATGCGCGACATCGTGCGCCGGGTGGCGCCGCGCATTCCCGAAGCCCAGGCCGTCTACACCGAAAAGCTCCGTCAGCGGCTGACCGAGGCGCTCGGCAATGCCAGCGACGAGCGCGTCCTGCAGGAGGTCGCCGTTTTTGCGACACGCATCGACGTCGCCGAGGAACTGGCCCGCCTCACCACCCATCTCGACGAGGTCGAGCGCGTCCTCAAGCAGGGCGGCGCTTGCGGCAAGCGGCTGGATTTCCTGATGCAGGAACTCAATCGCGAAGCCAATACCCTGGGCTCGAAGTCGGCGATCACCGAAGTCTCGCAAGCCTCGATGGAACTGAAGCTGCTGATCGAGCAGATGCGCGAACAAATCCAGAACCTGGAATAAACGGGCGATTTCGATTTTGGCCGTTTTTTCCGGTTGACCGTGGCAATCCCGCTGACGCGGCATTTTTCCGAGGAACATATGTCTGGAAATCTGTATGTAGTGGCCGCACCGTCCGGTGCCGGCAAGACCACGCTGGTCCGCCTGCTGCTCGAACAGGAGCCGGGCATCCGGCTTTCCGTGTCGTACACCACACGGGCGCCGCGGGCCGGCGAGGCGAACGGGCAGGCCTATCACTTCATCGACGCCACCGCATTCCAGGCGATGATCGCCCGCCACGATTTTCTCGAATGGGCCGAGGTGCACGGCAACTTCTACGGCACCTCGCGTACCTGGATCGCCGACCAGCTGGCGGCCGGCTCCGATGTGCTGCTCGAGATCGACTGGCAGGGCGCCCAGCAGGTGCGCCAGCTGTTTCCGCAGGCGATCGGGATTTTCATCCTGCCGCCGTCGATGGACGAGCTGACCCGCCGGCTGACCGGGCGCGGCACCGACAGCGCCGACGTCATCGCCCGCCGGCTGGCCGCGGCGCAGGCGGAAATGCGCCATGTCGGCGAATTCGACTATGTTATTATTAACGACCAGTTGGAGCAGGCGCTGGACGATCTGCGCGCCGTGGTGCGCGCCTCCCGCCTGAGCTTTGGGGCGCAGCGCGTTCGTCACGCGGCCCTGTTTGAAAGAATGATCTGATTTCGAGGTTTACATGGCTCGCGTTACCGTAGATGACTGTCTCAAGAAAATCCCCAATCGCTTCCAGATGACCCTGGCCGCCGCCCATCGCGCCCGCCAGCTGGCCAACGGTTCGACGCCCATGGTCGAGGCCGAAAAGCACAAGCCGACCGTGGTTGCCCTGCGCGAACTCGGCCTTGGAAAATTCGGCCTGGAAGTCCTCAACCGCGGTCAGGCCTGAAAGTCGGGGCGGTGAAGATTGATGGATTCCGCGCCGTCACCTCTGCCGCCTCCTGAGGTTGAACCTGCCTATCGGGTTTTCCTCGACAGCCTCGATTATCTAGCCCCCGTCGATATCGAGCGAATCAAGGCCGCCTACGCCTTTGCGGCCCGTGCGCATGCCAGTCAGCGGCGCATGTCGGGGGAGCCCTACATCACCCATCCGCTGGCCGTGGCCGGTGCCGTCGTCGAGTGGCAGATGGATGCCGATGCCATCGCGGCGGCCTTGCTGCACGATGTGCTGGAGGATACCGGGGCGACCAAGCACGAACTGGCCGAGCTGTTCGGCAAGACGGTGGCCGAGCTGGTCGACGGCCTGTCCAAGCTCGACAAGATGGAATTCGCCTCCTACCAGGAGGCCCAGGCCGAAAACTTCCGCAAGATGCTGATGGCCATGGCGCGCGACCTGCGCGTCGTGCTCATCAAGCTGGCCGACCGCCAGCACAACCTGGCGACGATGTCGGCCATGCGCGCCGACAAGCGCACCCGCATCGCCCGGGAGACGCTCGAGATCTACGCCCCCATCGCCTTGCGGCTGGGCTTGAAGAAGCTCTATCGCGAGTTGCAGGACACCTCCTTCCGCCTGATCCACCCGCATCGCGCCGAGGTGCTGGCCAAGGCGCTGAGCATGGCGCGCGGCAACCGCAAGGAGTTGCTGACGCGCATTCTCGACGGCATCAAGGACAAGCTGGAGGGTGCCGGCTTGCGGGCCGACGTGTTCGGCCGCGAGAAGAGCCTGTACTCGATTTTCCGCAAGATGAAGGACAAGCACCTGTCGTTTTCCCAGGTGCTCGACATCTACGGCTTCCGCGTCGTGGTCGACAACGTGCCGACCTGCTACCTCGCCCTGGGGGCGCTGCACAGCCTGTACAAGCCGGTGCCCGGCAAGTTCAAGGACTACATCGCGATTCCCAAGGCCAACGGCTACCAGTCGCTGCATACCACGCTGATCGGACCCTACGGTACGCCGGTCGAGATCCAGATCCGCACGCGCGAGATGCACAACGTCGCCCAGGAGGGCGTGGCGGCGCACTGGCTGTACAAGGACATGGACGAGAGCAGCGCCGACCTGCAGATCAAGACGCACAAGTGGCTGCAGTCGCTGCTCGAGATGCAGAGCAGCGACTCGGCTGAGTTCTTCGAGAACGTCAAGATCGATCTCTTCCCCGACGAGGTGTACGTGTTCACGCCGAAGGGCAAGATCATGGCCATGCCGCATGGTGCGACCATCGTCGATTTCGCCTATGCCGTGCACACCGATGTCGGCCATCACTGCTCGGCGGCCCGCGTGAACCATGAGCTGACGCCGCTGCGCACGACGCTGCGCAACGGCGACCTGGTCGAGATCATCACCTCGCCGCAGGCCAGCCCAAACCCGGTGTGGCTGACCTACGTCAAGACCGGGCGGGCGCGCAGCAAGATCCGCCATTTCCTGCGTACGACGCAGAACGAGGAGTCGGCCCGCCTCGGCGAGCGCCTGCTTCGCCAGGAGCTGCTGTCACTGGGCGTCGTGCCGATCTCGATTCCGGCGGCGGCCTGGGACCAGCTGGTCAAATCCGGCGGCCAGAAGTCGATGGAAGACATCTACACCGAAATCGGCCTCGGCAAGCGCCTGCCGTCGGTGGTGGCGCGCCGCCTGCTGGCCCGCGAGGACATGTCGCACGATTCGCCGAGCACCATGACGCTCGCCATCCACGGGACGGAAGGCATGGCTATCCAGCTGGCCCGCTGCTGCCAGCCGATACCGGGCGACCCGATCATCGGCTCGATCCGCAAGGGCAGCGGGCTGGTCATCCATACCCACGATTGCCAGGCCATCCGCAAGTCGCGGTCGACCGAGCCGCAGAAGTGGATAGACGTCGAATGGGAGCCGGAGGATGGTAAGCTTTTCGACATCCGCATCAATGTCGAGGTCAAGAACACGCGCGGCGTGCTTGGCCAGGTGGCGGCGGCCATCGCCGAGGCCGGTTCGAACATCGAGCACGTTTCGATGGATGCCGACCCCGAGCGTTTATTCACCCTGCTCCGCTTTACCATCCAGGTCGCCCACCGCAATCACCTCGCTGCCGTGATGCGCGGCATGCGCCATATTCCCGAGGTGGCGCGGATTACCCGTGAAAGGGGAGGCGAGGTGTGAAGGTTGTCGTGCTGGGGGCCGGCGTTGTCGGCACGACGAGCGCCTGGTACCTCGCCCAGGCCGGTCATCAGGTCACCGTCATCGACCGCCAGCCGGTGGCCGGCAACGAAACCAGCTTCGCCAACGGCGGCCAGATTTCCGTTTCCCATGCCGAGCCGTGGGCCAATCCGCATGTCCTGCACCGCCTGGTGCGCTGGCTGGGCCGTGAAGATGCGCCCCTGCTCTGGCGCTGGCGGGCCGATCAGGCCCAGCTGGCCTGGGGGCTGCGTTTCCTGGTCGAATGCCTGCCCGGGCGAACCCGGCGCAACATCGGCGCCATCCTGGCCATGGCTTATTACAGCAGGGGGCGGCTGCAGGCGCTGCGCCGCGAACTGAGGCTGGAATACGATCAGCTGGAGCGCGGCATCCTGCACTTCTACACCGATCGCCAGGAGTTCGCGGGAGCCGTCGAGGCGGCCGAACTGATGCGCCAGTTCGGACTCGATCGTGATACGGTCGACGTCGAAAAATGCCTGAAAATCGAACCCGCCCTGGCCGCTGCCCGCTCCCTGCTGGTTGGCGGCGACTACACGCGTTCCGACGAGTCGGGCGACGCTCACAAGTTCACCCGGGCCCTGGCCGAGCAGGCCAGCGCCCGCGGCGTCACCTTCCGCTTCGGGCTCGACATCGACCGGCTGGCGACGGCCGGTGGCCAGGTCGCCGGCGTGCTGGTCGGCAACCGGGGCGGCAACGAACTGCTCACTGCCGATGCCTACGTGGTGGCGCTCGGCAGCTATTCGCCGCTGCTCCTCAAGCCACTTGGCATCGACCTGCCGATCTATCCGGCCAAGGGCTATTCGGCGACGCTGACGCTGGCCGAGAACAGCCAGGCGCCGACGGTCAGCCTGACCGACGACGAGTTCAAGCTGGTCTTTTCCCGACTCGGCGACCGGCTGCGCGTGGCCGGCACGGCCGAGTTCAACGGCTACAACCTCGATCTCAATCCGGTGCGCTGCCAGGCGCTGATCACGCGCACCCACCAGCTTTTTCCCGATCTGCAGACGGTTGGCGAGCCGGAATTCTGGTGCGGCCTGCGCCCGGCGACGCCGTCGAACGTGCCGCTCATCGGCCGCAGCCGCTTCGCCAACCTGTGGCTGAATACCGGCCACGGTACGCTGGGGTGGACCATGGCCTGCGGTTCGGGCGCGGCGCTGGCCGACCTGATGAGCGGGGCGCGGCCGGAACCGGATTTTCCCTTCCTGCGATGATCATCGACACCCATTGCCATCTCGACGCGGCCGAGTTCGATGCCGATCGCGACGCGGTGCATGGGGCGGCGCTGGCCGTCGGGGTCGAACGTATCGTGGTGCCGGCCGTCGCGGTCGACAGCTTTTTCAAGACAAAAACGATAGTTTCCCGCTACCCGGGCTGTGTTGCGGCCTACGGCATCCACCCCTTGTACGTCATGCAGGCCGGCGCGGCCGACCTCGCCACCCTGCGTCAATGGCTGGCGGCGGAGCGGCCGGTGGCGGTCGGTGAAATCGGCCTCGATGGTTTCGTCGCCGACAGCGACCCAGAGCGCCAGACGCACTATTTCGTCGAGCAGCTGAAGCTGGCCCGCGAGTTCGATCTGCCAGTGCTGCTCCATGTCCGGCGGGCCGTCGACCTGATTCTCAAGCAGTTGCGCCGCATCGGCGTTCGCGGCGGCATCGCCCACGCCTTCAACGGCAGCCGCCAGCAGGCCGATGAATTCATCAAGCTCGGCTTCGTGCTCGGCTTCGGCGGCATCCTGACTTTTGCCGGCTCGACCCGCATTCGCCAGCTGGCGGCCAGCCTGCCTCTCGAATCCATCGTGCTCGAGACGGACGCCCCCGACATTCCCCCAGCCTGGCTGAATCGCGGCCGCAACACCCCGGCCGAGCTGGCCGGCATCGCCGACACGCTGGCCGAATTGCGCGGCCTGAGCCGGGCCGAGGTGGCGGCGGCGACGACGGCCAACGCCTGTCGCGTCCTGGCCTTGAGTTGACCGAAATCAACATTCCACTAAAAAGTTCAGGGTCTTTCGCCGGATTTGATCTGCGCTAAAGAAGCGTCTCCTTATGGGCGTAGATTGCCCGAGCCGACATATCACTGACTGGGGTTAGCGTGGATACGAAAGTCTCCGGAGGGGTCAATATTTCCAGCGTCATTCTGGGGGTCTCGCCGGAGGGCACAGATCAGGTTCGGAAACAGCTGCTCGCACTCAAGGGGGTTGAGGTTCATGCCGTGGCCGACGATGGACGGATGATCGTCTCCATTGAAAGCGCCGCGGAAGACGACACCGTCGGCACATTTGAGGCGATCCGCCAGACCCCGGGCGTGCTCTCGGCGTCGCTGGTGTATCACCACTACGAAACCGATCCAGACGAGGAGGCCTGAGATGATCGAAATGAAACTGACGCGACGCGATTTCATCAAGAGCAATGCGGTTGCGGCAGCTGCCACGGTGGCCGGGATAAGCCTTCCCGGAGCGGCCATGGCGCAGCAGAAGGGCAGCGACGGCGTGCGCTGGGACAAGGGCGTCTGCCGTTACTGCGGTACCGGTTGCGGCGTGCTGGTCGGCGTCAAGGACGGTCGGGTGGTGGCCACGCAGGGCGACCCCGAAGCCCCGGTCAATCGCGGCCTGAACTGCATCAAGGGCTATTTCCTCTCGAAAATCCAGTACGGCAAGGATCGCCTGACGACGCCCATGCTGCGCATGAAGGACGGCAAGTACGACAAGAACGGCGACTTCAAGCCGATCAGCTGGAACCAGGCCTTCGACATCATGGAAGAGAAGTGCAAGGCGGCGCTCAAGGCCGGCGGCCCGCGCAACATCGCCATGTTCGGCTCGGGCCAGTGGACGGTTTGGGAGGGTTATGCCGCGGCCAAGCTGATGAAGGCCGGCTTCCTGTCCAACAACATCGACCCCAACGCCCGCCACTGCATGGCCTCGGCGGTGGCCGGCTTCATGCGCACCTTCGGCATCGACGAGCCGATGGGCTGCTACGACGATGCCGAGCACGCCGACGTCTTCGCGCTGTGGGGCTCGAACATGGCCGAGATGCACCCGATCCTCTGGTCGCGCATCACCGACCGCCGGCTCTCCGCCAAGCACGTCAAGGTCCATGTGCTGTCAACCTTCACCCACCGTTCCTGCGAACTGGCCGACAGCGAACTGATCTTCAAGCCGCAGTCCGACCTGGCCATCCTCAACTACATCTGCAACCACATCATCCAGACTGGCGCGGTCAACAAGGAATTTGTCGAAAAACACGTCAAGTTCGCCAAGGGTGTCACCGACATCGGCTATGGCCTGCGGCCCAATCATCCGCTGGAAAAAGTCGCGATGAACAACGGCTACCCCGGCGAGGACGGCAAGCCGAAGGGCAATCCGAACAATTCGACGCCGATCAGCTTCGACGAATTCGCTGCCTTCGTCGCCGAGTACACGCTGGACAAGGCGCATGAAATCTCCGGCGTGCCCAAGGAAAACCTGGAAGCCCTGGCCAAGACCTACGCCGATCCCAAGCTCAAGGTCGTTTCCTACTGGACCATGGGCTTCAACCAGCACACCCGCGGCACCTGGGTGAACAACATGATCTACAACGTGCACCTGCTGGTCGGCAAGATTTCCCAGCCGGGCAACGGCCCCTTCTCGCTGACCGGCCAGCCGTCGGCCTGCGGTACGGCGCGCGAAGTCGGCACCTTCGCCCATCGCCTGCCGGCCGACATGGTGGTGATGAATCCCAAGCACCGCGAAATGTCGGAAAAGCTGTGGAAACTGCCGGCCGGCATCATCCCGCCGTGGGTCGGCCTGCACGCCGTCGCCCAGAGCCGGGCGCTGAAGGACGGCAAGCTCGGCTTCTACTGGACGTCGACCACCAACAACATGCAGGCCGGCCCCAACGTCAATGACGAGATCTATCCGGGCTGGCGCAATCCGAAGGCCTTCGTCGTCGTTTCCGACGTCTATCCGACCGTCTCGGCAATGTCCTCCGACCTCATCCTGCCCTGCGCCATGTGGATGGAAAAGGAGGGCATGTACGGCAACGCCGAGCGCCGTGGCCAGATGTGGCGCCAGCAGGTCAAGGCGCCCGGCGAGGGCAGGTCCGATCTGTGGCAGTACGTGGAGTTCTCCAAGCGCTTCAAGGTCGACGAGGTGTGGCCGGCCGAGATCCTCGACAAGAACCCCGAGTACAAGGGAAAGACGCTGTACGAGGTGCTCTATGCCAACGGTCAGGTCAACAGGTTCGGGCTGGACGAGGTGGCTAAAGTCAACGCCCACGGCATCAAGGACTACATGAACGACGAGTCCCAGGCCTTCGGTTTCTACCTCCAGAAAGGCCTGTTCGAGGAATACGCGTCGTTTGGCCGCGGCAAGGCCCACGACCTGGCCCCCTTCGAGGTCTATCACAAGGCGCGCGGCCTGCGCTGGCCGGTGGTCGATGGCAAGGAAACGCTGTGGCGCTTCCGCGAAGGCTACGATCCCTACGTGCCCAAGGGCGAGGGCGTGCGCTTCTACGGCCATGCCGACGGCAAGGCCATCGCCTATGCCCTGCCCTACCAGCCGGCGGCCGAAATGCCCGATGCCGAGTTCGACCTGTGGCTGTGCACCGGTCGCGTCCTCGAGCACTGGCATACCGGCTCGATGACCCGGCGCGTGCCCGAGTTGTACAAGGCGATGCCCGACGCCGTGGTCTTCATGCACCCGGACGATGCCAAGAAGCGCGGCCTCAACCGCAACGACGTGGTCAAGCTGTCCACCCGGCGCGGCGAGGTCCAGTTGCGCGTCGAAACCAAGGGCCGCAACAAGCCGCCGGTCGGGCTGGTCTTCGCGCCCTTCTTCGACGAACACCGGCTGGTCAACAAGCTGACGCTGGATGCGACCTGTCCGATCTCCAAGGAGACCGACTACAAGAAATGCGCCTGCAAGGTGGTCAAGGCCTGAACGGCATAACGAGGTAATCAGGGAGTGCCGGACGCGGGTGGGAAAGGGGCCCGCCCGCGACTGGCGCAACCAGTTGGTGAGTGAACAATGAAAAGCAAGACCCCCAAAACGAGTGCTGCCCGGCGCCAGTTCATGTTCGATTCTGCCCGCATGGTGTGCGGAGTTGGCATGCTCGGCCTCGGCCTCGGTCTCTATGCCAAGCAATCGAAGGCGCTGCCGGCGCTTGCCCTGCGCCCGCCTGGCGCCCTGCCGGAAGACGACTTCCTCGGCGCCTGCATCCGCTGCGGCCTGTGCGTGCGCGACTGCCCCTACAACACGCTGGAACTGGCCAAACCGGAAACTCCGGTGGCGACCGGAACCCCCTTCTTCAACGCGCGCAACATCCCATGCGAGATGTGCGAAGACATCCCTTGCGTCAAGGCCTGCCCGACGCAGGCGCTGGATCACGGGCTGACCGACATCAACAAGGCGAAGATGGGCATCGCCGTATTGATCGACCACGAGACCTGTCTCAACTTCCTCGGCCTGCGCTGCGATGTCTGTTACCGCGTCTGCCCGGTCATCGACAAGGCGATCACCCTCGACCTGCAGCCGAATACGCGCACCGGCCGGCACGCCATGTTTCTGCCGACCGTGCATTCCGAGCACTGCACCGGCTGCGGCAAGTGTGAGAAGTCCTGTGTGCTCGAGGAGGCGGCCATCCGCGTACTGCCGCCCAAACTGGCCAAGGGCGCGCTCGGCGAACACTATCGCCTGGGCTGGGAGGAGCAGAAAAAGGCCGGCAGTTCGCTGATCGACGAATCGAGGATGGTCGATCTGCCCGACCGCCTGCCGGAAGGCGCCGTGCTGCCCGGTCACTATGACCCGGCCAGCGGCCAGACCGAAGCCCTGCGCGGCATGCCGGGTAGCGAGGCGGGGGCGATTCCCAGCCTTCCGCCCGGCCTGGGGGGCAAGCCATGAGCCTGAATGCCCACCAGAAACGTACTGGCCAGGAAGCCATCGAGGAAAAAGGCTGGCTGGCCGCCCACAAGTGGCTGATCCTGCGCCGTCTGTCGCAGTTCGGCATCCTCGCCCTGTTCCTGCTCGGGCCGTTGGCCGGCATCTGGCTGGTCAAGGGCAACCTCAACTACAGCTACACCCTCGACCTGTTGCCGCTGACCGATCCCTATGTCGCGCTGCAGTCGCTGCTGGCCGGGCATGCCCCGGAAAAGCTGGGGATCATCGGCGTCGCCATCGTGCTGGTCTTCTATTTCCTGGTCGGCGGCCGCGTCTATTGCAGCTGGGTCTGCCCGGTGAACATGGTGACCGACGCCGCCGGCTGGCTGCGCGACCGCCTTGGCATCAAGGGGGCGAGCAGCCTGTCACGGCAAACCCGTTACTGGGTGCTGGGCATGACGCTGGTCGGCTCGGCGCTGACCGGGGTGGTGCTGTGGGAATTGGTCAACCCGGTGTCGATGCTGCACCGCGGCCTGATTTTCGGGCTGGGCATGGGCTGGGCCATCGTTCTCGTCATTTTCCTGTTCGACCTGTTCGTGATGAATCGCGGCTGGTGCGGCCGGCTTTGCCCGGTCGGCGCCTTCTACGGCCTGCTCGGCCGGTGGAGCCCGGTGCGGGTTGCGGCGCCGGCCCGGGCTGCCTGCAACGACTGCATGGACTGCTTCGAGGTCTGCCCCGAGCCGCAGGTCATCCGGCCGGCCCTGAAGGGCGAGGGCAAGGGGGTGGGGCCGGTCATCCTGGCTCCCGATTGCACCAATTGCGGTCGCTGCATCGATGTCTGTTCGAAAGATGTGTTTGCCTACAGCCTGCGTTTCAATAATCCGGCTTCCACGGTGCCGCCGAGCCCGGCGCCAGGCGAAGCCAAATGACCCATCGGTTCTAGAGGAGGAGCGTCGATCATGAAACAAACCTGGAAGACAAGTATTGCCGTGCTGGCTTCGGTTGCCTGCTGGGCCCTGGGTGGAACGGCCCTGGCTCAGGACGGGCCGGTGTCGATGCGGGGAGCCGATGTTTCTGCCGCCGACAAGGCGCCTGAGGCCAAGAAATACCTGGGCGGCAAACCGGGCGGGCAGGAAAAGGTGGCGCGCACCTACCAGGGGCAGCCGCCGGTCATCCCCCATGCCGTCGAGAATTTCAACGAGATTTCACTGGAAGAGAACCAATGCCTGAGCTGTCACGGCAAGGATGTCTACGAGAAGAAGAAGGCGCCGAAGATCGGCGACAGCCATTTCCGCGACCGTGACGGCAAGGTGCTGCCCAATGCCTCGGCGGCCCGCTACAACTGCGACCAGTGCCACGTGCCGCAGGTCGATGCGCCGCCGCTGGTTTCCAACAGCTTCAAGGGCGACATCGCCGACAAGAAGTAAAGCGGGGCGGCAAATGGAAAGGGGGGCCAAGCCCCCCTTAGTTGATTGGCGCTGCCGCCGGCTCAGGCGGCTTCGGCCAGGGCGTCGCGCATTTTTTGCATGGCTTTTACTTCGATCTGGCGAATGCGCTCGGCCGAGACGTCGAATTCGGCAGCCAGCTCGTGCAGGGTGGCGGCATCGCCTTCGTGCAGCCAGCGCGCCTCGATGATGCGGCGACTGCGCGCATCAAGGGCTTCCAGCGCCTCGCGCAGCCCCTCGTTCTGCTGCCGGGCAATGGCCTTGTTTTCGAGAACGCGGCTTGGCTCGTAGCGCGAGTCGGCCAGGTAGTCGATCGGCGCGAAGGCATCGTCGCCATCGTCCGGGCTGCCTTCCAGCGCCAGGTCGCGGCCGCTCAGACGGGTTTCCATCTCGACCACTTCTTCTTCCTTGACGCCGAGGCGGGCGGCCACTTCGGCGGCCTGCGGGCCGGACAGGGTGTCGACGCCTTCGTAGTCGTTCTTCAGGCTGCGCAGGTTGAAGAACAGCTTGCGCTGGGCCTTGGTGGTCGCTACCTTGACCAGGCGCCAGTTCTTCAGCACGTATTCGTGGATCTCGGCCTTGATCCAGTGCATGGCGAACGACACCAGGCGAACGCCGCGCGATGGATCGAAACGCTTGACCGCCTTCATCAGGCCGATGTTGCCCTCCTGGATGAGGTCGGCATGGGGCAGGCCGTAGCCGAGGTAGCCGCGGGCAATGGAAATGACCAGGCGAAGGTGCGAGAGAACGAGCTGGCGGGCCGCCTCCACATCGCCTTCGCTGTGGAAACGCTCGGCCAGCCGGGATTCCTCGGCCTCGGTCAGCATCGGATAACGGTTCGCCGCCTGGATGTAGGCGTCGATGTTGCCGACCGACGAGGGGATGGGAAGCGCCAGGGCGTGGGTCATAGCGTAGTATCCTCCTTGAAGTTCCAAACCTATTTTAGCACTCGCAGCCTAAGAGTGCTAAGGTCGAAAAAGGTTTCAATGCAGTCCCCCTCGCCAATTTCTTATCGCGGGCGTTTCGCGCCGTCGCCCACCGGCGCCTTGCATTTCGGTTCGCTGGTCGCCGCCCTCGGCAGTTATCTCGATGCCCGCAGCCAGGGCGGCGAGTGGCTGGTGCGCATGGAGGATGTCGATACGCCGCGCAACGTGGCCGGGGCGGCCGATGACATCCTGCGCACGTTGGCGCATTTCGGTTTCGAATGGGACGGTCCGGTGCTCTACCAGAGCGCCCGCGTCGCCGCCTACGCCGAGGCCCTGGATGGCCTGGTGCGGGCCGGGCTGGCCTATGGCTGTGCCTGTTCGCGCAAGGAAATCGCCGCGGCCAGCCGGACGGCGGTCGACGGCGGGCTGGTTTATCCCGGCACCTGCCGGGCCGGACTGCCCGGCGGAAAGGTGGCGCGGGCCTGGCGGCTGCGCGTGGCCGAGGGCGAGGTCGCTTTCCTTGACCGCCTGCAAGGGCCGGTTGCCCAGGAACTGGCCCGGGACGTCGGCGACTTCGTGCTGTACCGGGCCGACGGCCTGTTCGCCTACCAGCTGGCTGTCGCGGTCGACGACAATTTTCAGCAAATTTCGCAAATCGTCCGCGGTGCTGACCTGCTCGCTTCGACGCCGCGCCAGATCTGGCTGCAGCGCTGTCTGAATTTCCCGACGCCGACTTACGCCCATCTGCCGGTGGCCACCAATGCGGCCGGCGAGAAACTTTCCAAGCAGACCCTGGCCCGGCCCTTGTGCCGTGAGCGGGCGGCCGCCGAACTGGTCGCCGCGCTGACGTTCCTCGGCCAGCCGGTTCCGGCCGACCTGGCGGCGGCCCCGCTGGCCGAGGTGTGGGCCTGGGCGCGGGGCAACTGGTCGTTTGCCGCCATTCCCCGGCGGCCGGCTATGGCGTTTCTTCCCGGCTAGCGTCGGCGGCGTACCAGTGGCGCTGGCCATAGCCGGCGATGCCGACCATGGCCCGCACCAGGCCGTAGGCCAGCCAGTGGAGCAGGCGCACCCGCCACGGCTTGCGGGAAACTTCCTCGGCCAGCAATTCGCGGGCCCCCCTGTCCATCGCCTGGTGCAGGCTGGCCTTGAGTTGGCCGGCGAAACGGCTGTCGTCGACGAAGAGGTTGGCTTCCTTGGCGACCAGCAGGCTGAAGGGGTCGATGTTCGATGAGCCGACGGTCGCCCAGTGGCCGTCGATGACTGCCACCTTGGCGTGCATGAAGCTGCGTTCGTACTCGAAGATGCGGATGCCGGCGGCCAGCGCCGTGGCGTACAGGGTTTGCGTCGCATAGCGGAGCAGGCGGTGGTCGCTCTTGCCCTGGAGCAGCACGGTGATGCGCACGCCCCGCTTGGCGGCGGCATAGAGGGCCCGGCCGAAACGCACGCCGGGCAGGAAATAGGCGTTGGCGATGAGGATTTCCTCGCGGGCGCCCTCGATGGCGGCCAGGTAGGCATGCAGGATGTCGTTGCGGTGGCGGATGTTGTCGCGGATCCGGAAGGCGGCGGCCTGTTCGCCGAGTGGCTCGCAGCAGGGCGTGGCGACCGGCGCCTGGCGGTAGCGGCGCTTGAAGTTGGCCCACGAGACGATTTCCCACATGCGCCGCGCGGCATGGTGGATGGGGCCGAGCACCGGGCCTTCGACGCGTACGGCGTAGTCGTAGTGCGGGCGCATGTCGAGCGGCCCGCTGTTGTCGTCGATGATGTTGATGCCGCCGACGAAAGCCAGGCGGCCGTCGATGACGACCAGCTTGCGGTGCAGGCGGCGCAGGCGGTGGCGGCGCAGGTGGAAGCGGCCGATTTCCGGCCGGTAGCTCATGGCGCGGACGCCGGCTGCGGTCATCCGGGGCAGGAAGTCGGTGGCGAAATTGCGCGCCCCGAAGCCGTCGACCGTGACATTGACCTGCACGCCGCGGCTGGCCGCCCGGCACAGGGCGCCGGTCACCTCATGGCCGATTTCGTCGTCGGCGAAAATATAGCTTTCCAGGTAGATCTCGGTTTGCGCCGCTTCGAGGGCGGCGAGCAGGGCCGGGAAGTACTCCTGGCCGGAGTTGAGCAGGGTCAGCCGGTTGCCCGACAGGAAATCACCGGCCATGCCGCGACAGATAGGCCGATAGCGCCGCGTGGTCGGAAATTTTCGACCACGGCGGGCCGAAGTGGATTTCAGCCCGCTGCACGGCGAAGCCACGGACGTAGATGCGGTCGAGCCGGAACATCGGCATGGCGGCCGGGAAACTGCGCGCCGGAAAGCCGCTCGGCCCGCTGAATACCTCGTGCAGGCCGAGGCGGCTGGCCAGGTGGTGGCCGGCCCGGTTGCTCCAGTCGTTGAAATCGCCAGCGATGATCAGCGGGGCGCCGGGATCGGCCATTTTTTCCAGGTAGTCGGCCAGGGCTCCCATCTGCCGCCGCCGCGAATAGCCGAACAGCGACAGGTGCACGCACACACAATGCGCCGCCGGGCCTTCCGGCAACTGGACCCGGCAGTGCAGCAGGCCGCGCCGCTCGAACTGCAGGTGGGTGACGTCCTGGTTGTGGGCATCGAGAATCGGGAAGCGCGACAGGATGGCGTTGCCGTGGTGGCCGTGGTCGTAAATCATGTTCTGGCCGTAGGCCGAGGCGCCCCACACATCTTCGGCGAGGAATTCGTGCTGCGGGGCGACGGGCCAGTTGTGGTGGTTCTCGGCATGGCCCAGGTGCAGCCCCTGCACTTCCTGCAGGAAGACCAGGTCGGGATTGAGGTGGCGCAGCCGCTCGCGCAACTCGTGCACCATCATCCGCCGGTTGAATTGCGAAAACCCCTTGTGGATGTTGAAGGTCGTGATGTGCAGGCTGGGCGTGCTCAAGGCAAGGGCTCCGTGACGGGGAGCGGGCTGCTCCCGCCGGGCAAGGGTACCAAGCCTGGCCGCTTATTGCAGCATGAACGTTTCGTATTCCAGGCGGTTGAGGGGGCGGGGCAGGTCTTGCCGCTTGCTCAACGCCTCAGGAGATGGTCAGCATGCGGTCGAGGGCCAGCCTGGCCAGCTTGGCTTCGTGCTCCGGCACCTTGATCTGGTTGACCACCTTGCCGTCGGCCAGGTTTTCCAGCGTCCACGCCAGGTGTTGCGGGTCGATACGCTGCATGGTCGAGCACATGCAGATGGTGGTCGCCATGAACTGGACGATCTTGCCCTGCGGCAGAACTTCTTTCGCCAGGCGGTCGACCAGGTTGAGTTCGGTGCCGACCAGCCAGCGCGTGCCGGCCGGGGCTTCCTTGATCGTCTTGACGATGTGCTCGGTAGAGCCGACGTAGTCGGAGGCGGCGCAGACGTCGAAATTGCACTCGGGGTGGGCGATCACCTTGCCGTCGGGATACTTGGCGCGGAAGGCGTCGATCTGCGGTTTCTGGAACATCTGGTGCACCGAGCAGTGGCCTTTCCAGAGCAGGATGCGGGCATTGCGGATCTGGGCCGGGGTCAGCCCGCCCATTTCAAGGTCGGGGTCCCAGACGACCATTTCGTCCATCGGGATGCCCATGTTGTGGCCGGTCCACCGGCCGAGGTGCTGGTCGGGGAAGAACAGCACTTTCGGGCGCCGTTCAAACGCCCACTTGGCAATGGTACCGGCGTTCGACGAGGTGCACACGATGCCGCCATGTTCACCGCAGAAAGCCTTGAGATCGGCCGCCGAATTGATGTAGGTGACCGGCGTGACTTCTTCCTCGGCGTTGAGGACTTCATTGAGCTCGCGCCAGCAGCGCTCGACCTTGGCCAGGTTGGCCATGTCGGCCATCGAGCAGCCGGCGGCGAGGTCGGGCAGCACGGCGATCTGCTCGGGGGCAGTCATGATGTCGGCGACTTCGGCCATGAAATGCACGCCGCAGAAGACGACGTAGGCCGAATCGGTCTGCGCCGCGAGCTTGGAGAGTTTGAGCGAATCGCCGGTCAGGTCGGCGTACTGGTAGACGTCGGCGCGCTGGTAGTGGTGGCAGAGGATGACGGCCTTCTTGCCCAGCCTGGCGCGGGCGGCGCGGATGCGCTGGTGGCAGTCGGCGTCGGAGAGCGCGTTGAACGGGTCGAAGGCGATGGTTGCTGTTTGCATGCTGTTCTCGAAGTTTGGCCGATTTTTCCGGTTGACCGCAGCGGTCGCATCCGGCAGGCCGGATTATCCCTGAAACCAGGGCAGGCCGGCCTGGCGCCAGCCGCCGATGCGGTTGCGTTGGCCGTTGGCGTCCTTGTCGCCCTCGAATCCCTCGAGGATGTTGTAGCAGTTGCCGTAGCCGGCCTCGGTGGCGGCGCTGGCCGCGGCGATCGAGCGGGCACCGCTGCGGCACAGGAACATGACCACCGCCTCGGGGTCGACCTGGCGCTTCAGTTCGGCGACGAAATTGGGATTGCGCACGCCGCCCGGGTACTGGTTCCACTCGATCTCGACGGCGCCCGGAACGCGGCCGACCCAGTCCCATTCGGCCCGGGTGCGGACATCGACGATTTTGGCGCCGGGCGCCAGTTGCAGCAGCTCCGCTGCTTCCCGTGGTGTCAGCTCGCCCTGGTAGGGACGATGCAGGTCCTCGCCGCGGGTGCGGGCCAGATTCAGAATTTCGCTTAACTTTCCCATGATTTCCAACTGCTAGAATTGAACCGCATAGTATAGGGCAGACGACATGGAGCATGGACATCACCCGCCAGCGGGAGTTTCCCCGGGGGACAGGGCAGCCGAGGCGCAACGGGCGACCTGGGTCAGCGTCGTGGTCAATTTGCTGCTCACCGTGCTGCAGTTGGCCGTCGGCTGGCTGGCCCATTCGCAATCGCTGGTGGCGCACGGCCTGCACTCCTTTTCCGACCTGCTCTCCGATTTCCTGGTGATTTTCGCCAGTCGGCAGAGCGCCCATCCGGCCGACCCCAAACACCCCTACGGCCACGCCCGCGTCGAAACCGCGGCGACCTTGATCCTCGGCGCTTCGCTGGTCGTTATCGGCGGCGGCATCCTGTGGGAATCGGGCCTGCGCCTGCAGCATGTCGATGCGCTGCCGGTCATTGAGTTCTCCGCCTTCTGGGTGGCAGTCGCCACCGTGCTGGCCAAGGAGGGCCTCTATCGCTACCTGATCGACGTCGCCCGCCGTCTGCGCTCCCAACTGCTCATCGCCAATGCCCTGCATACCCGGGCCGATGCGGCGTCGGCCCTGGTCGTCGTGGTCGGCATCGGCGGCGCCTTGCTCGGCTGGTCCTTCCTCGACCTGCTGGCGGCGGCGCTGATGGGCTTCATGATCCTGCGCATGGGCGGGGCGCTGGCCTGGGGCGCGCTCAAGGAGTTGATCGACACCGGCCTCGATGAAGTCCATGTGGCAGCCATCCGGCACACCCTGCTCGCCACCCCTGGGGTGCGCGGCCTGCATCAGTTGCGCACGCGGCGCATGGCGCATCAGGCGCTGGTCGATGCCCATGTCCAGGTCGATGCGCGGATCAGCGTTTCGGAAGGCCACCGCATCGCCGAGTCGGCACGGGCCCGGGTGCTGCGCGAGCACCCCGATGTGCTCGACGTGCTGGTTCATATCGACCCCGAGGACGACATGGATCCCGACCTGTTCGCCACCCGTCTGCCCGGGCGTGCCGCCTTGCTCGCCGAACTGCAACCCCTGCTCACCGGCTTGCCGCCGCCGGAAAAGGTGGTTCTCCATTATCTGGGCGGCCAGATCGAAATCGAGGTGTATTTCAGCCACGCCTTTTTCGAGAACGGCGATGCCTTGCGACGGGCCGAAGCGATACTCTCCGCAGCACTGAAAACGCACCCCTTGATCCGCTCGGTCTCACTGAACTGCCTTGTTGCACCAGATTAGTGCGTTTAAGTGGTTTGTGCATTTATTTGGTGCGTATGCCACCATTAAATCTTTCCCGCGTCGCCGCATGCCCTTGTGGCAAAATGGAAAGCTTACCGGCCGGGGTTTGGCATGTTTTCTGCTAAAAGCCCGCAGGTACTTTTTTTGATTGTCGCCGGATCAGCCGGCACCTTGTTTTCTTAGGAGACTGACGCTTATGGCAACCCCGCAAGACGTGATGAAGATGGTCAAGGAAAACGACGCAAAATTCGTCGATTTCCGTTTCACCGATACCCGTGGCAAAGAACAGCACGTCACCGTGCCGGTTTCCGCCTTCAGCGAAGACAAGTTTGAAAACGGTCACGCTTTCGACGGTTCCTCCATCGCCGGCTGGAAAGGCATCCAGGCCTCCGACATGCAACTGAATCCGGACCCGGATACTGCCTACGTCGACCCCTTCTTCGACGAAACCACCGTCGTTCTGACCTGTGACGTCGTCGACCCGGCCGACGGCCGTGGCTACGACCGCGACCCGCGCTCCATCGCCAAGCGCGCCGAAGCCTATCTGAAGTCCTCAGGCATTGGCGACACCGCCTACTTCGGTCCGGAACCCGAGTTCTTCATTTTCGACGGCGTCGAATGGACCGTCGACATGTCCGGCTGCATGCTCAAGATCCACTCCGCCGAAGCGGCCTGGTCGTCGGGCGAGCGCAACGAAGGCAACGGCAACTCCGGCCATCGTCCGGGCGTCAAGGGTGGCTACTTCCCGGTTCCCCCGGTCGACAGCCTGCACGACATCCGTTCGGCCATGGTCCTCACCCTGGAATCCCTGGGCGTGCCGGTTGAAGTTCACCACCACGAAGTGGCCAACGCCGGCCAGTGCGAAATCGGTACCGTTTTCAGCACCTTGGTCAAGCGCGCCGACTGGACCCAGATCCTCAAGTACGTGGTGCACAACGTTGCCCACCAGTACGGCAAGACCGCCACCTTCATGCCCAAGCCCATCGTTGGCGACAACGGTTCCGGCATGCACGTGCACCAGTCGATCTGGAAGGATGGCAAGAACCTGTTCGCCGGTGACCAGTACGCCGGTCTGTCGGAAACCGCCCTCTTCTACATCGGCGGCATCATCAAGCACGCCAAGGCCCTGAACGCCATCACCAACCCGGGCACCAACTCGTACAAGCGCCTCGTGCCGCACTACGAAGCCCCGGTCAAGCTGGCCTACTCGGCCAAGAACCGCTCGGCTTCGATCCGCATCCCGCACGTCGCCTCGACCAAGGCCCGTCGTATCGAAACCCGCTTCCCGGACCCGATCGCCAATCCGTACCTGTGCTTCTCGGCCCTGCTGATGGCCGGCCTGGATGGTATCCAGAACAAGATTCACCCGGGCGAGCCGGCTGACAAGAACCTCTACGACCTGCCGCCGGAAGAGGATGCACTGATCCCGACCGTCGCCGCCTCCCTCGAGGAAGCCTTGGCTGCGCTCGACAAGGATCGCGACTTCCTGACCCGCGGCGGTGTCTTCTCCAACGACTGGATCGATGCCTTCATCGCCCTGAAGATGGAAGAAGTGAACAAGATCCGCATGACGACCCACCCGGTCGAGTTCGATCTGTACTACAGTTGCTAATCGGCGCTGAAACAAAAAAGGGCGGATTTTCCGCCCTTTTTTTGTCCACTTTTTCCAGTCGCTGCCGTTAAGTCCGGTACACTGAAAAAGTTATGAGGAACCATGAAGCCATGACGATGACACGCCGCCCGCTCGCCTTGCTGCTCGTCCTGCTGCCGTTTGCGGTCTCGGCGCAGACGATCTACAAATGCATCGACGCCAACGGCGCCACGACCTACACCAATTCGCGTCTCGACAAGAATTGCAAGGCCATCGCCAGCGGCCCGGAAAACACCATGCCGGCCCCGCCGGCCAGGCCCAAGGCGTCAGCCAACCCGACCCCAGCCAGTTTTCCCCGCGTCCAGGAAGATACCCAGCGGTCGCGCGATAGCGACCGTCGCCACATCCTCGATCAGGAACTGGCTGCCGAACAGCGCAATCTGGAGCAGGCGAAAAAGGAGCTCGCCGAGCTCGAGGCTTCGCGTGGTGCCAACAGCGACCGGGCCAGCCCCTATCGCGACCGCGTGGCGCAGCATGAGCGCAATATCCAGGCGATCCAGAAGGAGCTGAGCAACTTGAAGTAGTTTTTAGTCGTGAGTTATTCGTCGTTAGCGAAGTTCGAGGGCGCCTTGGCGCCCTTTGCTTTTGCTGACAGCTAAGCACTCGATCCTAATTCCTGACCTTGTACCAGGCGGCGTAGAGCGCTGGCAGGAAGAGCAGGGTGAGGGCGGTGGCGACGATCAGCCCGCCCATGATGGCGACGGCCATCGGCCCGAAGAAGTCGTTCCTCGACAGCGGCACCATGGCCAGCACGGCGGCCGCCGCGGTCAGCACGATGGGCCGGAAGCGGCGCACGGTCGATTCGACGATGGCCTCCCGGCGCGAGCGGCCCGCCGCCAGATCCTGCTCGATCTGGTCGACCAGGATGACCGAGTTGCGCATGATCATGCCGAACAGGGCGATGGTGCCGAGCAGCGCCATGAAGCCGAAAGGCTGTTTGAAGACGAGCAGGAAGAGGGCGATGCCGATGATGCCGAGAGGTGCGGTGAGCAGCACCATGACGACGCGCGACACGTTCTGCAACTGGATCATCAGAATGCTCAGCACGGCGAGCAGGAAGATCGGGATGCCGGCCATCACCGAGCGCGAGCCCTTGCCCGATTCCTCGATCGAGCCGCCGGTGGCGATACGGTAGCCATCGGGCAGGCTGGCCTGGATGGCGTCGATCTGCGGCTTGAGGCGGTCGACGATGGTGGCAGGCTGGGTGGCGCCATACAGGTTGGCGCGCACGGTGATCGTCGGCAGGCGGTCGCGGCGCCAGATCAGGCCGGGCTCGAAACCGTAGTCGAGGCGGGCGATCTGGCCGAGCGGTACGCTGCGGCCGGTGCGCGTCGGAATCGCCAGGTCGGCGAGGGTGGCCGGCTGGTTGCGCGTTTCCGGATCGCCACGCAGCACCACGTCGATGGTTTTCTCGCCCTCGCGGTAGCGCGTCGTCGCTAGGCCGTTGAGCGACAGGCGGAGCTGCCCGGCGATGTCCTGGCTGGCGACGCCGAGCAGGCGCGCCTTGTCCTGGTCGATGTCGACGACGATCGACTTGGATAGTTCGCTCCAGTCGGCATTGACGTTGGACAACTCGCCATCGCCGCGCAGCACGGCGGCGACCCGGTTGGCGATGCCGCGCAGGGTGGCCGGGTCTTCGCCGGAGATGCGGTACTGGACGGGATAGCCGACCGGCGGCCCGTTTTCGATGCGGCTGATGTTGGCGCGTGCCCGGAAGCTGCCGTCGGCGAACAACGCAATCAACCGGTTGCGCAGCGCCTCGCGGGCCGGCACGTCGCGCGCCACGATGACGAACTGGCTGAGATTGCTGGCCGCCAACTGCTGGTCGAGGCCGAGGTAGTAGCGCGGCGAGCCGGAGCCGATGTAGGCGATGTAGCTCTCGAACTGGTCGAAGGTCGCCCGGTCTTCTTCCAGCCATTTTTCCAGCTGCCGGGTTTCGGCGTCGACCGCGGCGATCGAGGCGCCTTCTGGCAGGCGCAGTTCGACATTGAGCTCGAGGCGGGTCGAATTCGGGAAGAACTGCTTCTGGACCTTACCCATGCCGACGATGGCCAGCCCGAAGAGGCCGACGGTGATGGCGATGACCAGCCAGCGCCGCCTGACGCACCAGCCGATCAGTTGCCGGAAGCCTTGGTAGAAGGGGGTGGCGTAGACGTCGTGGTCCTCGGCGTGGGCCGGGCCATTCAGTCCCAGGCGGTCAATCAGTGCGGCCAGGCGCGGCCAGCGCCGGGCCAGGCGGCCCGGTTGGCGGGCGGCTCGCGGGTCGGGCAGCAACTTGTAGCCCAGCCACGGAATGGCGACCACCGCGGCCAGCCAGGAAATGAGCAGGGCGACGGCATTGATCTGGAAGAAGGCGAAGGCGTATTCGCCGGTCGACGACTTGGCGAGGGCGATCGGGATGAAGCCGGCCACCGTGACCAGCGTGCCGGACAGCATCGGGCCGGCCGTGCTGGTGTAGGCGAAAGAAGCGGCGCGGGTGCGTTCCCAGCCCTGTTCCATCTTCACCCACATCATCTCGACGGCGATGATCGCGTCGTCGACGAGCAGACCGAGCGCCAGGACCAGGGCGCCGAGCGACACCTTGTGCAGGCCGACGTTGAAGACCTGCATGGCGAGGAAGGTGGCGGCCAGGACGAGCGGGATGGTCAGGGCGACAACCAGGCCGGTGCGCAGCCCGAGGCTGATGAAGGTGACCAGCATGACGACGCCGACCGCTTCGGCCAGGGCCTGGACGAAGGCCTGCACCGAGCGGGCGACGGCCTTCGGCTGGCTGGCCGATTCGGCGATGCCCACGCCGACCGGCAGGTCGGCCTGCAGCGCGGCCAGTTTCGCCTCCAGGTCGTGGCCGAGCTGGATGATGTCGCCGCCCGGCGCCATGGCGACGCCGATGGCCAGGGCGCGCTGGCCGCCGAAGCGGACCTGGGTGGCTGGCGGATCGATGGTGCCGCGCCGGACTTCAGCCACGTCGCCCAGCCGGAAAGTGCGCTGGCCGATGCGGATCGGCGTGTCGGCGATGGCGGCGAGGCTGGTGAAGGCGCCGCCCGGGCGAATCTGGATGCGCTCCTGGCTGGTTTCGAAAAAGCCGGCGCCGGCCACCGCGTTCTGCTGGGCCAGGGCCTGGGCCAGGGCGGCCGGTTCGATGCCCAGGGTGGCGAGCTTGGCGTTGGACAGCTCGACATGGATGCGCTCGTCCTGGATGCCGAAGATCTCGACCTTGCCGACGTGGGGCACGCGCAGCAACTGGTCGCGGACGCGTTCGGCCAGGTCCTTCAGTTGCGGGTAATCGAAACCCTCTGCGGTCAACGCGAAAATATTGCCAAAAACCTCACCGAACTCGTCGTTGAAAAACGGCCCCTGGAGGTCCGCCGGCAGCGTGTGGCGGATGTCGCCTATCTTCTTGCGCACCTGGTAGAAGGCTTCCGGAACGGCGCTCGGCGGCGCGCTGTCGCGGACATAGAACAGCACCGTCGATTCGCCCGGCCGCGAGTAACTCGCCAGGCGGTCGATGTTCGGCGTTTCCTGCAGCTTTTTCTCGATCCGGTCGGTCAGCTGCTGCTCGACCTGCAGGGCGCTGGCTCCCGGCCAGAAGCTGCGGATGACCATGACCTTGAAGGTGAATGGTGGGTCTTCCGCCTGGCTCAGCCGGCCGTAGGCAAACACGCCCATGATCGCGATGGCGATCAGGAAAAAACCGACCAGCATGCGGTGATGCAGCGTCCAGTCGGACAGGTTGAAACGCTGGCTCACGGCTCAGCGCTGCCGCTCGGGTGCCGTCTGCGGTCTGCTCCGCACGGCCTGGCCCTCGGCCAGCTGGCCGGCGCCGCTGACGATGACCGGCTCGCCGGCTTGCACACCGCCGGCCAGGTCGACCCCGTCGTCGCGGTAGGCGGCGACCCGCACCGGGCGCGACACCACCTTGCCGTCCACGACCACCCGGACCACCGGGCCCTGGCCGAGATCGACGACGGCAGCCAGCGGCAGCCGGAGCCGGCTGTCGCCAGTGCTGCGCACGTCGACGCGGGCCGTCATGCCCAGGCGGACGGTGGGCAGGGGATCGACCAGCCGGATGCGGGCGGCGTAAGTGCGGCTGGCCGGATCGGCAGCCGGCGCCAGTTCGCGCAACTCGCCGCGCAGGGCAAGTTCCGGCTCGGCCCACAGGCTGACGCGCATGCTGCGGGCTGCCTGCAATTCGCCGACACGGCTCTCGGGCACGGCGATGGCCACCTCGAGTTCTTCCGGGCGGGCGACGCGCAACACCGCCTGGCCGGCCCCGACCACCTGGCCGGCATCGGCCAGGACGGCGGTGACGACAGCCGGGAAGGTGCTGGTCAAGGTGCCATAGCCGGCCTGGTTGTCGCTGATCCGGCTCTGCGCCCGTACCTGCTCGAGGCGGGCGCGGGCGCTGTTGTGGGCGTTGTCGCGCGCCTCGAAGGCCGCTTCGCTGACAAATTTCCTGGCCAGCAGGCCGGCGTAGCGCTGGCGCTCGGCCGCTGCCGTTGCCGCCTCGCTCTCCGCCGCCGCCAGTTGGGCGCGGGCGGCGCTGGCGGCCAGTTCGAGATCGGTCGGGTCGAGGCGGGCCAGGGGCTGGCCGGCGGCGATGTGGGCGCCGACGTCGACCAGGCGGCCGGCGATCCTGCCGCCGACGCGAAAAGCCAGGTCGGCCTCGCGCCGGGCGCGGATTTCCCCGGTGTAGCTGCCGCCTTCGGCCGCTGCCGGTGCGGCGGCGGCAACCAGAACGACGGGGGGCTGAGGCGCCGGGGTGTCGCCGGCCTGGCAGCCGACCAGTGCGGCGGCGATGCCGGGCAGCAGGAAGAGGCGGCAGGCGATGGTCTTGGGCATGGTTCCGGCATCCGGTGGGCAAGCAGTCATGATAATGAACGATCGGTCAGTAACGCAAGTTGTCATCTTCTGGTTGGCCCAACTCGCTACAATCCGTTCATGACTCCTACCCATCCATCCTTCGCCGGCCTCGACCTGCTGGCTTCGGCCGTTCTCCTCATCGATCAGGGGCTGGTCGTCCGCTACATCAATGCCGCCGGCGAGAATCTGCTGGCGGTGAGCGGTCGCACCGTGCTCGGTCGCCAGCTCGGCGACATCTGCACCTGCTCGGCAACCCTGCGTTCGGCTCTCGACAACGGCCTGGCCAACAACTGGGGCTACACCGGGCAGAACATCGAGCTCAAGCGCTGCGATGGCGAAGTCCTGCACATCAACTGCACGGTGACCCCGCTGGCTGCGGAGAATGCCGTAGGTGCCCGCTTGTTGCTCGAATTGCAGCCGATCGAGCATCACCTGACGGCGACCCGCGAGGAACGCCTGATCGAGCAGCAGCAGGTCAGCCGCGAACTGATCCGCAACCTGGCGCACGAAATCAAGAATCCGCTGGGAGGCATCCGCGGTGCGGCGCAACTGCTCGAGCACGAGCTGGCCAATCCCTCGCTCAAGGAATACACCCAGGTCATCATCAAGGAAGCCGACCGCCTGCAGGATCTGATGCAGCGCCTGCTGACGCCGCACCGGGCGATGCTGCCGACGACGGTGAACATCCACGAGATCCTCGAGCGGGTGCGCAGCCTGCTCACCGCCGAGTTTCCCGGTTCGCTGCAGGTGCGGCGCGACTACGACACCAGCCTGCCGGAACTGGTCGGCGACCGCGAGCAACTGATCCAGGCCGTGCTCAATATCGCCCGCAATGCCGCCCAGGCCATGGAGGGCGAGGGCGAGATCATCCTCAAGACGCGCTCCCTACGTCAGGTGACCTTGGCCAAGAAACGTTACCGCCTGGCCATGGAAATCAAGGTCGGCGACAACGGTCCGGGCATTCCGGACGATATCCGCGAACGCATGTTCTATCCGCTGGTTTCCGGGCGCGATGGGGGCAGCGGTCTGGGCCTGACCATCGCCCAGAATTTCATCCAGCACCATCACGGCACCATCGATTGTTCGAGTCGGCCGGGGAATACGGTGTTCACGCTCAGGCTGCCCGTCGAGCAGGCCTGAGTCTTGCTTCGATTTCGGCCATTCCAACGACAAGAAACGCCGCCAATATGAAACCCGTCTGGATCGTCGACGACGACCGCTCCATCCGCTGGGTCCTCGAGAAGACCCTGTCCCGCGAGGGCATTCCGTTCAAGAGCTACGCTTCGGCCACCGAGGCCATTTCCCAGCTCGAACAAGGCATCGAGCCGCCCCAGGTGCTGATGTCCGACATCCGCATGCCGGGCCAGTCCGGGCTGGAATTGCTGCAGGAAGTGAAGACCCGCTTTCCGTCGGTGCCGGTCATCATCATGACCGCCTATTCCGACCTGGAAAGCGCCGTAGCCGCCTTCCAGGGCGGCGCCTTCGAGTACCTGCCCAAGCCTTTCGACGTCGACCAGGCGGTCGAACTGATCCGGCGGGCTATCGACGAGTCGATGCACCAAAGCGGTGCGCACGAGGAGGAGGGGCTGGTTCCGGAGATTCTCGGCCAGGCGCCGGCCATGCAGGAGGTCTTCCGGGCCATCGGCCGCCTCGCCCTGTCGCATGCGACGGTGCTGATCACCGGCGAGTCAGGCTCCGGCAAGGAACTGGTGGCGCGCGCCCTGCACCGCCACAGTCCGCGCGCCGACAAACCCTTCATCGCCATCAACACGGCGGCCATTCCCAAGGATCTGCTCGAATCGGAACTGTTTGGCCACGAACGCGGCGCCTTCACCGGCGCCCAGGCCCAGCGGCGCGGCCGTTTCGAGCAGGCCGAGAGCGGCACGCTGTTCCTCGACGAAATCGGCGACATGCCGTCCGAGCTGCAGACCCGCCTGTTGCGTGTGCTGTCGGACGGCCATTTCTACCGGGTCGGCGGCCATTCGCCGATCAAGGCCAACGTCCGGGTGATCGCCGCCACCCACCAGAATCTCGAGACGCGGGTCAAGGACGGCCTGTTCCGCGAGGACTTGTTCCATCGTCTCAACGTCATCCGCATCCGCCTGCCGGCGCTGCGCGACCGGCGCGAGGACATCCCGCTGCTGACCCGCCATTTCCTGCAGAAAAGCGCCCGCGAACTGGGCGTCGAGGCCAAGCGCCTGTCGGAGCCGGCGCTCAAGTTCCTGGCCGGGCTGGAGTTGCAGGGGAACGTCCGCCAACTGGAGAACCTCTGCCACTGGCTGACCGTGATGGCGCCGGGGCAGCAGGTCGAGGTCGGTGATCTGCCGGTCGAATTGCGCGAGGCGACGCCGGTCGCCCTGGCCACCGACTGGGAGTCGGCTCTCGAAGGCGAGGTCGACCGCATGCTGGCGCGCGGCGTGCCCGACGTGCATGGCGTGCTGTCGCAGGTCTTCGAGCGCATCCTGATTTCCCGGGCGCTGGCCCACACCGGCGGCCGGCGGATCGAATCGGCGCAGGCACTGGGTATTGGCCGCAACACCATCACGCGCAAGATCGCCGAACTGGGCATCGATGGCGGCAAGGAGTCGGCGGCGGAGTAGAATCCGCCGCATGGCCCTGATCGAACCCGTCTTGCTCAAGTCCCGGCTGGGTGTGCTGGCCGGGCGTTTCGACGTCGATGCGCTGGATGAATGCGACTCGACCAACAGCGAATTGATGCGCCGCGCTGATCGCGGCGCGCCGTCCGGCACCGTCGTCGTCGCCGACCGGCAAAGCGCCGGGCGCGGCCGGCGCGGCCGCAGCTGGCTGTCTACGGCCGGCGACAGCCTGACTTTCTCCGTACTCTGGCGCTTTCCCGGCTCCGCCGCGCAGCTGGGCGGCCTGTCGCTGGCCATCGGCGCCGGCCTGGCCGAGGCGCTCGAACAGTTGGGGGCGGCCGGCATCCGGGTGAAGTGGCCGAACGACTTGCTGCTCGGCACGAGCGATGACTTCGCCAAGCTGGCCGGCATCCTGATCGAGTCGTCGAGCGACCGGCGGGGCTGTCAGGTGATCATCGGCATCGGCCTCAATCTGGCCGCCCCGCCAGGCGATTTTCCCCAGCCGGTGGCTGGCCTCGACCGGGCCTTCGCTGTCCTGCCGGAGCGCCATGCGCTGCTCGCCGCGCTGCTCGGCGGGGTCGTCCAGGCGCTCGACACTTTCGCGGTCGACGGCTTTTTTGGCCTGAAATCCAAATGGCAGCGCTACCACGCCTGGCAGGGCTTGCCGGTGCGGGTAATCGGCGACGGTACCGAGGCCTTGAGCGGCACCTGCCTCGGCGTCGATGACGACGGCGCCTTGCTGCTGGCCACCGCGGCCGGCACCGAGCGCATTGTCGCCGGCGACGTCAGCCTGCGCCCCGCAGGAAGTGCCCTTGGGGTCCGCCCAGCAGGAAGTACCCTTGGGGTAAGCCGGGCATGATCGCCTGCCTCGATAGCGGCAATAGCCGCATCAAGTGGGGGGTCCACGACGGTACCCGGTGGCTGGTCCAGGGCGCCGTGGCCCAGGCCGATGTCGCCGGGCTGGCTTGCTTGCCTGCCGACTGGCCAGCGGTCGAGCGGGTGATGTTCGCCAACGTCGCCGGCCCGGCGGCCGGCCAGCGCATTCGCCAGCAGTTGGGCGCCTGGCAGGCGCTGCTGGTCGAAGCCGCTGCCCGCCGGCAGCAGTGCGGGGTAAGCAATTTGTATGATTGCCCCGAGCGGCTGGGCGTCGACCGCTGGTGCGCCCTGATCGGTGCCCGGCACCTGCAAGCTGGGCCGGCCGTAGTGATCATGGCCGGAACGGCGACGACCATCGATGCGCTGGACGGTGAGGGCCGTTTCCTCGGTGGGCTGATCCTGCCCGGCGTCGGCCTCATGCTCGACTCGCTGGCTGCCGGGACGGCCGCCCTGCCTTATGCCGACGGGCACTATGCAGACTTTCCGCGGTGCACCGCCGATGCCATCGTCAGTGGCGTCATCGATGCCCAGCTGGGCGCCATCGAGCGGGCCTATAGACGGCTTGGCGAGGCAGACGCATGCTGCGTGGTTTCCGGCGGCTACGCCGAAAAGCTGGCGGCGCACCTTGCTTTGCCCCACCGCGTGGTGCCCAACCTGCCGCTCGAGGGGCTGTTGCAGATGGCCCGGCAACCCTAGTGGTCTGCTTCGCAATTTACGGAACATGAAAGCTTGTCTTTGCCCCGCTGGCGTTGTTGCTCATCCTCGCGATAGCTTCGGCTATCGCTGTGGTTCGCGCCTAGCCAGCAGGCCAAATCCATCGCTTTCATTCAGTTCCGCCAATTACGAAGCAGACCACTAGCTGTCGACGGTTTCGGGGGTTCTTCGAGCGTGTGCCGGCCGTCGGGCATCAGCATGCTGATCGGTCTGTAGCCGGCCAGGCTTGAACAAACGCCGGCCAGCAGTGACAATCCGCTGTCATTGCGCACTTTTCGGGAGTTGCCATGTTCGATCCGGTGATCAATAGCCTGCCGGCCTTCGCCGCCTACTTCGCGACCGCGGTCGCCTTGCTGGCCATTTTCTTCGCCCTTTATGTCTTCGTCACCCCGTACAGCGAACTGGCCCTGATCCGCCAGGGCAACCCGGCGGCGGCGGTCAGCCTGGGCGGGGCGATCATCGGCTATGCCCTGCCCATCGCCGTGTCGGTCGCCGTCAGCCACAACATCGGGGCGATGATCGGCTGGGGCGTCGTCGCCTGCCTGGTCCAGCTGCTGGCCTACATCGTGGCCCGCTTCGCGCTGCCCCAGATCAATCACGCCATCCCCCAGGGCAAGGTTGCCTCGGGGATCTTCCTCGCTGCGCTTTCCCTCGGCATCGGCATTCTCAACGCCGGCTGCATCGCCTGACCTCTCAAGGAGACACCCATGGCCCTGATGGATTTCATCAAGAAACAGTTTATCGACGTCCTGCAATGGACCGAGGACAGCGACGGCACGCTGGCCTGGCGCTATCCGATGGCCGGCATGGAAATCCAGAACGGCGCCAGCCTGACCGTGCGCGAGTCGCAGCTGGCGATGTTCGTCAACGAAGGCACGGTGGCCGACGTCTTCCAGCCCGGCATGTACCAACTGACGACGAAGACGCTGCCGGTGCTGACCTACCTGAAGAACTGGGACAAGCTGTTCGAGTCGCCCTTCAAGTCCGACGTCTATTTCTTCTCGACGCGCACCCAGCTCGACCAGAAGTGGGGAACGCCCAACCCGATCACCATCCGCGACAAGGAGTTCGGCATCGTCCGCCTGCGCGCCTTCGGCATCTATGCCTACCACCTGACCGACCCCCGGCTGTTCTACCAGAAGATTTCCGGCACCCGCGACGACTACGGCCGCGGCGAACTCGAAGGCCAGCTGCGCAACACGCTGGTCGCCGGCATGACCGACCTGTTCGGCGAATCCGGCGTGCCCTTCATCGACATGGCGGCCAACCAGGACGAGTTCGGGCGGGCGATGTTCGCCAAGGCGGTGCCGATGTTCGCCGAATTCGGCCTGGCCCTCGATTCGCTGGTCGTCCAGAATATCTCGCTGCCCGAGGAGTTGCAAAAAATCCTCGACCAGAAGATCGGCATGAACATGATCGGCGACATGCAGCGCTACACCCAGTACCAGGTCGCCAACGCCATTCCCGAGGCGGCGAAAAACGAAGGCGGCATGGCCGGCCTCGGCGTCGGCATGGGGGCCGGCGTCGGCTTCGGGCAGGTCATGGGGCAGGCCATGGCCTCGGCCGCCCAGGGCATCAACCCGGCGGCCGCGCCAGCCGGCTCGGTATCGGCCGACGAGGTCGTGGCAACGCTGGAAAAGCTGCACGGACTGGTCGAAAAAGGCATCCTCAGCCAGGCTGAGTTCGATGCCAAAAAATCGGAATTGCTCAAAAAATTGAGTTGACCGCAGCAACGTGGCTTTCACCGCCTCCTGTCCGTCCTGCGGCGCGCCGGTCGTCTTCCGCTCGGCGTCCTCGGTCTTCGCCGTCTGCGACTATTGCCAGAGCACGCTGGTCCGCCACGACCAGGCGGTCGACGACATCGGCAAGATGGCGGCGCTGGTCGAAGACCGCTCGCCGCTGCAACTGGGCGCCGAAGGCAGCTACCGGGGCGTTCATTTCGCGCTGATCGGGCGCCTCCAGATCAAGTACAGCCAGGGCATCTGGAACGAGTGGCACCTGCTCTTCGACGACATGCGCACCGGCTGGCTGTCAGAGGCCGGCGGCGAGTACGTGCTCACTTTTATGCAGCCGGTCATGGAACCGCTGCCGGCCTTCGAGACGCTGACCGTCGGCCGGCGCTTCTCGCTGGCCAGCCAGGTGTGGACGGTCAGCAACATCGAAGAGGCCGAGGTCGTCGCCGGCCAGGGCGAGCTGCCCTTCAAGACCGGCGGCGGCTATCCGCTGGCGGCGGTCGACCTGCGAAACGATGCCGGCTTCGCCACCCTCGACTACTCGGAAACGCCGCCCTTGCTTTTCGTCGGCGAGGCGGTCGACTTCGCCTCGCTAAAAATGAACGGCCTGCGCGACGGCATGGCCGTGCAAACGGTCGTCGAGGCCCGCGTTTTCCGTTGCCCGGCCTGCGGTTCGCCGATGGCCGCCCGCTCGCCGGAAATTCTCGCCGTCGGCTGCGCCAGCTGCGGGGCGGTGGTCGATGCCGGCGACGCCGATCACCGCCTGCTGGCCAAGGCGCTGGCCGCCGGCCAGGACCGCTACGCGCCGCGCCTGGCGCTGGGCAGCAAGGGCAGTCTGGAAGGCCGGCCGGTCGAAGTCATCGGCTTTCTAGTCAAGCGCTGCAAGGTGGACGGCATCGCCTACGACTGGCGCGAATACCTGCTGGCCGGCGACAACGCCACCTACCGCTGGCTGACCGAATACAACGGCCACTGGAACGTCGTCGACGTCCTGTCCCGCCTGCCGGCCACGCACGGCGCCGGCGAGCTCAACGACATCCACCACGGCGGTGAGCGCTTCCGCCACTTCGCGACTACGCCGGTGGCCGAGGTCGTCCAGGTCACCGGCCAGTTCACCTGGCGGGTCAGGCGCGGCGAAACCTGCCGGGTGGTCGACTACGTGGCGCCGCCGCTGATGCTGTCGCGCGAATCGACCGGCAAGGAAATCAACTGGTCGCAGGGCTGCTATGTGGCGCCCGAGGTGATCGCCGAGGCCTTCGGCCTGCCCGGCAAACTGCCGGCGCCGGTCGGCGTCTATGCCAACCAGCTCAACCCGTGGCGGGAAAGCAGCGTCCGGATCCTGCGCCTGTTCGCCAAGTTGCTGCTGGCGGCCATCGTCGTCCAGGCCCTGGTCATGCTGGCCGGCGGCGGCAAGCAGTTGCTGCGCCAGGATTTCACTTTCGAGCCGGGGCGCGCCGACGAGGTGCAGACCCGGGAGTTCGAGATCACCGGCAAGCCGCGCAAGATCGCCGTGCGCAACACCACCTCGCTCGACAACAACTGGATCGGCCTCGACCTGCTGCTGGTCAACAAGGCGACTGGCGCCGCCTGGCCGGCAGCCCGCGAACTCGCCTTCTACAGCGGCTACGACGACGGCCACTGGACGGAAGGCAGCCGCGACGACGAGGTGGTCTTCCGCAAGGTCCCGCCCGGCACCTACTACCTGACGGTCGACCCCGACATGGCGCCCGACCGGCCGGTCGCCGTGCGCGACACGATCGAGGTGCGCGCCGCCGGCGCCGGCTGGTCCAACTTCGTGATCGTGGTGATCTTCCTGGCCATTTTCCCGGTCTTTGCCGTCAGCCGGCGACTGGCTTTCGAGACAGCGCGCTGGGCGGAAAGCGACCACGCGCCGGAATCGGGAGACGACGACTGATGTTCGACAAGGTCAACCTGGCTGCCGGTGTCCTCGCCCTCGCCCTCTTCGCCCTGGCCCAGGCGCAGGGCTGGAACCTGTTCGAAAACGAGGCCCATGACGGCCGCGGTGGTTCGGGCAGCAGCCGGAGCTATCACAAGTAGCCATAGCCGGCAGGGCCGGCTAATCCCCGCCGCCGCAACCGCCGCCACATCCTCCGTCATCCCCGCTGTCACCGTTGCTGCCGCTGTCGGTGCCGGCGGAGTCACCGGAGCAGCCGCTGCCGCAACCGATATGGCTGGCGCAATAGCCCGAGCCGGCGGCCCCACCGCTGGCCGCCAGGCAGTCGAGGCGATAGACGAAGCCGCCGGCGATGCCCAGCGCCGCATCGAGGGCGAACAGGCGGGGCAGGCGTTGCGGGCTCTTGGGGTCGATCCGCTCGCGGGCGCAGGCCAGGCGCCAGGCGCGTTTCAGGCCTTCGCCGGCCTGGGTCGGCGAGGCCATGGCCTCGGCCGGCGTGTGGTGCAGGAAGCGGCCGAAGGCCCGGGTGCAGAAGCGGTCGTATTGCCGGGTGAACAGGATGAACTCGTGCCAGGCGTCGTCCGCCGCCTGCGAGGGCATGGCGACCAGGCGCCGGCCGGCCTGGCGGCAGAGATGGAAATAATCGTTGAGCGCGGCGAAGACCTCCTCGCGCTGGGCGGCGCTGAGCTCGGGCCGGCGCACCGCCAACCGGCGATCGAGCAGCGACTGGAGGGGAAAACGGTCGAGGAAACCGGCGCGCTGCCGGCGGCTCCAGTGGCGCCAGAAAAACAGCGCGGCCAGGGCGAGCAGGCCGGCGATCAGCAGCTTGCCCACCGCCTCAGCCGTCGATGTTGAAGCACAGGTACTTTATTTCGAGATAGTCCTCGATGCCGTACTTCGAGCCTTCGCGGCCGAGGCCGGATTGCTTGATGCCGCCGAAGGGCGCCACCTCGTTCGAAATGATGCCGGTGTTGACGCCGACCATGCCGTATTCCAGCGCCTCGCCGACCCGCCAGCTGCGGCCGATGTCGCGGGTGAAGAAATAGGCGGCCAGGCCGAACTCGGTGTCGTTGGCCAGGGCGATGGCCTCGGCTTCCGTCGCGAAACGGAACAGCGGGGCGACCGGGCCGAAGGTTTCCTCGCGGGCGACGGCCATGGCGGGGGTCACGTCGGCCAGCACGGTCGGCTGGAAGAAATTGCCGCCGCGGGCGTGGCGGGCGCCGCCGCACAGCACGCGGGCGCCCTTGGCGACGGCGTCGGCGACGTGCGCCTCGACCTTGCCGAGGCCGGCGGCATTGATCAGCGGCCCCTGCGTGACGCCCGCCTCGGCCCCGTTGCCGACCTTGAGGCCGCCGACCTTTTCGGCGAAGCGGGCGGCGAAGGCGTCGTAGATGCCCGACTGGACCAGCAGGCGGTTGGCGCACACGCAGGTCTGGCCGGTGTTTCGGTATTTTGCGGCAATTGCGCCGTCGACCGCGGCATCGAGGTCGGCGTCGTCGAAGACGATGAAGGGGGCGTTGCCGCCCAGTTCCAGCGACAGCTTCTTGATGGTCGGGGCGCATTGCGCCATCAGCAAACGGCCGACCGCCGTCGAACCGGTGAACGACAGCTTGCGGACGATGGGGTTGGCGCACAGCTCGCCGCCGATCTCGGCCGGCCGGCCGGTCACCACGTTGAAGACACCGGCCGGGAAACCGGCCTGCTCGGCCAGCACGGCCAGGGCCAGGGCGCTGAGCGGCGTCGCTTCGGCCGGCTTGACGATCACTGGGCAGCCAGCGGCCAGCGCCGGGGCGACCTTGCGGGTGATCATGGCGAGCGGGAAATTCCACGGCGTGATCGCCGCGCAGACGCCGATCGGCTGCTTGATGACGAGCAGCCGGGTATTCGCCGCCGGGCTGGGAATGCTCTCGCCGTAGGTGCGCTTGCCTTCCTCGGCGAACCATTCGACGAAGGAGGCGCCGTAGATCACCTCGCCCCTGGCCTCGGCCAGCGGCTTGCCGCACTCGGCGGTGATGATCTGCGCTAGGTCGTCAGCGTTGTCCACGATCAGCCGGTTCCAGGCCTGCAGGATCTGGGCACGACGCCGCGCGGTCAGGGCGCGCCAGGCCGGCCAGGCGGCGTAGGCCGAGTCGATTGCCCGGTGCGTCTCGGCGGCGCCGCACAGCGGCACATTGCCCAGCCGGTCGCCGGTGGCCGGGTTGATGACGGCGAAGCTGGCGCCGTCGTCGGCGGCAGTCCATGTTCCGCCAATCAGGTTGGCGGCGCGCAGCAGATCCGGGTTCTTTAAGTTCATGGCCTTGAAAAATCCTGTAAAAACGCTAAGTTATAGACAATTTTTAGAAAGCGGCTTAACTCGATGCGTGCTTCAGCCCTGATTCCTCTCACCTTGTCCGCCCTGCTGCTCGCCGCCTGCGGCGGCCCGGCAACGCGGCCGTCGGCCTCGGCGGGAACTATAGCGCAAGCCTCCCGTCCGGTCAGCGACAAGGGCAACGAAGTCGTCCTCTACGCCATGGGCTTGCTCGACACCGGCTACCGCTTCGGCGGCAAGAACCCCGAGGCCGGGCTCGATTGCAGCGGCATGGTCAGCTACATCTACGGCCAGGCGGCCGGCCTCAGGGTGGGTGGCAGCGCCGCCGACATCGCCCGCCAGGGGCGGCCCGTCGAACCCGAGGCGCTGCGCCCCGGTGACCTGGTCTTCTTCAATACGCTGAACCGGCCGCTGTCGCACGTCGGCATCTACATCGGCGATTCCCGCTTCATTCACGCCCCGTCGAGCAACGGCCGGGTGCGCATCGACCGCCTGGGCGACAGCTACTACGCCCAGCGTTTCGACACCGCCCGCACCCTGTTCGACTGAAGCCGCACATTCAATGCCTGCGCCGTGGACGCCAGCCCCGGCGAAGGGTAGAATCTGCCCTCTTCGCGCCTGTAGCTCAGCTGGATAGAGTATTGCCCTCCGAAGGCAAGGGTCGGACGTTCGAATCGTCTCAGGCGCGCCAAATGCACATGAAAAAGCCCTGATTTTCAGGGCTTTTTCTTTTTCGGCAAGCGCCCGGCCGACTCGGGAGTAGCCTACGACGCGTAGCCGGGGTTGCGCCGGTCGAGGCGACGGAGCAGCGCCGGCCAGGCCAGGCCGCCGCCAGCCCCACGGGTGACCTGCTCCCACTGCGCTTGCGCCCCGTCGACGATGCCTTGCCCGATGTGCCGCAGCGGGCCGCCGCCGGCCATCGCCCTGACCTGGATCATGCAGGTCGTTTCGAGAAAGTACATGGCGACGAAGGCTTCTGCGACCGAGCGGCCGACGGTCAGCAGGCCGTGGTTGCGCAGCACGAGGCAACGCTTGTCGCCCAGATCCCTGACCAGGCGCGGCTTTTCGTCGTCAACCAGGGCGACGCCCTCGTAGTCGTGGTAGGCCAGCGAGGCGAGGACGAAGATGGAATGCTGGGAGAGCGGTTGCACGCCGTTTTGCTGGGCCGAGACGGCGACGCCATTGACGCTGTGCACGTGCAGCACGCACTGGGCGTCGTCGCGGGCGGCGTGGATCGCGCTGTGGATGGTGAAGCCGGCCGGGTTGATGTCGTGCGGGCTGTCGTCGAGCTTGTGGCCATCCAGGTCGACCTTGACCAGGCTGGAGGCGGTGATTTCATCGAAGCCCCAGCCGTAGGGATTGATCAGGAAATGGTGCTGGGGGCCGGGCAGGCGGGCCGAGATGTGGGTGAAGATCAGGTCGTCCCAACCGAAAAGGGCGACCAGGCGATAGCAGGCGGCGAGATCGACGCGCAGGCGCCATTCGTCATCGGCGATGTGCGGTGGACGGGCGGAGTTTGTCGGCGAAGCGGCGACGGGCTGATCCATGGCATCTGTCCTGCGTGTGACTCGATGTAATCGGTATAGACCGCGCCACCCGATCGGTCAATGCCAATCCGCTGCCGACGGATTCAGGTCTGGCCGGCCTCGTAGGCGGCGAGCGTGACGCCGGCGTGGGTCAGCACCTCGCGCAGGGCCTTGATGTCGTTCTTGCTGCAGGTGTTGCTGTTGTGCGGGTGGTGCAGGAAGGCTTCGACCTTGTTGAGGGTGATCTTGAAGCGGGCGCCGTGCGAGGGTTCGACGTCGGCGCCAAGGTGGTTGAGCAGCGATTCGACCTCCCGCCAGTGAATGTTGGCCGAGGGCGGGTCCTGGAAGATGCTGCGCATCAGGTGGGCGTGCTTGTGGCTCATGATCAAGCTCCGGACGGAAATTGATGCCGATATTTTATGCCTGTCGGAGCCGGCCGTCAGGTCAACGCGATCTTGAGCAGGGCCAGGCAGAGCAGGGTGTAGCCGGCGGCGACCAGGTCGTCGGCCATGACGCCGAAGCCGTTCTTGACGTGCTGGTCAAAGTAGCGGGCCGGTTGCGGCTTGGTGATGTCGAAGTAGCGGAAGAGCATGAAGGCGGCCAGCTGCCAGAAGAAGGTGGCCGGGGTCATCAAGAGGACCAGCCAGAAGGGGACGATCTCGTCCCAGACGATGCTGCCGTGGTCGGGGTCGCCGAGGGCGCGGCCGGCGACGTCGATCAACCAGATGCCGGCCAGGTAAGCTGCGGTCAACAGCAAAATCAGCTGAAAATCGGAAAAATAGGGGCGGAAGAGCGCGAAGCTCAGCCACGCGAACAGTGTGCCGAAGGTGCCCGGCGCCCAGGGGGCGAGGCCGCTGCCGCAGCCGCAGGCCAGGAAATGCGCCGGGTGGGCGAGCAGGAAGCGGAGGCTAGGGGGTTTCGGCGCCAAAGTGGTCGTATCCCTTGCGCTCGAAGCTGACCGGCTGGCCGTCGGGGTCGAAGACGGTGACCGTGCCGGCCGGGCCCTCGGTGATTTCGCCGATGCACCACAGCGGCAACTCGAGCTCGGCAGCGATGCGGCCGATGCGCAGGTGCTGGTCGGCCGGGGCGGTGAACAGCAGCTCGTAGTCGTCGCCGCCGGTCAGCTGGCATTCGAGGGCCAGCTTGCGCAGTACGGCGTCGTAGCTGTCGCCTTTCGGCAGGTGGGGCAGCTGGACGAGGCGGACGGCGGCCATGCAGGCCGAGCGCTCGGCGATGTGGCCGAGGTCGGCCAGGAGGCCGTCGGAAATGTCGATGGCGGCGCTCGCCACGCCGACCAGTGCCAGCCCGAGGGCGATGCGCGGGCGCGGCTTCTCGAGGGCGCCGACGCACAGGCGCTGCCAGGCGCCGGGCAGTTCGATGCGGCCCTGCAACTGGGCGAGGCCAAGGCTGGCCAGCCCGGGCCGGCCGGAGACCCAGATCTGGTCGCCGACCCTGGCCCCGTCGCGGCGCAGGGCCTGGCCGGGTTCGACTTCGCCGAGCGCCGTGACGCACAGGTTGAGCGGCCCCTTGGTGGTGTCGCCGCCGACCACGTCGACGCCGTACTGGCCAGCGCAGGCGAAGAAGCCCTCGGCGAAGCCAGCGATCCACGCCTCGTCGGCCGCCGGCAGGGCGCCGGCCAGCGTCACCCAGCGCGGCCGGGCGCCCATCGCGGCGAGGTCGGAGAGATTGACGGCGAGCGTCTTCCAGCCGAGGTTTTTCGGATCGGTGTCGGGCAGGAAATGGGTGCCGGCGACCAGCATGTCGGTGGTCACCGCCAGTTGCTTGCCGGGCGAGGGCTGGAGCAGGGCACAGTCGTCGCCGGGGCCGAGCACGGCCGACGGGGTCGGGCGGGCGAAATACTTGTCGATCAGCGCGAATTCGCCCGGCATCGCCTTACTTGCCCTTCTTGCGGACGGCCACTTCGTCGGGGCGGAGAACGGCGGCGACCTTGTCGAGCACGCCGTTGACGTACTTGTGGCCGTCGGTGCCGCCGAAGGCCTTGGTCAGCTCGATGGCCTCGTTGATGATGACGCGGTAGGGCGTTTCCGGGGTGTTGCGCATTTCGAAGCAGCCGAGCATCAGGATGCAGGCTTCGACCGGCGACAGTTCGCCGAACGGGCGGTCGATATGGCAGGCGATCTGCTCGATCAGCTGTTCGTTCTGGCGCATGACGCCGCGCAGGGTGGCGACGAAGAATTCGCGGTCGGCCTTGGCGAAGCCGTCGAGCTCCGGCAGGTGGGCCTCGATGGCGGCCTCGTCGGCGCCGCCGACGCGCCACTGGTAGAGGCCCTGGAGTACGAACTCGCGGGCCAGCCGGCGGGCCGACTTGGGCGGCTCCTTGACGTCGTGGGGATGTTCGCTGTCGCTGAGGAAGGTGGTCATTGGAGCAGGGCTTTCTGGAGGTTGGCCATTTCGACGGCGGCCTGGGCGCAGTCGGCGCCCTTGGGCTGCATGCGGACTTCGGCCTGTTCGTCGGATTCGCAGGTCAGGATGCCGTTGGCGATGGGCACGCCGGTGTCGAGCTGGACTTCCATGATGGCGCGGCAGGAATCGTTGGAAACGACCTCGAAATGATAGGTTTCGCCGCGGATGACGGCGCCCAGCGCGACCAGCGCGTCGAAGCTGCCGCTCTGCGCCATGGTCTGCAGGACGAGCGGGATTTCCAGCGCGCCGGGCACGTTGGCGATGGTCATGTTGGCGTCGGCGACGCCGAGCCGCTTGAGCTCGGTGACGCAGGCCGAGAGCAGGCCCTCGCAGACGGGCAGGTTGAAGCGGCTCATGACGATGCCGATTTTCAGGCCGGCGCCGTTCAGGTTGTTGTCGTATTCGAAAATGTTTTCAAAGCGGGACATGGCTCAGAGCTCCGCGGGTGAGGGGACGAAACCGGTGACTTCGAGATCGAAGCCGGTCATGGAGGGCATCTTGCGCGGGCTGGAGAGCAGGCGCATCTTGCTGACGCCGACATCGCGCAGGATCTGGGCGCCGATGCCGTAGGTGCGCGGGTCCCACTTGGTCTGGGCCGGCGCCTTGGTGCCGGTCAGGCGGCTGATCAGGTCTTCGCCGTCTTCCGGCCGGTGCATGAGGACGATGACGCCGTGGCCGTGCCTGGCCAGCGCCGCCTGCGCCTGGTCGATCGAGAAGGACTGCTGCTTGCTGGCCGGGTCGAGGAAATCGAGTACCGACAGCGGCTCGTGGACGCGGACCAGGGTTTCGCCGCCAACCGGGATGTCGCCCTTGACCAGCGCCAGGTGGGTGGCGCCGCTCGCCCGGTCGACGTAGGCGTGCAGCGTGAAATCGCCGTGGGCGGTGGCGATGGTCTTGCTGGTGACGCGCTCGACCAGGGTTTCCGAGGCGGCGCGGTAGTGGATGAGGTCGGCGATGGTGCCGATCTTCAGGTCGTGGGCGCGGGCGAATTCGATCAGCTCGGGCAGGCGGGCCATGGTGCCGTCGTCGTTCATGATCTCGCAGATCACCGACGAGGGTTCCAGCCCGGCCATGCCGGCCAGATCGCAGCCGGCTTCGGTGTGGCCGGCGCGGACCAGCACGCCGCCCTCGCGGGCGGTGATCGGGAAGACGTGGCCGGGTTGCACGATGTCGTCGGCCGTCGAATTCTTGTTGACGGCGACGGCGATGGTGCGCGCCCGGTCGGCGGCCGAGATGCCGGTGGTGACGCCTTCGGCGGCCTCGATCGAGACGGTGAAGGCGGTGCCGTACTGGGTCTTGTTGTTGCGCGCCATCTGGGTCAGGCCGAGCTTCTTGCAGCGGGCTTCGGTCAGGGTCAGGCAGATCAGGCCGCGGCCGTGCTTGGCCATGAAGTTGATCGCTTCCGGCGTGACGTGCTCGGCGGCCATGACCAGGTCGCCCTCGTTTTCGCGGTCTTCTTCATCGACCAGGATGACCATGCGACCGGCCTTCAGTTCGGCGACGATTTCGGTGGTGCTGGCAATGGCGGGATGGGGGGGCATGTTTTTTTCTGGCGACGGGGAGGGGGGCTATTTTCGCAGAAACAGGGACTTGGCGGGGGCTTTTGTCGCTTGTCGCCGGCCCAGGCGGCGGCTGGCCGGGGGATCGGCCTCAGTCCTGCGGTCGACCGGCAAAACAGCCAAAAATCGAAAAGCCCGGTAGCATTCCGCCCCATGCGCCACGCCCTCCTCTTCTCGGTTTTCGTCATCGCCTCCTGCGGGCTGGCTTACGAACTGGTGGCCGGGGCCCTGGCGTCCTACCTGCTCGGCGACTCGGTGACGCAGTTCTCGACGGTGATCGGCACCTACCTGTTCGCCATGGGGGTCGGTTCCTGGCTGGCCAAATACATCAGCCGCGACCTGGTCGGCAGCTTCATCCGCATCGAACTGCTGGTCGGCCTGCTCGGCGGCTTTTCGGCGATCGGGCTGTTCGTGGTGTTCACCTGGCTGGCCGGCCCCTTCCAGCTCGTGCTCTACCTGACGGTGTTCGGGGTCGGCGTCCTGGTCGGCCTGGAAATCCCGCTGGTCATGCGCATCCTGAAGCGCGAGCTGGCCTTCCGCGAGCTGGTCTCGCAGGTGCTCAGCTTCGATTACCTGGGGGCGCTGGTCGTCTCCATCCTCTTCCCGCTGATCCTCGCCCCGCAGCTCGGCATGGTCCGCACCGCGCTGCTCTTCGGCCTGCTCAACGTCGCCGTCGCCCTGTGGGCGCTGCACCTGTTCCGCGACCAGCTGCCCAACCGCAACGGCCTGCTCGCCCAGAGCGCGGCGGCCTTCGCTCTGCTCGTCGCCGGTTTCGCCGGGGCCGGCCAGCTGACCACTTTCGCCGAGGCGCATCTCTACGCCGACGAGATCGTGCACGCCGAGACGACGCCCTACCAGCGCATCGTCGTCACCCGCTGGCACGACGACCTGCGCCTCTTCCTCAACAACAACCTGCAGTTTTCCTCGCACGACGAGTATCGCTACCACGAGGCGCTGGTCCATCCCGGCCTGGCCAGCCTGCCCGGGGCCAAGCGGGTGCTGGTGCTGGGCGGCGGCGACGGGCTGGCCGTGCGCGAGATCCTCAAGTACCCGCAGGTGGAGTTGGTGACGCTGGTCGACCTCGATCCGGCGATGACCCGCCTCTTCGCCAGCGCCCCGGCCCTGGTCGCCCTCAACCAGGGGGCGCTGCAGTCGCCGCGGGTGACGGTGGTCAATGCCGACGCCCTGCAATGGCTGGCCGAGAGCCGCGAGCATTTCGATTTCGTCGTCATCGACTTTCCCGACCCGTCCAATTTCGCGCTCGGCAAGCTGTACACCTCGGCCTTCTACCGCCTGCTCGAAAAGCGTCTGTCGGCGCATGGCCGGCTGGTCGTCCAGTCCACCTCGCCGTTCTACGCCCGGCAATCCTTCTGGTGCGTGGTGGCGACGCTGGAGGCAGCCGGTTTGCGGACGGCGCCCTATCACGTGCAGGTGCCCTCGTTCGGCGAGTGGGGCTACATCATTGCCGGTCGGCAGGAATTCGTCAGTGCTGCGGTCGACCCGGAAAAAACGCGATTTCTGACATCCGAAACGCTGCCTGCGATGTTCAGCTTTCCGGCCGACATGGCCCGTGTTCCGGCCGAGGTCAATCAGCTGAACAACCAGGTTCTGGTACGTTATTTCGAGGACGAGTGGCGCAGGGTGATCCGCTAGCGCCGGGCCTGCAGGTAGGCGACGGTGTCCTCGTAGGGCATCGGCTTGCTGTACAGGTAACCCTGCAGCACATCGCAGCCGAGATCGGCCAGGAAGTCGCGCTGGGCCGGCGTCTCGACACCTTCGGCGACCAGCTCGAGGCCGAGGCTGTGGCCGAGGGCGATGGTCGCCGAGCAGATCGCCGCATCGTTGGCATCGCTCTCGATGTCGAGGACGAATGAGCGGTCGAGCTTGAGGCGCTGGATCGGCATGTGCTTAAGGTAGGCCAGCGAGGAATAGCCGGTGCCGAAGTCGTCGATGGCCAGCTTGATGCCCATGGCCGACAACTGGTCGAGAATGGACAGCGTCGTTTCCGGGGAATGCATGGCCGTGCTCTCGGTCACTTCGAGCTCGATGTCATACGGTGACAGTTCGTAGCAGGCCAGCGCGCCGCGCACCATTTGCAGCAGGTTCTCGTGGCGCAGCTGCTGGGCGGAAATATTAATTGCCACCCGGATATTGGCGATGCCGTGCTCTTCCTTCATCAGGCTGATCAGGCGGCAGGTTTCCCAGACCACCCAGTCGCCGAGGGGCTGGATCAGCCCGGTTTCCTCGGCAATGGCGATGAAGCGGCTGGGCGGGACCTGGCCGAAAGTGGGGTTGTGCCAGCGCAGCAGGGCCTCCAGGCCGACCGTCCGGCCGCTTGCCGTTTCGATCTGCGGCTGGAAATGGATGGAAAACTCGCAGCTGGCCGGTGCAATCGAGGCGATCGCCCGGCGCAGTTCGTTTTCCATGCGCAGGCGCTCGCCGGCCGCTTCGTTCATGCGCGGCGAGTAGAACTGGTAATTGTTCCTGCCGGCACCCTTGGCGTGGTACATCGCCCGGTCGGCATTGCTCAGCAGGGTGCTCGGATCGGTGCCGTCTACCGGGTAGAGGCTGATGCCTATACTCGGCGTGGCATAGAGCGCCTGGTCGTCGATCCGGTAACTGTCGGCCAGTTGTTGCTGGATCTTGCTGGCGACCCGGGCGGCGCTCAGCGGCGAATCGATGTCGGCCAGGACGACGACGAATTCGTCGCCCCCCAGGCGGGCGACCAGGTCGCTTGAACGGACGGCTTCGCCGAGACGGACGGCAACGTTCTGCAGCAGCTTGTCGCCGACTGGATGGCCGAGGGTGTCGTTGATGTTCTTGAAATTGTCGAGGTCGATCAGCATCAGCGCCAGCTGCTCGTTCTCGCGGGCGCAGATGCGCAGCGACTGAGCCAGCTGCGACTCGAAAGCCAGGCGGTTGGGCAGGTTGGTCAGCGGGTCGTGGTAGGCCAGGTAAGCCAGGCGATCGGCGACTTCCTTGCTGGCGTTGATGTCGGAAAAGTTGGCGACATAGTTGGCGACGCTGCCATCCGGGTTGCGCACAACGGCGATTTTCAACCAGCGCGGATAGCTGATGCCATCCTGGCGCTGATCCCAGATTTCACCCTCCCAGAAATCCTTGTCGTTCAACGCCTGCCACATGCCGGCGTAAAACTCCGGCGAGGCCCTGCCCGAGGCCAGCATGCGCGGATTATGGCCGACCAGGTCGGCCGGGGTATAGCCGCTCAGGCGGCAAAAAGCCGGGTTGACCGAGACAATCCGATTGTCCCGGTCGGTGATCATGATCGGTTCCAGGCTCTGCTCATAGGCACGCCGCAAGGCCTCCGGAGGAAGACGGCTTTCTCCGGCGGGCTGGGCTGATGCTGGGACAGGTTTGGTCGAGCGGGGCATGACGGCCACCTTGAGGGTACAGAGTGATTCTAGGCGGTTAGACGTTTGAAAAGTTAAAAATTCACCGACGAATACAAGCTACTCAGGCTCGTTGCTCAGACGTTGAAAAGGAAATTCAGCACGTCCCCGTCCTTGACGACGTATTCCTTGCCTTCGGCGCGCATCTTGCCCGCTTCCTTGGCGCCGGCCTCACCCTTGAAGGCGATGAAGTCGTCGAAAGCGATGGTCTGGGCGCGGATGAAGCCCCGTTCAAAATCGGTGTGGATGACGCCGGCCGCCTGCGGGGCGGTGTCGCCGGCATGGATGGTCCACGCGCGGACTTCCTTGACCCCGGCCGTGAAGTAGGTCTGCAGGCCGAGCAGCTTGTAGCCGGCGCGGATCAGGCGGTCGAGGCCGGCTTCGTGCAGGCCCATCGATTCGAGGAATTCGATCTTGTCGGCGTCGTCGAGGTCGGCGATCTCGGCCTCGATCGAGGCGCACAAGGCGACGACCTGCGAACCTTCCTCGGCGGCATGGGCTTCCACCCTGGCCAGCAGCGGGTTGTCGACGAAGCCGTCCTCGGCGACGTTGGCGGCGTAGAGCACCGGCTTGGCGGTGATCAGGCAGAAGGGCTTGATGCTGGCCCATTCTTCCTTCGACAGGTCGAGGGCGCGCACCGCCTTGCCCTGGTCGAGCTGGGCGAAACACTTGTCGAGCACGGCGACCAGGATCTTGGCTTCCTTGTCACCGGAATTGGCCGGGCGGCGGTAGCGGTTCAGCGCCTTTTCGACGGTTGCCATGTCGGCCAGGGCCAGCTCGGTGTCGATGACTTCGATGTCGCGGATCGGATCGACGCTGCCGGAAACGTGGATCACGTTGGGATCGTCGAAGCAGCGCACGACATGGACGATGGCGTCGGTTTCGCGGATGTTGGCCAGGAACTGGTTGCCCAGGCCTTCGCCCTTCGAGGCGCCGGCGACCAGGCCGGCGATGTCGACGAACTCGACGATGGCCGGCTGGATCTTCTGCGGCTTGACGATGGCCGAAAGCTGGCCAAGTCGCGGGTCCGGCACCTCGACGATGCCGACGTTCGGCTCGATGGTGCAGAACGGGTAGTTGGCTGCTTCGATACCGGCCTTGGTCAAGGCGTTGAAGAGGGTGGACTTGCCGACGTTGGGCAGGCCGACGATGCCGCATTTCAAAGACATGGCGTGTTCCTTTTGGGTTTTCCTGTCAGACGGCTTTGCCGTGCAACTGTTGTTGGGCGCCGGCGAAGTCTCCGCCGGCTAGTTTTGGCCAGGCCAGCAGGCAGCGGGCCAGGGCATGCTCGATGTCCGGCAGTTCTTCCTTGCGCGGCTGGTGCAGCACGAAATCGACCACCTGCTGGGACAGGCCGAGGGTGCGCGGGTGGCCGATGCCGAGGCGCAGGCGCCAGAAGTCGGGAGTGCCCAGTCGGGCCTGGATGTCCTTCAGGCCGTTGTGGCCGCCGTTACCGCCACCCTGCTTGAGCCGGATGCCGCCCGGCGGCAGGTCGAGCTCGTCGTGAATGACGAGGATCTCGGCGGGCGGAATCTTGTAGAAATTGGCCAGCGCAGCGACCGCCTGGCCGGAACGATTCATGAAGGTGGTCGGCTGCAGCAGCCAGGTTTCGCCAACCCGGGCCGCCTTGCCGAAGAACTTGGCCTGCGGGGCCAGGCTGGCCTTCAGCTTGTCGGCCAGCTGGTCCACGAACCAGAAACCGACGTTGTGCCGGGTAGCTTCGTATTCCGGGCCAGGGTTGCCGAGACCGACGATCAGGCGGGGAGAGTTCATGGCGATAAGCGCGAAAAGGCCGCCGGCGGCACGAAGCCAGCGGCGGCCAGGGGAGCGGCGGGCCGGGGATTACTCGGCAGCAGCTTCGCCGGCAGCGGCTTCGTCCGATTCAGCGGCGCCGCCCTTGCCGACGATGCCGACCACGACGGGGTCTTCGCCAGTGTGGGAGACGACGGTCACGCCCTTGGGCAGAACGAGCTGGGAAGCGTTGATGTTTTCGCCGACGTTGAGCGCGGAGACATCGACTTCGATGAATTCCGGCAGGTCCTTGGGAAGGCACTGAACGTCGATTTCGGTCATCACGTGGTTGACCAGGCCGCCGTTGAGCTTGACGCCCGGGGCGATCTCTTCGTTGACGAAGTGGAGCGGCACCTTGACGTGGATTTCGTGGGTGGCATCGACGCGCTGGAAGTCGACGTGCAGGACCAGCGGCTTGTAGGCGTGCACTTGCGTGTCGCGCAGCAGGACCTGTTGCTTCTTGCCATCGACGACGAGGTCGATGATGGAGGCGTGGAAGGCTTCCTTCTTCAGCTTGAGCAGCAGATCGTTGTGATCCACTTCGATGGCTTGGGGAGCGGCGGCGCCCCCGTAGACGATGCCGGGCACCTTGGCAGCGCGACGCAGGCGGCGGCTCGCACCCGTTCCCTGCAGCGTACGCGTTTGCGCGATCAGTTCAAAGTTCATGGGTTACTCCAGAGTTTTCCCGGTCCGCGACCAGAACGGGAAGGTTAAAAAAACAGTTGCTTAGTTGCCTAGGGTCTAGAGCTAACAGCTCAAACCCCTAGGCAACTCGATCCTAACAGCTAGTCAATGAACAGCGACGACACGGAATCGTCGTTGCTGATCCGGCGAATGGTTTCGGCCATGATTTCGGCCACGGAAAGCTGGCGGATGCGCGGCGAACTGGCCGCTTCGTCGCGCAGCGGAATGGTGTCGGTGACGACCAGGGCGTCGAGGTCGGAGTCGTTGACCCGCTCGACGGCCGGGCCGGACAGGACCGGGTGGGTACAGTAGGCGACGACCTTCTTGGCGCCGTTGGCCTTGAGGGCGGTGGCGGCCTTGCACAGCGTGCTGGCGGTGTCGACCATGTCGTCCATGATGATGCAGGTGCGGCCGTCGACTTCGCCGATGATGTTCATCACCTCGGAAACGTTGGCCTTCGGGCGGCGCTTGTCGATGATCGCCAAGTCGCATTCGAGGCGCTTGGCCAGCGAGCGGGCGCGGACGACGCCGCCGTGGTCGGGGGAGACGACCATCGGGTTTTCGTAATGCTGCTTCTGGATGTCGTCGAGCAGGATCGGCAGGGCGTAGATGTTGTCGACCGGGATGTCGAAGAAGCCCTGGATCTGCTCGGCGTGGAGGTCCATGGTCAGTACGCGGTCGACGCCGGAGGCGACCAGCATGTTGGCGACCAGCTTGGCGGCGATCGGCACGCGCGACGAACGCGAACGGCGGTCCTGGCGGGCGTAGCCGAAATACGGGATGGCGGCGGTGATGCGGCCGGCCGAGGCGCGTTTCAGCGAATCGACGATGACCAGCAGTTCCATCAGGTTGTCGTTGCAGGGGGCGCAGGTCGACTGGAGGACGAAAATGTCGCGGCCGCGCACGTGCTCCTGCAGCTCGACGCTGACTTCGCCGTCGGAAAAGCGGCCGACGTTGGCCCGCCCGAGATCGACGTTGAGCTGTTTCGCGACATCGGCTGCCAGCTTGGGATTGGCATTGCCGGTGAAGACCATCAGGCTGTTGTAGGCCATGTCCGCATTCCTCCGGACCCTGCGCGCGCTGTGTCGCGTCGGTGTCCGCCACAATGAAAATCGGGCAGGCTTGCGACCTGCCCGAAGGAAACTTGGCTGGGGAAGAAGGATTCGAACCTTCGAATGCCGGAATCAAAATCCGGTGCCTTGACCAACTTGGCGACTCCCCAGCGGGTCGCTCGGACGGGTTCGCGTCCAAGCGAGGCGCGAATATTACAGGAGGGGCGGTGGGAAATCCAGCCTTTTCAGAGAATTTTTGCCAGCGGATGCTCGTCCAGCCCATCGGCAAGCCAGCCGCGGAAATCCGTGGGGCATTGCGCCAGAACGGTTTCGGCTTCGCCGTGGGTGGCGAAGGCGGCGAAGACGCAGGCGCCGGAGCCGGTCATCATCGCCTGCGGCGCGTGTCGGCGCAGCCAGGCCAGGGCTTGGGCGACGGCTGGGAAGCGGCTGCAGGCGACGGCCTCCAGGTCGTTGTGCCCGACCCCGGGGCGCCAGTCGGCGGGGGCGATGACCGGCGTGTCGCGCTTCAGCTCGGCGGCCCCGAAAATGGCGGCGGTCGGGATGTGGGCGTCGGGGTGCAGGATCAGGTAGGTGCTGGCCGGCAGGGCGAGGTCGGTGAAGGCTTCGCCGACGCCTTCGGCGAAGGTGTTGCGGCCATGGACGAAGACCGGCACGTCGGCGCCCAGGGTCAGGCCGAGTCGTTCCAGGGCCGGGCGGTCGAGTCCGGTCTGCCACAGGTGGTTGAGGGCGAGCAGCACGGTGGCGGCGTCGGACGAGCCGCCGCCCAGTCCGCCGCCCATCGGCAGCCGCTTGGCGAGGTGGATGGTGGCGCCTTGCAGGCAGCCGGCGGCCTGTTGCAGCAGGCGGGCGGCGCGCACGGTCAGGTCGCTGTCGGGCGGGACGCCGGGGATGGGCGTGGCCAGCTGGATTTCGCCATCGGGGCGGGGAGCGAAGTGCAGGGTGTCGGCGCGGTCGATGAAGCGGAAGACGGTTTGCAGCAGGTGGTAGCCGTCGGCTCGCCGGCCGACGACGTGCAGGAAGAGGTTGAGCTTGGCCGGGGCCGGCCAGTCGCTGTGCCAGTTCCAGTCGAGCCGCTGGTCGGTCATGGCGCGTTTTTCCATTGTTCGATGCGCAGCCGCAGTTCCAGTCCGTCGCCGTTGGACAGGGTCAGCCGGCCGGGCAGGGCGTCGGGCGCGGCGTTGTCGTAGGCGTAGTCGATCTGCCAGCCGTCTTCGACGAGGCGCAACGGGCGCCCCAGGTCGTCGTGCGCGATCTGCGCCCGGCCGCCGGAGCGGCCGAGCAGCCAGGCGGGGAGGCGGGCGACCGGCAGGCGCTGGCCGGTGACTTCCTCGATCAGGCCGTCGGGATCGGTCGATTCGCTGGTCTTGCCGTCGGCCAGGCGCAGCCGGGCGCTAGCCGGACCGGACTCGATTTCGGCGACGCCGTAGCCGAGCGGATTGGCGAGCAGGATGGTGTCGATTTGATTTTTGTGCGTCCAGGCCAGTCGACCGCCGGCGCTCTGGGCCGGTTGATCGGGTGGGTTGGCACGCAAGGCGAAGCGGCCTTCCAGCGCGAAGTCGCGCAGATCCTGGCGGGCTGGCAGAGGCGGCGGCGGAAGGCTGGCGCAGCCGGCCAGCAGGCCGGCGACCAGCAACAGGATGACGCCGCGCATCAGGGCAGGTATTTCTTGATGGTGGCGTTGAGCACGTCGTTGTCGGGGTGGGCCTTGCGGGCCGCCTGGAGCAGGCGGCTGGCGTCGTCGCGGCGGCCCAGGGTCCACAGCACTTCGCCGAGGTGGGCAGCGATTTCCGGGTCGGCCCGCAGGCGGTAGGCGTTTTCCAGCGTTTGCAGGGCTTCGGCCAGTTTGCCCTGGCGGTAGAGCACCCAGCCCATGCTGTCCATGATGAAGGCGTCTTCCGGGGCGAGGCTGAGGGCGCGGGCGATCAGATCGTGGGCTTCGTCGAGCCGGGTGTTGCGTTCGGCCAGCGAGTAGCCGAGGGCGTTGAGGGCGTGGGCGTGGTCCGGCTTGATGGCAAGCAGGTGCTTGAGATGGGTTTCGAGCAGCTCGGGCTTGCCGATGCGCTCGGCGGTGAGGGCCGTTTCGTAGAGGATTTCCGGGTTGTCGGGCTGGCTGCCGAGCGCGCCGTCGAGCATGATGTAGGCCTCGTTGTGGCGGCCGGCTTCGCGCAGCAGCTGGGATTCGGCGAGGATGAGCTGGGTGCGCTCGGCCGGGGTGCCACCCCGCGTGTTGTGCAGCAGTTCGCGCGCTTCGTTGGTCTTGCCCTGCTGCAGCAGGATCTGGGCGGCGCGCGAGCGGGCGGCGATGTACTGGTCGCCGGTGGTGACCTGGCGATAGTGTTCGAGGGCGGCTTCCGGCTTTTTTTGTTCCTGGTCGAGCTGGCCGAGGAAGAAGTGGATGGTGCTCTTGTCGGGGAAATTGGTGGTCAGCAGGTGTTCGAGCTGGCTGCGACCGGTCTTGGTGTCGCCTTGCTGCAGGGCGAGCATGGCCACCGGGTAGATGACGTCGGGGTTGTCGGGGTTGTCCTTGATCAGCCGCTCGAAATGGCGGCGGGCCTCGTCGTAGCGCTTTTCGGCGATGAGCAGGCGGGCCAGGGTGAGGCGGGCCTCGCGGGCGTCGGGGGTGTCCTCGACGAATTTGGCAAGGCTGTCGATGGCAGTCTGGTTCGACTGGCGGGCCTGCAGCTGGGCTCGGGCGAGGGCGGCGACTTCCCAGTCCGGGCGCAGTTGCAGCGACTTCTCGGTTTCCATCAGGGCGCGCAGGTTGTCGCCGGCATTGGCCGCGGCCTGGGCCATGGCGAAGTGGGCTTCGGGGATGGTGTCGTAGGGGGCGGCGACGCTGTCGATGACCTTCTGCACGGCCTGCTTGTCGGTGATGCGCGACAGCATGCGGTTGAGGTGGAGCAGGTTGCCGCCGACGTTGGCCGGGTCCTTGGCGAGCAGCACGCTGAGCTGGGGGGCCAGGTCGTCGAGGCGGTTGGCCATGACGAGCAGCGTCGACTGGGCCTGGCGGGCCTGCGGCGAATCGGGTTCGAGCTCGACCCACAGCCGGGCCAGTTCGAGGGCCCGGTCGTACTGGCGGGCGAAACCGGCGACCTCGGTGGCGCGGGCGATGACTTTCGGGTCGCGGGTGCGCCGGGCGAGGTCCGCCCAGGCGTCGGACGAGAGCGTGGGATCGTTGGCGCGCAGGGCGAGTTCGCCGACCAGGGCCTGGAAGACGGTGCGCGCCACGAGGTCCTCGGAGGGCGCCTGGCCGCTGGCCCGCTTGCCGGCCGGCGCGGTATTGTCGGCGGCCGGGCAGGGTCCGCCCAGGGTCAGGCCCAGGCTCAGGGTGAGGGCGGCGGCGATGGACTTCGGTGGCATGGACAGCTTTCGGTCGAGGGGCGCGTATTAGAACGCTTAGAATCCGTTAAGTTTGGGATGTTATTTGGGTTTGCGCGGAGGAACAAGCAATGCCGGAGTTGCCGGAAGTCGAGGTCTGTCGCCGGGGATTGGCCCCGGAGCTGGTCGGGGCGCTGATCGAGGGGGTCGATATCCGGGCGCCGAAGTTGCGCCACGAAATCCCGCCGGCCCTGCGCGAACTGTTGCCGGGCTGCCGGGTGCTCGCTGTGCGCCGGCGCGGCAAGTACCTGCTGGTCGACTGCCGGCGCGACGGGGCTGACGGGGTCGAGGGTTGCCTGATCATCCACCTCGGGATGACCGGCAACCTGCGCCTGGTGCCGCCCGGAACGCCGCCGGCCCGCCACGACCACGTCGATCTGCTGCTCGGCGACTGCCTGCTGCGCTATTCCGACCCGCGGCGTTTCGGCGTCGTGCTGTGGCAGCCCGGGCCGCCGGCAGTCGCCGAGAGCCACCCGCTGCTGGCCAGCCAGGGCGTCGAGCCGCTGTCCGATACCTTCACGGTCGACTGGCTTTTTGCGGCAATTTCGAAAAGAGGCGGGCCGATCAAGCCGGTGTTGATGGACAGCCACCTGGTGGTCGGCATCGGCAACATCTATGCCTCGGAAAGCCTGTTCCGGGCGGGTATTTCGCCGCTGCGGGCGGCCAACCGGATCAGCCGGGCGCGCTATTCGGTGCTCGTCCCGGCCATCCGCGAGACCCTGTCGGATGCGATCGCGGCGGGCGGCAGCAGCATTCGCGATTACGTGCATAGCGACGGCGGCTCCGGCTGGTTCCAGATCCAGGCAGGCGTCTATGACCGGGCCGGACAGCCCTGCCTGCGCTGCGGCGGGGTGGTCAGGCAAGTCCGCCAGGCCGGTCGGAGCACCTTCTACTGCCCCGGCTGTCAGCATTAAAATGCTTCTGCAAGTCTCTGTTTTTATGCTAGATTGAAGTTTCCGACCGGATCCGGGGAATTCGCCATGTCGCTCGCCAACCAATTCGCAGCCTATACCGCCTGGCGTACCCGCCTGGCCGCCCATGTCGGCGAGCTCCAGGACTGGCTGGGCCGCAACGAGTTGTCCGACGCCCAGAGCGACCTGCGCCTGACGCAGCTGCTCGAGCGCCTGCGCGAGGACAGGCTCAATGTCGCCTTCGTCGCCGAGTTCTCGCGCGGCAAGTCGGAGCTGATCAACGCCATTTTCTTCGCCGAGTACGGCAACCGGATGCTGCCTTCGTCGGCCGGCCGGACGACGATGTGCCCGACCGAACTGATGTTCGACGGCAACAAGCTGCCCGGCGTCGAGCTGCTGCCCATCCAGACCCGCGCTTCCAATTCGAGCGTCAGCGAGTACAAGCGCTTCGCCGACGAGTGGACGCGGGTTAACCTCGACACCGGCTCGGCCGAGTCGATGCAGACGGCGCTGCGCCACGTCAGCGAAACCACCCGCGTCACGCCGGAGGAAGCCGGGCGCCTCGGCTTCGAGGTCGGCGAGGGGCGGATCGACCTGTACAGCGTCGGCGACGACGGGCTGGTCGAGATTCCGCGCTGGCGCCACGCCGTGATCAATTTTCCCCACCCGTTGCTCAAGCAGGGGCTGGTCATCCTCGACACGCCGGGTCTCAACGCCATCGGCGCCGAGCCCGAGCTGACCCTGTCGCTGCTCCCCAACGCCCACGCCGTGCTTTTCATCCTGGCCGCCGACACCGGCGTCACCCAGTCCGACATGGCGATCTGGAAGGAACACATCTGCGCCGGCGGCATGGCTAGGCGCGGCCGCCTGCTGGTGCTCAACAAGATCGACGGCCAGTGGGACGAACTGAAAACCGCCGAGGCCATCGACGCCGAGATCCAGCGCCAGGTCGATAGCTGCGCCGACCTGCTCGACCTGCCGACCAGCCAGGTCTTCCCGGTGTCGGCGCAGAAGGGCCTGGTCGCCAAGATCAACGGTGACACTGCCCTGCTCGAAAAGAGCCGCCTGCCGGCGCTCGAGGATGCGCTGTCCCGCGAACTGATCCCGGCCAAGCGCGACATCGTCTGCGAGAGCACGGAAAGCGAGTTCGGCGATGTCAGCCAGCGCATCCGCAGCCTGCTCGACTCGCGGCTGGCCGGGCTGCGCGAGCAGCTGACCGAACTGACCGAACTGCGCGGCAAGAACAAGGGCGTCGTCGAATACATGATGGGCAAGGTGCGGGCCGAGAAGGACGAGTTCGAATCCGGCCTGCAGCGCTATTACGCCGTGCGCAGCGTGTTCTCGACGCTGACCAACAACCTGTTCGGCCACCTCGGTCTCGACGTGCTGCGCCAGCTCACCCACGAAACCCGCGAAGCCATGCTCGACGCCGCCTTTTCCAAGACCCTGTCGGACGCCATGGCCAATTTCTTCGCCCGTTCGCGCCAGGCGCTGGCCAAGTCGAACGGCGAGATCAGCGAAATCCTGCAGATGATGGAGGCGGTCTACAAGAAATTCGCCGTCGAGCACGGCCTCAAGCTGGGGGCGCCGACGACCTTCTCGCTGCTCCGCTACGAGAAGGAACTGGACCGCCTGCAGGCCTGGTGCGACGCCCATCTCAACTCGATGGTCAGCCTGCTCACCCACGACAAGAAGAACATCACGCAGAAATTCTTCGAGGAGGTTGCGGTCCAGGTCCGGCGCGCCTTCGAGCACGCCAACCGCGATGCCGAAGTCTGGTTGCGGGCCATCATGGCGCCCATGGAAACCCAGGTGCGCGAGCACCAGATCCAGTTGAAGCGCCGCCTCGAGAGCATCAAGCGCATCCACCAGGCGACCGATACGCTGGAAGACCGCATCGTCGAGCTCGACGGCATCGAGCACAACCTGCTCGGCCAGATCGCGGCGCTCGAAGAGATCGTCGGCCGGGTGCAGGAAATGCTACTGCCGATCGCCGACGACAAGCGCCTGGCTGCCTGAAACCGGCTTACTCGGCCACTGCTGCGGTCAACCGGAAAAAAGGCACGAAACCGGAAAATGAAAAACCCGCCATCTGGCGGGTTTTTCATGGGGGCGAGGCACGCTCAGGCGCGCTTGTTGCCGGTCAGCTTCTCGTACTTGACCCACAGCTGGTCTTCCGACTCGACGTGGTCGGGATCCTTGGGGATGCAATCGACCGGGCAGACCTGGACGCACTGCGGTTCATCGTAATGGCCGACGCACTCGGTGCACTTGTTGGGGTCGATGACGTAGATTTCTTCGCCCTGGGAAATGGCTTCGTTCGGGCACTCCGGCTCGCACACATCGCAGTTGATGCACTCGTCGGTGATAATCAGGGACATAGCTGTTGTTCCTCTCTCGGTTAAGCTGTGGTTGTCGCCCGCAGGCGCTTTTCGACACAAGGTTGTACAAATTTGCTGACATCGCCGCCCAGCCGCGCGATTTCGCGGACCATGGTGGCGGAGATGAACATGTATTGCTCGCCCGGCGTCAGAAACACGGTTTCGACCTCGGGATAGACGCTGCGGTTCATTCCGGCCATCTGGAACTCGTATTCGAAGTCGGAAACGGCGCGCAGGCCGCGGACGACGACCTTGGCGTTGCGGGCATGGACGAAATCCATGAGCAGCGTGTTGAAGCCGACGATCTCGACGTTGCTGATGTCGCCCAGCACCTCGCGGGCCATGGCGACGCGCTCGGCGAGCGGAAAGCGTGGCTGTTTCGACGGACTTTCGGCGATGGCCAGGATCAGCTTGTCGAACAGGCTGGCGGCGCGGCGCACCAGGTCTTCATGGCCGCGGGTGACCGGGTCGAAGGTGCCGGGATAGATCGCCACCCGATGATTGAGTTTGCTCAAACTGTCTGCCGCCGTAACAAGTGAAAGTGGACTTCTCCCGCCCGGCCATGGCGTTCTGCGTGCCAATCGCCGAGCGATTCGATTTCATATTCCGCTTCGACGTAAATCGCGCCGTTTTCGTTCAGCGCACCGGCCAGAAAAGGCTCCAGGCGCTTGATCCAGCCCTTGCCATAGGGTGGATCGAGGAAAATCAGGTCGAATTTCGATTGCGTCGAAGCCAAATATTGTAGCGCATCCGCACGAATGATCTCCACTGCCCCGGGTTTATGGAGCAATTCGTGGTTTTCATGCAACGCGGCCAGCACTTTGCCGGCCTGCTCGACCATGACCACCCGTTCGGCGCCGCGCGAGGCCGCTTCGAAGCCGAGCGCCCCGCTGCCGGCGAAGAGGTCGAGGCAGCGCCAGCCGTGCAAGTCCTGGCCGAGCCAGTTGAACAGCGTCTCGCGCACCCGGTCGGGGGTCGGGCGCAGGCCGATGCTGTCGGGAAAGCGGAGGACGCGGCGGCGAAATTCGCCGCCGACGATGCGCACCGAATTCAATCGGCCGCCACCGTCACCGTCACCAGGTTCTCCTGGCGGACGTGGCGGGCGAAGGCCTGCCGGATGTCGCGGGCGGTGACCGCCTGCACCTGGGCCTGGTACTGGTCGAGATAGTCGAGCGGCAGGCCGTAGAAGCCGATCGCCGCGGCGTTGTCGAGCAGTTTCTTGTTGCTGTCCAGGCGCAGCGGGAAGCTGCCGGTCAGGTTGGCCTTGGCCGCCGCCAGTTCGTCGTCGTCCGGGCCGTTCTTGAGGAAATCGGCGAGCACTTCGCGGACTACCTTTATCGCCTCACCCGCCTGCGAACGCTTGGTCTGCAGCCCGATCTGGAAGGGGCCGGCCTGGCGCAGCGGGGCGAAATAGCTGTAGACGCTGTAGGCGTAGCCGCGCTTGTCGCGGACCTCCTTCATCAGCCGCGACACGAAGCCGCCGCCGCCCAGCGTGTAGTTGCCGATGAGCAGCGGGAAATAGTCCGGGTTGCCGCGCTCGACGGCCGGCAGGCCGAGGTAGATGTGGGCCTGGCTGGCCGGGTGGGCGAGCTGCGTCAGGTTCCATTTCGGTTTTTCGGGCGGCGCCGGCAGGGTGGACGCCTGGCCGGCGGGCAGGCCGCCGGCGATGGCTTCGGCGATGCGCTCGGCGTCGCTGCGGGCGATGTCGCCGACCAGCGTGATACTGGCGTTGGCGGCGGTGTAGTGGCGGGCGTGGAAGGCAACCAGGTCGTCGCGGGTGAGGGCGGCGATGCTCTCCGGCGTCGCCTGCCGGCCATAGGGGTGGCTGGGGTAGAGGGCGGCCCAGAAGGCCTTGCCGGCGATGCTGTCGGGGCGGGTCATGGCCTCCTTGAGGCCGGCGATGGTGCGCGCCTGTTCGCGGGCGAAGACCGGCGCCGCGAACTGCGGCCGGTGCACCACGCTGGCCAGGATGTCGAGAGCGGCCTGGCGCTTGTCGGGCGCCGACAGGGTGCGCAGCGTGATGCTCGCCCGGTCGGTGTCTGCACTGCCGCCGAGGTTGGCGCCGATGTCGGCGAGTTGCTCGGCGATCGCCGTTTCGTCGCGGCCGCCGGCCCCGAGGTCGAGGATGCCGCGGGTCAGCGCGGCCAGCCCGGACTTGCCCTCGGGGTCGAACATCGAGCCGGCGGCGAAATCGACCTGGACGTCGAGCATGGGCAGGACGCGGCTTTCGACGAAATAGACGCGGGTGCCGCCGGCGGTCTGCCAGTGTTCGATCTTGACGCCGGCCAGGGCGCCGTGGGCGATGAACTGGCTGAGAAACAGGGCGAATGCTGCGGTCAACAGTCTTTTCATGCCAAAAACTCCAGAATCCGGGGCTGCAAGCTGAGGGCCAGCGCCGCCACGGCAACGACGGCGGTGCCGGCCAGCGCCCAGCCCAGGCGGCGGGTGTGGCGGCGATTGGCTTCGATCTGGGCGACCAGCTGGGCATTCTGCTCGCCGAGGGCCTGGATCAGTTCGCCGGAGGCCAGCATCTGGGTGCGCAGGCGGCGGTTGCTGGCTTCCAGCACGTCGAGGCGGCTCGCCGTGTCGACGGCGGCCTCGGCCAGCGCCTCGCCGGACGATTCGGCGTCGGCATCGTCGGGTTCATTGCCTTTGGCGCTCATGCCTTTCCACAGCTTCTTGGCGCCGTCGGCGATTTTCGGGGCATTGTCGATGACGTCGCGCCATGGCACATGGGTGAGAATGGTCTTCCAGGGGAGGGGCATGGTCATCTTAATGGCGGGTGGCGGTGACCGGGCGGCGGGGCTTGCCGTCCAGCGGCTGGGGGTCGAGGACGCCGACGGTCAGGGTGTCGTCGCCAAAATACTTGCGGGCTACCGCCTGGACGTCGGCGGCGCTGACCTGCTGCAGCTTGTCGAGCATGCGGTCGAGCTTCTGGTAGGGCAGGCCGACCGCTTCGATCTGGCCGATTTCCATGGCCTGGCCGAACATCGAGTCGAGCTTGTAGACCTGGGCGGCGAGCAGCTGGGCCTTGGCCCGCTTCAGTTCGGCGTCGCTGATGCCTTCGCTCTGGACACGGGCGATCTCGGCCCGCAAGGCCTTTTCCAGGTCGTCGACGGTCTTGCCCTCGGACGGCGTGCCGTGCAGGTAGATCATGCCCGGGCCGCGCGCCGTGTTGTCGTAGTCGATGCCGGCCGACAGCGCGACGCGCTCCTCGCGCACCAGCTTCTTGTTGAAGCGGGCAGCATCGTGGCCGTCGAGGACGGCGGCGAGCATTTCCAGCGCGTAGGGCTCGCTGTCGCGCTCGATGTCGCGCAGGATGGGCGCCTTGTAGCCCATGATCAGCACCGGCAGTTCGGCCGGCGCCTTGACGACGATGCGGCGCATGCCCTGCTGGGCCGGTTCGACCTGCTGGCGGCGCGGCGGCAGCGGGCGGCCTTCGAGGGCGCCGTAATGTTTTTCGGCCAGCGCGAAGACGGCCCGGTGGTCGACGTCGCCGGTGATCACCACGTAGGCGTTGTTGGGCACGTACCAGGTGTCGTACCAGGCCTTGGCATCGGCCGCCGTCATCGCCTCCAGGTCGCTCATCCAGCCGATGATCGGCCGCCGGTAGGGGTGGGCCTGCAGGGCGACGGCGTTCATCTGCTCGAACAGCTTGGCCTGCGGGTTGTCGTCGGTGCGCATGCGGCGCTCCTCCATGACCACCTTGATCTCCTGCGCGAATTCCTTGGCGTCCACGGTCAGGTGACGCATGCGGTCGGCTTCCAGGGCCATCATGTCGGGCAGGCTTTCCTTGGGCACCTGCTGGAAATAGGCCGTGTAGTCGCGGCTGGTGAAGGCGTTGTCGCGCCCGCCGGCGGCGGCGACGCGCTTGTTGAATTCGCCCGGGCCGACGCTCGGCGTGCCCTTGAACATCATGTGCTCGAGGACGTGGGCGACGCCGGACGAGCCATCGACCTCGTCGGTGCTGCCGATGCGGTACCAGACCATGTGCACGGCAGTGGGGGCGCGGCGGTCTTCCTTGACGATGACGCGCAGGCCGTTTTTCAGCGTGGTTTCGTAGGGGTTGGCGAGCGCTGCGGTCGACAGGCCGGCAGCCAGCAAAACGGAAAGCAGGTATTTCAGGCGCATGGGGGGAGGGGGCTTTCTGCTAGAATTCAGGGCTGATTTTGCATCGAACCGGATGGCATCTTAACGGCTTGCCGCCCGCCTGTCAGCAAGCCTTGAGACCCTAGTACCCATGTTCAGTTTCCTGAAAAAATCCCCGGCCGACGGCAAATCCGACGCCAAACCGGGCGTGCCGGCCGACGCGGCGCCGGTCGAAGCGGCCAAACCCGGCTGGCGCGAACGCCTCTTCAAGGGGCTGGCCAAGACCCGCGCCCAGTGGGGCGGCAAGCTCAAATCCATCTTCTCGCGCGGCAAGGTCGACGACGAATTGCTCGAGGAGCTGGAAACCCTGTTGTTGACCAGCGACTGCGGCATGGAGGCGACCCTCCACCTGCTCGACGAGCTGAAGAAGGCCGCCAAGCGCGACAAGCTCGACACCCCGGAAGCCATCCAGCAGGCCCTGCGCGACGCCCTGCTGGCCACCCTGCAACCGCTCGAGCAGCGGCTCGACGTCAGCACCCACCAGCCCTACGTGATTATGATCGCCGGCGTGAACGGCGCCGGCAAGACGACCTCGATCGGCAAGCTGGCCAAGTACTTCCAGGGCCAGGGCAAGAGCGTGCTGCTCGCCGCCGGCGACACCTTCCGCGCTGCCGCCCGCGAGCAGTTGCAGACCTGGGGCGAGCGCAACAACGTGACGGTGATCGCCCAGGAGTCGGGCGATCCGGCCGCCGTCATCTACGACGCCATCGCCGCCGCCCGGGCCCGCGGCATCGACATCGTGCTGGCCGACACGGCCGGCCGCCTGCCCACCCAGCTGCACCTGATGGAAGAAATCGCCAAGGTCCGCCGGGTGATCCAGAAGATCGAGCCGGAGGGGCCGCACGAAACCCTGCTCGTCCTCGACGCCAACATCGGCCAGAACGCGCTGGCCCAGGTCAAGGCCTTCGACAAGGCGATCAATGTCACCGGCCTGGTCCTGACCAAGCTCGACGGCACGGCCAAGGGCGGCGTCGTCACCGCCATCGCCCGCCAGTGCCCGAAGCCGATCCGCTTCATCGGCGTCGGCGAACAGATCGACGACCTGCGCCCCTTCTCCGCCAAAGATTTCGTCGACGCGCTGTTCGAGTAGGATCGAGGATCGAGTTGCCTAGGATCGAGTAAAACCCCCTGCTTCTCACTCAATACTCAAGCCCCTAATATCTAACAGCTAATAACTAAATGATTGTCGCCAGCCACCTGAGCCAGCGTTACCCCGGCGGTTACGAAGCGATCAAGGACGTCAGCTTCGAGATCACGGCCGGCCAGATGGTCTTCCTGACCGGCCATTCCGGGGCCGGCAAGACGACGCTGGTCAAGCTGATCGCCTCCATCGAGCGGCCGACCGGCGGCAGCCTGGTGGTCAACGGCCAGAACCTGTCGGCCCTGCGCCGCAGCGCCCTGCCCTACGTGCGCCGGCACCTCGGCATGGTCTTCCAGGACCGCAAGCTGCTCTTCGACCGCAGCGCCCTCGACAACGTGATGTTCCCGCTGCACATCGCCGGCATGCCCCGGCGCGACGCCCTGCGCCGCGCCCAGGCGGCGCTCGACAAGGTCGGCCTGCTGGCCCGCGAGAAGGCCATGCCGATCACCCTGTCCGGGGGCGAGCAGCAGCGCCTGGCCATCGCCCGCGCCGTGGTCAACCGGCCGACCGTGCTGCTCGCCGACGAGCCGACCGGCAACCTCGACCCCGAATCGGCCGCCGCCGTCTTCGAATTGTTCGCCGATTTCAACCGGGTCGGCGTCACCGTCGTCGTCGCCACCCACGACCAGGACTGGATCGCCCGCAGCCGGCCGCGCGTGCTCCGCCTCGACCACGGGAGGCTGCTGTGATTGCCTGGCTGACCCAGCACCGCGTGGCGCTCGTCTCGGCTTTCCGCCGGCTGGCCGCCATGCCGCTCAACACCCTGCTCTCGCTGCTCGTCATCGGCATCGCGCTGACCGTGCCCGGGGCCGCCTACGTGCTGCTCGACAACCTGCGCGACCTCGGCCGCAATGCCTCGGGCGTCCAGCAGATCAGCCTGTTCATGCAGATCGACGCCGGCAAGAAGGAGGTCGCCGAGATCGAGAACCGGCTGCGCGGGCTGGCTGGCAGCCAGTGGCGCTTCGTCGCCCGGGACGACGCCCTGAAGCGCCTGCAGGCCAGCGAGGGGCTGGCCGACATCGTCGCCAGCCTGCCGCGCAATCCGCTGCCCGACGCCTTCGTCGTCGAGCCGTCCGATGCCGGGCCGGAGGCCCTGGAAATGCTGCGCAAGGAAATCGCCGGCTGGCCGAAGGTCGCCCATGTCCAGCTCGATTCGGCCTGGGTCAAGCGTTTCGACGCCTTCCTGCGCCTCGGCAAGCTGGTCATGTGGCTGCTCGCCGGCATTTTCGGCGGCGGGCTGGTCGCCGTCACCTTCAACACCATTCGCCTGCAGGTGCTGGCCCAGGCCGCCGAAATCGAGGTGGCGCGGATGATCGGCGCCACCGACGCCTTCATCCGCCGGCCCTTCTATTATTTCGGCGCCCTGCAGGGGGCGCTTGGCGGCCTGCTGGCGGCCGGGCTGGTGGCCGGCGCGCTGCGCCTGCTCGCCGCGCCGGTCGATGAACTGGCCGGCCTCTACGGCGGCAGCTTCGCGCTGGCCGGCCCCGGTCCGCTCGACGCCGCGGTGCTCGCCGCCGGCGGCGGCCTGCTCGGCTGGCTCGGTGCCCAGCTGTCGGTCAGCCTGTCGCTGCGCAAATTTGACTGAGCCGGCGCCGTCACCGGGTTTTCTCTGCCCCGGAGCGGCCACTACCCGACGCGATTTTTTGCGGCTGGTCGGGGCGGCCGCCCTGGCCGGTTGCGCACCGGGCCAGCCGGCCCTGCCGCCCGGCCAGTTGCTGGGAACCAACCAGGCGCTCGGCCATCGGTTGCGCGACGGCGGCTTTCCCGCCCCGTCGGTGACCCGGCGTACCGGCGTGCTCATCGTCGGCGGCGGCGTTTCCGGCCTGTCGGCCGCCTGGCGGCTGGGCCAGGCCGGGCGCGACGACTACACGGTGCTCGAGATGGAAAGCGAGGCCGGCGGCAATTCGCGGGCCGGCCAGTCGGCGCTCGTCGCCTACCCGTGGGGCGCCCACTACCTGCCGCTGCCCGGCCGCGAGGCCGTCCACGTCCGCCAACTGCTGGCCGAACTGGGCGTGCTGCAGGGCGACCCGGCGGCCGAAAAGCCGACCTACGACGAGCGTTACCTGTGCGCCACGCCGCAGGAGCGCGTTTATCGCCACGGCCTTTGGGAGGAGGGCCTGCTGCCGCAGCGCGGCCTGCCCGCCGCCGATCTCGACCAGCACCGGCGCTTCCAGCAGCGCATGGCGGAACTGAAGGCGGCGCGCGGCCGCGACGGCCGCCGCCTGTTCGCCATCCCGATGGCGCTGTCCAGCCGCGATCCGACGTGGCTGGCGATCGACCGCATCCCCTTCAGCCAGTGGCTGAACGACAACGGCTTCACGGCGCCGACCCTGCACTGGCTGGCCAACTACGCCTGCCGCGACGACTACGGCACGGCCCACACGCAGACCTCGGCCTGGGCCGGCCTGCATTATTTCGCCTGCCGCGACGGCGAGGCGGCCAACGCCGCGCCGGATTCCGTGCTGACGGCGCCCGAGGGCAACGCCTGGCTGGTCCGCGGCCAGGCCCGGTCGGCCGGCCAGCGGCTGGTGACCGGCGCCGCGGTCTGGCGCATCGCCGAGGGCAAGGCCGGGGTCAGCGTCGACGCCCTGGTCGGCGAGCAGTCGGTGCGCTACGAGGCCAGGCAGCTGATCTGGGCGGCGCCGGCCTTCGTGCTGCCGCGCGTCTGGCCGGCCATGCCGGGCGCCTTGCGGGCGGCGGCGCTGGCCGGCGACTACGCCCCGTGGCTGACCGCCAACCTGCACCTGTCGGCCCTGCCCGAGGAGCGCTACGGCGCGCCGCCTTCCTGGGACAACGTTTTCTACGACAGCCCCGGCCTCGGCTACGTCACGGCCACCCACCAGTTGCTGCGCCGCCACCTGCCAGGCACCGTGCTGACCTACTACCGGGCGTTGCACGAGGTCGCCCCGGCCGAAGGCCGCCGGCTGCTGCAGGAAACCCCGCGCCAGGCCTGGGCCGAGGGCATCCTGGCCGAGCTGGAAGGCGTTCATCCCGACATCCGCCGGCTGACGACGCGTCTCGACGTCTTTTGTAACGGCCACGCCATGCGCCGGCCGGTTCCGGGCAGCTTGTTCGGCGGCCCGGGCGAATCCCGCGGTCAACGGGAAATTCTGGCCAATTTCCAAAACCGCCGCCTGACCCTGGCCCATGCCGACCTGTCGGGTTTCTCGCTGTTCGAGGAGGCGCAGTATCGCGGCGTGGTGGCGGCGGAGCGGATGCTGCGGGCCGGGTGAGCGGGGCCGGCCGTGCGGGGCTGGGTAATTGATTTTCACAAATTTGTCGATGAATGTTATTCTTGAGAAATCAGGGGCGCGTTCGCTACCGGCCGCCGGGCCGGCTTGCTGAGCGGGCCTGATTGCAGGAGGTGGAAACAGCGATGACCGTCGTGGCAAGTCCGGCCGAAAGCAGCCCGCGGCGGCGCCATTTCATTCGCTGGCTGTGGATCGGCACCCTCCTCGTCAATCTCTGCGTCATCGGCCTGGTCGGCGTCATCGTCGAACGGCATCGCGACAGCGAGATCGCCCAGGCCCGGGCGCTCACCGAAAATTACTCGCGCATCCTCGAGGAAAACCTGCTCGGCTTCATCAGCAAGGTCGATCTGTCGCTGCACACGGTCAGCGAGGAGGCGGCGCGCCAGCTGGCCGCCGGCGGCATCGACCAGGCCAGCCTGGAGGCGCTGATCGCCCGCCAGGACGCCCACCTGCCGGAGGTGCTCGGCTTGCGGGTGACCGATGTGGCCGGAGTAATGCGCTACGCCGTGTCCGGGGTCATGAACAGCGATGCCGACATCGGCGACCGGCCGTATTTCGTGCACCTGCGCGACCATCCCGAAGCTGGACTGGCTTTCTCCAAGCCGCTGACCGGGCGGGCCTCGGCCCGCTGGATCATCGTTCTGGCGCGACGCATCAGCCTGGCCAACGGCCAATTCGGCGGCATCGCGCTGGCCTCGGTACCGGTCCACCATTTCATCGACCTCTTCGCCAAGGTGAATCTCGGTGAACACGGCAACGTCGGCCTGTGGGACGCCGACACGCTGATCGCCCGTTTCGCCCGCGACGATCGCCAGGGTGCCACGGTCGGTTCGACGTCGCCGTCGGCCGATCTGCGCGCCCTGCTCGCCTCGGGCCAGGCATCGGCCCATTACCGGGCCCGTTCCGGGGTGGACGGCACGCTGCGTACCTATCATTTCCGCAAGGTCGGCCCGTATCCGCTCTTCCTCGTCGTCGGCATCGCCGAGCAGGACTACCTGGCCGAGTGGCGCGGCGACACCCAGGGCATTGCCGGCCTGGCCGCCCTCTTCGTGCTGGCCACGCTGTTCGCGGCCGGGCAGATCGGCCGCAACTGGCAGCGCCAGGAAGCCGAGCGCGAACGCCAGCGCCGCCAGTCGGCCGACTACCTGGCCCGGCTCGAGGCTTCGAACCGGGCGGCCGAGGCGGCCTGGCTGCAGCGCGAGCAGATCCTCGAATCGGCGGCCGAAGGAGTTTGCGGCGTCGACCGCGACGGCAAGGTGATTTTCGTCAACTCGGCAGCCCGCCGCATGTACGGCTGGGCCGAGGGCGAGGGGCTGGGCTTCGACCTGCATGCCGAAACCCATCACCACACCGCTAACGGCCGGTCGGCGGCCAGTGCCGACTGCCCGGTCATGCTCACGCTGATCGACGGCCAGCGCCGCCATGTTGCCGACAGCCTGTACTGGCGGCGCGATGGCAGTAGTTTCCCGGTCGAATTCACCGTTTCGCCGATCGTGCACGATGGACAGATCGCCGGCGCGGTGAACGTCTTCCGCGATATTTCCGAGCGCAAGCGGATCGAGGGCGAGCTGCAGGAACACCGGCTGCATCTCGAGGAACTGGTCGAGCAGCGCTCGACGGCGCTGCTGCAAACCGAGGCCCAGGCCAGCCTGATTCTCGAGTCGAGCGCCGACGGGCTGTACGGCATCGACGCCCGCGGGGTGATCACCTTCGTCAACCCGGCGGCCTGCGCGCTGCTCGGCTACACCGCCGAGCAGATGGTCGGCCAGCTGGCGCACAACCTGCTCCATCACAGCCGGGTCGACGGCACACCCTATCCGGCCGCCGACTGCCCGAGCTACGGCGCCCTGCGCCTGGGCGACAAGATCCGCATCGACAACGAGGTGTACTGGCACGCCGACGGCCACCCCATCCCGGTCATGTACGCCACCCATCCAATGCGGCGTAACGGCGAGATCGTCGGTGCCGTGACCAGCTTCGTCGATGTCAGCGTTCAACGGGCGGCCGGCGAGGCCCGCGAGGTGGCCCTGGCGGCGGCCGAGAACCTGGCCCGCGTGCGCCGCGAGTTCCTGGCCAACATGAGCCACGAAATCCGCACGCCGCTCAACGGCATCCTCGGCTTTGCCGAGATCGGCCAGCGCAATGCGAGCAACCGCGACAAGGCACGCGAGGCCTTCGGCAAGATCCAGGGGTCGGGCAAGCGGCTGCTCGGCGTGATCAACGACATCCTCGATTTTTCGCGGATCGAGGCCGGCAAGCTGAAGATCGAGCAGACCGAGGTGGCCATCGCCGATCTGATCGACAATGCCGTCGAACTGGTGCGCCAGCGCGCCGAGGCCAAGCACCTGGCGCTGCGCGTCGAACTGGCCGACGACCTGCCGGCGGCCTGCCTGAGCGATCCGCTGCGCATGGGCCAGGTCCTGCTCAACATCCTGTCCAACGCCGTCAAGTTCACCGAGGCCGGTAGCGTCGCGCTGTCCGTCGCCTGGCGCGACGGGCGGCTGGTCTTTCGCGTTGCCGACACCGGCATCGGCATGGATGCCAGGCAGTTGGCTGCCCTCTTCAACCCCTTCCAGCAGGCCGATGCCTCGGCCACCCGCCGCTTCGGCGGCAGCGGGCTGGGCCTGGCTATCAGTCGGCGAATCGTCGACCTGATGGGCGGCGACATCCGGGTGGAAAGCCAGCCCGGGGTCGGCACCATGGTCGAGTTCGAGTTCCCGTGCGCCGTCTGCGAGGCGGAGGCAATGCCGGCGGCGACGCCGGACGAAGACGGGAGTCCGCTCTCGGCCAAGGTCGTTGCGCAGCGTCTGGCCGGCCTGACGGTGCTCGTCGTCGACGATGAAAGCATCAACCGCATGGTGCTCGAGGAATACCTGACCGAGCACGGGGCGCGCGCCGTGATGGCGGCCGATGGCCGGGAGGCGGTGGCCCGGGTCGAAGCCGACGGCGCCGCCGCCTACGATGCCGTGCTGATGGACATCCAGATGCCGGAAATGGACGGCTACGAGGCGACCCGGCGCATCCGCGAGCTTGCCCCCGACTTGCCGGTCATCGCCCAGACGGCGCATGCCTTCAGCGAGGCGCGCGACAAATGCCTGGCCGCCGGCATGGTCGGCCACCTGGCCAAACCGGTCGATATCGAGGCACTGGTCGCCGTCCTCCAGCCCTACGTCAAGGCCGCTTAAGGGCACCCCTTTCAACGTCTTTGAGAGAAATCCCCCGTAAGCTTCTGCCCAGCAATGGAAGCGGGAGGGAAAAATCTGGGAAGCAGTCATTGAGAGGTTGGAGCAGAACGCGGCAGCCAGCGTGATGGCGCGGCTGGCGCTGGAC
>SSXW01000060.1 GCA_009469585.1 Dechloromonas sp. Dech2017
GCTTTTCAGTCCGCATAACTGTTGTATCAATGTCTGATGCTCGGCAAAGTCCACCACTCGGTACAACTCCATGTAGTTCACGCTCCGCTGAAACACTCCGTGCTCACAGATGAGTTGCTCGCTCCCGATATGGTAGCGGATACTCCTCAGATAGATGAATCGGTAGAGTAAACAGAGGGAGAACAGGAGGCTGAAGACAAGCAACAGGGTACTATATGCACAACCGGGCAATCCTCCGATTAGGAGCATTGCCACGCACAACAGCAACAGAGGCAGTTCGTTGATGAAAAACTGTCCGATGCTGGGGCACAAGGTGATGATGCTATTATCTTCTTGTCTCATACGCTTCTATGATATGTGTTCTTTTCTTCTTTTTCCCTTTGTTTCTCTGCCTTGCCGGCTGCGATAAACTCGGCATAGTCGAAGGTATCTGGTTCGCCCTTGGCAATCAGTTCTGCTGATTTCTTGTTGAGCAGCGCATCGTTCCAGTCCTTGTAGCAACCCAATGGATGATAGGCTTGCACATGCTCGTGACGGAAGCCCATCTCTGCTGCCACCTTCCTGAAGTTTGCAACAAACTGCCGCCCTGCATCGTCCTTGTCAAAACCCAAATAGTGCCGTGCGTTGGGAGTAACGGACAGAAGTCCTCGCATCTGTCCCTCGGTGGGTGTGCCGCCCGTAGATACATACACCATCTTTACAGGATTTATCTGATACTCTGCCATGGCATCGTAGGCACTCTCAAACCATACAATTTCGCTTGCTTTATCCAACGGCTCGCCCGTGAGGTTGGCAATCCACAGTCCTTCACTGCTGTTGCTTCCTTCTGCCTTGCCCTTGTAACCGCCGCTACCGTCCATCTTCGGTCGTCCTCGTTCCTCAAAGCCCACAGTCTTGTCGGGTGTCTTGGGCAGTACAAGCGGAAAGGCAAGGTTGGCAAAGGTAAGTCCATCCGTCCGATGCTTAGTAGCCAGACAGAAATGCCGATGAAAAGCATACTGCGTATAGAGGTCGATGCCTCGGAACTTAAAATAGGGATAAAACCTTTTCTGCGTTTCCCTGTCCTGCGGATTGAACTTGTGGATGTCGTAGTCATTCAGGTTGAATGGCTTTCCGTCCTTTCTTGGTTCTGTAATCTTCGATGGTCTGTCCTCTATGGGTTGGTTGAGCAGTCGGTTGCAGACGAGGTTGACGAGTCGGTCAGGAGACATTCCCACCTTGTTCTCTGAAAACATTTCTGGATGCTCCTTGATGAACGAAATGACATTATACACCTTCTGCTGCGGTGGTTGGAAGCAACATTTCCCATTCTGCGTGACAATGAACTTATCACCACGCACCCGTCTGCCCTCACTGTCAGTACGCACATACGACGGATAACGCAAGCCATCTCTCTTGTTCAGATGATACCCTGCGTCCACCAGTACTTCCTGTATGCTCAACCTGTCCAGAAAGTCATCGTATGTCAGTTCACTACTCATTATAAATTATAAATTGTAAATTATACATTGTTAATATCCTCTCCTTATCTCCGTGGCAACATGATTTGCTTCTGCCTCAAAGTACCTTGCCGCAATCTCCTGTGGCGAATCCACTCCCGGTTTGAAGTAAGGACGTGGACCGCCATGATGCTCTGCATAGAACTCCGGGGCTGGATGGTGATGATGGTGGCTTATGTCATGCGCCACCTCTGCTGTAACGACTGCTCCTGCCGTCAGAGCCGCCAATATCTTCGTGCCCAGTCCGGCGTTGGTTTCGGGGCGTGTCTTCATATCCACTTCACTGAAAACCTTGGAGAAGAGTTTCATGCGATGGTAGTCATCCACCGCCAAGAACTTGTCGTAGTCCTTCTGCTTGATTTCGTGCGTGATGGCTTCTCCATTGATAATGGCGGTCATGCGATACTTATCTTCGCCTTTCTTATCTCCCTCCATCGGAGGCACTTTCTCCACCATGATGTCACCGACTTTCACTTCACGCCCATGCGCTCCCTCACGATACCAACCCTTGTTCTCATTAATCAAGGCAAGGTCTTCACCTCTCACCATGGCATCGCCTTGCAACACGTCACGTCTGACAGTCTCGTCCTCTTCCAACGGAAGCAACCGTTCCTCGTCTTGTTGCTGACGCTGCTGCAACTCCTGTTCAAGTTCGGGATGCAGATGCAGGTCGATGCGCTCCTTGCTATTCAGTGTGTCCATCAGGATTTTGTCAGCAAAGTCGTCCTTGATGATGCCATTCAGCAGTTCCAAGCGTTGAACGACGGGCACTTCCTTGATGGAGTTGGAGGTGAGTTTCTTCAGTTCCTCATCTGTCAGGTCATACACCATGTCGGCATTGACGCTGTTCGACTGAATGGTCAGCGTCTTCGCATTCTCATCAATGATGATGCCATGCGATGCCAGACACTCCTGCCACTTCTCATTGGTGAAATAGACAGGCGAGGTAATCAGTTCCTTATAAGGCTTGGCTGGCTCCGTGCTTCTCGTGCGGCTGATGGAAGGCATTATGATTCCCTCCAAATCTTTCAGCACATCCTGTTGCTGAGGGCTATAACTCTGTTGCTGTCCCTTATAATAGAACCCATAACCGCCGCTCTGCAATTCGCCAGGCTTCATTCTGCCGTCCCAACGTTCAGGCACAATCGGGGCTTCGGGGAAGAACAATCGTCCTCCAACTCTGCGAAGATGGAATCCCTCCTGACTGCGTGGTGTCTAACCTAAAAAGGGTGG
>SSXW01000061.1 GCA_009469585.1 Dechloromonas sp. Dech2017
AAGAGTTAAGGGAGGTGACTTGAAATCACCCCCTTTGATAAACCAGGGTGGTGTTTTACCCCAGTGGTATAACCAATTATAACAATCATTGATATGACCATCACACTTCGACAAAAAGACCTTGAAAACGACAACAAGAGCCTGTATCTTGACATCTATGAGAATGGCAAGCGCAAGTTTGAGTTCCTTTCCCTCTACCTAATCCCTGAGATTAACCAAGAGACAAAGGAACGCAACGAGGCTACCTTGAAACGTGCGCAGGAGATTCGTGCCGAGCGCGTCCTTCATCCCGAGACCATTCCCGAGAAAGGTCACTTGATGGTTGTACCCGACATTCCCAACGATGACTCACCCGAAGTCATTGACTGGATCCAGACTTACATGGAGTGGATGGACGGCAATCCCGAATATTCCAAGAGGACTGTCGAGCAGACTCAATACCTTCAAGAACGCATGAAGGAGTTTCTGAAAGCCAAACGCAGACCGCACATCACTCTGATGAAGTTCGATAAGACATGGTTCAAGGCATTCTTTCTTTGGCTGAAGAATGACTATGTACCTCAGAAGTATGTGAGAGTCAAGGCAAAGCCGTTGAGTAATGCCAGTTTGCGGAACATGCAGCAACGCATTGTCGCAGTATTCAACAAGGCAGTCAAGACTGGCAAGTTGAAGGCAAACCCCTTCTATCAGTTGGAGAAGGAAGACACAATCTCCAAGCCAAAGTCTGGTCACAAGCTGTACCTTACACCCGATGAACTCAAACTCTTCATGGCATCCGAAGAGACTAACGGAGTCAGGGAAACCCAGTTGGCATTTGGCTTCGCTTGCCTTACAGGACTACGCATCAGCGACATAAGGGCTTTGCGATGGTCAAACATCATGAGGAACGAGGTAACGAACACACTTGTAATCGTCCAGAAGAAGACCAAGGAACTCAATGCCGTCCCAATCTGCTCAACCGCAGAAGCATGGATGCCACCCAAGAAGGATGACAAGGTTTTCCACCTTCCTGCCCATGCCAATGTGGATGCAGCTCTCAAACGAATAGCCAAGAAGGTAGGTATCACGAAGACAATCTCCTTCCATACCTCCCGACATACCTTTGGCACATTGATCCAAGCGGCTACTGGTGACATCGAGACCACCAAGAAACTCATGGGTCACAAGTCGCTCAAATCAACCGCAGTCTATGCAGACGTGCTGACTGAGGAAAAGGTCAAGGCTATCTCCAATACCAAGACGGTATTCAGGAGTCGCAAGCCACACACCGAGAACAAGAAGATTCCACGAACCAAGCGAACGGCAGCGACCAACACGCACCCTCGCAAGGTCATAGATATACAGGATAACGGCTAACGAGCCGATTCAGGATAACAACCAGTTTCATTTCATCAAAAGCAGTGCCCTGATTCAAGGTAGTGGTTTCCGCTACCTTTAGGGGCTTGCTATCTCAAAACCAAGCATTCAGGATAACGTAAACAACTAAATATCAAGATTATGAATAAGACTATTGACAACGAGACTCTTCTTTTGAAGGTAGAGTCATTTGAGCATCGCATCGAGGTTCTGGAGAACACTCTCAGCGCAGCCAAGGAGGTATTGACACTTGAAGAAGCAGCCCTTTTCATGGGTATATCAAAGAGCAGTCTCTACAAGATGACCCATCGTCATGAGCTTCCTTTCTTCCGTCCAAACGGCAAACTCATCTACTTTGAGAAGGCTGAACTTCTGAAGTGGATGCGTCAGAACCGCAGCATGTCTGAGGCTGAGACCAAGGAGGCAGCAGCCCAGAAGCTGAATGAACTTGCCAACCACTAATCAATGAGTATTATGAATCAGGATTTCAATCAACAGCAGTACAACGACAAACTGGCTCAGGTAGCCAGCCTTGCCGTTACCTATGCCAAGGATGGCACAGGCTATCACAGTATGAAGGATGCCTTCAATGAACTGTGCGAGATTTCACATGCCAACAAGGGCATTGACCAAGAAAACACTATCGGCAGACGAACCCTGCTTGTGCAGAGTGTCTGCATCAAGGCTATCCATGCGCTCACTCCATACCAGAACGAGCGACTTGAACAGCAGCTGAAGGACATTGCTTCGGACTATCCCGAGCATCGTCACCTGCATTTCCGCAGATAGTTTCTTCTTTCCCTTTTGTCATATCATAGACATATCAATGAGAGTTACCGCTTACATACGTCAGAAAGATACATCGAAGAACGACCTTGACAGCCGTGCTTCGGTGTACTTCCGTGTCCGTGACAAAGGGCTTGATGTCAAGTGCGCAAGCGAACTTCAGATCAATCCCAATCACTGGAGCCAAGAACGACAGGGCTACAAGAGCCGTGTCAATCTTGTGGATGACGATACCAGAAACCTCTTTGACTCACAGGTCAAGGAGATTACAGGTATCATAACCAGGGAATACTATATCGGAGCAAACTCCGACTGGCTAAGACGACTGATATTTGCCTATCACCACCCCAATGCCTATTGCATGGGCAGTGGCATGGCGGTAAGCAAATCCTTTGTCATCTGGGCAGAGAGGTACCTTCAGAACAAGCATTTCGGCAAGCATCAGGAGTGTAACACCCGATGCCTGATTGACAAGGTTACTCGTTTTGAGGATGAA
>SSXW01000062.1 GCA_009469585.1 Dechloromonas sp. Dech2017
AGATACAAATGATATGCAAATGTAAGTATAAAACCATATAGAAAAAGTACAAATGGACATTACTTTGTATGATAACATCCTTTTCTACAGATTAAGGGTTAACACAATGTTATACTACTGATATTCAGCATATTGAAGCTGTTCTTCCTTGCATTCAACAAAGAGTGTTAAATTATATTAAATCCTACAGGGCAATTATGATTCGTGCAAAGATAATATTTTGCAGTCAAAGGAAGAAAGACTTCTTGAACCACTTCTATGGTTCTATACTTCTGTTTCTGACGTAAGCTGACCCGTACGGTTTTCGGGTTTTAGACGGACATATATACAGTTTACTTTAGGTTAGCATATATATAAGAGCTAACCAAGGTAAACTAAAGTGTTTTTGTCCTGTAGATACTGCACTTTGTGGACTCTTTTCTCCTTTGACTGCAAAAACCTCTTATAGCCTTATCTCCACCTATAACGTCACTTCACACTGCTGTACCATGCAGTCTGCCATGTACCACCCCATCGGGCTTTGATAAGAATTGTGTTGCAAAGGTACCTGTCATGGCGTTCATCCTGCAAGGTCGGTGCCTGTGGTTTGTCCGTGAAATCTCCACGCTCTGATTGTGGCAGAGGTAGTATTTGACGGCAAAACCTTGCATTGATGAGCCATAACACCTTTTGGGGCAACATAATTCTTTAATCAATCCCGATGGTAGTTGGTTCTACATAAGGGAAGAAAATAAAAATTTTATCTTATGGCTAACATTTGCGACACTCAGTACAAGGTGACAGGCTCACGCAAAGCCGTGGCAGACCTTTGGAACACACTCCAAGAGTTGGAGGTGAACAGTAATAATGTGTATCTGTATCTCTTGGCAGAACACTATGGCATTGACTACGAGAAGAAAGGCATCTCGGTGAGAGGACACATCTATTGGGCAGAGTATGAGGAGAACGTGGAAGACGATTATGCCCTCTTGTCCTTTGACACCGAAAGTGCTTGGTCTTCATGCGACTTGTTCTTTGAGGAGGTGAACAAGGCACTTGGCGATGAACTTTCAATCAGTTGGCGAGAGGTTGAGCCAGGTTGCGACATCTTCTATACGCACGATGAGAACGACTTCTTCCCCGAAGAGTGCTACGTCACTGCATACGGAGAACTCTTTGAGGATTGTGAGGGTGCTTACTCCACCTTTGGTGATGCTATCAAGTTGTGGTGTGAGAAGACTGGTGTCTCACAGGACGGAAGAAGCGAACAGAAGATGATTGACTTCATCAATGAATACGAGTATGAGGCAGAGGACACGAATTTCTGCATCAATCCAATCACATTCGGCTAACAAGGAGGAACGGATATGGCAACGATAGACATGGAGCAGTTGGACGGCGTTGTAGGGTGTTTCTGCACCTTGCTTTATCCCCGAAGAGGTCAGACAGAGGGAACGATTGTCGAGGACTTGGGTTGTGAGGTCATTGTCCAGCTCATCAACGGCAAGGAAGTGACGGAGTACAAGGATGATGTTGTCATCTGTGAATAATCAGGAGAGAGTCTGTTGGCTATGTGGCTTGCAGACTCTTTCTTCCTTTGACTGCAAAAACTCTTTTAGGACAATCCTCCAATGAGGTTATGGCTGTTGTAACTGAAATACCTTGGGAGCAAGTTGTGCGGTTTGCTCACTTGCTCCAGTCCTGTTATAGAAGCGATGCTTCGACACCTGTATAGCGATACGTCGCCAAAGTCCCTTCGCCGTTTTAAGCGTCTCTGTACCTTGTTATAGGAATGGTCATTTCGCCTTTTGGTTTTACTCGTCTGTCTTTTGCGACTCTTCCTTGTCGGACACAGAACTTGGTCTTAGCATGATGACAGTGCTATCGCCAATCCTCTGATGTCTGTCCTCTTTTGGCTTGATGCCTCTATTGCTAAGCTGACCCTTAGGCTTGTCGTTCATCGTGCATCAGTGTTCATGCTCCTCACTCTTCTGATGATACAGCTGTAAGGTCGGATTTCCCGCTTCGTTTCTCCAGGCATACAGCCATAGCAGTGCCCCTGTCTGTTGCATACGGATTGCCTCCTTGCTTACAACCTTTGTTCCATTGTTTTGCCCCGTCTTTTTCTGAATTGAGCTATTTGAAAGCCACTTATTTTTACCATGCAAAGGTAGCGTGATGCTGCGAAGGACTTCCTCCTTCTTGTGTGGCCGCTATCGCTGTGACCAATAAAATAGTGCGTAATCTTCCTTTTTCTCCCTTACCGCCAACGACAAAAAGAGTATTGCGAACGATTTTCATGGTGCTTCCCACATGGTGCCACATCCCTGCTTTTGAATGCATGTAAAAATTAAGTTTCACTTTTAAATTCAATTCAAAATGAAAAAGATCGAGAACAACTTCACAGTTTCAGGTTTCGTAGGTAAGGATGCAGAAATCCGTCAGTTCGCAAACGCCAGCGTAGCACGCTTCTCATTGGCAGTAGGCCGTCAGGAGAAGAACGGCGAGGAAACCAACCGCGTATCGGCTTTCATGAATATGGAGGCATGGCGCAAGAACGAGCACACCGAATCATTCGACAAGCTCACCAAGGGCACGTTGCTCACCGTCGAGGGTTTCTTCAAGCCAGAGGAGTG
>SSXW01000063.1 GCA_009469585.1 Dechloromonas sp. Dech2017
ATTTGACAGTTCATTTCTACGGAGCCATGCTCTACTTCGTAGGTTATTTTTATAACTTAACTCATTCTGTATCAGTCAGATTATACTCCAATATACAGCACCTGCAACAAACCTGCACCAAAATAGCAATAAAAAAATCAAATGAAGGTGGTGCGAGGGCATATTGGCAGGTCGGAATTGAAAAAATGAATGTTTTCCTTTTTCGTTTGTCCTCTCATCTTTCTCTTGTTTGGAGTTGCTTTCTCTCTAATTTTTGTCCTCGGATTTCATCAGATTTCGGTCTCGTCATCTGGCACGAAGTTGCGATGTTTGATATATTTTCAAATCGAAGATAAAATCATTCTTTGGCATTTTTAAGTATGATTATTGGCTTATAATCATACTCAAATGATAATTACAATTAAATTCAGTCTTCTATTCGATATAAGATTGCATTGCGCTGATATAACCATAGTAACTTTGCTTTTGCCGGACTGATGTTCTTGGGCAGATGTGGACAGTTGTTCCTTATCGGAGTGGCTTATACACCTCCAGACATCATCAAGGTACATAGACATATATATATTCACTAAAAATAATTGCGTATGACACAACAAGTACAAAGTAACAAGGAGGCAAACCTCAGCAAGCAGGTTGCCGAACTCCAGGGGCGAGTCCAGTCCTTGGAGCAGCTTCTCCATCAGGGGAAGGATGTGCTGACCTTGGAAGAGGCTGCCAAGTTCATGGGCATTGCCCGCAGTTCTCTCTACAAGATGACCCACGAGCAGACCATCCCGTTCTACAAGCCGAATGGCAAGATGATCTTCTTCGAGAAGTCAGACCTCTTGGCATGGGTACGGAAGAACCGTGTGTCCTCTGAGGCGGAGATTTCCGAGGAGGCAGAACGAATCATTCAGCGTCTCGCCACCAAATAGACTGGAGTATGGCAGAATACGAGGACAAGCAGAAACTGGCAGTAGAGCTGGCTGTCCACTGGGCAAAGACTGGGCTAAGGCAATTCTCCATGCGTGATGCAGTCAATGATTATATGAAGGAGGTAGGTGCGAACAAAGCCATAACGGATGAGAGCATCATTGACAGGAGAAGAATCTGTGCGCAGCAGCTCACCATCAGGAGTATCGCTTTCCTAAGCAAGGATGAATTGCATAAGGTGGAACAGGAATTAAAGAGGATAGCTGAGGACGATGCGCCCAAGCAACAATTGGGCTGGCATAGATGACATTTCCCTTTCTTCCCTCTGTTTGGAACAACAACATTTATCGATTTCAAAGGTTGAAAGGTTAATAACCTTAATGCCGAAAGAATAATAATCCTAACGCTGCAAGGTTAATCACCCTATCAGGTATAAAGCCGTATTACTACGAAAGAACAGCAAAATGAAATGTTCCATCTTTCCACTTCTCTAAGCCAGTTAGTTCCAACGGCACAGCAATCATTCTGCCTTTTGTACGCAGATACTGTACCAGTCTTGTAAATGTGGATTGCCCACGGAATTTATCAATTAACCAAATGTCAAACCCGGGACGGCATGGCAGGAACACCATGCGCTGGAAGCAAGGCACATCTGTCTGCCGTTCCATTTTTCTTTTTACTGAATATGCAAAGCAACAACAACGAGGCAGCAATTCTGCCTATTGACTCCTTTCTGGAGAAGTCATTTCCCTTTACAGACATCACGCTTCATCTTTCAGCGGATGCAATTACATTCCTTATGGGGACAACAAAAGGACGGCTTAACCTCATGTACTATCTGTACATCCTCCACACTATGACCATCGGTGACAAGTCGCAAATGGTGCGAGGTATCCGTGTCGATACAGGCACCTGCCAATGTTCGCTCTCGGTATCTTCCCTTGAAGAAGTATGGGGTATCAAGCGCAAGCAGGGGCGTAACCTGCTCGACAAGATGGAACAGCTCGGACTTATCAGCCGCTCGTCTGATTTCGTCACCTCCATTGTAGATGTCGTGAGTGTGCAGGATGGTCATGCCATGGGACAGGTGTTCACAAATCCCAACCGTCTTCTCCTTGCTGAGAGGAATCAGACTTCTCCAGTTTTATCACCACCAGTCCAATCCGTACAAGGTGCAGATACGGCCACTGTCATCATGGAGACACCAGAAAAGCCTCAGACGGCTATTATAACCTCTTCCGAGGTAACTATACCCTCCAAGGCTGTAAAGATGCCTCAGAGCCTCTTTGATTTCGCTGACGAAGACGGAACTGTTGTTCCTTATGGGCAGCATGAGTAGGATGGTCGGGCGCGCAGAGCTTGCTCCACGGCCCAACTGATTAAGTGGGGGCATAACACAATATGCCCGTTCACCTCTGCGAGGTTCTGGGCGGCACAGCAACGGTCTCATGCCCCACATGTTCCCGTGCCTGCCATGCCAGCCTATCGCCTAGGACATGGATGAATGCCCCACTACCCCTAAACAATACAAGAAAAGGAATGTCTCACGATCCATAGGCATGGAACGTGAGGACATCCCCAATGTAGAACTATAACGTAACAGAACAGAAAT
>SSXW01000064.1 GCA_009469585.1 Dechloromonas sp. Dech2017
GGACTAAAAAACCGACAAGCACACTGAGCGTGTGCTATAAGCCAAAGTAGTAGTACGCCCCGAAGGGGCAGAAGCCCATAGCCCAGGGCAACACCCTACCCTTTATACACATCTTTGACAATTCTCAACATCTCACATTTGCAGAAGAAATTGTCAAGTCCTGTTTTGAAAGTTGTATATCCTGGACGTGATTGGCTGCTGTAGCCTGACCATGCTCCGAGTCTTGCAACAATCCATGCTATCCATGGCAGTGAGCCTTCTTTGAAAGGATTCTTCTGCTTCAATGTTCTGCCATTCACCATGGTAGACAAGAGTTTTGCCGCCTCAATATCGTTTTCACTAAACATTATTGAGGCTGGCACGGCTTGGTATTTGTCCGCAAGGTCAAAAGCGTGTTTCAGAGAAATGCAATACAATGCGGCATATGCAGAAAAGAGGATGTTCTTCTCTACACTCGTTGTATCCTCAAGCTGTATGTCCTCTATCATGAATCCTTTCTTCTTCAGCAGTCTGAACAATTCCTCTATAAACCAGCGGCATCTGTACCAAGAGACGCACTGTAGAGCCTGTTCCACATTCGAGACTTCATGATTTGTCAGAAGCACCCATTCTATGGGATCTTCTCCTTCAGGTACGGTTCCCTGAGCCTCAGACACCTTTATGCAATTGTATACAATATTGGCATCTGCCGATTTCGGACTGCCTGCTGGACGCTCCAAACAAACTTCCGCGAAACGCACTTCCATCTTTGCCGCTCTGGCCTTGCGCCCGTGTGAGGCAGGAAGGTGAAACTCGTACTGACCGGACGGTGAAACAGACAACATAAATTCATGCAACCTACATTCTGAGCCTTTTATACGACGGTCTTGGTTTGAGCGCACGATTAGCTTGACGTTGTTTTTGCCACGCTTCAACACCTCATAAACATCTGACTCGCGGTCACTAAGCATTGTTATCAATACGTCTTCTCCTATAAGGTCTGCGGTCTTGTCTATGGATTCGCTCCAACGGTATGATTCTTTCAACTCCGCCGGCAGTTTCTTGTATTTGCGCTCACGGCATCCGGGATTTCCCTCTTCACGGTTCCACAAATGTATATGAGTGAAGCCATAAGGAGTAAAGGTCTCCGGATCAACCGCAAGTGTAGGATGGAGGAAACAGCCTGTCTCACCATTAGAGACACAGCCTGGAGTTTTCCCCTTTTTATGCATGCGGAGATTGTGACCGTTATAATTTATCTCACATGTATCTTGAAGACAGAGTACATGTGTGCAATGGCTTTCAGCCATTCGCGCCTTGCAAGCGTCCGCATAGGCACTAACAATAGATTCCATTGTAACCTTGGGATTGTTGAACATTCTGTATGTAGCAATTTTATCCGCAAAGTTACTAAAAATTCTATTTATGACGGAGTTGCCTGTGGCAATCATCTTCGATAATGTCAAATTAGCTCTTGCGCTAATCCGCTTGTCGTTAAACCCAAATCGGTCATTAGGATTTCTCTGTGTCGTACGGCAAAGAGAAATCCTTTAATTTTTGGCGCACCCGACAAACCCTGTGGAGTAGGCCGTGCAGATGCTAACCCAAAACTGTTGCTAAACGATACATGAAGAATGGTATGTCTATGACTCCTTTTACCTGTGCACGAAAGCATTTGATCTTTGAGTTCAACGATTCAGCTGAAGCGTTAGTCTTACGTCCGTCAAAGTAGTTCAGGATTTCATCCTCATAGAATCTGATGGTATCGCGTACGGACTTGATTTCACGCAGAGTGCATGAAGCCACTTTCTCATACCACCCCTTGAATTTCTGTTTGGCAGTCTCCTTTGTGAGTTTCTTGTTTCTGAATATGGCTCTAAGGGAGTTGATCAGATTGTATGCTTCTTCAAGTTTTGGGTAGAGTGCGAAAAGTATCTTCGCACGCTTTTTCTGCGTTGCGCTCCACTTCTCTCGGCTCATGGACAATTGCTTGCGACATCGTGTCTGTGCCTCTACAAGAGTCTCGCCATTTTCAAGCCTTTTGGGTTCAAAGCGAGTGTTCAGCCTCATAGGCTTTCTTCCGCGCTTGCTCTTCTTCCAGTTCTTCCCATGCCTTTTCCTCATTCGCTCGCGGTAAGCCTTTCTCTGCGCTGCCAGATTTTCGAGGTGTTTGCGAAACTCTGCCTTCTGTCTGTTCACCTCCTTTACGGCTTTTCGTTTCAGGCGCAGGCGTATCTCTTCGCAGCCCTCTCCACCGCGTTTTACGACATGGAAGCAGTCACGTATGACTGTGGCTTTAGGGAATGCCTCTCGGGCTATGACACGCATGCAATCTGAGAGATCCATCGTGATATTCTCAACCATTTCACGCTTATCTGCAGGTAGTTGCATGAGAACCTTCAGTACGTCAGCAGGATTCGTTCCCTTGACTACTGCTATGATTGCACCCTTGCGACCATGGG
>SSXW01000065.1 GCA_009469585.1 Dechloromonas sp. Dech2017
GTAAGCGTCCGGCGAACCCATCTGTAAATTGATGCGTTAGACCGCGAAGATCGTGTCCCCTTTAAAAAGATGGTGGACACTCTCGATGGAAATCCATAAGCCAAGCCGGCACCGGCGGTATCACCCGGAAGAATTCAAGCAAGCGGTGATTGAGGCCTGTTGCGAGCAAGGCGCCTCGGTCGCTGGCATTGCAATGGCCAACGGGGTCAACGCGAATCAAGTCCGGCGGTGGATGCGTGAGCGCGGTATCGAACCGCCGACGCGGCGCGTGCCGGCGCCCGTCATTGAAGCCGCACCGGGGATGGCGCCAGCGTTCGTACAGCTGCCGTTAGCGCCGGCCGAATCGGCACCGTGCGACATCCGGATCGAAATCCGCCGTGGCAACACTGCGATCAAAGTTGAATGGCCGGGGCAGGCATCAGGTGATTGCGCGGCCTGGTTGCGCGACTGGCTGCGATGATCCGGGTCGATACCTTATGGCTGTCGACTCGGCCACTCGATATGCGGGCCGGAACGGAAACAATCCTGGCGCAGGTCGTCAGGATCTTTGGTGAAGCGAAACCGCACCATGCCTATCTCTTTGCCAACCAACGCGGCAACCGCCTGAAGGTGCTGGTGCATGACGGTTACGGCATCTGGCTGGCCAATCGTCGCTTGAACCAAGGTCGGTTTCAACTTCGCCCAGGCGATGGCAGCGTAACGCTCACCCGCAGCCAATTCGATGCGCTGATTCTCGGCTTGCCCTGGGAGAGGCTGGCCGATGGTGGCGTGATCCGGGTTTTATGACGGTCCACCATTGGGGAAGTCCACGATAGCCGCGACGTGGATGGCTTGGCATCCTGTCGGCCATGACATTGCCTGCCAACCTCGATCAACTCACTGCGGACGAACTGCGCGAACTGGTGTGCCATCAAGCGGAAGTCATCACGCGCAATGACCGGGAACTCAACTGGCGGCAGGTGAAGATCGACAAGCTGACCCATGAAGTGGCGTATTACAAACGCCATTACTTCGGCGTCAAGGCAGAACGCCTGCCGGTTGAACAGGGGCAACTGTTCGAGGAAACGCTCTCGGCAGATATGGCAGCGATCACCGAAGAACTCGAACAGGTTTCAGAGCCGAAACCCAAAGGTCAGGCCACACGCAAACCGCTGCCGCCGGAACTGCCGCGTACCGAGATTCATCACGAACCGGAATCAACGACCTGCGCCTGTGGCTGCCAATTGAAGCGCATCGGTGAAGATGTCGCCGAGAAACTGGACTACACGCCGGGCACCTTCACGGTCGAACGCCATATCCGTGGCAAGTGGGCGTGCTCCCAGTGTGAAACGCTGATTCAAGCCCCCGTTCCAGGACATGTGATCGACAAGGGCATCCCGACCACCGGTCTGCTTGCCCATGTGTTGATTGCGAAATATCTTGATCATCTCCCGCTGTATCGGCAGGAAGGCATCTTTGGCCGGGCCGGTTTGCCGATTCCGCAATCGACCCTGGCCGAATGGGTGGGCCGGATGGGCGTCACGCTGCAACCGCTGGTCGATGCCCTGAAGGCTGAAATGCTGACCTATCCGGTACTCCATGCCGACGAAACACCGGTCGCCATGCTCGATCCGGGCGCCGGCAAGACGCATCGAGCTTACCTGTGGTCCTACAGTATCGGTGCCTTCGAGCCGATCAAGGCGGTGGTCTATGACTTTGCCGAGAGTCGGGCAGGCAAGCATGCCCGGGAATTCCTTGGCCCCTGGCGTGGCACCTTGGTGTGCGACGACTACGCAGGCTACAAGGCGCTGATCGCAGACGGTGTCACCGAAGCCGGTTGCATGGCGCATGCGCGCCGGAAATTCTTCGATCTGCACGCCAATAACCAGAGCCAGATTGCCCAACAGGCGCTGACCACCATTCAGAAGCTCTACCACGTCGAGCGGGAAGTCGCCGAGTTTGATCCAGATGAGCGGCGACGAATACGGCAGGAACAAGCCAAACCCATTCTCGATGAATTTCATAAATGGCTGACCCGGCACCGAGCACAGGTCCCGAACGGTTCCAGTACCGCCAAAGCGATTGATTACAGTCTCAAACGCTGGAAGGCGCTCGTCCATTATCTGGATGACGGTCAGGTGCCGATCGACAACAACTGGATTGAGAACCGCATCCGGCCCATCGCCACGGGCCGGAAGAACTGGCTATTTGCCGGCAGCTTGCGCGCCGGCAAACGGGCCGCCGCCATCATGAGTCTGATCCAATCGGCCAAACTCAATGGCCACGATCCGTTCCTTTATTTCAAGGACATCCTGTCTCGCTTGCCGACTCAGCCGAATAGTCGCATTGGCGAATTGCTACCGCATCGCTGGCAGCCAAACCTCTCAAACTGAAAAATCAATACGGGTTCGCCGGGGGCTTAC
>SSXW01000066.1 GCA_009469585.1 Dechloromonas sp. Dech2017
AGTGATAGACGCTCGCCCGTACATCGCACAGAACGAATGGCTTTCGGCATACGCCTCATCCCTTTCTGACAGCAACAGCCGCTATCACGCCCAGCACGATCGAGATTGTCAGACTCTGGAGCAGCTGCGCAAGATTCTTGCCATCGAGGGACTTCTGGACAAGTACGGCCACCTCTTTTCTGACGATGCCGCTTCTTCCGTCACAAATGGCTATCCTCGAAACGACTACAGCGGTCTCAACTCGCTGCGTGCAAGAATGAGAGACAAGTATGGTAATGGTCAAAAGACAAAGGTCATGGAGTCCGCCTCTTGTACAGAAGAATATGGCAATGCTGAAGGTGAGCCGGAAGACGATTACCTATCGCTCATCCACTCAGGAAAGGCTTGCATAGGTGCGCCCATCTATTTCTTCTTTGAACTTGGCACTGACAGGTTGCTCAACAGGTCACAGCTCGTCAATCTCGACGAAGTAGCACGCATCGCCAAGAAATATGGCTTGAAAGTTAAGGTCATCGGCGCTGCCGACAGTGCCACAGGCAGTGAAGCCATCAATGATAACCTCAGCCGTTCCCGTGCCAGATTCATTGCAGAGGAACTGATGAAACGTGGTATGGAAAATGGCACCATCTCTCAGATTTTCGATGGCGGCATTGACGATTACTCGCCCAATGAGGCGAACCGCCATACCAGAATCCTGCTGTATCTATAGCCAGACATACAGCTCCGAACAAGAGCACTAAAACTTTTTTTTCATTGATAAATTTTAGAAAGGGAGGGCTTGTCCGTGATGGATAGGCCCTCCCTTAATCATATATGTATTAACGCATATTCTATGCGCATATCTTTTTTTTATCCGTGTTTCTCAGTACTTGACCAGTCAAGCAGGAAGTCATATATACTCATTATCTGTATGCCGTTTTCGTCGCTCCACTGCTTGGTATGTTCTCCCACGATCAGCAGTTTGCGGAAAGAGTCATCTACAAGACGCAACGACCGTTTCTCCTGTTCCATCTTTTCTGCATCGGGCATACGCCACGCCGACTGGATGTAGATCCGCTCGCTCCCTTTGTTGCAGACAAAATCCACTTCCAATGTCACCCTCTGCTGCTTTCCTTCCGTATTCCTCACTCGATGATAGACGTTACCCACATCCACGAGCCATCCTCGCATACGCATCTCATTGTAGATGACGTTCTCCATGATATGTGTCGGCTCGCTCTGACGGAACGACAGAATAGCATTCCTCAGACCTACGTCCTGATAATAATACTTGGACAACGAACCTATGTATTTCCGTCCTTTGATGTCGAACCTTTCGGATTTTTCGATAAGGAAAGCATCCTGCATATATTCCAGATAAGCCGACACTGTCTTGTCGGTTATGCTCTGCACATTGCTTACGGACTTGAACGTATTGGCTATATTCAGTGCATTGACAGGTGCTCCTATACTGGATGCTACGGTCTTCGACAATTCTTCAAATTCAGGTCTCAGTTCTATGTTGTTCCGCTCGTAGATGTCACGTAGATATACCGTGCGATAAAGGCGACGCAGGAAATCAGCCTTCTTCTCATCCCCAACCTGTGTAAGTAGTTGCGGCAAACCTCCGTACAGTCTGTATTCAGCCCAACCGTCTTCTTTCGAACCATCATACACCGTCATGAACTCCTTGAAGGATAGTGGCCACACATGTATCTCGTCACCTCTGCCTCGGAATTCCGTCACCAGGTCAGAGGACAGGAAACGCGAGTTGGAGCCTGTGACATACACATCCGCCCCTTCGGTAACTGACAAGGAAGAGAGCACCTCTACAAAGTCTTCCACCTCCTGCACCTCGTCGATGATGATATAATAAGTCTCATAGTCAATCATCATCTTTTCCACCCAGTCCAACAGGTAGTCCGGGTTCTTGAACTCTCTGTTCTTCCTACTCTCCATGTCGATGACGAGAATATGGTCTTCTCTCACGCCCTCATCCAATAGATGCTGATGAAAGAGTTTCTTCAGAAGGAACGACTTGCCTGAACGTCGCAATCCTGTGATTATCTTTATGAGCCCGTTGTTCTTTGAACGGCTCAACTGTTCTATGTATCTATATCTGTTTACTATCATATTTTACGAAAAACTGTCACTTGTGACACTTTTTCGGAGGCAAAGTTATATATTTTATCCTAAATCAAAGAAAGAAATAAAGAAAAATGCACTAAAAATCAATGATTTTCCTGTTTTGTAGTGTCTATTCCACTTGCCGATGCCCATTTTTCTTTGCAAAGTTACTGCCCGGGCGAATGGTCAAGTACCGCCATGCTAACAGGCAGAGGACTGAACGACAGCTTTCCGCAAATCAAAGATTTGGGTATTTCATTAACTCCTCCGTCTGTTTTCTTGCCT
>SSXW01000067.1 GCA_009469585.1 Dechloromonas sp. Dech2017
CTCGGCTTGCTTGAGTACGGCAATGATCTGGCTATCGGAAAAGCGTGACGTCTTCATGTAAAAGTTCCTCGGGCTGCTTTGGAGAAAATTCTACTTTTAACCGCCGCTAATTTCCGGGGGGATTACCCCACGTCGATGGCTGCGCACATCCCGTCCTATTATCTTTCAAAGCTTGTCGATGGATATTCGGAGAGCGAACTCCAAAAACTTCGAAAGACGATGTACGTCATTGATGATCTATCAGAAAAATATATTGTCAGCGGGATACACATTTTCATTGATGCATTTGATCAATCTCTTCAAGAGGCTTTTCCCGGAAACCTTGAGGCTTGGAGAAACGGACAACTCGGACTAATTAAGGCTGCCCATACTCTGTTCACAAAGAATCATCACATCAAGGTTTTCGCGACGATCCGGCAAGAGGCGTGGTCCGGATTTATTGATGCGGATCGGCAAGTAATAAGAGGGAAAAGTCTCATACTTGAGCCAACAGAAGCCGATCTTAAGAAATTAATTTCTGACGCGATATACCGATATACAGGGAAGAAAAGCATAGAAGAATTTCTCGGTGCCAACAAGATCACGAATACGTATTGCGATATCGACGAAGACTGTTTTCGTTACATCTATAGGCATTCATCTGGATCGCCTCGCTCTTTGATGCAGTTTGCAAAGGCTCTAGACGAAGCAGAACTTCACGATTCAAGCGATGATGATCGCAAGAGGTTAATTCGAGATGTGATTGATGAAATTTCGGCCGAAAACATTGTTTCTGACTATCTCCAGAGTCAGAAGCAGATGTTCATGAAGACGCTCAATAGTCAATCTCGCCTCAGAGAACTATTGAAGCTCATCCCTGCCAATGTTCTCACTGCCGAGTCGCTAAAGAGCATTAACAAGCGTTTCTGCCACGCTGTCGGAATCAATCCAGAAGAAGGGCATCCGTTCTGCGAACTATTCAATTCTGGGCTAGTTGGGGAAGTCCGGTTTGATGCTGCATCTGACGGCTATTTTCAATACTTTCGCAAGCCATATGAATTCGACTGGGTCCAACAAGAAATTCTCAAAGAGAATGCCATATACGTCGTACATCCAGGGCTGGTTAGCCACCTTGTCAAGCACATATCTCTTAGCCTAAATCGGTTCAATGTCATTGGGCCGGGCTATCCGTGGGAGTCCCGGCGGGCGCATACCGGGATACCAACCGTCTTCATCTCGCATAGTTCCATCGATAAGCCTCTACTTGAGCCGTTCTTGGCAATGCTTCAGGATGAACTGAATTTAATCTTTCCAGCGAATCTTTGGCTTGATGCCAGAATGATTCTGGCAGGCGATAACATTCACGCCGAAGTAGAACACGGTGTGGAGGTCTCAGACCTTGTGCTCCTATTTGCATCCGAGTCTAGTCTCAAGTCGGGATGGGTAGAGGAGGAATGGAGTACGAAACATCAGAAGGAAGTCGAGGAGCGTCGCACGAGAGTAGTAGTCGCCATAATCGATCAAACAAAACCGACGGTGCTTCCAACATTTCTTCAAAAGAAGCTTGCCGCAATCTGCTCGCTTGGGGACTCCTCACAACGCAATGCGCGTGATCTTGCCATCGCTCTATCCAAGCACTTGCGCTTGGCCTTGGATGCTCAGTTTCGAGGCAATGCGATCTAACTCAAACGTAAGTGTTTTCCGCTCGATGGTTCTCGCACGCTATAGATCATGGCTTCAGTGGGGTCACTGGCTCAACACTCCGCAAGGCGTTGTTCTCTTGCTGTCCGCGCTTATCTGCTGGGCTGTCTTCTTGTTCCGAGCTCTACTTCCAATCGAGATATTGTCTGGCTCTTTTTCCTCGCCGGCATGGCTCTATCGTCTGTCGCCGCCCTTGGGCTTCTTGGCGTTTGTCCGTTCGAGTATTCGCAGGTTATCGGCTGCTTATGGCCAAGCGAACCGACATTCTCGGCGAGCACATTGTATCGCTTGAACGGCAAGCGCCATCAGGCACGTCCTTTGTAGCTCGGTCTTCCAGTTGTTGTAGCAGTAGTCATCTATGCCAATACTTCGGTCTAACATCCCGCTCCTGCCGGCCGTCAGCCAGCTGAGGCAGGCCCCGCATGTGAATGCAAAAGTTGAGTGTCGGCTTTCCCAAGCGTAAGCCCCCGGCGAACCCGTATTGATTTTTCAGTTTGAGAGGTTTGGCTGCCAGCGATGCGGTAGCAATTCGCCAATGCGACTATTCGGCTGAGTCGGCAAGCGAGACAGGATGTCCTTGAAATAA
>SSXW01000068.1 GCA_009469585.1 Dechloromonas sp. Dech2017
AAGATGGCTCCCCTGTCATCGGAGCCTTAACCCAACTTTTACGTTTTATTCTCGTTTTTCTTGCTAATCAGCGATTTGTATTTTTGATTTGCTTTACTGTGTTCTACAAATTTTGATTTTTCTAAACGGCATTGGTTTGTAGTTCAACATGGAGTAGATGTCTGCGGCCTTGGTGGTCGGAGTGCTGCATATTCGCATCTCCACCTTCTCTCCGAGCGTGTTTGTCGCTTCTGAGGTCACGGCCTTCTGCGTACTCATTATTCTCACTATCTCCGTCCAGTACGGAGTCGGATATTCGGCTTTTGGATTTGGATCTGCCATTTTCCTTTTCTCATTGACCTTCTTCATCTGATGGCGTATGACGTTGACTATCCAGTATGAGAGAAGTCCGAGGAAGAGATGCCCATCGGAGCGCTCATCACGCCTGTGGTATATCGGTCTGAGGTTGAGATCGGTCTTCAACTGCCGGTTGGAGCACTCAATCTCACGGATGAGATTGTAGTAGTCCCATGTGGTCTTCTCGTCCAGATTCGGGACATTGGTACGTAGGAAGTATGTTCCATATACCTGCTTCTCTGGCATCTGCAGCTTCCATCTCACGGATGTGGCATTGCCGGACCTGTCATCCTTCTCCACATCTATAGTATAATAGCGCGCAATGGACGGGAATCTGCCTTCAAGCTTGCCTATGCGCTTGAGCACAGCCTCGTATTTCTTCGTGCCGCTCTTCTTTGTGAGTGAAGAGGATATGGCTGTCAGTCCGTCCTCGAAGTGGCGGCGAAAGTTGCGGTTCATGCTCTCTTCCTTCAGTGCCTTGGCAGGAGAGTCGATTTTCAGGAAGTAATCCTCGCCCTCGGTATGTACCTCCTGAAGCTTGATGGGCTGCTCCTTGCAGTCCTTGACGATGACGGTTCTTGCATCAGGCTTCACCTCGTAGTCGGTGAGTGCCTTGCGCGAAACGCATAGGTAGTTGTAGCCTTTCGCCTTTATCAGGTCAAGGTTCTCCTGCGAGGATATGCCGGCATCGATGACGACAAGCACTTTCTCCTCGGGAGTGGCTCCCACGGGATTCTGTGCTATGAGCTTGTCAACCATGTCGGGCAGGGACTTCGGGTCTGCCGTATTGCCTTCAAGTATGTCACTGTAGCGGATGAAGCCGTCCGTGTTGATGGCAAGCGCCAGAACGAGCAGCTTGCAGTCGGTGCGCTTTTCCTTTGAGCGTCCGAACTGGGCTTTCTTGCTGTTCTCCTTGCGACCTTCGAAATAGAAGTTGGTAAGGTCGAAGAGCATGATGCGGTTCGTGGGCTTGAACAGGTCATCGGTAGTATGGCAGAGATACTTCTCTATCCTTGTCTTCTCCTCAAGGAATCTGTCTGCAACGCTGTAGATCTTCCTCAGCGTCAGACTGTCCTCCGGGATTCCCATTAGTTCGCATATTCCACTGTTCTCCTGCATGATGCGCATGGACTTCAGTTCCGATGGCGTGTATATGGTGCGTGTGATGAGATGTGCTATCGCTATCTTCACATCTTCCTCCGTCCAGCCGAGAGAGCGGAGGAAACCTTCGATCCTCAGTTGGCGAACGGCCTGCAGGCAGAGCCATTCCGCACCGATTTCGCGGGCATCGGTATGCTCCAGCGTGTCAACGTCTATGCGGCGGCGGGCCTTTGCCTGACTCTCCCTGATGGCGTTGGGAATGATGTCAAGGCTCTTCTGCTCTACCATCATAGCCCAGTACTCCTCTATCTTCTCACGTACGATATCGCTATAGACTGCCATCTGATCTTCCCATAGTTCCTGCTCGCCCTGATGCTCGTACTTGTAGGTCAGTCCCTTGGATATGTCGCGTATCTCCTCGGGCTTGAGACCGTGGATGAAGCCGACGTTCAGCAGGATACGCGTACAGGCATTACCGCTGGCGTTGCGGTAAGACTCTTTCAGACGGTAGTACTTCTCGTCCTTCCCTGTCTCCGGGTTATGGCGTATCTGTGAAGTGAAGTTCATGCGTGCAAAGGTACAACAATAATTTCACTTCGCTGTGTTCTACATTGCACTTTTACACTATTTCAAGACCTAACTCGCTTATTTTCAGACAAAACTTTTTTGAAAAAAGTTCAAATGGTAAAAGTTGGGTTAAGTTTCGATAAATCAAGAGATTCGAGATTAGAGCAACCATAGAACATCCATTTCATTGTCGTCACTTTATCGGTGTTTAGTTTTGAAACATCAAGTGAAGTAAGAGACGAACAATTC
>SSXW01000069.1 GCA_009469585.1 Dechloromonas sp. Dech2017
TTGAACTGGAGCCTTGATGTTGAGAAAAGGAATGGTCAGCTCCTTCTTGTCGATCAGGGCAAGTACAGCATACTTCTCCACTTTGTCAAGAGCGACTTTCGCCTGACGTTCAGCTTCAAGCACCACCTTGTTCTTATGCTTGCGTCCTCGCTTCTCTTCCTCTGAAAGTTCATCATAGGAGAAGCCTCTTGCCAAACCATACTTATGCCCAACTTTGTTGTAATAGTCGGTATGAAGTTGGGAAAGGTATTGGGATTTGTCCTTTGCTCGCTCTCCCCACACTTTGGCATAAGAGACCCTTTCAACAACACCCTTTGCCGCTTCCGATTTTGTGTAGTTGTCACGTTCTTCTTTTGGAAGTGCTCTCGATTCTTTGGTTGTAAGAACATTTTCTGGATTATCCTTGTGAATATACTTGCTTCCGACGCGCCCACGTTGTTTTACTTGTTCAACAGGCACGGTCTGCACATGGGCATGGATGCTTGTCTCATCACAATGCACATCAAAGCTGATGACATTCTCTTCTCCCCATTTCTCACATGCAAAGCGGTAGGTGTCCAATGCCCAGTCATAGATGCCTTTTTGTAATGTCACCTTGCTGTGGTCAGCATTTGGATCTGACGTGTTGAGTTTCTTTTCACCAAAGGCAAGCCTGTTAAGCACATCATGGTCACCACTGAAGATGATGCCGACAGTGCAGTTCGGACTGTTCCTTGAAACTTGGTCGGGACGCTTGGCATCCATATATGGCTTGAAGCCAAGTTCATCAAGTCTGTGCTGCAAGCGTTCATGCAACGGCACAGACTGGGAACCAAGAGGCACAATCTTTCCACCCTTGACTATCTCAAAGTTGAGTCTCTTGCGTGAGTAGTTATAATGGTTGTTCTTGTCTATGTCTGCGTTTTTTAGTTGGTAACGCTTCTCGTCCCAACCTCTGCGTTCCGCCTCGTTGCCCACTTGGGACGAGAACGATTTCTTGTCTGTGCCTACATGGATGGCGGCACGTGGTATGTTTCTTTCCATAAGAATCTTGTTTGAGTTTGTAACATTGTTATAGTATGACTGGTGACAGGTCTCGGGCGGAGCTTGAGCATAATAGAAGGACTTTTTAAGTGAACAGCGTCAGCAGGTGAATCTAAAAGTCCCTATTATGTTTAGGACTTTTGTGAAAGTCCGTCACGCAAGCGTGCTCGCAGATCCTTACCCACTCTGCTATGACTCTTCCACCAACACCAACCCAAGACTGTCTATCAGATGTTGGAGTGGCGGATGTTGCTTTATCAGCCTTTGTAGCGCCATCTGCGGTGTTTCCGTCATCAGTAGGAAGTCGGCAATGTCAAGACCATTGGCCTTTTGTTCATCGGTGGCATTGTCTTCCAAGATATTGCTGACAAGAACTTGTTTGCATATTGATTGCAGCAAAGGAAGTTTGCTTTTCCACTTATCCGTTGCCCCAAGGTCTGGAACCAAAACAACCTCCCGACCGCTTAGGACTTCGACTGCATCTTTATTGAAACATCCGTTCATGCCTCCAGTAGCCAACCATACGAAATCAGACATGAAGTGGGTGGCAATGATGGCTGTCTTTTCGCTCTCCACGATGGCTACAGTCTTGGTCGTGGTTTTATCTGTCAACAGATGTTCGCCAAAGAAGCACTGCCGAAGTGTAAAGTCTGGCAGTTTCAGTTCCGAGTGTACCCAAGTCACCAGGCTGTGGGGTTCCTTGATGCGGTGTCCTGTCTTGTCATCATACTTCATTATCTTGCCAGTGCGCACATTCCCATTGACATCTATCTGCCAAAAGATAGTTGAACCGCCCCATTTCTTTGAAGTGCCGACCTTGTACAAGGCAAACAGCCGTTCTGTCTCCTCCTTGTCAAAGACCATTGAAATGTATCGGTACAAAGGATTGACAGAATAGCCATGCAGTGTTTGCTCCATCAACTTATTCTCAATGAAAGTTGGAAGAGGTTTCTCTTTCCTACACTCTTTGATTGGTGTTTTATATCTCCAATCATCATTGCAGTTGGCATCGGGATTGTCCTTGAAATAATCAGATGGAGAATAATGGTAGCCACAACTCTGTTCATGGTCACAACGCCCCACATTGTCAGGAAATACAATCTGTCCTTCCTCGTCAATATATCTTGCAAAGCAACGCTTACGCCTACATTGAGGGCAAGCATATCGGTTGC
>SSXW01000006.1 GCA_009469585.1 Dechloromonas sp. Dech2017
CACGGAGCGACCGCATCTGTCGCTACAATTGAAAACGCCCGATGAGGTTCATCGGGTGTCTTTGTCGGCCAGCAATTGAACTGGTCAATCCGTCAAAATAGGTGTCAACCTATTTCAGGACCGGTCAGGGCGAAATTTCCGGTTGACCGCAGCCAACCGGAAATTCCCTTGATCAGTCCTTCTTGTGCGTCGCCAGGCGCGTCCAGGTATCGACCACGGTATCCGGGTTCAGCGAGATGCTGCTGATGCCCTGATCCATCAGCCATTCGGCCAGATCCGGGTGGTCGGACGGGCCCTGGCCGCAGATGCCGATGTACTTGCCGGCCTTGTTGGCGGCGGAGATCGCCATGGCGAGCAGCATCTTGACCGCGGGATCGCGTTCGTCGAACAGGTTGGCGACCAGGCCGGAGTCGCGGTCGAGGCCGAGGGTGAGCTGGGTCAGGTCGTTGGAGCCGATCGAGAAACCGTCGAAGATCTTCAGGAAATCGTCGGCGAGCAGCGCGTTGGACGGGATTTCGCACATCATGATCAGCTTCAGGTCGTTCTCGCCCTGCTTCAGGCCGTGCTCGGCCAGCAGTTCGACGACGGCCTGGCCTTCGCCGACGGTACGGACGAAGGGCACCATCAGCTGGACGTTGGTCAAGCCCATCTCTTCGCGGACGCGCTTCATGGCGATGCATTCCATTTCGAAGCAGTCTTCGAAAGTATGCGCGATGTAGCGCGAGGCGCCGCGGAAGCCGAGCATCGGGTTTTCTTCTTCCGGCTCGTAGAGTTCGCCGCCGAGCAGCTTGCGATACTCGTTGGACTTGAAATCGGAGAGGCGGACGATGGCCGGGTTCGGCCAGAAGGCGGCAGCGATGGTGGCGACGCCCTCGACCAGCTTCTCGATGAAGAAGTCGCGCGGCGAAGCGTAGCCGCGGGCGCGGCGCTTGATTTCATCGCGCTTGGAGGCCGGCAGGCGCTCGACGTCGAGGATGGCCTTGGGGTGGATGCCGATGACGTTGTTGATGATGAACTCGACGCGGGCCAGGCCGACGCCGGCGTTCGGCAACTGAGCGAATTCGAAGGCCAGTTCCGGGTTGCCGACGTTCATCATGACCTTGACCGGAACGTCCGGCATGGCCGAGATGTCGCGGGTGGTGATTTCGAAATCGAGCTTGCCGCGATAGACGTGGCCGGTGTCGCCTTCCGTGCAGGAAACCGTAACGATGTCGCCTTCGGTCAACGTTTCGGTCGCGTCGCCGCAGCCGACGATGGCCGGGATGCCCAGTTCGCGGGCGATGATGGCGGCGTGGCAGGTACGGCCGCCACGGTTGGTGACGATGGCGGAAGCGCGCTTCATCACCGGTTCCCAGTTCGGGTCGGTCATGTCGGCGACCAGGACGTCACCCGGCTTGACCTGGTCCATTTCGCGCGGGTCCTTGACGACGCGCACCGGGCCGACGCCGATCTTCTGGCCGATGGCGCGGCCGGAGGCGAGCACCTTGGAGAAGGACTTCAGCTTGAACTTTTCCTGCTTGCCGGCGGCGGCCTGCGACTGCACGGTTTCCGGACGGGCCTGGAGGATGTACAGCTTGCCGTCGACACCGTCCTTGCCCCACTCGATGTCCATCGGACGACCGTAGTGCTTTTCGATGATCATCGCGTAGCGGGCCAGTTCGAGGACTTCCTCGTCGTTGATCGAGAACTGGTGGCGCTGGGCCTCCTCGACGTCCTCGGTGATCGTGGACTTGCCGGCGACCTTTTCGGCGGCGAAGGTCATCTTGATCATCTTGGAACCGAGGTTGCGGCGGACGACGGCCTTCTTGCCGGCAGCCAGCATCGGCTTGTGCACGTAGAACTCGTCCGGATTGACGGCGCCCTGCACCACCGTCTCACCGAGGCCGTAGCTGGAGGTGACGAAGACGGCATCGCGGAAACCGGATTCGGTATCGAGCGTGAACATCACGCCAGCGGCGCCCTTGTCGGAGCGGACCATGCGCTGGATACCTGCGGACAGCGCGACGTCGGCGTGCAGGAAGCCCTTGTGCACGCGGTAGGAGATGGCGCGGTCGTTGTACAGGGAAGCAAACACTTCCTTGATCGCGTGCATGATGTTTTCCAGGCCGACGATGTTCAGGAAGGTTTCCTGCTGGCCGGCGAAGGAAGCGTCAGGCAGGTCTTCGGCGGTGGCCGAGGAACGCACGGCGAAGGACATGTCGGCGGTGGAGTCGGCGACCAGGCGCTGGTACTGCTCGGTGATGGCAATGGTCAGATCCATCGGGAACGGCGTGTCGAGCACCCACTGGCGAATCTCGGCGCCGGTCTTGACCAGGGCGTTGACGTCATCGACATCGAGCGCGTCGAGGGCGGCATTGATCTTGGCATCGAGGCCGGACTGGGCCAGGAAGACGCGGTAGGCATGCGCCGTGGTAGCGAAGCCGCCGGGCACGCGAACGCCGGTGTCGGCCAGCTGGCTGATCATTTCGCCAAGCGACGAGTTCTTGCCGCCGACTTGTTCGACGTCGGTCATGCGCAGTTTTTCAAAGGGAATGACAAGGGCTTCCATAAAGGTCCTTTCCGGGGGCAAAAGTTGAAGATTGAAAATCAGGAAGTGTGGAAATCGGTGTGCAGCCGGCGCTCGGCCGTTTCCCGCCGGGCCACCGAGCGCAGCGTCTGGGCCAGCGTCTCGCGGACGAAATCGATATGCGTCTCGGCTGCCGAGCGCGCCGCCTGCGGCTTGCGGTCGCGAACGGCGGCGTGGATGGCGGCGTGCTGGCTCATCAGCAGGCGGCTGGCGGCCGGCACGCTTTTCAGCTCGCCGAGGTTGAGGCGGATGTTGTCGTGCATCAGGCGCAGCAGGGCGGCCGACAGGTGGCCGAGCAGCGCGTTGTGGGCGGCGTCGCCGACCGCCTGGTGAAAGGCGATGTCGGCTTCGGAACGCTGTTCAGTGTCGTCGCTGTCGAAAGCCGCCTGGAGGACCTGGAAACTCTGGTCGAGGCGCTGCAGGTCGGCATCGGTGGCGCGCTCGGCCGCCCATTCGGCAGCCTGCCCTTCGAGCATGCGGCGAAACTCCAGCATGTCCTCGCGCAGGTTGGGGTAGGAACCCATCATGTCCTGCCAGGGGTCGAAAAAGGTGGATTCGAGCGCCGCGGTAACAAAGGTGCCACCGCCCTGGCGGCTCTGCACCAGGCCCTTGGAGGCCAGCTTCTGGATGGCTTCGCGCAGGCTGGGGCGGGACACGCCGAGTTCGAGCGCCAGTTCGCGCTCGGCCGGCAGGCGGTCGCCCGGCTTCAGCGAGCCTTCGAGGATACGGCGCTCCAGCGTCGAAGCGACGGCATCCGAAATGCGCGGAACCTGCACCTTGTTTGGCATTGGTAAGACCACATTGATTGGTAAGACCAGCAAATTCTAGCCAGTCATCGGATAAAGCGCAAGCCTAGGGATTTCCCTCGGCCGATTGACTAAGTCACGGTATTCACGTAAATTTTCATTTCATGACTAAATGGTCTTACCATTTGACCGTTAAATAATTCACACCGGAGACAAGATGAAACCAGCGCAATCCCCGCCGGCGCGGCCAAGCGACGTTTATTTCTTCGCCACCTGCGTCGTCGACCAGTTCTTTCCCGGCGCCGGGATGGATGCCATCACCCTGCTCGAAAGCCAGGGCATCCGCGTGCACTTTCCCGAGGAGCAGACCTGCTGCGGTCAACCGGCCTACACCAGCGGTTTTCCCGATGAAGCGCGCAAGGTGGCGGCGCATCAATTGACGCTGTTTCCCAACGAATGGCCGGTGGTCGTGCCGTCCGGCTCCTGCGCCGGCATGATGAAGCACCACTACCCGACGCTGTTCGCAGCCGACCCGATCCGCAAGGCCCAGGCCGAGAAGCTTTCGGCCCGCATTTACGAATTCACCGACTTCCTGGTCAACGTCCTCGGCTGGCACCCGGAAGACCACGGCGACGCCTGTACCGTCGTACTGCACACCTCGTGCTCGGCCCGTCGCGAAATGGGCGTGCACCTGACCGGCCGCAAGCTGCTCGGCGACCTGCACAAAGTCACCGTCGCCCAGCAGGACCACGAATCGGAATGCTGCGGCTTCGGCGGCACCTTCTCGGTCAAGCAGCCGGAAATCTCCGGCGCCATGGTCGAGGACAAGGTCAAGGCGCTCAAGGCGACCGGCGCCGAGCGCGTGGTCAGCGCCGATTGCGGCTGCCTGATGAACATCCTCGGCCACGCCGCCTGGAAGGACCGGCAGGAAGGCCGCGCGAAACCCAGCCTGCCCGGCGAGCACATCGCCAGCTTCCTGCTCCGGAGGACCAGCAAATGAGCGCCCGTGACCGCATTCTTGCCAAATTGAGGGCAAATTCGCCGTCGACCGTCGGCAACCCGCCCGACGTCGCCGCCTGGTACGCCACGCACCGGATTGCCGAAAATGGCGCCGACAAGGCCAAACGCTTTCGCCATTTCATCGAACTGGCCCACGCCGAGGTCTATGCCGTGTCGCGCGGCGGCTGGCTGCAAAAGCTCTACGAAGTGCTCAGCGCCAAGCAGATCGGCAAGCTGCTGATCGCCCCGGGCACCGCCCACGGCGCCCGCGTCGCGGCCGAGCTGCCTGGCCTGGACATCGCCTGCCCGGCCTACGACACCGCCATCGAAAGCTGGAAGCCGGCCCTCTTCAACGACATCCCGGCTGCCTTCACGCGCGCCCGCGCCGCCATCGCCGAGACCGGCACGCTGATCCTGTGGCCGGACGCCGACGAGCCGCGCCTGATGTCGCTGGTGCCGCCGCTGCACATCGTGCTGCTCGACGCCGCCAGCATCCACAACACCTTTTACGAGGCGATGCAGGCGGAAGGCTGGAAGGATGGCCTGCCGACCAACGCCCTGCTCATTTCGGGCCCGTCGAAGACGGCCGACATCCAGCAGACTCTGGCCTACGGCGCGCACGGCCCGAAGGAGCTGGTCGTACTGCTGATCGGAGACGAACAATGAACGCCCCGCAAACCCCGCACACGCTGCATTTCATGCCCTCGGCCGGCTTCCGCGCCCGGGCCAAGGATGTCGTCGACAATCCTTTCCTGCGCCAGAGTTTCCGCGGCGCCATGGATTTCCTGATGAGCAAGCGCGCCGCCCAGTTCCCCGACGCCGAGGAACTGGAAAGCCTGCGCACGCTGGGCGAAAGCATCCGCCAGTACAACCTGGCCAGGCTGCCGGACCTGCTCGAACGGCTCGAAGCCAGGCTCACCGCCAACGGCATCCAGGTCCATTGGGCCGAGACGCCGGACGAAGCCAACGAAATCATCCTTGGCATCTGCCGCCGCCACGAGGCCAAACTGATGGTCAAGGGCAAGTCGATGGTCAGCGAGGAAATCGAGCTCAACCACGCCGCCGAAGCGGCGGGAATCGGCGCGCTGGAGTCCGACATGGGCGAGTACATCGTCCAGCTGGCCGACGAAAAGCCGTCGCACATCATCATGCCGGCCATCCACAAGACCAAGGAGCAGATCGCCAAGCTGTTCGCCGAGAACGTACCCGGCGTCGATTACACCGACAACGTCGACGCGCTGATCCAGATCGGCCGCCGCGTCCTGCGCGAGAAATTCCAGGAAGCCGACATCGGGCTGTCCGGCGTCAATTTCGCCGTCGCCGAGACCGGCACCCTGTGCCTGGTCGAGAACGAAGGCAACGGCCGGATGTGCACCACGGCGCCGCCGGTGCACATCGCCATCACCGGCATCGAGAAGATCGTCGAAAAGCTCGAACACGTTCCCCCCCTGCTCTCCCTGCTCACCCGCTCGGCGACCGGCCAGAACATCTCGACCTACTTCAACATGATCTCCTCGCCGAGAAAGCCCGGCGAAAAGGACGGCCCGAGCGAAGTGCACCTGGTCCTGCTCGACAACGGCCGCAGCCAAGCCTACGCCGACGAGCAGCTGCGCAAGACCCTGCAATGCATCCGCTGCGGCGCCTGCATGAACCACTGCCCGGTCTACACCCGCATCGGCGGCCACGCCTACGGCACGACCTATCCCGGCCCGATCGGCAAAATCATCTCGCCGCACATGCTAGGGCTGGAAGCGACCAAGGGGCTGGTCACCGCCTCGTCGCTGTGCGGGGCCTGCGGGGAGGTCTGCCCGGTGAAGATTCCGATTCCCGAGTTGCTGATCCGCCTGCGGGAAGAAGCGTTTTCGGCACCGCCGCGGGCCAATCCGGCGATGCGCGGCCAGGGGGCGGGGTATAGCGGGCTGATTTCCGCCGTCTGGCGGGGGTGGGCGGCGGTCTATCGGTCGCCTTCGCTGTACCGGGTGGCGACCTGGATGGGGAGCCGTTTGCGGGGCTTGGTGCCTTCCCGGCAGGGGGCGTGGACTTCGGTTCGGGTGCCGTTGAAGCCGGCGCCCAAGAGGTTGCGGGATATGTTGAAGGAGAGGGGTTGATGGCTCATCAACCGCCGGCTTCCTCCGCGCCTGACGCGGGGGCTGGTTTTTCTTTGACGCAGCTTTCCGCGTTGACCGCGGGCGTGGTTTCTTGTTTGCCACCGCTGGTTTCCGCGCCTGACGCGCGGGCGTACTTTCTTTTTGATGGCAAAAAGAAAGTAGCCAAAGAAAAAGCCACCCCTGGGTCGGCGCCCCCTTCGGGGGTTCCCTGCGCTACTCGGCTGACGCGGGGGCTGCGCAACTCGGGGCTACGCCCCTCAGACAGTGCTCGCCCTTTTTCCGCGCCAGCCTGCGTTGCTCGGCGCCTCTCAAGGGGCCCGGCAAACCGATCGCAATTTTTCGGTTTTGGCCCTTTTTTCCGGTTGACCGCAGCAATCCATTTTTTGGCAGAGCGGTCGTGCCGCGACGCCTTTCGGGTCCCCCTAGAAGACGCCGAGCAACACAGGCGGGCCGGGGGTAGTCGGCGAGGACTGTCTGAGGGGCGCAGCCCCGAGTTCCGCAGCCGCCCGGCACGGCGAGTAGCGCAGGGAACCGGGCAAAGCCCGGCGTCGACTCGGGGGTCGCCTTTTCTTTGGCTACTTTCTTTTGGCGAAGCAAAAGAAAGTACGCCCGCGGTCAACGCGGAAAACTGCCTTCCAGAAAGGAAAAACGCCCGACCGTCAGGCACAGCAAGCAGCCCCCAATCAACCCGATAACCCAAGACAACACCGAGCCATGAGCGAACTCATCCAGCACCTCCGCCAAGTCCTCCCCGAAAACCAGATCATCATCGACGACCTGCGTCGCCTGGCCTATGGCACCGACGCCAGCTTCTACCGCCTGACGCCGCAGGTGATCGTCGTCGTCGAATCGGAAGGCGACCTGAAGACGGTGCTGCATGCGGCCCGGTTGCACCGCACGCCGGTCACTTTCCGCGCGGCCGGGACCAGCCTGTCCGGGCAGGCGATCACCGACGGCATGCTGGTGCTGATCGGCGAGGGTTTCGCCACTTGCGAGATCAGCGCCGATGCCAGCCAGGTGCGCGCCGGGCCGGGCATCGTCGGTGGCGAGGTCAATCGCCGGCTGGCGCCGTTCGGCCGCAAGATCGGCCCCGACCCGGCCTCGATCAACGCCTGCAAGATCGGCGGCATCGCTGCCAACAACGCGTCCGGCATGTGCTGCGGCACGGCCCAGAACAGCTACCGGACACTGGCCGGGCTGCGCGTCGTGCTCGCCGACGGCAGCGTGCTCGACACCGAGGATCCGCTCAGCGTCGATGCCTTCGCCAAATCGCATGCCGTGCTGCTCGGCGAACTTGAGCGCCTGGGCCGCGACACCCGCACCAACGGCCGGCTGGCCGAGCGCATCCGCCACAAGTTCAAGATCAAGAACACCACCGGCTACAGCCTCAACGCGCTGGTCGATTATGAAGACCCGATCGCCATCCTGTCGCACCTGATGATCGGCTCGGAGGGCACGCTCGGCTTCATTTCGCGCATCACCTACAACACCGTGGTCGAAGACCCGTTCAAGGCTTCGGCGCTGGTTTTCTTCCCCGACATCCGCACCGCCTGCGAGGCGGTCATCGCCCTCAAGCCGCAGCCGGTGTCGGCCGTCGAACTGCTCGACCGCCCGGCCCTGCACTCGGTCGAGAACAAGCCCGGCCTGCCGGCCATCATGCGCCAGCTGGGCGAGGATGCGGCGGCGCTGCTGATCGAGGTGCGCGCCGCCACGGTCGACGGGATAAATGAGCGAATTTCGCAAGTCCACGCCGCCATGGCCGGCATCGCCACCGTCGAGCCGATGCAGTTCTCGACCGACCCGGCGACCTGCGAGATGTACTGGAAAGTGCGCAAGGGCACCTTCCCCTCGGTCGGCGCCATGCGCCGCACCGGCACCACGGTGCTGATCGAGGACGTCGCCTTCCCGATCGCATCACTGGCCGACGCCACGCTCGACCTGCAGGCCCTGCTCCGCCACCACGGCTACCACGAGGCGATCATTTTCGGCCATGCGCTGGAAGGCAACCTGCACTTCGTGTTCACCCAGGATTTCGGCGACCCGGCCGAGGTCGACCGCTACGCCCGCTTCATGGACGACGTCTGCCATCTCGTCGTCGACAAGTACGACGGCTCGCTCAAGGCCGAGCACGGCACCGGCCGCAACATGGCGCCCTTCGTCGAGATGGAATGGGGCAAGGACGCCACCGAGCTGATGCGCCGCATCAAGACCCTGTTCGACCCGGAAAACCGCCTCAACCCCGGCGTCATCATCAACGACAACCCGCACGCCCACCTCGAGAACCTGAAGCCGATGCCGGCCGCCGAGGACATCGTCGACCGCTGCATCGAATGCGGTTTCTGCGAGCCGCTGTGCCCGTCGCACCGGCTGACGCTCAGCCCGCGCCAGCGCATCGTCGGCGTCCGCGAACTGGCCCGCCGCGCCGCGGCCGGCGAGGCGCCCGGCAGCATCGGCGCGGATTACCCCTACCTGGGGCTGGACACCTGCGCCGGCTGCGGCCTGTGCTCGACGGCCTGCCCGGTCGGTATCGACACCGGCGACCTGACCCGCCGCCTGCGCGGCCGCCAGCTCGGTAACACGGCACGCGCCGTCAACGCGTGGACCGGCGAGCACTTCGGTGCGCTGGCCACCACCTCGCGCCTCGGCCTCGCGGCCGGCCACGCCGTCGCCGGCGTCGTCGGCGACAAGCTGCTGGCCCGGCTATCGGGCGGCGCCTGGAAGAAACACATGCCGCACGCCGGCAAGGGGCCGGTCGCCCGAGGCGGCCAAGGCGACCCGGTGGTCTATTTCCCGACCTGCGGCGGCCGCATCTTCGGGCCGTCGACCAGCGGCGAGAAGCAGCTCGGCGACGTCATCGTAGAACTGCTCACCCGGGCCGGCTACGCGCCCATCCTGCCGGAAGGTTTCGACCGCCTGTGCTGCGGCCAGATGCTGGCCAGCAAGGGCATGGCCGAAGAGGCCGCCGCCATGTCGCGCACGCTGGAGGCGGCGCTGGTCAAGGCCTCGGACAACGGCAAGTACCCGGTGGTGATGGACGCCAGCACCTGCTCGGCCCGCATGCAGCAGCATCTCGCGGCAGCCAACGCGGCCGGCCTCAAGCTCTACGATTTCCACGAGTTCGCCGTCGACGCCCTGCTCCCCCGCCTGGTCATCAGCAAGGAGCCCGGCCCGGTCGCCCTGCACATCAACTGCTCGGTGCGCAAGAACGGCGCCGACGGCAAGCTGCGCACCCTGCTCAAGGCCTGCGCCGAGCAGGTCATCGAACCGGCCGGCGTCACCTGCTGCGGCTTCGCCGGCGACCGCGGCTTCGTCGTCCCCGAACTGAACAAGCACGCCCTGCGCAAGATCCACGCCGATCTGCCGGCCGACTGCGCCTGCGGCGTATCGACCAACCGCACCTGCGAAATCGGCCTGACCGCCGAAACCGGCATCGACTACCGCTCGATTGCCTATTTGCTCGAAAAATGCAGTCGACCGCAGGAAGCGGCATGTTGAGGATTTCCCTAACTGCCCGAAGCAGGACAACTTGCTAACGTACGCCCCGAACCATCAAATCACCTGGAGAATTCCGATGTACAAGAAAATCATGGTCGCCATCGACGATAGCGAAACCTCGCAATGCGCCCTGGCCGAGGCCATCCACATCGCCCGCACGAGCAGCGCCAAGCTCTACATCGCGCACGTCGCCGACGAAACCCTGCTCAACCTGCACGGCCAGCCGCTGACCAGCATCGTCAACATGGAAGCCGCCGTCGCCAACCTGGCGCAGGCCGGCAAGGCCCTGCTCGACACCGCCATGCAGGCGGCCGACGGCGTCGAGGCCGAGCCGCTGCTGCTCGAGTCGCTGAAGCGTCGGGTCTCGGAAACCATCGCCGACAAGGCCAAGGAACTCAAGGTTGACCTGATCGTCATCGGCCGCCACGGCCGCCGCGGCCTGGCCACCTTCATCCTCGGCTCGGTCGCCGAGCAACTTGCTAGAATCTCCGACGCCTCTGTACTTCTCGTCAGGAAACACTAAATGCCCCAGGCTGCGCTCGACACCAACAAGGACGAACCCCTCCGCAACGACATCCGCCTGCTCGGCCGCATCCTCGGCGACACCGTGCGCGAACAGGAGGGCGACTCGGTCTTCGACATCGTCGAGCGCGTCCGGCAGACCGCCGTGCGCTTCGCCCGCGACGGCGACCCGGAAAGCCAGAAAAATTCGCGCGCCGAACTGGCCGAACTGCTCGACCCGCTGCCGCGCGAGACGACCCAGTCGGTGGTCCGCGCCTTCAGCTACTTCCTGCAGCTGGCCAACATCGCCGAGGACGAGCACCACATCCGCCGGCGCCGCGCCCACGACCTGGCCGGCTCGCCGCCGCGCGAAGGCAGTTTGATTTTTGCGCTGGATTCGCTGTCGACCGCAGCGGTCTCGCCGGAAGCCATCGCCGACTTCTTCGCCCACGCCGTCGTCGCCCCGGTGCTCACCGCCCACCCCACCGAAGTCCAGCGCCAGAGCCTGATCCGCAACCACCGCGAGATCGCCCGCCTGCTCGACCAGCGCGACCGCCAGCAGATGACACCCGACGAGGAGGCCGACAACGACCTCGGCCTGGCCAACGCCATCCTCACCCTGTGGCAGTCGCGCATGCTGCGCCCGGTCCGCCTCAAGGTGCTCGACGAGGTCAAGAACGGCATCACCTACTTCAAGGAAACCTTCTTCACCGAGCTGCCCCGCCTCTACATCCAGGCCACCCAGCAGCTGCAGAAGCGCTACCCCGGCCAGCGCTGGGCGCTGCCACCCTTCTTCCGCGTCGGCAGCTGGATCGGCGGCGACCGCGACGGCAACCCCTTCGTCACCGCCGACATCCTGCGCGAAGCCCTGCGCCTGCAATCGTCGGCCGCGCTCGACCACTACCTCGCCGAGATCCACGAACTGGGCGGCGAACTGCCGCTGTCCGACCTGCTGGTGAACATCACGCCGGAACTGGCCGCCCTCGCCGAGCATTCCACCGACCACTCGCCGCAACGCGCCGACGAACCCTATCGCCGCGCCCTCTCCGGCATCTACGCCCGCCTGGCGGCAACCGCCCGCGCCCTCGACCAGTTCGAGCCGCTGCGCCACGAAATCGGCCAGGCCGCTGCCTACGACAGCCCGGACACCCTGCGCGCCGACCTCAAGATCCTGGCCAACTCGCTCAAGCTGAACGGCGCCGCCAGCTTGGCCGGCGGCCGCCTGCGCCGCCTGCTGCGCGCCGTGCAGATCTTCGGCTTCCACCTGGCACCGATCGACCTGCGGCAGAATTCCGAGGTGCACGCCCGCAGCGTCGCCGAACTGCTGGCCGGCGCCGGCCGCTGCCCGGACTACGAAGCGCTTTCCGAAAACGAGCGGATTTCGCTGTTGACCGCCGAGATCAGCACGCCGCGCCCGCTCTACTCGCCCTACCTGAGCTACTCCGAAGAAACCCGCGGCGAACTGGCCATCTTCTTCGCCGCCCGCGAACTGCGCCAGCGCTACGGCGCCGCGGCGCTGCCCAATGCCATCATCTCGAAGACCGACGGCGTTTCCGACCTGCTCGAACTGGCCCTGCTGCTCAAGGAATCCGGCCTGCTGCTGCCGGGTGAAAAACCGCGCCTCGACGTCAACATCATCCCGCTCTTCGAAACCATCGAGGACTTGCAGAAAAGCGCCGTCACCATGGCCGGCGTCTTCAAGCTGCCGGCCTACCGCCAACTGATCGCCGGCCGCGCTAACGGACAAAAGGCGGAGCACGAAGTCATGCTCGGCTATTCCGACTCCAACAAGGACGGCGGCTTCCTGACCTCGGGCTGGGAGCTGTACAAGGCCGAGATCGAGCTGGCCCGCGTCTTCGCCGAGCACGGCGTGCGCCTGCGCCTGTTCCACGGCCGCGGCGGCTCGGTCGGCCGCGGTGGCGGCCCGACCTACCACGCCATCCTCGCCCAGCCGGCCGGCGCCGTCTCCGGCCAGATCCGCCTGACCGAACAGGGCGAAGTCATCTCGACCAAGTACGGCAACCCGGGAACCGGCCGCCGCAACCTCGAAGTGCTGCTCGCCGCCACGCTGGAAGCCAGCCTGACCGACCACGAGAACAAGGTCGAGCCGGCCGAGCAATTCCACGGCGTCATGGACGAACTGTCGCAACGCGCCTTCGCCGCTTACCGCGGCCTGGTTTACGAAACGCCCGGCTTCACCACCTATTTCCGCCAATCGACCGTGGTCTCCGAGATCGCCTCACTGAACATCGGCAGCCGCCCGGCCTCGCGCAAGGCCTCCGACCGCATCGAGGACCTGCGCGCCATCCCCTGGGTCTTCAGCTGGGCCCAGTGCCGGCTGATGCTGCCCGGCTGGTACGGCTTCGGCAGCGCGGTCGACGGCTATCTGGCGCAAAATCCGCAGGGCCTGGCCACGCTGCGCCGCATGCTCAAGGCCTGGCCCTTCTTCAAGAGCCTGCTCTCCAACATGGACATGGTGCTCTCCAAGACCGACCTCGCCATCGCCTCGCGCTACGCCGAGCTGGTCGGCGACACCGAGCTGCGCCAGCGTATCTTCAGCCAGATCAAGGCCGAATGGGCGCTGACCCGCCAGCACCTGCTGGCCATCCTCGAACAGGACGAATTCCTCGCCGACAACCCGATGCTGGCCCGCTCGCTGCAACTGCGCTCGCCCTACATGGATCCGCTCAACCACCTCCAGGTCGAGCTGCTCAAGCGCCACCGGGCCGGCGAATCGGACGAGCGCGTCGCCCGCGGCCTGCACATTTCGATCAACGGCATCGCCTCGGGGCTGCGCAACAGCGGCTAAAATCCGGGGCATGACCAATACACTCAAACGCACCGTATTCTTCGTGTCCGACGGCACCGGCCTCACCGCCGAGGCCCTCGGCCACAGCCTGATGACCCAGTTCGAGGCCGTCGAATTCAAGCAGATCCGCATCCCCTTCGTGGACAGCGTCGCCAAGGCCCAGGATGCGGTCGCCCGCATCAACGCCCAGAGCGAAGCCGACGGCATGCGCTCCATCGTGTTCACGACGCTGATCAACCCGGACCTGGCCAACATCGTCCACCAGGCCGACGCCTTCTCACTGTCCTACTTCGAGTCCTTTCTCGCCCCGCTGGAAACCGAACTCGGCCAGAAATCCAGCCATACCGTCGGCCGCTCGCACGGCTCGGCCGAAAGCTCGGAATACAAGAAGCGCATCGAGTCGATCAACTACACGCTGGCCCACGATGACGGCATCACCGACCGCGACCTCGAAGAAGCCGACGTCATCCTGGTCGCCGTGTCGCGCTGCGGCAAGACGCCGACCTCGCTCTACCTGGCCATGCAGTTCGGCCTCAAGGCCGCCAATTTCCCGCTGATCCCGGAAGACTTCGACCGCGGCCGCCTGCCCGGCACGCTGGAAAAACACCGCGCCAAACTGTTCGGCCTGACCATCCAGCCCGAACGCCTGCACCAGATCCGCGAGGAACGCCGCTCCGGCAGCAAATACGCCTCGCTCCCCAACTGCCGCTTCGAAATCGCCGAAGCCGAAAAAATGATGCGCCGCGAAGGCATCCGCTGGCTGGATTCGTCGACCAAGTCGATTGAGGAAATCTCGACCACCATCCTGCAGGAGCTGAAGCTGCGGTAAACGGGGAAAAAAGGCCAAGTGCAGAAAGGAACCCGGAGCCGACTTGCCGGGTGAAGCCCTCTCGTTGTGAGAGTTAGACGTCTAGTGGCAAGAGTGCTGCAATAGCATTTGCCTCCTCTTCGAGTTGTTTCTGGAACTTCCCGTAGTTCGAAAAATGCAAGTGCAAATAAACAGTCCGCACTGGCTCGCTGTAGAGGATACGAAGCGCCCCAGACGATATTGAATCTCTCGGCAGCCACGGGAATGCCTTGCTTGCTCTCATAAGACGTACAACGCCTGCTGACACGAAAATATGTTTTGCCTTTCCGTGAAGTATGGCTTCGTTGAGCCAGCGAAGATGAAGCGGATCAAGGTCTTGCGGAGCGAGGTTACTGCGGCCAACGGTTGGTATATGAAGTAGCTCTGCGAAGGACACGAGATGCGCATGCTTTGGCTTGAATCCAATGCTTGCGAACGTACGATGGTAGCGACGCCCATCGCCACGATACCCTGGCAATAGAAACGGATGATGAACCCCGTGGCGATGCCAGAACGCCACACCGTCTTGGTGATACTCCAGAACGTTAGGGAAAGACGCTGACCGCTCCAGCTCGGGGTCGTAGTTTGCGTCTAGGCCGACAAAAAGGAAGGTTGCCTCCGAAGGATTTGCTCCCTGGTATGGCCGGTGTCGGAACTGAGTATTAAGCTCATGGCTTGGGTGCGGTTCGTACATGAGAAGCGGCATCTAACGTAGGTAACAATAGCGCAGATTGTGCCAATGGCATTATACGGCCACTTTTGAGTGGCTTGATCGCTGGCCGTTTCCGGCCAGTCCCCTGGCCCCAAGCCGCTCAGCTCAAGCGCCGCCGAACCGCCTCGAACAGGCAGACCGCTGCCGCCGCGCCCACATTCAGCGACTCCACCGCGCCCGGCATGGGAATCCGGATCCGCAGTTGCGCCGCGTCGATCAGTTCGCGGCGCACGCCCTGGCCTTCGGCGCCGAAAACCCAGGCCAGCGGCCCGTGCCAGTTCGCCTCGTAGAGCGGCGTCGCGCCGTCCAGGCAGGTTACTGCCGTGGTCCCCGCGAAATCGGCGATGAAGGCCGGCAGATCGGCGTCTTCGTGGATGTCGAGGACGAACTGGGCGCCCTGCCCGGCGCGCAGCACCTTGGGCGACCAGGCGGCGGCGCAGCCCGGGCCGAGCAGGGCCTGGGTGACGCCGGCCGCTGCCGCGGTGCGTAGCAGGGTGCCGACATTGCCCGGGTCCTGCACGCCATCCAACAAAATTGCGTCTTTTTTCCGGTCGACCGCAGCGGTCGGCGCCGGCACCGGCGCCACGGCGAGCAGGCCGCTCGGCGTGTCGACCAGGCCGAGCTCGCGCATCAGCGCATCGGCCAGTACGGTGACCGGGCGTTGGCCGACATAGGCCGCCACCTCGCCGCCGGCCAGCGCCGATTCGGCGACCAGCAGGTCGTCCAGCCGGCCATGGCGTTTCTCGTAGGCTTCGACCAGGTGCACGCCGTCGAGCAGGGTCAGGCCGCTCTTGCGACGCTCGCGCCCGGATTCGGCCAGCCGCTTCAACTGCTTGAAAAAGGCGTTGTCGCGCGACTGGATCAGTTTCATAGCAGGGACAGCTGGCGGGCGACCGGCCCGAAGCTGCGCCGGTGCACCGGCGAGGCGCCGAATTTCTCCAGCGCCGCGCAGTGGGCCGCGGTCGGGTAGCCCATGTGCCGGTCGAAGCCGTACATCGGGTACTCGGCGTGCAGGGCGAGCATTTCGGCGTCGCGCACGGTCTTGGCGAGGATGGAGGCGGCGGCGATCGAGGCGATCTTGCCGTCGCCCTTGACCACGGCCTCGGCCGGGATGTCGAGCGCCGGGCAGCGATTGCCGTCGATCAGCGCCCGTATCGGCCGCAGCGGCAAGGCGGCGACCGCCCGCTGCATGGCCAGCAGGCTGGCGTGGAGGATGTTGATGCGGTCGATTTCCTCGACCGAGGCAGAGGCCACCGCCCAGGCCAGCGCCCGTTCGCGGATCAGTTCGGCCAGCGCCTGGCGCTTTTTTTCACTGAGTTTCTTCGAATCATTGAGGCCGGCGATCGGCCGCTGCGGGTCGAGGATGACCGCCGCCGCCACCACCGTGCCGGCCAGCGGCCCCCGCCCGGCCTCGTCCACGCCGCAGACCAGGCCTTCGGGAACGCTCAGTTCAGGCATTCGATGACGGCCCGCGCCGCCTTGTCGGCGGTGTTCTGGCGCAACTGCAGGTGGATGTCGGTGAAGGCCTGTTCGACGGCTTCGGCGTTTTCCTTGTCCTCGTACAGCTTGATCAGGGCCTCGGCGAGATTTTCCGGCGTCGCTTCGTCCTGCAGGATTTCCGGCACGACGAAGCGCCCGGCCAGCACGTTGGGCAGGCCGACGTAGGGCAGATAGGCCATGCGCTTCATCAGCCAGTACGAGAACTTGGCGATCTTGTAGGTGATGACCATCGGCCGCTTGATCAGCGCCGCCTCCAGCGTCGCCGTGCCGCTCGCCACCAGCGAGACGTCGGCGGCACCGAGGGCGTCCTGGGCGTGGCCGAAGAGCAGGCGGAAAGGCACGTCGGTCGCCTGCTGGCGATAGATGGCCGCTTCGAACAGCAGCCGCGTCTCCCGCGTGGCCAGCGGCACGACGAAAATGGCCTGGGGCAGATGGCGTTCGCGGATGATCTTCGCCGTCTCGACGAAGGTGTCGGCCATCATCGCCAGTTCGCCTTGGCGGCTGCCCGGCAACATGGCAAAAACCGGGTAGTCGCGGGGCAGCGACAGCTTTTCGCGGACGGCGACCTTGCTGGTCTTCAGCGGAATGATGTCGGCCAGCGGATGCCCGACATAGGTCACCGGGATGCGCTCCTTTTCGTAGAGCGGCGGCTCCATCGGGAAAAGGGCCAGCAGGCGGTTGACCGCCTGCCCGATCTTCTTGATCCGGCCGCCGCGCCAGGCCCAGATCGACGGGCTGACGTAATGGATGGTCGGCACGCCGGCCGCTTTCAGCGACGCTTCCAGCCCGAGGTTGAAATCCGGTGCATCGACCCCTATGAAGACATCCGGCCGCAAGGCGAGCAGGCGCTTTTTCAGCTGGCGGCGAATGCCGGCGATTTCCCGGTAATGCTTCAGGGCGTCCCAGTAGCCCATGACGGCCAGTTTTTCCATCGGCCACCAGGCATCGAAACCCTGCGCCTGCATCTTGGGCCCGCCGATGCCGAAGAACACGGCCTCCGGCAGGTGGGCTTTGAGGGCGGCGATGAGATGGCTGGCCAGAAGATCCCCGGAGGCCTCTCCCGCCACCACGGCAATCCGTACGGCGCGTCCCATATCAGCGAATGATGCCCCGCTTCGAAACCTCGAGGAAGTCGACCAGCAGCTGGATGTCGGGCTGCGCCTTGGCATCCTCGGTCAGCTTGGCCTTGGCCTCCTCGAGCAACAGTCCGGACTTGTAGAGCGTCCGGTAGGCGCGCTTCAGCGCGGTGATCGCCTCGGCGGTAAAGCCGCGCCGCTTCAGGCCCTCGACGTTGATGCCGTAGGGCTGGGCGGTATTGCCGGCGGCCATCAGGTAGGGCGGCACATCCTGCAGGATGACCGTGTTGACCGCCGTCATGACATGGGCGCCGATGCGGCAGAACTGGTGCACCCCGGTGAAGCCGCCGAGGATCGCCCAGTCGTCGACGACGACATGGCCGGCCAACTGGGTGCTGTTGGCGAAGGTGACCTTGTTGCCGACCTGGCAATCATGGGCGATGTGGACGTAGGCCATGATCCAGTTGTCGTCGCCCAGCCGGGTGACGCCGGCATCCTGCACCGTTCCCAGGTTGAAGGTGCAGAACTCGCGGATCGTGTTGCGGTCGCCGATCTCCAGGCGGGTCGGTTCGCCGGCGTACTTCTTGTCCTGCGGCACTTCGCCGAGCGAACAGAACTGGAAAATGCGGTTGTCGCGACCAATCTTGGTATGCCCGCGAATGACCGTGTGCGGCCCGATCCGGGTGTTGTCGCCGATTTCGACATCGCCGCCGATGATGGCGTAGGGGCCGATCTCGACGTTGGCGCCGATGCGGGCGCCCGGATCGACAATGGCAGTCGGGTGAATCATCTTACAGATCCCTCTTGGCGCACATCAGGCGTGCTTCGGCCGCCAGCTGGCCGTCGACGCGGGCCTCGCCCTTGAATTTCCACACGCCGCGCATATGGCGCTCGATCTCGACGTGCAGGTGCAATTGATCGCCGGGCATGACGGGCCGCTTGAAACGCGCTTCATCGATGCCGGCAAAGTAGAAGACATCGCTTTGCGTCGGCTTCTTGCCTTCGGTCTTGAAGGACAGGATGCCGGCCGCCTGGGCCAGCGCCTCCATGATCAGCACGCCGGGCATCACCGGATGATGGGGAAAATGGCCGACGAAAAACGGCTCGTTGATGGTGATGTTCTTGTAGCCGTGAATGGACTTACCCGGCACCACTTCCAGCACGCGATCGATCAGGAGGAAAGGATAGCGGTGCGGCAAGTACTCGAGAATTTCATGAATATCCATTTAATCATACCCCTATACGTATTTATTTAAGTTTTTTCTCAAGTTCTTGAACGCGCTCGGCCAGCTTGGCCAAACGCCGGATATGCGACGCGTTGCGCAACCATTCCTCATGCGTATCGAGAGGGAAATTGCTGGTGTAGACACCCGGCTTGAGGATGCTCTTCATCACCGTGGTACCGCCCGAAATGATGGTGCCCCCGACGATATTCAGGTGCCCGGAGACCATCGCCGCCCCGCCGACGATGCAGTGTTCTCCAAAAACCGTGCTGCCAGCGATGCCCGCACAACCCGCGATCACCGAATTACGGCCGATCCGGCAGTTGTGTCCGATATGGACCAGGTTATCGATCTTGCACCCGTCTTCAACCACCGTATCGTCGAGCGCACCGCGGTCAATCGTTGTATTGGCACCGATTTCGACGTCGTCGCCGATGACAACGCGGCCGACCTGGGGAATCTTCACCCAGTCCTGGCCATCCGGCGCAAAGCCGAAGCCGTCAGCGCCGATGACGGCGCCGGCATGCACGATGCAGCGCGCACCGACCTGACACCGGTGATAGACGATCACATTGGGGTAAAGCAAGGTTCCCGCACCAATCTCGGCGCCATCGCCGATGACGCAGCCGGCATGAATCACCACGCCATCGCCGATCACCACGTCCTTGCCGATATGTGTATTGGGCCCAACCGAAACGCCGGCCGGAACAACTGATTCGAGCACCGCCGAAGGATGGACCGATCCCGAACCCGCCGCGACCGGGTTGAGCAGGCTAACAACACGGGCGTAGTAGGCATACGGGTTGGCGGTCAGGATGCGCGCGCCGGCAAATTCGTCGGCCACATCGGGGCGCAGGATCATCGCCGATGCCTTGCAGGTTTGGAGTTCCTTCCGGAATTTGGGATTGGCCAGGAAGGCGATATCCCCCTCGCCCGCCGTTCCGATCGGGGCTACCCGGGCAATCCGGGTTTGTGCGTCCCCAAGGACATCGCCGCCCAGTTGGGCGGCGATCTCGGCAAGGGTCAGTGTCAGGCCGCCCTGGACAGGCATTACTTGGCTTCCGACAAGGCCTTGATCACGCGGTCGGTGATATCCAGACGCGGGCTGACCCAAACGACATCCTGCAGGATCAGGTCAAACTTGTCGGATTCGGCGATCTGCTTGATTGCCTTGTTGGCCTTTTCGATGACCGCGGCATTTTCCTCGTTCTGGCGGAGGTTCAGGTCTTCGCGAAACTCGCGCTGACGGCGCTGGAATTCACGCGACAACTCGGCAAATTCTTTTTCCTTGGAACGCCGCTCGGTTTCAGCCATGGTCACCGAGTTCTTTTCCAGATTCTCCTGCAGGCCCTGCAACTGCTTGGCCATGCGCTGTAGTTCCTGGTCGCGCTTGGCGAACTCGCCTTCGAGTTTCTTGGCTGCCTTCTGCGCCGCCGGCGCGTCACGGAAAATACGCTGGGTATTGACGTAGCCGACCTTCAGTTCAACCGCATTCGCAGCACCAGCCAGCACGACGCCAACCAAGGAAGCCAGGACAAAAGACTTGATTTTCAACTTGATACTCCTGAATTAAAACGTAGAGCCCAACTGGAACTGGAATGCTTCAGCCTTGTCCCCATCCTTTTTGTTCAGGGGTCGGGCAAAACTGAATTTCAAAGGACCGACGGGAGAAAGCCAGGCTGCGGAAATACCCGAGGCGTAGCGGATTTCGCCGATGTCCAGCTTTTCCCCTTCGGCATAGACCTGACCGGCATCGAGGAACACGCCCATGCGGAAGGATCGCTCCATGCCCGGCAAGCTCCACAGCAATTCCGAACTGGCCACGACCCGGCGATTGCCACCCACCCGGTATTCCTCGCCGGTAGTCGCATCGATATCCATCTTGCCCAGCGAAGAGGCCTTGTAGCCACGAACCGAACCAACACCACCGCCGTAGTAGTTCTTGAAGAACGGCAAGTCCTTGCCGCCCAGACCACCCGCCTGGGCATACTCGCCGTTCAGCATCAGCGTGAATTTCTGGTTGAGCGGAATGAAGTGCTGCAACTGGTAACTGGCCCGATAATAGGTCAGATCGGCACCCGGCAAGGCGACCTCGAGCGCAGCCTTCTGGAAGGTGCCCTTGGTAGGGAAGAAGTAGCTGTCCTTGCCATCGCTGGCCCAGGAGAACGTGACCGGCAACGAAAAATTGGTCTTGCCGAATTTTTCGACGTAATCCCGATAGCGCTGTGGGCTCGTACTATCCGTCGAGATGCTGGTCGTATCGAAACCAAAACCAATTCCCAAGGATTCTTTTTCGCCAATCGGGAAACCGAAGCGCAGACCACCACCGGTGGACACCGAGCGGTAGTAGGCAACAGCTGTCGAACTGGTATTCAGGGTCCGGTGATAGATGTCGAAACCCTGGCTGACCCCGTCCTGGGTGAAATACGGATTGGTGTAGGAAAACACGGCGGTCCGATACGATTTGGCGGTATTGACCTGGATCGTGACGTTGTTGCCGCTGCCCATGAAGTTGTTCTGCGACACCGAACCGGAGAGGATGACCCGGTCGGTACTCGACGTACCGACGCCGAGCATCAGGCTGCCGGTTGCCTTCTCGGTGACATTGACATTGAGGTCCAGCTGATCGGACGTTCCCGGCACAGCGGGCGTTTCGACAGCGACCTCGGAGAAAAAACCCAACTTGTCGACACGCTGCTTGGATGAAGCGACCTTGTCGGCATCGTACCAGCCGCCTTCCATCTGCCGCATTTCACGGCGGATGACTTCGTCGCGGGTCTTGGTATTGCCGGTAACGTGGATCCGCCGGACGTAAACCCGCTTGCCCGGATCGACGAAGATGGTGAATGAAACGAGGCGTTTTTCCTTGTCGACCTCGGGAGAGGCGTTCACGTTGGCGAAGGCGTAGCCTTCCTTGCCCATCCGGTCGCTGATCGCCTTGGTGGTGTTATTCAGGCGCTCACGGGAAAAGACGTCACCCGGCTTGATGGTGATCAGTTTCTTCAACTCGGCTTCGGGAATGGCGAAGTCGCCAGCCATCTTCACCGAGGAGACGCGGAAACGCTCCCCTTCGGTGACGTTGGCCGTAATGTAGACATCCTGCTTGTCCGGGGAAATCGACACCTGGGTAGACTCGACCGCGAACTCGAGATAGCCCTGGTTCATGTAGAAGGACTTGAGCTTTTCGAGATCGGACGACAATTTCTGCCGCGAATACTGGTCGTTCTTGGTGTACCAGGTGGTCAGGCCCGGGGTGGTCAACTCGAACAGGTCGAGCAATTCCTTTTCCCGGAAAGCCTTGGCGCCGACGATGTTGATCTGCTTGATCTTGGCCGCAGCGCCTTCTTCGATATTGAAATTGATACCGACCCGGTTGCGCTCGAGCGGCGTTACCGTGGTCGTGATGTTAGCCGCGTATTTGCCGCGCGTCAGGTACTGGCGCTTGAGTTCGAGTTCGGCTTTTTCGAGCAGGGCACGGTCGAAAATGCGGCCTTCGCCAATGCCGGTTTCCTTGAGCGCCTTGAGAATGACATCCTTGTCGAATTCCTTCAGGCCGACGAAATTGAGCGTCGCGATGGCCGGCCGTTCCTGGACGACCACGACCATCACGTCCTTTTCGATCTCGATGCGAACGTCCTTGAAGAAGCCGGTGGCGAACAGCGACTTGATCGCCTGCGCTGCCTTGTCGTCGTCCAGCGTTTCACCGACCTTGACCGGGAGATAGCCGAAGACCGTGCCTGCCTCGGTGCGCTGAATGCCCTCAACCCGGATATCCCTGACCGCGAAGGGTTCAAAGGCCATCGCGGGTACCGCGAACATGCCGGCGATCAGTAGGGAAAGCAGCGATCTTTTCATTGTTCAGCCGTTAAACAGGCGGGTCAGGTCGTTAAAAAAAGCGAAAGCCATCAACGCGAACAGGACGGACATGCCAAATTGCTGCCCTATCCTCATGGCGCGCTCGGAGAGCGGCCTGCGCATGACGACTTCAATCATATGATACAACAAATGCCCGCCATCCAGCACCGGGATGGGGAGCAGATTCAGGACCCCCAGGCTGATGCTGAGCAGCGCCATGAACTTCAGGTAGTAGTCGATGCCAAGACGCGCCGACTGCCCGGCGTAGTCGGCAATGGTCACCGGCCCCGAGAGATTTTTCCACGACACCTCGCCGAGCAGCATCTTGCCCATCATGACCAGGCTGAAGACCGATTTGTCCCAGGTTTCGATGAGGGCCCGTTGCCCTGCCTCGACCGCCCCGTAGCTGACGAATGTGCGGATTTCCCGATGCTGACCGGGGCTTTCGGCCACGGCGAGGCCGACCTTGCCGATTTTCTGGCCGCGTTCCGAAATTGCCTCGGGAATCAGGTCGACCGCAGCCATGGCGCCATCGCGCTCGATGTCGACTTTCAGCGGGCGCCCGGCGGACTGGCGAATTTTCAGCACGAAATCGTACCAGGCATCGATCGCCTCGCCGTTCACCGCCAGCACCCGGTCGCCCGCTTGCAGCCCGGCTAACGCTCCCGGCCCCCCGGCCACCACCTTGCCCACCACCGCCGGCATGATCGGGCGATAGAAGCGGATACCCAGGCGCTCGAGCGCATCACCCTCCCAGCCATCGGCGGAGACCGCCGCGAGATCGAGTTGACGCGTCGCGATCTCGTTCCGCTCGTTGATCACCTCGAGATTGAGGCTGGGCTGGTCGACGGCCTTTTGCAGCATCAGCCAGCGCAGATCGTTCCAGGTCGCTACCGGCTGGCCATCGATCAGGCGAACCTGCTCGCCGTTCTCGATCCGCGCCACGGCGGCCGGTGTTCCTTCCGGCGGCGTGCCGAGCACCGGCAGCAACTCGTCGCTGCCGTGCATGAATATGCCCCAGTAGAGCAGGATGGCCAGCGCGAAATTGGCGGCCGGACCGGCAGCGACGATGATGCTGCGCTTGCCGACCCCGAGCTGGTTGAAGGCGCGATGGCGTTCGTCGGGATCGACCGGGGCTTCGCGCTCGTCGAGCATCTTGACGTAGCCGCCGAGCGGAAAAATGCTGATCGCCCATTCCGTGCGGTCCCGACCGAACTGGCGGCGCCAGAGAATACGGCCGAAGCCGACCGAAAAGCGCAGGACCCTGACCCCGCACGCCCGCGCCGCCAGGAAATGCCCGAGTTCGTGAAAGACGATGAGAACGCCCAGCACCCCGACGAAGGCGCCGATATAGAGTGGCAGTTCGGTCACGCGAAACAACGATCCCGAATCAGTTGCCCGGCCAGGGCGCGGGCCTCGGCATCGGCCGCCACGACATCACCCAGACTGCCCTCGGGCCCGCCCGGCAGGCGCTCCAGAACGGCCTCGTTGAGTCTGGCAATGCCCAGGAAGGGCAGCAGCCCATCGAGGAAGGAGGCGACGGCGACCTCGTTGGCCGCGTTGAGAATGGCCGGCGCCGTTCCACCGCGGTGCAGGACGTCGTAGGCCAGCTGCAGGCAGCGAAAGCGCTTGAAATCGGGCTCGAAGAAGTCGAGGCGGCCGACCTTGAACAGGTCGAGCGGCTCGACGCCGGCAGCGATCCGCTCCGGCCAGGCCATGGCATAGGCGATCGGCGTCCGCATGTCGGGATTGCCCAGCTGGGCGAGGACCGAACCGTCGACGTACTGGACGGCCGAATGGATGACGCTCTGCGGGTGGACGACGACCTGGATCAGTTCCGGCGGCGCCGAAAACAGCCAGTGCGCCTCGATGACTTCCAGCCCCTTGTTCATCAGGGTCGCCGAGTCGACCGAGATCTTGCGCCCCATCACCCAGTTCGGGTGGGCACAGGCCTGCTCCGGCGTCACCTGCGCCAGATCGTCGAGCGAGGCATTGCGGAAGGGGCCGCCGGAAGCGGTGAGCAGGATTTTCTGCACACCGCACTGGTCGAGCCCACGGGAAAAATCAACCGGCAAGGCCTGGAAAATGGCGTTGTGTTCGCTGTCCACCGGCAGCAGGGTCGCGCCATGTTCATGCACGGCATGCATGAACAGTTCGCCGGCCATGACCAGGACTTCCTTGTTGGCCAGCATCACCTTCTTGCCGGCCCTTGCAGCGGCCAAAGTCGGCTCGAGGCCGGCGGCGCCGACGATGGCCGCCATCACCGCATCGACTTCGGGCCGCGACGCCAGGTCGGCGAGCGCCGCCGTGCCGTGCGACACCTCGGTGCACAACCCGGCTGCCCGGCAACGCTCAACAAGCTGAGCGGCAAGTTGTTCGTCGCGCACCACGGCGAACACCGGCCGGAACTCGACGCACTGCTCGAACAGCTTGTCCACCTGGCTGTGGGCGCAGAGGGCGTAAGCCCGATAGCGGTCGGGATGGCGCCGGATGACATCGAGCGTGCTGACGCCGATCGATCCCGTCGAACCGAGGATGGTGATGTTCTGCTGCGTCATGCCGGCCGCGACATCAGCAGGAGCAGGAAGGCGACCACCGGCAAGGTGGAGGTCAGGCTGTCGATGCGGTCGAGTACGCCGCCGTGGCCGGGCAGGATGTTGCTGCTGTCCTTGATTCCGGCCTGGCGCTTGAGCATCGATTCGAACAGATCGCCAATGACGCTGACGGCGGTGACGACGAGCAGCGCGACGCCCCACAAGGCAACGGACATCAGTTCGATGGCGAATCCCTGGCGAACGACCAGACCGTAGATGACGACGCCGACCGCCGCACCGATCGCGCCCTCCCAGGTCTTGCCGGGGCTGATGCTGGGCGCCAGCTTGTGCTTGCCGAAGGCCCGGCCGGAAAAATAGGCAGCGATGTCGGCCATCCAGACCACGGCAAAGATGCCGAGCAAGGGCAAGGGACCGAGCGCCCGCAACTGGACCATGGCCAGCCAGGTCGGGATCAGCACGACGGCGCCGACCAGCAGTCCGAAACCGCCCTTGACCGCCCACTTGCCGCGCAGCCAGAAGGGCATCAAGGCCAGCCAGAGCACGGCCGAGCATCCGTAGGCAACGACCACCCAGGTCGGTGTCAGCGTGAACTCGAGTGCGGCCGGATCAAACCAGCCCAGCCCGGCGCACAGCAAGCCGACCGACAAGCCGAGGACGATTCGCCGAAAGCCCGTCCACCCGAGCAAAGCGCCCCATTCCCAGCCGGCGACCCCGATGAAGGCGGCGACCAGCAACGACCAGCCGGCCTGCGGCAACCAGAACAGGGCGGGCAACAGCAAGGAAACGAGGACCAGCGCGGTGATCACCCGCGTCCTAAGCATTCGGCGCTTCCGTAAGTTGCTCGCTGGTCCGTCCGAAGCGGCGTTCGCGCTGCTGGAAGGAGGCAATGGCCTTGTCGAACTCGGCGGTATCGAAATCGGGCCACAGCGTCGGCGTGAAATACAGCTCGGTGTAGGCCAGCTGCCAAAGCAGGAAGTTGCTGATCCGCTCCTCGCCGCCGGTACGGATGAACAGGTCGGGCTCGGGCGCGAAACTCATCGACAGGTAGGGCTCAAGATCGTCCTCCCGCCAACCGTCGCGCTGTTCCGGCCGGGCGGCCAGCATGCGGTTGGTCGCCTGCATGATGTCCCAGCGCCCGCCGTAGTTGGCGGCGATGGTCAGATCGAGACGGCTGTTGCCGGCCGTCCTTGCCTCGGCCTGGCGGATCAGTTCCTGCAGGCGCGGCTCGAAGCGGCCCAGGTCGCCGATGACGCGCAGGCGCACGCCGTTGCGGTCGAGCTTTTCGACCTCCTGCTCGAGCGCCTTGACAAACAGTTGCATAAGCAGGGAAACCTCATCCTGCGGTCGACGCCAATTTTCGGACGAAAAAGCAAAAAGGGTTAGGTACTGGATGCCCCGCTCCAGGCAGGCCCGCACCATCTCGCGGACCAGTTCGACGCCCTTGACATGACCGGCCACCCGCGGCAGCAGGCGTTTTTTCGCCCAGCGCCCGTTGCCGTCCATGATGACCGCAACGTGCGCCGGCATCGCCACGACTTGTGGCACCTGGCGGGTTGAACTGGAAAAGAGGGCCATGCAGCCGGGAATCCGAGTGGAACCGGCTTAAACCTGCATCAGCTCGGCCTCTTTGGCGGCGAGCATCTTGTCGACTTCGACGATGTAGCGATCGGTCAGCTTCTGGACGTCGTCCTGGGCCTTGCGCTCGTCGTCCTCGGGAATCTCGCCCTTCTTCAGCGCATCCTTGAGGTGGGCGTTGGCATCGCGACGCAGGTTGCGGATGGCCACCTTGGCGCCCTCGCCTTCGTGCTTGACGACCTTGATCATTTCCTTGCGGCGCTCCTCGGTCAGCGCCGGCATCGGTACGCGAATCAATTCGCCCTGCGAAGCCGGATTGAGGCCGAGGTCGCAATCGCGGATGGCCTTCTCGACCTTCTGCACCATGTTCTTTTCCCAGGGCTGAACGCCCAGGGTGCGGGCATCGACCAGGGTGATGTTGGCGACCTGGTTCACCGGCACCAGCGAGCCGTAGTAGTCGACCTGGACGTGGTCGAGCAGGCCGGTGTGGGCACGGCCGGTGCGAATTTTCTGGAGGTCGAGGCGCAAAGCCTCCAGCGATTTTTGCATCTTGCCTTCGGCAGTTTTCTTGAGTTCAGCAATCATCTTGTTCTCCCTCAGCAGTAGACCAGCGTTCCCTCGTTCTCGCCGCATACCACGCGCTTCAGCGCGCCGGCCTTGAAGATGGAGAAGACGTTGATCGGCAATTTCTGATCGCGACACAGCGCGAATGCGGTGGCATCCATGACCGCCAGGCTTTTCGAGATCGCCTCGTTGAAGCTGATCTGGTCGTAGCGGGTAGCCGACGCATCCTTCTTGGGATCGGCCGTGTAGATGCCGTCGACCTTGGTCGCCTTGAGGACGATTTCGGCGCCGATTTCCGAACCGCGCAAGGCAGCGGCGGTATCGGTCGTGAAAAACGGGTTGCCGGTACCGGCCCCGAAGATCACGATCTTGCCCTCTTCCAGGTAGCGGATGGCCTTGCCCCGGATGTAGGGCTCGATCACCTGCTCGATATTCAGGGCCGATTGCACACGGGCATTCAGGCCGCATTGACGCATCGCGTCGGACAGCGCCATGGCGTTCATCACCGTGGCCAGCATGCCCATGTAATCCGCGGTAGCGCGATCCATCCCGGTGGCCGTACCGGCCATGCCGCGGAAGATGTTGCCACCGCCGATGACGACGCCGATTTCCACACCCATGTCGGCAACCACCTTGATCTCCCCGCAAATGCCCGCGATGGTCTGCGGGTTGATGCCGTAGGCGTCGTCGCCCATCAGGGCCTCGCCGGAGAGCTTGAGGAGGATGCGCTTGTACTTGGGTGCAGTCATCGGCTTTCCTTTCGCTTACTTCTTGGCAGCAGCAGCGGCAGCCTGGGCGGCCACTTCGGCAGCGAAGTCATCGACCTTCTTCTCGATGCCTTCACCGACGATGAACAGCGTGAAGCCGGCGACGGAAGCGCCCTTCTCCTTGAGCAGCTGTTCGATGGTCTGCTTGCCGTCGGCGGCCTTGACGAAGACCTGACCGAGCAGGGTGACTTCCTTCAGGTACTTCTGCACGGTGCCTTCGGCGATCTTTTCCAGCATGGCTTCCGGCTTGCCGGATTCGCGGGCCTTCTCGATGGCGACGCGACGCTCGGTGTCGAGCAGTTCGGCCGACACGCCGGACGCATCGAGCGCCTTCGGCTTGGAAGCGGCGATGTGCATGGCCAGATCCTTGCCCAGCTGCTCGTCGCCGCCAACCAGATCGACCACCACACCAACCTTGGAGCCGCCGTGGATGTAGGAAGCCAGCTTGCCCTGGGCTTCGAAGCGAACGAAACGACGGATCGACATGTTCTCGCCGATCTTGCCGACCAGCGCAGTGCGGGTCGACTCGACGGTGCCTTCGCCCATCGGCAGGGCCGACAGGGCGGCGACGTCGGCCGGGTTCTTGGCCGCGACCAGTTCGGCGCAGCCGTTGGCCAGGGCGATGAATTCGTCGTTCTTGGCGACGAAGTCGGTTTCGCTGTTGACTTCGACGATGGCGCCGGTCTTGCCGTCGGCGGCGATGCTGATCGCCACGATGCCTTCGGCCGCGATGCGGGCCGCTGCCTTGGAGGCCTTGTTGCCGAGCTTGACGCGGAGGATTTCTTCAGCCTTGACCATGTCGCCATCGGCTTCGGTCAGGGCCTTCTTGCATTCCATCATCGGCGCGTCGGTCTTGCCGCGCAGTTCTGCCACCATGCCTGCGGTAATTGCCGCCATATTCTTTTCTCCTGAACTGATTAAACAGGCGGAGCATGCCGCTCCGCCGTTACAACTTTATTCTGCTGCGTCTTCGACTTCGACGAACTCGTCGTCACCGGTGGCGGCGACCAGTTCCTGGACGACCTGGCTGCGGCCTTCGAGGATGCTGTCGGCGACGCCACGGGCGTAGAGCTGGATGGCGCGGGAAGAGTCGTCGTTACCCGGGATGACGTAGCTGATGCCGTCCGGAGAATGGTTGGTATCGACGACGCCGATCACCGGGATGCCCAGCTTTTCGGCTTCGGTGATGGAAATCTTGTGGTAGCCGACGTCGATGACGAAGATGGCATCGGGCAGGCCGCCCATGTCCTTGATGCCGCCGATGGACTTCTGCAGCTTTTCCAGTTCGCGACGGAAGGTCAGCGCTTCCTTCTTCGGCATTTTTTCCAGCTCACCGGCTTCGACAGCCAGTTCCATGTCCTTGAGGCGCTTGATCGAGGTCTTGACCGTCTTGAAGTTAGTCAGCATGCCGCCCAGCCAGCGCTGGTCGACGTAAGGAGCGCCGGCGCGACGGGCCTCTTCGGCGACGATCTCACGGGCCTGGCGCTTGGTGCCGACGAACAGGATGGTGCCGCGGTTGGCGGCCAGCTTCTTCACGAAAGCCATGGCTTCGTTGTACTTGGCCAGGGTCTTTTCGAGGTTGACGATGTGAATCTTGTTGCGGGCACCGAAGATGTACGGGGCCATCTTGGGGGACCAGAAACGGGTCTGGTGACCGAAGTGGACACCAGCCTCCAGCATTTCACGCATGGTAACGGACATGTTAAAACTCCTTAAGGGTTGAGCCTCCACCCGCCGGAAACGCCTGCCATCAGTGAATTCTGACAGACACCCTTAATCGGCGGATGTGTGGATTTTGGCTGCCGGCACCTCGCCGACAACCGTTTGACCCGGCCACATCGGCTGGGAAAAACCGTCGGATTATAGCAGCAGCAAGCGTTTAGCGGAAGATTCAATAACCGTTTTGCTTGAGGGCCAGCAACTGCAGCATGCGCTCCAGATAGGGCTGCCAATCCGGCATGGTCAGGCCGAAATCGCACTCGATGCGCCGGCAGTCGAGTTGCGAATTGGCCGGGCGACGGGCCGGGGTCGGGTACTCGGCGGTGGTGATGGCCCGGATCGACTCGGCGTTCAATCGCAGTTCGAAGCCGGGAACCGCCGCCGCCCGGTCGACGATGGTCCGCGCGAAGGCACACCAGCTGACCGGCCGGGCCGCTGCCAGATGATAGATTCGGCTTTCGCCCGTTTTTAGCTGTTGACCGTGGCGAAGCATGGCCAGCACGACGCCGGTCACCGTCGCGATCAGCGCCGCCGGCGTCGGCGAACCGAATTGATCGTCCACCACGCCGATGCTGTCGCGCTCCCTCGCCAGGCGCAGGATGGTCTTGACGAAGTTGTTGCCGCGCGCCCCGAACACCCAGCTGGTGCGGAAGATCAGCGACTTGCCGCCGGCGGCGCGAATCGCCTCCTCGCCGGCCAGCTTGGTCTGCCCGTAGACGCTCTGCGGCCCGGTCGGATCGGTTTCGACGTAGGCCCCCTGCTTACTGCCGTCGTAAACGTAGTCGGTCGAATAGTGCACCATCAGCGCATCGAGCACGGCGGCCTCTTCGGCCAGTACGCCCGGCGCCACGGCATTGATGCGATGCGCCAGTTCCGGCTCGGACTCGGCCCGGTCTACGGCCGTGTAGGCACCGGCATTGACGATGACCGATGGCCGCCATGCGCGAACCAGGGAACGAATCCGCTCCGCATCGGCCAAATCGCACTGATCGCGTCCGCAAGCCAGGACTTCGCCGTGCGGCGCCAGCGAACGCTGCAACTGCCAGCCGACCTGGCCGTCCTTGCCGAGCAGGAGAATTTTCATCGACGTCACCCCGTGTCAAAAGGCCGCCAGTATGCCATTTCCCGGCTCGTCGGCTTTGCGAAACGGGACCCTTCATTTATCCTTCCCTCTTCCCCAAGCCCGCGAAAAACCATGAGCATCAGCATCAAGACCCCGGAAGATATCGAAAAAATGCGCATTGCCGGGCGTCTGGCCGGAGAGGTTCTCGACTACGTCGCCCCTTTCGTCAAGGCTGGCATCACTACCGACGAACTGGACAAACTCTGCCACGATTACATGGTCAACGTGCAAGGCTGCATCCCGGCGCCGCTCAACTATGCGCCGTCGGGCTACGACCCCTACCCCAAGTCGATCTGCACCTCGGTCAACCAGCAGGTTTGCCACGGCGTCCCCGGTGATCGCATCCTGAAGAACGGCGACATCATCAACCTCGACATCACCACCATCAAGGACGGTTATCACGGCGACACCAGCCGGATGTTCATCGTCGGCGAAGGCTCCATCCAGGCCAAGCGCCTGTGCGAGATCACCTTCGAATGCATGTGGCTGGGCATTTCGGTGGTCAAACCCGGCGCCCACCTCGGCGACATCGGCGCGATCATCCAGAAGCACGCCGAAAAAAGCGGCTATTCGGTAGTTCGCGAATTCTGCGGCCACGGCATCGGCAAGAAATTCCACGAAGACCCGCAGGTCCTGCACTACGGCAAGGCGGGCACCGGCCCCAAGCTGGAGGCGGGCATGATGTTCACCATCGAGCCGATGATCAATGCCGGCAAGGCCGCCATCCGCGAGATGGCCGACGGCTGGACCATCGTCACCAAGGACCGCAGCCTGTCGGCGCAGTGGGAGCACACCATCCTGGTCACCGAAACGGGCTACGAGGTGATGACCCTGTCGGCCGGCTGCCGCCCGAAGCCGGAGTGGATCAGCTGATGGCCTGCGATATCGCGGCCCTGCGCGCCGAAGTCAAAGCCAACCAGGCGCTGCTCCAGCAGGAATACGAGCAAACCAACGATGCCGCCGCCCTGCTCCGCAACCGCTGCCGGCAGGTCGATGCAGTACTCGGCAAGCTGTGGGATTCGCTCGACTTCCCGGCCACGCTCACCTTGGCCGCCGTTGGCGGCTACGGCCGCGGCGAGCTCTACCCGGCTTCCGACGTCGACCTACTGATCCTGCTCCCCAAGGAAGCCGGCACCGCGCTCCAGGAGAAACTCGAGCGCCTGATCGGCCATTTCTGGGACATCGGTCTGGAAATCGGCCACAGCGTGCGCACCATCCAGGAATGCCTGGACCAGGCGGCCGGCGACATCACGGTGCAGACGGCCCTGCTCGAGGCCCGCTTGCTGACCGGCAACGCCAAGCTGTTCGCCACCTTCGAAAAGCGCCTGCGCGGCAACCTCGACCCGCTGGTCTTCTTCGAGGCCAAGCGGCTCGAACAGCAGGAACGCTACCTGCGCTTCAACGAAACGCCGTTCAGCCTGGAACCCAACTGCAAGGAATCGCCGGGCGGCCTGCGCGACCTGCAGGTCATCTTCTGGATCGCCAAGGCGGCCGGCTTCGGCGAAATCTGGGAGGACATCCAGAACAACGGCCTGATCCGCCAGGGCGGACGGGTGCAGGCCCAGATCTGCGAGGACTTCCTCAGGCACCTGCGGATTCGCCTGCATTTCATGCTCGGCCGGCGCGAGGATCGCCTGCTTTTCGACTACCAGAACAACCTGGCCGGCAAGTACGGTTACGTGTCGAACGAAGCCAAGCGGGCGTCGGAACAGCTGATGCAGGTCTATTACCGTCACGCCAAGACGGTGACGCTGCTCAACACCATCCTGCTGCAAAACATGGGGGCGGCGCTGACGCCGGAAAGCGAGCAGACGCCGCAGGTGCTGGACGACAATTTCCAGACCATCGGCAGCCTGCTCGACATCCGCGACGAGAAGCTGTTCGAGAACAACCCGTCGGCCATTTTCGACAGCTTCCTGGTCATGCAGGAAAACCACGAGCTGAACGGCATGACCACCCGCACGCTACGCGCCCTGTGGCGGGCCAGCGACCTGATCACCCCGGAATTCCGCGCCGATCCGGCCAATCGGGCCGCCTTCCTCAAACTCCTGCAGAGCGACCGCGGCATCGTCCATGAATTCCGGCGGATGAACCAGCTCGACATCCTCGGCGCCTACCTGCCCAACTTCGGCCGCATCATCGGCCAGATGCAGCACGACCTGTTCCACGTCTACACCGTGGACCAGCACATCCTGCAGGTCATGCGCAATGTCCGCCGGTTCACCATGAGCGAGTTCGCCCACGAATACCCGCTGTGCTCGCGGACCATCGCCGAACTCGACCGCCCGTGGCTGCTCTACATCGCCGTCCTTTTCCACGATATCGCCAAGGGCCGCGGCGGCGACCATTCCGAACTCGGCACCGTGGACGCTCGCGAATTTTGCGAAAATCATGGGTTGACCGCAGAAGATACCGAACTGGTCGTCTGGCTGGTCAGGAACCACCTGGTCATGTCGCGCGTCGCCCAGAAGGAAGACGTCACCGACCCCGAAGTCGTCGCCGCCTTCGTCGAACGCGTCGGCGATACCCGCCACCTGCAGGCCCTCTACCTGCTGACCCACGCCGACATCCGCGGCACCAGCCCGAAAGTGTGGAACCACTGGAAGGGCAAGCTGCTGGCCGACCTCTATTACGCCGCGCTCAACCAGATCAACCACGGCGAAGCACCGGCCGCCCACGGCGTGATCGCCGCCCGCCAGGCCGAGGCTCTGCGCCTGCTGCGCTTCTTCGCGTTGCCCGACACTGTGCACGAGCGCCTGTGGAAACAGCTCGACACGGTCTATTTTCTGCGCCATTCGGCCGAGGAAATCGCCTGGCACACCCGTTCGCTGCACTACCGCATCTTCAACAACCAGCCGGTCGTCCGCGCCAAGCTCTACCAGGAAGGTGAAGGCCTGCAGGTCATGGTCTACACCCAGGACCAGCCCGATCTCTTCGCCCGCATCGTCGGCTTCTTCGCCCGCGCCGGCTACAGCATCGTCGATGCCAAGATCCATACCACGGCGCACGGCTACGCGCTGGACAGCTTCGTCGTGCTCGACGTCGAGGAGCGCGACAACAACCGCGTCATGGTGCCCTACATCGAACACGAGCTCGAGCAGCGCCTGCTCCACCAGATGCCTCCCGACGTGCCGTCGACCGGCCGGCTGTCGCGCCAGGTCAAGCACTTCCCGATCAAGCCCATCGTCTCGATCAGCGGCGACGAAAAAGGGGCGCATTTCATCCTGACCCTGGTTGCCGCCGACCGTCCCGGCCTGCTCTACATCATCGCCAGCACGCTGGCCAAGCACGGCGCCACCCTGCACACCGCCAAGATCGCCACCCTCGGCGAGCGCGCCGAGGACGTTTTCCTGATCAGCGGTGGCGACCTGCGCGACAGCCAGAGCCGCATTCGGCTCGAAACTGAACTGATGGAGCGGCTGAAGATCGCTTAGGCGGTGCCGGCCGGCACCGCTGGCCGGCCGCTGTCAATCAGACTGACAAGCCCATCGGCAGACAGTTGTCCTGGCAGCCGACGACCTTTTCGATGACCGACCGGACCCGGCCCATGGCCTCCTGCAGAACATGCTCCAGGCTCTCGAAGCGAATGCCGTTGACGCTGCTGCCCCGGCCGGCACCATGGTTGGCGACGACATTGATCGCCGCATAGGGCAAGGCCAGTTCGCGGGCCAGCGCCGCCTCGGGCATGCCGGTCATGCCGACCAGGTCGGCCCCGTCGCGCTCCAGCCGGTCGATCTCGGCGGCGCTCTCGAGGCGCGGCCCCTGTGTTGCGGCATAGACCCCGCCGACCTTGATATCGACGCTCAGGGCCTCGCCGGCCTGCTCGATGCGCCGACGCAGGTCGGCATCGTAGGGCTCGGTGAAATCGATGTGGGTGACCGGCGTCGCCACCCCGTCGAAGAAGGTGGACTGGCGCCCCCAGGTGTAGTCGATGATCTGGTGCGGCAGGACGATGTCGCCCGGGTGCAGGTCGGCGCGGATGCCGCCGACCGAGGCCACCGAGATGATGCCGCTCACCTTGTGGTGGTGCAGGGCCCACAGGTTGGCGCGGTAATTGACCTTGTGCGGCGGAATGGTATGGCCGTAGCCGTGGCGCGGCAGGAAGACCGCCGGCTTACCGCAGATCTGCCCGAAGACGAGGGCACCCGAGGGTTCGCCGTAGGGGGTGCGCACCACTTCGCGATGCGAGACGTCGAGATTGGACAGCGTGGTCAGGCCGCTGCCGCCGATGATAGCCAGCATGTTATTTTTTCCTTTCGGCCAGCAACGAAGCCAGCGTGGGCACCACGCTCTTCAGCGACGGGTGCGATTGTCCGATTCTTGCCATGTCGATCAGCTTGTCGCCCAGCTTGCGGTACAGCGCGTTGCGGCGCTCGCCGGCAAACGGCAGGTCGAGCAGGGTCTTGCCGTTATGGTAAGCGACCAGGGTGTCCCGGCCAATGTCCTTGGCCTGCCAGGGAATCGCCGTGCGGTCGATGAAATGCAGGTAGCCAACTGTGGCCAGGCTGGCGGCCAGTTCGGCTACCGCCCGGTGGATCTTCTCGCGGTAGGCCGCTACCGCGGCGCCCCCGGCCGTAGCCGAAGCGCCGGTCGTTTCGGCGGGCGCCCCCATCAACCAGCAGACGACGGTATCCGGGCCAAAGGCGGCGATCGCCGCCCTGGCTTCTTCGGATAGTGCGCAAACATCGGCCGTCAGCAGGCTCACTTGGCGTTCGCCGAGCCGCTCCCGGGTCGCCGCCAGGCACTCGTCGAGGGTGTCGATCGAGAGGACGTCCAGGCCGCGCTCGGCCAGCGCCTGGGTGGCGAAACCGAGGCCGCAGCCGACTTCCAGAACGCGCTTGCCAGGGACCAGCGAGGCCATCCACTGGTAATCCCCGCGCCGCGCATAGGCCTCGCCCTCTTCGGCCCAGTAGCCCATGAAATCGGCGACGCCGGCACCGCTCATGCATCGCCTTTCATGGCATAGACCGCCGGCAGGTTGCGCCAGACGCCGCCGGCATCCATGCCGTAGCCGAAGACGAAACGGTCGGGCACGGTGAGGCCGACGAAATCGGCGACCAGCGGCTTTTTCTTGCCGTTCAGCTTGTCGGCAAAAACCGCCGTCAGCACTTCGGCGGCGCCCATGCGGCGCAGGCTTTCGGCGACCGCGGCCAGGGTCACGCCTTCATCGAGGATGTCGTCGACGACCAGTACCGAACGCCCCTTGACCGAGGTCCACGGGGCCGTCCGCCAGGAAATCTTGCCGCCCTGGGTTTCCGGGCCGTAGCGGGTGGCATGCAGGTAGTCGAAATCGAGCGGGAATTTGAGCTGGGTGAGCAGTTGACCGCAGAAGACCACGCCGCCGGTCATCACGCACAGCACCAGCGGGTATTTGTCGGCCAGCCGCTGGCAAACGTCTTCGGCGATACGGCCGACTGCGGCCTGGACCGCCGCCTCGTCGTGAATCAGCTCGGCATCGGCCAGCATGGCCCGGGCTTTTTCGAAATCCATTCAGCCCCCCAGGGATTTGAGATAGGTGTCGAAAGCGGCCCCGACTTCCGGATGGCGCTGGCCGAAGACCACCGTCGCCTGCAGGTAGCCGAGCTTGGAGCCGCAATCGTAGCGGGTGCCGTCGTAGCGATAGGCCAGCACCTGCTCCTCGGCAAGCAACGAGGCGATGCCGTCGGTCAGCTGGATCTCGCCGCCGGCCCCCGGCTTGATCGTTTCCAGATGATGGAAGATGCGTGGCGTCAGGATGTAGCGGCCGACCACGGCCAGCGTGGACGGCGCCTCCTCGGGCTTGGGCTTCTCGACGATGGCGTTGATCTGCTCGACCCGCTCGGCCACCGAACGGGCGTCGACGATGCCGTAGCTCTTGGTGTCGGCGCGCGGCACGTCCTGCACGCCGAGTACCGAGCAACGGTAGTAATCGTAGGTATCGGTCATCTGCTTCATGACGGCCGGCTTGCCGTCGAGCAGGTCGTCGGCCAGGATGACCGCGAACGGCTCGTCGCCGATCACCGGCTTGGCGCACAGCACGGCATGGCCGAGACCGAGGGCCTCAGCCTGGCGGATGTAGATGCAGTTGATGTCCTTGGGAATCATGCTGCGCACGAATTCGAGCATCTCGCTCTTGCCGCGGGCTTCCAGCTCGTTTTCCAGCTCGTAGGCCTTGTCGAAGTGGTCCTCGATGGCCCGCTTCGAGCGGCCGGTGACGAAGACCATGTCGGTGATGCCGGCAGCCACCGCCTCCTCGACCGCATACTGGATCAGCGGCTTGTCGACAATGGGCAACATTTCCTTGGGGCTGGCCTTGGTGGCGGGCAGGAAGCGGGTGCCCATGCCGGCCACCGGAAAGACTGCCTTGCGTACTTTTTTCATTGTCCTTCTCCCTTTTCAAGCAATTGGATCAATCCATCTTCGTCGATGACAGTCACGCCCAGTTCCAGCGCCTTTTCCAGCTTGGAACCGGCTTCCTCGCCGGCCACCACGAAATCGGTCTTCTTCGACACCGAACCGGCCACCTTGCCGCCGGCCGCTTCGATCAGCGCCTTGGCCTGGTCGCGCTTCAGGGTCGGCAGCGTGCCGGTCAGTACCAGCGTCTTGCCGGCCAGCCGCTGCAGGCCGGCCGCCGCCGGCTGGCCCTCCTCCCAGCTCAGGCCGGCCCGCCGCAGATCGTCGATGACCTGGCGATTATGGGCTTCGCCGAGGAAAGCGGCGATGCTGGCGGCGACCACCGGGCCGACATCCGGCACCGCCTGCAGGGCGGCCGCATCGGCTGCCAGCAGGGCGTCGAGGCCGCCGAAATGGCGGGCCAGGTCGCGCGCCGTGGCTTCGCCGACATTGCGGATGCCGAGCGCGAAAACGAAGCGGGCCAGCGTCGTCTGCCGGCTGGCATCGATGGCGGCAACCAGGTTGTGTGCCGACTTCTCGCCCATCCGCTCCAGCCCGGCCAGCGTCTCGGCGCTGAGGCCATAGAGGTCGGCCGGCGTGTGGACCAGGCCGGCGTCGACCAGCTGGTCGACCAGCTTGTCGCCCAGGCCTTCGATATCCATCGCCCGCCGGGCGGCGAAATGGAGCAGCGCCTGCTTGCGCTGGGCCGGGCAGAAGAGGCCGCCGGTACACCGGGCGATCGCCTCGTCCTCGCCGCGGGCCACGGCCGAGCCGCACTCCGGGCAGGTTTCGGGCAAGGCGAAGGGCGGGTGCAGGGGCACGCCGCCGAACAGGTCGCGCGTCGGCCGTTTCTCGGGAACGATGGCGACCACCTCGGGAATGACGTCGCCGGCCCGGCGGACGATCACCGTATCGCCGACCCGGACGTCCTTGCGCCGTACCTCGTCGGCGTTGTGCAGCGTCGCGTTGGTGACTGTGACGCCACCGACGAACACCGGCTTCAGCCGGGCGACCGGCGTAATGGCGCCGGTGCGGCCGACCTGGACGTCGATGCCGAGCACCTCGGTGCTCGCCTCCTCGGCCGGGAACTTGTGGGCGATGGCGAAACGCGGCGCCCGCGACACGAAGCCTAGGCGGTCCTGCCAGTCGCGGCGATTGACCTTGTAGACGACGCCGTCGATGTCGTAGGGCAGCGCGGGCCGCAGTTTTTCGATTTTGGCGAAATATTCCAGTAGACCGCGGCAACCGCCGACCACGGCCCGCTCGGCGGCCACCGGGAAGCCCCAGGCGGCGAGCTGGTCGATCAGGTCACCGTGGGTGCGCGCCGCCAGCCCGTCGCCGCCCGCCCCGACGCCGTAGGCGAAGAAGGACAGCGGCCGCCCGGCGGTGATCCGCGAATCGAGCTGGCGCAGGCTGCCGGCGGCGGCATTGCGCGGATTGACGAATTCCTTGTCGCCGCGCTGGCGCTGGCGGGCGTTCAGTTCGGCGAAAGCGGCCCGGTACATCAACACCTCGCCGCGCACCTCGACCAGCGCCGGCCAGCCCGTTCCCGGCAGGCGCAGCGGAATGTCGCGCAGGGTGCGCAGGTTGGGCGTCACCTCCTCGCCGGTAATGCCATCGCCGCGCGTCGCCCCGCCGGTGAACACGCCGTTCTCGTAGGTCAGGCTGATGGCCAGGCCGTCGAATTTCGGCTCGACCGCGTAGTCGACGGTGGCGATGGTTTCCAGGCCGTCGCGCACGCGCTTGTCGAAGGCTTCGACCTCATCCGGCGCGAAGGCGTTGTTCAGCGACAGCATCGGCAGGCCGTGGCGGCGCGGCGGGAATTCCTTGAGCGGCGGCGCCCCGACGCGGCGGGTCGGCGAATCGGCGGCGAGCAGTTCGGGAAATTCGGCCTCCAGCCCCTGCAGTTCGCGGAACAGCCGGTCGTACTCGGCGTCCGGGATGGTCGGCGCGTCGAGCGCGTAGTAGGCGTGGTTGTGACGTTCCAGCTCGGCGCGCAGCCAGGCCGCGCGCTCCGCCTTGCCGGCTGCCGCCATCAGGAGAACAGCCGCAGGGCCTGGGGCGAACCGGCGGCGAGGCCGAAGCTGGCCATGGTCGCCTGCGGCTTGCCGATGAATTCGCGGCGAATGTGGTCGAGCTGCGACTCGCTCAGCGGCTGGCGGTTGTCGTCGACCAGCGCCCCTTGCAGGGTGTCGGCAAAACGCTTGGCGATCTCGCTCATCTGCTGGAAGACGCGCTCGCCGTGATCGACGCGCGGCACGTCGAGCAGGAAGGTCAGGCCGTGGGTGGTCAGCGTGCGCAGGGCGTCGGCCGAGAAACGGGTGCTCTCGTAGTTCTGCAGGCTGAACTGGGCGCGGCCGCTGTCGTCGTAGCGGGTGAACAGCCCGTCGCTGCCCAGCACCATGCCGGCCGCTTCGGCCAGGGCGCGGATCTTGGTGCCTGAGAAGGCGCCGCCCCGGCTGACCAGGTTGAGGCCGATCTCGAGGTCGACGGCGGCGCAGAAGCGGTCGATTTCGGCCGCCTGTTCAAGGACGTTGGAAGGCGGCATGTCGGCCACCGCCATCAGTTCGTCGGCCAGCGCCTGCATGGCGTTGGCGAAAATCATCACTTCGCCGTCCGACACCGGGCCGAGCCGGTTGACCAGCTGCAGGCCGACGCGCAGGCGACGCACGGCGATGTCGCCATCGAGGCCGAGGCGCTGCCATTCGCGGCTGCGCTCGTTGAAGCCGATCCAGTGCACCGGCTTGTTGATGCGAACCAGTGCGGCGCGCTGCGAATGCAGGATCTGCAGCGCTGAAACCGGCTCGACCAGTTCCATGGTGGCGATGTATTCGAGGCGCGGATCGAGCAGTTCGGCCGGCAAATCGACAGCGGGCAAGTCGGGCGCCTCGTCGGCGACGGCCGGTGTCGGCGCCGCTGGCGGCGGGGCGACGGGCGCCACCGGCGCCGTGAATGCCGGCGCTTGCGGCATGTCGTCTTGCGGCCGGGCCGTAGCCACGTCGTCGGCCGCAATGGTCGGGTTGGGGTCGACGAACACCGGCTCCCGGCGCTCCCGGGCCGTTTCCGGCGCTTCGCCGCGGAATTCCGGCTCGCCGCGCTCAGCCGGAGCTGGCGCCGCCTTCGGCCGCTCGCCGAGCAGCACGTCTTCGTGATGCGGTTTGAGCAGGGATTCGGCCAGCTTGCGCTGCCGGTGTTCCTGCCACTTGTTGTAGGCGAGCACGCCGACCACCGCCGTCGCGCCCAAGCCGATCAATCCCATCTGGAGTTCGGTCATTTAAGCCGCGTCCCTCATTTTCAATGCTGCCTCGATATCCACTTCCACCACCCGCGACACGCCGGATTCCTGCATGGTGACGCCGACCAGCTGCTCGGCCATTTCCATCGCGATTTTATTATGGGAAATGAACAGGAATTGTGTTGCTCCTGACATTTTCTTGACCATGCCGCAGAAACGCTCGGTGTTGGTGTCGTCGAGCGGCGCGTCCACCTCGTCGAGCAGGCAGAAGGGCGCCGGGTTCAGCTGGAACATGGCGAAGACCAGGGCGATCGCCGTCAACGCCTTTTCGCCGCCGGATAGCAGGTGGATGGTCGAATTCTTCTTGCCCGGCGGCTGGGCGATGACCTGCACGCCGGCATCGAGGATTTCCTCGCCGGTCATCACCAGTTCGGCGCGGCCGCCGCCGAACAGTTCAGGGAAAAGCGTGCCGAAATGGCCGTTGACCGTGTCGAAGGTATTCTGCAGCAGGTCGCGCGTCTCGCGGTCGATGCGGCGGATGGCGTTTTCCAGCGTTTCCATGGCCTCGGTCAGGTCGGCCGCCTGCATGTCGAGGTAACCCTTGCGCTCGGTGGCCGTTTCCAGCTCCTGCAGCGCCGCCATGTTGACCGGCCCGAGCTCGGCGATGGCGTTGCCCAGCCGGGTGATCTCGCCCTGCAAACTGGCCGGGCGGAGGCTGCCGCCCGACCCGTCGAGTTCGACCTGCAAGGCAGCCTCGTCGGCCCCGGCATCGACCAGTTGCTGGGCGAACTGCTCGGCGTTGAGCGCCGCCGCCTGTTCCTTGAGCTTGAGGTCGCCGATCCGGGCGCGCAGCGGCTCCAGCCCCTGCTCTATCTTCAGCCGTTGCTCGTCCAGCCCGCGCAGGGCGTGGGTCGCCGCTTCCAGCGCATCGCGCTTTTCGGCCAGTATCTTTTCCGCCGCCTGGCGGGCTTCCAGCGCCGCCTGCAGCTGGCCTTCCATGACATCGGGCGGTGCCGCCTCGACCTGGCTGGCGCACTGCGCCCTGTCCTTCTCGATGCGGCTCAGCTCGCGCTGCGCCGTCGCCTGGCGGGCGAAGACGTCCTGCAGCTTACCGTCGCATTCGCGCCGCGAGAACTGCGCCTCGCGCAAGGCCCGGTCGAGGTCGGCATTGCGCTCGCGCTCGGCGCGCACCGCCCGTTCGCATTCGTCGAGCCGCGACTGGGCGCCGGCCACCAGCACGCGGATGCGACCGAGGCCGTCGCGGATCTCGGCGATGCGGTCGTCGGCCGCCATTTCGCGCTCGCGCTCGCCCTCTTCTTCCTCGGCCAGTTCGGCCAGCTGTTCGGCGACCCGTTCCTTCTGCTCGCGGTGGCGCTCGATGGCCTGGGCGAGCTTCATCACCTCCAGCTGCACGGCGTGCACGCGCTGCTGGCGGTCGGTGACGTACTGGCGGGTTTCGCCGATTTCCTCCTGCTTGTCGGCCAGTTGTTCGTCGAGCATGGCCTGCTGTTCGCGGCGGCTGGCCGCCTCTTCCTCGGCGGCGGCGATGCCCTCGGCCAGCGCCTCGATTTCGCGCTGGCGTTCGAGCAGGCCGTGCTCGCCCTGGTCCGGCGCGAAGAAGGTGACGCTGCCTCGGCTGACCAGGTCGCCACCGCGGGTGACGATGACCGCCCCGGCCGGCAGGTCGCCGCGCCCGGCCAGGGCCTGGGCCAGGTCGTCGACGATGCCCACCTGGCCCAGCCAGTCGTCGAGCACGGCGCGGACGGCCGGCGACTCACCGCGCACCTTGGCGGCGAGGGTGGCGGCGAGGGTGGCAGGTGAGGCCTCGTCGACGACTCCCGCGGTCGACGGCAAATTTTGGCCAAATCCGGAATTCTCGGCGAGCACGACGCTGAGCCGCGCCTCCGGCCGGTCGTGCAGCCATGCGTCGAGCTTGGCCGGGTCGTCGCAGGCGATGGCGCTCAAGCGTTCGCGCAGCACGGCCTCGACGGCATCCTCCCAGCCGGCCTCGACGTGGATCTGCTGCCACAGCGGCGGCGCGCTCTCGAGATGGTGGCGGCGCAGCCATTCCGGCAGCTTGCCACTCTGCTGCGTCCGCGCCTGCATCTGCTCCAGCGCCGCGCGGCGCGCCTGGCCGGCGGCCAGTTCGCGCTCGATGCGCTGCACCTCGGCCTGCGCCTCGCGGCGACGGGCTTCGAGTTGCGGCATTTCCTGCTGCAGTTGCAGCAGGTGGTCCTGGTCGCCGGCCAGTTCCTCGCGCAGCAGCGACAGCTCTTCTTCCTTCTCGGCCAGTTCCAGTTCGTCCGGCGCCTCGCCGAAAGTCTCCTCACGCAGCCGCTCGCGGCGCTGGACGATGGCCTGCAAGGCGCGCTGGGCGTGCGCCTTGTGGGTCTGCTCGACTTCCAGCTTCTGCTCGCCGTTGCTCGTCCGCTGCTTCAGGCGCTGCAATTCTTCCTGGGCCTGGGCGTGGTCTTCCTCGACCTGGGGCGCGATGTTCATCTGCTGGTGCAGGCGCTCCTCGGCCTCGGCGACACGCAACCCGGTGATCTCCTGCAGCTCCTCCCATTTCAGGCGATCCTCGCCCAGCGTTTCGGCCGTCTCGCTCCAGTGCTTCAGCTCGTCTTCCAGTTGGGCCAGCCGGGCTTCGAGCTGGCTGCGCGATTCGCGGCGATGGCGGATTTCCGCCTCGAGCCGGGCGACTTCGGCATTGGCCGCGTACATCTCGCTCTGCGCGTTGTGCAAGGCGTCGCCGGCGGCGAAATGGGCCTCGCGGGTGGCCTCGGCACGTGCCTCGGTTTCGCGCAGGGCGGCGCTTTGCGCCTCCAGTTCGGTGACGGCGCGCTCGACGTCGAGGCCCAGCCGCTGGCGCTCGGCCTCGGCTTCGCGCTTCTTGAGCAGCCACAGCAGTTGCTGGCGCTGGACCAGCTGTTCGTTCAGCGCGTGATAACGCCGCGCCACTTCGGCCTGGCCCTCCAGGCGCTCCATCTGGTTGCCCAGTTCGAGACGGATGTCCTCGACGCGCAGCAGGTTCTCGCAGGTGTCCTCCAGGCGACCGTTGGTCTCCTTGCGCCGCTCCTTGTAGCGGGTGACGCCGGCCGCTTCTTCGAGGAAGACGCGCAGGTCGTCCGGCCGCGCCTCGATGATGCGCGAGATCATCCCCTGGCCGATGATGGCGTAGGCGCGCGGCCCGAGGCCGGTGCCTAGGAAGAGGTCGGTGATGTCCTTGCGGCGGACCTTCAGGTTGTTGATGAAGTAGTCCGACTGGCCCTGCCGGGTCAGCGTGCGCTTGACCGACAGCTCGGTGTATTGCGACCACTGGCCGAGGGCCCGGCCGAGCAGGTTCTCGAAAATCAGCTCGACGGAAGCCCGCGACACCGGCTTGCGATTGGATGAGCCGTTGAAAATGACGTCCATCATCGACTCGCCGCGCAGCTCGGAAGCCTTCGACTCGCCCAGCACCCAGCGCACGGCATCCATGATGTTGGACTTGCCGCAGCCGTTCGGCCCGACGACGCCGACCAGCTGCCCGGGCAGGGCGACGGCGGTGGGATCGACGAAGGACTTGAAACCGGCGAGTTTGAGCTTGGTGAGACGCATGCCTGATTGCGGCGGGACACATGCCCCTGCCATGATGGGGGCCGTATAATAACATCGACTATTTGATCGCCCCGCGGCCAAGCTCGCAGCACCGAGGAGGAGAGCCCCGATGCACCCGGATGACCAGTTTCTCGCCCGCGCCGTCGAACTCGCGGCCAAGGCCGGTAGCAGCGGCCAGGGCGGCCCGTTCGGCGCCGTCATCGTGCGCGACGGGGCAATCGTCGCCGAAGGCTGGAACCGCGTGGTCGCCATGAACGACCCGACGGCGCACGCCGAAATCGGCGCCATCCGCACCGCCTGTTCCCTGCTCGCCAGTTTCCACCTGGACGGCTGCACCCTCTACGCCTCCAGCGAACCCTGCCCGATGTGCCTGTCCGCCGCCTACTGGGCGCGCATCGAACGCATCGTCTTCGCCAACCGGCGGGCCGAGGCCGCCGCCATCGGCTTTTGCGACGACGCGCTGTACCACGAGTTGCAATGCGATGCCGCGGCGCGCCGCATCGTCATGGAACACCGCCCCCTGCCCGGCGCCGCCGACCCCTTGACGGCATGGGCCGCCGACCCGGCGCGCATCGTCTACTGAGCGCCGCCATGCACTCGCCGGTCATCCCCAGCCAGGCCCAGACGCTGCAGATCTTGCGCGCCCTCAAGCACCAGCCGATGCTGATGCTGCCCGGCGACAAAGACGGTTACGGCGCCCGCTGGATGGTCAGCGGCCAGGAAATCATGCCGGCCATCGCCAACTTCCTGATGGAGTCCGGCTACCTGGCCGAAACGGGCAAGACCGAACTGGGCGCCCGCATCCTGAACCTGACCGAGGAAGGACTCCGCATCCGCGAAAAGGGCATGGCCTGGTGGTCGTCGCTCAACTGGCTGGAAAAACTGAAGATCACCCTCTTTGGCTAAACGCCGCCAGGCGGCCGGGAGCTCAAGCCGATACCCATCGGCCAATTGCCGCGGTCAACGGCAAAAAATGGCCGATTTGCGAATCCGGCTTTGCCGCCCGACGGGGCCCGAAACCCACCCCGGAGCCGTCTCAGACCAGTTGACCCGGCTGCATGGCGCGACCGGCGCCGCCGCCCCACATCGGCTCGGGAGCCAGACGGCAATCGGGATCCTCGGCCTGGGCGGCCAGTTGCAGGGCATAGCCAAGATCCTTGTCCTCGTCGGCGATATGACGCTCGAACCAGTAGTCGATGTAGCGGATCAGCGAAAAGACGTCGAGTGCCTCGCCCTCGACCTCGTTGAGCATCTTGCGGATACCCTTGAGCATGCGCTCGTGCTTCTCGTGGTGTTTACGGAAATCGAGCCCGGCATCACGCGCCAGTTGCTCTTCCGTGGCGCAATGGGTGACCAGCAGATCGAACAGGGCTTCGGCCCGTGCTACCGGCAGGGCATTCTGCTCAATACACATGGCCTTGAGGGCGGCCAGTTCGCTGAACAAGCCGTCGTGCTGGCGATCGATCTCGGCAACGTTGACGATCAGGGCACGCGGCAAATGGCTGGAAAATCCGGTGTTCATCAGATGCCTCCTTGACGGCCCTGCAACGAGGGCGCAAACAACGTTTGAAATCTAACTTTAGAAGCTTTGTTTTGATTTTCCAATATATTCCCGGGAAAAATTCCGGCCGGCCACAGTCCGGCGGTCGACAGGAAAATTCGGGCAAAAAGCCAAACCCCGGATCCGCGGCAAGTCGGGGAACTCTGCTAAGCTGCCGTCGTCAACCAAAATGAATATTCAGGCCATGATCGACCCACGGCCTGGCTGCGGAAGGAGTCCGCCATGGTAGTCATCGTGTTTCGCACCCGGCTCAAGGCCGGCATCGATGAAGAAGCCCTGACCACGCTGGGCGAGCGGATGTACGCGATCGCCTCGGCCATGCCCGGCTTCATTTCATACAAGGACTTCGCTGCCGCCGATGGCGAAAATGTCTCCATCGTCGAATTCGACAGCGCCGAGTCGCTCGCCGCCTGGCGCGACCATCCCGAACATCAGGACGTGCAGGAACGCGGCCGGCGGGATTTCTTCACCGACTACCAGGTGCAGGTGTGCGCGCCGCTGCGCAGCTACCGTTTCGACGCCGGCGGCCGGCGCCCGCTGGACTGACCGGCCGTGCCCGCCAAGGCCCCGCTGCACCTGAGGATCTTCATCTCCTCGCCCGGCGATGTCGGCGACGAGCGCCGCCTGGCCCGCCAGATCATCGACGCCCTGCCCCGCGAGCCGGCCTATCGCGGCAAGATCACCTGCGAGGCGGTCGCCTACGACGACCCCGAGGCCCCGTCGCCGATGCCGGCCGGACTCACCCCGCAGCTCGGCGTCAATCGTTACAAGGGCCCGGCCGGCGCCTGCGACCTGACCATCGTCATCCTGTGGAGCCGGCTGGGCACGCCACTGTCGGCCGACTGCCGGCGCCCGGACGGCAGCCGCTACGAATCCGGCACCGTTTCCGAATACGAGGACGCGCTGGCTGCCGGCAAGGAGGTCTGGGTTTTCCGGCGCAGCGAAAAGCCGCGGGTCGACATGGACGACCCCGAACTGGACGACAAGCTCAGCCAGTACCGCGCCGTCGGCAGCTTTCTCGAGCGCCTGAAAAACGCCGACGGATCGGCCGCCGGCGGCCGCCACGACTATGCCGACCCGACCGATTTCGGCGAACTGCTGCACAAGCTGCTCGCCGTTTACTTCACGGCCCGGCTCGACGACCTGGCCCCCGCCCCAGCCTCCGTGCCCGCTCCCGCCGCCGGCGCAGCGCCGCCCTTCCTGGCGCCGGACGTCGACCGCGACCACAGCATCGTCGGCCGCGACGACTTGCTCGGCCGCGTCTGGGACAAGGCCGTCGCCGGCAAGAGCCAGAGCCTGCTGTTCCTGCCCGGGGTCGGCAAGACCACCGTCGCCCAGGCCCTGCTGGCCGACCGCGAGCGCCTGCTCGACCACTTCGACGGCGTGCTGTGGGCCGACCTCGGCCGCCAGCCGCTGCCCGGCGAGCAACTGCGCCGCTGGGCGACGGCGCTGCACGTTCCCGACGAGCGCAAGGCCAGCCTGGCCAGCATCGACGACTGGAAATCGACGGTCCGGGCAGCCATCGGCGACCGCCGCCTGCTGGTCGTCCTCGACGACGTCTGGCAGATCAGGGCGGCCCGTGAATTCATGCATCTCGTGCCGTGTGGCGTCTTCGTCGTCACCACGCGCTGCAAGGATGTCGCCGCCCTGCTCGGCGACCCGGAGGTGGTGCCCGAGCTCGACCCGGCCACCGGCCTCGCCCTGCTCACCGAGATCGCCCCGCGCGCCGTCGCCTTCGACCAAGCCGCGGCGCAGAACCTGGTCGGCGCCGTCTACGGCCTGCCGCTGGCCCTCGTCCTGATCGGCAAGTACCTGCGCCGCGAATCGGCGGACGGCGACCCCGACCGCATCGCGGCGGCCTTCCTGACCATGGCCGAAGCCGGCCACCGGCTGGAAATCAATCCCGACGACGAAGCCGGCTCGCAGTCGCTGGCCGAGATCATCGCGGTCAGCTTCGCCGCCCTGCGCAGCGACGCCGCCCGCCAGGCCGCGATCCGGCTGGCCATCTTCCGGCCCAAGCCCAACACCTTCTCCAAGGACATCGCCCGCCAGGTCGCCGGCACCGAGAACGCGGTGCTCTACGACCTCAGCGACATCGGCCTGATCGAGCACTACGGCGACGGCGAATACACCATGCACCGGGTGATCGCCGAATACGCCCGGACCCGGCTGCCGCTCACCGAGTCGCAGCAGCTCCACCACCTGGCGGTCAATTATTACGCCCGGCAACTGCAGCAGGACATCGACGACAACCCGGTCGCCTACCTCGGCTGGTATCGCTACGAGCAGACCGACTGGCAGGCGACCAAGGATGCCTGGCTCTACCACCTGGCCCACGCCGGCAATGCGGTGAGCAGCGTGCTGGCCTTCCTGCGCGTTTATTTCGACGCCTTCTGGTGGTGGGGCTACTACCAGCGCTTCCCCTTCTGCGAGCGCCTGCTGCTCGAATGGCAGCAGCGGCGCAGCGTCGACCCCAAGGTCAAGCAGGGGCTGGACTTGCTGGCCGGCTTCCAGAACGCCTACCCCGAGGGCTACGAGAAAGCCGCCCGCGGCAACTGGAGCGAAGTCGAGCGCACCCTCAGCCGCCTGCGTGAAAGCCTCGGGCTGGCCGGCGACAGTGCCGGCATCCGCGACGAAGACGCCCGCCGGGTGCGCGGCTTCACCGACTTCCTGCTTGCCGAGGCCTACGCCTACGGGCGTCGCGACGAAGAGGGCGCGCTCAGGTGCTACGCCGCCGCCCACGACATTTTCCAGGCCGACGGCGATCTCTGGGTGGCCGCCTGGCTCGGTTTCTACGTTGGCCAGTACCTGCTCGAACAAGGCCGTTTCGACACTGCCGCGGACTATGCCCGGCGCTCGCTGGCCGAAGCCGGCTGCGCCGCCGGCGGCGAGGACGCACCGCTGGCCGAGCGCGACTCGGAACTGCTGGCCAACAACTACCGCCTGCTCGGCGATCTCGCTGTCGCCCGCCGACAATTCACCGAGGCAGCCGGGCACTACCGCCGGGCCAGCTTCTACGCCTACGCCTTCCAAGCCATTCCCGAGCCGGCCGACACCTACACCATGGCCTTCTACGAGGAAATCACCGGCCGCATCGCCGGCCAGGCCGTCGGCCTCGCTGCCGCCGATCGTCTGGCCGCCGAGGCGCTCGCCCGGTCGCTCGCCGACTACTGGCAAATCTACCGCCAACACCATCCGGAGGAGCCGACCGCCGTGCCGGCCGAGGCCCTGGATGCGGCCGACCCGGCCGCCCTCGCCCAGGCGCTCTTCCCGCCGCCGCTCATCGGCGACATCCTGGGCGGCGCCGCCGCCTATGCCCGCGACGTCGAGGCCATCGTCACGCCCCTGCTGGCCGCGCTGGACAACCCGGCGACCGCGTAGCGCGCCGGCAATCCGGCCGACCCTAATTGCTGCGGTCTACGCGAAAAATCAGCCGATTTCCAAATTGATCCCGGCCGCTGCCCGCGAAGGCCCGACAGCTGGTCGCCGTCCACCGCACGACCAGCTCCCGGCCGTCGGTGCAGCGCACGACGCCGTTGCCCGCCTCGCCCTGGCAACTGCCGGCAACCGGCGAGGTATCGGGTAGGGCCATCCGCCCTTCGCAACGCAGCCGGCTGGCCTCATCGGCCAGCACGAAGCGCCCGCCACCGGCCACATCGCCCGGGTAAGCCTTGCCGCGCAGGGGGCCGGCGACATCGCTCAGCGTTCCCCGGGCCTGGTAGCCGATGGCGCAGGCGGCAAGCAACGCGGCAATCATGGCGAGCAGGGGAGCCAGCCGGGCGGGAGTGCGTGGGTTCACGAGGCAGAGCGTGTTTTTTCGGCGATAATCGGCATTTTTACACCCATTCGACGCTCGACGTGAATCCGCACCTCGCCCAACTCCAGCCCTACCCCTTCGAAAAGCTGCGCGCCCTGTTCGCCGGCGTCACCCCGAACCCGCAATACCAGGAGATCAAGCTCTCCATCGGCGAGCCGCAGCATGCAACGCCGGCCTTCATCATGGAGGCGTTGGCCGGCGGCCTCAAGGGCCTGGCCAACTACCCGACGACGCTGGGCATCCCGGCCCTGCGCCAGGCCATCGCCGCCTGGTGCCAGCGCCGCTACGGGCTGGCACTGAACACCGAAACCGAGATCCTGCCGGTCAACGGTTCGCGCGAGGCGCTGTTCTCCTTCGCCCAGACGGTGATCGACCCGAGCCGCGGCCATGTGCCGCTGGTCGTCAGCCCGAATCCGTTCTACCAGATCTACGAAGGCGCCGCCTACCTGGCCGGCGCCGAGCCGCGCTTCCTCAACAACCTGCCCGACAACGACTTCGCCTTCGACTACACCAGCCTGAGCGACGAGGAATGGGCGCGCGTCCAGCTCTTCTACGTCTGCTCGCCGGGCAACCCGACCGGCAAGGTGCTGTCGCTGGAAGACTGGAAGACGCTGTTCGACCTCTCCGACAAATACGGTTTCATCATCGCTTCCGACGAGTGCTACTCGGAAATCTATTTCGACGAGGCCAACCCGCCGATCGGCGGCCTCCAGGCGGCCAAGCTGCTCGGCCGCACAAACGAACGGCTGGTCATGTTCTCCAGCCTGTCGAAGCGCTCCAACGTGCCGGGCATGCGCTCCGGTTTCGTCGCCGGCGATGCGAAAATTCTTAAAAAATTCCTCCTCTACCGCACCTACCACGGCTGCGCCATGGCGCCCCCGGTGCAGACCGCATCGGCCGCCGCCTGGAACGACGAGGCCCACGTCCTCGCCAACCGCGACCAGTACCGCGAGAAATTCGCCGCCTGCACGCCGCTGATCGGCGAAGTGCTCGGCACCGGCATGCCGGATGCCAGCTTCTACCTGTGGGCCAAAACGCCTGTCGCCGACACCGAGTTCGCCCGCGGCCTGCTCGAACACTATAATGTTGTAGTCCTGCCCGGCAGCTTCCTGGCCAGGGAAGTCAGGGGCGTCAACCCGGGTGCCAACTTCGTTCGTATCGCGCTGGTCGCCTCGCTGGCCGAGTGTCTCGAAGCCACCCAACGTATCCGTCAATTCGCACAACAACTGTAAACAGAGAGAACATCAATGACTCATCCGCTGCAAGCCACCATCGAAGACCTCTGGGAACGCCGCACCGAGCTTTCCCCGCAATCCGCCCCGACCACCATCGCCGCCATCGAATCGGTGATCGGCGATCTCGACTCGGGCAAACTGCGCGTCGCCGAGAAGATCGGCGGCGAATGGTTCACCCACCAGTGGATCAAGAAGGCCGTGCTGCTCTCCTTCCGCGTCCGCGACAACCGCGTCCAGCAGTCGGGCGACGTCCGTTTCTACGACAAGGTCGATACCAAGTTCGAAGGCTGGACCGAGGAGCAGTTCCGCCAGGGCGGCTTCCGCGTCGTGCCGGGCACCATCGCCCGCAAGGGTTCCTTCGTCGCCAAGAGCGCCGTGCTCATGCCCTCCTTCGTCAACATCGGCGCCTACGTCGATGAAGGCACCATGGTCGACACCTGGGTGACCGTCGGTTCCTGCGCCCAGATCGGCAAGAACGTGCACCTCTCGGGCGGCGTCGGCATCGGCGGCGTGCTCGAGCCGCTGCAGGCCAACCCGACCATCATCGAAGACAACTGCTTCATTGGTGCCCGCTCGGAAGTCGTCGAAGGCGTCATCATCGGCGAGAACTCGGTGCTGTCGATGGGCGTGTACATCGGCCAGAGCACGCCGATCTACGACCGCGAAACCGGCGAAGTGAGCTACGGCCGCGTGCCGCCGGGCTCGGTGGTGATCAGCGGCACCTTGCCCAAGGCCAACGGCGCCTATAGCCTGTATGCTGCAATCATCGTCAAGAAGGTCGACGCGCAAACCCGTTCGAAGACCAGCATCAACGAACTGCTGCGCCCGTAAGCCAATCCCCACGAAGGTCTCGAAATGATCCTCGACAAACTGTTCCAGCTGATGGCCGAAAAGCAGGCCTCGGACATCTTCATCTCCGCAGGCGCGCCCATCCACATCAAGATCCAGGGCAACACCCTGCCGGTCAACCAGCAGGTCATGCTGCCGGACATGATCGAGAAGATCGCCTACGAACTGATGTCGCCGGACCAGATCAAGACCTTCGAGGCGCAGTGGGAGATGAACCTGTCGTTCGGTGTGCCCAACGTCGGCAACTTCCGGGTGAACATCTTCCGCCAGCGCGGATCGACCAGCATCGTCATCCGTTTCATCCTGGGCAATATCCCGGCGCTGGACGATCTCGGCCTGCCCAACATCCTCGGCGAGCTGATCATGGAGAAGCGCGGCCTGATCCTGATCGTCGGCGCCACCGGCTCGGGCAAGTCGACGACCATCGCCTCCATGCTCGACCACCGCAACGCCAATCGCTCGGGCCATATCCTGACCGTCGAGGACCCGATCGAATTCCTGTTCAAGCACAAGAAGTCGATCGTCAACCAGCGCGAACTGGGCATGGATACCGCCGACTGGCAATCGGCACTGAAAAACGCCATGCGCCAGGCGCCGGACTGCATCCTGATCGGCGAGATCCGCGACAAGGAAACCATGCAGGCGGCCATCGCCTACGCCCAGACCGGGCACCTGTGCCTGGCCACGCTGCATGCCAACAACAGCTACCACGCGCTGAACCGCATCATCAGCTTCTTCCCGCTGGAAAACCGACCCGCCCTCTTCCTCGACCTGTCGGTCGCCCTGCGCGCCGTCGTTTCCCAGCGCCTGGTCAAGAAGCCGGACGGCAAGCGCATCCCGACCTGCGAGATCATGCTCAACACCCGCCACATCGGCGAACTGATCGAGCGCGGCGAAGTCCAGGCCATCAAGGACGCCATGGAGCAAACCCTGGCCCCGGGATCGCAGACTTTCGAGCAGGATCTGTTCAACCTTTACCACGGCGGCACGATCACCATCGACGAAGCACTGGCCAACGCCGATTCGCCGACCAACCTGTCGTGGCTGATCAACAATTCCGAATTCACCAGCGGCAACGGCAAGGACGACAAGAAACCCGGTGTCGCCCTCGAATTCGACAGCACCAGCGAGAACGGCGCTTCCTTCAAGGAATTCACGCTCAGCCTGGCCGACCACGACGAAGAATCGCACCACTGATGTCCGACCCTACCCTTGAACTGGCGAAACAGATCATCGCCTGCCACTCCGTCACGCCCGAAGATGGCGGCTGCATGGAGATCATCGCCGAACGCCTGAAGCCGCTCGGCTTCACCATCGAATTCATCAACCGCAACGGCGTCACCAACCTCTGGGCGCGGCGCGGCACGAGCGCCCCGCTCTTCGTCTTCGCCGGCCACACCGACGTGGTGCCGACCGGCCCGCTGGAAAAATGGACCTCGCCGCCCTTCGCCCCGGAAATTCGCGACGGCATGCTCTACGGGCGCGGCGCCGCCGACATGAAGTCCTCGGTCGCCGCCTCGGTCACCGCCGTCGAGGCCTTCGTCGCCGACCACCCGGACCACCCCGGCTCGCTGGCCTTCCTGCTCACCTCGGACGAGGAAGGCGATGCCACCGATGGCACGGTCGCCGTCGTCGAGGCCTTGCGGGAACGTGGCGTGACGCTGGATTTCTGCATCATCGGCGAGCCGACCTCGGTCAACACCCTGGGCGACATGATCAAGAACGGCCGGCGCGGTTCGCTGTCCGGCGTGCTGACCGTCAAGGGCATCCAGTGCCACATCGCCTACCCGGAAAAGGGCCGCAACCCCATCCACGAAGCCGCCCCGGCCCTGGCCGAACTGGCCGCGACGCGCTGGGACGACGGCAACGAATACTTTCCGCCGACCACCTGGCAGGTTTCCAACATCCACGGCGGCACCGGCGCCACCAACGTCGTCCCCGGTCAACTGGAAATCAAGTTCAATTTCCGATTTTCCACGGCAAGCACGCCAGAAGGCCTGCAGCAGCGCCTGTGCGCCATCCTCGACCAGCACAAGCTGGACTACGAGATCAAATGGACGCTCGGCGCCCGCCCCTTCCTGACCGGCCGCGGCCAGTTGGCCGACGCGGCGGCGGCGGCCATCCGCGCCGTGTGCAGCATCGAAACCGAACTGTCGACCACCGGCGGCACTTCCGACGGCCGCTTCATCGCCGACATCTGCCGGCAGATGCTGGAGATCGGCCCGGTCAACGCGACCAGCCACAAGATCGACGAATGCATCGCCGTCGATTCCTTCCCCCGGCTGTCCGCCATTTATGGCCGGATCCTTCGGAGTTGCCTAGTTGCCTAGTTGCCTAGTTGCCTAGGATCAAGCTAATAGCTCAAGCCCCTAACATCCAATAACTAAAAAATGACTTCTGCCGCCAGCACCGAACTCGTCACCGTTCGCGACTATCTCCGCTACGCCGTCAGCCGCTTCACCGCCGCCCAGCTGTTCTTCGGCCACGGCAGCGACAACGCCTGGGACGAGGCGGTCTACCTGACGCTGCACACGCTCTGCCTGCCGCTCGACCGCCTCGAACCCTTCCTCGACGCCCGCCTGCTGCCGCACGAGCGCGAGGCGCTGCTCGACATCTACCGCCGGCGCTGCGAGGAACGCCTGCCGGCCGCCTACCTGACCAACGAAGCCTGGCTCGGCGAGCATCGTTTCTACGTCGACGACCGCGTCATCGTGCCGCGCTCCTTCATCGCCGAACTGCTGGCCGAACAGCTGGCGCCGTGGATCGACGACCCGTGGGCCGTCGACTCGGCGCTCGATCTATGCACCGGCTCCGGCTGCCTGGCCATCCTGACCGCGCTCGCCTTCCCCAACGCGGCCGTCGATGCCGTCGATCTCTCGCCCGATGCGCTGGCCGTTACCGAACGCAACGTCGCCGACTACCACCTGCACGACCGCGTCACACCTATCCGCTCCGACGCCTTTGCGGCGCTGGCCGGCACGCGCTACGACCTGATCGTTTCCAACCCGCCCTACGTCAATGCCGAGTCGGTCGCCGCCTTGCCGCCGGAATACCTGCACGAGCCGGAACTGGCGCTGGGTTCGGGCGACGACGGCCTCGACTTCACCCGCATCATCCTGCGCGAAGCGAAAAAGCATCTGACCGACCACGGCATCCTGGTCGTCGAGATCGGCCACAACCGCGAAGCCCTCGAAGCCGCCTACCCGAAGCTGCCCTTCACCTGGCTCGATACCGCGACCGGCGACGACTACGTTTTCCTGCTGCACGCGGCTGATCTCCCCAATTAGAAACTTGATCAAACGGGGAGACGCAGAGAAAGACGCTCACCCTGTCAAGACTCTGCGCCTCCGCGTCTCTGCGTCAAAATACCCAGCTTGACTAAACTGTACGAACTGCCCAGCCCGTTCGACGTCGAAACGGGCACCGTGCTGATGCACGAACCGGCCTGGGCCAAGGCTGGCGAGCTGCGCGCCCAGCTGCTCGACGAAAGCTATCCCAGGCCCTTCGTCATCGACGACGGCCAGTCGCGTTTCCTGTATTTCAACGTCCGCCTGATGCAGAGCGAAATGTCGCTGAAGGCGCCCTACGACCTGGCCATCCGCTACACCCAGAAGATGATGGCCTTCCTGCTCTTCCAGCCGCGCCCGCAGCGCCTCGTGCTGATCGGCCTGGGCGGCGGTTCGCTGGTCAAGTTCTGCCATCGCCGGCTGCCCGGCACCCGGCTGACCGCCGTCGAACTCGACCCGGACGTCATCGCCTTCCGCGACGCTTTCCTGGTGCCACCCGACGACGAGCGCCTGCAGATCGTGCACGGCGATGGCGCGGAGTACATCGCCAGCGCCGACAAAGGCATCGACGTGCTGCTCGTCGACGCCTTCGACAAGACCGGCTTCGCACCCAGCCTGGCCAACCGCGAATTCTTCGACAACGCCTACGCCAAGCTGGCCGGCAAGGGCGTGCTGGTCATCAACCTGGCCGGCGAGAAAGAGAGCTACGAAGGCCTGATCGGCGAGGCCATGCACGTCTTCGACGACCAGGTCATCGTGATCTCGGTGCCGGACGACGGCAACCACGTGCTCTACGCCTTCAAGGAACGCTGGTTCGAGCCGCGCTGGCGCTGGCTGCACAACCATGCCAAGGAGTTGCGCGCCCGCTTCGGCCTCGACTTCCCGGCCTTCGTGCAGAAAATGGAGCGTTCGAGCAAGCTCGGCCTGGCCCGTCGCGAAGCCTTGCGCCGCCGCTGACGACAGATCGCTGCGGTCAACCGGAAAAAACGGCCGAAATCGAAATTTTCCGGTTCGCCCCGCCGATCGGGCCTCAGCGGATTTCCCGCAGGATGGCCGTCAGCAAACGCCAGCAGCGTTCCACCGAAGCGATCTCGACCCGTTCGCCCGGCGCATGGGCGCCGCAGATGGTCGGCCCGAAGGAAACCGTATCCAGACCCGGATACTTGGCGCCGATGATGCCGCACTCCAGCCCGGCATGAATCACCTGGACGGTCGAATCCTCGCCGAAATCGCGTCGATAGACCGCCTGGCAAAGCTTCAGCAAGGCCGATTCGGGGTTGGGCGCCCAGCCCGGGTAATGCCCGCTCTTTTCGGCCCGGCTACCGCTCAAGGCCCACAAACTGCAGATTTCGTCGGCCAGCGCCCGGCTGCCGCTATCGATCAGCGAACGCACCATGAAGTTGCACGCGCCCCCATTCGGGTGCACGTCGACCATCCCCAGGTTGTTCGAGGTCTCCACGACGCCCGGCACCTGCCGGCTCATCCGCCGCACGCCGTGCGGCGCCGCGTGCAGCGAAGCCAGCCACACCGCCTGCTCGCTCGCCGCCATCACCTCGCCGGCCACATCGGGCGACAAGGTGAGTTCGACGCCGTCATCGACGCCCCGCAATTCCCGGCGCAGGGTGTCCTGCCAATCGGCCAGGCGAGCCTGCATGGCCGGGCCGGCCCCGGCGGCCACGGCAAGCCGGGCCAAGGCCTCGCGCGGCAAGGCATTGCGCGCCGAGCCGCCGCCCAGGGCCGCCAGGCGCAGGGGAAAAGCCGATTCCAGGTCGCGCAATACCCGGACCAGCAACTTGATCGCATTGCCCCGCTCTTCATGGATATCGACGCCGGAATGCCCGCCGCGCAAACCGCGCAGATCGATCCGCCAGGCCTGATGAGCGGCCGGCCAGGCTTCGCCCTGCCCCGGCCGCTCGACATTGACATCGATGCCGCCGGCACAGCCCAGGTAGAACTGGCCCCACACCTCGGTGTCGAGATTGAGCATCAGCCGGCCCTGCAAGGCCCCGGCCTGGAGACCGTGCGCACCGCCCATGCCGGCTTCTTCATCGACCGTAAACAGCGCCTCGAGCGGACCATGTTCCAGGGAAATATCTTCGAGAACCGCCAGGATCAGCGCCACGCCTATGCCGTTGTCGGCGCCCAGCGTCGTATTCTCGGTGATCAGCCAGCCATCGCGGACAACCGGCCGGATCGGATCGACGTGGAAATCGTGGCCGCTATCGGCATTCTTCTGGCAGACCATGTCCAGATGGCCCTGCAGCACCACCCCGGGAACGCCTTCCCGGCCCGGGCTGGCCGGCTTCCTGACGATCAGGTTGCCGGCCACGTCGACCGTCGCCGGCAAGCCACGGCCCTCGGCCCAGGCCCGCAGATGCTCGCGCAAACGCCCCTCGTCCTTGGAAACCCGGGGAATGGCGCACAGCGTCGAAAAATGCGCCCATACGGCAGCCGGTTCGAGACCGGAAAAGACACCCTGCACCATTTTCACGCTCCCAAGTGAAAACCCCCGCAGACCTTGCGGTGTGCGGGGGTTGAATTCTGGGGCGACTGATGGGGCTCGAACCCACGACAACCGGAATCACAATCCGGGACTCTACCAACTGAGCTACAGCCGCCGCTGAAGAAGGCGCGCATTGTACGAAGTTCCGCCGGTCCTGTCTACCGTTAAAAACAGCAAAGGACCGACTGGCCGGACAAGCCGGCCGAAGCATCCGGCCGCAGACCTGCCGTGCTATTATTACCCGCTTTACTTTTCGGCTCCGTAGTCACAAGGAATACTCATGGAAGCAACTACTGCACAAGCTAGCGAACTCGAACGCCGCGTCGATCTCTCCATCGCCATCGCCGATGTCGAGAAGGAAATGGACAACCGCCTGATGCGCATGGGCAAGAACATGAAGGTCCCCGGCTTCCGCCCGGGCAAGGTACCGTTCAAGATCGTCAAGCAGCAGTATGGCGATCAGGCTCGCCACGAAGTCCTGTCCGAAGAGCTCGACCGCGTCTTCGCCGAAACCGTCACCACGCAGAAAATGCGCGTCGCCGGCTACCCGCGGATCGAACCCAAGACCACCGAAAGCACGACCCACCTCGAGTTCTCGGCGATCTTCGAGGTCTACCCGGAAATTACCCTTGGCGACCTGTCGACCGCGGAAATCGAGCGCCCGGTTCTCGAAGTCGGCGACGCCGAAGTCGACAAGACCCTGGACATCCTGCGCAAGCAGCGTGTCTCCTACGCCGACGCCGACCGCGCCGCCGCCAAGGAAGACCGCGTCGTCATCGATTTCCTGGGCAAGAAGGACGGTGTTCCGTTCGACGGCGGGCAGGCCAGCGACTACCCCTTCGTGCTCGGCCAGGGCATGATGCTGCCCGATTTCGAAAACGCCGTTGAAGGCGCCAAGGCTGGCGAATCCAAGACCTTCGACCTGAAGTTCCCGGACGATTACCACGCCAAGGACCTGGCCGGCCAGACCGTCCAGTTCGACATCACCGTCAAGCAGGTGCAGGCCCCTGTCCTCCCCGAACTGGATGCCGAATTCGCCACCAGCATGGGCGTTGCCGACGGCGACGTCGCCAAGATGCGCAGCGAAATCGAAGCCAACCTGAAGCGCGAAGTGAAGCGCCGCATCGAAGGCAAGCTCAAGGAGCAGGTCATGGAAGCTCTGCTCAAGGCCAACCCGATCACCATTCCGGCCTCGCTGGTCGACATGGAAATCCAGCGCCTGATGCAGGCTGCCCGCCAGGACATGGAACAGCGCGGCATGAAGGTCAAGGACATGCCGCTCCAGCCGGAGTGGTTTGCCGACCAGGCAAAGCGCCGTGTCGCCCTTGGCCTGATTCTTGCTGAAGTGGTCAAGACGGAAAAGCTGCAAGCAACGCCGGAACTGGTTCGGGCCACGGTCGAGGAAACCGCCGCCAGCTACGAACATCCGGACGAAGTTATCCGCTGGTATTACGCCCAGCCGCAGCGCCTGCAGGAAGTCGAAGGCGCCGTCATCGAAAGCAATGTGGTCGCCTGGGCGCTCGGCAAGGCCAAGGTGACCGACAAGGCTGCGGTATTTGATGAATTGATGGGTCAGAAGCAGTAATCTGGACGCTGTCGCAAACACGACAATCGTCTTGAATGTAATCAACCGGGCAACACAAAGGGCTGACATGAATATCGACAACGCAAGCAACTGGGATCCGCAGGCTCTGGGCCTCGTCCCGATGGTGGTAGAACAGAGCGGGCGTGGCGAACGCGCCTACGACATCTACTCGCGCCTGTTGAAAGAGCGGGTGATCTTTCTTGTCGGCCCGGTTAACGATGCCAGCGCCAACCTGGTCGTTGCCCAGTTGCTCTTCCTTGAAGCGGAAAACCCTGACAAGGACATCTATTTCTACATCAACTCCCCCGGCGGTTCGGTGACTGCCGGCATGTCGATCTACGACACCATGCAGTTCATCAAGCCGGACGTGTCCACGCTGTGCATCGGTCAGGCCGCCTCGATGGGCGCCTTCCTGCTCAATGCCGGCGCCAAGGGCAAGCGTTTCGCCCTGCCCAATTCGCGGGTGATGATCCACCAGCCGCTGGGCGGGTTCCAGGGCCAGGCATCGGATATCGCCATCCACGCCAAGGAAATCTTGTCGATCCGCGACCGCCTGAATCGCATCATGGCTGAACATAGCGGTCAGCCGCTCGAGCGGATCGAGAAGGACACCGATCGGGACAATTTCCTGTCTGCCGCCGAGGCAGCCGAATACGGCCTGATCGACAAGGTCCTGACCCGCCGCGAAGCGGCCTAACCCGGGAGAAAACGATGACCAAAGGTAGCCAGGAAAAACTGCTCTACTGCTCCTTTTGCGGCAAGAGCCAGCATGAAGTCAAGAAGCTCATCGCCGGGCCATCCGTGTTCATCTGCGACGAGTGCATCGCACTGTGCAACGACATCATCCGCGACGAACTGCCGGAAGAGGCGGCCAAGGCCGGTCGCTCCGACCTGCCGACGCCGCGCGAGATCAGTTCGATCCTCGACCAGTACGTGATCGGCCAGGAGGTCGCCAAGCGCATCCTGTCCGTCGCTGTCTACAACCACTACAAGCGCCTCCGCCACACCGCCCGCAACGCCGACGACGTCGAGCTTTCGAAGAGCAACATCCTGCTCATCGGCCCGACCGGATCGGGCAAGACCCTGCTCGCCCAAACGCTGGCGCGGCTTCTCAATGTCCCCTTCGTGATGGCCGATGCCACCACGCTGACTGAAGCTGGCTACGTCGGCGAGGACGTCGAGAACATCATCCAGAAGCTGCTGCAAAAGTGCGACTACGACGTCGAGAAGGCGCAGCGCGGCATCGTCTACATCGATGAAATCGACAAGATTTCCCGCAAGTCGGACAACCCGTCGATCACCCGCGACGTTTCCGGCGAAGGCGTGCAGCAGGCCCTGCTCAAGCTGATCGAAGGCACCACCGCCTCGATCCCGCCGCAGGGCGGGCGCAAGCACCCGAACCAGGACTTCGTCCAGGTCGACACCACCAACATCCTGTTCATCTGCGGCGGCGCCTTCGCCGGCCTGGAAAAAGTCATCCAGAGCCGCTCGGAGCGTGGCGGCATCGGCTTCGGCGCCGAGGTCAAGAGCAAGGACGACGGCAAGGCCGTCGGCAAGATCCTGCTCGATGCCGAACCGGAAGACCTGATCAAGTTCGGCCTGATTCCCGAACTGATCGGCCGCCTGCCGGTTGTCGCCACCCTGCAGGAACTGGAAGAAGCCGCCCTCGTCCAGATCCTCACCGAACCGAAGAACGCGCTGGTCAAGCAGTACCAGAAGCTGTTCGGCATGGAAGACGTCGAGCTGGAAATCCGTCCGGCCGCCCTCTCCGCCATCGCCAAGAAAGCGCTGGAGCGCAAGACAGGTGCCCGCGGACTGCGTTCGATCATGGAACACGCCCTGCTCGACACCATGTACGAACTCCCGGGTATGGAAAATGTCGAAAAAGTGGTGATCGACGAAAACATGATCAACGGCGACACCCCGCCCCTGCTCATCTACGCTGACCAGCCGAAGGTCTCCGGCTCGAACTGAGCCGGGACTTGAATTGCGGTTTCCCGCCCCCAGCTAGGGGGAACATACCTATTTCAAAGGCTTCGTGATGTCGAACCCCAACACCCTCCCGGAAACCGTCGAACTGCCGCTGCTGCCGTTGCGCGATGTCGTGGTTTTCCCCCACATGGTCATCCCGTTGTTCGTCGGCCGGCCGAAATCGATCAAGGCCCTCGAGATGGCCATGGAAGCGGGCAAGAACATCCTGCTCGTCGCCCAGAAATCGGCCGCCAAGGATGAACCCGAGCCGGAAGATCTTTATCGCATCGGCTGCATGGCCAACATCCTGCAGATGCTCAAGTTGCCCGACGGCACCGTCAAGGTGCTGGTCGAAGGCACGCAGCGCGCCCGCGTCGAAGCCATCGAAGTGCAGCCGACCATGTTCATGGCCACCGCCGTGCCCATCGTCCAGGCCGGCGTCGAGGATCACGAGATCGAGGCCATGCGGCGCGCCGTGGTCACCCAGTTCGACCAGTTCGTCAAGCTGAACAAGAAAATCCCGCCGGAAGTCCTTTCCTCCATCACCGGCATCGAGGACGCCGGCCGGCTGGCCGACACCATCGCCGCCCACCTGCCGCTCAAGCTTGAGCAGAAGCAGGAAGTGCTGGAAATGGAAAGCATCCGCGAGCGTATCGACCGCCTGCTTTCGCAACTCGAAGCCGAAATCGACATTCTCCAGGTCGAAAAGCGCATCCGTGGCCGCGTCAAGCGCCAGATGGAAAAGAGTCAGCGCGAGTACTACCTGAACGAACAGGTCAAGGCGATCCAGAAGGAACTCGGCGAAGGCGAGGAAGGCGCCGACCTCGAGGAACTGGACAAGAAGATCAAGGCGGCCGGCATGAGCAAGGAAGCCCTGGCCAAGGCCGAAAGCGAGTTAAAGAAGCTCCGCCTGATGTCGCCGATGTCGGCCGAAGCTACGGTCGTCCGCAATTTTATCGAGACCCTGATCGGCCTGCCGTGGCGCAAGAAGACCCGGACCAACAAGGATCTGCTGAACGCCGAAAAGGTCCTCGATGCCGACCACTTCGGCCTGGAAAAGGTCAAGGAGCGCATCGTCGAGTATCTCGCGGTGCAGCAACGCGTGGACAAGGTCAAGGCGCCCATCCTGTGCCTGGTCGGCCCCCCGGGCGTCGGCAAGACCTCGCTCGGCCAGTCCATCGCCAAGGCGACCAACCGCAAGTTCGTGCGCATGGCCCTGGGCGGGGTCCGTGACGAAGCCGAAATCCGTGGCCATCGCCGGACCTACATCGGCTCGATGCCAGGCAAGATCCTGCAGAGCCTGACCAAAGTCGGCGTTCGCAACCCGCTGTTCCTGCTCGACGAAGTCGACAAGCTCGGCCAGGATTTCCGCGGCGATCCCTCGTCCGCTCTGCTTGAAGTGCTCGATCCCGAGCAGAACCACACCTTCCAGGATCACTACGTCGAAGTCGATTTCGATCTCTCCGACGTGATGTTCGTGGCCACCGCCAACACACTGAATATCCCGGCCCCGCTGCTCGACCGTATGGAGGTCATTCGTCTCTCCGGCTACACGGAAGACGAAAAGGTCAATATCGCCATGCGTTATCTGCTGCCCAAGCAGATCAAGAACAACGGGCTGAAGGTCGCCGAAATCGCCGTGGCCGATGCCGCCGTGCGCGACATCGTGCGCTACTACACCCGGGAAGCAGGCGTCCGGGCGCTTGAGCGCGAGATCTCCAAGATCTGCCGCAAGGTCGTCAAGATGCTCGTTCTGAAGAAGCGGGACACCAAGGTTGCGGTCAACGCCAAAAATCTCGATAAATTCCTGGGCGTCCGCCGCTATAGCTTCGGCATGGCGGAAAAGGAAAACCAGATCGGCCAGGTCACCGGCCTGGCCTGGACGGAAGTCGGCGGCGAATTGCTGACCATTGAGTGCGCCAACATGCCGGGCAAGGGCAACATCCTGCGCACCGGCTCACTGGGCGACGTCATGAAGGAATCGGTCGAAGCTGCTCGCTCGGTGGTGCGTGCCCGCGCCCGTCGGCTCGGCATCAAGGACGAAGCCTTCGAAAAGACCGACATCCACATCCACGTCCCGGAGGGTGCAACGCCCAAGGATGGCCCGTCGGCCGGCATCGCCATGACCACCGCGCTGGTCTCGTCTTACACCGGCATTCCCGTTCGTTGCGAAGTCTGCATGACGGGCGAGATCACCTTGCGGGGCGAGGTCCTGGCCATCGGCGGCTTGAAGGAAAAGCTGCTGGCTGCCGTCCGCGGCGGCCTCAAGACGGCCCTGATCCCGCAGGACAACGTCAAGGATCTCACCGAAATCCCGGACAACATCAAGAACAAGATCGAGATCGTTCCGGTCAAGTGGATCGACCAGGTTCTCGAACGCGCCCTTGAGCGTATTCCGGAAGCGCTGGCCGAGGCGAATGAAGTCGACGCCGGGGTCCAGACTGCCAATGATGTAGCCAGCGCCAACACCCTGCTTACCCATTGATTTTCATGGCGGGAATGCCATCGTACTAGAATCAGCCTTCCCGCCAGCCCTCCAGATCAGCACCAGCGCCCGAAAATCCGCTTGACACAAGGATTTCGACGGAGCTATAAATCTGTCCTCGCAAAATTTCAACCAAACCAAACTGATCCACTAGAGGACCCAAATGAACAAGACTGATCTGATCGACTCCATCGCATCCCAGGCAGACATTTCCAAGGCCGCTGCCGGCCGCGCCCTGGATGCCGCTGTCGATGCCATCCAGGCAGCACTCAAGGCCGGCGACAGCGTCAGCCTGATCGGCTTTGGCACCTTCTATGTTGGCGAGCGTGCCGCTCGCACCGGCCGCAACCCGCGCACCGGCAAGACCCTGGAAATCAAGGCGGCCAAGTCGCCCAAGTTCCGCCCGGGCAAGGCCCTCAAGGATGCCTGCAACTAAACGGCTTGCGGGTGCTTAGCTCAGTTGGTAGAGCGTCGCCCTTACAAGGCGAATGTCGGGGGTTCGAACCCCTCAGCACCCACCAGTTTCCCTGAAAAGGGGAATACGAACCCCGCTCAAGGCGGGGTTTTTATTTGATAATGTGTCCCATGGCTGCCAACCCGAACGATCAGGATAAAACCGGAGACGCCCTCAAGGCGCAGCGCTTCGCAATGCTGGCCGATATCGCCAAGGAATTGTCCGGCGATGTCGTCTTCCCGACCTACTTCGATGCCGTCCTGCGCTTGAAACAGGCCCTGCAGGATCCGGACATAACGATGAGTGCGATTGCCGACGCCGTATCGCTCGAGCCGCTGATTTCAGCCAAGTTGCTACACTTGGCCAATTCGGTGATCCTCAATCCGGAAGGACGGAAAATCGTTGACCTCAAATCGGCCGTCATCCGCCTCGGGCTCAATGCCGTGCGGACTGCGGGACTGTCGATTGTCATGACCCAGTTGATGCGCGCCAAGAAAATGGCCGATTTCGCTGAAATCACGCATTCACTGTGGGAGCACTCGATTCGAAGTGCTGCCGCGGCCAAGGTAGTTGCCCAGCAGACGAGCCGCCTCAATTCGGACGAGGCCATGCTGGCCGGCCTGATCCACGATTTGGGCGCCTTCTACATGCTCTATCGCGCCACTCAGTACGAAGAACTCCGCACTCGGCCGGACAGCATCAAGTACCTCATCGTGCAATGGCATGAAAGCATCGGCGTATCGCTGCTGAACGCCCTCGGCATACCGGAGGAAATTGTCCAGGCGACCGTCGATCATGATCACGTCCGACCGACCCCGACAGCCATCCGGAATCTGTCCGATGCCATCTACGTCGCCAACATGCTGAGCGGCGGGCATTTCGAATGGCTGATGCAGGACCAGCCCGAGTGCGCGGCCGAGATGGCCCTACTCGAAGAGACCTACGGCCACCTGCGACCGGACATCGAGGCCTTGGCGCAGGAAATGCACCATAGCTTCTCCTGATACCACTCAATTCTTGCGTCCATGCCCCGTCTTGACCTGGGTCGAGGCGAGAATACCGCGCAAGATATTGACCTCGTCCCGCTCCAGCCGGGTCCGTCCGAACAGGCGGCGTAACTTGGGCAACAGCCGTCCCGGCTGCTCCGGGTTGAAGAAACCGGTATCGGTCATCACCGCTTCGAAATGGGCGTAGAGCCCCTCCACCTCGTCGTGCCGGGCAACCGGCGAGGTCGATGGCGTAACACCCTGAGCCACGACCGGCGGTCGCTCGGCAAAGGCGGCCATCCGGCATTCGTAACACAGCACCTGAACCGCCGAACCTAGATTCAGGGAACTGAACTCCGGATTGGTCGGAATGGCCACCGCTGCCTGGCAATGCAGAATTTCGTCGTTGCTCAGTCCCACGGTCTCATTGCCGAAAACCAGCGCCACCTCGCCTTCACCAGCCTCGGCCAACAGCCGCGCCACCGTCTCCCGCGGGGCTCCCAGAGTGGGTCCGATGTCGCGCTGCCGGGCCGACAAGGCAACCGCAAAAACGGTCCCAGCCAGTGCGTCCTTCAGGGAGGATTTCAATTTTGCCCGTTCCAGGACGTCGACCGCGCCAGTCGCCCGGGTGTCGGCCTCGGGGTCGGGAAACTGCTTGGGGTCGACCAGATATAGGCTGGACAAGCCCATGGTCTTCATCGCCCTGGCCACCGCACCGATATTGCCGGGATGACTCGGGCGGCAGAGGACCACTCTGATCCGGGAAAGCAGGACTTCTGGCTTCATGGTGTAAAATTCACTCTTTCAAAATAGATCGGGTGGCCCTGGCCACCCGTTAGCTCTTTAAGACCATGCATCCAGCCCTCAATATCGCCATCAAGGCGGCGCGCCGCGCCGGCCAGATCATCAATCGCGCTTCGAACGACCTCGATCTACTCAAGGTCGCCACCAAGCAACCCAACGATTTCGTTACCGAAGTCGACAAGGCAGCCGAAGCCGCGATCATCGAAACTCTGCGGGAAGCCTATCCCAGCTACGGAATTCTAGCAGAGGAGTCCGGGCTATCCGACGGCAAGGGGGCTGACAGCGACTACCAGTGGATCATCGACCCCCTGGATGGCACGACCAATTTCATCCACGGCCTGCCCCAGTACGCCATCTCCATCGCCCTGGCCAAAGGCGGCGTCATTGAACAAGCCGTCGTCTTCGATCCCAACCGTAACGAACTGTTCACCGCCAGCAAGGGCGGCGGCGCCTTTCTCAACGGAAGGCGGATTCGCGTCTCCAAACGCACGAAACTGGCTGAGTCCCTGATCGGGACCGGCTTTCCCTACCGCATGTTCGACAAGGTGGACCTCTACCTGGCCGTCTTCAAGGAACTGGCCGAGAAGACCGCCGGCCAGCGTCGCCCCGGCGCTGCCTCGCTCGACCTGGCCTACGTCGCCTGCGGCCGCTACGACGGCTTCTGGGAGTTCGGCCTGTCGCCCTGGGACATGGCGGCTGGCGCCCTGCTCATTTCCGAAGCCGGCGGCCTGATCAGCGATCTGCGCGGTGACACCAACTACCTGGAAACCGGCAACGTGATCGCCGGCACGCCGAAGGTGTTCGCCCCCTTGCTGAAGATCGTCCAGTCGCACCTGCCCGAATCGATACGCGGCTGATTCGACCCGCCACAAAAGCAAAAAGCGCCCAACGAGGCGCTTTTTTGTTTTGGCGGAGAGGGAGGGATTCGAACCCTCGGTAGGCTATTAACCTACACACGCTTTCCAGGCGTGCGACTTAAACCGCTCATCCACCTCTCCGGAAGCCGCGCATTGTAGCAGATGCACCCGATTGGTCAAATAGACATTCGAAGAAAAGCAAGGCCCAGCCAGAGCAGTAGCAGGATGACGAAGGTCATCAAGGCGACCAGCACGGGATTTGTCGTGACCGGGAGCAACAATGCGACAAGCGTTCTCGGGGCAGTGGTCAGCAAGTCGAATAACTGGTAGATCCGGTTTTCCTTGCGCCCCTGGCCGGCCAGCAGGTAGAGCACGCCCTGCCCGAGCAGGCACAGACCGAGCATTTCGATGATCGATCTGAGGGCACTGATGAGGAAGACTACCACGCCGGCTTTCAGTCATCCTCGACACCGAACTCGGCGTCGATCTTCTTCATTTGCCGGTTATACCACCAGATGATCATCAGGTAGATAACCGGCACGCCCTGGGCGGCCATGTAGAAACTCAACGGAAAACCGAAAATCGACAGTTCGTTGATGTCCCGGGCGAACCAGGTGATGCCGAAAGTTACCAGGAGCCAGAAGGCGACTAGCGTGAATGTGAGGCGACGGGTTCGCCGCCAGTAGGCATCGGCATTTCCGTTCATGTTGGATCGGCTTCCCGACGGAAGCGTATGTTCTTGAGAAAACTCCCGCCTCTCGGGTCTGGCTTGGTAACGAGGCTGACCAGAACGGTGGTCAGGAAACCCGCCATGACCCCGAAGACACCGGCCGAAGTGGACTGGACGTCGAACCATGGTGCCATCTGGAAACCTCGAGCACCGAACCAGCCAAGACCATCGAACTCGACGCGCACGATGTAGTAGAGGGTGAGCAGTACGCCGACGGCCATTCCGGCCAGGGCCCCGGCCCGGGTCGCCCGCTCCCAGAAGATGCCGAGAACGAGGGCGGGAAAGAAGGCCGAACCGGCGATGGAAAAGGCCCAGGCGACCATGGAGAGAATGGTTCCGGGCTTCTGCGCCGCCACGGTGGCGGCAAGAACGGCGACCAGCAACAGGAGCGACTTGGAAATCACCAGGCGAAACTGGGTCGAGGCGCCCGGCCGCATGATGCGGTAGTAGACGTCATGGGACAGCGCGCTGGTGATGGTCAGCAACAAGCCGTCGGCCGTTGACAGCGCAGCCGCCAGACCACCCGCGGCGACCAGGCCGGAAACCACATAAGGCATGCCGGCGATTTCCGGGGTGGCCAGGACGATCACGTCCGGATTGAGCGACAGTTCGGCAAATTGCAGGATGCCGTCGGCGTTGATGTCCTCGATGCTGACCAGCCCGACCTTGGTCCACGCCGCCACCCAGCTCGGCAACTTGGCTATCGGAATGTCGGTCAGGTGGGAAAGCACCTCGTACTTGGCGAACACGGCATAGGCCGGCGCGGTCACGTACAGCAGCAGGATGAACCCGAGGGACCAGAAGACCGATTCGCGCGCGGCATGAACGGTGGGCGTGGTGTAGTAGCGGATGAGGAGGTGCGGCAAGGCGGCGGTGCCGATGGTCAGGCAGAAGATCAGGGCAAGAAAGTTGATGCGCTGGACTTTCTGCTCGGCGACGGTTTCACCAGGAAAGGGTTCGGCATGGCGCAGCGGTGGCTTGCCGCGTTCGGCGGCGGCGAACATCTCGTTTTCCCAGCGCGTTCTGGCCTGCTCCGGGTCTTGCGGCAGGTCGCGGCGCAAGCGTTCGAGCACGACGATGTCGCGCATTTGCGCATCGCTCGCCTTGAGCTGGTTGATCTGCGACGACAACTGTTCGCGCTCCAGGCTCAAGGACTGGGGCAGCTGCATGATGCGCTGGGCGTAGAGGTCGGCCCGCGCCTGGTAGAGCCGGCGCACTTCCTGTTCGGCCGGGGTGTCGAACAGGCGTTCTTCGAGTTGCGTCACCTGTTGCAGCACCTGGCCATAGACCAGTTGGGGAACCGGGTTGCCGGTGACGTTCCAGGACAGGATGGCGACCGGCGTGATGTAGGCGACGATGAGGATCAGGTATTGCGCCACCTGCGTCCAGGTTACCGCCCGCATACCGCCAAGGAAAGAGCAGACGAGGATGCCGGCCAGGCCGACGAAGACCCCGATCTCGAACTGCAGGCTGACGAAGCGGCTGGTAATGACGCCCACCCCGTAGATCTGGGCAACGACGTAGACGAAAGACGCGAGAATGGCCGCGGCAACGGCGACCAGGCGAATGGCGTTGCCGCCGTAACGGGCGCCGAGGAAATCGGGAATGGTGTATTGCCCGAAACGACGCAGGTAGGGAGCCAGCAGCAAGGCGACCAACACGAAGCCGCCGGTCCACCCGATGACGTAGGCCAGCCCCTGGAAACCCGACAAATAGAGCGTCCCGGCCAGGCCGATGAAGGAGGCGGCGCTCATCCAGTCGGCGCCGGTCGCCATGCCGTTGAAGAAGGCCGGGATGCGACGGCCGGCGACATAGTATTCGGAAACGTCGGAGGTCCGGCTGACGATGCCGATCACGGCATACATCGACATGGTGAAGAACAGGAAGGCGTAGCCGATCCAGCGCGGCGGCATGCCATGCCGCTCGAGCAAGGCGAGCGCAGCGACGAAGGTCAGGAAACAACCCGTGTAGTACAGGTAGTAACGCTGCAGGCGGGTCAAGGAGCCAAGCATTCCCGGAAACGACTCGGCAGCTCAGTGCTTGCGGCGCAGGAAGCTGCTGGCTCGCGACTCGTCGAGCAAGTCGGCGGTGGTATCGAGCGCCTTGCTGCCGGCCCGGACGAGCAGCATCTGGAAAATCCGGGCGAGGAGCAAGGTGTTGGCCATGGCGTCGCGCCGGCCACCGCTCCCCTCGAAGCCGAAGGTCTCGATCCAGTAGTCGAGCGGCATGACCGACTGCTCCTTGGCCGGGAACATGGCGGGCAGCAGCCAGGCCAGATCGACCCAGCGCGGCTGGAAGTTGACGCCCAACCGCTCCTTGAAGGCGCGTTCGAGGAAGCCGCCGACGTACGGAACGTGATAGGTAACGAGCGGAGCCTTGGCGGCAAATAACAAAAAAGCCATCAATTGCCGGTCGACCGCAGCACCTTCGCCGTCCAGCGTCGAGAAATCGACGTAGAAGGCATCGTCCGGCTGAATAGCACCTTTCCAGACACCGCTGGCGGCAATGCCGAGCAGCTTGTCGCTGTCCGGCTGCAGGCCGCTGCTGACGATGTCCACCACGACATAACGGGTGTGGAAGTGCGGCTCGTCGGGTGACGGGGCCGGGGCGGCCCGCCAACCGGCCAGCGAAGCCTTGAGGTCTTCCGGCAATTGCGCGGACGCGTCTTCCCGAAAGAGGAATTTCTTCAGGCCGCGCATGCTAGTTCACCTGGTAATCGAGTTTGAGACGGGTCTGGATCTTGCGCGCCTGGCGGAAGGATTCCTTGAGGATACGCCGATCCAGTTCGTTGAGTTTTTCCGGGTCGATCAGGTTGTCGCCCTGGGTGCCCGGTTCGCCTTCCAGGTACTGGTGCTGCAGGCGAAGCAACTGGATGAAGTTCATGCCTTCGAGCACGGCATTGATTTCCTCGTTGCGGATCGACAGGCGCTGGGCAGACAGGCGCAGACGGTGAATCGTGTTGGTGTTGTGCACACCGGTCGCCATGGCATAGATGCGGGCGACATCGACGAAGATGCGCGAGCCGTACTTCTTGAGGTCGATCTTGCCGGGGTGGCCCGGTTCGAGATCGGTCAGGAAATCGCGGATCTTGCCGAGGGGCGGTTCGCAATCCAGGGCGTTTTTCGCCATGGCATGCAGGAACAGCGGATTGGCAGCCGTCTGGGCGAGCAGGTGGCGGCGCATGGCGTCGGCCAGTTCGGTCTTGCCGTAGAGCGGCCGGAAATCGAAAAAGATGGTGGCGTTGAGCAAGGCCTCGGGCTGCGGAATGCGGATCCACGTCGAGAACTGATTCTTCCACTCGGCCAGCGTCAGGCACCACTGCGGATTGCTGGCCATGATGTTGCCCTTGCACAGCGGGAAACCGCAACGGTCGAGGTCCTTGTTCACATCGAGCGCGTAAGCCAGGAAGCGCTGCTTGAGCGCGGCCTCGTCGGCCCCCTCGGGTGGCTGGAAGACGATGCCGTTGTCCTGGTCAGTGCTGAAGGTCTGTTCGTCGCGCCCTTCCGAACCGAAGGCCAGCCACGACCATTCGATGCCGTCGAAATTGTGGTTCTCGAGATTGAGCTGGATGACGCGACGGGTCAGCGCATCGTTCAAGGCCGAGATGAACTGGGTCAACTGCTCGGCGCCAACCCCCTGGGCCAGCATGTTGAAGGCCAGCTGGCGGATTTCGGCCGCCGCCTGCTGCAGGGCGGCGACGTCGGCAGCGCCGTCGATCGCCTGGCGAATCTGGCGCAGGCCGACGCGCTGCAGCGAAAACAGGTCGCGCTCGGAGACGACGCCGGTCAGGCGCCCTTCGGCATCGGTCACCAGCACGTGACGGATGCCGTGGGTGGCCATGGCGAACATCGCGTCGTAGGCGGTGGCGTGCTCGTCGAGCTTGAAGGGCGTTTTCGACATGGCTTCGCCAATCGGCGTGGCCAGCGGCAGTTCGGCCAGCACGACACGGTCGAGCAGGTCGCTGCGGGTGAACACGCCGACCGGCCGGCCGTCGGCATCGGCCACGACGAGCGAGCCGATGCCGGCCTGCGACATGGTTTCCAGCGCGCTGCGCAAGGGCGTTTCGGGCAGCACGGTGACCGGCGACCGCGAACCGATGCCGGCCAGCGGCGAATTCAGCGTCTGCTGCTCGCTGGCCTTCTGGGCGAACTGCAACTGCAATTCGCGGCGCGACTGGCTGAGCAGGCTGGCGATGTAGCGCGTGCAGAACAGGTTGAACTCGGGGCTGGACGACATCAGGGCGAGGAAATCCTCGGCCGGCAGCTGGTAGCAGAAGGTATCGTCCAGCGCCTGGTAGATGTTGGTCGACGGCCGGCCGGCGGTGACGGCGCCGATCGGGAAGCACTCGCCGGCCCCCAGGCTGAGGATGGAATACTCGGTGACCGTGACTTCGCCGGCCTGCCGGGCCTGGACCTTGCCCGACTCGATGACGTAGAAGTAGCTGACGTTGCCGGAATTGGGGCCGAGGATCTCATTGCCAGCCGCGTAGAAACAGATTTTCGCCTTCTCGGCGAAGAACTGCAGGGCGTCCGGCTGCATCTTGTTGAAGGGCGCGTGATTGCGCAGGAAGGCGATGGTATTGACAGCCATCCGGTCGCGTCCCTCCTGGCGCAAGGTCATTTCCACCTCGCCGACGACCGGAGCGAGCCCTGATTGTTGTTGAGTTTCCACGACAGCCCCTTCGCTTTCAAAGTTCGTAGTTTAACTTGAGACGTTGCTGCAGGCGGCGCGCCTGGCGCAGCGCCTCACGCAGGATGGCCCGGTCGACGTCGTGCAGCGAGGCCGGCTTCAGGCCGTAATCGAGCGCCTCGCCGGCGGCCAGCGAGGCGACCTGCTGCTGCAGGCGCAAACGCAAAATTTGCGAAAAAGCGGCGTCGACCGCAGCGATCTCGGCCGGGACGAGACCAACCTGCCCTCCCGCCTGGCGCAGGCGGTCGGCGGTATTGACGGCGCGCGTGCCGGTGCTCAGCGCAAAAATGCGGGCCGCATCGACGAAGATGCGGCTGCCGAATTTCTTGAGGTCGATGGCCTCGCTGTCGCGCCCGGCCAGTTCGCCGCGGAAGTTGAGCGGCGGCTCGGCCTGCAGGGCATTGGCGGCCATCAGGTGCTGGAAGGACGGCGTCGATTCAGTCAGCCCGAGCAGCAGGGTGCGCAAGGCGTCGCCCAGTCCGGTCTTGCCGCACAGCGGCTGGAGGTCGAAAAAGATGCTGCCGTTAAGCAGGGCGTTCGGTTCCGGGCGGCGGACCCAGTCGATGAACTGACTGCGCCACTCGTCGTAGGACAGGCACCAGGCCGGATTGCCGGCCATGATCTGGCCGGTGCACAAGGTGAATCCGCAATCGGCCAGGCGCTGGTTGACCTCCTGGGCGAAGGGCTGGAACAGGGCGCGCAAGGCGTCGGCCTCCTGGTCGCTGGTCGCTTCGAAGATCAGCCCGTTGTCCTGGTCGGTTAGGAAGGTCTGCTCGTGCCGCCCTTCCGAACCGAGCGCCAGCCAGCACCAGCCGACCGGCGGCAGGCGATGGCGGCGGGCCGTCAGCTCGATGACGCGGATGTTCAGGCGGTCGTTGAACTGCGAAATGAGGCGGGTGGCGGCCAGGCCGTCGAGGCCGCCGGCCGCCGCCGCGTGCAGGAACTGGCGCAGGCGAGCGGCCAGGGCCGGCGCCTCGTCCAGGCTTTCCAGCCGGGCCAGTTCGGCACCGAGCTCGAGGTGCTGGCGACAGTGCAGGTCGAAGGCTTGGCTCATCGTCGGCTCAATACTTGACCCGGGCGAAATAGGTCTTCTCCGCCGCTTCCAGGGCCTGGCGAACGGTGACGATGCCCATTTCCTCGAGCAGCTTGACCAGCTTGAGGAAGACCTCGCCGGTGGCCAGCGCATCCTCGAGGGCGTTGTGCCGCTTGTCGATGACGATGCCCAGCCGCTCGAGGATGACGTCGAGCTTGTGCGACTCCTGGTTGGGGTGCACCACCGCCGAGAGCAGCAGGGTGTCGAGCACCGGCTGGTTGAAGCGGATGCCGGTGCGCTCCTCCTTGAGTTGCAGGAAGCGCATGTCGAAGGCAGCGTTGTGGGCGATCAGCACGGTGTCTTCGCAGAATTCGTGGAAGGCGGGCAGGACGACATCGATGTTCGGCTGGCCGTGCACCATGTCCTCGGTGATGCCGTGGATCGGAATCGACTCCGGCTTGAGCGGTATTTCCGGGTCGACGATCTGGTTGAAGGTTTCCTGGCGGAGCAGCCGGTTGTTGACGATGCGGGCGGCGCCGATCTGGATGATCTCGTCGCCTTTGGACGGCTCCAGCCCGGTGGTCTCGGTGTCGAACACGGTGTAGGTGAGGTCGCAGAGCTTGCGGTCGAGGTCGATCGACTGGTCGTCGAACTTGAAGAGGTCGAAATCGTAGTATTCCGGCCGGCCGGTTCCGCGCACCCTTTCTTCCTGCTCCATTTCGAGGGCCGGCTTGGCGACCGGCAGCACGAAGCGGAAGTAGGCGCGATGCGCGGCCTTTTCGCGCTGGTACCAGATTTCGCCGCCATGGCGGTCGATGACGTCGCGCAGGCTGAGCGGCGAACTTTCGTCGCCGATCTGCATCGGCTCGATTTCCCAGTTGTAATAGGTTTCCGACGACATGGCGGCGCCGGCCCAGATCAGGTCGAGGTAGGCCAGGTTGTCGGCGGCGGTCAGGCGGAAGCGCAACTCGCGCGGCGAATAATGATCCTGCAGTTTGGCGGCAAGGCTGACCAGCGCGAATACCAGCGAAAAACTGTCGGCCTTGATCCACAGGGCGTCGTCGATTTCCTCGGTTTTGGTCGGCAGCTTCAGCTTGTTGTCGATGCGCCGCTGGGCGGCACCGATGATGTCGATGCCGAGCACGTCCTCGAGCGGCCAGCGGGTCTTCATCGAATTGGAAAATTCGCCGACCGTCTGGTCGATGCTCTGGCTCATCTTGGCCGCCTCGTCGCCGACCACCTTGACGAAGCGTTCGCGCAGCGCCGCCTCCATGTCCGGGTAATCGATCAGGTTGGCCACCGCGGCGCGGATGTTGCCGATGGCCGAGCGGCTGCCCTCGGTCAGCGCATGCATGACCTGGTCGCGCCGGGCTTCCTGCTCGATGCTGCGGGTGATGTTCTCGACGGTCAGGATGTAGCCGCTCATCGCCGCCTCGCCCTTGTCGCCTGCTCCGGTCATGACCGGCACCATCTGGACCCGAAGCAACTGTTCGCCGCGCGTCGTGGTGATGAAGTTGGCGATGGCCGACTTGCCGGCCAGCAGGCGCTGGCGGATGACCTCCTGGGCGTGTTCGACCTGGTTCTGCTCGAGGATGGAGAAGATCGAGCGCCCGAGGCCGATCAAGGCCCCGCCGCTGACCGTCGTCGGCCCCTGGGCCAGCGCCTTGAACTGCAGGCGGGCGCGGTTGTTGTAGAGCAGGATGCGGCCGTCGAGATTGCAGACGACGACAGCCTGGGCCAGTTCGGACATCAAGGCGGCCAGCCGGTTTTTTTCTTCCTCGACCGAAGCCTTGGCCATGGCGATCTGGGCATCGACATCGTCCATCAGCACGTCGCGCTGCTGCGCCAGGTCGTTGGCGGCCTGGGCCAGTTGCTGGACTTCCGGCGGTCCTTCCGGGGTGACCCGGAAGTTGCGATTGGCGCCGAGCATCAGGCGCAGCGTCTCGGCCATCCGGAGCAGGCCTTCGACGTACTGCTTGAACAGCTTGTGCAGCACGGCGACGCCGATGGCGAAGCCGAACAGCGTCATCAGCGTGCCGACCGGCAGGCGCGACAGCAGCAGGCGGGTCAGCAGCTCGCGCTCGGCGTCCTTCATGTCCAGCCAGACGAGCAGCGAGGTGACGACGAAAGGCCCGGTCATCAACAGACCGAGAACGATGACGGCGAGGATCAAGCGATGTTTGGCCTTCATGGCATGCATCCCGAAATTGACGATGTGGATTTTTGGCCTTTTTTCCGGTCGACCGCCGGCATTGCCCGGCGGTCAGCCGACAGGCCGGCCAGCCCGGGCTCAGGCCACGCCGAGCATGCTCTTGACCTGGACCACCAGTTCCTTGGTCGAGAACGGCTTGGTGACGTAGGCATCGGCGCCGATGGCCAGGCCCTTGGCCACCTCGGTATCGCGCCCCTTGGCGGTGAGCATGATGATCAGCAGGCCGGCCCGCTCGGGGTCGGCGCGCAAGGCCTCGCACACCTCGAAACCGGATTTCTTCGGCATCATCACGTCGAGCAGCACGAGGTCGGGGTTGAAGCTGGCCACCTTGGCCAGCGCCTCCTCGCCATCGCCGGCCACGGCGATCTCGAAGCCTTCCTTTTTCATCAGGAACTCGAGCGAAATGACGATGTTGGGCTCGTCGTCGACGATCAGAATTTTCTTGCTCATGACGTTTTGTCTCCCTTGTTATTCGTCCGGCACCGGCAAAGGCACCGTGAAAATGAAATTCGCACCCTCGCCAGGGTGGCTTTCCACCCAGAGCTTACCACCGAAATATTCGATGATTTGCCGGCTGATCGGCAAGCCCAGGCCGGTGCCCTGCGGTTTGCTGGTCATCGTGTTGCCGCCCTGGCGGAATTTCTCGAATATGACGCTGCACTCCTCGGCCGTCAATCCCGGCCCGTTGTCGGCAACCTCGACGCGCACCGCCCCGCCCTCCCGGCCAACCCGGACCATGACCCGACCCGACTGGCCGGGAACGAACTTGACGGCATTCGACAGCAGGTTGATCAAGACCTGCGTCAGGCGGTCGCGGTCGGCCAGGACGACCAGGCCGTCGTCGCGGATCTCGCTGGCCAGGGCGACGCCTTTCTCGCGGAACAACTGGCCGACCGAATCCATCGTCTCCCGGGCCAGTTCGCCGAGGTCGACTTCGCCGGTCGTCCATTCGGCCCGCCCCGATTCGAGCTTGGCCATGTCGAGGATCTGGTTGATCAGGCGGGTCAGGCGCTCGGCCTCGCCGACGATGATGCCCAGAAAGCGCTTGCGGTCGGCCAGCTCGAGCTTGGGGTCCTCGTGCAGCATTTCCGACAGGGCGCGGATCGAGGTCAGCGGCGTGCGCAGTTCGTGGGTCACCGTCGAAATGAAATCGTCCTTCATGCGGTCCAGTTCGCGCAGGCGCTCGTTGGCCTCGCGCAGCTCGGCGGTCGCTTCCTGCAACTCGCGCTGCTTGGCTTCGAGCTCGCGGCTGTAGGCCCGAACCTGGGTCGCCTCGTCGAGAATGCCGAGCACCTCGTCCAGGCCGAGATCCTCCTCCTGCGTCACCGAGGCGACCATGACCCGGGCGCTGGCCGAGCCGATGGCGCCGGCCAGCTCGGCCTCGGCGAACTGGACGAAAGCGGCATCGACCTTGAGCGCCCGCCAGTCGTCGACGTCGCGGGCCGCCGCGTAAATGGCCAGTTGCTGCCTGGCCCGCGGCACGCCGAGAAAGCGTTCGAGCAACTCGACCACCGCGTCGAGCGAGGCCGTACCGCGCCACAGGCGGGCTTCCGTCGTCCCCCCCGCGAAGCGGAAGACATCGACGAAACGCTCGGCCTGGCTGGCTTCGACAGCGTCGCGGCTCGACCATAGCGAAACGCCGACGTAAGCGCCGATGTTGGCCAGCATGCTCCACCACACGCAGTGCGAAATCTCGTCCATGCCGCCCAGCCCGAACAGCGCCTGCGCCTTCAGCCAGCCGATGCCGAACAGGCCATGCTCGACGAAACCGTTGCCGATCCAGCCCGAACGGGCGAAGGACGGCAGCAGCAGGGTGTACAGCCAGACCAGGAAGCCGGCCGACAGCCCGGCCACGGCGCCGGCCCGCGTCCCCTGCTTCCAGTACATGCCGCCGAACATGGCGGGGGCGAACTGGGCCACCGCGGCGAAGGAAATCAGCCCGATGCCGACCAGCGCATAGGCCTCGCCGGCCACCCGGAAATAGGCGTAGCCGAGCATCAGGATCAGCGCGATGGCGGCCCGGCGGATACCGATCAGCAGGCCGGAAAGGTCATTGCGTTTTTCGACGAAATTTGCCGTCGACCGCAGCAGGATGGGCATGACCAGGTCGTTGCAGACCATGGTCGACAAGGCGATGGTTTCGACGATGACCATGCCCGTCGCGGCCGACAGGCCGCCAATGAAAGCCAGGATGGCCAGCGCTTCGGCCCCGCGCGAAAGCTCCAGGGTAAGGACGAAGGTATCCGGGTTGATGCCGGTCCCGCCCGAACTGAGCAAGCCGCCCAGGGCCAGCGGCAGCACGAAGACGTTGATCAGCAGCAGGTAAAGCGGAAACAGCCAGACCGCCCGCTTGAGGTGGGACTCGTCCACATTTTCGACGACGATGATCTGGAACTGCCGCGGCAGGAAAATGATGGCCAGGCCGGAAAGCAGGACCAACGAAGTCCACGTGCCGGCCTTGCCGGAATCGAGCGCGAACAGGCGGCCGAACCCGGCCTCGTCGGCCCGCTGGAACAAATCGGTCAAGCCGCCGAACATGCCATAGGTGACGAAGGCACCGACTGCTATGAAGGCGATCAGCTTGACCACCGACTCGAAAGCGACTGCCGCCACCATGCCCTCGTGGCGCTCGGTAGCATCTAGATGGCGGGTGCCGAACAGGATCGAAAAGAGCGCCAGCACGACGGCGATCAGGAAGGTCGAATCGAGGCCGGCAATCTGCGCGCTGTTGCCCGAATGCGCCATCAACACATCGACGCTGGCCGCCACCGCCTTCAGTTGCAAGGCGATGTAGGGCACCACGCCGATCACCGCGATCACCGTCACCATGCCGGCCAGCAACTGGCTCTTGCCGTAGCGCGAGGCAATGAAGTCGGCGATCGAAGTGATGCGCTGCGCCTTGGCGATGCGGATCATCTTGATGAAGACGCCGACGAAGAGCAGCATCAGCGTCGGCCCGATATAAATGGTCAGGAAGGACAGCCCGCCCGAGGCCGCCCGCCCGACACTGCCGTAGAAGGTCCACGACGTACAGTAGACCGCCACCGACAGCGCATAGACGTTGGCCGAAATGATCGACCGGCCGGCATCGGCCCGCGCATCGCCAAAGCGGGCGACGGCAAACAGCAGGGCAAGATAGGCCGTCGCCAGGAAGGCGATCGACGCTCCGGACAGCATGCTAGCCGCCCCGCCGTTCAGCGATCCAGGCAGCCAAGCCGATCAGGCCGCCCCACACGCCAAACAGATAAAGATAGGTCACCGGGATGCCGTCGAGCACACCATTGGGCAAACCGAGAACGGGATAGGTCAACAGCGGAATGCCGAGCAAGCCCAGCCCGGCCAGTCGCTGGCGGATCTGGCTGGCCCGTCTCATGCCACGCCCCCAAATAAAAACGGCCGACACGCCACGCGTGCCGGCCGTCCGGGAATGCAGCCTGAAACGACCACACGGGAGGCCACCTGATGGGCGACCATTGTCTCCTCCTTGCCCCTTGTTCGATAAGGATGACGCGGCAAGAGCGCCATCCCTTTTGACTTGATTCTCCGGACGACCGGGCGGTCATCCGGGAGCGACCGGGTTTCGCCTGCACAGGCAAAACCCGGCAGCACCGCCTTAGCCCTTCAGCTGTTCCAGAATGGCCGGGTTTTCCAGCGTCGAGGTGTCCTGCGTCAGTTCCTCGCCCTTGGCCAGGCCGCGCAGCAGGCGACGCATGATCTTGCCCGAGCGGGTCTTCGGCAGGTTGTCGCCGAAGCGGATGTCCTTCGGCTTGGCGATCGGACCGATCTCCTTGCCCACCCAGTCGGACAGTTCCTTGACGATCTTCTTGGCGGCTTCCGGGTCGGTCGGACGGGCACCCTTGAGCACCACGAAGGCGACGATGGCTTCGCCGGTCAGGTCGTCCGGACGGCCGACGACGGCAGCTTCGGCAACCAGCGGGTTGGCAACCAGCGCCGATTCGATTTCCATGGTACCCATGCGATGACCGGAAACGTTCAGCACGTCGTCGATACGGCCGGTGATGGTGAAGTAGCCGGTATCCTTGTCGCGGATGGCACCGTCGCCAGCCAGGTAGTACTTGCCCTGGAAGTCTTGCGGGTAGTACGACTTGACGAAGCGCTCGTTGTCGTTCCAGATCGTGCGGATCATCGACGGCCACGGCTTCTTGCAGACCAGGATACCGCCCTGGCCCCACGGCAGGTCGGCACCCGTCTCATCGACCACGGCGAACTGGATACCCGGGAAGGGCAGGGTGCAGGAACCCGGAACGAGCGGCGTGGCACCCGGCAGCGGGGTGATCATGTGACCACCGGTTTCGGTCTGCCAGAAGGTATCGACGATCGGGCAGCGACCGCCGCCGACGTTGTCGTAGTACCACTGCCAGGCCGCCGGATTAATCGGCTCGCCGACCGAACCGAGGATGCGCAGCGAAGACAGGTCGAAGCTCTTCGGATGCACGGCGGGGTTGGAGTCGGATGCCTTGATCAGCGAACGGATCGCGGTCGGGGCGGTGTAGAAGATGGTTGCCTTGTGGTCCTGGATCATCTTCCAGAAACGGCCGGCATCCGGGAAGGTCGGCACGCCTTCGAAGACGATTTCGGTGGCGCCGCAGGCGAGCGGGCCATAGGTGATGTAGGTGTGACCGGTAACCCAGCCGATGTCGGCCGTACACCAGAAGGTATCCGTCGGCTTGATGTCGAAGGTCCACTTCATGGTCATGATGGCGTGCAGCAGGTAGCCGCCGGTGGAGTGCTGGACACCCTTCGGCTTGCCGGTGGAACCCGAGGTGTAGAGCAGGAACAGCGGATGTTCGGCTTCGACCCATTCCGGTTCGCAAACATCAGACTGGTTGGCGACAACGTCATGCAGCCACTGGTCGCGGCCGGCAGTCATCGAAACTTCACCGCCAGTGCGCTTGAAGACGATGACGTTCTTGACCGACTCGCAGCCGCCCATGGCGAATGCTTCGTCAGCGATCGGCTTGAGCGGGATGGCCTTGCCACCGCGATACTGGCCGTCGGAGGTGATCAGGGCCACCGCACCGGCGTCGTTGATGCGATCGCGCAGCGATTGGGCGGAGAAGCCGCCGAAAACGATGGAGTGGATGGCGCCGATACGGGCACAGGCCTGCATCGCGCAGATGCCTTCAACGGTCATCGGCATGTAGATGACGACGCGATCGCCCTTCTTGACGCCCATGCCGCGCAGGGCGTTGGCAAACTTGGCGACCTTGGTGAGCAGTTCCTTGTAGGTGACCTTGGTCACTTCGCCGTTGTCGGCTTCGAAAATCAGGGCGACCTTGTCGCCGAGACCGGCTTCAACATTGCGATCCAGACAGTTGTACGAAACGTTCAGCTTGCCATCGGCAAACCACTTGAAGAACGGGGCGTTGGACTCGTCAAGAACCTGGGTAAAAGGCTGCTTCCAGGTGATGAATTCACGGGCCCGCTTGGCCCAGAAACCGGGGTAGTCGGCATCCGCTTCGGCGCACAGCGCCTTGTAGGCATCCATCCCGGAAACGGCGGCGTTCTTCACCATTTCCTCGGACGGATAAATAAGCTGCACGGACTCATTCGACATATTTTTCTCCTCTGCGGTACTTCGCAAGTTATGTTGAAACAACCGATTGAATCCCGGATTGGCACCCGGGAAGAGTTAAAGCCGCACAAGCCGGAGAATCCAACACTCCCCTCGCCAGCGTTGAGGCAGCATTAAACGTCGATAATCTTACAAAGCGCTTACGAAATCACGCTGCGGCGCAACAATTCGGCATATCGCAGGCGCATCTGTCTCGGCATGATAAAATTCGCGTCCTCAAAATCACACCTGTTTGCGATGCCCGCCCCGATCAAATCACTCGAATCTTTCATCTTCGCCAGCCGCTGGATTCAGGCCCCGCTCTATCTCGGCCTGATCGTCGCCCAGATCATTTACTGCTGGCTATTTATGATCGAACTGAGCCATCTCGTGCATGGCGCCTTCACCGGCAGCCATTTTTCCGAAGTGGAAGTCATGCTGGTGGTGCTTGGCCTGATCGACGTGGTGATGATCGCCAACCTGCTGATCATGGTCATCGTCGGCGGCTACGAGACCTTCGTCTCCCGCCTCGATCTCGACGACCATCCGGACCAGCCCGAATGGCTGTCGCACGTCAATGCCGGCGTGCTCAAGATCAAGCTTTCGACGGCGATCATCGGCATTTCGTCGATTCACCTCCTGAAGAGCTTCATCAATGCCGCCAACCTGTCCCAGCACACGCTGCTCTGGCAGGTGGTCATCCATGTCGTTTTCCTTTTTTCCGCGCTGGCCATGGCTTATGTCGACAAGACCATGACCCAGACGCTCGCCCTGCAGCATCAAAAACATCACTAAAACGGAGTCCCGCATGACCGCCATCAAACAGGAAGACTTGATCCAGTCCGTTGCCGATGCCTTCCAGTACATCAGCTACTACCACCCGCTGGATTACATCAAGGCGCTGGGCGAAGCTTACGAGCGCGAGGAAAGCCCGGCCGCCAAGGATGCCATCGCCCAGATCCTGACCAATTCGCGGATGGCTGCCGAAGGCCATCGCCCGATCTGCCAGGACACCGGTATCGGCATGGTCTTCATCAAGGTCGGCATGCAGGTGACCTGGCCGGATGCCACCATGAGCATCCAGAAGATGATCGACGAAGGTGTCCGCCGCGCCTACGCCAACCCGGACAACCCGCTGCGCGCCTCGGTGCTGGCCGACCCGGCCGGCGCCCGCAAGAACACCAAGGACAACACCCCGGCCGTCGTGCATTTCGAAATCGTCGAAGGCCATCACGTCGAGGTCATCTGCGCCGCCAAGGGCGGCGGCTCGGAAGCCAAGTCCAAGTTCGCCATGCTCAACCCGTCCGACGACCTGGTCGACTGGGTGCTGCACAAGATTCCCGAAATGGGCGCCGGCTGGTGCCCGCCCGGCATCATCGGCATCGGCATCGGCGGCACGCCGGAAAAGGCCATGCTGCTGGCCAAGGAGTCGATCATGGCGCCGGTGGACATCCACGAACTGAAGGCCCGCGGCCCGCAAAACCGCGCCGAGGAACTGCGCCTCGAACTATTCGAGAAGGTTAACGCCCTCGGTGTCGGCGCCCAGGGCCTGGGCGGCCTGACCACCGTGCTCGACGTCAAGGTGCTCGACTACCCCTGCCACGCCGCCAACCTGCCGGTCGCCCTGGTCCCGAACTGCGCCGCCACCCGCCACTGCCACTTCCATCTCGATGGCTCCGGCCCGGCCAAGATCGAGCCGCCGAAGCTGGAAGACTGGCCGGCCGTGACCTGGACGCCGGACCTCAAGGCCGCCACGCAGGTCGACCTCAACACGCTGACCAAGGAACAGGTTGCCTCGTGGAAACCGGGCCAGAAACTGCTCCTCAACGGCAAGATGCTGACCGGCCGCGACGCCGCCCACAAGCGCATTGCCGACATGCTGGCCAAGGGCGAGAAACTGCCGGTCGACTTCACCAACCGGGTGATTTACTACGTTGGCCCGGTCGATCCCGTGCGTGACGAAGTCGTCGGCCCGGCCGGCCCGACCACGGCCACCCGCATGGACAAATTCACCCGCATGATGCTCGAGCAAACCGGCCTGATCTCCATGGTCGGCAAGTCCGAGCGTGGCCCGACCGCCATCGCGGCGATCAAGGACAACAAGTCGGCCTACCTGATGGCCGTCGGCGGTGCTGCCTACCTGGTGGCCAAGGCGATCAAGTCGGCCAAGGTCGTCGGCTTTGCCGACCTCGGCATGGAAGCGATCTACGAGTTCGATGTCGAGAACATGCCGGTGACCGTCGCCGTCGATTCGGCCGGCACCTCGGTGCACAACACCGGCCCCAAGGAATGGCAGGTCAAGATCGGCAAGATTCCGGTCACCGCCTGAACAACACGCGAAATTGAAAAAGCCGGCTAAGCCGGCTTTTTCAATTGCAGGCCACGCTAACCCTGGCCTGATCCTGCAGTTTCGCCGCGATGGCGGCGACCGGAATGCCCAAGCCCAGCGACTTTTCCATTTCGGCCAGCAGGGGCAGCAGCAGCAGGCCGGCTTCGCCCAGGGTGCTGGCCGTGGTCAGCGGCGACTGGCCGGCCAGGTACTGGTTGAGCCAGACCAGGGTACGCTCTCGATCGGCATCGGCGTTCACCGGTTGGGCCTCGGCAAGCGGGCCGGCGCTACCCGCTTCGATCGCCTGGTCGAGGCGCTGTTCGGCGATTTTCAGCAAGGCAGGCCCACTGCCGTCGACCGCGTCGACCGGGTAACTGGCGACGCCGACGCTGACGCCGAGGGCGACCGCCTGCCCGTGAACGGAAATGCGTGCGGTGGCCAGCTTGTCGCAGATACGCCGGGCGAATACCGAACAGCGATCGAGGCAGGTATCGATGGCGATGATGGCGATGCGGTTGCGGGCGATCATCGCCATGCTGTCGGCCGCCCGCAGCTTGCCGCGCAGCAGGTCGCCGAACTTGTCGACGATGCGGTCGGCCATTCGCTTGCCAAAGCGCGCGGCCAGGCGGTCGTAGTCGTCGACGCTGAAAACCAGGATGCCGATGCCGCTGATCGCTTCCGGCTGCCCCAGGCGCTCACCCAGTTCGGACTCGATCAACTGGCGTTGGGCGTGCAGGAAACGGGCGGTCGGCCGGGTCTCCGGCGGACCGTCGGCCAGCGTCTTGAATTCGGCGACTATGGGCAGCGATTCGGTAGCGTTGAAGAGCGCGATGCTGCGCCGCTCGCCGCTGGCACTCCCCGACGGCTCGGGGCTGGGTGATTGAACGGAGGTTTCGCCACCGGCCTGCCCGGCTCCGCACTGACCGAGCAATTCGCTGGCGAAACGAGCCATTTCGGCCGCCCCCGCCCCCTTGCGGACGAAGCCCGAAACGCCCTGATCGAGCGCCCGGTGACGTTCATCGTCGGTCAGCGAATCGGAGGCAACAAGGAAGAAAGGCAGGCGTTTCAGGCGCAGCAACCGGTTGGCGCGCACCTTTTCGAGCAGGGCGAAGCCATCGAGTCGCGACAGCGACTTGCCGGCGACGACGGCGACGATGGACGGATCGAGGATCAGCGTCTGCCAGGCCGACTCGCCGTTGCTTTCCTGGCAGATCTGGAAATGCGTCTTGAGGTGCTTGGCCAGGGACAGGCGAACGACCTTGGAATTGTCTACGATGAGCAACCGGGGCAAAGCGGACATGGCGAACCTGGCTGAGGGAGGCAGGACAATGGCAAATAAATTTCGCCAATTCTACTCCTTTCGTCATACGGGCAAGGCCTTGGCGGCCGCCAATTTACAGAAATTGACGTAAGCTTGGCGCTGCCCGCCTCCACCCCTTGTTCATCCCGACATGTTTCGCAAATTTCGCATCCTCATCCTGCTTGTCGTGCTGGCCACCGTCGGCCTCGGCGCCTGGCGTGCCAATGCCCGGCTGAGCACCTGGCAGCACACCGTCCATGTCGCCATCTACCCGATTCCGGCCGACGATTCACCGGCCACGGCCAGCTATCTGGCCCGCCTCGGCAAGGATGATTTCGCCGACATCGCCGAGTGGATGCAGGGCGAGACCCGCCGCCACGGCCTGTCCGTGCTCCAGCCGATCGCCCTCAACGTGGCGCCGGTGCTGGCCGAACGGCCGCCCTTGCCACCGCCCCGGGCCAGCGCACTGGAGGCCATCGTGTGGAGCCTGAAATTGCGCTGGTGGGCCTGGCGCCATGACGACATCGCCGGCCCCAGGCCGCATATCCGCCTCTTCGTCCTCTTTCACGACCCTGGCCGCGAGGGCCTGCTGCCCCACTCCACCGGCCTGAGCAAGGGGCAGATCGGGCTCATCCACGCCTTCGCCAGCCGCCAGCAGCGCCGGCAGAACAACGTGGTGATTGCCCACGAATTGCTGCACACCTTCGGCGCCACCGACAAGTACGACCTGGCGACCCGCCAGCCCATCTACCCGCAGGGCTATGCCGAACCGGACCGGCAGCCGCGCCTGCCCCAGACCCTGGCCGAGATCATGGGCGGCCGCACGCCGATCGACGCCGAGCACTCGGAGATTCCCGACAGCCTGGCCGACACCCTGATCGGGCCGGAGACGGCCGGGGAGATCGGCATGCGCCGGCCGTCCGGCGCTTCCTGACGACTTGCCTGCCGACTGCTACGGTCGACGACAAAAAAAGCCGAAAATCGAAATCCTGCCTGTCGCGGCCAGCGCCCGCGTCCGCAACTAGACGGCTAGTGCGGCCGCATGGCGGTCGGCCAGGTCGTTGCCGCGGCAGCTGCCGTGGCCCTTGATCCACACGAACTCGACGCCGGCCAGGGCGTCGGCCCCGTCGCCCTCGCCGAGCATGCCGGCCAGCTCGGCATCCGCCGCCAGGCCCTCGCGACCGGCCCGACCGAGGCGGATCATAGCGTCCTGGTTGTCCGAGAACAGCGCCAGCGGCGAGCCGGCGGGCAGCTGCCGGCGGGCCGCCACCAGCGCGAAAAGCGCCGCCTGCAGTTCCAGCGCATGACTGCCGGCGGCCGGCACGGTCTGCGTCGCAATCTGCGGCGGCGCCTCCGGATCGGCGAAGATCACCGCCGCCAGCCCGCCGTGCCGCTTCAGGCTGGCGTCGCTGAAGACCAGCGGGCGGTCGGCGAAGCGCCCGGCCAGGCGCGCTGGCAAGGGGCCGGCCGACAAATGGACGGGGCGTTCGATTTTTTTCTTGCGCCGTTTCGGCATGGTGTGCTGGTCGCTGGGGCAAACGCCTGCCAGCATAATCCGAAACCGCCGCCGCGCGGCAAATGCCTGCGCCGGGCGAATAACCCTGCTGCCAATGCGCTTGATTTTATTGGCTTCCTCGGCCATAGTTGCCGCTCTTCAGCTTTTCAGTCCAGTCCATCCGCATGATCGCCACCCGCTCCGCCCCCCGCTCCGCCACGGCCCGCGCCGTGCTGCCGGTCGTCGTCCGCGCGGTCGTAGTCAGTGTCGTCGTAGGCGTCGTAGCGCACGCGCCGTCGCGGATCGGGTAAGCAAGCAGCACAGGATTCCCAACCCCCTCCGGCGCAACCGGCGGGGGTTTTGTTTTGGAACCCGCCGGTTGCGCCAACAACCGAAAGGAAGTTCCATGACAGAAACCCTAAGCGGCGCCCAGATCACCATCCGGCTGCTCGAACGCCAAGGCATACGCACCGTCGCCGGCATCCCCGGCGGCGCCATCCTGCCCATCTACGACGCCCTCGGCCAATCGACCGTCATCCACCACGTCCTCGCCCGCCACGAACAGGGCGCCGGCTTCATGGCCCAGGGCATGGCCCGCACCACCGGCCGGCCGGCCGTCTGCCTGGCCTCCTCCGGGCCGGGGGCGACCAACCTGCTGACCGCCATCGCCGACGCCCGGCTCGATTCCATCCCGCTGGTCGCCATCACCGGCCAGGTGCCGCAGGCGATGATCGGCACCGACGCCTTCCAGGAAGTCGACACCTACGGCCTGAGCATCCCGATCACCAAGCACAACTTCCTGGTCACCTCGGCCGAGGAACTGCTCGAGGTGATTCCCCGGGCCTTCCGCATCGCCGCCTCGGGCCGGCCCGGGCCGGTGCTGGTCGACATTCCCAAGGACGTCCAGATGCAGGCCCTGGAGATTGCGGATTGGCCCGAACCGGGCATCGCCGAAACCGCCCCGACTGCCGACCCGGCGCTGATCGCCGAAGCGGCGGCGCTGATCAATGCCGCCCAGCGGCCCATCCTTTACCTCGGCGGCGGCGTCGTCCATTCCGGCGCTTCGGCGCTGGCCGTCGAGCTGGCCGAGAAGGCCGGCCTGCCGACGGTGATGACCCTGATGGCGCTCGGCGCCATGCCGGTCAACCATCCGCTGTCGCTCGGCATGCTGGGCATGCACGGCGCCCGCTACACCAACCTGGCGCTCGACGAATGCGACCTGCTGATCGCCGTCGGCGCCCGCTTCGACGACCGCGCCACCGGCAAGGTCGCCGCCTTCTGCCCGCAGGCGAAGATCATTCACATCGACATCGACCCGGCCGAACTGGACAAGATCAAGACCGCCCACGTCGGCATCGGCGCCGATGTGGGCGAAGCGCTCGGCCAGTTGCTGCCGGCGGTTTTTGAAAATTCGCGAAAAATCTGGGTCGACCGCAACCATGCGCTGAAAGCCGAATTTCCGCTGGCCATGCCCGACGCCGACAACCCGCGCTCGCATTTCGGCCTCATCCGCACGGTCGCCGCCTGCCTCGACGACCAGGCCACCGTCACCACCGACGTCGGCCAGCACCAGATGTGGGTGGCCCAGGCCTACCCGCTGCGCCGGCCGCGCCAGTGGCTGACCTCGGGCGGCCTCGGCACCATGGGCTTCGGCGTGCCGGCCGCCATCGGCGCCGCGCTGGCCGAGCCGCAACGCACCGTGGTCTGCTTCAGCGGCGACGGCTCGATCCTGATGAACATCCAGGAACTGGTCACCGCCGCCGAGGAAAACGCCAACATCAAGATCATCCTGATGAACAACGCCACGCTCGGCCTCGTCCATCAGCAGCAGACGCTGTTCTACGGCGAGCGGCTGTTCGCCTCGCAATTCAAGGGCATGCCGGATTTCGTCAAGGTCGCCGAGGGCTTCGGCATCGCCGCCCTCGATCTTGATCGCCAGGCCGATCCCGCCGCCGCGCTGGCCGAAGCCCTGGCCCGCCCCGGCCCCTGCCTGATCCACGCCGGCATAGACGCCGAGCAGAAGGTCTATCCCATGGTGCCGCCGGGCGCCGCCAACCGCGACATGATCGGAGCCTGAACATGAACACCACGACCCGCCACGAGCAGCAGGCGCTCACCCGCGCCATCCTCGAAATCGATGTCCACAACCACCCCGGCGTCATGTCGCACATCGTCGGCCTCTTCGCCCGCCGCGCCTACAACGTCGAGGGCATCCTCTGCCTGCCGGTCGGCGATGGCAGCGTCAGCCGCATCTGGCTGCTGGTCAACGAAGACCGGCGGCTGGCCCAGATGATCAAGCAGGTGGACAAGCTGGAGGACGTCACCGCCATCCGCCGGCACGAGGCCGACCACGCGGTTTTCCAGGATCTGGAAAGCTTCTTCCGGCCCTGACCGGCAAGCTCAGGAAGCGGCCGGGAGCGCCCGGCCCTGGCGCCGGAATTCGCGGAGCAAGGCGAGTTCCTCGTCGCTGATCGACTCGAAGCGCAGGCCGAGCAGGCGCCGCTCGCCCAGGCGGCGCACCCGCATCACGCTGACGTAGGCCTCGACGGCCTGCCCGAGCTCGGCCGACTCGATGCGGCAAATGCCGCATTCGCCGAGCGGCCGGATGCCCAGCAAGTCGGCATCGACCAGCACGCCGACGCCGGAAACCGAAATGTCGGCGGCCGGAAAATCGAAGACCTCGTCGCCCAGGGTCAGGGTGACCTGGCCGTCGAGATCGGTGCGGGGCGCTTGGCGGCGTTCTCTCACGTGGGCTTTCCGTGCAGGTTATCGAGGCGGCATTTTCCCACGCGGCGCCTGGCGGCGTACAGCGAAAATCGCCGCCCTCACTGCCCGCCGCACAGCACCCGCGACAGCCGGGTCAGCGCCTGGTTGATCTGCTCGACCAGGGGCCTGGCTTGACCGATCTGCCCGGCGCCCAGTTTGAGCAGCAGGTCGAGCTCGCTGGCCGGATCGAAGACCATCAGCACGCGCAGGGTGCCGGCCGTCCCCTTCAGGTTGTGCACCAGCCGCTCGGCCGCTGCCGCGTCGCCCTCGTCGAGCAACAGGCTGACTTGCGCCATGGCCGCCTGCTGGCCGTCGACAAAACGCTGCAGGAGGTCGAGATATTTTTCGGTGTTGCCGCGTAGCAAGGACAACCCGAAGGCCACGTCCATACCGGGCAGCAGGGCCAGGCGGGTGAGGATGGCGTCCGGCGTGCTGTCGTCGGCCAGCACCGGCCGGATCTCGTCGTCGCCGTCATCGAGCGCGGCGCCCCCAGGCGCCGGCTCGGGTAGCCACTTGAGCAGGGTGGCGTAGAGCAGTGCAGGCTCGACCGGCTTGGCGACGAAATCGTTCATGCCGGCCTCCAGGCAGGCCGCCTGGTCTTCGTCGAAGGCGTTGGCGGTCATCGCCAGGATCGGCTTTTTCTCCCAACCGGGCAGGCGGCGGATGCGGCGGGTCGCCTCCAGGCCGTCCATGTTGGGCATCTGCATGTCCATCAGGATCAGATCGTAATCGCCGCGGCCGGCCTTGTTCACGGCGACCGCACCATCCTCGGCGACGTCGACGCCGAGGCCGACGGCATGCAGCAATTCCTGCGCCACTTCGCTGTTGATCAGGTTGTCCTCGACCAGCAGCAGTTGCGCCCCGGCATGCTGGCGACGCAGTTGCTGCTCGGCGTGGGCCGACGGCCGGCCTTCGCTCGGCATCACCCCGTGGCCGCGGCTCAGCCAGGCAGTGAACCAGAAGGTCGAACCCTGGCCGGGTTCGCTGTCGGCCCCGACCTCCCCGCCCATCAGGCCGGCCAGCCGGCGGGTGATGGCCAGGCCGAGGCCGGTGCCTCCGTACAGCCGGGTCGTCGAGGCATCGGCCTGCTCGAATTCATCGAACAGGCGGGGCAGTTTCTCGGGCGGGATGCCGACGCCGGAATCGCTGACCGAGAAGCGGACCAGCAAGCGGCCATCTTCCTCGGACAACAGTCGCGCGGCGATGCGGATTTCGCCCTGCTCGGTAAACTTGACCGCATTGCCGGCAAAATTGAGCAGCGCCTGGCGGATGCGGGTGACGTCTCCGCACAGCCAGAGCGGTACGGCGTCGCCATCGACGACCACGCGCAGGCCCTTGGCCCGGGCCGATTCGCCGATCAGCGAGGCGACATGGTCGAGCACCGAACCGAGCGCGAAGCCTTTCGATTCCAGGGTCAGCTTGCCGGATTCGATCTTGGAAAGGTCGAGGATGTCGTTGATGATCGACAGCAGGTGGCGCCCCGCCACCTCGATCTTGCCCAGCCGCTCGGCCTGCTGGGTGGACAGCACGCTGCCGCGCAGCAGATGGGTGAGGCCGATGATGGCGTTCATCGGGGTGCGGATCTCGTGGCTCATGTTGGCCAGGAAGGCGCTCTTGGCGCGGGTGCCGGCCTCGGCCGCCCTGGCTTTTTCCGACAGGGCGGCGTTCAGGCGCTGGATCAGCAACTGCGAGCGGGCCACCCAGGCGGCGATGACCACCGCCAGCAGCAGCAACACGCCGAGCACGGGCATCAGTGAGCGCCAGATCCGTTCATTTTCGGTAGCCAGCGTCGCCTCGGGAACGTAGGAAACCACCCGCCAGATATACTCGCGCCGCCCGACCACCTGCCCCGGCCGATCGCCGCCGGATTCCAGCATGCTCAGGCGCACCGTTTCGAGCGGGTAGACGTTCTGCCACACCCACAGGCCTTGGTCCGTCCACAATTCGCCTTCCGGCCGGGCATCGATCTGCGTCCACACCGCCGGCCGGACTTGCCTCAGGGTGCTGCTGGGTTCAAGTTCAGTGTTGATGCCGGCCGCCGCCTGCGAAGCGCTCAGCCAGTTGCCGTAGCGATTGAGCAGCATCAGGTGCTTGCCATAGAGGCCGGCCGTTTTGAGAAAGTCGTCGAACCATTCGCGCGCCCGGTAATTGATGATCAGGTAACCGCGCCGCTTGCCCTGCCGGTCGAAGAGCGGCGTGGCGATGCGCAGCGTCGGTGTATAAGGAATGTCGATCTGCTCGTGCTCGACATTGAGGTCGAGCGGCGACAGATAGTAATCGCCCTGCATCAGCTTCATCGTCTCGACGTTGTAGGGGCGCTGCGACTTGTCCTGCAGTTTACTGTCGGGAACCCGCCGCGCCTGGCCGTCCACGGTATTGGTGCGCAGGCGCTCCTGGCCGTTCTCGTCGATCCAGCGCAACTGCTCTATGCCGTGGTTGGCATTCACGTAGGCCGAAAAATGCTCGGCCATCTCGTCCAGGCTGGCCGGGGTCGGCACTTCGACCAACTGGCGCAGGCGAGGCAGTTCCTTGAGGTAGGTGATGTCGGCCACGGCATCGGCCAGGCGTTCGCCGATGTGCTGCGCCGAACCGGCTACGGCGTCGGCTTCCTGGTCGGCGATCTGCTGCTGGGCGTAGCGGATTTCCGACTCGGCGAAGAAATAGCCGCCGGCGGCGAGCATCAGGCTGGCCGGCAGGAAGATCACCAGGAATATGCGAAACGGGTGCGTATAGTAGTTATTTGGCACGAAAACAACGACCTCGATGGAAGCATGCGACGAACCAACCCTTCGGGATGCCGTATCGACCATTTGCCCCCATGATGCAGCAATCCCTTAAGCATCATAGCGCCGATTCCTGCGGCATTACAGCCTCCGTCGATGGCTTGCGTAATCAGCAAAAGCGGCGTCACATTTTTGCCACACGGCCGCCGGATCGCCTCGGCGGACGGGTCCGGCGAGGCGCATCAAATCGGTGGCCGGCGATGCCGGCTATACTTCGCCGCATCGCAACTCCCAGCCGAATCATGACGACCCCCATCAACTGGCAAGCCGCCCACGCCTACACCGACATCCGCTACGACACCGCCGAAGGCATCGCCAAGATCACCATCAACCGCCCGGAACGGCGCAACGCCTTCCGCCCGGAAACGATCAATGAGCTGATCGACGCCTTCCACCGCGCCCACCGCGACAACGCCATCGGCGCCATCATCCTGACCGGCGCCGGCAGCGAGGCCTTTTGCTCGGGTGGCGACCAGAAGGTGCGCGGCGCCGAGGGCTACATCGACGAAGGCGGCACGCCGCACCTCAATGTGCTCGACCTGCAGATGCAGATCCGCCGGCTGCCCAAGCCGGTGGTGGCCATGGTCGCCGGCTATGCCATCGGCGGCGGCCACGTGCTGCACCTGGTCTGCGACCTCTCCATCGCCGCCGACAACGCCCGCTTCGGGCAGACCGGGCCGCGCGTCGGCAGCTTCGACGCCGGCCTGGGGGCCGGGTTGATGGCGCGGACTATCGGCTTGAAACGCGCCAAGGAAATCTGGCTGCTCTGCCGCCAGTACAACGCTGCCACTGCGCTCGACTGGGGGCTGGTCAACGCCGTCGTACCGGTAGCCCAGCTGGAAGCGGAAACCGTGCAGTGGTGCCGCGACATGCTCAAGCTGTCGCCGATGGCCCTGCGCATGATCAAGGCCGGCTTCAACGCCGATACCGACGGCCTGGCCGGCATCCAGGAGCTGGCCGGCAACGCCACCGGCCTCTTCTACATGAGCGAGGAAGGCCAGGAAGGCCGCAACGCCTGGCTCGAGCGCCGTCCGCCCGATTTCGGCAAGTACCGCAAGCGCCCGTGACAAGCGTCGCCGCCGACTGGCTGCCCTACGCCCTGCCGCTCCGGCAGCCGTGGCGAACCAGCCGCGGCATGGTCGACCGCCGGCAGGGCCAGCTGCTCCGCCTGCAAGCGGCGGACGGCCTGGTCGGCTGGGGCGACTGCGCCCCGCTGCCCGAATTCGGCATCGACCCAGCGGCGGCCACCGCCTTCGCCGAGGAATGCGCCCAGCTCGACCTCAGTGCGCGCCGCGCCGCCCTGCCCCTCAACGCCTGGCTAAGCGGCGAGGCGCCGGTAGACAGTGTGGCGGTCAACGCCAATTTCGGGCCAATTTCGGAAATTGCCGCGAGCCGCCTGGCCGAGGCTGCGGCCAAGGGTTTTTACGTGGTCAAGCTGAAAGTCGGGGTGGCGCCGCTGGCCGATGAAATCGCCGCGCTGCGGGCGCTGGGTAGCGGCTTGCCGGCCGGCCTGAAACTGCGCCTCGACGCCAACCGCGCCTGGTCGCCGGCTGCGGCTGCCGCTTTCGTCGCGGCCTGCGCCGGGCTGCCCATCGACGGGCTGGAAGAACCGCTGGCCGAGCCGGATTGCGATTTTCTGCAAAAATTGCAGTCGACCGCAGCATTCCCGCTGGCCATCGACGAATCGGTACACCTGCTCGACGCCCACTTCTTCCGTCACCCGCCGGTCCGCCGTCTGGTCATCAAGCCGGCCCGCCACGGCAGCCTGCTGGCCAGCGTCGAACTGGCCCTGCGCGCCCGGGCCAGCGGTCTCGAGATCGTCGTCACTTCCGGGCTGGAAAGCTGTTGCGGCCTGCTCGCCAGCGCCCACCTGGCCACCGCCGTGGCGCCGGACGCCGTGCATGGCCTGGCCACGGCCGAATTGTTCGCCGCCGACACCGGCCGGCCGCCGGCCATCGTCGGCGGCCGCCTGCAACTACCGGCGGCGGCCGGCACCGGGTTCGTGCCAGTCGCCCCGGGCGCCGGAAATATTCCGGGAAACCGCTGTCAACAACATTGAGGCTGGCAGTCGTCCGCCCCAGCCAACAGCCCTGAGACCCCACCGGCCCTTTAAGCTCCCCCCGTAAACCAGGAGGACCAACATGAACGCCACCCCTGCCATCCCGCCAGGCATGACCGCCATCACCCCGCACCTGACCTGCCGCAACGCGGCGGCGGCCATCGATTTCTACCAGCGGGCCTTCGGCGCCGTCGAACTGGCCCGCCTGCCGTCGCCCGACGGCAAGCTGGCGCACGCCCTGCTTACCATCGGCGGGGCCAGCCTGATGCTGGTCGATGAATATGCCGAGCAGGGCATGCTCAGCCCACAGGCGCTGAACGGCTCGCCGGTGACCATCCATCTCTACGTCGCCGATGCCGACGCCACCTTCGCCCAGGCCATCGCCGCCGGCGCCACCGTTACCATGCCGCTCGCCGACATGTTCTGGGGCGACCGCTACGGCCGGCTGGTCGATCCCTTCGGCCACCACTGGTCGGTGGCTACCCACCTGCGCGATCTCAGCCCGGACGAAATCGCCGCGGCCATGGCCGGCGGTTGCCCGGAAGCGGGAGCCGGCTGACATGCCCTATCTGCTGATCATCGCCGAGCCGCGCGGCCAGCGCGCCGCCTGGGCAGCCGACGAGGCCCGGCTCCGGCACGATGAAATGACGGCCTACGCCAGTGAACTCCGGGAGCGCGGCGTCCTGCTCCGCGCCGAGGCGCTGGCCGACGACGCCGAGGCTGTACGGATCAGCACCCTGGCCTTCGATCAACGGGCGCAACTGGTCGAAGGCCCCTTCGCCGAGGCGGCCGACATGGTGAGTGGTTTTTTCCTGATCGACGCAGAGAGCGCCGACGATGCGGTAGCCATCGCTCGCGACTGCCCGGCGGTGCGCTGGGCGACGGTCGAAGTGCGCGAATGCACCCCGTGGCACCTGCCGCACGAAAGCTAAAGGGCAGCCCGAGCGACCGGATCGGCAACCGGGAGTTGCCTGACGGCCTATCCGGCTACAGGCCTACTTCTCGGTTTTGTCGGCTTTGTCGCCCGGGTTCGGCGGAAAGGTCGGGAAAATGTTGCGGGTCTGGCTCTGCAACTGATCCTGCATCGACTGGAACATCTTCTTGGACTGGTCCATGTAGGCCGTCATCACGCTCTGCATCGCCGGCTGCTGGAAATTCAGGAACTGGTTCCAGAAATCGGTCTGCAGATGTGTGTTGTCGCCGCTGCCGTACATCGAGCGTGACTGGTCCTGCAGCTTGTTCTGGAAATCCACGAAGGTCTTCATGTTGTTTTCCAGGTACTTGCCGAGCATGCCCTGCATGGTGCTGCCGTAGAAGCGGATGAAGCCGGATAGCAGTTCGCTGGAGAACATCGGCACGCCGCCGGTTTCCTCTTCGAGAATGATCTGGAGCAGGATGCTGCGCGTCAGGTCGTCGTGGGTCTTGGCATCGACCACCTTGAAGACCTCGAACTTGAGAACCAGTTCCTTGACGTCGCCCAGCGTGATGTATGCACTCGTCTTGGTGTCGTACAGACGACGGTTGGGGTATTTCTTGATCAGTCGTACCGGTTCAGTCATGCAGCGATCCTCAAGACAATTCTTAGTGCAGCGCAACATTATAGCGTAAAAAAAGGGCGCCAAACGGCGCCCTTTGCTGTTGCATTGCAAAACCGTTGCAAATTACTGGTAGTACAGGCCACCGTTGATGTTCAGTGTGGCACCGGTCATGAAGCCAGCGCCTTCGGAGGACAGGTACACGCAGGCGGCGCCCATTTCCTCCGGCTTGCCCAGGCGCTTCATCGGCACGGAGTCGACGATGGTCTGCAGCACTTCCGGCTTGATGGCCATGACCATCTTGGTGGCGATGTAGCCCGGGGCGATGGCATTGACCGTCACGCCCTTGGCGGCCAGTTCGGCAGCCAGGGCCTTGGTGAAGCCGATGACGCCGGCCTTGGCAGCAGAGTAGTTGGTCTGGCCGGCCTGGCCCTTGACGCCGTTGACCGACGAGATGTTGATGATGCGACCCCAGCCACGCTCGGCCATCTTGGCGGAGACTTGCTTGGTCATGTTGAACAGCGAGGTCAGGTTGGTGGCGATGACGGCATCCCAGCCATCGCGTTCCATCTTGGCGAACATGCGGTCACGGGTGATGCCGGCATTATTCACCAGGATGTCGACCTGGCCGCAAGCAGCTTCGGCCTCGGCGACCATCTTCTGGCAGTCTTCCAGCGACGAGACGTCACCCGGAACGCAGACGAAATCGTTGAAACCGGCGGCGGCCTGTTCCTTCAGCCACTCTTCCTTGTTGTCGAACTGCGGGTGATAGGAAGCCACCACCTTGTGGCCTGCCTTGGCCAGTTCCTGGCAGATCGCGGTTCCAAGACCACCCATGGCGCCGGTAACGAGAGCAACACGTTGAGTCATAATTTTTTCCTTGGTTTGAGTAAAACGGGGGGTTGAAGAGACGATGGTCAGTACATGTGCTGGCCACCGTTGATGGAAATATTGGCCCCGGTGACGAACGCCGCTTCATCGGAAGCGAGGTAGGCAACGAGCCCGGCGATTTCTTCCGGTTTGCCCAGTCGATTGACCGGGATCTGCGGCAGAATTTTTGAATCGAGGATTTCCTGCGGGATGGTCGTCACCATCTTGGTGCCGATATAGCCCGGGGAAATGGTGTTGACCGTGACGCCCTGCTTGGCGACCTCGAGGGCCAGCGACTTGGTGAAGCCGTGCATGCCGGCCTTGGCCGCCGCGTAGTTGGTTTGGCCAAAAGCCCCTTTTTGGCCGTTGACCGAAGAGACGTTGATGACCCGCCCCCATTTGCGCTCGATCATGCCGTCCATGACCTGCTTGGTCATGTTGAACACCGAATCGAGATTGGTGTGCATGACCGCATCCCAGTCGGCCTTGGTCATTTTCTTGAAGGTCATGTCGCGCGTGATGCCGGCGTTGTTGACCAGCACGTCGACCGGCCCGACCTCGCGGGTCACGGCCTCGACACATTCATGGGCCGAGTCGAAATCGGTAACGTCGCAGGAATAAGCCTTGAAGCCGTAGCCCATGTTGTTCATGGACTTCAACCAGTTGTCGACTTTGGCATTGCCTGGCGAATACGTCGTCACCACCTTGTAGCCCAAGGCGGCCAGCTTGATGCAAACCGCTTCGCCGAGACCGCCCATCCCTCCGGTAACCAGTGCAACTCGCGACATTCCGTTCCCCTCGCTGAGTAGTTTTATACCGCACGTTCCCTGACGTAACGGCCGGGTGCCGGTTCGATCGGCTTGTACTTGGCATTGCCCGGCTTGCGCGGCGCCCGCGGCTCGCCCGACAAGGGTTGCAGCCAGGCAGCCCAGTCGGTCCACCAGCTGCCCTTCCGTTCTTCGGCTGCCGTAAACCAGCCTTCGGCATCCTTCTTGACATCCTCGTTGACCCAGTAGCTGCGCTTGTTCTTGCTGGCTGGATTGATGACGCCAGCGATGTGGCCGGAAGCGCCGAGCACGAAGCGGATCTTGCCGCCGAGCAGGCGCGTGCTCTGGTAGGCCGACTGCCAGGGAACGATGTGATCCTCGCGGGTGGCCAGCAGGTAGACCGGCATGTCGAGCTGGCCGAGATCGACCTTCTCGCCGCACATGGCCAGCTTGCCCGGAACACGCAGGTTGTTTTCCAGGTACATGTTGCGCATGTACCAGCAGGCGAAGGGCCCGGGCAGGTTGGTCGAGTCGGAATTCCAGTAGAGCAGGTCGAAAGCCTGCGGCTTCTGGCCCTTCAGGTAGTTGCCGGTGACGTAGTTCCAGACCAGGTCGTTGGCGCGCAGGAAGGAAAAGGTGTTCTGCAGGTCGCGGGCCGGCAGCAGGCCGCCCTGGCCGATCGTCGCCTCGCGGGCGGCAACGCCCTGCTCGTCGATGAACAGGCCGATCTCGCCGGTATCGGAGAAATCGAGCAAGGTGGTGAGCAGCGTCAGCGAGGCGACCGGGTCTTCGCCACGGGCCTTGAGCACGCCCAGGGCCGAGGTCAGGATGGTGCCGCCGACGCAGAAACCAAGGGCGTTGACCTGCTTGACCTTGGTCATTTCCTGGACGACATGCAGGGCAGCAATCGGCCCCTGCTCGAGATAGTCGTCCCAGCCGACGTGGCCCTGCCCTTCCTGCGGATTGCGCCAGGAGACGAGGAAGACGGTGTTGCCCTGGTCTACCATGAAGCGGATCAGCGAATTGTCCGGCTGTAGGTCCATGATGTAGAACTTGTTGATGCAGGGCGGCACCACCAGCAGCGGCCGCGTCCCGACCTTGGGAGTGAGCGGCGCGTACTGGATGAGCTGCATCAGCTCGTTTTCGTAGACCACGGCGCCTTCGGTGGTGGCAATGTTCTTGCCAACCTCGAAGACCGATTCGTCGGTGATCGAAATCCGGCCCTTCTCGAAATCCTTGATCAGGTTGTTGATGCCGTCGGTAATGCTCTGTCCCTTGGTTTCCAGGGCCAGTTTGATGAATTCCGGATTGGTCGCGGCAAAATTCGAGGGCGCCATGGCGTCGGCGATCTGCCGGGCGAGAAAGCGCATGCGTTCCCGGCCCTTGGCATCCTGGGCCGGAATGACCTCGACCAGGCGCTTGAGGTACTGGGTGTTGAGCAGGTAGGCCTGGTGCACGTAATCGAAAATCGGGCTTTCCCGCCACTCGGGTGCCGAAAAGCGGCGATCGCCCGCTTCCGGAGCCACTTTGAAGGCTGCCTCCTGGCCCTGCTGGCGGTTCAGCACGGATTGCCACAGCGACATCTGCTGATCCATGAACTGCTTCTGCAGGGCGGTGACGGCTTGCGGGTCGGTGACCGGAGCCAGCCCGCCGTTCGGGCTGCCGGCCTTGCCGAGGTAATCCATGAATTGCTGCATCATGTTCTGGCCGGCCTGCATGAACTGCGTGGCGGAGCCGAGGAATGCGTCGTTATTGCCGGAACCCTGCGCCATGGGAAGATTCGTCTCTCTTGTTGTCGGAGTATGAGCTTTTGGATTCTGCATACCCGATTCGGCGCTGTCAATGCATTTGCATGCATAATTCCCGCTCTGTCGAGGTCCGGAATATGTACATTATTGCAATCGGCTGGCTCTACGTAACATTACTCGTCGCCGCCAACGAACACAGCGTTTTCGCCGGCATCGTGTCGTTTCTTTTTTACGGTTTGCTGCCCTGCTCGCTGCTGATCTGGTTCAGCGGGAGCAAGGTCAGGCGCCAGCGCCGGGCCTACCGCGAGTCACTCGCCGACCAGCGCCCGGGCGACAAAGATGGAAGCGATGCCAAGGCCGATCAGTAGGACCTGCTGGGCCGTTGCCCGGAGGTCGGTGCGCTTGTGCAGGCCGGGAATGAGGTCGGCCACGGCGACGTAGATCATGCTGGCGGCGGCCATGCCGAGCAGGTAGGGAATCCACCCGGTGAGTTCGGACAGCGCGAAGTAGGCAAGCATGGCGCCGACCAGCGTGGCCAGGCTGGACAACAGGTTGAAGGCGAGCGCCCGGGCCCGGCTGTAGCCGGAGTGGAGCAGGATCAGGTAGTCGCCGACTTCCTGCGGGATTTCGTGGGCGATGATGGCCAGCGCGGTGACGATGCCGAGTTCGGTGCTTTCGAGGAAGGCGGCGGCGATCAGGATGCCGTCGACGAAATTGTGGAAGGTGTCGCCGACCAGGATGAGCATGCCGGAACGCCCGTGGTCGTGGGCCGGGGCGTGGGCTTCGTGGGCCTCGCAATGGTCGTGGTGGCAGTGCCGCCAGAGCACCAGTTTTTCCAGGACGAAGAAGACCATGATGCCGAACAGCACGGTGGCGGCCATGCGGTGCGGGTCGCCGTGCTCGAGCGCATGCGGCAGGATTTCCAGGAAGGCGGCGCCGAGCAGTGCGCCGATGGCGTAGGAAATCAGGATGTTGACGCGCTGCGCCCCGACGGAAACGCTCAACGCAGCAGCGGCCACGACGCTGAGCAGCCCGCCGGCCAGCGAGACGACAATGATCCAGGTTAAGGTGCTCACGGCGTTCGGTTCGATGAAAAGCGGCGGATTATACGCCCTCGCCGGCCAACCAGATCAGCGAGGCCATCCGTCCGGTCACCCCGTCGCGGCGATAGGAGAAGAAGCGCGCCGGATCGCCGACGGTACACCAGCCGCCGCCATGTATCCCCTCGACCCCGGCTCGCCGCAGGCGGCGACGGGCCAGGCCGTAGATGTCGGCCAGCCACTTGCCCGGCGCACGCGCCGCGAAGGCCTGGCCGGCACCGGCATCGTCGGCCAGGAAGGCGGCGCGCACCTCGTCGCCGACCTCGAAACGTTCCGGCCCGATGGCCGGGCCGAGCCAGGCGAGCAGTTCCCCCGGCGGTACGGCCATGGCGGCGATGGTCGATTCGAGGACGCCGCCGAGCAGGCCGCGCCAGCCGGCGTGGGCCGCCGCCACCACGGTCCCGGCCCGGTCGCAGAAGAGCACCGGCAGGCAATCGGCGGTCATCACCGCGCAGACGACGTTGGCTCGCCGGGCATGGGCGGCATCGGCATTTTCGTTTTTGGGGCATTTTTCGGCGTCGACCGCAGCGATGCCATGCACCTGGTTCAGCCAGCACGGCTCGGCCGGCAGATGGCGGCGCAGCGCGGCGCGATTGGCGGCGACCCGGGCCGCATCGTCGCCGACATGGGCGCCGAGGTTGCAGCTATCCCACGGCGCCGGGCTGACGCCGCCGCCGCGCAGCGTCTGCAGGGCACGGACCTTGGCCGGGGCCGGCCAGTCCGGGACCAGCAACTCAACCATAGCGCAGCATGTCGAGCAGGTCGCGCATGTCCTCGGGCAGCGGTACCTCCCACTGCACCTTGAGACCGGTCAGCGGATGCACCAGGCCGAGGCGGGTGGCGTGCAGCGCCTGGCGGGGAAATTCCGGCAGCTTGGCGTTGTGCCGGCCATAGACCTGGTCGCCGACCAGCGGGTGGTGGATGGCCGCCATGTGCACGCGGATCTGGTGGGTGCGCCCGGTTTCCAGCGAGCATTCGACAAAGGTGGTGTAGGTGAAGGACTCGAGAATGCGGATGTTGGTGATCGCCGGCTTGCCGCCGCGATTCTCCGGCACGATGGCCATCTTGATGCGCTGCGACGGATGCCGCCCGATCGGCTCGTTCACGGTGCCTTCGTGCTTCATGGCGCCGGCCGCCAGGGCCAGGTAGACGCGGCGCACGGTGCGTGCCTGCAGCTGGCGGACGAGGTCGGTCTGCGCCGCCAGCGTCTTGGCGACGACCAGCAGGCCGCTGGTGTCCTTGTCCAGCCGATGCACGATGCCGGCCCGGGGAACGGCCTCGATGCCCGGCACGTGGTGGAGCAGCGCATTCATCAGCGTGCCGCTCCAGTTGCCGCTGCCCGGGTGGACGACCAGCCCGGCCGGCTTGTTGATGACGAGCAGCGTCTCGTCCTCGAAGACGATGTCGAGCGGGATGTCTTCCGGCTCCTCGGCGTGGGTGCGGGCATCCTCCGGCTCGTCGACCTGTAGTTGCTGGCCGCCGGCCACCTTGCGCTTGGGTTCGGTTTCCGGCTGGCCGTCGACCCGCACGCAGCCGTCGCGCACCCAGCCCTGCAGGCGGTTGCGGGAATGCTGCGGCAACAGTTCGGCCAGCACCTGGTCGAGACGACGACCGCGAGAAGCATCGGGAACGGTCAGTTGGTGCGTTTCAGTTCGGCTATAATCGCCGCAATATTCATTAGGATCATCCATGATGCGAAGTTTACCCGCATTCCAGTCATTCCCCGCCCACTTCCGTGCCCTGCTCCTGGTTTTTGCCGCGCTGTTCATCGCCGGCTGCGGCCTGTTGCCCGAGGAAAAGGACGCGACCAGCGGCTGGTCGGCCGGCAAGCTCTACTCGGAGGCCAAGGATGCCCAGGCCGAAGGGGCCTGGGACAAGGCCGCCAAATATCTAGAGAAGCTGGAAGCCCGCTACCCCTACGGCCGCTACGCCCAGCAGGCCCAGCTCGAACTCGGCTACGTGTACTGGAAGGCCAACGAAACGGGCTCGGCACTGGCCGCCTGCGACCGCTTCATCAAGCTCCACCCCAGCCACCCGGCCATCGACTACGTTTACTACCTGAAGGGCCTGGTCAACTTCAACGAGGATCTTGGCCTGATCGGCTACCTCAGCACCCAGGACCCGACCGAGCGCGACCCCAAGGCGGCGCGCGAATCCTTCGATGCCTTCAAGGACCTGGTCACCCGCTTCCCGAACAGCAAATACACGCCGGACGCCATGCTGCGCATGAACTACCTGGTCAATGCGCTGGCTTCGCTGGAAGTGCACGTCGCCCGTTACTACATCAACCGTGGCGCCTACGTTGCCGCCCTCAACCGCGCCCAGTACGCCATCACCACCTACCCGCAGGCCCCGGCCATCGAGGAGGCGATGTTCATCATGGTCACCGCCTACGACAAGATCGGCCTGACCGACCTGCGCGACGATGCCAACCGCGTCATGCGCAAGAACTTTCCCGACAGCCGTTTCTACCAGGAAGGCCTGACCCGCAAGACGGCCTGGTGGAAGCTCTGGTAAGCGGCTGAAACCCCTGCCCCGACGATGCCCGCCTTGGCGGGCATCGTCTTTTCCGGCGGCTGAAGATCAGGAGCCCTGCTTGATGGCCAGGATGGCCTGGTTGCGCAGGGTGCGCAGCAGCTGCAACTCCTTTTCCGGGATCGCGATGCCGCCGGCCTGGTCGCCGTCGGCGTAGATCAGCGCCACCGGATTGCCCTTGATGTTGAGCGGGAAGAGCACGAAGGAATTGGCCGGAACCGCCTTGCGGTACCACTCGGGGATGCGCGGCGCGATCTTCGGGTCGTTGATGTCGCTGATCAGCAGATCGACGCCCTTCGACGTGGCGGCATGGAAGATGTCCGGCGTGAAGCTGAGCGGAAAGCGGAAGGCGCGGGCGACTTCGTCGGCGTTCGGGCCGAAGCCGAAACGCCCCTGCATGACGCCGGCCTTGGCGTCGCGGATGCACAGGATGACCCGCTTGAAGCCCATCGCCCGGTACATGGTTTCGAGGATGATGCGCAGGATGTCGGTGAGCTGGAAGCCGTCGATCAGCGTGTTGCTGATGTCCTGGATGCCGGCCGTCAGCACCGCTTGCGCATCCACCGCCGGCGCCGCCGGATCGGCCCCCAGGCCGCCCAGCGGATCGCCGTCGGCGAGGATGGTGTCGGCTTCGAAATTCTGGCCATTTTCGCCGTCGACCGCAGCGGTCTGCTCGGCGTGGCCGCGGGCGAAGGCGCGCATCTGTTTGCCGAAGCCGGTCTGCTGCAGGTTGAGGTGGATGACCCGGGCGAAGTCGGCCACCTCCTCGACGGCGCGCTGCACCGTTCCGTGCACCTGCTGCTGATCGAGCCCGGCGACCTCGGCGAAGCGGGCCATGGTCTTCTTCAATTCGCGCTCGCGCGACTCGGGTGTAGCCTGGGCGATGACGTCGCACAATTCGTTGGCGAAGGACGACAGCAGGCGCAAGCGGTCCTCGACCTGGGACGGCTTCTTGACGGCGCCTGGCGGCAGGCGCCGCATCGAGCCGACGATCAGCGGCGGAAAGCCCCACTGACGGGCGATGGCAATGCCCATTTCCTCCAGTGAAATGCCCAGCACCTGGACGGCGGCGCTGTCCTCCGAGCAGGATTTTTGCGCCATGATGCGGCGCATCTCGTCCGACTCCTCGGGGAAATAGAACTGCGCCAACAGCCGCCCCAGGCTGTGGAACAGGGCGCAGATGAAGGACTGCTCGAGATCCCGCAGGTGGGCGGCGGCTCCGATGTCGCGGGCGAGCACCCCGGCCAGGTTGGCGCGCAGGAAATCCTCCTTCAACTGATTGGCGTTGCTCTTGTTCTGGAAGTGCTCGAAGAGCAGCACGGTGATCGCGATGTTGCGCACCGCCTCGAAGCCGAGCACGATGACGGCGCGCGACACGGTGCTGATGTTGCCGCCCCCGGCCGGCCGGAAATAGGCGGAATTGACCAGGCGCAGCAGCTTGTTGGTCAGCGAGAAATCCTTGAGGATGGTGTTCGACAGCTTGTCGATGCTCTCCGTCTCGCTGTTGGCGATCTTGTTGATGGCGCCGACCGATTCCGACAAGGCCGGGAAATCGCTCTTGTGGCGCATGCGGCGCAGCAGGAATTCCAGCGTCGATTGGCGGCCATCGGCATGGCCGGTGCTGTCCTCTTCCGGATCGAGATAGTTGTCGAGCGCCTCGCCGAACTGCGCCGCGCTCTGGAAACGCAGGGCCGGGTCGCGAGCCACTGCCTTGAGCACGATGGCGCCCAGGCGGGCGTCGATCGCCGACCCTTCGGGTATCGCCAGGTCGACGCTGGCCACCTGTTGCATCACCTGGTCGATATCCTGGCCGGGAAAGGCCCGGCGGCCGGTCAGCATTTCGAACAAGACGACGCCGGCCGCGAAAACGTCGGAAGCCGCGCCGAATTCGCGGCGCAGCACGTATTCCGGCGCCATGTAGGCCGGCGTGCCGGTCAGCTGTCCATCGCCGGCCGAACCGGCATCGAGGCGGGCGGCGATACCGAAATCCATGACGCGCGGTTTGCCGTCGTCGTCGAGCAGGATGTTGGACGGCTTCAGGTCGCGATGCACGATGCCCTGGGCGTGGGCATGGGCCACCGCGTCGAGCACCACCCGGATGATAGTCACCGCCTTGACCGGCGGCAGGGCGCCGCTTCGCTGCAGGAACTCGGCCAGGTTGCTGCCCGGCACGTATTCGAAAACCAGGTAGAGGTCGCCTCGCTCCTCGCCGGCCTCGAAAATCGGCACGATGTTCGGGTGGCGCATGCGGCTGACCGCCCTCGCCTCGTCGAGCAATGCCCGGTTCTGGAGCGGATCGGGACGGGAAAAATGCAGGGTCTTGATGGCGATCTTGCGCTGCAACTGCGGATCGAACCCGAGATAGACGACGCTTTGCGCGCCGCGCCCCAACTCCTGCCTGACCTCGAAGCGCCCGATATGCCGGCTCATGGTTCGCTGCCCTCGATCCAACGCAGGTGCGGAATGCCATCCGGGCCGCCGCAGACGATGGCCTTCTGCCCGTAGTCGGCGGCCAGGGCGCAGGCATCGTCGACCGCGATGTCCGGCACGAAGCAACTCTCCTCGACCGGCCAGTCGTCAGCATCCGGCGCGTTTTCCGCCGCATAGGGCTCGTAATTGCCCTCCAGCAACTCACCCTCCAGCTGGGCCTGCCGTTCGGCGTTGCGCGCGTCACCGGCCGGCTGGCTGCCCGGGTTGTGCGCCGTGATCACCGCCCACGCCGCATACCCCTCGGCGGCCAGCCACGCGGCCAGGGCCGGACAAGCGACGCCGATGCGCAACTCGCAAAGTCCGCCCGGCAGGAAAACCCGGTAGGTCGTCGCCCGATAGGCCGCGTTCAAGTCACTCGTCATCGCCATCGAATACCGCCACCCCGATCAATTGTTCCGATTCGGCCGCCGGCAAGGCCTCGACCTCCTTCAGTTTGCGCGACAGCTGCCGGGTCCGGGTCTCTGCCTTGCTGATGCTGTTGCTCGCCTCGTCCAGCTTCTTCCGGGTGTGGGCCAGCGCCTCGCCGAACTTGCCGAACTCGGTCTTGACCGCGCCGAGCACGGCCCACACTTCGGCCGAGCGCTGCTCGATGGCCAGCGTCCGGAAGCCCATCTGTAGGCTGTTGAGGATGGCGGCCAGCGTCGTCGGCCCGGCCAGGCTGACCCGGAAGTCGCGCTGGAGCGTCTCGGCCAGGGCCGGGCGGCGCAGCGCCTCGGCGTAGAGGCCTTCGATGGGCAGGTAGAGCAACGCGAAATCGGTGGTATGCGGCGGTGCCACATATTTGTCGCGGATGCTCTTGGCCTCGTTCTTAAGGCGAATTTCGATGGCCCGCGCGGCCTCCTCGACGCCGGCCGGGTCGCCCCCTTCCTGAGCGTCGATCAGGCGCTGGTAGTCCTCGATCGGGAACTTGGCGTCGATCGGCAGCCAGACCACCGGGCCGTCGTCCTTGCCCGGCAGGCGGATGGCGAAATCGACCCGCTCGTTGCTGCCCGGCCGGACAGCGACGTTGGCATCGAACTGATCGGCCGTCAGCAACTGCTCGAGCAGCGCCGACAGCTGCACCTCGCCCCAGGTGCCGCGCGTCTTGACGTTGGTCAGCACGCGCTTCAGGTCGCCGACGCCGACGGCCAGCGACTGCATTTCGCCCAGGCCGCGATGCACCTGCTCGAGGCGATCGCTGACCTGCTTGAAGGATTCGCCGAGGCGCTGTTCCAGCGTGGCGTGCAACTTTTCGTCCACCGTCCGGCGCATTTCTTCCAGTTTGGCGGCGTTGTCGGACTGTATCGCAGTCAACCGGCTTTCGACGGCCATTTTCAAACGCTCGAAACGCTCGTCGAGGCCCAGCGAAAAGCGGCTCAGTTCACGGGCGAAACCTTCCAGCCGTTCCGACTGCAAGGCGCCGAACTGGCTGACCTGGGAAGTGATCGCCTGGCCGAGCAGATTGGCCGACTGGGCCCTCTCCTCGCGGTCGCGAAAAGCCTCCTCGGCATCCTCCCGGCGACTGCGCGCCAGCTCCTCGCGCAGTTCGCGCTCGACACGCATCAAGCCTTTTTCCAGCGAATCCTGCAGCATCCGGAAACGCGCCTCGTCATCGTCCCGCCGGTTGCCACGCCACAGCGCCAACCCTTGCAACAGGATGACCACCACCACGCCGGCCAGCAGGGCCAGCCCCATCGTTTCACTCATCGTCCGACTACCTCAGGGAAAAATCGACACGGCTGGCCTTGTCGGCCACCTCGACCTTGGGCGGCATCAGGAACAGCCGCTCGACCGGCACCTTGCCCCGCTCGACCAGCCACGACTGCACCGCCTCGGCCCGGCTGCCGGCCAGGGCCTTGATGTCGTCCGCCGTGGCGGGCAAATTGGTCAGCATCAGGCGCTCCATGTCGTCGACCGGCAGATCCTTGAGCAGGCCGACCACATTGCGCGGCTTGGGAAATTTCGACTCCTTGTAGGCCCGGGTCAGATACAGCTTGTACTCCTGGGGCGCGATCTCGATGTTGTCCAGCGAATCGCCCTCGCTTTTCTTCTTCATGTCCTTCATTTTCTCGATTTTCATGGCCCGCTCCATGGCCACGCGCTTGACCCCTTCCTTGTCCGCTTCCGGGTCGGCCCGGCCGGTGATTTCCAGCTTCAGCGAACTGCGCTCGTTGAGGGCCTTGGCCAGCACCGCCAGCTTCTGGGCGGCGGCCTCGTCGATGGTCGCCCGTCCGAACTGGAAGGCGATGTTGGACAATTCTTCACCGCCGAACATCGAGCCGAGCAGCGCGAAGGGCGAGGTAACCGCCTTGACGAACAGATTGACGACGACCTTGATGATCAGCCCGCCCAGCGAGAACTCCGGATCGTCCAGAGAACCGGCGATCGGCAGGTTGAGGTTGATCTCGCCGCGATTGTTCTTGAGCAGCGAAATCGCCAGGTTGACCGGCAGCTTCGTGGCATCCGGGCTGTCCACTTTGTCGCCGAAGGTGAACTGGTCGATGAACAACCGGTTTTCCGCCGCCAGTTTCTGGTTTTCCAGCTTGTAGGCGACATTCAGCGACAGCTTGCCCTTGTCGATGGCATAACCCGCGTATTTGCCGGAATACGGCGAAAAGCCGACCAGGTCGACGCCCTTCACATCGGCCGTCAGGTCGAGGAAGGACTTGGCAGCCAGGGGGTTGAGCTTGGCCACGATCTCGACCGGGGCGGAATTGGCATACTTGCCGCGCAATTCGAGATCGGCCACCGTATCGTCGGCCGATGACAGGCCGCTGACCCGCCCGCCCAGCCCGGTCAGGTTCACGCTGTAGTTGGGCTGGACGAAATAATCCGAAAAATTCACCGTGCCGTTCTGCAGCGTCACCTTGGCGATGCGCATCGGCATCGGCTTGCCGGCCGGTACCTTGGCCGCCTCGGCACGGCTGGCCGCCACCTCCTTGCCAGGAGCCGTTGCCGCTTCGCCGGCCGGGCTCTTGACCATGTCGGCCAGATTGAGGCGGCCCTCCTTGCTCAGGATGAGGCGCGAGTAATAATCGGACAAGGCGATCTCGCCGACCGTGACAGCCATCGGATCGAGTCGGAAATCGATGCCACCGAAATACAGCGACTTCCATTTGAGGAAATCGGCGCTGTTTATCTTGTCGACCGCGACGAAATTGCCCAGTGTGAAGTTCCCCTTGTAGCCGGCCTTCACCCCCGACTCTTCAAGCTTGACCGTCGCCGTTCCCTTGTTGGAAAGCTGGCCGCGGGTCAGCGACACGTTCAGGAACTGGCCGAGGTAAGGCTCGAGCGGGACCAGCGAGATGGCCCGGGTTTCGATGTCGAGTGCCGCCTCCAGCGGATAAACCTGCAGATTGCCGGCCAGGCTGAGGCTGCCGGTTTTATTGATGGTCGTTTTCAGGGTGAGCTTGCCCTTGTGGTTGGGCGCATTGCTCAAGCCCTCGGCAGTCAGCCCGAAGCCTTCCAGCTGTTGCACGGCGACCGGCTGCGTCGTCTGGTCCTCGAAACGGAAGCCAAGGTCCTCGATGCTCAGTTTGGCCAGCGTCCCGACCCACGGCTTGTCGTCCTTCGCCTTGGCGTCGCCGGCCCGTATCGTCTTGAGCACCGGCGAACTGACCCACTCGATGTCGCCCGCCTTGTTGCGCGACATCCTGGCCCGCGCCCCGCTGTTGACGACTTCGGCGATGTCGATGCGGTGGGCCGGCAAATCGACGCGAATGCCCTTGACCGCCATGCGCTCGACCCGGAAACGCTCGCCCAGGTCGACCTGGTAGCTGACCTCGGGGATGTCGATCGGCTCGACCAGCTTGCCGTCGAGTTTGCCGACCAGCACCCGCAGGTCGCGCACGGCGCCGACCACCGGCGTCGGATTCGAGCGGTCGCTCCAGCGCACCAGGCCGTTGCTCAGGGCAATCTCGCCGATCTCCCAGGCAAACGGCGTGGCCGCCTCAGGTTTGCTGACCGGCGAAGCGCCCGTCTTGCCGGCCGGATTGCCGGCGGGCTTGGCCGCCATTTTGTCGAGCGCCTGGAAGACATTGAACTCGCCCCGCTCGTTGACCGCCAGGTTGACCTCCGGCCCATCGAGCGCGACGCGGCCGAGAGTCAATTTCCCGTTCAGCGGATCGGCTGTTTCTACATCGACATCGAGACGCTTCCAGGCAACCAACGGCTGCCCCCGATCATCGCCGACATCCAGCCCCGAGACATGCAGGGCGCCGGCGACGGTAACCGAATAAATGCCGTCGGCAGACTCGGCGAACATCGCCTTCAGCTCCGAATCCAGCGTTCCGGCCTTGAGGCGGAAGGGCAGCGAATCTGGCAGATAGGGCTGCAGGGTGGCCAGGTCGAAGCGGTCGAGATCGAGATTGAGGCGGCTTTCCCGGGTTTCCGAAAACGGCTTGCTGTCGCCCGTCAGGTCCAGCCGGGCACCGTTGATATTGGCCGAGAAGGCCGGTGTGACGAGTATTTCGGCCTGGTACGGCAAGCTCGAAACGAAGGGCAAGGTCAAGGCGATATCGCTCACCGTGTGCGTCTTGCCGGCCGGCTGGTCGTCGAACACCACCTGGCCGCCGACCAGCTGGATATTGTTCAGCGAAAACCGCGGCGTGCCGCTGTCCGGCTCATCCTTGGGCTGCATCCACTCGTCGAGCAGGTCGGAGATGTCGTAACGTCCGTCGGCCAGCCGGGCGACGGACAGGCGCAGGCCCTGCAGGCGGATTTCGTCAACTACGGCAGCCAGCTTGAACAGCGAGGCCGACGACAGATTGACCCGCAATTCGTCGAATCCGGCAGTCTCCTTGCCGCCCTCGGCGGCGACCGAAAAGCCGGCCACCCTGGCCGACAAGGCGAAGGGGTCGATGTCGACCTGCTGGATCGTCACCTGGCGATGGAGCAATTCCGACAATTGCGTCTGCAAAACCGACTTTACCAACGGCGGCGCGGCAAAGTAGCCAAGCAGGCCAAAAACCAGCAAACTGGCCAGCAGCCATTTGGCCAACCTGAGCACACGAGCGGACTTCAAGGCAGAAACCGGACCCGTCGTTGTTCCTGATTTCCCTGCCAGCGGCTCTGCCATGATAATCTGCCTTATTGACGTTATATCGGCCAAATTTAGCACATTAGCCAGGCGTAATTATCAGCAAGAAACGTTTATGAAATGGATCGTCGAAGACTTTCAGCGGGCATTGGCCCAGCTCCAGCGCTGGCAGACCTGGGCTGCCCTCGCACTGCTCGGCACCTTTGCCGGACTGGCCTATCTGGTCAGCCGTTTTGCGCTGCGCACGGATGCCATCCTGGTCTTTCTCAATCGCTCGGGTGGCGCCTGCCGGGAGTTGTCGAACGGTTTCATCATTTTTCTCTTTTGCGGCATGATTTTCTTCGCGCTGACCTCAGTGCTGACGCTCGGCGAGTTTCAGCAGTTTCTCCAGCACAAGGAGCGCGGCGCCCACCGGCAGGCGCGCCAGGCCATACTCTGGGGCAGCCTGTGGGCCGGCCTGGCGCTGCTCATCGCCGTTGCGGCACTGGTGTTCTTTAGCCGCTATTGCCGGTAAACTGCTTCGAACCGCTTTCGAGTCGCCATGAAAATCCTCATCGTCGAAGACAGCCGCAGCAACCTCGCGCTACTGACCCGTTACGTCGAGCAGTTCGGTGCGACGCCAATCACCGCCGAGACCGGCATGGCGGCCATCGAGGCCTTCACCAGCCAGCGCCCCGACCTGGTCTTGCTCGATGTCGTACTCCCCGATCTCGATGGATTCACGGTGGCCAAGCGCATTCGCACCATGGAGAAGGTCAGCGAATGGACGCCGATCATCTTCCTCTCGTCGCTGGGCGATGATGCGCACATCGAGGAAGGGATCACGGCGGGCGGCGACGATTACCTGCACAAGCCGGTCAGCGAGATCGTCCTCGGCGCCAAGATCCGCGCCATGCAGCGCCTGGTCATGATGCGGGCTTCCCTGCTCGCCCTGACCCGCAAGCTGGATGCCGCCAACCAGGAACTGATCCGCATCTCGTCGAGCGACGGCCTGACCGGCATCGCCAACCGGCGCTTTTTCGACGAGGCGATCTCGATCGAGTGGCGGCGCGCCCGGCGCCACTCGAACAGCCTGGCCATGCTGATGTGCGACGTCGATTTCTTCAAGCGCTACAACGACACCTACGGCCATATTGCTGGCGACGACTGCCTGCGCAAGGTGGCTACCGCCATCCGGACGAACACCGAGCGCCCGTCGGACATCGTCGCCCGCTATGGCGGCGAGGAGTTTGCGGTGGTTTTGCCGGAAACCAGCGTCGGCGGCGCCCTGATGGTCGCCGAGAAGATCCGCAACGCCATCCGCGCCATGAATATCCCGCATTCCGAGTCGCCCTCCGGACGGGTCACCATGAGCATCGGTATCGCCGCTGCCGCGCCCGGTTTCGACAACCCGCCGGACGACCTGATCAATGCCGCCGACAAGGCGCTCTACCGGGCCAAGCACGAAGGCCGCGACCGGGTTTGCCGGGCCGATGCCGCCTGACTTCCGAGCACCATGACGAGCAAGCAGATCTCCGTGGTGATCGCCGAGGATAACGACATGATGCGCGCCATCCTGCGCAGCATGCTGCGCGGCGAGTACTACAACGTGGTTGGCGAGGCGACCAACGGCCAGGCTGCCATCGACCTGGTCAGGACCCTGAAACCGGACCTGGTGTGCATGGACGTCGTCATGCCGGAAAAAAACGGCATCGAGGCGCTGATCGAAATCAAGGCGGCCAACCCCGGCACCGAGGTGATCATGGTGACCGGCAACTCCGACCCGGAAACCGTCCAGGAATCGATCCAGAATGGGGCCAGCGGCTTCATCATCAAGCCCTTCAACGCCGCCCGCGTGCTCGACACGCTCGACCGGGCGAGCAGCAAGATCCGCCAGAAACGCGGTTAGAAGTCGTTGCGCCAGCGGCGGATGGCCGCGAAAATTTCGACTTTTTCCCGGTTGACCGCAGCATGTTGCAGACCGGCCGCGACCACCGCCGGCTCGGTGCAGCGCAGGAAGGGATTGGTCGCCTTTTCCTCTCCCAGATGCAGCGGAACGGTCGGCAAACCGGCGGCACGCAGCGCCGACACCTTGGCCATCCGCTCCCGGATGGCGGCATTGTCCGGCTCGACGGCCAGCGCGAAGGGCAGATTCATCGCCGTATATTCGTGGGCGCAGTACACCCGCGTTTCGTCGGGCAGCGCCGCGAGACGGTCGAGGGAGGCCGTCATCTGGGCCGGAGTGCCTTCGAACAACCGGCCGCAACCGGCGCCGAACAGGGTATCGCCGCAGAACACCAGGCCCGGCGCGACATAGGCAAGATGGCTGCGGGTATGGCCGGATACGGCGATCACGTCGACCGCCTGGCCGAGCACATCGATGCTTTCGCCCCCGGACAAAGGGTGGGTGCAGCCTGTGATAGACTCGTTGCCCGGCGCGTACACCACCGGATGCCAGCGGGCTGCCAGGGCGGCGATGCCCCCCTGGTGGTCGGCGTGATGATGGGTGACGAGAATGCCTTCGAGCCTCAGGTCGTCGGCGACCAGGCGGTCGATGACCGGTGCAGCGTCGCCGGGATCGACGACGAAGGCACGTTTGCCCCGGGTCAGCAGCCAGATGTAATTGTCCTTGAACGCGGGAATGAACGAGATTTCAAACATACCGGAACTATCGAGCGGGGGGCGCCGGATGTCAATTCCCGGGCTGGATGACTGGCTCGCCTCGCCGGCCGGGCAATATGTTCAGGACTGGGAACAACGCCAGGTCGACCAGGCCGTGGCCGATGTCTTCGGCTTCAACGCGCTGCAGATTGGCCAGCCGCAGGCCGACTTCCTGCGCGCCAACCGCATCCCGTTGCGCCAGAAAGCGGGCGACTGCGGTGCGGTGGATGTGCTGTGCGAGTGCTCCGCCCTGCCCTTCGCCTCGCACAGCATCGACCTGGTCGTCCTGCCGCATGTTCTCGAATTTTCCGACGAACCCCACCACATCCTGCGCGAGGTCGAACGCATCCTGATCCCCGAGGGGCAACTGGTCATCGTCGGCTTCAATCCGATCTCGCTGTGGGGCGTCAAGCAACGTCTGAATCGCGGCGGCGACTACCCGTGGAACGGCAACTACCTGTCGGTGAACCGCCTGCGCGATTGGCTGCAATTGCTCAGTTTCGACGTCGACCGCGGCAGTCTCGGCTGCTACCTGCCACCGGTCGAGCAGCTGAAATGGATCAATCGCTGGCGCTTCGTCGAAAAAGCCGGGCAGCGCTGGTGGAATTTCTCGGGCGGCGTCTATGTGCTGCGCGCCATCAAGCGCACCCACGGCATGCGCCTGATCAAGCCGAAATGGCGCGGCAAGCCCGTCCGCGCCAAGGCGCTGCGCCCTATCGCACAAAAGGAAGGCCATGGCCGCTGAAGAATCGATCGAAATCTTTACCGACGGCGCCTGCCGCGGCAATCCCGGCCCGGGCGGCTGGGGCGCCATCCTGCGCGTCGGCCCCCACGAGAAGGAACTGTGGGGCGGCGAGAAGGAAACGACCAACAACCGCATGGAACTGACCGCCGCCATCCGCGCCATCGAGGCGCTGCGGCGGCCGGTCGCCGCCACCGTCTACACCGACTCGCAATACGTGCTGAAGGGCATCAGCGAATGGATACACGGCTGGAAGCGGAACGGCTGGAAGACCGCCGACAAGAAGCCGGTCAAGAATGCCGACCTGTGGCAGTTGCTCGACGCCGGGGTCCGGCCGCACAAGCTGGAATGGGTGTGGGTCAAGGGCCACGCCGGCCACCCGGAAAACGAGCGGGCCGACGCCCTGGCCAATCGCGGCATTGACGAGCTAGTTGGTAGTCGCTAGTCGTTAGTTACTAGCAAAACTCACTAACGGCCAATGGCCAATGGCCAATGACTAATAACTAACGACTAACGACTAACATGCGACAGATCGTCCTCGACACCGAAACTACCGGCCTCGACCCGCGCCAGGGCCACCGCATCATCGAAGTGGCCTGCATCGAGATGGAAAACCGCCGTCTGACCGGCCGCCATCTGCACAAATACGTCAATCCCGAGCGCGAAATCGATGCCGGCGCCCAGGCCGTGCATGGCATCAGCCTCGAATTCCTGGCCGACAAGCCGAAATTCTCGGACATCGCCGACGAATTCCTGGAGTTCATCAACGGCGCCGAACTGGTCATCCACAACGCGCCTTTCGACCTCGGCTTCCTCAATGCCGAATTGCGCCGCCTCGACCGCGTGCCGGTCGAGACCCTGTGCAGCGGCGTAGTCGACACCCTGCGCATGGCCAAGGACCTGCACCCGGGCAAGCGCAACAGCCTGGACGCGCTGTGCGAACGCTACGAAATCGACAACTCGAGCCGCACCCTGCACGGCGCCCTGCTCGACACCGAGCTACTGGCCGACGTCTTCCTGGCCATGACCCGCGGCCAGAATTCGCTGATGATCGAACCCGACGCCGAAGTCCGCCCCCAGCTCGGCGCCGACGGCCAGGTCCGCGAGCGCAAGCCGTTGCTTGTGCGGCGAGCCTCGGCCGAGGAAATCGCCGAGCACGAGCGGGTGCTCGCCGCCATCGACAAGGAGTCGAAGGGCGCCTGCATCTGGCTGCCCAAGCCGGCTGCCGGCGAAGCCTGAAGCCCATGGTTCCGGTTTCGCTGCTCATCTGGATCGTGCTGGAAACGGCCGGCTACCTGTATGTCGGCCGACATTACCTGGGCGCCGACTGGCCTGTCGCCGCACTAGGCGCGGTCGGCGGCCTGCTCGGCGTGCGGGCCGGGATCAACGCTGTGACCTGGGTTTTCGCCAGCGCCTTCGCTTCGCCGACGCCCCGCCTCGGCCTCATGCGGAGGACAGCCATGATGCTGGCCGAGTACGGCGCCTTCCTGCTCACCTTCCTGCTGGTCATCCCCTTCGAGCGCCTGTGGATGCCGGCCGACCGGCTGCAGCCAGGCCGCCGCCCGCTCTTGCTGGTGCATGGTTACGGCTGCAGCCGCGGCGTCTGGTGGCTGCTTCGCCGACGCCTGGAAGCGGCCGGCCACACTGTCGCCACGCTCAGCATGGCGCCGCCCTACACCAGCATGGGCCGCCTGGTGCCGCAACTGAACCAGCGCATCGAGGAAGTCTGCGCCGCCACCGGGGCCGACCGGGTGACGCTGGTCGCCCACAGCATGGGCGGCCTGATCTGCCGCTGCTACCTGGCCCGCCACGGCAGCGAGCGGATCGATCGCCTGATCACGCTGGCGACGCCCCACCAGGGCAGCGAACTGGCCCGCATCGCCTTCGGCCGCAACGCCCGGGAAATGGAACCGGGTTCGCTGTGGCTGCGCGATCTCGCCGGAGTGGCGCTGAAAGTCCCGGCCTGCAGCCTGCGCAATCCCTACGACAACTACGCCATGCCGCAGGACGGCCAGCGCCTGCCCGGCGCCGCCGATCTCGAACTGCCGGCGATCGGCCACCTGGCCTTGTTATATGATCGCCGCATCGCCGACCTGCTACGCGAACTGCTCGCCCGAAAGACGCCATGAACATCCCCGACACCAGCCGCGCCCAGGCCAGTGACCTGCTCGATTTCATCGACGCCAGCCCCAGCCCCTGGCATGCCGTCGCCACCTGCGCCAGCCGCCTGCAGGCCGCTGGCTTCACCCGCCTCGACGAAGCCGAACGCTGGCAACTGCAGCCCGGCGGCCGCCATTACGTGACGCGCAGCGACTCGTCGATCATCGCCTTCATCGTCGGCAGCCAGCCGATGGCCGACTGCGGCCTGCGCCTGATCGGCGCCCATACCGACTCGCCGGGGCTGCGCCTCAAGCCGAAACCGGCCGAGGACGCGGCCGGCATGGTGCGCCTCGGCGTCGAGGTCTATGGCGGCCCCATCCTCGCCACCTTCGCCGACCGCGACCTGTCGCTGGCCGGCCGGGTCAATGTGCGGACGCCGGACGGCTTCGCATCGCACCTGGTGCGTTTCGATAAACCGTTGCTGCGCTTGCCCAACCTGGCCATCCACATGAACCGCGAGGTCAACGAGAACGGCCTCAAGTTCAACAAGCAGAGCGAACTGCCGCTGCTGCTCGGCGTCGGCCGCGCCGGTGAACAGGCCGATGCGCGTTTCCGCCAGCCGATCGCCGAACAGCTCGGCGTCGCGCCAAGCGACCTGCTGACCTGGGAGCTCAACGCCTACGACACGCAAAAAGGGGCGATCTGGGGCGTAGACGGCGAGTTCGTCGCCGACAGCCAGCTCGACAACCTGGCCTCCTGCCATGCCGCGCTGAGCGCCCTGCTCGCCACCGGCCAGCCGGCCGCCACCTGCCTGTGCGCCTTTTTCGACCACGAGGAGGTGGGCAGCGAAAGCGCCGCCGGGGCCGGCGGCAGCTTCGTCGCCGACGTCATCGGCCGGATCGCCGCCGGGGCCGGGCTGGATGGCGAGGACCACAAGCGCCTGCTGGCCCGCAGTTTCTTCATCAGCGCCGACATGGCCCACGCCTGGCACCCGAACTTTCCCGCCGCTTACGAGCCCTGCCACCATGCCCTGGTCAATGCCGGGCCGGTCATCAAGAGCAACGCCAACCAGCGCTACAGCACCGGCGCCGACACCGCCGCCCGCTTCATGGCCATTTGCGAGAAAGCCGGCGTCCCCTGCCAGCAATACGCGCACCGCACCGACCTCGGCTGCGGCAGCACCATCGGGCCGATCGTCGCCGCCCGGCTGGGCATCCCTAGCGTCGACGTCGGCTCCCCGATGTGGGCCATGCACAGCATCCGCGAGAGCGCCGGGGTGCTCGACCACGGCTACATGATTGCCGCGTTATCTACCGCCCTGGCTAACTGACATGAACGACCTGCTCATTTTCCTGGCCGGCTCGGCCGTCGTCATCTGGTGGTCGCGTAAGCCGCTGCGCCAGCCGGGCAGCCACGGTTTTTACCGCTTCTTCGCCTGGGAGGCCATTCTCGGCCTGATCGTCCTCAACCACCGAATCTGGGGCGACGACCCCTATTCGCTGCACCAGTTCGCCTCCTGGCTGCTCATGCTGACCAGCATCGCGCTGGTCGTCGCCGGCGTGCAGGGCCTGAAGAGTGAAGGCGCCGCCGGCGCGCAACGCCAGGATGACTCGTTCTACGAATTCGAGAAAACCACGCAACTGGTCACCCACGGTGTCTTCGCCTACATCCGCCACCCGATGTATGCCTCGCTGCTGGCGCTGGCCTGGGGCGCCTATTTCCAGGACCCCAGCCTGCCCGGCACCGTCGTCGCCGGCCTGGCCAGCTTCTTCCTGTGGCTGACGGCGAAGACCGACGAGGCCGAATGCCTGGCCTACTTCGGCCCGGCCTACGCCGACTACATGCGGCGGACCAAGCGCTTCATTCCCTACGTTTTTTGAGCCGGCGGCAGGCCGAAGAAATTTCGATTTTGGCCGTTTTTTCCCGTTGACCGCGGGAGTGCGCCACCCCGCTGCGGCGGGGCCGCGGCGGGCTACTCCGGGGCGAGCTTGCTGCCCATCATCTCGTTGCAGGTCGCCCGGCCGAAGGTTTCGGCCTTCTTCGGGCTGGAGATCTGCGGCTCGGCGTAGATGCGCCGGATGATGTGGTTGGTGATGCGGGCCCCATCGCTGCCGTCTTCGGTGAACAAGCGCATCTCCTGGCCGCGTTCGCGGTTGTAAAAGGCCTGCAGCGCATGGTCGCGGACCCGCTCGCAGAAGCGGATCTTCTGGGCATCGGGCATGCTGTCGTCGGCCCTGGCCGCGTGGCCGTGGGCCGAGGCGCCGGAAACAGCGGTGGCGGCGAGCAGGGTCAGGATGATGCGTTTCATTCTTTCGGCTCCTGGATAGCGGTCAGGTAGGCGAGGATGTCCTGGATGTCCTGGGCCTTCAGGCCATTGAGCACGCCGACCACGCCCTCCTCGTCGTGCGGCCGGTCGCCCTTCAGGTAGAGGTCGACCTGGCGCTGCAGATAGTTGGTGTATTGCCCGACCAGCATCGGGAACATGCCGCGGCCGCGACCGGTCTTGCCGTGGCAGGCGGCGCACTGCTTCTGGAAGATGGCCTCGCCGTTGGCCAGATTGCCTTCGGCGCGCGGGATGATCATCACCTTCTCGGCCATCAGCAGGCGGGTCAGCGCGTCCTCCTGGCCGGTATAGGTCGGCATCTTGGTGTCGAGCTCGATGCCGGAGAGATAGGCGGCGATGTCCTTGATGTCCTCGTCCGACAGTTCGCGCTCCTGGGTGTAGGGGAACATCGGGATGTTGATGCGGCTGCGAGCCCGGAAATTACGCAGCTGGCTCTCGATGTACTTGACCTGCTGGCCGGCGATGCGCGGGTATTCGCCGCGCTTGCCGCCCTGGCCGTTGTCGCTGTGGCAGGCGGCGCAGGTACCGTTGATTTCCTTGCCCTTCTCGAGATCGGCGGCGAGCGCCGGCGCACTCGCCACCAACAGGGCGGCCATCAGGGAAACGAGGGAAATACGTAGCATGAAGGAACTCCGGACAAGACTGCGGCCAATTGTCGCATGGTGGCCGGAGCAGAGAATTGACGTAAATCACGCATAATTCGGCCCATGCCTGCCCTCCCCTGCACCGTCCGGACGCCCGACCACCTGGCCAGCCTGCGCCGCCTGGTCGCCACCCGCTGGGCGGTTTTCGCCCTGCTCACGCTGTTCGTCGTGCTCGGCCCCGGCCTGCTCGACGTACCCTTGCCCCGCCTGCCCCTGCTCGCCGTCATCGCCATCGCCGCCTTGTTCAACGCCATCACGCGCTGGCGGCTGGCTGCGGCCGCTTCGGCCTCGCCCTGCGAACTGGCCAGCCAGCTGCTGTTCGACATCGGGGTGATGGGCGCCCTGGTCTTCTTCAGCGGCGGCGCCACCAACCCGCTCGTTTCGCTGCTCCTGCCGCCCGTCGCCATTGCCGCGCTGACCCTGCCGGGGCGCCTGGTGGCGCTGATCTGCGGCGTGGCCATCGCCGCCTACTCGCTGCTCATGGTCTATTACCTGCCGCTGCCGATAGCCGACGCCAGCCGCGCCACCCGCCTGCACCTGGTCGGCATGTGGCTGATCTTCGTCGTCTCGGCGGTGATGATCGCCGCCATCATCGTCCGCGTCACCGGCCTGATCCGCCTGCGCGACGCCGAACTGGCGACGGCGCGCGAGCAGGCGCTGCGCGACGAGCGGGTGATGGCCATGGGCACGCTGGCCGCCGGCGCCGCCCACGAACTGGGCACGCCGCTCGCCACCATGGCCCTGCTCGCCGGCGAACTGGCCCGGGCGCCGGAGCTGAGCGAACCGCTGCGCGAGGACGTCGCGCTGCTTCGCCAGCAGATCGGCGTCTGCAAGGAAATCATCACCTCGCTGTCGCGCCGGGCCGGCGCCGAACGGCTGGAGAATGCCCCGCTGCAGCCCGTCGACCGCTGGCTGGAGCTGTTGCGCCAGCATTGGCACGCCGCCCGGCCGCAGGTCGGCAGCCGGCTGGTCGTCGCCAACGACGGGTCGGCGCCGGACATCGTCGCCGACCCGCGGCTGGAGCAGGCCGTCCTCAACCTGCTCAACAACGCCGCCAACGTCACCGCCTGCCCGCTGCAAATCCGCCTCGCCTGGTGCTCGCGCGATGTCTGCATCGACATCCGCGACTGCGGCCCGGGCTTTCCCGCCGAGGTGCTCGAACTGGCCGGCCAGGCCACCTTCCCGGCCCACGAGCGAGGCAGCGGCATCGGCCTGATGCTGACCCGTTCAGCCATTGAGCAGTTGGGCGGCACGCTGACCCTGAGCAACCCGGACGAAGGCGGCGCCCTGGCCCGCATCGAACTGCCGAGGAACCCGACGTGAACGAACCGACCCTGATCATCGACGACGACCCCAGTTTCAACGCCATCCTGGTCCGAACGCTGGAGCGCCGCGGCTATCCGGCGAGCGGCGTGACCGATGGCGAGGCGGCGCTGGCCCGGGCCAGTGAAAGCGGCGTCGGGCGCATCGTCCTCGACCTCAACCTGAACGGCAGCTCGGGGCTGGCCCTGATCCCGCGCCTGCTGGCCATCAACCCGGCCTGCCGCATCGTCGTGCTGACCGGCTATGCCAGCATCGCCACCGCCGTGGACGCGGTCAAGCTGGGCGCCATCCAGTACCTGGCCAAGCCGGTCGAGATCGAGGCCATCCTCGCCGCCTTCGAGGACGACGACGGGCCGGACCTCGACCTGCCGGCTTCCGACGAGCCGCTCTCGGTCGACCGCCTGGCGTGGGAACACATCCAGCGTGTCCTCCGGGAAAACGACGGCAACGTCTCGGCCACGGCGCGGGCGCTGAAGATGCATCGGCGGACGCTACAGCGCAAACTGGCCAAGCATCCGGTCAAGAGCTGATTTTCGATTTGGGCCGATTTTTGCCGTCGACCGCGGCAGTGCGCTCCTGAGCCGCGACAAGCACCGCAGTCAGGAGCGGCAAGCGACAACTCAGTGCTTGTGTTCCTTCATCGGCATGCCGGCCGCCATCGGGCGAACGACCTTGGCTTCGACCTGCTTGGCGCTGCCGTCGTCGAAGGTCAGGGTGATCGGCACGACGTCGCCTTCCTTCATCGGTGCCTTGAGGTCGATCATCATGATGTGCAGGCTGCCCGGCTTGAGCACCGCCTCGCCGCCAGCCTTGACGTCGATGGCCGGGACCGGCCGCATTTTCATGACGCCGCCCTCGTTGAGGTGGGTGTGCAGCTCGGTCACCTTGGACGCCGGGTTGTCGGCCTTGACCACCTTGACGTCCTTGGCGCCGCCATTCCTGATCACCATGAAGGCGCCGGTGGCCGGCGCATTGGGCGGCGCCAGGCGAACGTAGGGCTCGTGCACCGACACGGCATCGGCGGCGCCGGCCAGGACGCCGGCCGAGAACATCAGGCTGGCGGTAAACAGGGCGATTTTCTTCATTGGTTCTTGCTCCTTCACGGTTGATTCAGGTATTTGCGAATGGCGATGGCCACCTGGCCGGGCGGCGTTTCGTGGGCGATCTTGGCGACCAGCCGGCCGTCCGGACCAACCACGAAGGTGTCGGACGAATGGTCGACGACATAGCCGCCGCCCGCTGTCTCGACCTTCTGCTCGGCATAAAAGACGCCGTAGCGGCGGGCGATCTCGGCGATGGCCTCGGGCGTGCCGGTGGCGCCAACGATGGCCGGGTGGAAAAACTCGGCGTACTCCTTGAGGCGGGCCGGCGTGTCGCGCTTCGGATCGACCGAAATGAAGATCATCGCCACCTTGGCCAGCTCTTCCGGCGTCAGCAGGCTGAGGCCGCCGGCCGTCGCGGCCAGCGAGGTCGGGCAGATATCCGGGCAATAGGTGTAGCCGAAATAAACGAGCACCAGCTTGCCGCGATAATCCTGCAAGGCAAGCGGCCCGGCCGCCGACTGCAGCGAAAAGTCGCCGCCGGCCGCCACCGGCGCCTTGGGAATCAGCCGCTCGGGCATTTCCGGATTCCAGAACAAGGCTGCGCCGGCCAGCACCAGCGCCAGCAAGCCGGCCACCACCATCAACAGACGTTCCGACATCAGTCGTGCCTCCCCGTGCTGAAACGATAGGGTATGGCAATGCGCTGGCTGCCCGTTTCGATGAGCACCGTCGCCTGCCAGTCCATGCCGCCTGTGATGCACACCGGCAAGGTCGCTTCCGCGACAAACTTCCCGTCGCCGCGCCGCGTCAGTTGCGGGCGATTCAATCCCATGTTCATGTCGATCCCGGAAAAATCGACCTCGACCCGTTCCGGCGTGAAACCACTGGCCGCCACGACGACCTCGAAGGGCTTGACCATTGGGATAGGCCGGCTGCCCATCCCCAGCTCGGCCCTCCCACCCCCCGGCAGGGCCACCGAACACGCCTGCCGGTGGAGGTCGCAGGCGGCTTCGGGGGTCACCGTCAGATCGGCTTTGGGGAGCAGCATCGGCGATAGCTTGTAGCCGACGACGACGATCAGAGCGATCAGCTCAAGGCCAATGATGTCAATCAGGAGTTTCTTATTCACCAGGCTGGACGGAGGTTTTTGGAGGTTGTGGAGCGTCATTTTCGCCCAACACGACGGAGTCAGTTTGACAGATATCAATTTCTCCGGCGCCAGCCAAGAATAAAGTGTGCGGCATATTGTCGCAGCGGCCTTCCCGGCCGCCGGTGGCGATGGGGGAAAGAAGTCCTTACTTCTGTATTCATGGGAGAAATTGAAATGACGAAATTTGCAGTAAAGACCACTGCATTGCTGCTTGCAGCCGGTTTCGCCGCCACCTCGTGGTCGGCCGAATCGCTGCAGGACGTGATGAAGCGTCGCGGCCTCAGCCAGCAGGACCTGCTCGCTGCCTCGAAGACCTACGTGCCGACCGGCAAGCGTGACGACTTCCTGGCCTTCAGTTCGGGCGGCCAGTCCGGGCAAGTCATCGTGTATGGCATTCCGTCCATGCGCATCCTCAAGTACATCGGCGTATTCACGCCGGAACCGTGGCAGGGCTACGGCTTCGACGAGAACTCCAAGTCCGTTCTCCGCCAGGGCAACATCGACGGCAAGGAAATCACCTGGGGCGATACGCACCACCCGGCCATTTCGGAAACCCAGGGCAAGTACGACGGCCAGTTCCTGTTTATCAACGACAAGGCCAACCCGCGCCTGGCCGTGATCGATCTGCGCGACTTCGAAACCAAGCAGATCGTCGTCAACCCGATCTACAAGTCGGAACACGGCGGCGCCTTCGTCACACCGAACACCGAATACGTCATAGAAGCCGCCCAGTACGCCTCCCCGCTCGAGAACAAGAAGTTCTACCCGCTCGAGGAGTTCAACGAGAAGTACCGCGGCGGCGTCACTTACTGGAAGTTCGACCGCAAGGAAGGCCGCATCGATCCGAAGGAATCCTTCTCGCTCGAACTGCCGCCCTACTCGCAAGACCTTTCCGACGCCGGCAAGGGCCCGTCCGACGGCTGGTCGTTCACCAATTCCTTCTGTTCCGAGCGTTACGTCGGCGGTATCGAAAAGGGTCGTCCGCCGTATGAAGCTGGCTGTTCGGCCAAAGACACCGATTACCTGCATGTAATCAACTGGAAGAAAGCCGCCGAATTGGTCAAGCAAGGCAAGGCCAAGAAGATCAACGGCCACAATGTCCTGCCAATGGATGTTTCGATCAAGGAAGGCATCCTCTTCCTGGTTCCGGAACCGAAGTCGCCACACGGCGTCGACGTCACGCCTGACGGCAAGTTCCTGACCGTTTCCGGCAAACTTGACACCCATGTGTCGGTCTACTCTTTCGAGAAGATCCAGGCCGCTATCCAGGCCGGCAAGTTCGAATCCAAGGACGCCTACGGCATTCCGGTCATCGGCATGAAGGACGCCCTGCACACCCAGGTCCAGCTCGGCCTCGGCCCCTTGCACACCCAGTACGATTCCAAGAAGTGTATCGCCTACACCTCGCTCTACGTCGACTCGCAAGTTGTCAAATGGGATCACTGCGAAGGCAAGGTGCTCGACAAGATCTCCGTGCACTACAACATCGGCCACCTGATGACCATGGAAGGTGACTCGATGGATCCGAAGGGTCGTTACCTGGTGGCCCTCAACAAGCTGTCGATTGACCGCTTCAACCCGGTTGGCCCGCTGCACCCGCAGAACCACCAGCTGATCGACATCTCGAACGACAAGATGCAACTGTTGTACGACATGCCGCTGCCGCTGGGTGAACCGCACTACGTCGTCGCCATCGAAGCGTCCAAGCTGAAGCCGGGCGTCCGCTACAAGGTCGGTACCGACTCCCGCACCGACAAGCCCCATCCGGGCGCCGTCCGTGCTGGCGAGGAAGTCACCACCAAGAAGGGCAACAAGATCGAGGTCAAGGGTACGCTGATTCGTTCGCACATCACGCCGGAAACCATCGAGGCAGAAGTGGGCGATGAAATCACGGTCCACCTGACCAACCTCGAACGCGCCCAGGATGAAACCCACGGCTTCACGGTGTCGACCTACAACGTGCATGCCTCGGTCGAACCGGGCAAGACGGTCACCGTCAAGTTCAAGGCCGACAAGGAAGGCGTCTATCCGTACTACTGCACGGAGTTCTGCTCGGCGCTGCACCTCGAGATGCAGGGTTACCTGCTGGTCAAGCCGAAGGGCTGGAAGCCGACCAAGACGGCCGACGCCAAGGCGGTCTATACCGAGGCCGACTACAAGGCGACCCTGAAGAAGGTTGTTGATACCCAGGCAGTCATCGATTCCGTGGTGGGCTACATCACCAGCACGAACTTCAAGGACTTCCCGGACGTCGTGGCCATGGTTGAAGACGCCACCGACCAACTCAACAAGATGAAGGATGCCAAGGCCAAGCACGAAGCCGCTGCCGCCAAGAAGGACTGGGACCAGGCCAATCTGTGGGCCGAACAGGTCTGGCAGTACCAGGTCAAGGCCGCCGACATCGGCCTGCGCGCCAAGACCTATCTCGAGCAAAACGGTGCCAAGAAAGTCAAATAATTCAAATTTGACCTGACTCAAGGCAATTTGCGGGGAACAGAATCACTCTGTTCCCCGTTTTACATTAAGGAGGGAATAACCATGAAATTTGTAATGTCTCTGATCGCCTTGGCGATCGCCGCCGCCCCCGCCATCGCCGCTCCGGATGGCGCGACGCTGTACAAGGACAAGACGTGCAACGCCTGCCACGGCCCCAAGGGCGACAAGCCCCTGATGCCGAATTACCCGAAGATTGCCGGCCAGAATGCCGCCTATACCGAACAGCAAATGAAGGACATCAAGAGCGGCGCCCGCAACAACGGCCAGACCGCCGCCATGAAGGGCGTCATGCACCTGGTCAATGACGAGGAAATCAAGGCATTGGCCGAATACCTGGCCAAGCTGAAGTAACAACAAAAAGAGCCGGAATCATCCGGCCTCTGATGAACATCAAAGAACTCTGATATTGCTTGCGGGACAATCATTTCACTGTTCCGCGCAACCTCAAGGAAGGAATCAACAATGAAAGCATCATTTCTCTTGATCGGCCTGCTCAGCGCAGGCATCGCCTTTGCCGGCCCGCCCGCCCCCAAGAAGGAAGGCATCGAGGGCAAGGACTACAAGTGGAACGCCCAGGAAGGCGAGAAAATCGAGGCGCTCAAGCTGAAGGGCGACAAGAAGCGCGGCGAGGAAGCCTATGAAGTCTGCGGCGCCTGCCACCTGCCCTCCGGCGCCGGCCGTCCGGACGGCACCTTCCCGCAGCTCGCCGGCCAGCACACCACCGTGCTGATCAAGCAGATGGCCGACATCCGCGCCGGCCTGCGCGACAACCCGACCATGTACCCGTTCGCCGCCACCCTGGTCGACCCGCAGGAACTGGCCGACGTTTCGACCTACATCGAAAGCCTGTGCATCCCGGTCGACCACGGCCATTACGACGGTGCCGATGCCGCCCTGCAAGTCGCCAAGGGCAAGGAACTGTATGAAAAGCAGTGCCTGGAATGCCATGGCAAGAACGGCGAAGGCAACAAGGAAAAGTTTTACCCGGTGATCGCCGGCCAGCACTACAAGTACCTGCTGCGCCAGATGACCGAGATCCGTGACGGTCACCGCCGCAACGCCAACCCGGACATGGTCAAGGTCATCAAGCCCTACACCAATGACCAGCTGGTCGCCATCTCGGCCTACCAGTCCAGCCTGGTGATGCCGGGCAACATGTGCAAGCCGAAGGCTGCCAAGAAGAAGTAAGCTTCACGCTATAGCTGCCGGATTCGCCACCCCGCGCGAATCCGGCACCCCACACATCCCGCCCCTGACCGGACGTGTCGGATGCAACAAATCACAGAGAGCAGCAACATGCAAAATCAAAACAAGATCGTTGGCGGCCTGACCCTGATTTCCCTGATCTGCCTGGTTGTCGCCTATTTCGCCCCGATCTGGTGGGTTTCCCTGACCGCTCCGAATTATCCCGCCGATGCCTTTCCCGACGGCATCCGCATCCATTTCCACTTCGACGGCGTGTATAACGGTTGCAAGGCCGCCGGCAAGGGCACGCGCATGGCCAATGAGCTCATCCAGAAAGATCTGGAAGCCACCGACGAGCGCTACAACCCGATTCTCGATGCCCAGAGAAACTTAGACAAAGGCGCCGAAGGCCTCGATTGCGTTCATGAAATGAACACCATCAACCACTACGTCGGCATGTTCCCGATCGCCACCGGCGCCCCGGTCGAGAAGCCTCTGGCCAAGTTCTTCTTTGGCTTCTTCGGCGTGATGCTGGTCGCCTTCGCCATGGTTTCGAAAAAAGCCCGGATTTTGACGTTGACCGCCGGATTCGCCGCGGTCGCCGCCTGGATGATCGTCGACCAGTTCGTCATGGGCCACCTGGCCAGCCATGTCGACGCCTACATGCAGGAAGCCGGCACCTTCTTCAAGGAACCTGACAAGATCAAGATCTGGGGCGACAACGTCACCCTCTATTCGCAGATCGCCATCATCGGCCTGATCGCCGCCATGGTCGCCGTCGTCGCCGGCACCGCGCTGATCCGTTCCTTCCAGCTGCTGCTCGCCCTGGTCCCGGCCCTGCTGCCGCTCTATTTCGTCATCACCTACGCCGGCTGGCTGTGGTTCTTCGGCCACAACCTGCACCCGTGGGGCGCCTTCACCGTCAAGCCCTTCATGCCCACCGTCTTCGGCGAGGGCAAGGTCGCCCAGTTCTCGACCTTCTCCTACCCGCACTGGGGTTACGGCCTGCTCGCCATCATCTTCGTCTGCCTGATGCTGGCCTTGCTGATCCGCCGCAAGCAACTGCGCGAAGGCGGCGCCGAGTAGCCGTCATGCGCATCTCGCACCACATGGCCAGGCTCGGCCTGGCCAGCGCCCTGCTCCTCGTTTTCACCACCGGCAGCACGGAAACCCAGACCGAGCTGCCGGCCGGCATGGGCGCCCGGGCCAACGTCGACCGCCCCAAGCCGACCTTCATGCTGCGCGACCGCGATCCGCGGGTACACGGCCTGAAGCCCTTCCAGGACCTGGTCGACAAGGCCGAGCCGGGCTCGGTCATCAAGCCGCCACCCGGCGACTATGCCGGCCCGGTGGTCATCGACAAGCCGCTGACCATAGACGGCAATGGCCAGGTCACCATCGACGCCGGCGACCGCGGTACGGTGATGGTGCTGAACGCCGACAATGCGGTGATCCGCGGCATCCGCCTGACCGGCTCCGGCGATTCGCACGACACCGACGACTCCTGCCTGGACATTCGCGGCAACCACAACCTGATCGAGGACGTCCAGTCCGACAACTGCCTGTTCGGCATCGACCTCAAGCAAACCAACCACAGCACCGTGCGCAACAACCGCATCCGCTCCAAGGACCGGGAACTCGGCGTGCGTGGCGACGGCCTGCGCCTGTGGTACAGCAGCGACAACCTGATCGAAGGCAACGAGGTGGTCGATTCGCGCGACATGGTCGCCTGGTATTCGCACCGCAACACCTTCCGCAACAATGTCGGCAAGCGCAGCCGCTACTCCATTCATTTCATGTTCGCCAACGACAACGACGTCGAGGGCAACCAGTTCTACGACAACGCGGTCGGCGTCTATTTCATGTACACCGAGGGCGGCAAGGTCAACCGCAACGTCATCTCCCACGCCACCGGCGCCACCGGCATGGGCATCGGCTTCAAGGAATCGTCGGGCACTGTCGTCGAGGACAACGAAATCATCTACTGCGGCATCGGCATCGGCTCCGACCTGTCGCCCTTCCAGCCCGACAGCACCATCGAGATCCGCCACAACCGCTTCGCCTACAACGGCATCGGCATCCTGTTCAACAGCGAGACCGGCGGCAACAACATGGTCGACAACGTCTTCGAAGGCAACCTGACCCAGGTCGCCTACGGCGGGCGCAGCAACAACAGCCCGCGCAACTTCTGGCAGGGCAACTACTGGGACGACTACCAGGGCTTCGACCGCGATGCCGACCGCCTGGGTGACACGCCGCACGAGCTATACGCCTACGCCGACCAGATCTGGATGGAGCTGCCGGTCGCCCGCTTCTTCCGCAGCTCTCCGGTCATGGAACTGCTCGATTTCCTCGAACGCCTGGCACCCTTTTCGTCGCCCGACCTGATCCTGCGCGACGAAAAGCCGCGCTTCGTCAAACCGGAGAGGAGGGCCACGACATGAGCGACAACGGCAAGGAACGCCAGACGGCGGCAACGCCAGCCGTCTCCATCGCCAAGCGGCAAACCAACCGCCGCCGCGCGCTGCGCACCATCCTGCTCACCGGCGGCGTGCTCGGTGCCGCCGCATCCGGCTTCCTGCCCCTGGTCTATGCGCAAAAAAAGCGCTTGCGCCCGCCCGGCGCGCTCGACGAGAAGGATTTCCTGTCCAGTTGCATCAAGTGCGGCCAGTGCGTCCAGGTCTGCCCGGTCTCGGCCATCAAGCTGGCCGACCTGGTCGATGGCATGGGCGTCGGCGTGCCCTACATCGATGCCCGGGAACAGGCCTGCGATTTCTCCTGCGATGCCGTGCAGTGCATCCTCGCCTGCCCGACCGGCTCGCTGACCTACCACAAGCCGGCTTTCCTGCCGGTGCGCGAGGGCGCGGCGCTGGCCAAAAAACCCATCCTGCTCGCCAAGGAACAGGATGCCGAGCCGACGCTGAACATGCACGAACGCATCGGTGTCGCCCGCCTGGTCCGCCCGGAAGCCTGCCTGGCCGTGCAGGGCAAGGGCTTCAAGGGACAGACGCGCGGTCCCGGCTTCAAGGGCAGGATGCGCTACATGGACGTCGACCGCTGGAAGCCGATCAAGATCGCCGACCATCCCTACGACGTCGCCGAATGCGACCTGTGCGCCCGCGAATGCCCGATCAAGGGGGCGATCTCCATCGAAACCGTCTTCGCGCCGGACGGCACCCAGCGCAAGTCACCGGTCGTCCATGAACCCTGCGTCGGCTGCGGCGTCTGCGAAATGGTCTGCCCGGTGGAACCGGCGGCCATCGTCATCGAAGCCCGGGAGGTATGGAAGGCATGAGCGATCTCCTCAAACGCCGCTTTGTCGACCAGATCAAGGTGCTGTTCGGCCAGCCCCCGGCCAAGCCGACCAAGCCGGAAGACATCAGCCCGGCCGCCCAGAAGATCCATTTCTACAAGAAGGGCAACCGCGACCTCATCGAGCAGAAGCTGCACGCCCGCGCCCATGCCGAGCACGGCAACAAATGGCGCAACCGCCGCTGGGCGACGCTGATCCTCGCCAACCTGCTCTTCGTGCTGTCCTTCGCCCTCGACATCCAGATCCTCGAAGGGGCACTGACCGCCTCGCGCTTCGTCGGCTTCCACCTGATCGACCTCAATTCGGCGCTGCAGGTGATGCTCGCCCACAAGCACATCATCAACAACCTGCTGATCGGCACCGGCACCGTGCTCGTGCTCTGGGTACTGCTCGGCGGGCGCAGCTTCTGCTCCTGGGTCTGCCCCTACCACCTGCTCGCCGAGTGGGCGGAAAAGATCCACGTCTTTCTTGCCAACAAGAAGCTGGTCACCGACCAGACCATGGACCGCCGCCTGCGCACCGTCTTCTGGATCGTCTTCGCGCTGCTCGCGCTGGCCACCGGCTACACCGTCTTCGAAGCCATCTCGCCGACCGGCATCGTCTCCCGCGCCCTGATCTACGGCCCGGGGCTGGCCATGCTCTGGGTGCTCGCCCTGCTCTTCTTCGAAGTCTTCTTCTCGCGCCGCGCCTGGTGCCGCTACGCCTGCCCGATCGGCCTGACCTACGGCGTGGTCGGCATCTTCTCGCCGGTGCGCATCAAGTACACGCTCGACGGATGCTTCCACGAGGGCGATTGCCGCAAGGTCTGCCTGGTGCCGCACGTGCTCGACACGGTGATCAAGGGCCGTGCGGTCGATACCGAAGTGCCGATCGGACCGGACTGCACGCGCTGCGGCCTGTGCGTGGACACCTGCCCGACCGGTTCGCTCAGTTTCGAGATCAAGGGGCTGCAAAAGCTGCTCTGACGGGGTTTTCGATTTTTGATCGAGATTCAAGGTCGACCGCAGCGGCCCCCTTATAATTCGTCCCCATGATCCAGTTCACGCAAGTCGTCAAAAACTTCCGCGGCGCCCGGGTGCTCGACGGCATCAGCCTCGACATCGCCATCGGCGAGCGCATCGCGCTGATCGGCTCGAACGGCGCCGGCAAGACCACGCTGATCCGCTGCCTGCTCGGCGAATACACCTACGATGGCAGCGTCGCCATCAACGGCCTCGACCCGCGCAGCAACCGCACGGCGGTGCTCGGCAAGATCGGCTTCGTACCGCAGCTGCCGCCGCCGCTGAAAATGCCGGTCGGCCAGCTGATCGATTTCTCGGCCTCGCTGTGCGGCACCGACCCGGCTCGCATCCACGCCATCGCCCGCCGCCTCGGCCTCGATGTCGATGCCATCCTGACCCGCCAGTTCGTCCGCCTCTCCGGCGGCATGAAGCAGAAGCTCTTGATCGCCATCGCCCTCGGCCGCGACGCCCAGGTACTGGTCATGGACGAGCCGGCTGCCAACCTCGACCCGGAAGCGCGGAAGATCTTCTTCGACCTGCTGGCCGAGCGCCTCGACAACGCGACGATGATCATCTCCAGCCACCGCCTGGACGAGGTGTCGTCGCTGGTCAATCGCGTGGTCGAGATGGACATGGGCAAGATCGTCCTCGACGACAAGGTGGCCGACGACGTCTCGCTGACCGGCACGCTGGCCGTGCGCATCGCCCTCAAGCGCTTCGAGCCGGCCTTCGCCAAGGCCCTCGACGGCTGGAGCATCGCCAGCAGCGACGCCGACCGGCTGGAATGGAGCGGCCACATCGCCGGCCCCGACCGCCTGCGTTTTCTCGGCATCGTTTCCCGCTACACGGCGCTGGTCAGCGATCTGTCGCTCAGCGAAAGCTAACCATGTGCGACACCCCGCGCCGCCGCTTCATCGCCCGCCTCGGCCACGGCGGCCTGCTCCTTACCCCGCTCGCCGCGGCGCTCTCCGGCTGCCGGAAGGGCAACTGGCCGGACGGCATGGTGGACATCAAGTGGGACCGCGACACCTGCGTGCGTTGCAGTATGGTCATTTCGGATCGCCGCTTCGCCGGCGAGATCCGCGGCGGCCCTGACAACACCGTCTTCAAGTTCGATGACCCGGGCTGCCTGGCCTTCTGGCTCAAGGAGCAGGCCGACAAGTACCCGTGGCTGGCCGAGGCGGCGACCCGCATGTGGGTCGCCGACTTCAACAGCAAGAGCCGCGACGAAATGAACTGGCTCGATCCCCGGCAGGCCCGCTACATCGAACGGACCTCGCCGATGGGCTACAACTTCGCCGCCATCGCCGAGCCGCTGGCCGGCGCCATCGATTTCACCGACATGCGCCAGCAGACGCTGGCCAAGGGGAAGTAAGTTGTTAGCTGTTAGGGAGTATGAGATGTTAGTGAGCAAAACCTTGCACTTACGCCTTCCACCCACCAACTCGATCCTTGATCCTCGATCCTAACTACTCGATCCTAAAATGAAACAACTGTGGCTGACCGCCAAACTGGACATCGTCGAATCGCTGCGCGCCCGCTGGTTCCAGATCTACACCCTGGTCTTCGGCGGCATCGTCGCCCTGCTCTTCCTGTTCGGCCTGACCGAATCACGCGTCCTCGGCTTCATCGGCCTGTCGCGCCTGCTCGTCACCTACATCCAGCTGACCATGGCCATCCTGCCCATCTTCGTGCTGATCACGACGGTCCGCTCGGTGGCCGGCGACCGCGAGGCTGGCGTCTTCGAATACCTGCTGTCGCTGCCGGTCTCGCTGTCGGCCTGGTTCTGGGGCAAGATCGTCGGCCGCTACATCGTCGTCTTCCTGCCCGTCTTCCTGGCCATGCTCGGCGCCGTGATCTGGGCGACCATCGCCGGCATCGAGGTGCCGTGGGACATGTTCGGCTACTACACCGCGCTGCTCGCCGTCATGGCCATGTGCTTCCTCGGCATCGGCATGCTGATCTCGGCCATCGCGCGTAGCACCGACATGGCCCAGGGCGCCGCCTTCATGGTCTGGCTGGTGCTGCTCCTCTTCCTCGACCTGATCCTGCTCGGCGTCATGATCCAGGGCAAGGTCTCGCCCGAACTGGCCGTCACCCTGGCCTTGGCCAACCCGCTGCAGGTCTTCCGCACCGCCGCGCTGGCCCTCTTCGACCCGCAGCTGATCGTGCTCGGCCCGTCGGCCTACGTCATCCTCGACCTGTTCGGCGCGGCCGGCTACAAGGTCTTCGCGCTGGCCTATCCGGCGCTGCTCGGCGTGGTCAGCGCCACCACCGGCTATTTCATTTTCCGGCGCGGCGACCTGCCATGAAGACACGGCTGGCACTTTTCGTTTTTGGCCTTTTTTTGGCGTCGACCGCAGGAATGGCTGCGGCGGCCGAAGATCAACCGTCCTCGGCTCCGCTTTTCGCCGCCACCCTGGCCGACCTCGACGACAAGCCGGCGGCCCTCGCCAAATACAAGGGCAAGCCGCTCGTCGTCAATTTCTGGGCCCGCTGGTGCGGCCCGTGCCGGGCCGAGATTCCCGAGCTGATCAAGTTCCGCGCCGAACAGCAGGGCAAGATCGAGGTACTCGGCATCGGCATCGAGGACAAGGCCGAACCAGCCAAGGAATTCGCCAAAGCCTACGAGATGGACTACCCGGTCTTCGTCGCCAAGGCGCAGGGCATCCCGCTGATGAAGGATCTCGGCAACAGCCGCGGCGGCCTGCCCTACACGCTGTTCATCGACCGCCACGGCCAGGTCGTGCAGAAAAAAATGGGCCTGATCAAGAAGGCCGACCTCGACGCCGCCGCCAGGCTGCTGCTCAAGCCCTGAAACCCACCCCTTTCAACGTCTTTTGACTGCTGCCTTGAGCACGCGGTCGGTGGAGACGTGCGACCTGGCGGTGGAGCCGTCCACATAGCCCTTGGGGACCGCAGGCTTGGGCGCACGCTTGGAGGTGGCCA
>SSXW01000070.1 GCA_009469585.1 Dechloromonas sp. Dech2017
ACCAACCAGTACGACCTGTCGATGGCCTACTCGCCGGGTGTCGCCTTCGCCTGCGAGGAAATCGTCGCCGATCCCGCCGAGGCCAGCACGCTGACCTCGCGCGCCAACCTGGTCGGCGTCATCACCAACGGCACGGCCGTGCTCGGCCTTGGCCCGATCGGCCCCTTGGCCGCCAAGCCGGTCATGGAAGGCAAGGGCGTACTGTTCAAGAAATTCGCCAACATCGACGTCTTCGACATCGAGATCGATGAGCGCGACCCGGACAAACTGATCGACACCATCGCCTCGCTGGAGCCGACCTTCGGCGGCATCAACCTCGAGGACATCAAGGCGCCCGAGTGCTTCTACATCGAGAAGAAGCTGCGCGAACGGATGAAGATTCCCGTCTTCCACGACGACCAGCACGGCACGGCCATCGTCGTCGGCGCCGCCATCCTGAACGGCTTGCATTTGATCGGAAAAGACCTGTCGACCGTGAAGATCGTCACTTCCGGCGCCGGTGCCGCCGCCCTGGCCTGCCTCGACCTGCTGGTCCTGCTCGGGGCGCCCGTGGAAAACATCTGGGTCACCGACATCAAGGGTGTCGTCTACCAAGGCCGCGTCGAGGAAATGGACGAGATCAAGGCCCGCTACGCCAAGGACACCTCGGCCCGCACGCTGGGCGAAGTGATCGCCGGGGCCGACGTCTTCCTCGGCCTGTCGGCCGGTGGCGTGCTCAAGCCGGAGATGGTCGCCAAAATGGCGGCGCGGCCGGTGATCATGGCGCTGGCCAACCCGACTCCGGAAATCCTGCCCGAGCAGGTCAAGTCGGTGCGCGACGACGCCATCATCTGCACCGGCCGTTCGGACTACCCGAATCAGGTCAACAACGTGCTGTGCTTCCCCTTCATCTTCCGTGGCGCCCTCGATGTCGGGGCGACGACCATCACCGAGGAAATGAAGATGGCGGCGGTCAAGGCCATCGCCGAACTGGCCCGCGCCGAGCAGTCGGAAGTGGCGGCCCGCGCCTACGGCGAGAAGGTGGCCAGCTTCGGCCCGGAATACCTGATCCCCAACCCCTTCGATCCGCGCCTGATCGTCAAGATCGCCCCGGCCGTGGCCCGGGCCGGCATGGATTCCGGCGTCGCGACGCGGCCGATCAAGGACTGGGATGCCTACCTGCAGAGCCTCAACGAATTCGTCTACCACTCCGGCATGATCATGAAGCCGGTCCTCTCCCAGGCCAAGCTGGCGCCCAAGCGCATCGTCTTTGCCGAAGGCGAGGACGAGCGCGTGCTGCGAGCGGTCCAGGTGGTGCGCGATGAGGGCATCGCCCACCCGGTGCTGATCGGGCGGCGCAGCGAGATCCAGCGGCGCATCGAGGAGGCCGGCCTGCGCATCCGCGAGGGCGAGGATTTCGAGATCATCCACGCTGACGACTGTCCGTTCGTCGAGGAGCATTTCGAGGAATTCTGGACGACCTACCATCGCCTCATGGAGCGCAAGGGCATTTCGCCCGACTACGCCCGCCGCGAGGTGCGCCGCCGCGCCACCCTCTACGGTGCGCTGATGGTCCGTCTCGGCTACGCCGACGGCATGGTGTGCGGCACCTTCGGCCGCCACGAAACGCACCGCGAGTACGTGCAGAGCGTGATCGGCACGCAGCCCGGCCTCGATCGCTACTATGCGATGAACCTGCTGATCCTGCCCGGACGCATCGTCTTCATCGGCGACACCTACATCAACTACGACCCGACCGCCGAGCAGTTGACCGACATGACCCTGCTCGCCTCCGAGCAGCTGCGCAACTTCGGCCTGCAACCCAAGGTCGCGTTGCTCTCGCATTCGACCTTTGGCACCGAGGACACGCCGACCTCGATCAAGATGCGCGAGGTGCTGGCCCGCCTGTCCGAGCGCGCGCCGGAACTCGAGGTCGAGGGCGAAATGCATGCCGACGCAGCCATCGACGAAGCGATCCGCATGCGCGCCTTCCCCAATTCGCGGCTCAAGGGGCAGGCTAACCTGTTGATCATGCCGACGCTGGATGCCGCCAACATTTCGTTCAATCTGCTAAAAGTGGCAGCGGGTGACGGCCTGACCGTCGGCCCCATCCTGCTCGGCGCGGCCAAGCCGGTGAATATCCTGACACCGACCGCCACCGTCCGCCGCATTGTCAACATGACGGCGCTGACGGTCGT
>SSXW01000071.1 GCA_009469585.1 Dechloromonas sp. Dech2017
CGCCCCTTATGGCCTGAGTTCGTCCAGCCAGTTGCGGAGCGTGGCCGCGTCCTCGTGAGTCCTTCCCAGATTACCCAGGTCAACATGGCAGCTGTAATCAGTCAGTACAGCAGCAGCACTGCACTCCAGGCTGCAATAGACAGCTACGGCAGAGGTGATGAGGTGTTTCTGGACAACAAGGATGCAAATGCAATTGCCCAGAAGCCAACAACTCTGAGCATCACGGGCATATCTGGAGGTGAACAAGGTGCAAAAATCATCGCACCAGGTGGAGAAGTAGATCTGACCAAGGGTGGGTTTACCAACAACGCAAGGGTATATTTCAACCAGGACGTGGACGGTACCCCTGAGCTCATCAAAGTTACACTTGGTGGCCAGGTAATGGTGACGGATAATGCACCCGCGTGGCGTGCAGAAACAGAGCCGCACTACATGTATTCGGATGAGACCTGGGATGCTCCCGAGAGCGCACAAGATGGAGCCACAATGCGTGTTGAGGTGACAATTTCCGGTGTGGTGTATTCGGCAGAATTCGTGTATGATAGCGGCACCATGAGTTGAATAGCAATATGACACACGAAGGAAGAAAAAACAGATGGGCAAATATTATTAATGTAATTTGCACCATCCTGTCTGCCATAGGAGCAGCCATCGCACATTCATAAGCTAGCTTTGTTTTTTGATTTTCCCCGCTGTGATCCCAGTACGCAGCGGGGATTTTTTTTGCCTATTGGCCGAAAATTCTGACCTAATGCACCAATCCGATTTTCCTATATATATATAATGTGTATATTTGCATCATCCAAAGCGGGCGCTGCTTAAGCCGTGTGGCAGCATGCAGGGGTAGCTCCCCTGCACCCGTTTTCATATAACTCAGCACGGCAGCGGCATTTCTATGTTGAATTACATTCCTATTCCGACTAACCTTCACCAGTCGGGCAAAGTGTTGGCCATGATGGCGCGGGAAGGCGCACATGGCTATGGTGTGTTCCTCCTCTTGTTACAGCTGGCGCGTGACGATGAAGACAGATGGCTTCCAAATGATGTAGAGCAGTTGGCCTACGCAATCAGAGAGACCGACACCGAATTGGTCGGCCGAGTTCTCCAAAATTACGACCTATTTCAACCCACCAACGAAAAGTTCGTGGAGTGCCCGGTATTGTCCGACCTCATGAGCGAATACGACACGAAGAAGGCAGCAGCCCAGGCAGCAGGCAGGCGAGGTGCGGCCGCAAGGTATGCCAAAGCAACCGCAGAGCAACCGCATAGCGAACCTATAGCAACCGCAGAGCAACCGCATGACAATTCAACCTTACTTAATAAAACAGAAAGAAACCCCACACAATCACGTTCAAAACTTCTCGGGGAGAAGTTCATGGGATTGGCGGGGGCTGATTTAGTCTCTTTCTGTAGAGGTAAGGGCAAGGCAATAGACGCAGAATTCATTTCGCAATGCGACAAAGCAGCAAAGCCTGGCTATACGCCCCAGTTCCTCGCGGAGACATGCGCATGGTTCGGTGTACATCAGTTCATTTTCGCCGCGCTGCTAAAATGGTGCAATCATGCCAAATGTGGCAATCCCCGGTACACCTTCCTGCTCAAGTTGCAGAAAGACGCAGAAAAGGCCGAATTTCGGCCGAAATACCCCGCGGAATATCTTATAAGCAAATGCATAGAGTTCGACAAGCAGCACTAACGGAAATGGACAAAAGAGAGATATTTTACCTACGTGAGGCATGCAATTCCCTGCGGTTTTGCTCCTACCTCATCAAGACACGCTGCGCGGAGGCCGCGTACAAGCTGCACGACCTCGAGCAGCAGCAGCAGGTACTGCGTGAAATCCTCATGCGTGAGGATAGCAGCTACTACATACCAGAAGAGGAACCGCCGCTAATCAATGACAGTGGCAGCATGATATAAACCTTTTTCATCACAATCTGTTTTATAAGTTTTGTCCTCCCACTCTGCCCGCGATGGGTAGGGTGGGATTTTTATTATCCCATCAATCCCATCCCATTCCATCAGCAAATCCGGCCATGCACGGGACATGCCCGCCCTACAAATCCCATGCCAATCCCATCCAAAAAATATGCTATATATATCCAGTATATTTTTAGTATCTCCGCCTCTCTCGGTGGGGCATGCCGCCCCCCCGTTCACCCCCCCGGCACGGCCG
>SSXW01000072.1 GCA_009469585.1 Dechloromonas sp. Dech2017
AGTCATCGGAAATGTTCTTACCCTGTTCTTCATTATAAAGCCCGATAACCCTTTCCACGTCTTCTTTCTTGAAGCAGGTCGTTCCCCATGCGTGGACTGATTGGAGTTGGTAGCGATTGCGGACTTCATAGAATCTGCCATACTTAATATCAAAGGTGCTCAACACCTCTGCCATTGTGTAATGGGTGTCGTGGGTTACTCCATCAGGTGCTCTTTCACCAGCCCTGGGAGTCTTGCGACACTTTGCCAACTTGTTGACTGAGCCAGTCTCGGCATCTTTTAGCCTCTGTGCTTTCTTGGACGTTGCTCCTTCTAACGATAGGGAAGAAGGGAGAACCACCTGATAACCTTGTCCCTTGGCTATTTCAAGAAGGTCTTGCAAATAGATCCTGGTCATGCGTGTACCGAAATTTACGGCTCTTAGCCTGCCTTGACGAATAAGACTGCGTACTGTCTTGACGCTGATGCTTACTGCCTGCGCTGTTTCCTCTACGGACATCAGCACGATTGGAATGCGAGTTGTAGTATTCATTTTTACCGTTATTTTTGAATTTTGCAGTGACTCATGGGGGATGGTCCTTGACGGAAACTTTTAAGAGGAAACAAGGGGAAATAAGAGGAAATAAGAACCCTCATTAAGAACCGTGTGTCCCTCTGCCCATGGTACAACCGTGGTACAAAATTACTATAAACGGATGAAACTCGCAATAGGCGGTTGGAGCGTTATGTTAATGAATATGTATTGAAAATGAGCTATTTATGACGTTTCTCTAAGTTTTGTTTGGAGTTCTTTTCGATGCGTTTTAGTCCATATGACATGCATGTGGAACGACTTGCCGCTGCCCGAAGGACCCAAACAAAAAAAGTTCGAGTTGTCGGTCAGCTTCTCCTTTCCCTCCTTTCCTGTGATGTCGATGGCTACGGGCACACCTTGGCGGTCGGTATAGTATATCTTCAGCGGGGTGTCCTCATTATGCACGATGCGCTCCTTGTACATCAGACAGGTGGCGGCATCGCCGAGGGTGAGGAATCGGTCGTAGTCGGCATTCATGCCATAGCAGTTGCCGGGGAAAGAGTTGACGAACAGCTCCAACTGGTTGTAGGCCCGCTTGCTGATGTGGATGCCCATGCGCGAGAAGGAGTTTTCGAGATGGTTGGTGCATTTCTGTATGTCGGTGTCGCCGCTCACTGCCACCACGAGGTTGTAGTGGGTATAGACGAGCTGCTTGCTCTCACGGGCTATCACCTCCTGCACACGCTTGATGTCCTCTACAGCCATCAGGTTGCTGGGGTTGGGCATGGAGGCATGGCGGTTTTTCTTCTTGTCGAGTAGGGCAAGCTCACGCTTCTGGTTGGGCACGAACACCATCTGGTTGAACACCACGCAGTCGGCTCCGGGCACGCTATCGACGATGCTCACGAGATCAACGGGCATACTGGTGTTGTTCACCTCGATATTTGCGTAGGGACGGATGACCGACGGCAAGTTGGCATAATCCACATCCACAAGGCTATACACCTTGCAGCTACGGTCCCCCATGCCGATGGTCTCGTCATCGACCTTGAAGTTGGTCATCGACACCACCTTGTCACGGAAGTTCATGGAGAAGAAACGGTCCACATACTCGCAGGCTTCCGTTTTGCCGAGGAATCGGGACTTCACGCCGGCATCCCTCAGCTGGTCGTGCACCTTGCGTATCTTCACCAAGAAGTCACGCCATTTCTTGTTGTCGAACGACATCAGACGGCTCTTCTTGTTCTCCTGTGTGATGGTGAGGTAGCAGACGCTGTCGGTAAAGGGTCTGCCGTTGAAATAGCGGAAGTAACTCTCGCTCAGGAACTCATGATTTCCACCGTTCTCTTCCTTGAATGCCTTCCTCACAAACACGTCCTGCTTGTGCAGCGCATAGCCTTCGCCCAAGGTCTGGGCAAGGGCGGCGAAGAGGTGGGTGAACTCATAGTAGGCCTCGATGTTGGCGGAATACTTCTGCACAGGGTTCTCCATCTTCAGAACAGCGGAGTATTCGCCCGTCTTGGTATAGAGCACGCCGATGCCGGTGTCGCGGACGCGGAATTCCAGTTCGCTGCGCGCCGCGTCGATTGGCCTGGCCTCGACGAAGACGGTGATGGCGCCTTCCG
>SSXW01000073.1 GCA_009469585.1 Dechloromonas sp. Dech2017
AGGAGGCTCATGACAGAGGGACAATGGTCGGTTATCACATATAATGCATTCACATGCGCGCATGTGCGAAGTTTTTAAGGCTCGACTAATTATAGAGAGGCTATCATTCTCGTTTAATTTGTAAATTTTACTATTTTATAGTGATTATTCTTTATCCTTGCTAAGGGAAGCATCGTGGCATCACCAAGTTTTTTTGGGGGTAGATTGTCTGAAAACCCATAGCAGCCAAAATGTCTCCTAATATTTCTTATTGTTAACACTTTATCTTTGGTTTTCTCGAAATATTTTCGTAACTTTGTAGCTATCAAACATTTATCGCTTATGAAGTACATTAAAGGTGAAGATAGAAGACAATACGTATTGTTTCCGGCTTGTCTGGACGAGTACATCGAGCAGGATAATCCTGTTCGCTACATTGATGCGTTTGTAGATAGCCAGGATTTAGAAGAACTCGGCTTCAATCATACTAAACGTGAGGCTCCTGGAAATGGTGGACGACCTTCATATGACCCTTCAGACATATTGAAACTACTCATTTATGGTTATTTCAATTCTATCCGTTCTTCTCGAAAGTTGGCCAAAGCGTGCGTTGTCAATATCGAGGTTATGTGGCTTTTAAGCAAGGTAACCCCTGACTTTCGTACAGTTTCTGATTTCCGAAAGGATAATTTGAAGCCTATCAAGAAAGTTTTTAAATCATTGAATAAGCAGTTGGATTCCTTTGGACTCTTCAGCCATTCTTACTTATCTATTGATGGTAGTAAGTTCAAGGCTGTAAATTCAAAGGATAACAACTTTACTCTCAATAAGCTTGATGATCGTATTGCCCGTCTTGAAGCGCATGAGCGTCAGTACTTGGAGGATTTGGAAAAGAACGACTTCGATGATGAACGTAAGCTTGGCAGGGATGAAACCGAGCTTAATCTGGAGGTGGTTCAGAAGCGTCAGGCGGATTACAAAGAATATCGTAATCAACTGGAGGAAAGTGGAGAGAAACAACTTTCACTCACAGATCCTGATTCTAAGTTGATGAAGTTCAATGACGGTTTTAACGTTGGCTATAATGTACAGACAGCCGTCGAGGCAGACAGTCATCTGATAGCCACCTACAATGTTACCACCAATCCTACTGATCATGGCGAAATTACGGAAACACTGACTGAGGCCAAGAATGATTTGGAACATGAAATAGTAGAAGTTGTTGCCGACAAGGGTTATCAAGATCCAAAAGACATGGCAAACGCTTTGGCTGCCGGAATCATCCCTAATGTAATACAGCGAGATGGCGATGATGTTGCTGAAGTAGAGTTTGAATATGTAGAAGCTACCGTAACAGATGATATGCTAAACAGCAAAAAGCCCGAGAATCTCGAAACTTGCCTTAAGGCTGGCAAAATACCGACTGCCTATGCAGGCATCCTTGACTCTCCCCAAATTGGTGTTCGTAAATCCTACGAATGTACGGCATCAAGTAATATAAAGGAAATGTCTGATGAGGAACTCAAACAGCTTGCGCTGCAAGGCTACTTTGTCAGAGATGCTGCTAAGAATTTAGTGTATTGTCCGCAGGGCTCTATATTACGTCAGAAGTCCTTAAAGAAGGATGGCCGTATCCGTTATTGCAATAAGTTGGCTTGCAAAAAATGCTCGCATAAGTGTACTAAAGCAGCATTTAAAGAAGCAGACTTCAACAAGGATACTCTCGTGATGAAAGCTCAGAATTACAAGGTAGACTCCAGTAATCATCAGGAAGACCAGGAACCTCCTAAGACTAAGATGAAACGAGAAGTTAAAGAACACAAGATTGTGACATACAAACTTCATTTAGACAAGAAGAAGATGGCGCAAAGAATGTGTCTCTCAGAACATCCTTTTGGAACGATGAAGAGAACCTTAGGGGCGTATTATTTTTTATTGAAAACGAAGGTTAAGGTGGAGGCCGAAATGGCCCTCATCTGCCTCTCCTATAACATGCGTAGAGCCATCTCTATGCTTGGCGTTCCACAATTGATCGCAAAGATGGCATAAGGGGAAGAAGGAGGTCCCCACAACTTAATTTTTAGACCTCCTATCACTTATTTTCGCTCGATTTGAGCACATCAATTATGAATTTTATTAG
>SSXW01000074.1 GCA_009469585.1 Dechloromonas sp. Dech2017
TGCTTCTCCTCGTAGGCTGTCTCATATTGGTTGTCGCCTACGCTGAAACCACCGTCGCTCTCGCTGACCGCTATCGACTCTTCCTCGTCGGTCATGTCACTGACATCAAACGACTCGCCCTGTGACTTCTCGTCCTTGGGCTTTCCGTACAGATCCTGCACGATGATGACCGTATAGTAGATGACATAGATTATGGTCACGACAATGGCGAATATTACAAATGACTTCATATTTTCAAGTTTGATTTTACTATGGTTTGGCTTATTGCCGATGCAAAGGAACTACCTTTTCTTCAATCTTAAACCGAAATGACTTTCCGCGGAGCCAAATCTTAACTCTAATTTTGATTACACTCGCAATCATACTCAAAAATCAAACTCGAAAGGCACAAAAAAAGCCCTTCCGATAGGGAAGAGCTTGTAAAGAGGGTGGATGAAAAAAATGTGGATGGCTATATGGTCAGGTACTTGCCATGGGAGAAGTCCTGATGTTCGTTAGAGAAAACATAGCCCAACTGGTTGGACAAGCATTGGGTGTTGCCTATCCTGGCATCGATGTTGGTGTGCGAATGTCCGTATATCCAATAGTCTATGCCGCTATCGGTGATATAGTCCTCCAACTCTACGGTGAACGCCACGTTTGCCTTGCTGCCTTGAAACTTTGGGTGGAGCATACGGAACGATGGTACATGATGGGTGACAACAATCTTATGGGCTGCTTGCGAATATGCCACTGCATCCTTGATAAAGGTGAGGCAACGTTCATGCTCAGCATTGAATTGGGCATGGGTCATCAGCTCACCTTTATATAATATACGGCGGAAGTCGCTTATCACTTGCTCGGTGAAGTAAGCGTCCTCCAAAGGAATCCTCGACCAAAGGGTGGAGAGGATGATGTCGGTGTCGCCAATCCTCGCAATACCGTTGTAGTGGCTGAATACATTGGGACGTACCTCCAAGAGATAGCCGTCGGGCAGTGTCGCCACATCATAATATTTGTAGAACTCATGGTTGCCCATGCAGCAATGCACCTCCTTGTAGTTCTCCGATGCCCAGTCCCAAAAGGGATGCTTGGAGTAGTTGTCATCGCCGAGATAGCCGATGTCGCCGGCAAGCAGCAGTATGTCGCCCGTCACCTCCAAGGGGTGGGCTTTCAGATACCGCCAATTGTCGGCAAACTCCAGATGCAGGTCGGATGCGTATTGTATCTTCATATTGGTCATGCTTCTATAAACAATTCATCCAGTTGATCTAACAGTCCGGTCACAAATGCCTCGTCTTGACCGAGTGACTTTGACAATGGTTCTGCGAGAGTTGACCAGTCGGCTCTGATGGAGGCGACAAACTCCCTTATACATGCCACTATTGAAGCAGGAGCCTCAATGTTGTCCTCAGTCATTATGACCACATTTTTCAGGATGTCCGAACGGTGCTTCTTGATGTCTTTGGTGTTCACATGCTTGCCGTCCCGCTTGTCTGCCATGAGATTTAGGTAGGCTCTTGCCTTCAGTGCTATCAAGGCAGCGGAATTGGCATGGCGTATGCCATCAGTCAGTTGGCTGTGTGCGATAGTAAAGTGATAGTAATCATCGTCCATGATGATGGCACTAAGACTCGACACATCTTCATCGGTCGGGATAGGTTCTATGACAAATCCCTTTGGCTCTCCAAGCACGTCGGGGTGGCGTGACAGCAGTTCTATCATCTCGGGATAGCCGTCTTTACCATCAAGGAAACGATACATTTCATACCTTGGTGGCTCACCAGCCTCCTGTTTCCTCTTTTCAGGTCGATAGCCAGCCTCCCGCACAAACTGCCAGAAGCGATTGGCGAAAGCCTCGGTCATGTTCTCTACGATGACTATCATGTCGATGTCGTGTGTGGCGCGTGGACGCACCACGGTATTGGTCATGGTGATGTCACAGGCTGCTCCGCCTATCACCACATAGTTTTCTGAGTATTCCGCAAATGCTTCACGGAACTTGACTAATCCTTCCATTTCTGTTCACTGATTATTCGTTCTACTTCTTTTTCTACTCTCGGATCATCATCATCTCTCAACGAAAG
>SSXW01000075.1 GCA_009469585.1 Dechloromonas sp. Dech2017
GCTGCAATAGCTGCAAACATAAATTTCTTCATGTTTAAATGATAATGATGTTTGAGTTTAGGGTCTAACAGAAGTTGCTGGCGGTAAAGATGTGAGTGCTACAAGAGGTGTAAGACTAAAGTCTTAATCCTGCGTATAATTTATCTTAAAAAACTTTATGTATGAGCCCACTTTAAAAAGGGGCATATTTTGAATCCAGTCTGACCAGTGTGGTCATTCTGAGTGAAACATAGCAATCGGCTCCGCTGGTGAATATCTGTCGAGAAATCGCTTTGAAAGAGCCGAAAGCTTCTCTGATAGGCCCGAAAAGGGCAAATATCGATCTTTGAAATGTTGAAATCTGGAATATTACCATCCTTCGGAGGTTCATCCACATACATCTGCTATATGCATGCATACGATGTTTGAGCAAGCCCCTGTATCGGGTCTTGCCATTACGTGTATGAAAACTGTATTGGAACATGGCTGCTTCAACGTTATTCCGTTTATGCTGCTCCTCCAAAGGAAGGCTTTCTATCTGCTTCCTTAGCTGATAGGCTTTAATGTCTTTGTCTTCAAAGTAACGCCAACCGGTTTTGTTGTTCCATGGGATTCTCCATCGTTTTCTGGAGCCCTGCTTTGTGACGGCTTTGACGGCCTCATAGGTGTTGCCAGTAGCAATCTCCCTGACGGTCAGACCATCCTCGTCATGTGGTATCAGTTCCCATCTGCATCCACCTTGCATCTTGCCAGTCTTGAGCTGCATGGCATTGTGGTTCTTTGCAAACTCTCGATTGTCTGGACTTTGATAGGCACCATCTGCATACAGGTCTTCAATCGTAGAATCCGTGACACGTTCACTGTTTTCCACAGCCTCCTGAAGGAAATGGCAGTCTGCAAATACTGCAGTTTCAACCTGAACGGAAGTGATGATGTTAGGCTTGCCTTCCTCTACAGTCTCTGTGATGTTGGTCACATAGCCTTGCACCTTCTGGTCGTTCTTGGCACGATAGGTTGCATCAGGATCGTTAGGATTCTGAAGACTGTCTGCCTTTACCTCCTTCTTGTCTCGAAGTACAGCCTTTCCGTCCATTACGACATACTGTTCATCAAACAGACGCTGAAGAAGATCATGTGCAGGAGAAGTAGCTGGAAAAACTGCCAGCATCTCCATGATGAAATTACCAATTCTGGCAAGATTGCTCTGAAGCGTATCAGAGTCAGAGCGGTAAACTGTCTTGGAGGAATCCTCTTTCAAGTATTCCTTTGCCCGCTCTTCCTGCTCTGGGGAGAGATGGGGAAGCGTGCATGTCTTGAGGAACTTGACCAGAGTTGTATGTATCAGTTCATAGCGAGACTGGCGAGCGATATTGCTACCGATAAGCTTACTGTCCATACGGACGCATTTGCCTGATATCTAGAGAAGGTGTACATGCTTGCCAGCAAGCTGCTCAAAGCAGAGCTGCATCAGGTCAAAGCCAGTTCTTTCCTGATATTCGCAGATGCGGCGGCGAAACAGATAATAGGTATCTATTGATGGGGTTACATCAGTCAGAAGTTCCATGCCGAGAGCCTTTCTGGTAAGAAGGTCAAACTCGCACTTCTCAAACAGATCCTCGTCGCTGCAACCGAATCCCTCCTTTAAGACAGACATAGCCACGAGTATGCGGATGGAGGCGTTTGGGCGACCGCTCTTCTTGCCTTCAGGGAACAAAGGCTTGAATATCTCCTCATCAATCTTGGTTGTCACGAGACTATAAAACTGGTTATGCCATGAGTTGGGGTCAGAATACTTCTTTGAAGCACGACTTCCTAACTGCATTGAGGGAGCCGTGAATATATCTAACTGAGGATTCGGATCTGTCTTTTTAAACATAGTCATTCTGTTAATTGATGGTGTAAAGATACGAAAAATATTCCAGATAACGGCATAAATCAGAGATTATTTTCGTGAAATATAAACATTTTAAACAGGCCTTACTTTTTAAAGTGGGCTTTTTCCTGGTTATTCGTTAGAAAAAGTATAATCTATAACCAAAATACTTGGAAAAAAGTCAGAAATATCGTACCTTTGCAGGCAAAAAG
>SSXW01000076.1 GCA_009469585.1 Dechloromonas sp. Dech2017
GATAAGCATTTTTAGTGTTTTGAAAAATAGCGAATTGGAAGGATAAAAGACACCAAATGCAACTCTTGAAATTGTTGATATATATCAAGAATACTATAATTCTACCCCAAAAGGCAACGTATCATTTTGATATATCGCTATAAAGTAGTACCTTTGCACAAAATAGTTATTTGCAATCATGTAAAAAGAAAGGTTATACACGAAATACAAATTATAGAGCGGGCTGGATTTATGCCAGATCCTTGTGTATAACTTATGTCATATCCCGTTTTGTTTTACATTTAATAATTGCAAATAATTATGAGCTTAATAGTTCAAGATTTATCGTATATACATCCAAATAAGGATTTCCTGTTTCAAAATATCACTTTCACCATACCGGCTGGAGAGAAATGCGCCATTGTCGGGAATAATGGTGTAGGAAAATCCACACTCCTGAGAATATTGGCAGGAAAAATCCCTCCTGCAACAGGAACCATCGTGTGTGATGACATCTTGTACATGATACCACAGCATTTCGGGCAATTCGATGGTATGAGTGTTGCGGAAGCATTAGGATTGGCAGATAAGTTAAGAGCTTTGTCAATCATATTGGACGGGCGTGGTACAGAGAAAGAATACGAACAGCTAAACGATGAATGGGACATTCCGGAAAGGTTGACGGAAGCTTTCGCCAAATGGCAAATCGGACATATCGCTCCAGATATGCTCATGGGCAACCTTAGCGGCGGCGAGAAAACAAGAGTCTTTCTTGCCGGACAGGATATTTTCAAACCCTCCATTGTCCTAATGGATGAACCGACCAACCACCTCGACACGACAGGCAGAGCTTTGGTGTATGAAGACATTGCCCATACAAACCGTACCACCGTCATTGTCAGCCATGACAGAACGTTATTAAACAGGCTTTCCGCAATTTATGAAATGTCTCCGACAGGGATGCAATTCTATCCCATGAATTATGATGCGTATCGGGAAACTGTTGATGCGGAAACTAAAGCTAAAGTGACACGGCTGGAAAATCAACAGAAGGAGCTAGCAAAAGCCGAGAAGTCTGCCCGTAAAACAATAGAACGGCAACAGAAACATGCTTCGAGAGGAGAAAAGCAGAATGCAAAGAAATGTGTCGCACGCATTTCCATGGGATTATTACGTAACAAATCGGAAGCAACAACATCGAGGCTGAATAAGGTGCAACAGGAAAAAATGGAGGCAATGAGACGAGATATACACGAAATACGTTCGTCCATCAATGAATATACAGAGATAAAAATCGACATGGGAAATTCTGCCTTGGCAGGCAAAAAGCTACTTGTGGAGGCAAAACATGTTACTTTCAAGTATGTTGGTCGGAATACTATGTGGAGGCAACATCCCTTGGATTTATCCATATTCAGCGGTGAACGCATACGGCTTCAGGGAGATAACGGATGTGGTAAAAGCACTTTGCTCAAACTTATAACAGGGGCATTGCAGCCTACAAGCGGTGAAATACTTCGTAAAGAAACGCTGAACATATTGTATCTTGACCAAGAATATTCGTGCCTTGACAATGAGTTGACTGTTTACGATCAGTTGGAGGCTTGTAACTCCAAGAGACCAGAGCACGAACTTAAGATGCTGTTGAACCGTTTTCTGTTTACACCTTCTACATGGGACAAGAAGTGTAGAAGTCTTAGTGGAGGAGAGAAAATGAAACTTGCCTTATGTCACCTGATTGTCTGCGAAGATGCGCCAGACATGATCATCGCTGACGAGCCGACTAATAATATCGACATAGCAAGTATGAATATACTGGCAGCGGTATTAAAAAACTACAAAGGAACATTGCTTGTAGTCAGTCATGATGAGCAATTCATCCATGATCTGGGTATAGAGCGGACAATAAATTTTTCTTAATATAGTTGTCAAGGAATTATTTTTCACCGCTATATAACAGAGGGTTGGACGCTTGGAGAACCAATCGAGGTACAAAAAGAGGGAAAATGAGCATTTGAAGACTCATTGTTGC
>SSXW01000077.1 GCA_009469585.1 Dechloromonas sp. Dech2017
GCCATTGAAGCGGTTCTCTCCGGCATTACCCCGCTGAACGCCGGAAAGAAGAAAGAGGAAGCCCTCTCCATGCTGAAAAAGTGGTTTCCGCAGATGGAGAACTTCTCCGGGCAACTGAAAAAATACAAGGTCACAATCAATGACTTGTTAGCGGAAAATGAAAAGCTGGAAGTCAGGGCAAAGGCCAGCGAAAAAGGCAAGATGAATGACACGATGGAACGGGCGAAGTTAAAAAGCGAACTGGACGATATGCGGCGGCTGGTTGACCGTATCCCGCCGGAGATTTTAGCGGAACTGAAACGGCAACAGCGGCAGCATGGAAAGGAAAGGTGATCTTATAAGTAATATCAGATACAAAAAGGAAATCGAAATCGTGACTTTTCAGGGAAAGGAAATCACACTGGAAAATCTCTCCCCGGTGTTCACGCCGGAACAGGAAGCAGCCAAACGCCGGGAACTGGAACAGCAGCTTTATGAGGTGTTCCGCAAGTACGCCGACAAGCGGGAGAGTGAGGAAGCCGGGACATAAGGTTTTCCAAACCCATCATTGATTTGCGGGGCTGCTGGCGGTATAATAGAACTGTCAGCAGCTCCGTTTCTTTTTTAAGAAAAGGAGCGACAATATGAACAATCGGATAGACGCAATCTATGCAAGACAATCGGTAGACAAAAAGGACAGCATTTCCATTGAAAGCCAGATTGAATTTTGCAAATACGAGTTGAAAGGCGGTAACTGCAAGGAATACACAGACAAAGGGTACAGCGGCAAGAACACAGACCGTCCGAAGTTTCAAGAACTGGTGCGGGACATCAAGCGGGGCTTGATTGCAAAGGTCGTGGTTTACAAGCTCGACCGTATCAGCCGTTCCATTCTGGACTTTGCCAACATGATGGAGCTGTTCCAGCAGTACAATGTGGAGTTTGTGTCCTCTACGGAAAAGTTTGATACCTCCACGCCGATGGGACGGGCCATGCTGAATATCTGTATCGTGTTCGCCCAGCTTGAACGGGAAACGATACAGAAGCGGGTAACGGACGCTTACTACTCCCGCAGTCAGCGGGGCTTTAAGATGGGCGGGAAAGCCCCTTACGGCTTCCATACGGAGCCTATCAAGATGGACGGTATCAACACAAAGAAGCTGGTGGTAAACCCGGAGGAAGCGGCCAATATCCGGCTGATGTTTGAGATGTACGCCCAGCCCACAACTTCCTACGGGGACATTACCCGGTACTTTGCCGAACAGGGGATTTTGTTCCATGGCAAAGAGCTGATACGCCCCACGCTGGCGCAGATGTTACGCAATCCTGTCTATGTGCAGGCAGACCTTGATGTGTACGAATTTTTCAAAAGTCAAGGTACAGTCATTGTCAATGACGTTGCCGATTTTACGGGCATGAACGGCTGCTATCTGTATCAAGGGCGAGATGTAAAGGCCAGCAAGAAAAACGACTTAAAAGACCAAATGCTGGTACTGGCTCCCCATGAGGGTATCGTCCCCTCCGACACCTGGCTGACCTGCCGCAAGAAGCTGATGAACAACATGAAAATCCAGTCTGCCCGGAAAGCCACCCACACATGGCTGGCAGGAAAAATCAAGTGCGGGAATTGCGGGTATGCTCTTATGAGTATCTACAATCCCTCCGGCAAACAGTATCTCCGCTGCACGAAACGGCTGGACAATAAAAGCTGTCCTGGCTGTGGGAAAATCATCACTTCGGAACTGGAAGCGGTTGTTTATCAGCAGATGGTAAAGAAGCTGGCAAGCTACAAGACGCTGACAGGAAAAAAGAAAGCGGCAAAGGCAAACCCGAAAATCACCGCCCTGCAAGTGGAACTTGCCCATGTAGACAGCGAGATTGAAAAGCTGGTGGACAGTCTGACGGGGGCAAACAATGTCCTGTTCTCCTATGTGAATGTGAAGATAGCGGAACTGGACGTGCCTGATGGCGCTTGCCGTTCAAGCGATACAATGTGCTCGCCGAGAATGTCGGTTCG
>SSXW01000078.1 GCA_009469585.1 Dechloromonas sp. Dech2017
GCACATGGCTGGAGATTGAGAGCATCGCCACTGTCCGCAACCACACGATAGTCAGGAACGGCAGAATGACCGACATCCTCAGCCGTGTGCTTGTGGTCAAGGCCATCCACCATCATTTCCCCTACACGAGAGGGCAAGTGTGGCAGATAGCCGAGTACGACTTGGAACAGGCTATCAAGAGCCTTCGGACAACCGACGGAGCTTTCCGTCAGAGAATAATCAAGGGAGAACTGACACTGGAGGATGTGGAGCGTATCATATCCACTGCCACACACGGTGTCGTCCAGCCCGACCTGAGTCCACTTCCATTATTCACATGCTATACATATTATGACAAGTAAGATACTGTTTCTCATCCTGATGTCAGCGTTCTTCTTTGTGACGATGATTCTGCACAGAAGCCGCAGACAGTTTATGACACGGTTCTATCTGCGCATGACCGCGCTTGTGACAGCAAGGAAGCTCTACCGGTTGATGCTGCTCATCCTGCTGTACGTGTTCCACTTCCTCTACCTCTGTGTACACTATAACGACATAGGCGTAGTGGCTTCCACCATAGCGTTTGCCATATTCTTTGTCTTTATGGATGTGGAGAGGTGGCTACAGCGTCTGCACGAGGAGCGGACACCCTTCTGCATCGCCGCGTTGGCGGCAGTGGTGTTTGTCTTCACTCCTCATCTGTTCACGCTTGCTGTCACCATCTCCTTTGTCCTTCTGGCATCACTGTTCTATCCCTCGCGCATAGTCATATCGCTGTGGAAGAACAAGGCTGACCGCAAGATGCTCCTCGAAGACACAGAAATGCTCATCATATACTACTATTAAGTATCACCTGTATCATGCCGTTCCTTTTGTATAATGGAGCTGGCGACAAACAACAGTATTCACCAAACAGATTATTGAAATGAAGAAACAGAAACATAGAACGAGTTCCGGCAAGATGTCTGAACGGATGTCCCTGTTGGAGTTCTTGAAAGAGAGGTCCGGGATAAGGCTGTCGAAGCTCGAAGCCTACCTTGACCTTGTAGACAAGGCTTCTGTACAGTACATCCCCAAGGATCTGTGCAAGCAGGAGTTCAGCCTGTCCAACGGGCAGTTTGTAATCACCATTACCGAACTGGCAGGATGCTGGCATTGGCACCGCGCCACTGTCCGCACCTTCATCGAGCAGTTGGAGAAGATGAACCAGATTTCCGTCACCCGTCTCACGAAGAGCCAAATCATCACCATCCCGATGTTGGCTGAGACACCTGCCGTTTCTCCGATTGACGCAGCCTTGGATGTGTTCCGCCAGAAGATGTGTACCGCATTGGACGAATGGCGAAGCGGCAAGATGTCCGCATCGGCTTGCGCCTCGGAATGTGAACAACTCTACGAAGATGCAACAGAGGAAGTAGCCATTATCTTGCAGAAAGCCGACAATGGCAATTCAATTGGCAAGGTGCCATGCGGAAGAAACATTCCCGAATCTGTAGGACACGCCTTTTGTATGACTGCACTCACAGCTGTCTGCGAAGCCACCTTCCATCAGGTGCTTTCGCAGGAAACAGATAACGCCCTCGTTACCTCCCTTCTTCCCTTCTTTTACAAAGACCTGGGAGGAGACTGGCTCTCATTCATCGAGGCGGCAAAGGCAATATCAGAATTGGCATTGGATGGCAGCTCACCAGCCTTGCATCAGGAAAGCGCAGCCATCAAGTCACAGTTTCAGTCACTCTGCCGACCGTTCCTTGCCATTGTAGCCAACCAAGAGGGCTCCTGTCCATCAAAAGGCTGTATTAACCTCTAATAATCACCGTACAACGCTTCTTCTTTTCTACTGGCACAGTGTTTACACGTCTGCCATTGCTGTAAAATAATCGGGCTTGCCCGTTGGTCGGAAATGAGGGAATTTGGGTAGCCTAATACCCCTCTTGGTCTCCGACCATCGGGAGGCTGTCCTTACAAGCAGCAAGCTGGAGACAGG
>SSXW01000079.1 GCA_009469585.1 Dechloromonas sp. Dech2017
CACGTATGGAATGACACTCCATCTGGCAAGAGTGTGTACATCGTCCTTGTAGAGGTTGCCGAGGACATTCCACATGAAATCAGCACGCAGGTACTGGTAGTCCTGCGAGGAGTTGTTGCAGTCGTTGAACTGCATACCGCCATAGTTCAGACGACCGCCGACGGAAGGTGTGAACCATTTGCCGATCGACACGGAGAATGCCGGTTTCATGCGACCGAATAGGTCGTTGCATCCGAGCGGTTTGCCGAGGAAGACCGTAGTTCCTCCTGCCGCTTGGACAAACCAGTTGTCCGTCCATGGCGAAGCTACCAATGCCCCTTTCATGTAGGAAGGTTTAAGCGGACGAAGCATACCGTCTGCCGAAAGTCTGCATACAACGGTGGTGGTGTCCGCCGTGCGGTGATAGTCTTTGGCTTGCGCACCCAATGAAAGGGCGAAGCCAAGGGATAGAATAAGTATTTTTCTCATGTTGTTCAATTTAATCTGGTGAATACTATAACAGGTGATACGTGACAGTGCCGCTTATCGTTTCTTCCTTTTGCCGGAAGAGGGGCGCATCATGCGTGCAGCTTTCATCATGCAACGGCGTGCCCAAGCGCGTTCATCCTCGTCATCGTCACGTCCCCATTTGAGGTCGGACGAACTGCCGCCACCGCCATGACCTTCGGCAAAGGTGGTGGCATCATCGACGTAGCCGAGGAATAGAAGCGTGGCACAGTACATCACCTCCGTTCCATTCTCCGCAAAGGCCTGAAGCAGGGAACCGTCAAACACGTCCTTGCCCTCATTGGAAAGCCGTGCCACACGTTCGGAGAACTCGCTGACCATGTTTTCGAGAAGGGCATTTCTGAGAACGGTGTCCGCACCTTGTCGGATAGTATCGGAATATCTGTGTGCCTCCTGCCGCAACTCCTCCGTGCGCTCCTTCATGGCGGTCATCTCCTCACGCAGGGCATCGAGCTTGCGGTCAGCCTCTGAGAGCTTCTCCTGCTTGTCGTCCAGTTTCGACTGGATAGCGGACAGTTCCTGCTCCAGCTCTTGGACTTGCTGACGGAGAGCATCAGGATTGTCGTGACCTGCAAGAATCTGCCGATGCAATTCAGCAAGTGCCGCCTCCTTCTCAGCCTTCTCCTGCAAGAGGTTGTTGACCATTGAGGTGAGTCCTTTTACTCTCCGCTCTGCCAGACGGATGTCCGATTGGAGCGAGGCGAGTGTCCGCTGATGGGTGGCGACGGACTGCTCAATGGTGGTGCACTGTTCTGACAGCTGGCGGCGGTATTCTTCGGTGGTGCGGTGGCGTGCTCCCGTCTCTGAGACGGAAGTTCCGCGCTCCATGCCCCAACGCTTGTTGACATCGGCAAATTCGCTGTGCAGGGCTTTCATCCTGGCAGAAAACTCGTACTTGTCCTTTCCGGCGAATATCTGTTTGTATGCAAACTTGCCGTCCTTGATTGGCAAGAGGGTGCAGTGAACGTGCGGATTGGTTTCGTCCAAGTGTAAGATGAAAGCGACGATGTTCTCCTCACCGTATTTGTCCGCAACAAAGCGGTAAACATCCTTTGCCCATTCCTCAATGTCCTTGCATCGGGTTAGATGCGAATTGTCCGCTCCGTGAGTGAGATTCACCTTCTGGTCACCGAATGCCAATTCTGTCATACGTTCTCGTGAGCCTCCGAAGATGAAATTGACCACTGTGCGGAAGCGTGGCTCTGCCAGTCCCTCGTTGGGGTCTTTGATTCCACGGCTCCGCAGGATGTCTGCCATGCGCTCCGGGATGCTTCGGCTCTTGTCTATAGGACAAACCTTGCCGCCCCGAACCTCGAAGTTGAGCCGCTCACGGCTGCGGTCGTAGTTGCCTGTTGATTCAGCGGATCCCCAACCCTTTTCCGTCCAACGGCGTTGGTGCTCGTTGCTCCGTGCTGTGGTGATTCC
>SSXW01000007.1 GCA_009469585.1 Dechloromonas sp. Dech2017
CACGGAGCGACCGCATCTGTCGCTACAATTGAAAACGCCCGATGAGGTTCATCGGGTGTCTTTGTCGGCCAGCAATTGAACTGGTCAATCCGTCAAAATAGGTGTCAACCTATTTCAGGACCGGTCATATGGTTGAATATTAGTGGGTTGCAAATCGCCAAGGGGAATACAATCAGCATAATCAAAGAAGCTGCAAAGTCATGACTACACCAACCGCAGATCAAACATCGCCAATCAAAGCTGATGGCGTTCTCGGCAAACTCAAGCTGGTAGTAACACTCTCCACAATTATCGGATTGCTATCGACCAATATTGCTGCCCTAACCAGCGAGGTTGCACACACAGCTCTGTTCGATGGATTGAAGCAGGCAATAGGCTTTGCACTAGCTGAAACTATTGCCAACCGACTATTGAGCAACAGCCCTACAGAAGTTCGGAAAACAGATGTAGCAAGAAGAACTGCAGGCCTCGAAGCGGAGAAGGCTGATCTTCACCGGAAAATAAACTATAGCGAAGTACAGAATTCCAGCCTAAGCAAAGAGGCAGGCGATCTAAAGCAGAACTACGAGAAGCTGGAAGCGAGGCACGAAAAGCTATCCTCTGACCATCAAGACCTAAGCGATAGGCACAATAGACTCACCACCGAGCATGGTGATCTCCAAGGCCGACACGGACGGCTGGTCACTGAGCACAATGGCCTTTCTTCAAAACATGCCAAGCTCATTCAGGTACAAAGTCAAAGAGACGCGGCCGCCAAAAAACTTTCTAGCCGTGTAGCGCCCAGGGTAATTAACACTGCCACGAGGGCTGTTTCGACACTACCCGAAAAAGTCGTACCAGTCGTAGGAACTGTGGTGGCTGTCGGAATGACGCTCTGGGACGTCAAAGACATGTGCGAGACATTGCGTGACATTAATGAGATGAATGCTGTATTTGGATATCCATCCGCCGACGAACACAGAGTCTGCGGAATAAAAGTCCCTCACCTCTCCGGATATTGAAAAGAACAGGCCTGCCGTTTTCATGCAGAGGCCCCTGATCGGCGTTGATTCCTGCGGTCAACCGGAAAAAACGGCCAAAATCGAAATCAGAGCGAAGGCCGCGTCCACATCCAGCCGAGGACGATCACGGCGATACCGGCCGGCAGGTAGCGCCAGGGCTCGGGCAGGCTCAGCCAGCCGCCGAGGGCGCTGATGCTCATCAAGACCACGGCCAGGCGTTTGGCGGCCAGGGGAATCGCCCCATGATCGCGCCAGGCGCGGATGGCTGGCCCGGCCTTGGGGTGGGCGAGCAGTTTCGCCTCCCACTCGGGATGCGAGCGGGCGAAGAAATAGGCGGCGAGGATCAGGAAGGGCGTGGTCGGCAACAGCGGCAGCGCCGCGCCGAGCACGCCGAGGGCCACGGAAACGACGCCGAGGGCACGATAGACGGGGGTTTTCATGGGCGCCTAGCGTAGCTCCCAGTAGCTCGACCGGCCGTAGTGCTCCTTGAGCAGGTCGATGAACAGCCGGACCCGCAGCGGCAGGTGGCGGCGCTCGGGGAAGACGGCGTAGATGCCCATGGGCGGAGCCTGCCAGGCGTCGAGCACTGAGGTCAGCCGGCCCTCCTTCAAATCGCGGCCAACCTCCCACAGCGAGCGCCAGGCCAGGCCGCGCCCGGCCAGCGCCCATTCGTGCAGCACCGCCCCGTCGTTGCACTCGAAAGTGCCGCTGACCTTGAGCGTCTGCGTCTCGCCGCTGTCCGGGTGGCGAAACAGCCAGCCGCGCTGCTGGCCGAGCGACAGGCAGTCGTGCCCGGCCAGGTCGTCGGGCGTGCGCGGCACACCGTGGGCGACCAGGTAGGCCGGGCTGGCCACTACCATGCGCCGCATCTCGCCCAGCCGCACGCTGACCAGGCTGGAATCGGTCAGCTCGCCGATGCGCACGGCGCAATCGATGTTCTCGTTGATCAGGTCGACCAGGCGATCGGACAAGTTCAGATTGACGCGGACCTCGGGATTGGCCCGCATGAAATCGCCGACCAGCGGCGCCACGTGCTGGCGCCCAAAGCCAGCCGGGGCGGAAATTTTCAAGTAGCCACTGGCCTGCACGCCGCCCAGCGACACTGCCGCCTCGGCGTTGGCCAGGTCGAGCAGCAGCTTTTGGCAATCTTCCAGGAAAGCCTGCCCCTCGAAGGTCAGGGTCAGCTTGCGTGTCGTGCGGACCAGCAAGCGCACACCGAGGCGCGCCTCGAGGGCATCGATGCGCCGCCCGATGATGGCCGGGGTGACTCCTTCCAGCCGCGCCGCGGCCGACAGGCTGCCGCGAGTTGCGACACTGGCAAAGGCTTCGATCTGCTTCAGGCGGTCCATTCGATACCAACGGTAAAAGATGAAGTGATTCTAGCCGCCTTTTTAATCTTATAGAAGACCACTAGAATCCCTCCCATCGAATTGTCCGATCCATCACCTTTCAGGAGATCCGCATGGCCATCAACCTGCCCGCCGGTATGCAAATTACCGCCCCCGTGAAGCCCGAATGGGAATCCATCCTCACCACCGAGGCGCTGGAATTCGTCGCCAAGCTGCACCGCGCCTTCGAAGGCCGCCGCCAGGAACTGCTCAAGGCCCGCATCGAGCGCCAGGCCCGCATCGATGCCGGCGAAATGCCGGACTTCCTGCCGGAAACCGCCCACATCCGCAACGGCGACTGGAAGGTCGCCCCGGTGCCGGCCGCCCTGCAGTGCCGCCGCGTCGAAATCACCGGTCCGGTCGAAGCCAAGATGATCATCAACGCCTTCAACTCCGGCGCTGACTCCTACATGACCGACTTCGAGGATTCCAACAGCCCGAACTGGGAAAACCAGATCCAGGGCCAGGTGAACCTGTACAAGGCGATCCGTCGCGAACTGTCGTTCAAGAACGAAGCCGGCAAGGAATACAAGCTAAACGACAAGATCGCCACCCTGCAGATCCGTCCGCGCGGCTGGCACCTCGACGAAAAGCACGTGCTGGTCGATGGCCAGCGCGTTGCCGGCGGCCTGTTCGACTTCGGTCTGGTCTTCTTCCACAACGCCAAGGAGCAGATCGCTCGTGGCGCCGGTCCGTTCTACTACCTGCCGAAGATGGAAAGCCACCTCGAAGCCCGCCTGTGGAACGACGCCTTCGTCATGGCCCAGGATCACGTCGGCCTGCCGCAGGGCACCATCAAGGCCACCGTGCTGGTCGAAACCATTCTCGCCACCTTCGAGATGGAAGAAATCCTGTACGAACTGCGTAACCACTCCGCCGGTCTGAACGCCGGTCGCTGGGACTACATCTTCTCCTGCATCAAGAAGTTCAAGAAGAACAAGGACTTCTGCCTAGCCCAACGCGGCGCCATCACCATGGAAGTGCCCTTCATGCGCGGCTATGCCCTGGCGCTGGTCCAGGCTTGCCACAAGCGCGGCGCCCCGGCCATGGGCGGCATGTCTGCCCTGATCCCGATCAAGAACGACCCGGTCGCCAACGAAAAGGCGCTGGCCGGCATCCGCCACGACAAGACCCGCGACGCCAACGACGGCTTCGACGGCGGCTGGGTGGCCCACCCGGGCTTGGTGCCGATCGCCATGGAAGAGTTCGTCAAGGTGCTCGGCGACAAGCCGAACCAGTTCGAAAAGCAGGTTGAAGGCAAGTTCGGCCCAGCCCAGTGGCTGGACTTCCAGCCGACCACCCCGATCACCGAAGCCGGCCTGCGCAACAACATCAACGTCGGCATCCACTACCTCGGCTCCTGGCTGGCCGGCAACGGCTGCGTGCCCATCCACAACCTGATGGAAGATGCCGCCACCGCCGAAATTTCCCGCTCGCAGGTCTGGCAGTGGGTGGTTTCGCCGAAGGGCGTGCTCGACGACGGCCGCAAGGTCACCGTGGAAATGGTCCGCCCGATGATCGCTGAAGAGTTGGTCAAGGTGAAGGCCACCGTCACCGCCCAGGGGGAAGACACCGCGACCTACGATCAAGCCGCCGAAATCTTCGACCGCATGTCGCTGACCCCGGAATACCCGGAGTTCCTGACCCTGCCGCTGTACGAAGCGATGGCCTGAGTCCTTCGCGACCTTTGAGAAAAGTGCCGGCCCCGCCCGGCGCTTTTTCATTGACGCCCGGGAAATCCCGCCGGCATCCGAGGGATATCCCGCAGGTGCCAGCCGGCCCGGCTCTGCGAGAATCATGGCATGGACATCCTGATCGACATCATCCTCAAGGCCGGCCGCTCGGCGGTCGAACTCGCACTCTTCATCCTGCTGCCGGTAATGGTCGTCATGCTGTCGCTGATGCGCCTGCTCGAAGCCCGCGGCGCGCTCGACTGGCTGGTGGCGAAGCTGGCGCCGCTGCTCAGGCCCTTCGGCCTGACCGGGCTGGGCGTCTTCGCGGCGCTGCAGATCAATTTCGTCAGCTTCGCCGCGCCGCTCGCCACGCTGACCATGATGGAGCAGCGCGGCACCTCGAACCGCCATCTGGCGGCGACGCTGGCCATGGTTTTCGCCATGGCCCAGGCCAACGCCTCGCTGCCCATGCTGACCATGGGGCTGGAACTGGCGCCGACCCTGATCCTGTCGCTGCTCGGCGGACTGAGCGCGGCGGCTGCCACCTATTATTTCTTCGGCCGCCAGTTGTCGGCCGACGAGGCCATCGTCGACGAGACCCTGCGCCACCCGGTGGCCGAGGACGCCAAGGGCGTGCTCGACGTCATCAACCGGGCCGGGGCCGAGGCCTTCAAGATCGCCGTCGGCGCCATCCCCATGCTCGTGCTGTCGCTGGTCGCCGTCACCGCCCTCAAGCAGTTCGGGGTCATCGCCTTGATCACCCGGGGGCTGGCCCCGCTGCTCGCCCTGGCCGGCATCGACCCCATCCTCGTCCTGCCCGCCCTGACCAAATACCTGGCCGGCGGCACGGCGATGATGGGGGTGATGGACGAGATGCGCCGGGCCGGCCAGGTTAGTGCCCAGTTGCTCAACCAGAGCGCCGGCTTCCTGATTTCGCCCTTCGACCTGCCCGGCGTCGCCGTGCTGATTTCGGCCGGCCGGCGCGTCGCCGCCGTGTGGAAGCCGGCGGCGCTGGGCGCCTGCGTCGGCATCGCGCTGCGCACGGTCGGCCACGCGCTGGTCGGCTGATACTTCTAGTATCAGATCAAGCGACAAAATCGCGTCTAGGCACGACAATAAAGACAAAATAGACTGCAATCCTCACCGAAGAGGATTGCCCCATGCTCCCTGCCCTGACCCAACTCCTGATTTTCCAGCTGGCCGGCGAAGTGCTGGCCCGCGGCCTCGGCCTGCCGGTTCCCGGCCCGGTGCTCGGCATGCTGCTGCTCTTCGTCGCCCTGCTCGTCCGCGGCGGCCCCGGCGACAGCCTGCAAGGCACCAGCCAGACGCTGCTCCAGCACCTGTCGCTGCTCTTCGTGCCGGCCGGCACCGGCATCATGGTGCATCTGCACCGCGTCGCCGACGAATGGCTGCCCCTGCTGCTCGCCTTGCTGGTCAGCACGCTGGCCACGCTGGTCGTCACGGCCGGGGTCATGAAGCTGTGCCAGCCGGCCACGCCAGGCGAGGCCAAGCCATGAACGCCGATCTCGGCCAGATCTGGGTCTACCTGTCGGCCTCGCCGCTGCTCGGGCTGACCGTCACCCTGCTCGCCTACCAGGGCGCCTTCTGGATCTACCAGCGGTCCGGCGCCCACCCGCTGGCCAACCCGGTGCTCATCGCGGTTTTCGTTTTGGTGCTTTTTTTGACGTTGACCGCGACATCCTACGAAACCTACTTCGCCGGCGCCCAGTTCGTGCATTTCCTGCTCGGCCCGGCCACCGTGGCGCTGGCCATCCCGCTGTACACCCAGTTCAGGCGGGTGCGCGCCATGCTGCTGCCGGTCCTGGCCGGACTGCTGGCCGGCAGCCTGACGGCCATCGCCTCAGCCGTGCTGGTTGCCCGCCTGTTCGACGCCAGCCCGTCAACCCAGCTGTCGCTCGCCCCCAAGTCGGTGACGACGCCGATCGCCATGGGCATTGCCGAGCGCATCGGCGGCATCCCATCGCTGACCGCCGTGCTGGTCATCGTCACCGGCATCCTCGGCGCCGTCGGTGCCCGCACTGTGTTCGACGCCATGCGGGTGCGCGATCCGGCCATCCGCGGCTTCGCTATCGGCGTCGCCTCGCACGGCATCGGCACTGCCCGGGCCTTCCAGGTCAACGAGCAGAGCGGCGCCTTCGCGGCGCTGGCCATGGGCCTGAACGGCGCCCTGACCGCGCTTTTGGTCCCGGTAATGGCCAACTGGCTAGTCGGGTTAGGGTAAGTACCTATGGCCGAGGCATCGCCGGAAGCGAAGAATTTGCCCATGCTCATGCGTCTTCCTTCCCCGCAGCCCAAGCAAACCCGGCTCTGGCTGGCGCCTTATGTAGCGATCGGCGTCTTCGCGCTGGCCATGCTCGTCCTCACCGCGCTGCTCCAGTGGCGCGAACTCGATACCGCCCGTTCGGCGCTGGAAGCCGACATGCACTGGGCCGAGCGGACCATCGAGGCCCGCCTGCACGCCCACCAGGAATTCCTCTCCGAACTCGGCCGCGAGCAGGAATTCAAGCAGCTGACCTACGAATCCTTCCAGGTGCGCGCCTCGCGCTACGTCCGCGAAACGCCGGAAATCCAGGCCATCATCTGGGTGGACACCGACGGCAAGGTGGAATGGGTGGCCCCCAACGAGTCGACCGCCACCTTCGTCGGCGAGCAGCTGTCCGGCGTCCGCCTCAACGCCCTGCGCGAGGCGCTGCGCATCCGCCGCGAAGTGGTGTCGCCCGACTATCGCGACGGCGACCGCCTGCCCGCCCACGACATCATCCTCCCCGTCCAGCGCGGCAGCGCCGACCTCGGCGCCTTCATCGCCCTGCAATCGCTGGAAGCCCTGCTCCGGTCGACGCTGCCCGCCGTGTTCACGGCGCGCTACAGCCTGACCATCGTCGATGCCGACGACCGCGAGGTGTTCAGCAACACCTCGGTCAAGCCGACCGACCGCAAGCTGTCCGGCACCATCAGCCTCGAGCTGCCCAACAACCGGCTCGGCCTCAACATCGTCGCCTACCGGGCCGGCGGCGCCTGGCTGCCCTTCGTGCCGGCGACGCTGATCGCCATCCTGACGCTGATCGCCACCGTCACCCTGATCCAGCTGCGCCGCCACGCCCGCCACCGCGCCGAGACCGAAGAGGAACTGCGCGCCGCCTACGCCTTCCGCCAGGCCATGTCGCAATCGCTGATCACCGGCCTGCGCGCCATCGACCTCGAAGGGCGCATCACCTTCGTCAATTCGGCCTTCTGCCGGATGACCGGCTTCGACGAAAGCGAACTGGTTGGCCTCAAGCCGCCCTACCCCTACTGGCCGCCGGAAGAGTTCGAGAAACCGCGCGACAACATCGACACCGCGCTGGCCGGCCGGGCCCCGGCCAGCGGCTACGAAATGCGCATCATGCGCAAGAACGGCGAGCGCTTCGACGTCCGCCTCTATTTCTCGCCGCTGATCGACACCAACGGCGTGCAGATCGGCTGGATGGCCTCGATGAACGACATCACCGAACCCAAGCGCATCCGCTCCGAGCTGGAAAGGGCGCACGAGCGCTTCGCCACGGTGATCGACGGCCTCGACTCGGCGGTGCACGTCGCCGACATCCACAGCGGCGAAATTCTCTTCGCCAACCGCGTCTTCCAGAACATCTTCGGCTTCGACTGCCTCGGCCATTCGTCGGCCAGCATCACCGCCGCCTGCCGGCCGCCGGCCGACGTCCTGGCCCGCATCCCGGCCCGCCTGGCCAGCGAAGAACTGCCTTTCGAGCTGTTCGACGGCGATGTCCAGCACGCCCTTTCCGGCCACTGGTACCACCTGCACGAACGCGCCATCCGCTGGGTGGACGGGCGCACCGTGCGCGTCCAGATCGCCACCGACATCACCGAGCGCAAGCATTTCGACGAGATCAACCTGCAGCAGCAAAAGCGCCTGGAACAGACCTCGCGCCTGATCACCATGGGCGAGATGGCCTCGTCGCTCGCCCACGAGCTGAACCAGCCGCTGTCGGCCATCGCCAACTACTGCGCCGGTTGCGTCAAGCGCATGCGGGCCGGCAACTACCAGCTGGAAGACCTGCTGGCCGCCATGCAGAAGGCCTCGGAACAGGCCGAGCGGGCCGGCAAGATCATTCGCCGCATGCGCGACATGGTCAAGAAGGGCGACCCCAACCGGCAGCCGGTTTCCCTCGACGAACTGATCGAGGAAACCCGCGCCTTCGCCGACATCGAGGCGCAGCGCACCGGCACCCAGATCATCGTCAGGCTGCCCGAGAATTTGCCAAAAATCCTGGTCGACCGCATCATGATCGAGCAGGTGCTGCTCAACCTGATCAAGAACGCCATCGAGGCGATGAGCGGCATCCCCGTCGAACGGCGACAGCTGATCATCGATGCCGCGCAGGTCGACGAACGCATGCTGGAGGTGACCGTCAGCGACCACGGCCACGGCCTGGCCGAAGGCGACCTGGAAAGGATCTTCACCGCCTTCTACACGACCAAGCCGGAAGGCATGGGCATCGGCCTGGCCATCTGCCGCTCCATCGTCGAGTTCCACTCGGGGCGGCTGTGGGTCGAGTCGCGCCGCGAAGGTGGCACCGCCTTCCATTTCACCGTACCGATCGAGGAAACGCCCGGGAATGACGATGACTGAACTGACGCAAACCATCTACGTGGTCGACGACGACGAGGCGATGCGCGACTCGATGACCTGGCTGCTCGAAGGCGAAGGCTACCGGGTCAACTGCTTCGATTCGGCCGAACACTTCCTCAAGGAGCGCCGCGACGACATGCACGGCTGCCTGGTGCTCGACGTCCGCATGCCCGAGATGAGCGGCCTCGAACTGCACGAAAAGCTCGACAGCCTGGGTTCGGAGCTGCCGGTCATCTTCGTCACCGGCCACGGCGACGTGCCGATGGCGGTGTCGGCGCTGCAGCGCGGCGCCTGCGATTTCATCGAGAAGCCCTTCCACAACGAGGACCTGCTGTCGCGCATCCGCCGGGCCCTCGAACTCGATTGCCAGCTGGCCGCCCGCCGCCAGCGCGACGGGGCCATCGCCCACCGCCTCGAACAGCTGACCCAGCGCGAACGCGAGGTCATGCAGCTGGTCGTCGCCGGCAAGCTCAACAAGCAGATCGCCGACACGCTGAACATCAGCATGAAGACGGTCGAGGCGCACCGCGCCCGGGTCATGGAAAAAATGGGGGTCCGCACGCTGGCCGAGCTGGTCACGGCGGTGATGAGCCTCAACTGAGGCCCGGCTGGTCAGATCGGGATGATGTCGTCGCCGCCAGCGCCGAAATTGCCCTCGTAATGACGCTGCTGGCGGACTTCCTTGCGGCGCAGCAGCTTTTCCTGAACCTTGGGCGGCAACTCGGTAAACAGGATCAGCTCCTTGGCGATCAGGAGCTCAATGGTGTCTTCGATGACGCGGACGAAATCGCGGTCGAGCTCGTTGAGCTCGTTGGCCCGCCAGCGTTCATGGATGAACTGCAGCACTTCCGGGTGATCGGCCGGCATGCCCTCGCGGGCTTCGCCAAGCGGCATGGGGTGAATGTCGCAAACTTTCCCCTCGCTGTTCCGGGCCACAAAAAGCATGCTGCGCTCCATCGAATGTTCAAGCGGCAAAGTCTGCATGAGATCGCCGCCCTTGGCAATTGGACCAAGCTCAGAGGTCGGCTGCCGGCCGCCTCCGCTCAGTAGTTCCTGAGCTTGCCCTTGGGCGGCATCTTCGGTGTGCCGAAAACCGTGGCCGGCGGCACCTTGTAGCCGGTCGCCTTGCCCTTCGCGTCATACACGATGTTGGCCGACTGCTCGGCGGGCTTGCCACGGCGGGCGGTGATCTCCAGCGTCGGCGCCGCGGCCGCCTGCGGCCTGTCCATTTCGGCCCGCACGATGCGCACGCGCTCGCTGGCGATGCGCCGGTCGATGGTCTCGGTGGCCATGCCGCGCTCGACCAGCTTCTCGCGCATGGTCAGCAGGGTCTCCAGTTCGGGCGACGTGCGCAGCGAGCGCTGCGCCGTACCCCATTTTTCCTTGGGCTGGTTGACCGCCTCGGCAAACTCGTCCGGCGCGCTGACCAGGCGGGCCAGCTCCAGCCGGTTGTGGCGCATCGCCCAGTCCAGCGCGCCGTCGCCCAAGTCGTTCTTCGGCGAACGCAAGGCGCCCTTGGCGACCAGCTTGCCGGCCAGTTCCTGACGGCCTTCGTAGACGGCCATCATCAGCACGCTGGAGCCGTTGGTGCTCTGCGCGTTGATGTCCGCCCCCTGCTCGATCAGGTAGTCGGCCACCGCCTCGTGCCCGGCAAAAACGGCGTAGTGCAGCGCCGACCAGTGGCGGGCCGGCGCGTTGATGCGCGCCCCGCGGTCGACCAGCCATTGCACCGCTTCCAGGTTGCCGCGCCAGGCGGCGAGCGCGATAGCCGATTCGCCGTTGGCGTTGAGCAGGTTGATGTCGGCGCCGCGCGAAATGAACAGGCGCATCAGCTCCGGCTTGCCCTCCCAGGCCGCTATCATCAGCCCGGAACCGATGCGGCTGCCCATGAAATCGGGCGGCAGCCCGGCATCCAGCCAGGCTTCGGCCTGGCGCATGTCGCCCAGCTCCATGCTCACCGTGAAGCGCACCGGATCGGGCAGGCGCGGCCCGTCGGCCGAAAAAACCGTGCCGGGAGCGGCCAGCCAGCAGGCCATCGCGCTTATCATGGCAAGCAGTCGTTCAGCAGTCAGTCTCATACGCCTCCATTGCCCCCGGCCATCCCCCGTTTTCCTTCGCCCCCGACCACGCGCCGGCTACTCGCCGCGCTTGTCCTGTCGCTGTGCCTGCACCTGCTGCCGGCTCTCGGCCATTTCGATTTTGGGCAAAAATCGCCGTCGACCGCAGCAGTACTCATCGCCGAGCTGCGCCAGCCCCCGGCACCGGCCAGCGCACCGCCCCTGACCCTACCAGAACCACCGGCCCCGGCCAAGGCCGAGCAGCCACCCGCAGGGCCGCCGAAGAAAGCGCCGGCGGCAACCGCCAAGCCGACGCCGCGGCCGGACGCAACGTGGACCGCGGCGGTTGCCCAGCAGCTCCGCCAGCGCGACGCCGAGGGACTCTTCTACCCCGCCGAGGCCATCGCCCAGGGCCTGCAGGGCGAGGTGCAGGTGCTGATGATCCTCGACCCGGCCGGCCAGGTCAGCGCCGCCCGCATCGAGCAAGGCAGCGGCCACCCCCTCCTCGACGCCGCCGCCCTGCGCGCCGTCCGCTCCCTGCGCTCGCTGCCGGCCGACGCGCCGCGGCAGGTGGTGCTGCCGGTGAGGTTCAGGTTGCGGTGATGGTCTGGGAGTTTGCTAGCGGCAATGGCCAACTACTGCAGCAGCGTAGTCATCAAGCCACCTGAAAGCAGGCGTACAATGCCATTGGCACTTTTTTGCGCTTGCAGGGTTTGGTGGAGTTTTTAGTACTGCACGCAAGCTAGCGGCCTCCGAAGACACAATTAAAAACAAAGAGTTGCACAAATAAACGCCGGCTGGTTATACATCACAAATCCGAGAAGCCCTGCACTATTGCTGCCTACTTCACATTAGGTTTTTCACAATGAGCATCCCCGTCCTCAGCGAGATCGAGCGCCTCATTACCGAGCATGGTTCTGCCGTCATCCTTAAAGAGCGCAACGCGCTCTTGCAAGACAAGCTTGTTTTGCTCAAAGAGGAACTGGCGAAACTTGAGAAAGAAAACGGCGACCTCAAGGCTCAAGTTGCCACTCTTAATCAGCAGCTTTCTGCCAACGCCGCCGCGCAGGAGTTTCAAGAAGAGCGGGGCGCACTTTTCAAGCGCAAGCCCGGCGGGGGGTATCACAACGCGGTCTACTGTCCTAAGTGTCATCACTCCACCACCCCCTTCCCGCCTGGTGCAGAGTTCTGTTGCGACTGCGGTTGGTTTTCCTCTTTCACCGAGCGCGAGCTTGCGGCAATCATCGCGAGCATCAAAACCTAACATGGCGCTCAACCTTTCTCCCTTCGGTCGCTCGACGCTGCGCCATAAAGCGGCGCAGCGCCGGTTAGCTCTACGTTAGACCACAGACAGTGCGTCATGCTCATTGACCGCGAAGAGAACTTAATATGACTTGGATCGTTGGCTTGGCGCTAGCAGCATTTGCAATCTACCTCGCGTTCTTTCGCAAGCCGATACCCCGTGAAGTCGTCATTCGTGTCGAAACTAGTGTTTCGCCCCGCACCGGAGAACTGAACCGTGTTGAGGTCGAAGCTGAGGAAAAAGACAACTGGGAGCGATTTGACTTCTATCGCGCAAGAATGCTGCCGGCAAAGGGGCGATATCGAATCAAATATGAGGACCAACGAGGCCTGAAAACCGAGCGGGATATCGAAGTAAAGCGAGTACATGAATGCGGAGGAAAGTACGCCATCGACGCACACTGCCTTCTTAGCAATGCACATCGCTCCTTCCTGGGAGAACGCATCGAAAGCGCAGTCAATATTGATTCAGGCGAAATCGTGGAAAACCTTGCCCGCGATGCACTTGCTCAATATGGCGACTCTGGTGAAGGTCGTGCTTTGTCGGCAATTGACAAAGAGTCGATGGGGGTCGCTGTCCTCGTATTTGTCTGCCGTGCCGATGGACAGATGCGCAAAGCCGAACGGGCAATTGTGGCTGGATACCTCAAGAGGCATTGCACTGACGTGCTGCTTGATGATGCGGAAGTGGACTCTGCGATCAAGGATCTCGGTGAACCAGATCACAAAGAGTTCAAACGCATCATCCGCGATCTCAAGGCTGCCGGCGATCGTGACCGCCTGACTGATTTGCTCGATTGTGCAAAACGAATCGTCGAAACACAGAAGACGGTTGCCCCAATGGAGAAGGCCGCGCTGGAAATTCTTGAGGAGGCCGTTGCGTGATCTGCGGTCTAACCCTGCGGTGCGGGGGGACGCTTCGCGATCAAGCCGCCCAGCCCCTTGAACTTGAACGTTAAACGTCCGCGTCGACGAAGACAAACCACTGCTTTCGGCAAAAAACAAGCCGCTGAACGAATTTCGATTTTTGCGAAATTTTCCGGTTGACCGCAGGCATTCGCCCATTGTCGGTTTCCCGGCCGCTCAAATCGCCCCATCGGCGCGTAGCACCGCGATCCAATCTGCAGTGTAGCCCAGCCCGGCCAGCACGGCGTCGGTGTGGGCGCCGAGTTCCGGGCCTATCCATTCGGTGCCGCCGGGCGTCGCCGACAGTTTGGGGACGATGCCCGGCAGGCGGAATTCCTTGCCGCCGGGCAGTTTGGCGGTTTCGAACATGTGGCGGGCGATGAATTGCGGGTCGGCGACCATGTCGGCGATGTCGTAGACGCGCGACGATGGCACTTCGGCGGCGGCCAGGGTGGCGAGCACGTCGGCCTCGTCGTGTTCGCCGACCCAGCCGTCGATCAGGCCGTAGATTTCGTCGCGGCGGGCGTCGCGGCCGGCGTTGTCGGCCAGCGTCGGGTCGTCGGCGAGGTCGGGGCGGCCGATGGCCTTCATGAAGCGCTTGAAGATGGCGTCGCCGTTGGCGCCGATGGTGACGTGCTTGCCGTCGCGGGTGGTGTGGGTATTGGACGGCGTGATACCGGGCATGATGTTGCCGGTGCGTTCGCGGACGAAGCCGAAGACGTCGAATTCGGGAACCAGCGACTCCATCATCGCGAACACCGCCTCGTAGAGCGCGACATCGACGACCTGCCCGGCGCCGCCGTTGACTTCCTTGTGGCGCAGCGCCATCAGCGCGCCGATGGCGCCCCACAGCGCGGCGATCGAGTCGCCGATCGAGATGCCGGTGCGCACCGGCGGCCGGTCGGGGAAGCCGGTGATGTAGCGCAGCCCGCCCATCGACTCGCCGACCGCGCCGAAGCCCGGCTGGTCCTTGTACGGCCCGCTCTGGCCGAAACCGGAGAGGCGCACCATGACCAGCCCGGGGTTGTCGGCCTTCAAGGTTTCCCAGCCCAGGCCGAGCTTTTCGAGCACGCCGGGGCGGAAGTTCTCGACCAGGATGTCGGCCTCGGCGATCAGCTTGCGGACGAATTCGCGGCCTTCCGGGTGCTTGAGGTTGGCGGTCACCGACTTCTTGTTGCGGGCCTGGACGTACCACCACAGCGAGGTGCCCTCGTAGAGCTTGCGCCACTTGCGCAGCGGGTCGCCGCCGTCGGGCGCTTCGACCTTGATGACCTCGGCGCCGAACTCGCCCATGATCCGCGTGCAGAAGGGCCCGGCGATCAGCGTGCCGAGTTCGACGACCTTGAGGCCGGCCAGGGGTTTTGTCGTTTCAGTCACTGCCAGGCTCCCAATGTTCGATTTTGATTTTTTGGCCAAAAAGCCGGTCGACCGTAGCGATCACCGGCGCCGGCGCGCCGCTCGTCGCCATCGCCAGCCGCCCCGCCCCGCCGCCCTGCAGGTGGCCGGCGAGCAGCACGCGCTCGAGCTGGCGGGCCACTGCTTCGCCGGTGTCGAGCAGCACGGTGCCGGCCGGCATCCGCCGGGCGATACCGTCGGCCACCCACGGGTAATGCGTGCAGCCGAGCACCACGACATCGGCCCCGGCCTGCGCCAGCGGCGCCACGAAACGGTCGAGCAGGGCTTCGATCTGCGGGCTGTCCGGGCCGTCGTTCTCGATGGCGTCGGCCAGCCCGGGGCAAGCCTGGGCGAGCACCTGCACGTGATGGGCATGGTTGGCGACCAGGCGCTGGAAACGCTCGCTGTGCAAAGTGCGCGTCGTGGCCAGCACGCCGATCACGCCGCGTTGGCTGAGGGCGGCGGCTGGCTTGACGCCCGGCTCGAGCGCCACGACGGGCAGCGCGGCAGCCGCCCGGATGGCCTCGGCGGCGGCCGCCGTCGCCGTGTTGCAGGCGATGACCATGGCCTTGGCGCCGCGCCGGTGCAGCGCCTCGGCGATGGCCACGCCACGCTGGCGCAGAAAGGCCTCGGGGCGGTCGCCGTAAGGGAGGTGGCGGGTATCAGCGAAATAGAAAAAATCCTCCTGCGGCAGCCGCTCGCGCAAGGCGCGCAACACGGTGAGGCCGCCCAGGCCGGAGTCGAAAACGGCGATGGGGTGGTTCAACGGGAAATAGTCCATCAGGAAGTCTGCTGATTTCTAAATGCAGGATCGGGCAATTACCAGTGCATATGGTAAATGCCGCCCCTAGTTCTCGTAGTGATACCGGCAAGCGATGATCACCAAATCAGCGCCATCCACGCAATAAACCAGACGATGCGTATCGTCGATACGGCGCGACCAGAAGCCGGAGAGGTTTTCCTTCAGCGGTTCGGGTTTGCCGATGCCATCGAAGGGTTCACGCAGGCAATCGCGAATGACGGCGTTGATCCGTTTCAAGGTCTTCCGGTCCTGCCCCTGCCAGTACTGGTAGTCGTCCCAGGCGGCAAGGGTCCAGGTGATCCGGCTAGGCATCCGTCAAATCCTGCGCCTTGGTTTTGCCTTTGCGGTATTGCTCGATGGAACGCGCCAGGTGAGCCGCGTTGGCCGGTGACTTCAGGAGATGGACCGTTTCCATCAGGCTGTTGAAGGTATCGAGCGACATCACGACGGCATCCGAGGCGTTGCGCCGGGTAATCACCGTGTAGTCGGCGTCGTCGCTGACCTGATCGATGATGGATTTGAGGGTGTTGCGAGCATCGGAGAAATTGACAACGCGCATGACGTTCAACCTGTTCAATATACGGTACAAGTCTAACCAGGCCGGCTGGCCAGCGCAAGCGCCTTCAGTCATTTGGCGATGGGCCAGTCCGCCTTCAGCATCCGGTCGTAGAGCACGACATTGACCGTCGCCGCCAGGTTGATGCAGCCGTGGGTCGGGATGTAGACGATGTCCCGGCACCAGGCCGTGACGCCTTTGGTGAGGCTGCCATCCTCCGGGCCGAAGATGTAGAAGGCGCGTTCGGGGTGGGCGTAGGTGGTCAGCGGCGTGGCGTCGGGATGCACTTCGACGGCGACCGGCACGCAGCCGAAGGGGATGACCTGCCGCAGGTCGTCGACGCCGATCAGCGGCAGCTGGCGATGGACCTGCTTGGTGTCGGTGCGGAAGCGGGCGGCGCGCTCGTAGCGCTGGCCGGTGTAGAACACGCTGTTGACGCCGTAGCAGCCGGCGGCGCGGAGGATGGCGCCGACGTTCTCCGGCCCTTTCGGGTTGTGCAGGCCGAGGCAGGCGTAGCCGGTGCAGTCGTGGACGGCCTGCTTGCGGGTGATGGTTGCAGTTCCCGGCCGGGGCGCAGCCAAGAGGTCGGAGCGGGCATCGTCGATCATCTACGAATTGTACCGCCCGAAAAGCGAAAAGCCCCCGGTCCGGGGGCTTTGGCGGGAATCGACGGCCTTACATGCGGGCGATCATGGCGTCGCCGAAGCCGGAACAGGACAGCTCGTCGGCGCCCTGCATCAGGCGGGCGAAGTCGTAGGTCACCTGCTTGTCGCCGATGGCCGCTTCCATGGCCTTGATCACCAGGTCGGCGGCCTCGGTCCAGCCCAGGTGGCGCAGCATCATTTCGGCGGAAAGGATCAGCGAACCGGGGTTGACCTTGTCCAGCCCGGCATATTTCGGCGCCGTGCCGTGCGTCGCCTCGAAGCAGGCGTACTGGTCGGAAATGTTGGCGCCCGGGGCGATGCCGATGCCGCCGACCTGGGCGGCCAGCGCGTCGGAGATGTAGTCGCCGTTCAGGTTGGTGGTGGCGATCACGTCGTATTCGGCCGGCCGCAACAAAATCTGCTGCAGGAAGGCGTCGGCGATGGAATCCTTGATCGTGATCTCGCGGCCGGATTTGGGATTGGTGATCTTGCACCACGGGCCACCGTCGATCAGCTCGGCGCCGAATTCATCCCGGGCCAGCTGGTAGGCCGTGTCGCGGAACAGGCCTTCGGTGAACTTCATGATGTTGCCCTTGTGCACGATGGTCACCGACTTGCGGTCGTTGTCGATGGCGTACTGGATGGCGGCGCGCACCAGGCGGGATGTGCCCTCTATCGAGATCGGCTTGATGCCGATGCCGGAGGACTCAGGAAAACGGATCTTCTTGACGCCCATTTCCTTCTGCAGGAAATCGACGACCTTCTTGCAGGCTTCGGAGTTGGCCGCCCACTCGACGCCGGCGTAGATGTCCTCGGTGTTCTCGCGGAAGATGACCATGTTGGTCAGCTCGGGATTCTTCAGCGGCGAGGGTACGCCCTTGAAATACTGCACCGGGCGGACGCACTGGTAGAGGTCGAGTTCCTGGCGCAGCGCCACGTTCAGCGAACGGATGCCGCCGCCGACCGGCGTCGTCATCGGCCCCTTGATCGACACCGAGTATTCCTTCAGGGCGTCGAAGGTTTCCTTGGGGAACCATTCGTCGGGGCCGTAGAGGCGGGTCGATTTCTCGCCGGCGTAGACTTCCATCCAGTGGATTTTCTTTTTACCGCCATAAGCCTTGTCGACCGCAGCATCGATCACCTTGATCATGACCGGCGTGATGTCGATGCCAATGCCGTCGCCTTCGATGTAGGGAATGATCGGGTTGTCGGGAACCGGCTGCCCCGGAACGATCTTCGCGCCGCCTTGCGGAACCTTGATGTGTGATGTCATAGCCTCTCCTGTGCGTTGTTATCGGACGACGAACCCGAGGCCGGCCCCTGACGGGGACTCCGCCCCGGATACCTCACCGGGCTGATGGAGCGGTCGATTATGCAGCAAAAGGAAGCCCGGTGTCAGCCGGCCGCCGCAATGAAAACGGCCCGCTTCCCCGAGCCGGGGAAGCGGGCCGCAAGCGTTGGCAGGGCTTAGGCCTTGGCCGATTTCAGCGCGGCGTTCAGCGTCGGGCTGGGACGCATGACCGCCTTGCACTTGTCGGAATCGGCCTTGTAGTAGCCACCGATATCGACCGGCTTGCCCTGCACCGTCTTCAACTCGGCGACGATCTGCCCTTCGTTGTCGGTCAGCGTCTTGGCCAGCTTGGCGAAGTGGGCGGCCAATTCGCTGTCCTCCTTCTGGGCAGCCAGTTCCTGCGCCCAGTACATGGCGAGGTAGAACTGCGAACCGCGGTTGTCGAGTTCACCGGTCTTCGGCGACGGCGACTTGTTGTTGTCGAGCAGCTTGCCGGTGGCGGCGTCGAGCGTCTTGGCGAGCAGCACGGCGCGCTTGTTGCCGTCCTTGATGCCCTGCTCTTCGAGCGACACGGCGAGGGCCAGGAACTCGCCGAGCGAATCCCAGCGCAGGTGGTTTTCCTGGGTCAGCTGCTGAACGTGCTTGGGAGCCGAGCCGCCGGCGCCGGTTTCGTACATGCCACCGCCGTTCATCAGCGGGACGATGGACAGCATCTTGGCCGAGGTCCCGAGTTCCATGATCGGGAAGAGGTCGGTCAGGTAGTCGCGCAGGATGTTGCCGGTCACCGAGATGGTATCCAGGCCGCGGGCCACGCGCTCGAGCGAGTAACGCATGGCGCGGACCTGCGACATGATCTGGATGTCGAGGCCGGTGGTGTCGTGATCCTGGAGGTACTTGGTGACCTTCTTGATCAGCTCGTTCTCGTGCGGACGATAGGCGTCGAGCCAGAAGACGGCCGGAGTATTCGACTGGCGGGCGCGGGTGACGGCCAGCTTGACCCAGTCACGGATCGGGGCGTCCTTGACCTGGCACATGCGCCAGATGTCCCCCTGCTCGACGTTCTGGGTGAGCAGGACTTCGCCGGTGGCGTTATCGACGATGTTGGCGATGCCGTCCTCGGCGATTTCGAAGGTCTTGTCGTGCGAGCCGTATTCCTCGGCCTGCTGGGCCATGAGGCCGACGTTGGGCACCGTTCCCATGGTCCGCGGATCGAAGTTGCCGTGCCACTTGCAGAAGTTGATCATCTCCTGGTAGATGCGGGCAAAGGTCGATTCCGGCATCACGCACTTGGAGTCGTACTGCTTGCCGTCGGCGCCCCACATCTTGCCGCCCTGGCGGATCATGGCCGGCATTGAGGCGTCGACGATGATGTCGTTGGGCGAGTGGAAGTTGGTAATGCCCTTGGCCGAATCGACCATGGCCAGGCGCGGGCGGTGTTCCTGGCAGGCGTGCAGGTCGCGGATGATCTCGTCGCGCTTCGATTCCGGCAGCTGCTTGATCTTGTCGTAAAGGTCGACCATGCCGTTATTGACGTTGATGCCCAGCTCGGCGAAGGTCTTGCCGTGCTTCTCGAAGGCTTCCTTGTAGTAGATCTTGACGCAGTGGCCGAAGACGATGGGGTGCGAGACCTTCATCATCGTCGCCTTGACGTGCAGCGAGAAGAGGATGCCGGACTGGCGGCAATCTTCGAGCTGGGCTTCGTAGAACTCGCACAGCGCCTTCTTGCTCATGAACATGGAGTCGATGATCTCGCCTTCGAGCAGCGACAGCTTGGGCTTGAGCACGGTGGTCTTGCCGCCCTTGGCGATCAGTTCCATGCGCACTTCGCGCGGCCGGTCGAGGGTCATCGACTTTTCGCCGTGGTAGAAGTCGCCGTGCTCCATGTGCGAAACATGGGTCTGCGACCATTGCTTCCATTCACCCATCGAGTGCGGGTGCTTCTTGGCGTAGTTCTTGACGGCACCCGGCGCGCGGCGGTCGGAGTTGCCTTCGCGCAGCACCGGGTTGACGGCGGAACCGAGGCATTTGCCGAAGCGGGCCTTGAGCGCCTTGGCTTCTTCAGTGTCGGCGGTTTCCGGGTAGTCGGGAATGTTGTAGCCTTTTTCCTGCAGTTCCTTGACGCAGGCCTTGAGCTGGGCGACGGAAGCCGAGATGTTGGGCAGCTTGATGATGTTGGTTTCCGGCAGCAGGCACTTCTTGCCCAGCTCGGCCAGGGTGTTCGGGAGGCGTTGTTCTTCGCTCAGGAATTCCGGGAATTCGGCGATGACGCGGGCCGACACGGAAATGTCGGCCTTCTCGATCTCGATGCCGGCCGGGCCGGCAAAGGTGCGGATGATCGGCAGAAAGGCACAAGTCGCCAGCAGGGGCGCCTCGTCCGTTAAGGTATAAATGATCTTCGACTTGCTTGCGGCCATACTACCTCCTTATATTTGGTTTGATTCGAGCGTGCCAAAACTTACAGCAGCATCCTTGCGCCATGCTTACGAACGACAACCTGACGAGTATCCGCGCCGGCACCCCCGGCGTCAAGGCCGCAGGCCATCCGTCCGGACGCCGCGCCGCCGCCCCCGGGCAGTTGCCCGGGCAGCCCGGTGCTAGAATCCCCGGCACATTGACAATGAGGTTCGCATGAAGATCTCGGTCGGCCTTTACGGCACCAGCGCGCACCAGATCGCCCTGGCCATGATTCAGGGCTTCAACAAGCACTACACGCTGTTCCGCCGGACCAGCCGCGAAGCCAAGGCGCGTTTCGAGCAGGCCGACTGGCTGGGGGTGCACAAGGCGGTCAGGGAGCGCATCCGTTTCTACGACGACCGCGTCGACGAATGCGTCGAACGCCTGCGTGACGAATTCGATGCGGCGTCGATCGACGACTCCACCTGGCAGCAGGTCAAGCTGCTCTACATCGGCCTCCTGCTCAACCACAAGCAGCCGGAACTGGCCGAGACCTTCTTCAACTCGGTAACGACCAAGATCCTCCACCGCAACTATTTCCACAACGACTTCATTTTCGTCCGCCCGACCATCTCGACCGAGAACCTCGAAGGCGACGACACCCAGACCTACCGCAGCTACTACGCCAAGGAAGACGGTCTGCGCGGCGCGATCCGCAGCATCGTCACCGATTTCTCCTGGCAGCGCCCGTTCGCCGACCTCGACCGCGACGTCGAATTCATCTACGAAACGGTGCGCAAGTTCCTCGACGGCATGCCGCGCCGCGAGGTCAATTTCCAGATCCAGGTGCTCGGCTCGGCCTTCTACCGCAACAAGGCGGCCTACATCATCGGCAAGGCAATCAACGGGGCGACCGAGTACCCCTTCGCCATCCCGGTGCTACATGATGACGACGGGCAGTTGTACGTCGACACCATCCTGCTCGACGCCTGGCGGATCGGCCTGCTCTTCTCGCTGTCGCGGGCCTATTTCATGGTCGACATGGAGGTTCCCTCGGGCTACGTCCAGTTCCTGCGCTCGATCATGCCGGCCAAGCCACGCTCCGAGCTGTACATCATGCTCGGCCTCGGCAAGCAGGGCAAAACCATGTTCTTCCGCGACTTCATCTACCACCTGCACCATTCGGAAGATCAGTTCATCATGGCTCCCGGCATCCGCGGCCTGGTCATGCTGGTGTTCACGCTGCCTTCCTACCCCTACGTCTTCAAGCTGATCAAGGACGTCTTCGGCACCACCAAGAACACCGACCGGGCGACGGTGAAGAGCAAGTTCATGATGGTCAAGCAGGTCGACCGCGTCGGGCGGATGGCCGATACCCTGGAATTCTCCAACGTGCTTTTCCCTCTCAAGCGGTTCGACGACGAGGTGCTGGCCGAATTGCACAAGCTGGCGCCCGACTGCTTCGAGGTCAACGGCGACCAGCTGATCATCAAGCACCTCTACATCGAACGCCGCATGGAGCCGCTCAACATCCACCTCGAACGCATGGAAAGGAGCGGCAATGCCGAAGGCCTCGAACACGCCATCAAGGAGTACGGCAGCGCCATCCGCGAACTGGCGCAGGCCAACATCTTCCCCGGCGACATGATGTGGAAGAACTTCGGCATCACCCGCTTCGGCCGCGTCGTCTTCTACGACTACGACGAAATCGAGTACATGACCGACTGCAATTTCCGGGCGATCCCGCCGGCCCCGGATTTCGAAACCGAAATGTCGGGCGAGGTCTGGTACGCCGTCGGCAAGAACGACGTCTTCCCCGAGGAATTCGCCACCTTCCTGCTCGCTTCGCCGACGCTGCGCAAGGTCTTCGTCAGGCACCACGCCGACCTGCTGTCAGCCAAATTCTGGCAGACGGCGCAGCAGAAAATCCGCGATGGCCATGTCGAGGATTTTTTCCCCTATCCGCCGGAACTGCGTTTCTGTAATCTGCCGGGTCCGCAAGGCTGATTTAATATTAGAAGAATCTAAAATACGTAGACACTTTTCCGCCGAGAGAGGACAGCATGCCTATCAACATCGCGGTGGTCAGGGAACGTGCGTCCGGCGAAAGCCGGGTCGCCCTCGTTCCCGAGACTGCCAAAAAATTCGCCGGGCTCGGCGCCAGCCTGCTCATGGAGCAAAGCGCCGGCATCGACAGTCATTTCCTTGATTCCGACTACGCCGGCGTAGCCATGGTGGCTGGCATCCCCGAAGCCTATGGCCGGGCCGATTTGATTTTGCGGGTAAATCCGCCGTCGACCGCAGAGATCGAGGCCATGCCCGAAGGTTCGACGCTGATCGGCCTGCTCAAGCCGTACGACGACAAGGCCCGGCTGGCGGCGCTCAATGCCCGCCGCATCACCGCCTTCTCGCTGGAGTTGCTGCCGCGCATCTCGCGCGCCCAGAGCATGGACGCCCTGTCCAGCCAGGCCTCCTGCGCCGGCTACCAGTGCGGCCTGATCGCCGCTGCCCGGTGCACCAAGTTCTTCCCGATGCTGACCACCGCCGCCGGCACCATCCGCCCGGCCCGCGTGCTGGTCATCGGCGCCGGCGTCGCCGGCCTGCAGGCGATCGCCACCTGCAAGCGCCTTGGCGCCATGGTCGAGGCCTACGACGTCCGTGCCGCCGCCCGTGAGCAGATCGAGTCGCTCGGCGCCAAGTTCGTCGACACCGGCGTTTCAGCCGACGGCAGCGGCGGTTACGCCCGCGAGCTGACCGTCGAGGAAAAAGCCGCCCAGGCCGAGAAGCTGGCCAAGGCGGTGGCCGCCGCCGACGTCGTGATCACCACCGCCGCCATCCCCGGCAAAAAGGCGCCGACCATCATCACCCGCGACATGGTCGGGCGCATGAAGTACGGCGCCATCATCGTCGACATGGCCGCCGAATCGGGCGGCAACTGCGAACTGACCCAAGCCGGCGAGCACGTCGTGGCCAACGACGTGAACATCCACGGGCCGCTCAACCTGCCGTCGCGCATGCCGACCCACGCCTCCGACCTGTACGCCAGGAACCTCTACAATTTCCTGTCGCCGTGGATCAAGGACGGCCAGCTGGCCATCGACTGGTCGGACGAGATCGTCGCCGGCACGCTGCTGTGCAAGGACGGCACGACCGTCCACCCGGTGGTCAAACAAGTTCTGGGAGAAGCCTGATGGACGGCCTGCTTGCGCTCTACATCTTCATGCTCGCCGCCTTCACCGGCTACGAGATCATCGCCAAGGTGCCGGTCATCCTGCACACGCCGCTGATGTCTGGCTCCAACTTCGTGCACGGCGTGGTCGTCGTCGGTGCCATGCTCATGCTCGGCAATGCCGACACCGTGCTGCAACAGGCCATCGGCTTCTTCGCCGTGGCGCTGGGCGCGGCCAATGCCGCCGGCGGCTACGTCGTCACCGAGCGCATGCTCGCCATGTTCAAGAAGAAGGAAGGCTGACCATGACGCTACCTGTTTACGTCCAGGGCGCCTGGTTCGCTGGCGCCCTGCTCTTCATCTTCGGCTTGAAGGGCATGAGCTCGCCGGCCAGTGCCCGCAAGGGCATCGTCATCGCCGGCTACGGCATGCTGATCGCCATCGCCGGCACCTTCCTCGTTCCCGGCCTGAAGAACATCGCCCTGATGGTCGCCGCCCTCGCACTTGGCGGGGCCGCTGCCTGGATCTCCGGCAAGAAGGTCAAGATGACCGACATGCCGCAGATGGTCGCCATCTACAACGGCATGGGCGGCGGCGCGGCGGCGGCGATTGCCGCCATCGAGTTCGCCAAGGGCGACGCCCACAGCACGGTGACGACCATTCTCGCCGTGCTCGGCGCGCTGATCGGCGCCGTCTCCTTCACCGGCTCGTGCGTCGCCTGGGCCAAGCTGCAGGGCGTGCTGAAGAGGGCCATCCGGCTGCCGGCGCAGAACGCGGTCAACGTGCTACTCGCCGCCAACGCCGTCGGCCTGGGCATCGCCATGGTGTTGATGGCGCCGGCCCAGCCCGAGCTGATCGTCTTCTTCTTCGCCGTGTCGCTGATCCTCGGCCTGATCGTCACGCTACCCATCGGGGGCGCCGACATGCCGGTGGTCATTTCGCTGTTCAACGCCTTCACCGGCCTGGCCGTCGGCTTCGAGGGCTATGTGCTCGGCAACCCGGCGCTGATCATCGCCGGCATCGTCGTCGGCGCGGCCGGTACGCTGCTCACCCAGCTGATGGCCAAGGCGATGAACCGGCCGCTGTCCAACATCCTGTTCACCCCGATGGTCGCCTCCGGCCCCGGCGAGGCGATCAGCGGCTCGATGAAGGAAGTCGGCGCCATCGACGCGGCGGCGATGATGCGCTACGCCTCCAAGGTGATCATCGTGCCCGGCTACGGCATGGCTGTCGCCCACGCCCAGCACAAGGTGTGGGAGATGACCTCCATCCTGGAAGAAGCCGGGGTCGAAGTGAAGTTCGCCATCCACCCGGTGGCCGGGCGCATGCCGGGCCACATGAACGTGCTGCTGGCCGAGGCCGGCGTGCCCTACGACAAGATCTTCGACCTCGAGGAAATCAACGGCGAGTTCGGCCAGGCTGACGTGGCGCTGATCATCGGCGCCAACGACGTGGTCAACCCGAGCGCGCGCACCGACAAGGCGAGCCCGATCTACGGCATGCCCATCCTCAACGCCGACCAGGCGCAGAACGTCATCGTCATCAAGCGCGGCAAGGGGACGGGGTATTCCGGCGTCGAGAACGCGCTGTTCTATACCGACAATTGCCGCATGCTGTACGGCGATGCCCAGCCGATGGCCGGGGAAATCATCCAGCACCTGAAGGCGATGGGCTGATGCGCTGAACCCGTTCGCCCCGTCGACCGGCCAGAAACAGTAGAATCATGGGTTATCGCGCCTGCGGAATAAAAACGACATGCAAAGAATCGATGACCTGCTGATCTGGCTGGCCGCTGCCACCAGCCTCGGCGTGTGGCTGTGGACGCTGGCGGTGGGGCCGGTTTCGCCCCACCTTTTCCTGCTCGTCGGCCTGATCGTGCTGGCCGCGACCACCGCCTCGCTGCGCGAACGGCGGCTCTGGAAAGCCCGGCAGCAGGAGCAGCTGCGCGAATTGCAGGAGGCCATGGCCGAATACCAGGTGCTGTCGGACGAGGCCATGGCCCATGCCGAGTTGCAGTTCTCGTCGCTCGAAGCTGAAATGCGCGACGCCCAGGAGATCATCCGCAGCTCGGTCAGCCGGCTTTCCGGCAGCCTGACCGGCCTCGAGTCGCAATCCTCCAGCCAGCGCCAGGTGCTGCATTCGCTGATCGAGGAAATGCTGCAGATGACCGACGCCGACGACAGCCGCAGCCAGGAGCAGGTCAGCCTGCAGCGCTTCTTCGACGAAACCAATTTCCTGATCGCCGAGTTCGTCGCCAAGATGGGCCAGCTGCAGTCGACCAGCCACGGCATCGCCAGGAGCTTCGAGGAAATGCAGGAAAAGGCCTCGCACATCACCCGCTCGCTCAACGACATCGCCGGCATCACCAAGCAGACCGACCTGCTTGCCCTCAACGCCGCCATCGAGGCGGCCCGGGCCGGCGATGCCGGGCGCGGCTTCGCCGTCGTCGCCGACGAGGTGCGCACCCTGGCCGGGCGGACCAGCGAATTCAACGTCGACATCCGCAACGGGCTCGACGAAATCCTCCAGTCGCTGGCTGCCGTCGGCCAGCGCATCAACGACGCGGCCAGCATCGACATGAGCATCGCCGAGAAGTCGCAGGCCGTCCTCAAGGATCTCGGCAACGAACTGCTCGAACTGACCGCCAAGGCCCGCCAGCACTCCGAGCGCATCACCGCCGTCACCGAGCAGATGCACGGCCTGACCCAGGACAGCGTGGTCGCCATCCAGTTCGAGGACATCGTCACCCAGATGATGTCGCGCATCAGCCAGCGCACGACCAACGTCGGCGACTACATGCACGCCTTCCTGGCCCTCCAGCACGACAAGGAAGCCAACGGCCTGCAGCGCTTCCGCACGCGTAGCGAGAAACTCGTCCAGCTGCTGGTCAGTTCGCACACGCGCAGCGACGCGATCAAGGCCAGCGCGGCCGTCGCCCACGCCAAGGCGCGCACCAACGGCGAAGTCGAGCTGTTCTAGGGCGCCGCCAAGCGCCACGGTCAACCGGAAAAAGGGGCAAAAATCATGGATCTGAGCAGCCTGATGGAAACCCTCGGTGAAAAGGCCACCATTACCCTGGCCGGCCTGTGCATCGGCGTCCTCTTCGGCTTTTTCGCCCAGCGCTCGCGCTTCTGCCTGCGCGCCGCCGTCGTCGAATTCTGGAACCGCGACGGCAGCGGCAAGCTGGCCATCTGGCTGTTCGCCTTCGCCAGCGCCATCGTCGCCACCCAGCTGTCGATCATCGCCGGCTGGCTCGACGTCTCGCAGGCCCGCCAGCTCGCTGCCCAGGGCAGCCTGTCCGGCGCCCTGATCGGCGGCCTGCTGTTCGGCATCGGCATGGTGCTGGCCCGCGGCTGCTCGTCGCGCATGCTGGTGCTCGCCGCCAACGGCAACCTGCGCGCCCTGCTCACCGGGCTGATCTTCGCCGTCACCGCCCAGGCCTCGCTGAGCGGCGTGCTGTCGCCGCTGCGCACCGCCCTCTCCGGCTGGTGGACCATCTCCGGCGGCGCCTCGCGCGACCTGCTCGCCCTGCTCCACATGGGTAACGCCGGCGGCCTCGTCTTCGGCCTGGTGTGGCTCGCCGCCGCCATCCACTTCGCCCGCCAGGCCAGGCTCGGCCGGGCCGCCTGCCTGGCCGGCGCCGGCGCCGGGCTGACCGTCGCCCTGGCCTGGCTGGCCACCTACCGGATCGGCGCCAATGCCTTCGAGATCATCCCGGTGCACAGCCTCAGCTTCACCGGCCCCTCGGCCAATGTGCTGATGCTCGTCCTGTCGCCCCCCGGCCAGCCGTGGGACTTCGACATCGGCCTGGTTCCCGGCGTCGTCCTCGGCTCCTTCCTCGCCGCGCTGTGGCGCAAGGAACTCAAGCTCGAAGGCTTCAAGGACGGCCACAGCATGCGCCGCTACATCGCCGGCGCCGTCTGCATGGGCTTCGGCGGCATGCTGGCCGGCGGCTGCGCGGTCGGCGCCGGCGTCTCCGGCGCCGCCGTCTTCGCCCTCACCGCCTGGATCGCCCTGATCGGCATGTGGCTGGGCGCGGGGATCGCCGACCGTCTTGTCGACCGCGTCAAAGACATCGAAACGCCGCCGGGGCTGCCTGCCTGAGTTGCCCTTTCAGGCCGAGGCCGGCCACAGCCGGCCCTTCGCGCCATCCTCGATGCCGACCACGAGATGGCCGCCCTGCTCTGAAACCAGCCGGATGGGCGATGCGAACAATTCGGCCAAAACCGACCTTGGACCTCTGGCTAGAATCAGGCGGCAATATGCTGCTTACCCGCCATTCAAGGGGGAGGCATATTGGCGTGATCGATGTGCTGGCCAGCGCCATCGACAGCAAATTACCGAACTGATGATTACTCAATCGAAACCAGATGACGGCCGGTCAGCGGTGCGAGCAAGTAACGCTGACCGGACCGCCTGCCTGCGATGGCCAATCACCATCTGTCAGCGATTGACGTCGACGATCACGCGGCCGCGAATTTCACCGTTGATGAGCTTCGCAGCTGTCGGAATGGCGTCAGCGAGCGAAATCTCTGTGCTGATCATCTCGAGCTTGGAAACATCGAGATCGATACCCAGGCGACGCCAAGCCTCAAGGCGATCCGGGCGCGGACACATCACGCTGTCGATACCGGCCAGCGTCACGCCACGCAAGATGAACGGCGCCACCGTCGCCGGGAAATCCATCCCGCCGGCCAGCCCGCATGCCGTCACCACGCCGCGATACTTTGCGGTGGCGCAGATGTTTGCCAGGGTGTGGCTGCCGACGACATCGACAGCACCTGCCCAACGTTCCTTGCCCAGCGGCTTGCCCGGCGACGAGAAGTCCGCACGATTGAGCACTTCACTGGCGCCCAGCCGTTTGAGGTAATCGGCTTCTTCGCTCCGTCCGCTGATCGCCACCACCGTAAACCCGAGCTTCGCCAGGACTGCGGTTGCCACGCTGCCAACGCCACCGGCTGCACCAGAAACGACGATTTCTCCGTGCTCCGGCTTCACTCCGTGGCGCTCGAGCGCCAGTACGCACAGCATGGCGGTGTAGCCGGCGGTGCCGATCGCCATGGCCTGCAGCGGGGAGAACTGCTTGGGCAGCGGCACCAGCCAGTCGCCCTTGAGCCGTGCCTTCTGGGCGAGCCCGCCCCAGTGTCCTTCGCCGACGCCCCAGCCGTTGAGCAAAACGCTGTCGCCCGGCTGGTATTCGGCATGGGTGCTCGATTCAACGGTGCCGACCAGATCGATGCCCGGCACCATCGGGAAGCGCCGAACCACCGGCCCCTTGCCGGCAATGGCCAGACCGTCCTTGTAGTTTAGGGTCGAGTGACTGACGCGGACGGTGACGTCGCCCTCGGGCAACTGCACATCGTCAATGTCCCGGAGGTTGGCGCGATAGCCGGCGTCATCCTTCTCAATCAGAATGCCTTTGAACATGTTCATCTCCTTTACAATTTAGACCGATCGTCTATAAAACGTTAAAAAAATTAGGCCCGCTGCAGCCCGGTGAAAAATCCACGTGCAAAGATATCGAGCGGCTTGGCACTCCGTTCGAGTTTGGCGCGCAAGACCGCACCTTCCCAGCCGATCCAGAAAAAGCTGGCTTGTTGCGTGCAATCCACCGCGGTAGGAATCTGGCCGAGTTGTTGCGCTGCTTCGAGACAACCTGCCAGGCGTCGCTCCCAGTCGTCAAACACGGCGTTAAGACGCTCTCTGAAGCTCTCCGGCAAGGCCGCCATCTCCTGACCGAGATTGCCGATCAAGCAGCCGCGGCAGAAATCGTGCCGCGCCATTCCGGCTTGTGCGTCGTCGACAAACGCCCTCAGGCGATCGAGCGGCGTCATTGATTCATCAACGAAGTGGCGTTCCAGCTTGCGGGCAAAGTAGCTCGCGTAACGATCAATCAGCGCCGCCCCAAAAGCTTCCTTGCTATCAAAGTAGTGATAGAAGGACCCCTTCGGTACGCCGACCCGCTTGAGCACTTCGTCAATGCCTGTCGCCGCAAACCCCTTTTCGGTGAGCACTTCCAGTCCGGCGCGAACCAGCAGCTCTCGCGTTTCGAGCGTGTGTTCCGGCCGCTTTGGGGGGCGGCCGCGTTTGCGGGGCTGGGAATGCTGTAGTTCCATGCGCACATATTAGACCGATTGTCTCATTTAATGCAAGCATTACCTTGAGCGGCTATGGTGATCTGAACAAACTAAGGCTGTCGCTTACCCCTTGCCGTGAGTGTTGGTTGTGAGCGTTTGACCTACTCGCTCATCCGTTCATCGCATGCGACATGAAGGCCTGGTGCAGCCAGCGCGGCGTCGCCCAGGTCAGGATCACCAGGGCCTTGTTCGCCCACCCCGCCACGACGCTGATGCGTCCGGCCTGCAAGGCGCGGATACCACTGCGCACGACGGGCGCCGGCTGCATCATCAACAGCTTCAATGCGGGCGTCAGCTTCTGCTGGGCGGCGGCGGCGAAGCCGGTATCCGACATGCCCGGACATAGCGTCGTCACGGTGACGCCATGGCGCTTGAGTTCGCGATGCAGCGCTTCACCCAGACGCAGCACGTAGGCCTTGGCGGCGGCGTAGACCGCGAAGTTCTGGACACCCTGGTATGCCAGCAGGCTGGCGACCAGCAGGATCTTCCCGCGTTTTCGCGCCCGCATGTCCTGGGCGAAGACATGGGTGACCGCAGTCAGGCTGGCCACATCGAGCTGCACCATGGCCAGGGTGGCGTCCAACGGGCGGTCCACGAACGGACCTTGCAACCCATGGCCGGCGTTGTTGATCAGGATTTCGATGGTAACGCCGCGCTCGCGGAGGCGCCGATGCAATTGGGTGATCGCTTCAATATCGGAGAGATCGACCTGCTCGACCACGATTTCGATGCGATATTGTCGGCGCAGCGTCTCGGCGAGTGCTTGCAGCCGGTCGAACCGGCGCGCCACGAGGACTAGCGAGTGGCCTTGTTCGGCATATTGGCGGGCAAATTCCTCGCCGAAGCCGCTCGATGCGCCCGTGATGAGCACCCATGAATATTGTTTGTGGTCATTTTGCTTACCTCTGGTTGTTGGTGGAGAGTTTTCCGGCGAGACGGTTGTCGTTTGCCGATGGTGTATCCCAGCCACCGCCCAAGGCCCGGAAGGAGGCGATGGCGGCACGCGCCGCCTCGGTTTGTGCCTGGGCCTTGGCATCGCGCGCCAGCAGCAGGTTGCCGTCGGCATCGAGCACCTCGATCAGGCTGACGACGCCGCTCTGGTAGGCGGCAAAGGAGTTCTCGCGCGCCTTGGCAAACGACGACTCACCCCGGGTCAGGATACCGACCTGGGCCTCGCGTTTGACCAGGGCGGAGAAGGCGTTTTCGACATCCTCGGTCGCCCGCAATACGGCCAGCCGGTAGGCCGCCAGGGCTTCGGCCTCCTGGCCGCGCGCGGCAGCGATCTGCGCATCGACGCGGCCGAAGTCGAACAGGCGCCAGCGCAACCCGAGAACACCCTGGGCCTGGCTGGCGGCCTCGGTGAACAGGTTGCCGCTCGCTATCGCGGTGGCGCTGCCGAGCAACGCGCCGAGCGAGAACTTGGGGTAATACTCGGCGACAGCCACGCCGATGCGTGCATTGGCGGCAGCCAGGCGCCGTTCGGCGGCAATGAGATCGGGCCGGCGGCGCAGCATCTCGGCCGGGGTGCCGGTCTCGGCCAGGGCCGGCGCGGCCGGTATAGGCTTCAGCGGCGCCAGTTCGGCGCGGTGGGTTCCCAGCTGCACGCCGAGCAGTACGTCGAGCGCGTTCATCGCCGAATCGAGGCCGGCTTGGAGGACGGGGATCTGTGCCTCGGCCTGGGTCAGCGAGCCCTCGGCCTGGTTCTTCTGGAGTTCGGCGGCGATTCCCTTCTCGTACTGGAGCTGGATCATGGCGAGCAAGCGGCGTCGGGTCTCCACCTGCTGTTGGGCAATCGCGAGGCGCGCCTGCAGGCCGCGGACCATGACGTACACGTCCGCGGTCTGCGCGGCGATGGCCAGCCGTGTCGCAGCAACCCCGGCTTCCGACGCCTCGTATTCGGCGCGGGCAGTCTCCCGCCCGCGCCGCAGACCGCCGAATAGGTCGATCTCCCAACTCGCCCCGAGATTGGCCTCGTAAGTGCCACCCCAGCGATCGAAGCCGGGGGGGCTATTGAGCACCTGCCCGAGCGGGGTCTCAACCGACAGGTAGCCTCGCCCGACGCTCGCACTCACGTTGCCCGCGGGCAGCAAGGCCGCATCGGCGTAGCGCAATACGGCACGCGATTGGGCGACACGCGCCGTCGCTTGGGCGATGTCCAGGTTCTGCTCGAGCGCCAGGGCGACATAGTGCGCGAGCAAGGCATCGTCGAAAGCGGCCCACCAGCGTTGCAGATCTGCCTTGCCTTGCACCGAACGTTGCTCGACGCCCTTCTGCCCGAGGAAGCTGGATGTCAGCTCGACCAAGGGCGGCCGGTAGTCGGGACCGACAGCGCAGCCCGACAAGATGCCGGCACTCAGAAACAGGGCGAGAGAGCGGGGATGGGTGAGCATGGGAGTCCTTCGGGGGTTGGTTTGTTGTGGTGACTATAACCTAAATTGGTCACTGGTTGTCAACCGGTGGCAAACGCGGTATTGTTTTTCCCATGAGCGAAATCGAATCTTCCACCCCACAGGCCCGCGGCCCCGTCGACCACAGCGTTCGTGATCAGATCGTCGAGGCGGCCGAGGCGCACTTCAGCCACTACGGCTACGACAAGACCACGGTCTCCGACCTGGCCAAGGCGATCGGCTTTTCCAAGGCTTATATCTACAAGTTCTTCGATTCCAAGCAGGCAATCGGCGAAGCCATCTGCAGCAAGACCTTGAGCACCATCGTCGCGGCAGTCGAAGAAGCTGTGGCCGGCGCAACCACCCCGACGGAAAAATTCCGCCGACTATTCAAGACCCTGGCGGCGACAGGCGTCAGTCTGTTCTTCAATGAACGCAAGCTGTATGACATTGCCGCGCATTCCGCCGGCGAGGGCTGGCCGTCCGCCCAGGCCTACTGCGAGCGCATCCGGGGGATTCTGACGGAGGTGATCCGCGAGGGGCGGGAAGCCGGCGAATTCGAACGGAAGACGCCGCTGGACGAGACGGTGCATGCCATCGATCTCGTCATGCAGCCCTATGTCAATCCGCTCCTGCTCCAGTACAACCTCGACCGCGTCGAGGAGGCGCCCACGCAGCTTTCGAATCTGGTGCTGCGTAGCCTGGCACCCTAGAACGCTGCCTGGGCAACAAGTGACTATTGACAACGGTGGTCACTAGACAGATGATGAAGGCCTTCGCGTTAAAGGAGGTCGTCATGTTTCAGCGCCGCAATATTCCCTTCCTGGCCGTCGTCGGTCTGTTGCCTATCGCCTTGGCAGCCTGCAGCGATGCCACTTCTTCAATCGATCCGCGGACCCAGGCTCCACTCGTCCGGATCGCGCCGGTAGCGACCGCCATCCAGGCCGAGCCTTCGTTCAGCGGCGTCGTCGCGGCACGGGTGCAGAGCGACCTGGGTTTCCGCGTTCCCGGCAAGATCCTCGAGCGCCTGGTCGATACTGGCCAGACGGTCAAGCGCGGTCAGGCGCTGATGCGCATCGACCCCACCGATTTGAAGCTCGCCACGCGTGCCCACGACGAGGCCGTTGCCGCCGCCACGGCGCGCGCACGCCAGACTGCCGAGGATGAGGCGCGATACCGCGATCTCGTCGCGGCGGGTGCGGTGTCGGCCTCGGCCTACGACAAGATCAAGGCGGCCGCCGATTCGGCACGAGCCGAGCTCAAGGCAGCCCAGGCCCAGGCCGACGTTGCCCGCAACGAAACGGGCTACGCGGTACTGCTCGCCGATTCGGACGGCGTCGTGGTCGAGACCCTGGGCGAGCCGGGCCAGGTGGTCGGTGCGGGCCAGGTCGTCGTCCGTGTGGCCCATGCCGGGCGCCGCGAAGCGCTCATTGCCCTCCCCGAAAGCCTGCGTCCGGCGATCGGCTCCGCAGGGCGCGCGACCTTGTATGGCAGCGGGCTGACCGGCGCCGCGAAACTGCGTCAGTTGTCGGATGCCGCCAACCCGCAGACACGTACTTTCGAGGCGCGCTACGTACTGGAGGGCCGACTGGCCGACGCGCCCCTCGGCTCGACCGTTTCCATCGAAATTCAAAGCGGCCGCGCCACCCCGGCGCTCCAGATTCCGATCAGCGCGCTCTTCGATCAGGGCAAGGGGCCCGGCGTCTGGCTGGTCAAAGGACAGGAGGACCAAGGACAGGGGCTCCAGGCTACCTGGCGCGCCGTGCAGGTAGCAGGCCTCAGCGGTGAATCCGCTGCGATCACCAGTGGGCTGGCGGCGGGTGACCTTGTCGTCGTGCTCGGCGCCCATCTGCTGCACGAAGGCGAACCGGTTCGACTGGCTGACAGCAGCGCCGCACCTGGCGCAGCGGCGAACGGTGGGGCACAGAAATGAGTGCTTTCAACCTCTCAGCCCTCGCCGTCCGCGAGCGCTCGGTCACCCTGTTCCTGATGCTGGCGATCTTCATCGCCGGCGTCATCGCCTTCCTGACCCTGGGCCGGGCCGAGGACCCCGCCTTTACCATCAAGCAGATGACCGTGATCACCGCCTGGCCCGGGGCGACCGCCAAGGAGATGGAAGAACTGGTCGCCGAACCGCTGGAAAAGCGCATGCAGGAACTGCGCTGGTATGACCGGACCGAGACCTTTACGCGGCCGGGGCTGGCTTTCTCCACGGTATTCCTGCTCGACAGTACGCCGCCGGCCGACGTCCCCGACCAGTTCTATCAGGCGCGCAAGAAACTCGGCGACGAGGCGCTCAAACTGCCCCGTGGCGTCATCGGCCCGATGGTGAATGACGAATATGCCGACGTGACCTTTGCGCTCTACGCCTTGAAAGCCAAAGGCGAGCCGCACCGGCACCTGGTACGCGACGCGGAAACCATGCGTCAGCGTCTGCTGCACGTACCCGGGGTCAAGAAGGTGAACATCATCGGCGAGCAGGCCGAACGGATTTTCGTCGAGTTCTCGCATGACCGCCTGGCGACGCTAGGCGTCTCCCCGCGCGACCTCTTCGCTGCGCTCAACAGCCGCAATGTCATGACGCCCGCCGGCTCGATCGAAGCCAAGGGCCCACAGGTCTTCATCCGTCTCGAAGGCGCCATCGACGATCTGGAGACGATCCGCAATACGCCGGTCGCTGCGCGCGGCCGGACGCTGAAGCTCGGCGACATCGCCGAGGTCAAGCGCGGCTACGAAGACCCGGCCACCTTCCTGATCCGGAACAACGGCGAACCGACCTTGCTGCTCGGCGTGGTCATGCGCGAGGGCTGGAACGGCCTCAATCTGGGCACGGCGCTGGAGGCGGAAGCGGCGAAGATCAACGCCGAAATGCCGCTCGGCATGAGCCTCTCCAAAGTGACGGACCAGTCGGTCAATATCCAATCGGCGGTCGGCGAGTTCATGGTCAAGTTCATGGTCGCCCTCGGCGTGGTGATCCTGGTCGGCTTTCTCAGCATGGGCTGGCGCGCCGGCGTCGTCGTTGCGGCCGCAGTTCCGCTGACCCTCGCTGCCGTCTTCATCATCATGGCGACGACCGGCAAGAATTTTGACCGCATCACACTCGGCTCCTTGATCCTGGCGCTGGGACTGCTGGTCGACGACGCGATCATCGCCATCGAGATGATGGTCGTGAAGATGGAGGAAGGCTACGACCGCATCCGCGCCGCGGCCTATGCCTGGAGCCACACCGCCGCACCCATGCTGGCCGGAACGCTGGTGACGGCAATTGGTTTCATGCCCAACGGCTTCGCCAAGTCGACCGCGGGCGAGTACACCAGCAACATGTTCTGGATCGTCGGCACGGCCCTGATCGCCTCGTGGATCGTTGCCGTCGTATTCACGCCCTACCTCGGGGTCAAGCTGCTGCCAAACTACGAGAAGCACGCGGGCGGGCATGGGGCCATCTACGCCACGCCGAACTACGAGCGCTTCCGCCGGTTGCTGGTCTGGGTAATCCGGCGCAAATGGCTGGTCGCGGCGAGCGTGATCGGCGCCTTCGTGGTTGCGATTATTGGCATGGGCGTGGTCAACAAGCAGTTCTTCCCGACCTCCGACCGGCCGGAAGTGCTGGTCGAGGTGCAGATGCCGTATGGCACCTCAATCGCGCAAACCAGCACCGCGACAGCCAAGGTCGAAGCCTGGCTGGCAGAGCAGCCAGAGGCCAGGGTCGTGACGTCCTACATCGGCCAGGGCGCGCCCCGCTTTTTCCTGGCGATGTCACCTGAATTGCCCGATCCGTCGTTTGCCAAGATCGTGGTCCTGACGGGTGATGACAAGGAACGCGAGGCCCTCAAGTTCAGATTGCGTCAGGCGGCAGCCGACGGATTGGCGCCCGAGGCGCGGGTGCGCGTAACCCAGATCGTCTTCGGCCCCCCGTCGCCGTTTCCCGTGGCCTTCCGCGTCATGGGGCCGGACCCGGACAAGCTGCGTGACATCGCGGCAGAGATGCGTGGCGTCATGCAGGCCTCGGCCCAGATGCGGACTGTCAATACCGACTGGGGCGAGCGCGTACCGGCGCTGCATTTCTCGCTCGACCAGGATCGCCTGCAGAACATCGGCCTGACGTCTAGCGATGTGGCTCAGCAGCTGCAGTTCCTGCTGAGCGGCGTCCCGATTACGGAAGTGCGCGAGGACATTCGTTCGGTCCAGGTCACAGCCCGTTCGGGCGGCAACACGCGGCTCGATCCAGGCAGGATTGGCGACTTCACCATGGTCGGCGCGGCCGGTCAAAAGATTCCGCTGTCGCAGGTCGGCAAGGTTGATGTCCGCATGGAAGACCCCATCCTGCGCCGCCGCGACCGCACCCCAACCATCACCGTGCGTGGCGATATCGCCGAGGGCTTGCAGCCGCCGGATGTCTCCAGCGCTGTGTGGCAGGAGCTGCAGCCGATCATCGCCAAACTACCGGCCGGCTACCGGATCGAAATGGCTGGCGCCATCGAGGAGTCGGGCAAGGCCAATCGGGCCCTGGCGCCGGTCTTCCCGATCATGATCGCGCTGACCCTGATCACTATCATCTTCCAGGTGCGCTCGATCGCCGCGATGATGATGGTATTCGCCACCGCACCGCTTGGCTTGATCGGCGTCGTGCCGACACTGTTGCTGTTCGGGCAGCCGTTCGGCATCAATGCCCTGGTCGGTCTGATCGCCCTGTCCGGCATCCTGATGCGCAACACGCTGATCCTGATCGGTCAGATCCGCGACAACATCGCGGATGGGTTGGCGCCCTTCAATGCCGTCGTCGAGGCCACCGTGCAGCGCGCCCGTCCGGTCATCCTGACCGCACTCGCCGCCATGCTGGCGTTCATTCCGCTGACCCATTCGGTGTTCTGGGGCACGCTGGCCTACACGCTCATCGGCGGCACCTTCGCCGGGACGATTCTGACCCTGGTTTTCCTGCCGGCCTTGTACGCGATCTGGTTCAAGATCAGGCCAACGGCGGGAGACGGGCAATCGGCTCCTGCGATGCGAGTTGAATCCGTCGAAGCCTAACAGAAGGAACGAGCGCGCCGGCCCCGCAGCGGATTGCCGGCGTGTCGCCAGTATTACGACGAGAAATCGAGAATGCCCATTTTTGTCTGCAACTCGTGATTTAGCTGACAGTGGGACAACGTGGTGGTCAACATGAACGAAAGAAAGAAGGAGAAAGCGATGATTTGGTTTGCACGTATTGGGGTTGCTCTGGCGGGTCTCTTTTCACTGGCGATGGGCCTTGTGTCATATTTTTTGCCTGAACAGCTCGAGATGGCTTTGGGGGTTGGCGCCTTGTCACCGATTGGCTTGAGCTCAATCCGAGGCGATTTTGGTGCTTTCTTTCTTGCCAGTGCTCTTTCTGCTGGTCTCGCGCTTTTCGCCGGACGTCCTTCGTGGCTCTGGGTTGGCACCTGGCTCTACGGCATCGCCATTATTGGTCGCTTCCTCGGCCTCGCTCTGGCCGGCGTACCGGAAGGCATCGCACAGCCGATCATCATCGAACTTGTGATGATCACTCTCTTCACATTCGGTGCCCGGACGCTTGCGAAAGACTATTCGACCGCATCGCGCTATCCGGCTTCCTGATGCGCAACACGCTGATTCTGAGCGGTCAGATCCGCGACAACGAGAAGGACGGACTGGCCCCCTTAGATGCCGTCGGCAAGGCCACCGTCAAGCGCGCCCGCCCGGTGATCCTGACTGCACTTGCCGCCATGCTGGCCTTCATCCCGCTCACCCACTCGGTGTTCTGGGGCACGCTGGCCTATACGCTCATCGGCGGCACATTCGCCGTGATGATTCTGACCCTGGTTTTCCTGCCAGCCTTGTACGCGATCTGGTTCAAGATCAGGCCAACGGCGGGAGACGGGAAGGCCGTTCCTGCGATGGAGCCGGAGCCGGTCGCGGCCTAGCACAAGAAATCGGTACGCCGGCCCCGCTGCGGACTGCCGGCGTACCGCCACTTTTTCTAGGTTCAGCGCTACTCCCTAAGTATGGCCCGGCATATCAGCGCTTTGCTTCGTGGAGTTCGCGGAGCTTTGACTTTTGACGTCTGCTTTGAACCGAGCCGAGTGTGGAGGCTGCTGCTCACCAAGCTTTGACACTGACAGGCATGTATCCAGCTAATTGCTGACCCCCACAAACCAACTACTGAATGGCGGCATTGGCCGAGTAGTTCGCATTCAGTCCCCCACTCTGAACAGCAGCTCCATTAGAAGAAAATCTGCCGTTGGACCAGCCCGCCATCGAAGTTTGGGGGAGGGTCGAAACCAGCGCATAGAAGCACTTTCCCCCGCTTCGCTTCCGGGAAAAGCCGATTCCCGCGGTCAACCGGAAAAATCGCCGAAATTCACAATCCGCTTCCCGAAAACGACGATCCCCGCCGCAGCGGGGATGGTCTCTTTCAGCCCGGCGCGGTTCAGCGCTGGAAATACATCTTGGTCTTATCCAGCTTGTAGGTCCACGGCAGGTTGGCGTTCTTCCAGCCATTGACGGCGCGCTGGCCAGCTTTCGGGCCGTCCTTGGCCATATCGCCCTCGAAGCCTTCGGCGACGCCGTACACCTTGCTGTAGCCTGCCGCCTGCAGGCGATCCTGGGCTTTCGAGCTGCGGTCGCCGGAGCGGCAGATGAGGATGATGGTGGCGTCCTTGCCCAGCCCCATGTCCTTCAGGCGGCGCTCCAGTTCGGGCACGAAATCCTGGTTCGGCTCGAGCTTGTACATGGCCCGCTTGTCGTCCCAGTCGCTCATCAGCTCGGGGTGTTCGACGTAGGGCACGAGGGCGTCGGCGTCGCCCGGCCAGCCGACGTACATGGCTTCGGCGCGGGTGCGGATGTCGAAGAAGGCGACGCCTTTCGGGTCCTTTTTCTTCATGTCGTAGGCTTGTTGCGGCGTCAGGTAGAGGGCGAGCTTGCTGCGCTTGACCTCGGGTAGTTTGTCCCAATCGGTGCTGCCGGGCGCCCAGTCGGCGGCCAGGCCGAGGGTGGACACGGCAAGCAGGCCGGCGGCCAGCAGGTGTGCGATGACAGGTTTTTTCATCAGGCGATCCCCGGGTTGTTGGCGGCGCCTTTCAGCGTCGGCAGGTTGAGATTGACCGGCTTGACGGTCTTGATGTCACGCAGATATTTTGCCACGACATCCCAGATCGGTTCGCCGGCGCCCTTGGCTTCTTCCGACACCGGCGCCCAGCCAGCCACCTTGTAGGTCTTGGCCGGGTCGATCGGCTTGCCCTTGAGCATCATGTTCTGGATGCGGCTGCCCATTTTGGCGGTCGGGTCGCAGGTCCATTGCAGGCCGCCGACGCGCACCATGTCGCCACCCTGCTGGTAGTAGGGATCGGGGTTGAACAGGTTGTCGCAGACATCTTCGAGCACGGTCTTGATCATTTCGCCGCTCATGTTGCTCACCGTCGTCCACGGGTAGGTGATGGCCGTCTGGTCGAGCACGTGTTCCATCAGGATGGGCTGACCGGGGAGCAGCGAGGTACCCCAGCGGAAGCCCGGCGAGAAGGCGATTTCGGCGTCCTTGACCTTGATCAGTGCGTCGAGGATGAGCTGGTCGAAGGTGCCGTTGAAGTTGCCGCGGCGGTACAGCGTGCCTTCGGTGACGGCCAGCTTTTCGTTGAGCCTGTCGAGATAAGGAGCGCGCGCCTTGTCGATCAGCGCCTGCATGTCCGGGTCGGCCGGCAGCAGGTTGGCGAAGACGGGCAGCAGCTTGTAGCGATAGCCGGCGATCTTGCCGTTCTTGACGTCGAAATCGAGCACGCCGAGGTACTTGCCGTTGGAGCCGGCGTTGGTGACCAGGGTCTGGCCGCCAGCGTTCTTGACGATGACCGGGGCCGGCATGCCGTCGTGGGTGTGGCCGCCGAGGATGGCGTCGATGCCTTTGACGCGCGAAGCTATCTTGAGGTCGACGTCCATGCCGTTGTGGGAGAGCACGACGACGACCTGCGCACCGGCGGCGCGCGCTTCGTCGACGGTCTTCTGCATGTTGTCGTCCTGGATGCCGAAGCTCCAGTTCGGGGTCTGCCAGCGCGGGTTGGCGATCGGCGTGTAGGGGAAGGCCTGGCCGATGATGGCGACCGGCACGCCGTTCATGTTCTTCATCACTAAGGGCTTGAAGACCGGGTCGCCGAAGTCGGTGGTCTTGACGTTCTGGGCGACGATGTCGATGTGGCCGGCGAAATCCTTTTCCTCGATTTCCTTGACCCGGGCCTCGCCGTAGGTCGATTCCCAGTGCAGGGTCATGACATTGACGCCGAGCGCCTTGCAGGCGTCGACCATGTCCTGGGCGTTGGTCCACAGCGCCGTGCCGGAGCCCTGCCAGGTATCGCCGCCGTCGAGCAGCAGGGCGCCCGGGCGGGTCGCCTTCATGCGCTTGACCAGCGTCGCCAGGTGGGCAAAGCCGCCGACCTTGCCGTAGGTCCGGGCGGCCTGCTCGAAATTCAGGTAGGTGTAGGCGTGCGCCTCGATGGAGTTGGGCTTGAAGCCGAAGTGCTTGAGCAGGTTGTCGCCAACCAGATGCGGCACCTTGCCGAACTGGTCACCGAAACCAAGGTTCACGTTCGGTTCGCGGAAATAGATGGGCAGCAACTGGGCGTGGCAGTCGGTGATGTGCAGCAGGCTGACATTGCCGAATTTGGGCAGGTCGTACAATTTGGCGGCGCCCTTCTCGGCCAGCGCCAGTTCGCTGTGCAGGGCCATGCCACCGGCCGCGGCAACCGCCATCACCTGCAGAAACTCCCGACGATTCATGCTCATGTTGATTCCTTGAAAATTCGGTTGAGCGGTGCGATCCGCAAAAAGAACCCGGCGGGTTGCCCACGCCGGGTTGAATCACGCAAGTTATTTCTTGTTGACCGGGGAAGCCGGGTCGAACAGGTAGGCCATCAGGTGCTTGATCTGCTGTTCGGTGAGGATCTCGGCGTCGGCATTGCGCGGCATGTGGCTACAGGCGTTGAATGCCTTGGCGTTGTTGATCTTGCCCCAGGTGTACTTGATGACTTCGTTGCTGTTGCCGCGCAGCTTGCCGTAGTCGAGCAGGCTGGGGCCGATGGTGCCGTAGGCGATCTCGTGGTGGCTCAACTGGTGGCAGTTGTAGCAGCCGCCGCCGTTGTCGTAGGGCGTCTTGTCCGTCCAGGTCAGGCCCTTGCCGCTGATGGCGATCTTTTCGCCTTCCTTCCAGTTGCCGAAGTACTTGCCGTCGGCTGGCGGGCGGATGGTCTTCAACTGCGCCGCTTCGATCGCCGCCATCACCTTCTTGGCCGGCTCCTTGTCCTGCGAACAGGCTTTCTGGAAGTCGAGCTGGTACATGCGGTACTTGTCGACGATGCCCTTGCTCTGGAAGGAGGCATCCATCATCGCCTTGAAATCGGCGTAGAGCGCGTCATCGGCCGCCCAGGCGGCTTGCGTGGCGACCGCGACGGCCGCCAGGGTGATCATTTTTTTCATGGCCGCCTCCTTAGCGCTTGATGCCCGGCGTCAGCACCGTGCCGCCGTTGCCGTTGCCCGCCAGGTAGACCGAGAGGGCGATTGTCACGTCCGAACCGTAGATCGGCTCGGGGAAACGCTGCTGGCGATAGCAGTCGTTCAGGCGATGCTGCATGGTCCAGAACTGGCCATTCGAGACGCGATAGGCCGGCCACGAACCCCAACCGGCAGCGGCGCCGGCCTGGGTGCGCAGATCGGGCAGATCCTGCAGGCGAATGCGCTTGTCCGGCTGGCCGTGGCAGGTGGCGCAGGAGAAGTCCATGGCGCCGCCGCGGTAGAAGAAGGCCATCTCGCCCAGCTTGTAGAGCTTCTTCATTTCCGGGTGCTTGAGGTCGACCTTGATTTTCTGGCCGTTCGATTCGGTGACGATGTAGGCGACCAGCGCCTCCATGTTCTCCATTTCGCCCTTGCCCCAGCGAGTCTTGGCCAGCTCCTTGGTATCGATGCCCTGCAGGGTTTCCAGGCAGGTCATCAGGCGCGTTTCCAGGTCCTGGACACGACCGGTGTCCTTGAAGAAGGGCGGCAACTGGGCCGATGCGCCCTTGACCACGCCGGGGCCGAGGCCGAGGTCGCATTGCTCGAGCGAGGCGTTCTTCGGGCCGCGCTTGGTCTTCCACAGGGTTTCGCCCTGCAGCGCGACCAGTTCGGATGGATTGCCGTCGGCCAGCATCTCGCGGTACTTGGCAATCTCGTCGGTGGCAGCATCGGCCAGCACCTGGCCGGAGCCGACGAGCGCGGCGGCGGCCAGCAGGCCGGCAGCCAGGGAAATTCGATGGGTTTTTATGTTCATTGCTCCTCCGTTGGGCAGTGTTCATCCACAGGCAGCGGGCAAAACCGCCCACTGCCTGGTCTCCCGTTTGCGGGCCGGCGATTTAGCCGATGGCGACTTCGTCGGTGCGAGTGTCGCCCTTGTTGTCCTTCCAGCTGACGACGACCTTGTCACCCTTGGCGCCACCCTTGAACTTGAAGGCGAGGTAGGGGTTCTTGGAGATCGCCGTGCCGAATTCGCTGGCCAGCACGAGCTTGTCGTTGTGCTTGACGGTCAGCTCGGTGATGAAATGCGCCGGAACGACTGCACCGTTGGCGTCCTTGCGCTGGCCGGTTTCCATTTCGTGGCTGATCAGCGCCTTGACTTCGGTAACGCCGTCCTTGTTGGCGGCGCGGATTTTCATTGGATTGCCCATGTTTGTATCTCCTAAATTCAGTAAGTGTAAAAACGGGGAACGAAGCGTCGCGAGCGATGGCAGGACAAGGCGCGTTTGCGAGACAGTGCATCTTGCACGGCGAGCAAGCGCAACGCGGTCATGCCGAGCGCAGTAGCTTCGGACCCGTTTTTAGCCGCCGCAGCCACCGAGGGTGACCTTGATTTCCTTGGTCGCCACGAAGAACTTGCCGTCCGACTTGACCAGCGCGTAGACGTTGGAGGTCTGGCCCATCTTGACGCGGGTCTGGACGTTGGCTTCGGTGCCTTCGGGCAGCGTGAAGGCAGCGGCCAGGGCGTTCGGATTCTTTTCGATCAGGATGGCGACCATGCTGACGTTGGGCAGCGTAGTGCCGACGCCGACCGGCACCACGGCGCCGTTTTCGGCGATATCCGGGCCGGTGACCTGGACATCCTTGCTATCGGCCGGGGAGCCGGCGCCGAGCGCCTTGAGCGTGTCGGCCATGCTCTTGGCGTCGAAAGCGGCCTTGTTCCAGTCGGCCAGGGCCATGCCCGGGGTGATCAGGCCGGCGGCGGCCAGGGTGCTGAGCAGCGCGGCGCCAGAGCCGGCTTTCAGGACGGTGCGACGTTGATTGTTCATGACTTCTCCTCTGTAAAAATTGGAATTACTTGGCACCGGAAAGGATCCACTTGACCAGGGTCTTGATGTCCTCGTCCGGCAGGTGACCGTTCGGCGGCATCGGCACCGAGCCCCAGGCGCCCTGGCCACCGGCCTTGACCTTGCCGATCAGGCGGGCTTCGGCATCGGTCTGGCCGCGATAGCGGGTGACGACTTCTTCATAGCCCGGCCCGACGATCTTGTTGCTGACGCCGTGGCAGGCCATGCAACCGCTCTTGGTCGCCAGCTCGAGGTTGGGGTTGGCCGCGGCGGCCGGCTTGGCGGCGTCGCCTTCCAGCGTCCTGGTGCCGCGCACCGGCCCGAAATGGCGGTACTGGTCGGCCAGTTCGCCGTGGGCGGTACGGGCGTAGTCGGGCAGCGTCGAACCGATCTGCACCGTCGACTTGCAGTTCTTCATGCAGGCGACGTTCTTGACGTCGGGAACGCCGCCGTTGCCGATACCGCCCTTCTTGGCCGAGGCCCCCGGCCACAGGCCGTGATCGGTGGTCATGCCGTTGCGGTTGGGCAGGAGCTTCTGCACGTCGCCGATGTTCTTGTCGGAGAGCACGAAGTCGGCCGGCACGATTTCCTGCAGGTTGAGCAGGTAGGCCAGGATGGCGTAGACCTCGTCCGGCTTCAGCGACTTCGGCGCCGTCCATGGCATGGCGCGCTGGATGTAGTCGAAGACGGTCGAGATCGTGGCCACCTTGGTGAAGGTCGTGCGTTGCGGCAATTCGCCGGACGACAGGCCCCTGACCCGGCCGTTCTTGATGTCGTCCTTGGTCGTGCCGCCGGCCAGCGGCGTGAACACCTCGTTCGATTCACCGAAGGAGCCGTGGCAGGAGGCGCACTTTTCCTCGAACAGCTCGTTGCCGCGCTCGACGTTGCCCGATCCCTTGGGCAGCCCCTTGAAGTCCGGGCGAACATCGATGTCCCAGGCCTTCACTTCGGCCGGGGTGGCCTGACGGCCGACGCCCTGATAGCCATCGAAGGCAATCGCTGCGGTCGACGCGGAAAAAAGGGCAAAAACGAAAACCGACTTAGAGAACCTGGACATTGGTCACCTCCCCGCTCTCAACCACTTTCCAGGACTGGATGGCATTGTTGTGATAAATCGACTTGGTACCGCGCACGGCGCGCAGTTGGCCGTAGCTCGGCTGCACGTAACCGGTTTCGTCAATGGCCCGCGACTGCAGGATGGCCGGCTTGCCGTCCCACACCCAGTTGATGTTGAAACGGGTCAGCGCCTTGTTCTGGATCGGCCCTTCGAGACGTGCCGTCTGCCAGTTGATGCCGCCGTCGAAGGAGACATCGACCTGCTTGATGCGGCCGCGACCCGACCAGGCCAGGCCGGAAACGTTGTAGAAGCCCTGGGTCAGCAGCGACTGGCCGCCGGACGGCGTGGTGATCACCGACTTGCATTCCTGGATCGAGCTGTACTGGCGATGCAGGCCGTTGGGCAGCAGGTCGATGTAGTGCACCGCCTCGTCCTTGGTGGCGTAGGGCTGATCGCCGACTTCGATGCGGCGCAGCCACTTGACCCAGGACACGCCCTGCACGCCGGGCACCACCAGGCGCAGGGGGTAGCCGTTTTCCGGGCGCAGCATTTCGCCGTTCTGGCCGTAGGCAACGATGACCTCGCCCGACTCGACCATTTCCATCGGGATGGTGCGCGTCATCGAAGAACCGTCGGCACCTTCGGCCAGCACGTAGCGGGCCTTCTTGTAATCGACGCCGCAATCCTCGAGCAGGGTCTTCAGCGGCACGCCAGTGAATTCCGAGCAGGACAGCATGCCGTGCGTGTATTGCACGGTGGGCACGGCGACGTTGCCCCACTCCAGGCCGGTGTTGGCACCGCACTCGATGAAGTGGATGCGCGACACCGAAGGCAGGCGCATCAGTTCGTCCATGGTGTAGACCTTGGCCTTCTTCAGCAGCTTGTCGTCCGAACCGTTGATCATCAGGCGATGCCGGGTCGGGTCGATATCCTGCCAGCCCTGGTGGTGGCGCTCGAAATGCAGGCCGGACGGCGTGATGATGCCGAACAGCCCCTGCAGCGGCGCGAACGACACCGAGGCGCCGCCGACGCGGGCCAGGCCGGGCGACTCGCGGCGCAGCAGCTGGCTCTCGAACTTCGACGGCATGCCGTACGGATTGGTCGCCACCGGCTTGCCCAGCGTCGTCGACCATTCCGGCAAATTCAGGATGTTGCTGTCGCCCTCGACCGCGGCCCGTGCCGCCATCGGCGCCGCCATCGCAGCCCCGGCGGCGAGAAAACTCTTCCGCAGGAAATCGCGACGGCCGGCGGCAACTGCCGCCACCTGCGTCTCCGACAGGAAGTTTTCCGGAGCAGGCCGCAAAAGCCCCGGTTGCTTGACGATATCCACCATAAAGATGATCCCCTTCGTTGTCTTAACAAGAACTGCCGCTTGCCCTGCTACCCTTGATGCCCATACCCATCTGTTCGCCCATGTCGCGGCTGGCCACGGTGATGCTGACCGTCCGGCAGATATCGACGAAATTCGGATCGACCACCCGGTAGAGCACCGAATTTCCCACCCGGCGCCGGTCGACCACCCCGGCCCGATAAAGAATGTTGAGATGGCGCGAGATGTTGGCCTGGGTCAGGCCGATCTTCTCCACCACCTCGTTGACCGGGTGTTCCTCCGAACACAGGCAGGAAAGAATGCGCAACCGCGTCGGATCGGCCAGCAATCCGAAGTAATTGGCCACCTGCTCGAATACCTGCTGTGTCTCGTCCATGTCGCTTTTTTTGATCTGCATTAAGAATTAATGTATAACTGCATACTTATATAGTCAACTACTAATATTGTTGCGGCGCAGCATGCAATTCGGGCAAAAGGCCTATACCCTTCGCCCTAGGCTGATCCCGACAAGCCATCCATAATTCGGGCTATATAACTTATCGACAACACTAGAGGAGATGTCTCGATGAAACTGCATGCTCATCTTGCCGCGCTATGCCTGCTGGCCACCGCCGGCGCGTCGCACGCCGCCGATCCCAATCTCGGCCGCAACCTGGCTGCCACCTGCGCCAACTGCCACGGCACCAACGGCAATGCCGTCAAGGGCTCCGGCATGGATGCCCTGGCCGGCATGGACAAGGCCAAGATCCTGCAGAAACTGGCCGACTTCAAGAGTGGCGACAAGCCGGCATCGATCATGCACCAGATCTCCAAGGGCTACTCCGAGGCGCAACTCGATCTGATCGCCGGCTATTTCGCCGGACAAAAATAAGGGGAGACCACCATGATGTTGATGAAAAGACGCGATTTTCTGAAGGTCGGTGCTGCGGCCGGCACCCTCGCCTCGCTCTACGGCTGCGCCGGCGGTAGCAAGAGCAGCGGCCATGTCGTCGTCGTCGGCGGCGGCTTCGGCGGCGCCACCGTGGCCAAATACCTGCGCATGTGGAGCGAAGGCGGTGTCCAGGTCACGCTGATCGAGCGCAACCCGACCTTCATCTCCTGCCCGATCTCCAATTTGGTCATCGGCGGCACCAAGACCATGGAAGACATCACGGTCAGCTACGACAACCTGAAAAGCAAATGGGGCGTCCGCGTCATCCAGGACGACGTCGTCGCGGTCGACGCCGAAAAACGCACAATTTCGCTAAAAGCCGGTGGCGAGCTGAGCTACGACCGCCTAGTGCTGTCGCCGGGCGTTGATTTCATGTTCGGCGAAATCCCCGGCCTCAACAATGCCGCGGCCCAGTCGAAGATCCTCCACGCCTGGAAGGCCGGCGCCCAGACCGTCGCCCTGCGCCAGCAACTGGAAGCCATGAAGGACGGCGGCACCTACGCCATCTCGGTACCCAAGGCCCCCTACCGCTGTCCGCCCGGACCCTACGAGCGCGCCTGCCTGGTCGCCGCCTACCTCAAGGAACACAAGCCCAAGTCCAAGGTCGTCATTCTCGACGCCAACGACGACGTCCAATCCAAGAAGGCGCTGTTCACCAAGGCCTGGGCCGACCTCTACAAGGGCATGATCGAATACCGCAACAACAGCGAAGTGAAGGATGTCGACGTCGCCAGCAACACCGCCATCCTCGAATTCGACAAGTTCAAGGCCGACGTGCTCAACGTCATCCCGCCGCACCGGGCCGGCGACATCGCCGCCAAGTCGGGCCTCAAGCTGATCAACAACCGCTGGGTGGACATCAACTGGCAATCGATGGAATCGACCAGCACGCCGGGCATCCACGTCATCGGCGACGCCATCTTCCCGGCCCCGACCATGCCCAAGTCAGGCCACATGGCCAACCAGCACGGCAAGCTGGCCGCCGCCGCCATCCTCAACATGCTGTCCGGCCAGGCGCCGAATCCGGAGCCGGTGGTGATGAACACCTGCTACAGCTTCGTCGATCACAAGAACGCCATCCACGTCGCCTCCGTGCATCAATACGACGCCGCCACCAAGGCCGTGCAACCGGTCAAGGGCGCCGGCGGCGTTTCGGCCGCCCGCAACGAACTGGAAGGCAAGGCGGCGCTCGGCTGGGCCAAGAACATCTGGGCCGACATGCTGGCCTGATTCCCGGCACGTATCAAACCAAAGGCCGCTCGACGCGGCCTTTTTTCGTTGCCATCGGCGGCAGTCCGGGCAGTCTGCCCGCACCCGCTCGGCCGGCAATCAATCGAGCGTCGCGATGTACTCGGCGACGGCGTGGGTTTCCAGTTCGGACAGCTTGGAGGCGATGGTGTGCATGACCGCGTTGTCGTTGGTCCGCTCCCGCTTGTTGAACTGCTTCAACTGATCCTCGATATAGCGCGGGTGCTGGCCGGCCAGGCGCGGCAGCTGCGGCGTACCGAGGCCCTGGGCGCCGTGGCAGGTCGAGCAGGCGGGCAGGCCGCTGAACTCGTTGCCGCGGGTGAATACGTAACGGCCGACGGCGAGCAGTTCCTGGTCCCTGGCCCGGCGCGGTCCGACCACCTTGCTCTGGAAATACTCGCCGAGCGCTTTCATTTCGGCAGGCGTCAGATCCTCGGCCTGCGGCTTCATGGTGTCGCTGCTGCGCTTGCCCGACTTGAAATCGGACAGCTGGCGGGCGATGTAGTCGGCATGCTGGCCGGCCAGGCGGGGAAACACGGCGCTGGCCGATTCGCCGTTCAGGCCATGGCAGAGAAAACAGCGACCGCCGACGATTTCCTCGGCCCGCTTCAATTCGGCCTCGCCACTCCACGACGATGCCGACACGGCCATCAGGCCCAAGGCTGCAAAACGAACAACGGTTCTGATCATGACCACCCCTTTTTTGACAATCATCAAATGGTAATTTTCTTCTATACCAAAATCAACAGGCTACCGCGGTGCGGCTCAAGCCTTGCCGGTGCTCCCGAAGCCGCCCTCGCCGCGGTGGCTGGCGTCGAAGTCATCGACGATGTTGAAGCCGACCTGCAGCACCGGAACGACGATCAGCTGCGCGATGCGATCGAGCGGATTGAGCGTGAACCCCGAGTTCCCGCGGTTCCACACCGAGACCATCAGCTCGCCCTGGTAGTCGCTGTCAATCAGGCCGACCAGGTTGCCGAGGACGATGCCGTGCTTGTGCCCCAAGCCGGAGCGCGGCAGGATCATCGCCGCCAGCCCCGGGTCGGCCAGGTGGATGGCCATGCCGGTCGGCACCAGCGTCGTCTGCCCGGGTTCGACATGCAGGGGCGTGGCGATGCAGGCGCGCAGGTCGAGCCCGGCCGAGCCGGGCGTCGCGTAATGCGGCGGGCTGTCGCGCAGGCGGTTGTCGAGGATCTTGACGTCGATACGGTGCATCAGTGTTTTCCTGTGAGTTGGGCAATGTGTTCAATCAGCTGGCGGGCCAGTTCCGATTTCGGCGCCGGCGGCAGTGGATGGGCGCCGGCATCGTCGAACAGCACCAGCCGGTTGTCGTCGCCGCCGAAACCGTCCTGGATCAGGTTGCCGGCGATCAGCGGAATCTTTTTCTTGCGCCGCTTGGCCTGTGCGTATTCATCGAGATTGCGGCTCTCGGCCGCGAAGCCGACGCAGAACGGCCCATCCTTCAGCGCCGCCACGTCGGCCAGGATGTCCGGGTTCTCGACCAGTTCGATCGGCGGGATGCCGCCGCCATCCTTCTTCAGCTTGTGCTCGGCGGCCTTGGCCACGCGGTAATCGGCAACCGCCGCCACGCCGATGAAAATATCGGCATCGGCGGCCCGCGCCATCACGGCGGCGTGCATTTCCAGCGCGCTCGACACATTGACGCGGTCGACGCCAATTGGCGCCAAAAATCCGACCGGCCCCGAAACCAGCGTCACCTGCGCCCCGGCCTGCCGGGCAGCGCGGGCGATGGCGTAGCCCATGCGGCCGGACGACAGGTTGGTGATGCCACGCACCGGATCGATCGCCTCGAAGGTCGGCCCGGCGGTGATCAAGACCTGCTTGCCGGCCAGCACCTTGGGCGCGAAGAAGGCGATCACCGCTTCGAGCAGTTCTTCCGGCTCGAGCATGCGGCCGGCGCCGACCTCGCCGCAGGCCTGCTCGCCGCTGGCCGGGCCAAGCACGGCGACGCCGTCGCCCTGCAAGAGCGAGACATTGCGTTGCGTCGCCGGGTTTTCCCACATCTGGCGGTTCATCGCCGGCGCCACCAGCAGCGGGCAATCGCGGGCCAGCACCATGGTGGACAGCAGATCGTCGGCCATGCCGTGGGCGATGCGGGCCAGGAAATCGGCCGAGGCCGGAGCGACCAGGATCAGGTCGGCCTGCCGGCTGAGGTCGATGTGCGCCATGGCGTTGGGCATGCGGGCATCCCACTGGTCGAGATAGACCGGTCGGCCGGACAGCGCCTGGAAGGTCGTCGCCGTGACGAAATGGGTCGCCCCCTCGGTCATCGCCACCTGCACCTCGGCGCCCTGCTTGCCGAGCAGGCGGACCAGTTCGGCCGCCTTGTAGGCGGCGATGCCGCCGGTGACGCCGAGCACGATGCGTTTTCCCGATAATTCCATTGTCTTGCCATTAGAATTGGAGTCTGCCCATTCTAACGGAAAGCACCATGGCGATCACCGACTGGCCGGAAGGCGAAAGACCGCGCGAACGCCTGCTGGCGCACGGCGCCGAAGCGCTTTCCGATGCCGAACTGCTGGCTATCTACTTGCGGGTCGGGGTGCGCGGCAAGAGCGCCGTCGATCTCGCCCGCGACCTGCTGCACCGCTTCGACGGCCGGCTGGCGACGCTGGTCGATGCCTCGCTGGACGAACTGGCCAGCGTTTCCGGCATCGGCATGGCCAAGGCGGCGCAACTGAAAGCCAGCTTCGAACTGGCCCGCCGTGCGCTGAGCCAGGAAATGACCGTCCGCGACAGCTTCTCCTCGCCCGGCAAAGTCCGCGACTGGCTGCGCCTGAAACTGGGCAGCCGCGGCCACGAAGTCTTCATGGCGCTGTGGCTGGACGCCCAGAACCGGCTGATCAAGGCGGAAGAATTGTTCGCCGGCACGCTGAGCCAAACCTCCGTCTACCCGCGCGAAGTGGTCAAAGCCGCCCTCGCCAACAATGCGGCGGCGGTCATCCTGGCGCATAATCACCCGTCCGGCGTCGCCGAGCCGTCGCCGGCCGACCAGATGCTCACCGCCACCCTGAAGGAGGCGCTGACCCTGGTCGACGTCCGCCTGCTCGACCATTTCATCGTCGCCGGCAACGCTCCGCCGCTGTCCTTCGCCGAGCGGGGCCTGCTATAAAATTCGCGAAACCCCTTGATACCATTCAGGACTTTTGGTTATACTTGTGGGCTCTTTTCTAGCGAATTCTGGAGCACCATCATGGCGCGAGTCTGCCAAGTAACGGGTAAAGGCCCGATGGTTGGGAACAACGTTTCCCACGCCAATAACAAAACGAAGCGCCGCTTCCTGCCGAATCTGCAGTATCGCCGCTTCTGGGTTGAAACTGAAAACCGCTTCGTGCGCCTGCGCGTTTCCAACGCCGGCCTGCGCCTGATCGACAAGAACGGCATCGACGCCGTCCTCGCCGACCTGCGTGCCCGTGGCGAAGTCTGATAAAGAAGGATAGATAAAATGGCTAAAGGCGGTCGCGAAAAAATCAAGCTGGAATCCACAGCCGGTACCGGTCACTTCTATACCACCTCCAAGAACAAGCGCACGACGCCTGAAAAACTGGAGTTCATGAAGTACGACCCGAAGGCTCGCAAGCACGTTGCCTACAAGGAAGTGAAGCTGAAGTAATTCAGCCGACTCCGGCATTCGACAAACCCGCCCGTTCGGCGGGTTTTGTTTTTTCCGGGAACGAAAAGAGAAACATGCGCATTAGGCGAAAAACGCCACGGGGTCCCGGTTTGCGCACATTGTTCGATTAAATCGAACCATAAATACCCAATATTCGTATTTATCGGAAGCTGTGGGCGGGCTAGACTGGCCATGCCCTCTCACCCGAAAGGATTGCTTCCATGAATATCACCATCCAGGCCAAAGGCCTCGAACTGACCGGCGGTCTGCGTGAACATGTCGAACGTCGCCTGAATTTCGCGCTGGACAGAGCCCACTATCACATCGACAAGGTTTCGGTCCGCCTCTCCGATCAGAACGGACCGCGCGGCGGCGAAGACAAGCGCTGCCAGGTTGTCGTTCATCTCGACGGCTCGGCGCCGGTGCTGGTCGAACACACCGAGGCCGACCTGTTGCTGGCCATCGACCGGGCGGCCGACCGTACCGGACAGACCCTGGCCAGGCAACTCGACCGCCGGCGCGAACACCGGCGCGAGACGCATCGCGGCAGCCACCTGACAACAGGCGACAGCCACGCCACGGCTGCCGACGACCGCCAGGCCGCAATTTTCCACCACGCAACCGGAGAACGCCATGCGCACCATGCCTGATTTCCAGACCGCCGCCCGCCAAGGCGCTGCCGAATCCATCCTGTCGACCAACAGGGTCATTCGCAACACCTACCTGCTGCTGTCGCTGACGCTGCTCTTTTCGGCCGCCACGGCCGGCGTCTCGATGGCGCTCGGACTGCCCCACCCGGGGATGATAATCACCCTGATCGGCTATTTCGGCCTGCTCTTCCTGACCGCGCGGCTGAGAAACAGCCCGTGGGGGCTGGCCTCGGTCTTCGCGCTGACCGGCTTCATGGGCTACACGCTGGGCCCCATCGTCAGCCATTACCTCGGCCTGCCCAACGGCGGCCAGACGGTGATGACGGCGATGGCCGGAACGGCCGCCAACTTCCTCGGCCTGTCGGCCTACGCGCTGAGCAGCCGCAAGGATTTCAGCTTCATGGGCGGCTTCCTCATGGTCGGCATCCTGCTCGCCTTTCTGGCCGGACTGGGTGCCATCTTCTTCGAGATCCCGGCCTTGTCGCTGACTGTGTCGGCGGCCTTCGTGCTGCTCATGTCGGGGCTGATCCTCTACGAGACCTCGAACATCATCCACGGCGGCGAGACCAACTACGTGATGGCGACCGTGACCCTGTTCGTCTCCCTCTTCAACCTGTTCACCAGCCTGCTGCACCTGCTCGGCTTCATGAACAGCGAGGACTGACCAGATCATCCACCGCCAGGCGACAGCGGCCGGCACCCCGACCGCTGTCGCCCGAAACCTGAATTTTCCGTACCGTTGACATAGGCCGTTGCACCACCTGACTTCGCCGCACTGACCATCACCAACCACCCGGAGAGGATTCCATGCCCAACCTGTCCCCTGGCGACCTGGCTGCCGTACTCGGTGCCGTGGTACTGGCGGCTGTCGGCGGCGAAGCCTTCCTCAAGGGTGTGCTCGGCATCGCCGGCTGGCTGCGCCTGCCGAAGCTGCTGGTGGCGACGACGCTGGCCGCCTTCGCCACCTCCAGCCCGGAATTCACCGTGTCGTCGGTCGCCGCCCTCTCCGGCAAGCCGGAGATCGGGCTGGGTGACGCGCTGGGCAGCAATGTCGTCAATATCGCGCTGATCTTCGGCCTGGCCCTGCTCTTCGGGCCGATCAGGGCCGAGCGCCAGCTGATGGGGCGCGATTTCGGCCTGGCCCTGGCCACCCCGGCCCTGACCTGGGTCATGCTCAACGACGGCCATCTGTCGCGCTACGAAGGCGGCTTCCTGCTCACCGCATTCGTCGTCTGGATGCTGCTCAGCATCCGCTCGGCCACCGCCCAGCGTCAGCCGGCAGCAGCCGGCGAAGCCCAGGCCGCCCTGGCCATGACCATCGTGTACAGCGTCGGCGGCCTGCTGGCGCTGGTCACCGCCGGCCGCCTGTTCGTCACCGGGGCCGGCAACATCGCCGCGGCGCTCGGCCTCGACCCCTACATCATCGGCGCCACCGTCGTCGCCATCGGGACCTCGCTGCCCGAACTGGTCACCGTGCTGCTCGCCCGCTGGCGCGGCCACGACGACATCGGCATCGGCACCCTGCTCGGCAGCAACCTGTTCAACGGCCTGGCCATCGTCGGCACCGCCGCCGCCCTGCACCCGATCCAGGCCGACATGGCCGAGGTGACGGCGGCCATCGTTTTCGGCATGGCCGCCGTGCTGCTCACCATTCCCGACCGGGATTGCCTGATCACCCGGGGCCGCGGCCTCATCCTGCTCGCCTGCTACGCCAGCTTCGTTCTGGCCACCGTCGCGGCCGGCCGCGGCCTTTTTTCCTGAGCACGCCATGAACCAGACGCCACCCTCCCCCTTCTGGCACGCCACCAGCCCGCAGGCTGCGCTCGACCGCCTGGAGACGACGCTCAAGCACGGGCTGGACAGCGCCGCCGCCGATCAGCGGCGGGCCGAGTTCGGGCCCAACCAGCTGGCCGAACGGGCGCCCCGCCCGGCCTGGCTGAAGTTCGTCGACCAGTTCCGCAGCTTTCTCGTCGTCGTGCTGCTCGGCGCCGCCGTGCTGGCCGGGGTGGTCGGCGATCTCAAGGACGCCGCGGTGATCGCCGTCGTCGTCCTCATCAACGCCGCCCTCGGCTTCTTCCAGGAGCATCGGGCGGAGGCGGCGCTGGCCGCCCTGCGCAACATGCTGGCGCCGGTTGCCCGGGTGCGCCGGGGCGGGCGCCAGACGCTGATCCCCGCCGTCGACCTGGTGCCCGGCGACATCCTGCTGCTTGAAGCCGGCGACCGCGTGCCGGCCGATGCCCGCGTCCTCGTCGCCCACACCGCCGAAGTGGCCGAAGCGGCGCTGACCGGCGAGTCGCACGCCGTGGCCAAGACGCCGACGGCAGTCGATGCCGAGGCCATCCTGGCCGAACGCAGCAACATGGTTTTCATGAACACCGTGGTCACCCGCGGCCGCCTCGAGGCGCTGGTCGTCGCCACCGGCATGGCCACCGAGATGGGCCGCCTGGCCGACCTGCTGGCCGAGGCAGCCGAATCGTCCACGCCGCTGCAGATCCAGCTCGACCACCTCGGCAAGCGGCTGGCCGCCATCGCCGGCGTCGTCGTCGGGCTGATCTTCGCACTCGGGCTATGGCGCGGCGACGACCTGGTGAACACGGCGATTACCGCCATCGCGCTGGCCGTCGCCGCCATCCCGGAAGGCCTGCCGGCCGTGGTCACGGTGACGCTGGCGCTCGGCATGCACCGTATGGCCAAGCGCCACGCCATCGTCAAGAAGCTGGCCGCCGTCGAGACCCTGGGCTGCACGACGGTGATCTGCTCGGACAAGACCGGCACCCTGACCCTCAACCAGATGACCGCCCGCCAGCTGTATTTCCGCGGCCGGCAATTCACGATCAGCGGCGAGGGCTATGCCGGCGACGGCGAGATCGCGGCGGTCGACGGCAAAAATCCGCCAAATTTCGAATGCCTGCTGCAGCCGGCGGCGCTTTGTTCCGATTCGCGCCTGCGCGACGGCCAGCTGATCGGCGACCCGACCGAGGGCGCCCTGCTCGCCCTGGCGCTGAAAGGCGGCGTATCGCCGGCCGACCTCGCCGAACATTGCCCGCGCATCGCGGAAATCCCCTTCGATTCGGCCCACAAGTTCATGGCCACCTTCCACCATGACGGCACACACGTCCAGATGTGGATCAAGGGCGCGCCCGACGTGCTCCTCGGCCGGGCCTCAAATTACCTGGGCGACGCCGAAGCGCCGCAGCCGCTAACCCCAGCGGCACGCCAGGCCTTCGAAGAAGCCAATGCGGCCTTCGCCGGGCAGGCCATGCGCGTGCTGGCCGTCGCCGGCCGGCGCATCCCGGGCGAGCAGTTCGACCCCTGCGGCGACCTGATGGCCTGGGCCGGCGAGCTGACGCTGATCGGCCTGGTCGGCATCATCGACCCGCCCCGTCCGGAGGCCCGGGAAGCGATCCGCACCTGCCTGGCGGCCGGCATCGCCGTCAAGATGATCACCGGCGACCACCGGGCGACGGCGGCCAGCATCGCCGACGACCTCGGCCTGCGCGGCGAGGTGCACGAAGGGCGCGAGCTGGCAGGGCTGGACGACCGGCAGGTCAGCGAACTGGTCGAGCGCACGGCGGTCTTCGCCCGGGTCGCCCCCGAGCACAAGATGCGCATCGTCGAAGCCCTGCAGGGGCGCGGCCACGTCGTCGCCATGACCGGCGACGGGGTCAACGACGCGCCCGCCCTGAAGACCGCCGACATCGGCGTCGCCATGGGCATCACCGGCACAGAGGTGACCAAGGAGGCGGCCACCCTGGTGCTCACCGACGACAACTTCGCCAGCATCGTCGGCGCCGTCAAGGAAGGGCGGACCATCTACGACAACATCGTCAAGTTCGTCCGCTTCCAGCTGTCGACCAACATCGGCGCCATCCTGACCGTGCTCGGCGCACCGCTGTTCGGCTTCCCGACGCCCTTCACCGCCATCCAGATCCTCTGGGTCAACATCATCATGGACGGCCCGCCAGCCATGACGCTGGGCGTCGAACCGGCCCGCGACGGCATCATGCAGGCCAGGCCGCGCACCCCCGACGCCACCATCCTGACCGGCCGCCGCCTGCTCAAGGTCGGCCTCTACGGCCTGACCATGGCAGTCGGCACGCTGGCCGCCTACGCCTGGGGCCTGGCCAACGGCAGCCCGCAATACGCCGTGACCCTGGCCTTCACCACCTTCGTGCTCTTCCAGTTCTTCAACATCTTCAACGCCCGCGCCGAGTTCGGCAGCGCCTTCAACCGCCAGTTCCTGGAGAACGGCAAGCTGTGGCTGGCGCTGATCTCGGTCGTCGTGCTGCAGGTCGTCGTCGTCCATTGGGGGCCGGCCCAGGCCATTTTCGACACCGTCGACCTCAGCCTGGCCGACTGGGGCTGGTCGATCGCCATCGCTTCCAGCGCCCTGCTCCTCGAAGAAGGGAGAAAACTCGCCGTGCGCCTTGTCTCAGGGAAGGAAACGGGAGCTTCGCCCCCCGCCGCTCACTAGGAGAGTCCCCCGACCATGCCCTCGGTCTTCAGCGAATTCGCCCTGCTCCTGCTGATGTCGGCCGTGGCCGGGGGCGTTTCGCTGCTGCTGCGGCAACCGCTGCTGATCGCCTACATCGTCATCGGCATCGTCGCCGGGCCGGCCGTCTTCGGGCTGGTCACCGCCCATGACCAGATCGACCTGCTGGCCCAAGTCGGCATCGCCGTGCTGCTCTTCGTGGTCGGCCTCAAGCTCGACCTCCAGCACATCCGCCACATCGGTCCGGTGGCGCTGGCTACCGGCCTCGGCCAGCTGGCCTTCACCATCTGCTTCGGCTTCGGGCTGACCCTGCTGATGGGCAAGGGCGCCATGGAGGCGATCTACATCGCCGTCGCCCTCACCTTTTCGAGCACCATCATCATCGTCAAGCTGCTCTCCGACAAGCGCGAGCTCGATTCGCTGCACGGCCGCATCGCGGTCGGCTTTCTGATCGTCCAGGACCTTGCCGTGGTGCTCGCCATGATGGTGATGAGCGCCCTGCGCGGCGGCGGCGGCGGCGGCGACGCCGACCTCTTCGAAGTCGCCGCCTCGCTGGCCGGGCGGGTTGGGCTGACCATCGCCGGCCTCTACCTCTTGATGCGCTACCTGCTGCCCCGCCTGGTCAGCATGATGGCCCGCTCCCAGGAATTGCTGCTCATCTTCGCCATCGCCTGGGGCACCAGCCTGGCCGCCCTCGGCGAATGGGCCGGCTTCTCCAAGGAGGCCGGCGCCTTTCTCGCCGGCTTCTCGCTGGCTTCGACGGTTTATCGCGACGCCATCAATGCCCGCCTGACCGGCATCCGCGACTTCCTGCTGCTCTTCTTTTTCATCGACCTCGGCGCCAAGCTCGACTTCTCGACGCTGGGTAGTGAAATCTGGCCGGCCGCCGTGCTGTCGCTCTTCGTGCTGATCGGCAATCCGCTGATCGTCATGGCCATCATGGGCTACATGGGCTACCGCAAGCGCACCGGCTTTCTCGCCGGGCTGACCGTGGCCCAGATCAGCGAGTTCTCGATCATTTTCGTCGCCATGGGCATCTCGCTCGGCCATGTCGGCACCGAGGTGCTCGGCTTGACCACGCTGGTCGGCCTGGTCACCATCGCCCTGTCGACCTACATGATCCTCTACTCCCATCCGCTCTACGAGCGCCTCGCCCCCTGGCTCAAGCCCTTCGAGCGCCAGCGACCGTTCCGCGAACTGGCCGTGGCCGTCGAACGCCACGACCTGGCCCGGGCCGACGTCATCGTCATCGGCCTCGGCCGCTACGGCAGCCGGCTGGCGCTCGGCCTCAAGGAAGCCGGGCTGGCCGTGCTCGGCGTCGATTTCGACCCGGAGACCGCCCGCGCCCTGCGCCGGCAGCGGCTGCCGGTACGCTACGGCACGGCATCGACGCCGCCTTCCTCGACAGCCTGCCGCTCGCCCCGGCCACCTGGGTGGTGAGCAGCCTGCCCGACCTCGATTCCAACCGGAATCTGCTGCGCGCCCTGCGCGAACATGGCTTTGCCGGCGAGATCGCCATCGTCGCCCGCGACGAAGCGCAAGGCATGGCCCTCAAGCAATACGGCGCGCCCACCGTTCTCTATCCGCTGCGCAATGCGGTGGATTATGTCGTCGAGTCACTAACCGCCATCATTCGCCAGGAGAAAACCCCGTGAGCCCGCTCAGCCAAATTCTCGCCGCCACCGACCTCTCCGCCCCATCCCGCCATGCCGTCGATCGCGGCTTCCGCATTGCCGCCGAAGTGCAGGCCGCCTACACCGTGCTGCATGCCATCGAGCTCGACCTGCTCGACAGCCTGCTCGAGGTGCTCGGCGACACCTCGCCGGGCATCAAGCAGCGCCTCGAAAACGATGCCCGCGCCACCCTCGAACACCTGCTGGCCGATCCCGCCCGCAACCTCGGCCAGGCGGCCCGGCCGTTGATCGTGTCCGGCGGGCCGCTGGAAACCATTACCGCCCACGCCCAGTCCTCTGCTGCCGACTTGCTGATCCTCGGCGCCCGCGGCGAAGGCTTTCTCCGCCATGCCCTGCTCGGCTCTACGGCATCGCGGTTACTGCGCAAGGCGGGCAGTTGCCCGGTACTGGTCGTCAAGCAGCAGCCCCACGAAGCCTACCGGCGGCTGCTCATTCCGGTCGATTTCTCGCCAGCCTCGGCCGAAGCCATCGCCTTCGGGCGGATGCTCGCCCCCACCGCGGAGATCGTGCTGCTCCACGCCTTCGAACTGCCCTTCGAAAGCCGGCTGGTCTATGCCCGCGTCGATCAGGATTTCATCGACGACCAGATCCGCCTGGCCAACCATCAGCTCAGGCAGCGCGCCTATCGACTGGCCGAAGCGGCCGGCCTGCGCAGCATCGACTATTCGGTGCTGATCATCCACGGTGACCCGTCGCAGCAAATCATCGCCCAGGAACAGGAGCAGAACTGCGACCTGATCGTCATGGGAAAGCACGGCAAGCACCTGGCCGAAGCCTTGCTGCTGGGCAGCGTCACCAAGCACGTGCTGGCCGAATCGCAGTGTGACGTGCTGGTCATCCCCGAGCGCGACAGCGGCCTGGCGGCAGCCCCGGCCTGAGGCAGCGGCGGCCTCAGCCGCGGCCGTTCAGTCGGAAGAGGGCGAACGAATAGCCGACGATGCCAGCGAAGAAGAACAGCGACCAGTTGGCCATCGACAGGCCGAGGAATTCCCACTCGCGGCTGGTACAGAAACCGGTGGCGAGGAACAGCGAGGGATAGGCCATGCCCAGCCAGTCGACCAGGCGCTCGATGGCGTTCGGGTCGGTGAAGCTGCATTCCGGCGCCAGGTGGGGGTAGGCCTGCATCCACGTCTGGTAGGCGGCGACGCCCAGGCCGAGCAGGCCGAGGCCGCCGGCCAGCGCCGACCACAGCAGGCGGCCGGCGGGCAGCGCGAAACCGAGCAGACCGACGGCGCCGATCGCCAGGTAGAGCAGGCGCTGGAAAATGCACAGCGGGCACGGCGACAGGCGAAGCAACGCCTGCAACTCCATACCGACCGCCACCAAGCCCAGGCAGCCCAGCCCCAATGTCGCAAACCACGCCCTGACCGGCACCTTCGACCAATTCATCAAGCCACTTCCCATGAACAAAAACAGGCCCGATTCTAAGCCATGCCGGCGCCGACTTCGAAATTAGCCGCTTTTTCCGGTCGACCGCAGCGCCATCCGGGCGACGCCCCGCGGCAAGGTGGACCGCCGCTCGGCGGCCAGCTAAGATGCCCGGATGAATACGCGCATCCTGCTTGTCGAAGACGACGAACGCCTGGCCGAACTGACGGCCGAATACCTGACCAAGAACGACATGGAAGTCGGCATCGAGCCGCGCGGCGACACCGCCGAGGCCCGCATCCTGAGCGAACAGCCGGACCTGGTCATTCTCGACGTGATGCTGCCCGGCAAGGACGGCTTCGAGGTCTGCCGCGCCATCCGCGGCCAGTACCGCGGCGTCATCCTGATGCTGACCGCCCGCGACGAGGATTTCGACCAGATCCTCGGCCTCGAGATGGGGGCCGACGACTACATCGCCAAGCCGGTCCAGCCGCGCGTCCTGCTCGCCCGCATCAAGGCCCTGCTGCGCCGCCTGCCGGCCGCCGGCGAAGCCCCGGCCGGCAGTTCGGAGAACATGCAGTTCGGCCAGTTCCAGATCAGCCAGGCGACGCGCACCGCCGCCCTGGCCGGACAGAGCATCGACCTGACCACGGCCGAATTCGATCTCCTCTGGCTGCTCGCCACCCACGCCGGCAACGTGCTGTCGCGCGACGACCTGCTGCAGGAACTGCGCGGCATCGGCTTCGACGGGCTGGACCGTTCGATCGACGCCCGCATCTCCCGCCTGCGCAAGAAACTGAACGACGACCCGGAAAACCCGACGCGCATCAAGACCGTGCGCGGCAAGGGCTACCTGTTCAGCAAGCATGACTGGAACTGAAACGCCGGCCGGCGAAGCGCCCAGCAAGGAACACAACCAGGGACTGGCCCGCTCGCTGTTCCGCGTCTCGCTGCCCCGCTGGCGCGGCAGCCGCTACAGCCTGTCCAAGCTGTTCTTCAATTTCTACCTGCTGGCCATGGGCTCCTTCGTCGCCATCGCCTTCACCGCCGACTTCGTCATCTCCACCGCCCAGCGCGGCATCACCGACGACTACGCCCGCCGCTTCATGCGCGGCACCATCTCGCTGATCGAGGACGAACTGTTCCGCCACCCGCGCCGCGAATGGAAAAAACAGCTCGAAGTCATCGACAAGAAATTTTCCTATCGCCTCGACATCGTCGAACGCATCACCCTCGACCATTCGCTGACCCCGCCCCAGGTCCTCAAGCTCGACGCCGGCGACATCGCCATCGACCACGACGGCGACATCATGTACCACCGCCTGGGCACCAGCAGCAAGGTGCTGGTGGTCGGCCCCCTGGCCTCCAACCGCAACCCGGAACTGGTCGACCGCCTGCCGCTCGAGCTGCGCCTGCGCCTGCTGACCTGGAGCCTGATCGGCGTCATCTTCGCCATCGCGCTGTGGTTCTGGATCCGCCCCGTCTGGCGCGACCTCGAGGCGCTGCGCCAGACCGCTCGCAACCTCGGCGACGGCCACTTCGACACCCGCTCGCCGGGCGCCCGCACCCAACTCTTCGCGCCGCTGTCCGACACCATGAACAACATGGCCGAGCGCATCCAGCAACTGCTCGCCACCCACCGCGAACTGTCCTGCGGCATCTCGCACGAACTGCGCACGCCCATCGCCCGCATGCGCTTCGCCCTCGAAATGCTCGCCGAAACCGACGAAGCCGCCGAGCGCGAACGACTGTGGGCGATGATGGAAGCCGACCTCGACGAACTCGACCAGCTCATCGACACCAGCCTGACCTACGCCCGCTTCGAGCGCGAAGCCCCGGAAGCCCACTTCTCCAGCGTCAAGTTCGCCGAGTGGCTGGAAAACGAGGTCGACGCCGTCCGCCTGCTCGGCCGCCGCCTGGAGGTCACCGTCGACACCGCCAGCCTGCCGGACAACCTGCACGTCGACCTCGACCGCAAGGCCATGCCCTACGCCCTGCGCAACCTGCTGCGCAACGCCTTCAAGTACGCCGGCAAGCAGATCCGGGTCAGCGCCGAAGTCGACGGCGAAACCATCCGCATCCACGTCGACGACGACGGCATCGGCATCCCGCCCGAAGAGCGCGAGCATGTCTTCTCCGCCTTCACCCGGCTCGACCGCTCGCGCGACCGCTCGACCGGCGGCTACGGCCTCGGCCTGGCCATCGCCCGCCGCGTCCTCGAACTGCAGGGCGGCACTGCCAACGCCGCCGCCTCGCCGCTCGGCGGCGCCCGCTTCACGCTGGCCTGGAAAGCCCGCCAATAGCCGGCTGACGACGTTGTTACACAACGTCATCAAGGATCAACACCTGTTACCTCGCGGCTACGCAGGCACAACAGACGTCATATCCCGACCTCCCTACAATGCGAGCCATGCAAGAACACGAAGCCCGCCAAGAGGATAAAAAGGAAATGGACCCCATGAACATCAAGCAATTTATCGAAGCCACCCGCCAGTACCTGTTCGAACTGGCCATCCCGCAACCGGCCCTGGAAACCGCCGCCGGCAAGGACTGCTGATGGCCTTCGCCGACAACCTGCCGATCAGCGAGGCGCTCGGCGTCTTCGTCGGCATAACCGGCTTCGACTGGCTGACCGAAGGCCAGGCCGAACCCCTCGATGCTGCCATCGCTGCCATCGCCGCCGGGGCCGTCATCGCCGTTGCCCGCCAGGTCATGAAACGGCTGCGCAAACGCTGAACCGCTTTACCCTCCTCTCGAATACCCCCCGATTCGAGACCTCCCTGTTACCCCGCCCTCGAGGCGGGGTTTTTTTTGCTGCCGGAATTGCTCCGCTTGCAACTGGCATCGAGGTACTTGCGGACTCCGGGGACGTCGCCTTTCTCCAGTCCCAGCACATAAGTCGGACGCTTCGTGACGCCATTCAGCGAGGCACCGAAGGCTGCCCCGGCCCAATAGGTCAGGCCGTGCCAATCGGTGTCGAGCGCTTGGCAGCTGCCGTGCTTTATGACCTGGTCGTTGCCGACCAGCAGGTACCTGTCGTGCAGGTCGCCAAAATAGATGCTCAGCTTGCCGTTCAAGCTGGTCTTGAGCTCTTCGGCGGCGGCCTCGTCGTAAGCATCCTGGCGACAATAGAGGTGCAGTCGATCAAAGGAACAGTCCTTCAGCAGCTTGCCGACCAGCTTGGCCGGCGAAACTTTCTTGTTGTCGTCGGAGGTACTCGAGCAAGCATAAGGATCGACCAGGACAATTTCACTGCCGAGCGACGCCAGTTTGGCGAGTTTTCCCCAAAAGCCGCCGGCTTCCGGGTCAGCGGCGGTGGCGATGCTGGCGCCAGGAGAAGGAATCTGGCTCAGCCACTGCGGGTAGCGCGCAGCGCCCGATTCGGCAAAAGCGCATTGGCTGTTTTCCAGAAACAGATGCTCGAGCCTGTCGAGCCGCGCAAACAAGTCGTGCCGGAAGTAGCGCGGAAAAATCTCGTCCCGCTCGCATTGATCGAGGGCTTTCAAGACGCGACGGACCAGTCGCTCAACTGCCTCCGGCCCCCATCGACCATCGATATCGTGCAGTTCGCGGGAAATTTCATCGTGCAGGATACGCTTCAGCATCTATGCCCCCTGAATTTGAATGGCCTTGCCCAGGCCCATTGATCGAAGGCGGCAATTCTATCGGACGCGTCCTTTCCCCGGCCATTGTCATAGCCAGGCCGCTGCCTTGGGAACGACGGCCGATCGCTGCGGTCGATGGGGAAAAATGGCCAAAATCGAAAAAGCAACGAGGATACGATGACCGATTCAGCTCTCCCGAATTTCCGACGCCTGCCGCCCTGGGCCGTGCTGCTCTGGGCCCTGCTCTGCTGCGCCGGCGCCGCGGCCCAGGAGTTTTCCAGCCAGGTCCAGCGCTTCCGGGCGGTCAGCCTAACCGAAGGCCTGGAGAATCCATGGGGTCTGGCCTTTCTGCCGGACGGCCGGATGCTGGTCAGCGAGCGCCCCGGCCGCCTGCGCCTGGTGGCTGCCGATGGCCGCCTCGACCCGCAGCCCATCGACGGCGTGCCGCCGGTGGTCGCCGTCAACCAGGGCGGCCTGCTCGATGTCGCGGTGCACCCGGATTACGCCCGTAACGGCTGGATCTACCTGTCTTATTCCGGGGCCGGCCCGGGCGGCTCGGGCACCGAGGTGTTGCGCGCCCGGCTCGACGGCCACGCCCTGCGCGAGGCCCAGGTGATTTTCCGCATGCAGCCGAAATCGTCGGCCAACCATCATTTCGGCTCGCGCCTGGTGTTCAACGGCAAGGGTCATCTCTACATCACCCTCGGGGAGCGGGGCGACATGGAGCGCGCTCAACGCCTCGACGACCATGCCGGCTCGGTCATCCGCGTGCACGACGACGGCCGGGTTCCCGACGACAACCCCTGGGTCGGCCGGCCCGGCGCCCGGCCGGAAAAATTCAGCCTCGGCCACCGCAACATCCAGGGCGCCGCGCTGCATCCGCAAAGCGGCGAATTGTGGGCGCACGAGCACGGCCCGCAGGGCGGCGACGAAATCAACATCGTGCGGGCCGGCCGCAACTACGGCTGGCCGGTCATCACCTACGGCCGCAACTACATCACCGGCACCGCCATCGGCGAAGGCACGGCCAGGCCGGGCATGGAGCAGCCGCTGTGGCAGTGGACGCCGTCGATCGCCCCGTCGGGCATGGCCTTCTACACCGGCCAGCGTTTTCCTGCCTGGCGCGGCAACCTCTTCGTCGGCGCCCTGCGCGGCCAGATGCTGGTCAGGCTGACGCTGGACGGCGACCGTGTCGTTGCCGAGGAACGCCTGGTAGACGGCCGTCTCGGCCGCATCCGCGACGTCCGCGTCGGCCCGGACGGCCTGCTCTACCTGCTGATCGACAGCAACCGCGGGCGCATCGTGCGCCTCGAGCCGGTGCCTGGCCCCTGACCCGGCGCCGCCGGGCATCGCCTGCCTGGCCGGCCGGGCAGCCGCCTAGTCAAGCGACGGCGTCGCCTGGCGAATCAGGGCCGGCCGCTCGGGCGGCCCGCCGCCACCCTGGCGGAGCACGCCATTACCGTGCCAGAACAGCACGACCCAGATCAGCGAGCCGAGGGGCAGGACGACCCCGACCGCGAACAGGAAAACCTTGAACGAACGCCCCCACGACGAGCGGGCGGCGAAGAGCAGGCCGGTCGCCTGCGGCAGCCGGCGCACCCAGCCGATGTAGGCGCGCCACAGGGCGGCGAGTTGTCCGATCATGGTGCGGTTTTTTCCATCCGGTTGTCTCATCCATCCCGCCTGGCGGGGGCGTGTTGATTTTGTGCGGCCGATTATCGTTGCCGCGTGTTGCCGGAAGATGACGGTCAGGCCGCCGGCGGGCGCTGGCCAAGCAGGCGCAGCAGGCAGGCGGCGCCGACCAGCACCCACAGGCTGAAGAGGCCCGAGGCCAGGCGTTCGTAGAGGCCGACGCGCAGGCCCGTCGACTCACCGCTCGATTCGCCGGCCGACATCAGCCCCAGGCACAACAGGCCGCCGACGGCGCTGGCCAGCGAGTAGGCGGCCAGCGGTCGCAGGCCGGGATGGCGGCGAAAGAGGACAGCCCCGAGCAGGGCGGCGCCGGCGATGGCCAGGAAGGCGACGGTGGCGGCCAGGCTGTGCAGGCGCTGGGTCAGCACCTCCGGCGCCAGGCAGCCCGGCTCGCAGGCGAACAGCCCGGCGCCGATACGGCCAAGGCCGTTCACGGCAATCAGCATGGCGACCGCCAGGGCCAGCCGGCGGCGCTCGCCCAGCCGGGCCAGTGCGCCGTGAAAGGCGGCGGCGTAACCGATGTGGAGCAGGCCGCTGGCCACGAAACCGGCGTAACGCATCAGCGCCTGAGTGCTGCTGCCGCGCTCGGCCAACTCGCTGATGTACTGGGCGACGTGATCGAAGCCGGGGCGCAGGTGGCCGGCGATGACGATGACCGCCGCCCACAGCACGGGCGCCACGATGCCGCCGACGAGGCCGGCGCGGATCAGCCGGTCACCCGTGCTCATGGCGGCAAGCTCCCTTCGCCCGGGCGTAGAAGTCGGCCGCCCAGCCGGCCGAGGGGCAAGGACGCGACGGCGCCCGGGGCGATGGCCCGCCGCGGCCCCAGGCGGCAGCGGGCCACCACCGGATCGCCATCCGGCCACAAGTTCTCGGTCATCGAAATGGACTTCCCGGTCATGACAAGGGACTCGTCGAAGGTCGCCAAGGCTGCCCCGCTGGTTGGCGAAGCCCGCTGCGGCAAGGCTTCCGGCACGCTGTCACCGGCCGTTACAAAGAAGCCGAACGACCGCCACAGACCTCGCCCCGACGCCTGGCTACAGTGGCTTCGCCCTTTGCCAAAAAACGGAGACATTGCAATGCAAAAGACACGCAGCAAGGCAAGTAAGTTTCTCAAGCTGGACAAACTCGGGCAGCGCATCGCCCACGCCGCCCGGGCCCTGGCCCGCCAGCGCAAGACACGCCTGGAGCGGGCCAGCGAGCGGCGGCTGATGCTGCTGACCTGACGGTCGACCGGAAATTCCGGCCAATTGGGAAAAATGGTGGCAAAAAATGGCGCGGCGATCCCGCGCCATTTTCTATTGCGGCGTCGCCCCGCCGACCAGGCGCACTTCGCGCTGCGGGAAGGGGATAACGATGCCCTGCTCGCGGAAGACGCGCCAGATGGCGAGATTGACGTCGGAAACGATGTTGCCCTTGCCCTCTTCCGGATCGTCGATCCAGAAACCGAGGTCGAGATTGATGCTGCTGTCGGCGAACTGGGTCAGGAAGACCTTGGGGCCGGGCTCGGCCAGCACGCGGGGATGGGCGGCGGCGGCCTCGACCATCAGGCGCATGGCCAGGTCGACGTCGCTGTCGTAGGCGACGCCGACCGTGGTCGACAGGCGCAGGCGGCTGTCGGAATAGGTCTGGTTCTGCACCGTCGAGCCGATCAGTGTTTCGTTGGGGACGATGAACTCGGTGCCGCCCGGGTGACGGAGCACGGTGTAGCGCGTCGTGATCTGGGTCACCTCGCCGGCATCGGCGCCGACCTGGACGATGTTGCCGATGCGGATCGAGCGGTCGAGCAGGATGATGAAACCGGAAACGTAGTTGCTGGCGATCTTCTGCAGGCCGAAGCCGAGGCCGACGCCGAGGGCGCCGGTGAACACCGAGAGGGCGGTCATGTCGATGCCGACCAGGGCCAGGCTGGTCATCATGGCAACGACGGTGAGCAGCGCCTTGGCGACGCGCACGCCGACGATGCGCAGGTTGCCGTCCAGCGTCTGGATGCGCATCAGGCGCTCCTCGATGACGCCGGCGATCCACAGCGCGAAGACGACGGTCAGGAAGACGGTGGCGACGCCGCGCAGGATCATCCACAGGTCGACGCTGTCCTTGCCGATGCGAAAGCGCACCTGCTCCAGGGTTTCGATGACGAAGGGCGCCAGGTCGGTGATGTAGAGCGCCAGCCAGCCCCACACCGTGGCGGCGATGATGCGCTCCCAGGCGGTCAGCCAGTTCGCCTGGGGGAAGGCCTGGCGGAGCACGAAGACGACGCTGCGCACCAGGGCCAGCGAGCCGAGCAGCGGCATGGCCAGCTTGAGCAGGTTGACGTGGATCAGCCTGTCCAGGGCGGCGATGGCGACGCCGGTCAGGACCATGCCGGTGAGCGGGAAGACCAGCCGGAAACCGGCCTCCTTCAGCCGCCCGGCACCTTCACGGTGCCGCCCCTGCCACCAGCGGGCGACGAGCAGGGCCAGCCCGAGGCAGACGGCCAGGGCGACCACCTGCCAGACGAAATCGGGATCGCGAAAATCGGCCAGCAGGTCGTTGATCAGGCGCAGGGCCTGGCTTTTCTCGTTCATTTCCGGCGTTCCAGGACGGCGGCGAAGAAGCCGTCGGTGTTGTGACGATGCGGCAGCAGGCGCAGCACCTCGCCGTCGAGGGCGATGCCGTGGCGGGCCAGGATGGGTGCGGCGGGGAGCAGCGTGAAATCGGGGTGGGCTTCGAGGAAGGCGGCGACGATCGCGTCGTTCTCGGCGGCGAGCAGGCTGCAGGTGGCGTAGACCAGGCGGCCGCCGGGGCGGACCAGGGTGGCCGCCGCGGCGAGGATGGAAGTTTGCTTGGCGGTCAGTTCGGCGACCGCCGCCTCGCCCTGCCGCCATTTCAGGTCGGGGTTGCGGCGCAGCGTGCCGAGGCCGGAGCACGGCGCATCGACCAGCACGCGGTCGGCCTTGCCGGCCAGGCGTTTGATCTTCTGGTCGCGCTCGTGCTCGATGCGCGCCGGGTGGACGTTGGACAGCCCGGAGCGGGCCAGGCGCGGCTTGAGCTTGGCCAGGCGCCTGTCGGAAACGTCGAAGGCGTAGAGGCGGCCGGTGTTGCGCATCAGGGCGCCGAGCAGCAGGGTCTTGCCGCCGGCCCCGGCGCAGAAATCGACGACCAGCTCGCCGCGCTTCGGTTCCAGCAGGTAGCCGAGCAGCTGGCTGCCCTCGTCCTGGACCTCGAAGGCGCCTTCGAGAAAAAGCGCCGTTTTGGCCAGGGCCGGCTTGTCGCGCAGGCGCACGCCGATCGGCGACAGCGGCGCGGCGTCGCCGGCGATGCCCTCGGCGGCGAGCTTTTCGAGCAGCGCGTCGCGGTTCATCTTCAGCGTATTGACGCGCAGGTCGAGCGGCGCCGGCTGGTTGAGGGCGCGGGCCAGGGCGGGAACTTCGTCGGCGCCGAACTGGGCGGCCAGGCGCTCGTACAGCCAGTCGGGCAGGTCGCAGCGGACGGCCGACGGCAGTTCGCTGTCGGCCATGGCCTTGACGCCGGCCAGCCATGCCTCCTCGCCGGGGCGCAGCACCGGGGCCAGTTCGCGCAGGCTCCAGCCGCGGGCCACGGCCAGCCCGGCGAGCAGCCGGCGACGGTCGGAAAGTTCCTTGCCGCAGCGGGCTTCCAGGCTGCGGCCGCGGCGCAGCACGGCGAAGACGGTTTCGGCGACGAAGGCGCGGTCGGCGTGGCCGAGCTGGCGGTGTTCGCGGAAATAGTGCGAGACGACGGCGTCGGCCGGGTGCTCGAAGCGCAGCAGCTGGCCGAGGACGGCCTCGGCGTGGGCAAACAGGGCGGGGGTGAAGCGGGCTTTCATGCGGCGGGTTCCAGTCGGGCGACCTAAAGCGGCGCCGGGTTCGAAGGGCTGGCGGTGATCGGGATCTCGGTGGCGACTTGCTGGTAGATGTCGCCGTTTTTATCGGTGAAGCGGATTTTAACCGGCAAGCGGTGATGATCGAGGGCCAGCCAGATTTCGGTGACGCTGCGCGTCATGGCGCGCAGGTGCAGGGTGCGGAAACGGCCGGCCGGCAGGTCGAGGGTTTCCTCGCCCAGCGAGTCGATGGCGTAGCGTTCGTACTTCTTGCCGGTGACGACGCCTATCGTGCTGCCCGCCTCCGGCCGCGCCAGATAGGCCAGGTGGTAGTTGAGCGACAGGATGTCCTGGGAACCGCGGGCGACCGGCTGGCTCTTGCCGTGGCGCGACAGCCTGACCTGGCCGGCCGCCCAGTCGAACTCGGCGTTCTCGTTGGCGTCCTTGCCGTTCTTGCGCGTCACGTAGCTGTCCGGCTGCAGGCCGCCGGCGACCAGCCGGCCGCGGCTTTCGTTCTCGAAGCGGACCGGCTTGACGAGGCCGACCAGGCCGCTCGTCTCGGTCATGCCGCGCAAGTGGTAGCGGCCGTCCTCGGTGAATTCCCAGTGATGTTCGGCGCGGCCGATGACGAAATTCTGCTCGCCGATGCTGATTTGGTAGCGGATGCTGCCGCTGGCCGGCAACAGCGGCGGCGCCGGTTCGGCGGCGGCGACTGCTGCGGTCGACGGCAAATTTTGGCCAATTTCGGAATCCGGCCCGGCGGCTTCCGGCTCCGGCGACGCACTGGCAGCGGGCGCCGATACGGCCGGAGAGTCCGATGGCTGCGGCCGGGCGGCCGGCTTCGCATTGGGCAACTGCTTGGGCGGCTGCTTGGGCGCCTTCCTGACCGCCTTCGGCTCCGGCCGGCCGGCTGCGGCCGGGGGCGCGGGCGGCGGCTGCAGCACGGCCTGCAGCACCGGCGGCTCCTCGCCGCCGCCGAACAGCTCGATGTCGGTGCCGAACAGCGCGGCGACATGGATGCCCAGCGACGCCGCCAGGGCCAGGGCGAAGGCGAGGGGCATGGCCGCCTAACGCAACTCCGGGGAAATCAGCCCGGCAGCGTCGGACAGCTCGGCGGCGATACGGACGCGGCCGTCTTCCAGGCGCAGACGATCCTCGGCAAACCAGCGCACGGCCTGCGGGTAGATGCGGTGCTCCTGGACCAGGATGCGTGCCGCCAGGCTTTCCTCGCTGTCGCCGTCGAGCACCGGCACGGCGGCCTGGATGATGACCGGGCCGTGGTCGAGGGTGGGCGTCACGAAATGGACGGTGCAGCCGTGGATGCGCACGCCCTCGTCGAGCGCCCGCTGGTGGGTGTGCAGGCCGGGGAAGGACGGCAGCAGCGAGGGGTGGATGTTCATCAGCCGGCCTTCGTAATGGCGGACGAAGCCTTCGCTGAGGATGCGCATGAAGCCGGCCAGCACGACCAGGTCGGGGGCGTAGCCGTCGATGCAGTCGGCCAGCGCGGCGTCGAAATCCTCGCGGCTGGCGAAGGCCTTGTGGTCGAGGTGGCGGGTGGCGATGCCGGCCCGGGCTGCGGTGGCCAGCCCGGCCGCATCCGGCCGGTTGCTGATGACGGCGGCGATGGCGACGGGCAGCCGGCCGGCGTCGCGGGCGGCGATCAGCGCCTCCATGTTGCTGCCGCGGCCGGAAATCAGGATGACGATTTGCTTCATTTCAAAAAACTCACTGGCAAGAAGACGGTGCTGACCACCGAATGGGTCAGCCGGGAAAAGGTGCGGCCATTGCGGTCGGCAACGATCTTGGCCATGAAATCGAGCAGGCCCATGACCCGGCCGAACTCGCGCTCGAAGGACAGGTTGCGGTTGGCCGGGTCGAGCTCGTTGGCCAGCAGGTAGGGCTCGCCGGCCGGGTTGCGGTCGTGGCCGAGCTTCCACACCGCGATGTCCAGGTTGCGAGCGCTGTTGTAGAGCTTCATTTCGTTGAGGCTGTCGAGGATGTAGAACTCTTCCTTGTACTCGAAGGCGGCGTCGACCATGGTCAGCAGACCGAAGACCAGCGCCGCGACGCGGTCGCCGGTGTAGAAGTCGGTGAAGGCCAGGGCCGCCGCCTGCCCTTCGCGCAGCCCGCCCAGTTCCGGCCAGCGCCCCTGCAGGCGCTGGCGCAGGCGCTGCACCGCCGCCTCGCGGCTGGGCTGGCCGGCCTTCTTCCATTCGCGGGGGTTGCGCTTGTAGAGCTTGTCGGCGATCAGCAGCAGGCCGTCCACGACCTCGGCCCGGTTGGTGTCGGCGATGCGGTCGACTTCCGATTTGGCCAGGTATTTGACGTCGACCGTGGTGGCCGTCCGCCCCTGCCGGTCCAGGCTGGTCGAGCAGGCGACCAGCGGAACGGCGAGCAGGGCGGCCAGCCAGCGCATCAGCTCGCCGTCCGGTGCTTGAGGTAGCCGATGGCCAGCGGCAGCAGCGAAACGACGATGATGCCGACGATGAGCAGCGACAGGTTCTGCTTGACCCAGGGCATGTTGCCCAGCCAGTAACCGGCCAGGCACAGCGAGATCACCCAGGCGGCGGCGCCGATCAGGTTGTAGAGCGCGAATTTCGGATAGGACATCGCCCCGATGCCGGCGACGAAGGGGGCGAAGGTGCGGAACAGCGGCAGGAAGCGCGAAATGACCAGGGTCTTGCCGCCGTGGATTTCATAGAAGGCGTGGGTCTTCTGCAGCGCCGCCTTGTTGAACAAGCGCGAGTTTTCCCAGTGGAAGACCTTGGGCCCGAAATAGCGGCCGACCTGGTAATTGACCATGTTGCCGAGCACCGCGGCCGTCAGCAGCACGGCGACCAGCGTCCAGATATTCATGCCGCCCTCTCCCAGCGCAGCCAGCGCGCCGGCCACGAAGAGCAGCGAATCGCCGGGCAGGAAGGGAAAGACGACGAAGCCGGTCTCGGCGAAGATGATGAAGAAAAGAATGCCGTAGATCCACAGCCCGTATTGCTGGACCAGGATGGCCAGATGCTTGTCGAGATGGAGGACGATATCGATGAATTGGGCGAGGATTTCCATGCGGCGCACCGGGGATGGGACGAGGCCGCATTCTACCCCATGGCCGGCCCCGGCAAGCGGCCGGCCGGCGTTGCTGGCGACTGGCCGCCGACTGGCGCTCCCAGCCGCCCGCCGGACGACTGGGGCGGCGTTCCGGCCGCCCCCCGGGGCAGCCGGAAAACGCCCGCAAACTCAGCGCAGGTCGAAGCGGTCGAGGTTCATGACCTTGTTCCAGGCCTTGACGAAGTCATGGACGAAGCGCTCGCCGGCGTCGGCCTGGGCATAGACCTCGGCCAGGGCGCGCAGCTGGGAGTTGGAACCGAAGATCAGGTCGACCCGGGTGCCCGTCCACTTCGCTTCGCCGGTCTGGCGGTCGCGGCCCTCGAAGCGGTCGGCGGCGGCCGAGGCCGGCTGCCAGACCGTTGCCATGTCGAGCAGGTTGACGAAGAAGTCGTTGCTCAACACGCCGGGGCGCCGGGTGAACACGCCATCCGCCGAGCCGCCGGCGTTGGCGCCGAGGACGCGCAGGCCGCCGACCAGCACGGTCATTTCCGGCGCCGACAGGGTCAGCAGTTGCGCCCGATCGACCAGCATTTCCTCGGCCGACACGGTGTACGCCGCCTTGCTGTAGTTGCGGAAGCCGTCGGCCTCGGGTTCGAGCGGGGCGAAGGAGGCGACGTCGGTCTGCTCGGCCGTGGCGTCGGTGCGGCCCGGCACGAAGGGCACCGTCACCGCCTGGCCGCCAGCCTTGGCCGCCGCTTCGACGGCGGCACAGCCGCCGAGCACGATGAGGTCGGCCAGCGAGACCTTCTTGCCGCCGCCCGCCGTGCTGTTGAAGGCCTGCCGGACGCCTTCCAGCACAGCCAGCACCTTGGCCAGTTGCTCAGGCTGGTTGACCGCCCAGTCCTTCTGCGGGGCGAGACGAATACGCGCCCCGTTGGCGCCGCCGCGCATGTCGGAACCGCGGAAGGTCGAGGCCGAGGCCCAGGCGGTAGCGACCAATTGGCTGACGGTCAGGCCCGAAGCCAGCACCATGGCCTTCAGGTTAGCGATGTCGGCAGCGTCGATCAGCGGGTGATTCACCGCCGGCACCGGGTCCTGCCAGATGAGGTCTTCGGCCGGCACTTCCGGGCCGAGGTAACGCGCTTTCGGCCCCATGTCGCGGTGCGTCAGCTTGAACCAGGCGCGGGCGAAGGCGTCGGCGAAGGCGGCCGGGTCCTTGTGAAAGCGGCGGGCGATCGGTTCGTAGATGGGGTCGAAGCGCAGCGACAGGTCGGCCGTGGTCATCATCGGCGCGTGCTTCTTCGACGGATCGTGGGCGTCGGGGATCATGTGCTCGGGCCTGACGTCCTTGGCCCGCCACTGGTGGGCGCCGGCCGGGCTCTTGACCAGTTCCCATTCGTAGCCGAAGAGCATGTCGAAATAGCCGCTGTCCCACTGCGTCGGGTTCGGTTTCCAGGCGCCTTCGATGCCGCTGGTCGTCGCGTCGCCGCCCTTGCCGGAGCCGAACTTGTTGATCCAGCCCAGGCCCTGCGCCTCGATCGGCGCCCCTTCCGGTTCCGGGCCGACCAGGGCCGGGTCGCCGGCGCCGTGGGCCTTGCCGAAGGTGTGGCCGCCGGCGGTCAGGGCCACCGTTTCTTCGTCGTTCATGGCCATGCGGGCGAAGGTTTCGCGCACGTCGCGGCCCGAGGCCACCGGGTCGGGGTTGCCATCAGGGCCTTCCGGGTTCACGTAGATCAGGCCCATCTGCACCGCAGCCAGCGGGTTTTCCAGCTGGCGCTCGCCGGAGTAACGGCTGTTCGGCTTGTCGCTGGTCGCCAGCCATTCCATCTCGGCGCCCCAGTAGATGTCCTCTTCCGGCTGGTAGATGTCGGCGCGGCCGCCGCCGAAGCCGAAGGTCTTGAAGCCCATCGACTCCAGCGCGCAGTTGCCGGCCAGGATCATCAGGTCGGCCCAGGAAATCCGGTTGCCGTATTTCTGCTTGATCGGCCACAGCAGGCGTCGCGCCTTGTCGAGGTTGCCGTTGTCCGGCCAGCTGTTGACCGGCGCGAAGCGCTGGTTGCCGGTGCCGGCGCCGCCCCGGCCGTCGGCCGTGCGGTAGGTGCCGGCGCTGTGCCAGGCCATGCGGATGAAGAGGCCGCCGTAGTGGCCCCAGTCGGCCGGCCACCATTCCTGCGAGGTGGTCATCAGCGCGTAGAGGTCTTTCTTCAAGGCCGCCAGGTCGAGTTTCCTGAATTCCGCCGCGTAGTCGAAATCAGCGCCCAGCGGGTTGGAGGCCGGGGCGTGCTGGTGCAGGATGTTCAGGTTCAGCTGCCTCGGCCACCAGTCCCGGTTGGACCGCATGCCGGCTGCCGTCTTGCCGCCGTGCGCGCCGGCGAATGAACACTTTTGTTCGTCGCTCATGATGTTCTGCCTCTCTCGGTGGTTGATCGATCTTATGCACTAAGAATCGTAGTCAACGGGTCCGATAGGTGCCAGTAAGTTCGTTCTATAGCGACGATGCTGTGCCGCTATCACGTCCCGCCCGGCGCAATCTGGGATAATTCCGCCATGCCGACCATCGCCCGCCTCCCCGACCTGCTGATCAGCCAGATTGCCGCTGGCGAAGTGGTCGAAAGACCCGCCTCCGTCTTGAAGGAACTGCTCGAAAACAGCCTCGACGCCGGCAGCAAGGCGATCCAGGTCCATCTCGAGGAAGGCGGCGTCAAGCTGATCCGCGTCACCGACGACGGCTGCGGCATCGCCCGGGACCAGCTGGCGCTGGCCCTGACCCGCCATGCCACGTCCAAGATTTCCAGCCTCGACGACCTGGAACGCGTCGGCACCCTGGGCTTTCGCGGCGAGGCGCTGGCTTCGGTGGCCTCGGTCGCCCGGCTGACGCTGACCAGCCGCGAACGCGGCGCCTCGCATGCTTGGAAACTGAAGGGCGAGCCGGGCGCCGAGCCGGAACCGGCGGCGCTGATGGCCGGCACCGTCGTCGAAATGCGCGACCTCTATTTCAACACCCCGGCCCGCCGCAAGTTCCTGAAATCGGAAAGCACCGAGTTCGCGCACTGCGCCGACGCCGTCAAGCGCCTGGCGCTAACCCGGCCGGACGTCGCGATCAGCCTGACCCACAACGGCCGCAACCTGTTCCAGCTCGCCCCGGCCGACAGCGCCCGACGCATCGCCGACATCCTCGGCGACGATTTCCTCGGCGCTGCCCGCGCCGTCGAGGCCGGCGCCGGTCCCCTGGCCATCGCCGGCTTCGCCATCGACCCGACCCGCGCCACCGACGCCAAAGACGGCCAATACGTCTTCGTCAACGGCCGCTTCGTGCGCGACAAGGTGATCGGCCACGCCCTGCGCGAAGCCTACCGCGACGTGCTGCACGGCAGCCGCCAGCCGGCCGTCTGCCTGTTCGTCAACATCGACCCGGCGCTGGTCGATGTCAATGTGCACCCGGCCAAGACCGAAGTCCGCTTCCGCGATTCGCGCGCCATGCACCAGTTCGTCTTCCACGCCATCCAGCGCACGCTGGCCGCGCCGGTGCAGGCGGAAAGCGGGCCGGCCCTGATCGAACGCGGCGCGGCCGGCGGCGACATGTCGATTCCCGCGGTCAACCGGGAAATTCGGCCAAATTTCGAATATTCCCCGCCGCTGCGCCACCAGGCCAGCCTCGGCGTCGCCGAGCCGGCGGCCGCCGCCTACCTCGCCTTCGCCCGCGCCGCGCAGGGGATCAGCCAATCGCCCGTGCCGCGCCCGGAAGTCGCCCCGCAATTCCAGCCCGGATCACCCCCCGCCGGCGTGCCGCAAACCGCCGCCCCCGGCCATGACAGCCCGCCGCTCGGCTACGCGCTGGCCCAGCTGCACGGCATCTACATCCTGGCCCAGAACGCCCGCGGCCTGATCGTCATCGACATGCACGCCGCCCACGAGCGCATCCTCTACGAAAAGCTGAAGACCGCCTTCGACAGCCGCCAGGTGGCCAGCCAGAACCTGCTGATCCCCGCCGTCTTCGCCGCCGACCCGCTGGACATCGCCGCCGTCGACGAACACACCGAAGCGCTGGCCGAACTCGGCTTCGCCATCGCCCCCCTCGGCCCCAACCAACTCGGCGTGCGCAGCGTCCCCGCCCTGCTGCAAAGCGGCGACCCGGCAGCGCTAGCCCGGTCGCTGATCGCCGAACTGCGCGAACACGGCATCAGCCAGCTCGCCACCGCCCGCCGCAACGAATTGCTCGCCACCATGGCCTGCCACGGCGCCGTCCGCGCCCGCCGCCAACTGACCGTCCCCGAAATGAACGCCCTGCTCCGCCAGATGGAAGAAACCGAACGCGCCGGCCAATGCAACCACGGCCGGCCGACATGGACGGAACTGACCATGGAGCAGCTGGATAGGCTGTTTTTGCGCGGGCAGTAAGGGTGCGTGAAGCCAAGAAACTCAGAACATGCTGATTGGCTGTCTTGCCGGAAAAATTTACAGTTGGCATAACAAGGAAAAGCAAGCAACTGAATATTAATAATTAATCAACGTGGCACAAACAATGCTGCTGTTATCACAGGCAAACTTGCCCTACTCCCAGGAGCATCCGTGATGCGCATTGTTCATCCATTGATTGGCGCCATGCTGGTCGCCGCCCTCAACTACGCCCAGGCCACCCCCCTCCGAATGGACTACCAGATCACCGATCTCGGTGGGGCCACATATCGGTACGAATTCAAACTGACCCTCGACAACCACGATGGAACGTGGGCCGTTGGAAACGAGTGGGATTGGATCATCTTTGGCGACAACAACTTCGCCGGCGCCCTTAACGGCTTTGACCCCGATGGCAACGGTGGTGTCGGGTCAGACTGGACCACGCTCGGTTTCGCGGCACCTATCAGTGGAATTACCTTCAGCGCTGGCGGTCACAACGGCCCGACTCTCGCCATTGGCGCATCGGGCGTCAGTCTTCCGGGGTGGCAGCCAACTGCCGTCGGAGAATTCCTCGCCTGGTCGGGAACTTCCCATATTCTGATTCCGGATGGCGATTTGTACTGGTCCTCGATCGTGACTGGTGGAAACGCGCGCACCGTTGAATTCGAGCTTGCCAATGAGATTTCCAGCAGCGTTCCCGAACCGTCTTCGCTCGCCTTGCTAGGTTTGGGTCTGGCCGGCTTGAGTTCATTGCGCCGCCATCGCACAAAACAACATTAGAAGAAGACAGTAGGAAAACAGGGACAGGCTACGGTTTTCCTGTATTCCTAGCCCCTCATCAGGAGCCCATCCGATGCGTCGCCTGCTCCCCGCTCTCCTCGCATTGTGCGCCATCGCCCTGGCCGGATGTGCCGGCACGGCGGTCAGATTCCCGAACCTGAAAAATGCTGATGTGCAGGAGATGCGCGGCACGCTGTACCTGCCGGAGGGGCGCGGGCCGCATCCGGCGGTCATTCTCGTCCATGGCTGCGGCGGGCTGCGGCCGAATGCCGGGATGTGGGCGGGTTTCCTCGAGGCCAATGGCTATGCCGTGCTCGTGCTCGATGGTTTCGGGCCGCGCGGCGTTGCCGAGATCTGCACCAACTTCAACCGCGTGCCGCCGCCGCAGCGCGTCCGCGACTCTTACGCCGCCCTGCGTTACCTGGCGACGCGCCCCGACATCGCCGCCGATCGCGTGGCGCTGATGGGTTTTTCGAACGGCGCAGTGGTCGTGCTCGATGCCGCCAGCCGCTTCTGGAGCGGGCAGATGACCGATACCGCCTTGCGCTTTCGCGCCGGTGTCGCGCTCTACCCGGAATGCCGCAATCGCCTGAGCGACTACGCCAGCCCGGTGATGATCCAGATCGGCGACCGCGACGACTGGACCCTGGCCTCGTCGTGCACGGAACTGCAGCAGCGCCTGCAGCCCGAAAGCCAGCCCGTGGCCTTGCGGGTGTATCCGGGCGCCCTGCATGCCTTCGACGATCTGACCGGTGGCGGTTACCTGCCGCATGTCCGCAACCTCAACAGCCCCTCGGGTTACGGCGCCACGACCGGCGGCGACGGGCGTTCGCTGGAGCGCGCCAAGGCCGAACTGCTGGCGTATCTTGGGCTGCAACTGGCCGAGAAATAGAAAGCCGCAATCTTCGCCGGGCAATCCGGAAGCAAGGCCCGCGGCCGGCCGGGTAAAATCGCCCGCTCCCCTTCCTGCGAGAATCCCCATGCCCAAGCCCGCCACCCTGATCGTCGCCGTCGCCGTGCTGGCCCTCGCCTTCGTCCTCAACCCGTCGCCCGACAAGCATCGCGAGAAGATCAAGGCGGCTGTCGCCGAGCGCAGCCAGCTGGAGCGCCTGCTCGGCATCGGGCAGCTGACCTCGTTCGCCTCGCGCTATCACTCGCTGGGCGTCGCTTCGTACACGACGGTGGGCGACGAGGTGGTTTCGGTCGGTGCTTTCGGCCTGGTTGTCGTGCCCTGAGGCCGCTGCGACTGGCCTAACCGGTCAGGCGAAATCGGCCAGCTTGTCGCGCAACACCGGCGCCGCCCGGTCGATGAAGGCGCGCACCCGGGAGGGTAGCAGGCGGGCGTGGGGGTAGGCGAAGCTGACCGGGACGGGCGCCATCTCGTAGGGGCGCAGCAGGCGGACGAGGCGGCCGGCGGCGATCTGCTCGCGGACCTGGTAGGCGAAGAAGGTGCCGCAGCCGACGCCCTGCAGGCAGGCGTCGATGGCGCAATCGATGTGGTTGGTGGCGAAGCTGTCGCGCATCGGCAGGCGCCGGACCTGGCCGTCGTCGACGAACACCCAGTCCGGCTCGAAGCTCTTGCCGGTGATGCGAATGGCCCGGTGGCCGGCGATCTGCTCGGGGCGCTCCGGCCGACCGTGGCGGGCGAGGTAGTCGGGGCTGGCGCAGACGATGCGCCGGGTGCTGCCGAGCGGGATGGCGACCAGCGAGGAATCGGGCAGCGGGCCGATGCGCACGGCGAGGTCGATGCCTTCGTCGATCAGGTCGACGACGCGGTCGAGCAGCAGGAGTTCGCCGCGCACCTCGGGGAAGGCGGCGAGGAAATCGATGACCAGCGGTGCCACGTGCAGGCGGCCGAACATCACCGGCGCCGTGATCAGCAGCCGCCCGGCCGGGGTCAGCCGGCGGGCGAGCAGGGCGGCCTCGGCCTCGTCGACTTCGCCGAGCAGGCGCCGGCAGCGCTCGAAATAGTCGCGTCCCTCGTCGGTCAGCGCCATGCGCCGGGTGGTGCGGTTGAGCAGGCGGATGCCGAGCGCCTTTTCCAGCGCTGACAGGCTGCGCACGACCGAGGTGGCCGAGCTGCCGAGCCGCTCGGCGGCGGCGCTCAGGCTGCCGGCCTCGACGATGCGGACGAAGGTGGTCATGGCGCGCAATTTATCCATGGCGCCAGATTAAACCGTTTATCGCACAGGTGTTTTATCTTTTAGTCTATTTATCGCGTTATTCGCATCGATGATGATGTTCTCAACACCACCCGGATCGAGAAGCCATCATGTCCCGCCACTTCGCCAGCCTCGCCTACACTCCCCGCGTCCGCGACTGCCAGCGCCGCTACGCCGGCCATGACCTGGGCGCCGGACTGGCCGAGGCGCCGCCGGCCGCCGTTACCGCGCTCGGCCCGCGCGAGCAGGCTTTCATCGCCGAACGCGACAGCTTCTACCTGGCCACCGTCGGAGAGACCGGCTGGCCGCACGTCCAGCACCGCGGCGGGCCGCCCGGCTTCCTGCAGGTGGTCGACGCGACGACGCTGGCCTTCGCCGATTATTCCGGCAACCGCCAGTACGTCAGCCTCGGCAACCTGGCCGGCAACGACCGGGCGGCGCTGATCCTGGTCGATTACCCGAACCAGCGCCGGCTGAAGATCCTGGCCCGGGTCGAGGTGCTCGACAGTGCTGCGGTCGACGGCAAATTTCTCGAAAAATTGAAAAACCCCGAGGCCCGCATCGAACGCATCCTGCGCCTGCGCGTCGCCGCCTACGACTGGAACTGCTCGCAGCACATCACGCCGCGCTACACCGCCGACGAGTGGCGGGAGCGCACCGTCTGAACCGCCTCGCCATCAACCACCAAGGAGACCCCCATGAAACTCTACGACCTCGAACTTTCGGGAAACTGCTACAAGGTTCGCCTCTTCGCCGCGCTGGCCGGCATCGAGCTGGCCATCGTGCCGGTGGACTTCCTGGCCGGCGAGCACAAGCGGCCGCCGCTGATCGACCTCAACCCCTGGGGCGAACTGCCCATCCTGGCGGACGGCAAGTTCGTGCTGCGCGATTCGCTGGCCATCCTGGTCTATCTCGCCGCCCGGCACGGCGACGAGCGCTGGCTGCCGCGCGACCCGGCCGGGCTGGGCGAGGTCATGCAATGGCTGTCGACCAGCGCCAACGAGATCCAGAACGGCCCGGGCGCCGCCCGCCTCGTCGACAAGTTCGGCTACCGGCTCGACAAGGCCGACACCGTGCGCCGCGCCGAGCGCATCCTGGCGCTGATCGAAGCCCACCTGGCCGGGCACGACTGGCTGGCCCTCGGCCGGCCGACCATCGCCGACTGCGCCGTCATGCCCTACGTGGCGCTCGCTCCGGAAGGCGGCGTGCCACTCGACGGCTACCCCAACATCCGCCGCTGGATCGCCCGCCTCAAGGCCCTGCCCGGCTTCGTCGGCATGCCAGGGGTATAGTCGGCCGGCTACCCGCCTGGCACCGGGCAGCCCGGCGCCTTCGCCGTCCACGGCGCCCCGGCGGCCGCCATCGGCCGGCCGCCATGCCATCGCCATCCTTGCCGGATGGCCAAAAACTTCGTAGTCTTTAAAGCAAGGCCCCGAACGAGAGGGACGAGTTGACTGACAGGCCGGCCTGCCCGCCGGCACCGTTCGAAACCTCGGAGGCAGCCATGCCCAGCCTTTTGCCCAGCTTTTTGCCCAGCTTTTTACCCAACTCCCACACCCTTTGCCGCCTTCGCCACCTGGCGCTGATCGTCGGCCTGGCCTGCTGGCTGGCCGCCTGCCAGAAAAGCGAGGCGCCCCAACCGACCACCGCCGGCGCCCCGCCCCCATCGATGGCCGGGGCCCAGCCGGCCCCTCCTCCGGCGCCGCTGCCTGCCCCTCCTCCAGCGCAGCCCCCCCGGGCCGACCCGGAACGGGCGGCCTCGGCACTGCCAGCCCCGCCGACGCAAACGCAAACGCAGACGCAATCACCATCGCAGTCGCCCCCCAAGGCCAGGATGGATCCGCCGCCCGTCGTCCACCAGCAGCAACAGCAGCAAGCCAGCGCCAGGCCGCCGCACTACGAGTACCAGCAGCAAAACCAGGCCGGCGTCGAAGCCCCGTGGCCACCCATCGCCCGGCCACCGGCTGCGGCCAACGGCAGCAGTACGCGGCCACCGCCCAAGTACAGCGCCAAGCCGGCGCCGGTGCCTCGCCCGGCTCCCGAAGCGGCTCCCGCCCGCCCCCCGGCTGCGGCCGCCGACCCCGCACCGGAAACCGCTGGCAACCCGCCGCCGACCACGGCCAGCCAGCCGCCGCCGGCCATCGCCGCCTTCGACTGGCCGCCGCCCAAGGCCTCGGCCCAGGAGGCGATTCCCGACAAGTGGCTGCGCACCGGCCCGGCGCCGACCCTGGCCGATGTCGCCGACAAGTTCGAAAAGGCCATGAAGCTGGCCGGCTACCAGCAGCGCAGCTACTACAGCGTGCCGCGCGGCTTCGCGCTGGCCGCCCAGTTCGAGCACATCCGCCCCGACGGCACGCCGCTGCCCGGCGAGGATCGCTGGCGGGTCGGCACGCCGCGCCTCGGCAACCTCAGCCTGCTCGCCTTCATCCAGGCGCTGGCCCGCGCCCCGGCCGGCATCTACCGGGCGATCGTCTTCGTCGTCACCGATGCCCCGTGGACGCAGTCGGCTGCCACCCCCAGCGAGGCGCAGATCATGGCCTGGGCGGGTTCCGGCGCCAGCGCACTGCCGGCCGCCATCGGCAACCTGCCCTACGGCGCCAACTACCGCGCCCACGCGCTGATCTACGAATTCCGCAAGGGCGCCTCGGGGCCGGCCGAAACGGTGCTGCCGAGCGCCGTCTCCGGCGAGATCCATCTCGACAAGGGCGGCCTGTGGGACCCGTTGAGCATTCTTTGAGCGGAGACTGAGCGAGCATGGCCAACCGCCTCTTCATCAGCTACCGGCGGGCCGACACCACCGGCGAGGCCGGGCGCCTGGCCGAATCACTGGAAAAGCTGCTGGGCGCCGCCTGCGCCTTTCGCGACGCCGACGACATCCGCCCCGGCGAGGATTTCGCGGCCGTGCTGCAGCGCGAACTGGCCGGTAGCGAAGCCTTGGTCGTACTGATCGGCAAGCACTGGCTGGCCGAACTGCAAGCCCGCCTGGACCGCCCGGACCCGGATTTCGTGCGGCTCGAAATCGCCACGGCGCTGCGCCTCGGCAAGCGGGTCATCCCGGTCCTCCTCAACGGCGCCGTGCTGCCCGCCGCCGACGCCCTGCCCGAAGATCTGCGCCGGCTCGTCCGCCACCAGGCGCTCAACCTGCGCGACGAAGCCTGGGCCGGCGATTGCGACCGGCTGGCCGACGCCATCGGCCGGCCCTACCCGTGGCGGCGCGTCGTGCTGCGCGCCGTCATCGCCGTGCCGGTCGCCGTGCTGGCCGCCAAGTACGGCGTCGCCAGCCTCGCCCCGGAAGCCGCCAACCAGCTCGGGCTGGCCCGCGGCGTGGTGCTCACCCTGCTCGCCCTCTACGCCGGCGGCGAGGGCCTGCTCTGGTGGCGCCATCGGCAACGCCGGGAAACGGCCGGCTGAAGGCGGGCCGAAGGGCTGGCTGAAGGCAAACTGACGGCCAACTGAAGGGCCGGCGGCGCGGCCGGGCGACTGCGATTTTCGCCCGAATTTGCCGTCGACCGCAGCGATGCCCGGCCGACCAGCCTCAGTCTGGCGTTACGCCGTCGGCCAAGGCGCGGACGACACCACGGAACAGGTAGTCCTTGACCTGCTGCTCGCGCGGCAGCTGCGCGAAGGGCACCAGGCAGGGGTGCTCCTTGTTGGCGGGATCCTTCACCGGCCCGCACTTCCAGCCCTCGGCCAGCTTCTGCGCCATCCACGCCTGGTGGCTGGCCTGCGGGCCGGCCGCCGGATCGGCCAGGTGCATGGCGACGACGTGCAACGCACTCTCCCGCTGCCAGGCCGGCGCCTCTTCCCAGGGCAGCTGGCTGAAGTCGCCCAGCGCCTCGCAGTAGGCGCGATTGACTTCGTGGGCGAGGCGGGCGATTTCTTCCTTGGTCATGATGTCCCCGACGGGCGGTTGTCGATGGTCGATGGTCGATGGTGCGGCCTTCATTGTGCCAGCATCGCGGCCGGCGGCGAACCGTCGGCCGCGGGGGCTGCCCGGCATGCCGATCGGTGCCGTCGTTAAGCCGGCAGCCAAATTCCCTTTCGCCCCGAGCCCGTCGAAGGGCGGCGCATCCGGGGCTTCGACGGGCTCAGCCCGAACGGAGCCGGGGTCAATGACTGCCGGCTTGATCTTTGCGGCCGACCGCCGGAGAGGCGGACGATTTGCCGCCCGCCGCGAGGCCGGCTCAGCGCCCGAACAGGCCCTTCAGCGTATCGGTGATTTTCTCGCCGACCTTTTCGTCGAGCTTTTCGCCGAGCTTTTCCTCGGCCTTCTGCTGCAATTTCTCGAGGCCGATGGCGGTCGCCTCGCCGAGCACGCTGCCCTGGTCGATCACCCACTGCGGCCGGTCGAGCCGGCCGCTCAGGCGGACCGGGACGCCGGCCTCCTTGAGGCGGTCGATGGCCTTGCGCCGCTTGCCGGTCTTGGCCTTGCTTACCGGCACCGCCTTGAGCAGGTAGTCGATGCGGTTGTCGCGCACGTTGATGTCGCCGCTGCCCTGCAGATTCAGCAGCGGCGAGGTGGCGAGCAGGTCGTCGTTGTGGGCGATGCCGTCGGCCACCGCGAAGCTGGCCGTCAGCTTGGCGAACTCGGTCTTCCCCTCGCTGCCGCCGGCGGCCGGCGCGGCGCCCTGCTTGCCGAACAGGGCCTGCAGTTCGGCGGCCGTCCGCCCGAGGTCGATACCGCGAATCGCCCCGCCGTCGATGGCCAGTTGCGCCGTGCCGGCCAGCCGGGCCTTGAGATCGTCGACGGTGGCGCCGCTGGTCGTCAGGTCGACCGCCACCTTGCCGCGGCCTTCGATCAGGTCGCTGTCCACCGCGTCCTTGAGCAGGGCGCCGAGATCGACGCCACTCAGGCGCTGCTTGACGCTCAGCGCATTGCCCTCGGCGGCCAACGCCAGCCCGCCTTCCAGCTTGCCGCCGTAGAGGGCGGCCGAGATCGGCGCCACGGCCAGCCGGCCCTGGCCGGCCGAAATCGGCGCCTTCAATTCGCTCAGGCGCAGCTTCTTGACCTGCAGTTCGCCGACCCGCAAGCCGGCCTTCAGCTTGAGGTTGTCGAGCCAGGCCAGGTCGATCGGCTTCGGAGCATTCTTCGGCACCTTCTCGGCCGCTTCGCCGGCCGGCTTGGCGGCCTTGCCCGGCGGCAAGTCGGCCGCCGGTTTGGCGGCCGGCAGGTAGCGGTCGACGTTCAGGCGGTCGATGTCGAGGTCGGCGCTCACCGCCAGCGGCGAGAAGGTCGGTACGGCGAAGTCGAGGCGGGCCTTGGTCTCGTCGAAGGCGGCGGCCAGCTTGCCGTCTACCGACGGCCCGGCCAGATTGGCGTGCACAGCGCCATCGACGGCGAGCTTGAGGCCCTTGCCGGGCAGTTCGGGGTGTTGCAGCTCGACCTTGCCCTGCAACTGGTCGAGGCTGAGGATCAGGCCGCCGCGGTCGGCGGCAAGCCGGCTGTTGAGCTGGCCCTTGGCCTTCAGTTCGTTGTCGAAGGCCTCGAATTCGAAGGCCAGGTCGCCCGGCGACTTTTCGTCGAACTTGGCCAGCGCGACCCGCGACTTGATGTAGCGATGGGCGCTGGCCTGCACCGTGGACAGCTTGACGCCGGCCGAGGCCAGCGTCGTCGGGGTGAGCGCCAGGGCCGGCACCTCGAACTGGACCTCGAAGCGCTCGTCGCCGTCGTCGCTGTCGCGAATGCCCTTGAGGGCGAGCGACAGGTCGTCCACCGAATAATGGCGTTGGGCCGCATCCAGGCTGATCCGCCCGGTCTTCAACTGCAGCCCGGCGATGCTCGCCTTGCCGCCGGTCTGCTCGTCGCGCCAGGTGAAGGCGGCGTCGGCGACGCTGATGCCGGCGATGTCGACAACCAGCGGCTGGCTGGCCGCCGCCTCTTTCTTGGCGGACGCCTTGGTATCGTCGGCCGCCGGGTCGACCAGCAGGTCGGCGATGTTGAGCGAGCCGTCTTTCCGGCGGATCAGCGTCGCCTGCAAGCCCTTCAGATGCACGCCGTTGACCTGGACCTGGCGCGACAGCAGCGGCCACAGGGCGACCGACACCCGGGCCTCGCTGAGCGCCGCGAAGGGCTGCTCGCTGCCCCGCTCGCTCAACGCCACCTGGCCGACACTGACGCCCAGGCTGGGCCAGAAGGCGAGCGCCAGGTCGCCGTCGATTTTCAGCGTGCGCCCGGTTTTCTCGTGCACCGCCTTGATCGCCTCCGCCTTGAGGCGGGCCGCGTCGAACTGGTTGCTGATGAAGATCAGCCCGCCGATGGCTAGCGCGACGACGATGGCCAGGGTGGCGACAAGGATTTTGGTCACTTTCATGCGCGGATGCCGGTCCTTCCCGATCGATGACAGAACATGGGCAGCACCCGGCATGGCCGCGGCCACCGTAATTCCGCGATGCCGCCCGTTGGCGGACCATTATAGGGGCTAAAAATTGGGCAGGAGGCTGGAAACGGCCGCCGGAACGGCATCTTTCGTGAATTTCAACGCAAATCGGACGCCTTTGCCAGCGGCCCGCCGCCCCGGCCCGCCCGCGCCGCCGTGATAGCATTCGCCGCCATGCAAACCCTGCCCCCCGCCCTCCTCGTCATGGGTCCGACCGCCTCCGGCAAGACGGCGGTGGCCATGGCGCTGGCCGACCGCTTGCCGGTCGAGCTGATCAGCGTCGACTCGGCCCAGGTCTTCCGCGACATGGACGTCGGCACCGCCAAGCCCGACCGCGCCACGCTGGCCCGCTACCCGCACCGCCTGATCGACCTGATATCGCCCGAGGAAAGCTACTCGGCGGCCAAGTTCCGCGCCGACGCGCTGGCCGCCATGGCCGAGGCGACGGCGGCCGGCCGCGTGCCGCTGCTGGTCGGCGGCACCATGCTCTATTTCCGCGCCCTGCTCCACGGCCTGGCCGAACTGCCGCAGGCCGACGCCGCGCTGCGCGCCGAGATCGACGCCGAGGCGGCGGCCCGCGGCTGGCCGGCCATGCACGCCAAGCTGGCCGAGCTCGACCCGGCCACCGCCGCTCGCCTGCACACTACCGACAGCCAGCGCCTGCAGCGCGCCCTGGAAATCTGCCGGCTGAGCGGCCGGCCGATGTCCGAACTGCTGGCTGAGAGCCAGCGCCAGGCGCCGCCCTACGATTTCCTGCAGATCGGCCTGCTGCCCTCCGACCGCGCCGTGCTGCACCGGCGCATCGAACAGCGATTCGACGACATGCTGCGGGCCGGGCTGGACGACGAGGTGCACGCCCTGCGCCGCAAATACCGGCTGAGCCTGAACCTGCCGTCGATGCGCTGCGTCGGCTACCGCCAGGTATGGGAAGCCCAGGACGGCCTGCTGCCGCCGGGCGAGATGCGCGACCGCGGCGTCTTCGCCACCCGGCAGCTGGCCAAGCGGCAGATCACCTGGCTGGGCAATTCCTTCGACGCCGAAATCTTCGATTGCCTGGACCCGACGCTGGCCGACCGGGTAGCCGGCCGCGTGGACGCCTTCCTCGGCCAGCGGAGCAACTGAACGGCGGGACGAGGCGACTAGGGGTCGGCCTTGATTTTTCGTTGAAACGGCTTTCAGTCGGCCGGGCGGATTTCGATTTCGGGCGTTTTTTCAGGTTGACCGCGGGACAGTGAAAAATCCCCGGGCGGCGGCCGCTCGTCCGCCGCGTCGACTGCCGAGCGGCAGCTGCCGGCATCGCCCGGCGCCGCCCCCTTGGGCAGCGCCGCCACCCGGACCATGACGACGCCGGCCCGGATCATGTCGAGATATTCGGCGGCACCGCGCGAGACGTCGATGACCCGACGGCGGTGCTTGCCGTGCATGCGGTCGTTGACCTTGACGATGGCACAGCGGTCGTTGTCCAGCCGGTGCACGGCGACCAGCGTGTCGAGCGGGTAGCGATTGCTGGCCGCGGTGAATTGCCGGACGTCGAAGATTTCGCCGGTCGCCGTCTTGCGGCCGCTGAAGCCGTGGCCGTAGAAACTGGCCTGGCCGCGCAGGCCGACGCTGTCCGCTTCGATCAGTTCGGCCGGCCCGACCTGATCGGCGGCCGCAGTTGCCCGGCGACCCGGCTTGCCGGCCTTGGCCGCCTTGCCGGCTTTTGTCGATTTGACGGCTTGGGGCGTTTTGCCGACCGCCGTCTTTTTGGCAGTGGCCGGCTGGCCGGCTGCCGTGGCGGCAATCGGCGTCAGCAACAACAGGCCGCACGCCAGGGCGGCGGCCCGGTGGCGAAGTTTAGACAACCAGCGTCTGGGCTTCGTCGCCCAGGCGGGCGCGAATGTGGCCGATGCGATAGACGGCTTCGCCCTGGGCCTTGAGCTCGGCTTCGGCGGCATCGGCATCGGCGGCGGCGACGACGACGACGAGGCCGATGCCGCAGTTGAAGACGCGGTGCATTTCGTTTTCGGCGACATTGCCCTCGGCCTGCATCCAGTCGAACAGCTTGGGACGCGGCCAGGCGGCTTTCTGCAGCTCGGCGACGACGTTTTCCGGCAACACGCGCGGCACGTTCTCGAGCAGGCCGCCGCCGGTGATGTGGGCCATGCCCTTGATCGTCACCTTCTGCATGGTGGCCAGCACCTGCTTGACGTAGATGCGGGTCGGCGCCATGACGACGTCGGCCAGCGTGCGCTCGCCATCGAATTTGGCGTTCATGTCCGGCTGCGAGCGCTCGATGATCTTGCGGACCAGCGAGTAGCCGTTGGAGTGTGCACCCGAGGAAGCCAGGCCGAGCACGACGTCGCCCGCGGCGATGGCCTTGCCGTCGATGGCCTTGGACTTCTCGACGACACCGACGGCGAAGCCGGCCAGGTCGTATTCGCCGGCCGGGTACATGCCGGGCATCTCGGCCGTTTCGCCGCCGATCAGCGCACAGCCGGCCAGTTCGCAGCCCTTGGCGATGCCGCCGACAACGGCTGCCGCGGTATCGACGTCGAGCTTGCCGCAGGCGAAGTAGTCGAGGAAGAACAGCGACTCGGCGCCGAGGACGAGGATGTCATTGACGCTCATGGCGACCAGATCCTGGCCGACCGTGTCGTGGCGGTTGAGGTCGAAGGCCAGGCGCAGCTTGGTGCCGACGCCGTCGGTGCCGGACACCAGCACCGGCTCCTGGTAGCGCTTGGGCACCTCGAACAGCGCACCGAAGCCGCCGATGCCGCCGAGCACGCCGTCACGCAGCGTCTTTCGGGCGAGCGGCTTGATGCGTTCGACGAGGGCGTCGCCGGCATCGATATCGACGCCGGCATCACGGTAGGAGAGGGAAGTAGTCTGGGTCATGGTCAGGTCTGGGCCGGTGGCGGCGAAGGCGGATACGCCGCGGGAAAAAACCGGGATTTTACCCGAAACCGCCCTGCCGCCCTAACCGGCCTTCCCGCCTGGCCATGCCGCCGGCCGGTTGCCCGGCCGGCGGTGGGCGTGGCGACTCAGCAGGAGCGGCCGACCCGCGGATTCCAGGCGAACAGGCGGCGAGCCAGGCGATTCAGGCTAACGCCGATGGCCGGCCTGATTTTCCCGGTCAGCGCCTGCGGATTCCAGGAAAAGGCCGGACGCAGCGCTTCGCCGACAAAGCCGAGCGCGCCGAGCAGGCTGTGGCCGAGCAGCACGGCATAGAGGCTGAGGCGCTCGGCGAACAGTCCTTGCAGCCGCTGGATTTCCTGGGCGCGCAGGGCGCGGGCGTGGCGTTCTATGGCCGCGATATCAATTGAGTTGGAGGCGGTGGGGTTGGGGGCGATGCGGTTCATGGCTGGCTCCTGCTGCGGTGCAATATTGCACGAGCCGAACTGTAATTGGGCGCCAATCGGATAACAATCACCATCGTCGGAACAACATTTGTGAATTTTCGTCCATAATCCGGCCATGGATCGCTCCGCCCAAATGACCGCCTTCGTCTGCGCCGTCGATGCCGGCAGTTTCTCGTCGGCGGCGCGCGAACTGGACCTGACGCCGTCGGCCCTTTCCAAGCTGGTCACCCGGCTCGAGGACAGGCTGGGCGCCCGCCTGCTGCAGCGAACCACCCGCCGCCTGCACCTGACCCCGGAGGGCGAGGCCTTCTACCTGCGGGCCCGCCGCATCCTGGCCGACATGGCCGAGGCGGAAGCCGAAGTGACGCAGTCGGCTAGCCGCCCGCGCGGCCTGCTCCGCCTGCATTGCGGCTCGGCGTTCGGCATGCACCAGCTGGCCCCGGCCATTCCGCATTTCCTCGAGCAACACCCGGGGGTCGAGCTCGACATCACGATCAGCGACCAGCCGCCGAGCGCCGTCGAGGAAGGCATCGACCTGGCCATCCGCATCGGCCCGCTCGACGAGTCGTCGCTGGTCGCCCGCCGCATCTGCAACCTGCAGCGCGTCATCTGCGCCGCCCCCGCCTACCTGGCCAGGCACGGCACGCCGGCCACGCCGGACGAGCTCCACCACCACAACTGCCTGTGGATCACCAGCCTGCCGGTGCTGCGCCGCTGGCCCTTTGACACCGACGAGGGCATCCGCGTCGTGCACATCGACGGCAACGTCGTCGCCAACAACGCCGAGACGGTGGTGCAGCTGGCCGTGGCCGGCGTCGGCATCACCCGGCTGACCGACGTCATCGTCGGCGACGCCATCCAGCGCGGCGAACTGGTGCCCATCCTGACCGACTGGCACCATGTCGAGCCGGTGCCGCTCTACGCCACCTACCCGAGCGGCCGCCACCTGTCGCCCAAGGTGCGGGCCATGGTCGATTTCCTGGTCGAGCGCTTCGCCGATGCGCCATGGCGCAGCCGGGGGTAGCCGGCGGCCGGCACCAGAAATAGCCGCGCCCCCGTTGCCGAAGCCCGCCGCCTCGCCCTAAGATGCAGCGACAAGGGGGGAGCACACGATGGGCATGCACCTGGGACCGATTGCCGAGCGCGTCGACTGGCTGTTCGGCCACGCCGCGCGCCACGCCGACGAATACGCCAGCCCGGAGGCGACGCTGGCCCGCCAGCGCTACCAGGCGCAGCACCCGACGGCCATTGCCGTCCTCAAGTGCATGGACGGTCGCATCAACATCCCGGTGGCGACCGGCACGCCGCCCGGCATCATCCAGCCCTTCCGCAACCTCGGCGGCATGTTCGACCTCGGCTGGCCGCACCTCGGCGAGGTGCTCGCCCACCACGTGCACCGCCAGATCGCCGACGGCCGCCGCGTGCTGCTGCTCGCCACCTACCACTTTTCGCGCGGCGACCCGCAGCGCGGCTGCGCCGGCTTCAACTACGACACGGCCGCCGCGCTAGCCGCCACCGAAGCGCTGCGCCGGCAGATCGAGACCGTCTTCGGCCTCGGCCACCGCAGCGTCTATCCGCTGATCTGCGGCTTCGAGACCGACGAGGATGCACTGATCGTGCACGGCGAAAAGGCCGGCCAGAGGCTCGACCTGTCTACCGTCACGGCGGCCGACCACGCCCTGCTGCCGGCCCGCCTGGCCGCCCTCTGCCCGGACATGCCGGAGCAGATGCGCGGCGACCTGCTGCCGCTGCTCACCGGCAACCTGCGCCACATCGCCGCCGTCCGGCAAAGCGTGCGCACGCTGGACACCGAGCACCGCGAGTGGATCATCTGCCTCGGCCGCGGCTTCGATTTCGTGCACATGCCCAACCTGGCGCTGATCGTCGGCCCCTACAGCCCGCAGCTGGCCGACCCGATCGGCAAGGCGGCCGCCATCATCGCCAGCAACATGCAGGCCGGGCGCATTCCCGACGACGGCTTCCTGCTGCTCGCCTCCTCGCCCTACGAGGAGATCGGCAGCGACAAGGCGCGCGCCGAGATGAAGGCGCGCTTCATGGCCGGCTTCGCCGCCCAGGTCATCGCCGAACGGGCGCCGGCCATCGCCGGCCGCATGATCTCGCGCACCGCCGTGCTCGACTGGCGCACCCGGCGGCTGGAACTGCTGGCCGGCTGAGGGCGGCGGCAGGAAGCGGGGCCACTGCCGCGGTCGACGGCAAAAAACGGCCAAAATCGCAATTTCCGGTCGCCTTCCGGCGCGCCCGGCGGCGGCCGGAGCGGCGGCGCTCTGCTAAAATCGCCGGTCCGATTTTTTTGGCGCCGGTTTCGCGCGCGCCGCCCGTGGAGAAAGCGCCATGTACCAGTCCCCCCTCATCCAGGATCTGCAGGATCGCGGCCTGATCGCCCAGATCACCGACGCCGCCGCGCTCGACAAGCTGCTGACCGAGGCCTCGGTGACGCTCTATTGCGGCTTCGACCCGACCGCCGACAGCCTGCACCTCGGCCACCTGGTGCCGGTACTCATCCTCAAGCGCTTCCAGCAGGCCGGCCACCAGCCCATCGCCCTGGTCGGCGGCGCCACCGGCATGATCGGCGACCCCAGCTTCAAGGCCACCGAGCGCAAGCTCAACACGCCGGACGTCATCGCCAGCTGGGTGGACAAGATCCGCGGCCAGGTCGAACCCTTCCTCAGTTTCGACGGCGCCAACGCCGCCATCATGGCCAACAACTACGACTGGTTCGGCGGCATGAACTGCCTCGAATTCATGCGCGACATCGGCAAGCATTTCTCGGTCAATGCCATGATCAAGAAGGAATCGGTGCAGCAGCGCCTGCAGCGCGAGGACCAGGGCATTTCCTACACCGAGTTCTCCTACAGCCTGTTGCAGGGCTACGACTTCGCCGAGCTCTACAAGCGCCACGGCTGCCTGCTGCAGATCGGCGGCTCCGACCAGTGGGGCAACATCGTCGCCGGCACCGACCTGACGCGCCGCCTGCACCACACCCAGGTCTACGGCCTGACCCTGCCGCTGATCACCAAGGCCGACGGCACCAAGTTCGGCAAGACCGAATCGGGCGCCATCTGGCTCGACCCCAAGAAGACCTCGCCCTACGCCTTCTACCAGTTCTGGCTGAACACGGCCGATGCCGACGTCTACAAGTTCCTGCGCTTTTTCACCTTTTTGCCGGTCGACCGCATCAAGGAGATCGAAGCCGCCGACCAGGCCGGTGGCGGCAAGCCGCAGGCCCAGCGCATCCTGGCCGAGGAAGCGACCCGCCTGGTGCACGGCGAAGTCGCCCTGCTCGCCGCCCGCCGCATCACCGAGGCCCTGTTCTCCGGCCAGCTCGCCGACCTCACCGAGAACGACCTCGAACAGCTGGCCCAGGACGGCATGCCCGGCGTCCGTCTCGACAAGGCCAACGCCAGCCTGATCGACGCCCTCGCCGCCGCCGGCCTGGCCAAGTCGAAATCGGAAGCGCGCGGTTTCATCCAGAGCGGCAGCGTCAGCATCAACGGCGCCAAGGCCGAGGCCCTCGACCACGCCTTCACCGCCGAAGAACACCTCTACGGCCGCTTCACCATCCTGCGCCGCGGCAAGAAGAACTACGGGCTGGTCAGCTGGCAGTAAGCCCCCCGGCCCCCGCCCGAAAGGCGCCATCCGGACCAGCCGGACGGCGCCTTTTTGCATGGGCCGGGCGAATTTTCCACAACCTTGCCGGCCCGCCGCCTTCCCGGCCCACCGCCTTTCCCGCCGCCGCAAAAATTTCTTCGGCCAGCCACTAGACGACTGGTCTAATCGGTGACAAACTAAGGCCATGAATACGCGTCACGACAACACCCGCCAGCACCTGCTCGAAACCGGCCAGCGCATCATCGTCGGCAAGGGTTTCGCCAGCGTCGGCCTGAACGAGATCCTGACCTCGGCCGGCGTTCCCAAGGGTTCGTTCTACCACTACTTCGCCTCCAAGGAGCAGTACGGCGAGGCCTTGCTGCAGGAGTACTTCGAGCGCTACCTGGCCGAGGTCGACACGCTTCTCGCGGCCGATGCCGGCACCGGCCACCAGCGCCTGATGGCCTACTGGCAGCGCTGGCTGGACTACCAGCTGGGCGCCTGCAGCGAGCAGAAATGCCTGGTCGTCAAGCTGGCCGGCGAGGTTGCCGACCTCTCCGAGGCCATGCGCATCGCCCTGCGCGACGGCACCGACCAGGTCGTCGACCGCATCGCCCAGGCCCTGCAGGCCGGCCTTGCCGACGGCTCGATCCCGCCGCTCGATCCGCCGGCCACGGCCCGCACGCTGTACCAGATGTGGCTGGGGGCCAGCCTGCTCGGCAAGCTGCACCGCGACACCGCCGCCCTGGAAAACGCCATGCGCTTCACCCGCGAACTGCTGGCGCCACGCTGACCCGAAACCCTGCCCGGCCGCCGCCAACGCGGCCTTTTTTTGACCTGACAAACTAGCCGACCGGTCTAATCAATCAACCCGACATAAAGGAGAACACCATGCGCACCCTCTTCGATCCCATCCAGATCGGCGACATCGCCCTCGCCAACCGCATCGTCATGGCCCCGCTGACGCGCAACCGGGCCATCGCCGGCAATGTCGCCGGGCCGCTTACCGTCGAGTATTACCGCCAGCGGGCCAGCGCCGGCCTGATCATCGCCGAGGCCAGCCAGATCAGCCCGATGGCCCAGGGCTACCTCGACACCCCGGGCATCCATTCGGCCGAGCAGATTGCCGGCTGGCGCCAGGTCACCGACGCCGTGCATGCGGCGGGCGGCAAGATCGTGCTGCAACTCTGGCACGTCGGCCGCATCTCGCACACCTCGCTGCTGCCCGACGGCGCCGCGCCGGTTTCATCGACGGCCCGCAAGGCCGAGGCGATGACCTTCACCAGCCAGGGATTCATTCCGGTATCGACGCCGCGCGCCCTGGCCGACGACGAAATCCCCGGCCTCATCGCCGATTACCGCCGTGCCGCCGGCAACGCCATCGCCGCCGGCTTCGACGGTGTCGAGGTACACGCCGCCAACACCTACCTGATTGAGCAGTTCCTGCGCGACAGCGTCAACGACCGCAGGGGCCCCTACGGCGGCAGCATCGCCAACCGCGCCCGCCTGCTGGGCGAGGTCATGCAGGCGGTTGCCGGCGAAATCGGGGCCGGCCGCACCGGCGTCCGCCTCAGCCCGATGACCACCTTCACCGCCCCCCTCGACAGCAATCCGCAAGCCCTCTACGGCCATGTCGTCGAGCAGCTGGCGCCACTCGGCCTGGCCTACCTGCACGTCATCGAAGGCGAGACCGGCGGCACGCGCACGCCGGACGGCAAGCCCTTCGACTACGATGCCCTGCACCGCGCCTTCCCCGGCCCGTGGATGGTCAACAACGGCTACTCGCAACGGCTGGCCGAGCAAGCCGTGGCCGATGGCACGGCCGACCTGGTCGCCTTCGGCCGGCCCTTCATCAGCAACCCCGACCTCGTCCGCCGCCTGCGCGACGGGGCGCCCTTGAACGAATTGCAGGCCGACAAGCTCTATGGCGGCGGCGCCGAAGGCTATATCGACTACCCGGCACTGGCCGACTGAGCCCGGCCGATTGCCGCGGTCGACCGGAAAAATCGCCCAAAAACGAAATTTCCGGCCGACCGCTTCATGGCTGCAGCCAGCCGATCAGTTCGTCCTTGCCCGGAATGCGGCCGGCCACCTTGACCACTTCATCGACGACCAGGGCCGGCGTGCTCATGACGCCGTAGGCGACGATCTTTTCCATTTCAGTGACGTGCTCGAAGCGCGCTTCCAGACCGAGTTCGGCGACGGTGGCCCGGGCCAGTTGTTCGAGCTGCTTGCATTTGGCGCAACCGCTGCCGAGGATCTTGACGTACATGGCGAACTCCTTTTTCCGAAAGGCTGTTACAGCACCAGGTTGAAGACGTAGCCGACAAGCAGGATGCCGGCCCCGACGATGCCGGCGAAGGTGGCGATCAGCCGCGGCTTGAGCGCCTTGCGCAGGATGATCATCTCGGGCGCCGAGAGGGCGATGACGCTCATCATGAAGGCGAGCACGGTGCCCAGCGCGGCGCCCTTGCCGATCAGCGCCTCGACGATGGGGATGATGCCGGCGGCGTTGGTGTACATCGGGATGCCGAGGACGACGGCGGCCGGCACCGCCCACCAGACATCCCGGCCCATGAAGGAGGCCATGAAGTCTTCCGGCACGTAGCCGTGGATGCCGGCCCCGAGGGCGATGCCGGCGATGACGTAGGGCCAGACCTTGCCGACGATGTCGCGGACATGAGCCGTCCCCGCCGCCAGGCGGCCGGGCCAGTCGAGCGCGTCGCCGGCGTAGGCGGCGCCCTGGCCGTTGAGGATCTTCTGCACCCAGTCTTCCAGATGGTTTTCCATGCCGAGGCGGCCGATGACCAGGCCGGCGACGATGGCAACGGCCAGCCCGAGGCCGAGGTAGAGCAGCGCCACCTGCCAGCCGAACAGCGCGAAGAGCAGGGCCAGGGCGATTTCATTGACCATGGGCGCGGCGATCAGGAAGGAGAAGGTGACGCCGAGCAGGAGCAGAAGGGAGTGACGACGCCGAGCGCCGCGGCGAGGAGGTTGCCGACCCCGGCCCGCCGGCCGGAGAGCAGCGCCCGGGTACCTTCCGGCGCGAAGAAGGTCTGCACGATGCCCATCAGGAAAACGATGCCGGCCAGGAGCAGCAGCACCTTAGGCGTGTCGTAGAGGAAGAAATGGACGGCCTCGCCGAGGTGGGTCGCCCGCGTCAGGCCGAGTAGCGCCAACAGGGCGTCGGCCAGCGGCAGTAGCTGGCCGTAGGCGGCGAACCACAGCGCCGCTACCAGCAGGAGCAACGCCAGGTACTTGACCGTCTTTCCTGTTTGCCCGGCATCCAGCGTTCGCATGGCGCTCTCCTCCCCTCGTCAGGCGCGCTCGTACCAGCCCTTCGAGGCGTTCACCACGCGCACCACGAGCAGCATCACCGGCACCTCGATCAGCACGCCGACCACGGTGGCCAGCGCCGCGCCCGATTCGAAACCGAACAGGCTGATCGCCGCCGCCACCGCCAGCTCGAAGAAATTGGAGGCGCCGATCAGGGCCGACGGGCAGGCCACGTCGTGCTGCTCGCCGGCCGCCCGGTTCAGCCAGTAGGCCAGCGCCGAGTTGAAGAAAACCTGGATCAGGATGGGCACGGCGAGCAGCGCGATGACCAGCGGCTGGCGCAGGATGGCCTCGCCCTGGAAGGCGAAGAGCAGCACCAGCGTCGCCAGCAGGGCGCCGATCGACCACGAGCCGATCTTGGCCATGGTCGCCGCGAAGTGGGCCTGGCCCCGGGCCAGCAGGGTTTTGCGCCAGAGCTGGGCGATGATCACCGGGATCACGATGTAGAGCACGACCGAGGTGAGCAGCGTGTCCCAGGGCACGGTGATCGCCGAAATGCCGAGCAGGAAGGCGACCAGCGGCGCGAAGGCGAAAATCATGATGAGGTCGTTGATGGCCACCTGCGACAGCGTGAACAGCGGATGGCCGTTGGTCAGCCGGCTCCACACGAAGACCATGGCCGTGCACGGCGCGGCGGCGAGCAGGATCAGCCCGGCGACGTAGCTGTCCAGCTGCTCGGCCGGCAGCAGCGGAGCGAACAGCACGCGGATGAACAGCCAGCCGAGGAAGGCCATCGAAAACGGCTTGACCAGCCAGTTGACGAACAGGGTGACGGCGATGCCACGGTAATGCCGGCGCATTTCATGGATGGCGCCGAAATCGACCTTGAGCAGCATGGGGATGATCATCACCCAGATGAGCAGCCCGACCGGCAGGTTGACCCGGGCCAGCTCCAGGCGGCCGACCGCCTGGAAGAAGCCGGGCGCCGCCTGGCCGAAGGCAATGCCGGCGACGATGCAGAGCGCCACCCAGGCCGTCAGGTGGCGTTCGAAAAAGCCCATGTCGGCGCTGGCCGGGCGGCGGGCGGTGGCTTCGCAGGATGCCGACATCTCAGGCCTCCAGTTCGAGCGCGGCGCGCACGGCCGCCACCAGCCGGTTTCGGATGTCGTCGCGGACGGCGACAAAACTTTCCAGCGGCTCGCCGTGCGGGTCGTGGAAATACACGTGAATGCGCTTGACCGGCCGGGGGAACACCGGGCAGGTCTCGCGGGCGTTGTCGCAGACGCTGACCACGAGATCGATGTCGGTGTCGAGCAGGCTGTCGACGTGCTTGGGGTGCAGGCCGTCGACCGCGATGCCGGCCAGCTTGAGCGCCGCGATGGCGCCGTCGGCCACCTTCGGCTGCGGCACGGTGCCGGCCGACACGGCACGGACCAGCCCGCCCAGGTCGTGGTTGAGGATGGCTTCGCCCATCTGCGAGCGACAGGAATTGCCGGTGCACAGCACCAGGACGGTTTTCTTCATGGTCGGGACTTTTCGAGGTTGGCGCGGCGCTTGGCGGTGGTGTCGCAAGCCGCGGCTTGCGGCAGGCAGGCCGTGCCCTGGCAGCAGTTACGAGTAAGGAAGGCGATCAACTCGTCCATCGTCGCGTAGTTGGCCGAGTAGTGGATGAAGCGGCTCTCGCGCTCGCCGGCGATCAGCCCGACCCGGCTCAGGTGGGCGAGATGGAAAGACAACGTGGCCGGCGCCATGCCCAGCTGCTCGCCGATGGCCGAAGCATTGACGCCCTCCGGCCCGGCCTCGACCAGCAGGCGAAAGATGGCCAGGCGCGATTCATGACCGAGGGCGGCGAGCAGTTCAGCGGCGTTTGGCGTTTCCATAGTTCGAGTATTGTCGAAGTATAAGGAAAAGTCCAGCACAGAGACGATATGTCAAGGAAAGCGAACGCAGGAAAGAAGCTTCCACCCTGTCCGCCAAGAGAAATGTTGGAACTCTATCGAGAACGCCGGATTAGCCCCCAGGACTCCACAACACGACACCCCACGCGGCAACATCTCATCACCAAAATTAGAAATGCGAATCTATATCATTTGCAATAATATTTTGTTACAATCTGCGCCAAGTTACGACTAAAGCCTGCCCAGCCAGCCAAGGTATCCCCCAAGCCAGCCAAGCCAACCAGAAAATCAAGGGGAATCCGTGGCATTCAATTTATCCAGCAAGGGTGGCTTCGGGCTGTCCATCATCGCCGGCGCCATCGTTGGCCTGCCGTTTGCAGCGCAGGCCCAAGGTGCAACCAGCGAAAAAACCCTCGCCTCGATCACCGTCGTCGACCAGCGCGATGCGCAGGTCGAGCGCAAGGACAGTTATATCCAGAAAATCGTCATTGCCGAGGATGAAGTCGAGCGTTTCGGCGACGTGTCGGTCGGCGACGTGCTCAAGCGCCTGCCCGGCATGTCCTTCACCGGCCCGGCCGGCGTCAGCAAGGATGTCCGCATGCGGGGGCTGGACAAGGGTTACACGCAGTTCCTGATCAACGGCGAACCGGTGCCCGGTGCGACCAAGGATCGCCAGATGCAGGTGGACCGCCTGCCGGCCGACATGATCGAGCGGATCGAGATCATCCGCAATCCGAGCGCCGAATACGACGCCGGCAACGTCGGCGGCATCGTCAACATCGTGCTCAAGCAACGCATCGACGAAGTCACCCGTACCCGCATCGGCCTGGGCCGCAACGGCGGCCTCGACATCGGCGACCTGATCGCCCAGACCAGCAAGCGCTGGGACAATTTCGACCTGCTGCTCGCCGCTTCCTACACCAAGGGTGCCGAAGATGTCATTGAGGACAAGACGACAACGAGCTACAACGCCAGTAGCGGCGCAGTGACCGGCATCAAGAACGAATACAAGCCGAAGCCGGTCGACAAGACGGAATTCCTGTTCACCCCGCGGCTAACCTGGCGCTTTGGCCAGGACCGTCTGACCTTGGACCCGTTCATCTCGAAGGGCACCGAGGACAAGAAAGAGCGCAGCACAGTCGACAACAACACCTACGTCAACGAGCGCAAGGCCGTCAACGAGAACAAGGACGACCAGATCGCCCGCCTGGGTGGGCGCTACGATGGGGTGACGTCCTGGGGAACCTGGTACGCCAAGGCAGCTGCCCAGCAGACGCGGGCCACCAAGGACAAGAAGGACACCACGGCAAGCTATAACAGTGCGGGCGCAAGGACCGGGACCAAGATAGCGACTGAAGACGAAGAAATCGACGAGCGCATCCATTATGTTGGGGCCGGTGTGATGATCCCGCTGGCCGGCATGCATCGCGTTTCCAGCGGCGTCGAGATGCGCTTCCCTGAGTTCGACACCAGCAAGCCCAAGTACGAATGGACCTATAACGCCGCCGGCGTGCAGACCGGCTATTCCGTCAAGACTTCGCCGAAGGAAAGCTACACCATTGCCGAAGACAAGGCGATTTTCTACGTCCAGGACGAGATCAGCCTGTTCCGGAATCACTGGATAACGCCCGGCGTCCGCTACGAAAATACGCAGCGCAAGGCGCAGGGAACCGGTTTCGATTCGGACACGACGCATGGTGCGACCAACCCCTCGGTACATTACCGCTGGGCGGTAACGGGCAGCCTGAACCTGCGCGCCAGCTACGCCAAAACCCTCAGGCTGCCAAAATTCGACAAGCTCAACCCCTTCGTCACCTCTGTTTCGGGTAGCGCCACCAATTCCTCGACACCGGACACGGCCGGCAACCCGAACCTCAAGCCGGAGAGCGCCAAGGGCTTCGAAATCGGCTTCGAGAAACTCTTCTGGGGCAATCGCGGCATCGTCGGCATCAACTTCTATGACCGCCAGGTCAGCGACTACATCGAGGACCGCACCAAATGGGAAGGAAGCAACTGGGTCAAGCGGCCCTACAACGTCGGTGATGCGCGTTTCTGGGGCGTCGAGATCGACTGGCGTTTCCCGCTCTACGAAAAGCATGGCCACGTGCTGAACGTCGTCGGCAACCACGCGGAACTGCGCGGCACGGTCGAGACGACAAACGGCGACAAGCTCGGCGTCAAGGACATGCCACGACGTATTACCAACCTCGGCCTCGACTATCGTCATCGTCCGACCGCCACCTTTGCCGGCTTCTCGGTCAATTACACGCCAAGCTTCAACTCGATGGCGATGAACGACGACGGCACCGAAATCGAGGACAAGCGCTTCAACGCACGCGCCGGTCTCGACCTCTACCTTGGCAAGTCCTTCAGCCCGCTGGCCGAGATCCGCCTCATTGCCCGCAACGTCCTGAGCGTGGACAAGGCCGAATACAAGGTCAAGCGCAATACCGCCGGGGCGATCACCAGCATAGAGGACAAGGTCGAGCATTCCCGCCCGACGATCATGGTTGCCTTCGAGAGCCGATTCTGAAAACCCGTCACCTGAGTCACCGAAACGTACAGCACAAGGCGCTGCCGCTCGTCGGCAGCGCCCTGTTGCTGTTCTGCACCCCGGCCTCCGCCCAGGAAACCGTGCTCGGCGAAGTGGCCGTCCACGCCCAGCGCAGCGCCGGCACCGAACTGCGCCGCAACGCCTCGGCTGCCAAAATCGTCTACGACCGGGATGAACTCGACACCCTCGATGTACCGAGCATCGGCGACTTGCTGCGCAAGCTGCCCGGCACCGGCAATTTCCCGGACCCGAACAGCCGGCGCGGCCGTGGCAAGGGAGCCGACCGCCATATGCCGACCATCCTCGTCGACGGCCAGCCGCTGCCCGGCGGCGACCGCTCGTTCGGCACGGCGCTGCGCCTGCCGGTCGAACTGCTTGAGCGCGTCGAGATCATCCGCAACAACACGCCGGAGTTTCCTGCCGTCGGGCCGGGCGGCATCATCAACCTGGTCTTGCGCGATGTGCCGCCCCGGGCGACGCGCAACGCCAAACTGGCGGTGGGCAGCATCGATAGCGAAACGGCCTTGCGGGCCGACGGGCAATACGGCGAAAACCACGGCGACTTCGGCTACCTGCTCGGCACCTCGCTGCATATTCAGCCGCAGGTCGGCCGCGTGGACACCGACATCCAGCGCTTTGCCAGCGGCCAGCGCAGCGACTGGCAGATCGAGCACATCGGCGAGGAAGGCTGGGACAACAACCTGGCGCTGATGCCGCGGGCCAACTGGCAACTGGGCAACGGGCAACAGTTCGCCGCCAATGCCTTCATCAACTTCACGGACAACCGGCGGGACGCGCAAATCGACCGCCTGCGTTATGCCGACCCGGTGGCCGGCAGCGGCCTGATGGCGAACGGCCGCGATGTGGAAAACGAGGAAAGCCAGCGGGCCAGCGCCCGCATCAATGCCGAATGGCGCAGCGGCCAGCCGAGCAACGGCGAATGGCTGGCCCGCCTGACCCTGCAGGGCGAACAGGAATGGAAAGACAAGCAGGTCTTGCGCCATGACGCGTCCGGTCTGCTCACCTCAACCAGCGACGAAAGCACCCGGCGCAGCGAGCGCGAACTCGCCGCCCTGCTGAAAGGCAAGCAACTGGTCGCCGAAGCGCATCTGCTGACCGGAGCCCTCGAATGGCGCGGCAAGCGCAGCGCCGATCGCCAGGAACGCCTGGCCAACGGTGCCGCCACCGGGAATGCCGCCGACACCAGCGCCGATATCGACGACCACCGCTTCGCCGTCTGGCTACAGGATGAATGGCAGCTGGGCGAGGAGCAGACGCTGACCCCCGGCCTGCGCTGGCAGTTGCAGCGCACCACGATCACCGATGGCGTCGGGACGCGCATCGAGCAAACCCATGATGGTTTCGAGCCTTCGCTGCATTACCTGTGGCAACTTTCGCCGCAATGGAACCTGCGCGCCAGTGCCGCCATGCACGCAAAACCACCCAAGGCTCGCGATCTCAGCCCTGTGGTTCGCACGTCGACCGGCAGCAGCACCTCGGCCAATCCGGACAAGGCCGGCAACCCGAACCTGGCTGTCGAGCGCAACGTTTCCTACGATCTCGGTTTCGAACATTTCCTGCCCGAACGAGCCGGCACGATTGGTGTTTCGGTGTTCCACCGGGAAATCTCGAATCTGGTCCAGAAACTCGTCGCCGACGAAGGCGGGCGCTGGATCGAACGCCCCTACAACGTCGGCGATGCCGAATTGCATGGTGCCGTCGCCGATGCCAAATGGCGACTTGTCGGCCTCGGTTTGCCGGACCTGACCTTGCGCGCCAACCTCTCCTACACGCACACCCGCCTGACCGAACGCGTCGCCGGCCTGGGGGCCGGCGAAGGGCCGCGCAAGAGCGCTAATCTCGGGCTGGATTACGATTTTGCCAGCCTGCCGCTGAGCATCGGCGGCAACCTGAACTACGTCGGAGCCATGGATCGTGAAAGCAGCGCCCGCGTCCGCCAGGAACAGGGAGTGCGCCGGCAACTCGACCTCTACGCGCTCTACCGCCTCGACCGCCAACTCAGCCTGCGCCTGACGCTGCAGAACGCGACGCTGGCCGAACGGCGCAACAGCGTGCAGGAATACGATACGAGCGGCCAGTTGAGCCGCCTTGAAAACGACCGGGAAACAAGCTTTGCCAGCCTGTTCCTGGCCCTCGAAGGCAAGTGGTAACCCCAAGGAGTCGATCATGAAACTCAATCTGAAAGCACGCAGTTGGCACACCTGGGCCAGCATCATCCTGGCCTTGCCGATCCTGATCGTCGGCGCCAGTGCCATTTTCATCGCCCACAAAAAATCCCTGGGCACCGAGGACATCACCGTCAACGCCAAATGGCTTCCCGGCTACCAGGCGAGCGATGCCAAGGCCAAGCCGCTTGAAGCCCGAGCGGCGCTGACGACACGTGACGGGGTGGTTTTGCTTGGTGCGCAGGAAGGCTTGTACCGTCTGGCCGATGGACGCTTGCTCGCAGTTGACGAATTGGCCGGCATGCCGGTACGCGGACTCGCCGAAGGCAGCTTCGGACGCGTTGCAGCAGCCAAGAACGGTATCTGGCTGGAGCGCGAGGGGCGTTGGGAGAAAGCCATGAAGGGCGATGCCTGGAGCGCCGCCACGCGCAGCGACGGCTCGGTCGTCGTCTCAATGAAGGACAATGGGATGCTGAGCAGCACCGACGGCCGCAACTGGAAGCCTGACCCGGTGCTGAGCGCTGCGCTCGAAGCCACACCCGGCGTGACCAATGACAAGCCGATGACACTGGGCAAACTGATCATGGACCTGCACACCGGCCAGGCCTTTTTCGGCAAGACCGGCGAATGGATCTGGATCGACCTGATCGGTCTGGCCATGTGCCTGCTGGCGATGACCGGCGTATACATGTGGTGGCGCGCAGAAAAGCGCAAAGCCGCGACAACGGCCTGAGCGATGGCAGCAGCGCCGGTTCTCTCCCTCGCCGTCGTCGGCCTCGTTTCTCTGGCTTTCATCGCCTGGCTGACCGTAGACGGCCTGCGCGCCTTGCTGGCCCGACGTACCGCCGAGCGCAGGCGCCGCACCTTGCCCATGAGGATCACCCGGCGCGATGAAGTCACCGGGGAACTGCTGTGCCTGTCGCTGGCGTCAACGGCGGGCCGCTTGCCCGCCTTCAGCGCCGGGCAGCATGTGCTGCTCGAAGCGCCAGCCGGCAAGGCTGGTCGCCTGATCCGGCGTGCTTATTCGCTGGCCGCCTGGCAAGCGCGGCCAGGGCACTACGAGCTTGGCATCAAGCGCGAAGGCAAAGGAGCCATGACGCAGTGGCTATGGAACAACGCACTCGCGGGAACGATCCTCAACCTGAGCCGGCCGCAGGGCGAGTTCGTCGTCGAACCGGCGACAGCACCCCTGGTCCTGATCGGCGGCGGCATCGGCATCACCCCGATGCGGGCCATGCTGCACGCCACCCTGCCGGGTGGCCGCCCCGTCACCCTCTTTCACGCTGCCCGGCACACCGAACAACTGCTCTACCGGGCGGAATTCGAGGCCCTGGCGAGGCAACACCCGCAGTTCCGCTACATCGCCGTCGTCTCGCGGCCGGACGCCAACTGGACCGGCCGCTCGGGCCGCCTCGACGGCCACGCCATCGTCGATGCAATACCCGATGCGCCAGCGGCCGACTACTATTTGTGCGCCGGCAACGACATGCTGGCCGCCCTGCGTACCGACCTGCAGGCACGGGGCGTCGCAGCAGAGCGCCTTCACTGGGAGGTATTCAATCCGGGCACAGCCAGCAACCAGGCCAGCCTGGAAATCGTCTGCCGCATGCCTGACGGCGAAAAGCGCTGCCAGAGCCGGGGCGAGCCGACTCTCCTCGCAACGCTGGAAGCCAATGCCATCGAACTGCCGTCCGAGTGCCGTGCCGGCAGTTGCGGCGTGTGTCAGCTCGGTCTGGTGGCCGGCGACGTTGAATGGCTCCTCACGCCCGAATTCGCAGTTCCCCCCGGCAACATCCTGCCTTGCGTCTGCGCGCCACGCACAAAACTCGAACTGCACTGCCTTGATGGCCAAAAGATGCTCTGATTGACGAGTTTTCCGCCTCGATCACGCGCCGGACCCGGAAGGCATCGAGGCGCCCCGCCCTGGACGCCAATCGAGGGGCGGATCGGTAAGACCAGCGGTGCTAGAATCATCGCCCCTGATCGATTGCCTCCCGCCATGCGCCAGCTGATTCTCGACCTGCTGCCCGAAAGCCCGCCGACCCTCGACAATTTCGTCGCCGGCGGCAATGCCGAAACGGTCGCCGCGCTGACCGAATGGCTGGCCGGCGGGCTGGGCGCCACCGCTTTCTGCCTGCATGGCGAGGCCGGCTGCGGCCGCTCGCACCTGCTGCTGGCGAGCGCCTTCGCCTACGTCGACGCCGGCCTCAACCCGTCGCTGAAGGGCGTCGGCGAGCCCGCCGAACTGGCCGTGGACGACGTCGAGGCGCTCGACGCCACCGGCCAGGTCGCCCTCTTCAACCATTTCAATCGCCTGAAGATGGCCGGCGGCCGCCTGCTTACCGCCGCTGCCCAGCCGCCGGCCCACCTGGCGCTGCGCGAGGACTTGCGGACCCGCCTCGGCTCCGGCCTGATCTACCGCCTGCAGCCGCTGAGCGACGCCGAGAAGGCGGCGGCGCTGAACACGCTGGCCGGCGAGCGCGCCCTCAAGCTGCCGCCCGACTGCCTCAATTACCTGCTGCGCCACGCCTCGCGCGACATGCGCACGCTGGCCATGCTGGTCGTCGCCCTCGACGAATACACCCTCGAACAAAAGCGCCCGGTGACCCTGCCCCTGCTGCGCGAACTGCTCAACCTGGAACACGCCTGATGAATCTCGCCCTCTTCGACCTCGACAACACCCTGCTCTCCGGCGACTCGGATTTCGAATGGGCGCAGTTCCTGATTTCGCGCGGCGTCGTCGACCGCGAGGTGCAGGAAGCCAAGAACATCCAGTTCTACGAGCAGTACAAGGCCGGCACGCTGGACATCCACGAGTTCCTCGAATTCCAGCTCGCCCCGCTGACCCGCCACGGGCGCGCCGAACTCGATGCCTGGCACGGCGAATACATGGCCCGCCACATCCGGCCGATCATCGGCGACAAGGCCCGGGCGCTGGTCGGCCGGCACCTGGCGGCGGGCGACCTGTGCGCCATCGTCACCGCTACCAACAGCTTCGTCACCGGCCCGATCGCCCACGAACTGGGCATTCCCCACCTGATCGGCACGATTCCCGCGGTCAACCCGGAAAACGGCGCATTTTCGGGAAAGCCGCAGGGCACACCGGCCTTCCAGGGCGGCAAGATCACCCGCGTCGAAAGCTGGCTGGAATCGCTCGGCCTGTGGTGGGGCAGCTTCGGGCAGAGCACTTTCTACAGCGACTCGCACAACGACCTGCCGCTGATGGGCAAGGTCAGCCTGCCGGTGGCGGTGGACCCCGACGACAAGCTGCGCCGCCACGCCGCCGAGCACGGCTGGACCATCCTCAGCCTGCGCTGAAGCCGTGCTCCACATCCCCTACCTGAGCCCGGAGGCACCGCTGACGATCATTCTCGTCGTCACCTTGCTCGTCTTCATTTTCGGGCCGCTCAAGGCCTTGCGCCGCTCGCTGGTCAATACCAGCGTCTTCTTCCTCGCCTGCCTGCTCGGCGACCTGCTGGCCGGGCTGATGTCGGGCAACGCGCCCGGCCATGCCGCCGCCAACGGCCTGCGCCAGCTGGCCGTCTTCGGCCAGGGCCTGGCCGTCATCCGCTTCGCCGGGCTGGCCTTCTTCAACGTCGCCCTGCCCCGCGCCAAGCTGCGCATCTCGGGCATCCTGGCCGATATCCTGGTCATCATCGGCTACGTCGGCTGGGGCTTCATCCGCCTCAACGTGGCCGGCGTCGAGCTGACCCACCTGTTCGCCACCTCGGCCATCCTCACCGCCGTGCTCGCCATCTCGATGCAGGACACGCTGGGCAACCTGCTCGGCGGCCTGGCGCTGCAGATGGACAATTCGCTGGAGATCGGCGACTGGATCAAGATCGACGACCTCTCCGGCCGGGTCACCGACATCCAGTGGCGCTACACCGCCATCGTCACCCGCAACGGCGAGAAGGCCGTGGTCCCCAACAGCCAGCTGATGAAGGGCCGCTACTACATCCTCTGCGACAAGAACGCCGAGCAGCCGGCCTGGCGGCGCAGCATCGACTTCAACATCGACCTTGCCGTGCCGCCCGGCCGCCTGATCGAGATGATCGAAACCGACCTCGCCGCCGCGGCCATCGCCAACGTCGCCGCCACCCCGGCGCCGAGTTGCGTGCTGATGGCCTTCGGCCCTGGCTACGCCCACTACGTGCTGCGCTACTGGCTGCTCAACCCGCGCCTCGACGACCCGACCGATTCCGCGGTCCGCACCCACATCCTGGCCGCCCTGCAGCGCAACGGCATCCGCCTCGCCACCGACGACCACACCATCCACCTGGTCAAGGAAGGCGTCGCCCATCGCGAAGCCGTCCAGGGCCGCGAAATGGCCCGCCGGCTGCAGGCGATCAACGGCATCGAGCTGTTCGCCCGCCTCTCCGACGACGAGAAGCGCCAGCTCGCCGAGCACCTGACCAACGCCCCCTTCGCCTGCGGCGACGTCATCACCCGCCAGGGCGCCATCGCCCACTGGCTGTACATCGTCGTCAGCGGCGAGGCCGAAGCCTGGTGGCAGCCGCCGCAAGGCCCCCGCCGCCTGCTCGAGAAGCGCGGCCCGGGCAGCGTCTTCGGCGAAATCGGCCTGATGACCGGGGCGCCGCGCCGGGCTACCGTCATCGCCAGCACCGACATGGAGGCCTACCGGCTGGACAAGGAAGGCTTCCAGTCGGTCATCCGCCAGCGCCCGGAACTGGCCGACAGCCTCTCGCAGATCCTCGAGCGCCGGCTGCAGCGCTTCGCCGAACTGGAACGGGGCTATCACGAGGGCCGCAACGAAGCGCCGCAAAGCATCCCCGGCAGCGCCGCCATCGGCCGCAAGATCCGCGAGTTCTTCGCGCTCGATTGATGCGATCGACGGCAAAACCGATTGAAAATCATCGATGTGCAGTAAAATTTGGACTTTTCATGCTGCGCCGCTGGCGCCTTCTGAACGGTAATTCGTGATCCGCAAACTCATTTCCCGCGTTTTCCGCGGCAAGAAAGCCACGGCCAGCCACCACGAGCCGGCCGTCATCCCCGTCTCCACCCACGGCATCACCCGCGACCGCCTCAGCTCGGGCAGCCGGCGCACCTGCGAGACCCTGCAGCAGCACGGCCACAAGGCCTACGTCGTCGGCGGCGCCGTGCGCGACCTGCTGATCGGCGCCGACCCCAAGGACTTCGACGTCGCCACCGACGCCACGCCGGAAGAAGTGCGCCGCTACTTCCGCCGGGCCCGCATCATCGGCCGCCGCTTCCAGATCGTGCACGTCATGATGGGCCAGGAGACGCTGGAGGTGACCACCTTCCGCGGCCTGCTCGACGAGAAGACGAAGACCGACGAACACGGCCGCGTGCTGCACGACAACGTCTTCGGCAGCCACGCCGAGGATGCTGCCCGCCGCGACTTTACGGCCAACGCGCTGTACTACGACCCGGCCACCGAGGCCATCATCGACTACCACCACGGCGTCGGCGACCTCAAGCAGAAGACCCTGCGCATGATCGGCGAACCGCGCGCCCGCTACCGCGAGGACCCGGTGCGCATGCTGCGCGCCGTCCGCCTCGCCGCCAAGCTCGGCCTGGTCATCGACCCGGATGCCCGCCAGCCGATCCGCGAAATGGCCGATCTCCTCGAAAACGTGCCGCCCGCCCGCCTTTTCGACGAAATGCTCAAGCTGCTGACCTCGGGCCATTCCGTCAAATGCATCACCCAGTTGCGCGACGAAGGCCTGCACCATGGCCTGCTGCCGCTGCTCGACGTCATCCTCGAGCAGCCGATGGGCGAAAAATTCGTCATGCTGGCGCTGGCCAACACCGACGACCGCATCCGCCGCGGCAAGGGCACCTCGCCCGGCTTCCTGTTCGCCACCCTGCTCTGGCACGAGGTGCTGGCCCACTGGGAAAAGCTCAAGGCCGGCAACGGGGCGAAGATCCCCGCCCTCTACCAGGCGATGGACACCGTGCTCGACGTGCAGGCCGAAAAGCTCGCCATCACCCGGCGCATCGCCGGCGACATCAAGGACATCTGGTCGCTGCAGCCGCGCTTCGAACAGCGGGCCGGCAAGCGCCCCTACGCCCTGCTCGAGCAGCCGCGCTTCCGGGCCGGCTACGACTTCCTGCTGCTGCGCGCCCAGGCCGGCGAAATAGGCATGGAAGTGGGCGAATGGTGGACCCGCTTCCAGAATGCCGACGGCGACGAACGGGCGGCCATGCTGCTGCCCGAGCAGCCGGGCGACAAGAAGCGCCGGCGGCGCCGGAAGAAGCCGGCCGGCACCGGCAGCGACTCCGCCGCCAACCCATGATCCACACCGCCTACATCGCGCTGGGGGCCAATCTGGGCGACCCGGCGTCCACCGTGCGGGCGGCATTTGCGGCGCTGGCCGAACTGCCGGGCAGCCGCCTGGTGCGCAGCTCGTCGCTCTACCGCACGGCGCCGGTCGGCATCACCGAGCAGCCGGAATTCGTCAACGCCGCGGCCGAACTGGCCACCGGCCTCGAACCCGAGGCCCTGCTCGATGCCCTGCTTGCCGTCGAGCAGACCTTCGGCCGCGTCCGCGCCGCGCGCAACGGCCCGCGCACGCTGGATCTCGACCTGCTCCTCTACGATGACCGGCAGCTCGACCTGCCGCGCCTGACCCTGCCTCATCCGCGCCTGCACCTGCGCGCCTTCGTCCTCCAGCCGCTGGCCGAGATCGCGCCCGAATTGCAGTTGCCGGGGCGCGGCAGCGTCGCCGCCTGGCTGCCCGCCGTCGCCAACCAGGGCATCGTCAGGCTGTGAATTTCCTGAACTCCGTGCCGGTCATCTGGCAGACGGTCGGCCTGCTCACCCTGTCGAACGTCTTCATGACCTTCGCCTGGTACGCCCACCTGAAGAACCTCAACGACCGGCCGTGGTGGATCGCCGCGCTGGTTTCCTGGGGCATCGCGCTGTTCGAATACCTGCTGCAGGTGCCCGCCAACCGCATCGGCCACACCGAGCTCGACCTCGGCCAGCTGAAGATCCTGCAGGAAGCGATCACCCTCAGCGTCTTCGTGCCCTTCGTCATTTTCTACATGGGCCAGCCGCTGAAGCTTGACTACCTGTGGGCCGCCCTGTGTATCCTAGGCGCCGTCTATTTCGTTTTCAGGACTTGAATGTCTGCCCAAACCATCACCCGCCGCCTGACCCAGAGCGACCTCACCAAGCTGTACGCTGCCGGTGAAAAGATCGTCATGTTCACCTGCTATGACGCCAGCTTTGCCCGCCTGCTCGATGGCGCCGGCGTCGAAGTGCTGCTCATCGGCGATTCGCTGGGCAATGTCATCCAGGGCCACGACACGACGCTGCCGGTCACCATTACCGACATCGCCTACCACACGGCTGCCGTCAAGCGCGGCTGCGACCGCCCCTTCGTCATCGCCGACATGCCTTTCGGCAGCTACCAGGAATCGCCGGAACAGGCCTTCCGCAACGCCGTGACGCTGATGGCGGCGGGCGCCCAGATGGTCAAGCTGGAAGGCGGCAAGGAAATGGCGCCGACGGTGACCTTCCTGGTCAGCCGCGGCATCCCGGTCTGCGGCCACATCGGCCTGACGCCGCAGTCGGTGCACGCCCTGGGCGGCTACAAGGTGCAGGGCAAGGGCGAGGCGGCGGCCAGGCGCTTGAAGGATGACGCGCTGGCGCTGCAGAACGCCGGCGCGACGATGATCGTCCTCGAAGCCATCCCCGCCGCGCTGGCCGCCGAAGTGACGGCTGGCCTGCACATCATCACCATCGGCATCGGTGCCGGCCGCGACTGCTCCGGCCAGGTCATGGTGGTGCACGACGCCTTCGACATCCCGCCCGGCAAGAAGGCCAAGTTCGTCAGGAACTTCATGGAAGGCGCCAGCAGCATCGCCGACGCCGCCGGCCGCGCCGTCGCGGCCGTCAAGGACGGCAGCTATCCCGGTCCCGAGCATACTTACTCGGCTTAAAATCCGGACGCAGAGGCGCAGAGACGCGGAGTAAGGCATTTTTTGGTTTTCTCCGCGTCTCTGCGCCTCTGCGTTTCAATCCCACACCTCAAAGCCATGCAAATCCATTCCGCCATCCCCGACCTGCGTGCCGCGCTGAACCAGCGGGGCCGGATCGTTTTCGTGCCGACCATGGGCAACCTGCACGCCGGCCACATCAGCCTGATGGAACAGGCGCGCGCCCACGGCGACACGGTGGTCGCGTCGATTTTCGTCAATCGCCTGCAGTTCGGCCCGAACGAGGATTTCGACAAATACCCGCGCACCTTCCAGGCCGACTGCGACAAGCTGGCGGCGGCCGGCGTCGATGTGCTGTTCGCGCCGACCGAGGCCGATCTTTACCCGGAACCGCAGGAATACACGGTCGAGCCGCCGGCCATCCAGAACATCCTCGACGGCGAGTTCCGGCCCGGCCACTTCCGCGGCGTCGCCACCGTCGTCTTGAAGCTGTTCAACATCGTCCAGCCGCAGGTCGCCGTCTTCGGCAAGAAGGACTACCAGCAGCTGATGGTCATCCGCAACATGACGCACCAGCTGGCCCTACCCATCGCCATCATCGGCGGCGAGACGGTGCGCGCCGAGGACGGCCTCGCCCTGTCATCGCGCAACGGCTACCTGAGCCAGGCCGAGCGCGCCGAGGCGCCCCGCCTCTATCGCCTGCTCAACGACATCCGTTCGGCCATCCGGGCCGGCGAAACCGACACCGCCAAACTCGAAAAAGAGGCGATTTCGGCGTTGACCGCAGCAGGGTGGCAAACCGATTATGTTGCGGTGCGACAACAGTCGGACCTGGCTACGCCGAAAGGCGTAAACGCCCCGCTGGTGGTGCTTGCCGCCAGCCGCCTGGGAACGACGCGCCTCATTGATAACATTGAGATTTGACGCATCTGGAATATCCATAATTATGCCCATTGACAGGGTGGCTATTGTCGTTACAATGCGCTTCCCCCAACTGTCTGGATGAGTGACACCATGCAGAGAACGATGCTGAAATCCAAGCTGCACCGCGTGACGACCACCCACGCCGACCTGCACTACGAGGGTTCCTGCGCGATCGACGATGACCTGCTGGAAGCGGCCAACATCAAGGAATACGAGCAGATCGACATCTGGAACGTCAATAACGGCGAGCGTTTCACGACCTACGCCATCCGCGCCGAACGCGGCTCGGGCGTCATCTCGGTCAACGGTTCGGCGGCCCGCCGGGCGGCGCCGGGCGACATCCTGATCATCGCCACCTTCGCCGTCTATAACGAGGTCGAACTGGCCAAGCACGAGCCGGACCTGATCTACGTCGATGCCGACAACCGCATCGTCCGCCGCGGCCACCAGATTCCGGTGCAGGCCGCCGCCTGATCCAGACGTCATCGGCCTCATGGAAAACCCGCCTTTCGGCGGGTTTTTTCTTTTAGTACAATAACCTGCGTAACACCACACACACCAAAAATCGGAGACAAGAATGGGCGTTGTTTTCGCCAAGACCCCGAAGGGGCAGGCCGAAATCGCCACCAAGGCCGGGGGGCTGACCCCTCGCCAGCGGCGCGTATTGATCATGGTCGACGGTAAGCGAAGCGTCGAGGAGTTGCGTGAGATGCTGCTCACCGACGACCTGCAGCACACCCTGGGGCTGCTCGAGGAAACCGGGCTGATCGAAGTGGGCAGCGTGACTAATGCCGCCGGCCAGGCCGCCGAGCCGCAGGCCCAGATGCCACCGATCACCGCCTTCGGCGAACTGCCGGGCAGTCCGGACCCGCTCCGCCTGCAGCAGGCCCGCAATTTCATGACCAACACCCTGAACGCCTTCGTCGGCGCGCTCGGCACCAGTTCGCTGCTCGACCGCATCGAGCAGGCGCCTGGCCACCACGAATTGCGCACCTACTACGACGAGTGGTACCACGCCATCGTCATGTCGCGCGAAGGCAAGCGGCAGGCGGAAAGCCTGCGCGCCAAGTTGCTGCTGGTCATCTGAACCACACCCCGACGTAAAACGGGGCAGCTGTCGCCGCCCCGTTTTGCTTGAACGCCGGCTACGCCGTGCCGTCGCTCGCCTTCGCCTGGCGCGGTCGGGCCGGGCGGGCCGGACGCCTGGCCTTGGCTGCCTTGATCGGCGCCGCAGCAGCCGCTGCTTCGCCCTCGTTGCCGGATGGCGCAGCCGGCGCTGCCGCCTCGGCTGCTGGCTCGACCGGCTCGGCTGGGCTCGCTGCCTTGCGCGGGCGGCGCGGGGCACGCCGCGGCTTGGCCTCGGCTTCGGCCTTTTCCGCCTCAGCTAGCGCGGCAGCAACCGGAACGGCTGCCGGCTCGGGTACCGCCTCGGGCGCCGTCACCGACTGGCCGGCCTCAGCCGCCAGCAGGTCGACGGGCGCCGCGGCGTCAACCGCATCGGCCGACTGCCTGTCCTTGCCACCGCGGCTGCGCCGACCGCCGCGCCGGCGTGTGCTGCTTGCCGCCTCGCCAGCAGCAACCGGCTCGGCCGGCGCGGCCGGTTGTTCGGCCGGGCTTTCCGGATTTGGCGGATTTTCGCCGTCGACCGCAGGAGTGGTCATGCTCTCGATGCCGACAGCGTTTTCGCCAGCCACCGGCAATTCGCCGATTTCCGGCTCGAGGCCGGCCGGCCGGACCTGGGCGCGGAAGACGAAGGCACCCTTGTCGTCGCGGCCGAAGCCGAGCAGGCCGCGGCTGGCCGCTTCTTCGAGCAGGTTGCCGAAGGAACGGAAGCCGAAATAGCTTTCGTTGAAGCCGGGGTTGCGCCGCTTGACGACTTCCTTGAGCACGGAAGCCCAGATCCGCTCGCTTTCGCCGCGGTCGGCAATGAGGTCGACGAAGGTCGCCGACACCAGATCGACCGCCTTGGCCTTGCGCTCCTCAAGCTTTTCACGGCGCTTGGCTTCGTCCTCCGGCGAACGCTTCTCGCGTTCGCGGCGCTGCGCCGAGCGGCTGGCCTCGCGGTCGCGCACCAGGTCGTCGTAGTAGATGAATTCGTCGCAGTTGGTGATGAGCAGGTCGGAGCACGACTGCTTGACGCCGACGCCGATGACCTTCTTGGCGTTCTCGCGCAGCTTGGAGACGAGGGGTGAGAAGTCCGAATCACCGCTGATGATCACGAAGGTGTCCACGTGCGATTTGGTATAGCAGAGGTCGAGGGCGTCGACCACCATGCGGATGTCGGCCGAATTCTTGCCGGACTGACGGACGTGCGGGATTTCGATCAGCTCGAAATTGGCCTCGTGCATGCCTGACTTGAAGCCCTTGTAGCGTTCCCAGTCGCAGTAGGCCTTCTTGACGACAATGCTGCCCTTGGCGAGCAGCCGTTCGAGGATCGGGCGGATGTCGAATTTTTCGTACTGGGCATCGCGCACGCCGAGGGCGATGTTCTCGAAGTCGCAAAAGAGCGCCATGCTGGCGGTATCGTTGGCTAGGGCCATGAGGTGCTTTCAACGTAAGGAACCGGCAGTATACCGCCGCCGCGATCAGCCGGCCCGCCAAGTAATTCGGCTTTTTTAGCGAACATCAAAGCCCGCGACGCGACCCCGGAACTACCATCGCCCCGCCAAACAATTTCCGAAAGGGGGAAAAACAATGAGTGGCGCTTTCACCAAATCGATGGCGCGGAACATTTTCTACGGGGGGACCGTCTTCTTCTTCCTGTTGTTCCTAGCGCTGTCATTCGATACCCATTCGCAACTTCCGAAACGCGACATGCGGCAAAACATCACGCCGCAGATCGCCGAAGGCAAGAAGCTTTGGGAAGTCAATAACTGTATCGGTTGCCACACCCTGATGGGTGAAGGTGCCTACTTTGCCCCCGAACTGGGCAACGTGGTCGTTCGTTACGGCGACGAAGGCGTCAAGGCCTTCATCCAGTCCCGTCCGAAGGATGGCATCCCGGGTCGCCGCAGCATGCCGCAGTTCAACTTCACCGACGAGCAGCTGAACGCCATCGTGGCCTTCCTGAAGCACGTCAATTCGATCAACGATGCCAACTGGCCGCCCAACGACCAAGGCTGATCGAGAGGAGAAACTGAACATGCAATATAAATCGCAAGCGGTTGCAAAACCCTACTTCATCGCGGCAATCGGCCTGTTTGTCGGTCAGATCCTGTTCGGCCTGATTCTTGGCCTGCAGTATGTGCTCGGCGACTTCCTGTTCCCCGCCATTCCGTTCAACGTGGCCCGCATGGTCCACACCAACCTGCTGATCGTCTGGCTGCTCTTCGGCTTCATGGGCGGCGCCTACTACATGATCCCGGAAGAATCCGAGACCGAACTGTTCAGCCCGAAACTGGCGCTGGCCTTGTTCTGGATATTCCTGGTCGCCGGCGCGCTGACCATCGTCGGCTACCTGGCCGTGCCGTATGCGACGCTGGCCGAACTGACCGGCAACAACCTGCTCGAGACGATGGGCCGCGAGTTCCTCGAACAGCCGCTGCCGACCAAGCTGGGTATCGTCGTCGTCGCGCTGGCCTTCCTGTTCAACATCACCATGACGGTGCTGAAGGGCAAGAAGACCTCGATCTCGATCGTGCTACTGCTCGGTCTGTGGGGCCTCGCCGTCTTCTTCCTGTTCTCCTTCTACAACCCGGTGAACGTCGTTCTCGACAAATTCTTCTGGTGGTGGACGGTGCACCTCTGGGTTGAAGGCGTATGGGAACTGATCCTCGGCTCCTTCCTGGCCTTCGTACTGATCAAGACGACCGGTGTTGACCGTGAAGTGATCGAAAAGTGGCTGTACGTCATCGTCACCCTGACGCTGATCACCGGCATCATCGGTACCGGTCACCACTACTTCTGGATCGGTACGCCGGAATACTGGCAGTGGTGGGGTTCGATCTTCTCCGCACTGGAGCCGATCCCCTTCTTCGCCATGACCGTCTTCGCCTTCAACATGGTCAACCGTCGTCGTCGCGAGCACCCGAACAAGGCTGCCGTCCTGTGGGCCCTGGGTACCGGTGTGATGGCTTTCCTGGGCGCTGGCGTGTGGGGCTTCCTGCACACCCTGGCTCCGGTCAACTACTACACGCACGGCACGCAGATCACCGCCGCCCACGGCCACATGGCTTTCTATGGCGCCTACGCCATGGTCAACCTGATGATGATCTCCTACGCCATGCCCATCCTGCGCGGCCGCGCTGCCAACGGCAACAAGTCGCAAGTGCTGGAAATGTGGTCGTTCTGGCTGATGACAGTGGCCATGGTCTTCATCACCCTGTTCCTGACCGCTGCCGGCATCCTGCAGGTCTGGCTGCAACGCGTCTCCGATACGCCGCTGCCCTTCATGGTTGCCCAGGAGAAGATCCAGTTGTTCTACTGGATGCGTGAATGGGCCGGCGTCGCCTTCCTGATCGGCCTCATACTCTACATCGCCAGCTTCTTCGCCGGCGGCGACGAGAAGGAAGCCGCATAACAGGCTAAACCGCCACATCACTGGCAAGGCGCGGATCTCCGGATCCGCGCCTTTTTCATTTTTGGGCCACATCAAGGTTTACCGCAGCGATTGCCCGTACCATGGCCGGCATGACTACCTCCAGTTCCACCCAGGCCGCCTCCCAGGCGATTACCCAGGCCGCCACCCACCGCCTGCCCGGTGACTTGGCCATCTGGTTCTTCATCCTGGCCGAACTGCTCGCCTTCGCCGTCTTCTTCGCCGCCTACGCCTTCGCCCGGGCCAGCCACGTCGAGGAATTCAACCTATACCAGCAGACCCTGGACCGCAACCTCGGCGCCCTCAACACCCTGCTGCTGATCACCGGCTCGTGGTTCGTCGTCCTCGCCGTACAGGCTGCCCACCGCGACAACCGACCAGCCATCGCCCGCCACCTGCTGCTCGGCTGGCTGTGCGGCGCCGGCTTCCTGGTCGTCAAGGTCTTCGAATACGCTGCCAAGTTCGGCGCCGGCATCTCGATGTCGACCAACACTTTCTACATGTTCTACATCTCGCTGACCTTCTTCCACTTCATGCACGTCATCCTCGGCATGGTCATCCTGACCGTGCTCTGGGTGCAGGCCCGCAAGGGCGTGTACGGCAGCCACGACGCGCACGGACTGGAAAGCGGCGCCGCCTACTGGCACATGGTCGACCTGCTGTGGATCATCCTCTTCCCGCTCGTCTATGTGATGCGCTGATGATCGATACCTTGAAAAACCCCGCCCACCGGGCCTGGCTGGTCCTCATCGTGGCCACCGGCATCACCTGGTACCTGGGTGAAGTCGGCGCCGCCGGCACCTGGTCCATCGTCGCCATGCTGCTCATCGCCTTCGTCAAGGGACGGTTGGTCATCCTCGATTTCATGGAATTGCGCGAGGCGCCCCTGCTCTGGCGAATGCTTCTCGAGGGTTGGCTTATACTCGTCTCCAGCCTGATTCTGCTTGCTTACTGGATTTCCCTCAAATGACCGAACTGCCTTTCTACGAACCTTCCGGCAACGAAATTTCGCTTTTCGAGCAGGCTTTCCACCAGCGCCTGCCCCTGCTCATCAAGGGTCCGACCGGCTGCGGCAAGACCCGCTTCATTTCGCACATGGCGGCCCGCCTCAAGCTGCCGCTGCACACCGTTGCCTGCCATGACGACCTGACCGCCGCCGATCTGGTCGGCCGCCACCTGATTTCCGACCAGGGCACCTACTGGTGCGATGGCCCGCTGACCCGCGCCGTGCGCGAAGGCGGCATCTGCTACCTCGACGAGGTGGTCGAGGCGCGCAAGGACACCACCGTCGTCCTCCACCCGCTGGCTGACGACCGCCGCATCCTGCCCATCGAGCGCACCGGCGAACTGCTCGAGGCACCGCCCAACTTCATGCTGGTCGTCTCCTACAACCCGGGCTACCAGAACCTGCTCAAGGGCTTGAAACCGTCGACCCGCCAGCGCTTCGTGTCGATGCGCTTCGACTTCCCCGGCGCCGAGCGCGAGCAGTCCATCCTGATCGGCGAAACCGGCTGCGACGCCGACCTCGCCAAGCGCCTGGTCGGCATCGCCAAGTCCTTCCGCGCCCTCAAGGATCGCGACCTGGAAGAGGTCGTCAGCACCCGCCTGCTGGTCTATGCCGCCACCCTGATCAAGGCCGGCATGGATGTCAGCGCCGCCTGCCGCGCCTCGCTGGTCGAGACCCTGACCGACGACGAGGAAACCATCGCGGCCCTGATGGAAATCGTCGATGCGACCTTCGGACGATGACTTCGGCTACACCGAGGAAAAGCCCGGCCAGGCTCTGGCCGTGCTCGCCGAAGCGCTGTTCCTGATCAACCTGTTGTTGCTGCCGGGCCTTGCCTTTCTCGTCCTGGCCGGGCTGTGGTTGCATTTCCGGCAGAGCGCCCCGGCTCTCGCCCGCCAGCATCTCAAGCAGGCCACCCTGGTCAGCCTGTGGGGCGGCCTGCTCATCGTCTGCTTCGCCGCCGGCATCGTGCTCGCCGGCGGGCTCGACTGGGAATACACCTGGGTCGCGCTGATCCTCTACTTCACCTGCATCCACTCGACGCTGGTCCTCTTCGGCATGTACGCGCTGATCAAGGCGATGAGCGGCCAGGTCTGGCGTTTCCCGATCATCGGCCCGCGGCTCGATGGCGACGCATGAAGAAGCCCGCCCTGCAACTCTGGCGGGCCGCCGCCCAGATCGGCTTCTTCGCGCTGTTCGCGGTGACGCCCATCTTCGACCTGTTCCGCTACGACCTGACCCGCCGCCACGCCTATTTCCTGACCCAGCCCTGGCACATCGGCCTCGATGAGCTGATCGCCGGCACCGGCGATCCGCTGACTGCTGCGGTCAACCTGATTTTTTTCCTTTTTTTGCCCATTCTCGGCACGCTGGCGCTGATCATCCTGGTCGCCTGGAAATGGGGCCGGCTCTATTGCGGCTGGCTCTGCCCGCACTTTTCCGTGGTCGAAACCATGAACCGCCTGATGCTTTTCGCCACCGGCAAGCACTCGGTCTGGGAAAAAAGGCAGACGCCGCCCTGGGAGCCGGACGGCACGCCCTCGCCCCGCGACCGGCGCTACTGGCTGCTCGTTGTTCCCGCCGCCGTCGGCTTCGCCTTCGCTTGGGCGGTGGTCGGCCTGACCTACCTGATGCCGCCATTCCAAGTGTACGCCGGCCTGGCCAGCTTCGATCTGCTGCCCGGTGAGGTCATCTTCCTGGCGGCGGCGACCACCGTGCTCAGCCTCGAATTTCTTTTCGCCCGCCACCTGTTCTGCCGCTACGGCTGCGCCATCGGCATCTTCCAGAGCTTTGCCTGGATGGTGAACAAGCAGGCCATGGTCGTCGGCTTCGATCGCCCGCGCCTGACCGATTGCGCCAACTGCCTGGACGGCCGGGGCAGCGCGTGCGACGCGGTCTGCCCGATGCGCCTAAAGCCGCGCAACGTCAAGCGCTGGATGTTCGCCTGCACGCAATGCGGCCAGTGCATTTCGGCCTGCGCCACGGTCAATCGCGCCAACCCGCAAGGCCAGCTGCTGCGCTGGGTCAGCGACGACGCGGCGCGGCACAACGAGGCCGGTTTTTCAGCCCGATCAAATACCGACGAAGACGCCGGTGCGAGAATGTGAGCCATGGAAGAATTCATCGGAAAAATCTGGCACAACTGGGTGACCAAGGCGGCCGGCGCCCACTACCCGCAGGCTGCCGTCAAGCTGGCCGAGGTCGAGAAGACGGCCGGCATCCTCTTTCGCGCCTTCGGCGGCGATCCCGGCCTCAAGGTGGCGGCCGCCACCGCCGAAACACATGGGGCCCGCCGCCACTGGATGCAACGCCTGGCCGGCAGCAACGAGCGGGTGGCGCAGGCCCGGCGCGACGCCGAGACGCTGCGCCTGCCGCCGGAAATCGCCGCCTTTCCCGAAGCCTCGCTGAACCGCGACCTCTACCTGTGGCTATCGGCCCAGGCCGCCTGCGACGTCGCGCCCGAGCAGCCGTGGTTTCGCCGCAACCAGCTGGCCAGCCGCGAGGCGCTGGCCCGCTACCCCGGGCTGCGGCCGCGCTACCAGCGGCTGACCGAGGCCCACATCGCCGGCCGCCTGCCGCCCGAGCGGCTGCAGCCTGACGAAGCTGCCCAGGAACTGGCCATCCGCCAGGCCCTGCGCGAGCCCGCCACGGTCGACAGCCTGCCGCTGCTCAATTCGCGCAAATCGCGCCCGCCGCAACCGGTCCTGCTCTGGTTGATCGGCGCCGAGGAAAGCGCCGCCACCCAATTCGCCGACCCCGGCCAGCAGCCGCCGGCGGAAGGCAGCAGCAGCGCCGAGACGACGAAGGAGGCGCACAAGGCCGAACAGGTCGAGACGCCCGACAACAAGGCGCCGATGCTCGCCATGTTCCGCGCCGAAAGCCTGCCAACCTGGGCCGAATATGTCAGGGTTAACCGCGCCTTCGACGAGGATGAGGACCCCAACGCCCGCGACGCCGCCCGCGACCTCAACCATCTGTCGGTGATCCGCGACGGCCAGACCGCCAAGTCGCGCGTCAAGTTCGATCTCGACCTGCCCTCGGCGGCGGAGGACGACACCCCGATCGGCCCCGGCATCAGCCTGCCCGAGTGGGATTACCGCAAGGCGCTGATGCAGCCGGCGCATTGCCTGCTGCAACCGATGATCGCCAGCGACGCCGGCCCGGCCCCATTGCCTCCCGCCCTCGCCGCCACCGCCAAGAAGCTGCGCGGACAGTTCGCCGCCCTCGCCCCGCAACGGCGCTGGCTGAAGGCACAGCCCGACGGCCCCGAGCTTGACGTCGATTCCTGCGTACGCAACCACGCCGACCGCGCCTCCGGCCATACCCCGGACGCCGGCGGCTTCCTCGCCCAGGCGCGTTGCGAACGCGACCTGGCCTGCCTGCTGCTGGCCGACCTGTCGATGTCCACCGATGCGCCGATTTCCGACTCGCACCGCATCATCGACGTCATCCAGGATTCGCTGCTCCTCTTCGCCGAGGCGCTGACCGCCACCGGCGACCGCTTCGGCATCTACGGCTTTTCGTCGCTGCGCCGCCAAAACATCCGCTTCCATCTGCTCAAGGATTTCGGCAAGCGCTACGATGCCGCCGCCCGCGGCCGCATCCTCGCCATCAAGCCCGGCTACTACACCCGGATGGGCGCCGCCATCCGCCAGGCGGCGGCCATCCTCGCCGAACAACCGGCCAGCCGGCGCCTGTTGCTGATCATCACCGACGGCAAGCCCAACGACCTCGACCTCTACGATTCGCGCTACGGCATCGAGGATACCCGGATGGCGGTGCACGAAGCGCGCCGCCTCGGGCTTACGCCTTTCTGCGTCACCATCGACCGCGAGGCCGGTGCCTATCTGCCCTATCTTTTCGGGCCGGCCGGCTTCTGCGTCATCCGCAAACCCGACGAACTGCCGCGCCGGCTACCCCTGCTTTATGTGCAGCTGACCCGTCACTAGGGCCTGTTCACAGTAGCCGATTTGTGTTTACATCCTGGAATTTGGGTGCTGCACATGGATCGGCGAATGTTGAATGACGAACAGTGGTTGCGGATAGCGGATTTGCTGCCGGGAAAGCCGACTG
>SSXW01000080.1 GCA_009469585.1 Dechloromonas sp. Dech2017
AATTCTACCTTGATTCATCTATATTTTACCTCCACAAATTACGATTTTCTTAATTCTACAAACTGGAATTTGAGTCTCTGTAAAGCTGGAATTAACCCATACAATTATTTTAATTTAGAGGTTCTTACGCAATTATCCGTATTTTGTAATTTTTCAATACTGGAATGCCAGTGTAAATCAGCATTCTCCATTTTTATTAAAGCGAAAAACGTAAAATTGCGGAAGAACCAATTTAGATATTCACAATTTTACTTGCCACAGTATCTCGAAAAACACTGTCATGTTCTACCAGGAGCATGGTCGGGGCAAACTCCGTTATGAGTTGTTCAATCTGCATACGTGAGTACACATCAATAAAGTTGAGCGGTTCATCCCATACATACAAGTGTGCCTTTTCACAAAGGCTTTTCGCAATTAGGACTTTCTTCTTTTGCCCGCCAGAAAAGTCTTTAATATCCTTTTCAAACTGTACACGCTCAAAGTCCATTTTCCTAAGAATTGCCTTGAACAAACTTTCATCAAGGTTGTTTTCTTCTGCAAACTCGGAAAGGGTTCCACATAAATACGATGTATCCTGTGGCACATAAGAAATTACAAGCCCAGAGCCAAGTGTTACTGTACCCGTATAATCTATGGACTGCCCGACTACCAACTTTAACAGGCTACTTTTGCCACTGCCGTTCTTTCCATCAAGCACAATGCGTTCTCCCTGTCTTATTTCAAACGAAACGGGTTCACAAACTGAAATGCCATCATAATAAACTACTACATTCGATAATGATGCAAGCAAATCTGTATGGTAATTAAGCGGTTGTATCTTGAGGGCTTCTGCGGTTTCCATATTTTTCAGCAATGCTGATTTTTGTTCGATTGTCTGTTGTTGTCTCGCTTCTATAGATTTTGAACGCTTCATCATTTTGGCGGCTTTATGACCGACATAACCTTTATCTGCTGCCCCAATTTTGGAAGCTTCTACACGTTCAGACCATACTGCAGCGCGTTTTGCCGACTGCTGTAATCGTCTGATGTCCTTTTGCAAACGTTCGTTCTGAGCCAGTTCAAATTCTTGCTGTCGCTCAAAATTTGACATCCATGATGAAAAGTTTCCTCTTTGCACTTCGATATTCGCTCGGTTAATCGATAGAATATGGTCAACACAATCGTCAAGAAAGCGACGATCGTGAGAAACTAAGATGAATCCCTTTTTCTTTTTCAGATATGCCGCCACACTTTTTCTCGCTTTGGCATCCAAATGGTTGGTAGGTTCATCAATCAGTAGGAAATGCCCTTCATTAAGAAAAAGAGCGGCAAGCAAAACCTTTGTCTGCTCTCCGTTGGAAAGTGTTTCAAAAGGTCGCCAAAGCACATCGACATCAACATCAAGATAAGAAAGTTCTCGCATAAGTTCCCATTCTTCCGCAAGTGGGCAAATCTCCTGCAATATATCCTCTGTAATACGATTCTTATCTGAAACGGGATAAGGAAAATAATCAAACTGTACGGATGATAGGATTTTTCCACTATACTCATATTTCCCAAGCAGAAGATTCAGAAAGGTTGTTTTACCTCGTCCGTTTCTGCCCACAAAACCAAGCTTCCAATCGGTATCAACCTGGAAACTGACATTTTCAAAAACATTATCATAACTTGTCGGATATGAAAACGTAAGGTTTTCAATTTTAATCATTGACATAAATATTATCCTCCTTTGCATGTCATACGATACAAAGTCGGTTCGGTGAATGTTTACTACGTATAGATTTCACCAAAAGGAACCGACACTATACGGAGTGAATCATGTGTAACTATCTGTTCTGCACTATTCATAAAGCACCTCCAAAACAAAATAAGAGCCGCAAGAAAGTTTATCCTTGCAGCTCGTCATAGCATAATAACACCACTAAGCAAAAGTGGCAACAGCACT
>SSXW01000081.1 GCA_009469585.1 Dechloromonas sp. Dech2017
ATGCCCACCCGAAAAGTCCTTCCTTTGCTCCTTGCCCTGATCTTTCCTGCGGTTGTGCAAGCGGCTGACCCGGCACCGCTGGGCATGACGCTGAAGGAAGTGGCGCAAAAAGCCGTGCTCAACAGCCCGGAAGTCACCTCCAAGTGGCACAACTACAAGGCCGCCGACGAAGAAATCGGCGTTGCCCGCGGCGGCTACTACCCGCGCGTCGACCTCAGCGTCGGTGGCGGCAAGGAAAGCCTCAAGCAACCCAACACCAGCGACCGCTCCTACACCCGCAGCGGCTACCTGGTCAGCCTCAACCAGATGCTCTTCGACGGCTTCGCCACGAGAAACGAAGTCCGCCGCCTCGACAAAGCCCGGCTCGTCCGCTACTACGAACTCCTCGACGCCTCCGAAACCATCGCCCTCGAAGCCGGCCGCGCCTACCTCGACGTCCTGCGCTACCGCCACCTCGTCGACCTCGCCCAAGACAACTACATCCAGCACAAAGCCACCTTCGACCAGATCCAGCGGCGCACCCAAAGCGGCGTCGGCCGCCGCGTCGACCTCGAACAAGCCGGCAGCCGCCTCGAACTCGCCGACATCAACCTGGTCACCGAAACCGCCAACCTGCACGACGTCACCGCCCGCTACCAACGCCTCATCGGCGAACAACCGGCCGGCGGCATCACCGCCCCCGCCCAGGTCGGCGCCACCTTCCCCGGGCAAGCCAAAACCGCCCTCGACACCCTGCACCAGAAAAACCCGGCGCTGCTCGCCGCCATCGAAAACATCGAAGCCGCCCAATACGAAATCGACACCCGGCGCGCCGCCTACACCCCCAAGCTCGACTTCCGGGCCCGCACCGACCACACCAAAAACTACCTCGGCGACCAAGGCCAGCGCGAACACAACGTCGCCGAAGTCGTCCTCAGCTGGAACCTGTTCAACGGTGGCAGCGACCGCGCCCGCGAAAAGCAGAGCATCGAGAAAAAGAACCTGGCCATCGACCTCCGCGAAAAAGCCTGCCGCGACACCCGGCAGACACTCCTCATCGCCTACAACGACGTGCTCCGCCTCAAGGAACAAGCCAGCCGCTACGCCAACCAGGTCGTTCTCCTTGAAAAGACCCGCGACGCCTACCGCGACCAATTCAACATCGGCCAGCGCACCCTGCTCGACCTGCTCGACACCGAAAACGAACTCCTCACCGCCCGCCGCTCCGCCGTCAACGCCGACACCGACCTGACGCTCGCCTACCTGCGCACCTACGCCGGCATGGGCACCCTGCTCGAAACCCTCGGCCTGCAACGTCTCGACACCGAAACCCCGAACGCCAAGGACCTCGCCGTCGTAGACCCGGCCCAACTGTGCCCGACCGACCCGATCGCCAGCGGCCCGGTCGACCGCCGCGAACTCGACGCCCGGGCCGCCGCCCTCAGCGCCAGCCGCCCGCTCCTCGCCGCCTCGGCCACGCCGGCCAGTGCCGCCACCCCAGGCCCGGTCGCCGCCAGCCCCGAGAGCGAACTGCAGAACCGCGTCAAGAGTTGGGCCGCCGCCTGGTCGGCCCGCGACTACCCGGCCTACACCGGCTTCTACGCCCCGACCTTCACCCCGGACGGTGGCCTCAACCGCGAAGACTGGGCCCAGCTGCGGCGCAGCCGCATCTCGACCCGGGACGACATCAGCGTCGAAGTGCACGACCTGCAAGTCCGCATGGATGGCGCCGACCGTGCCTTCGTCGAATTCCGCCAGGAATACCGCTCGAACGCCTACAACGACACGACGCAGAAGACGCTGGAAATGATCCGGGTCGGCGGCAAGTGGCTGATCAACCGGGAAAGCTCGACGCCCTGCGCCGGCAACACGGTGGGGGGGTGCAAGGCGATGACCCGCTGATCGCGCTTAC
>SSXW01000082.1 GCA_009469585.1 Dechloromonas sp. Dech2017
GTCATTTATGGTGCACCCTCCTTTTGTATATCGTTTAGCGAGAGCAAAACCAAAGTTTTTTATTTATTTTTGTTATATGGTGCCCCATTGTCTTAAAATTGCCATCCAGACACTCTACGAAACAGAAAATATGGCAAACACAGGCCCATTATACCGCCTTTTTCAACTTTCTACACATTTTCTTCAGATTGAAGGCAATGGCAAAGAAGGCAAAGTCCATTTCGACCTTGTCTTTTCCAAAATGTCTGAATCGTTTGTAGCCGTAGTCAGCCTTCATCTGCCCAAAGACCGCCTCTGGTTCGATGCACCTACGACCTCGATGCTTTATTCCATCCTCAGATGTCAGCCTTTCTGATGCTTTGCGCTTGTATTCCTTCAAGCGGTGATTGACTTCTATGACTCTGTTGCCTTTAGCCTTGAAACAAGATCCTCTAAGCGGGCATCCTTCGCAGTTTTGGGCTCTGTACCTTACGCTTTCCGTCTGGTATCCATTTGCTGTCTTGTCGAGCTTGGTGCCAATGCGTTCCATGTGCTGCCCCATCGGGCATACATAATAGTCTTGTTCGGCATTGTAGAAGAAGCTGTCCTGATGAAATGGACTTGGAGCATAGTGCATATGCTGCTCCTTGTGGAACATGTTGTATTTGACGTAGGCCTCGATACCGTTCTCCTCCATAAAGCGGTAGTTTTCCTCAGAACCGTAGCCAGAGTCAGCAACCTCAGTACTTGCTAGATGTCCATAGCGTGCAGCAAAGGAGTACATGAATGGAATGTATGTCAGAGTGTCTGTGGGATTGGGGAACAAAGCGTAGTTGAGAATGAACTGATTCTCGGTGCCTATCTGCAGATTGTATCCAGGTTTGGTCTGTCCATTGTTCATCGCATCCTCCTTCATGCGCATGAAGGTGGCATCGGGGTCCGTCTTGCTGAAGGAGTTTCTCTTGCCGAGCGTTTTCTTCTTCTGTTCATAATCTGCAAGAGAGACCGCCTTTTTCTCTATCTCCTTTATCTGCTTCTTTTTCTCACGCAGTGCTTTCTTCGCCTCTTTTGCCTGTGGCGCCTCTTTCGATAACTCCTCTTTCAGACGTGATGTTATCTCGCAGATAATGGCTGGGGTTATCTCGATTGACTCGGTCTTGATTGCATTGTCCTGGGCTATAGCGTCGTCTACCTGAGACAGGAGCACGGCAAGCTGACGCTTGAGCTTGTCTATATTGCGTTCCACGTTCTTGCGCCAGACAAAGGTGTACTTGTTGGCCTTGGACTCTATCTTCGTGCCGTCGACATACTCCACATCAAGTGTGATAAAACCTTTCTCTGCCAACAGAAGAACCAACTGTGTGAACACGTTTGAAATCTCGTCTTTCACACGGTTGCGGAAGCGGTTGATGGTGATGAAGTCAGGCTTGTTGTAGCCTGCAAGCCAAATAAAGTGGATATCGCGTTTTAGCAATTCCTCTATGCGACGACAAGAATAAATATTGTTCATGTAGGCGTAGATGATCACCTTGAGCATCATACGGGGATAGAATGCATTACGCCCTTTTACATGATAAAGTTTCAATATGTTGCTGATATCAATCTTGTCAAGCACATAGTCGATAATGCGTACTGGAGCGTCATCGGCGATATCTTCGTCGATTCTTGAAGGAAAAAGCAGGATTTCCTTGCTTAGATTGGGAATAAATTGTACCTTTGACATATTAGAAATTTCTTTCCATAAAGGTACAAAAAAATTATGGAATAGCAAAGCCCGAGCTTGTGAAAGTTCGGGCTTTGTGATATTTTAAAAGAGGGTGTGAATTTTGACACACCCCCTTCTTTTTGTGCCTTCGCTATACATCCGAAGCGGATGGGTTAGCGTATGAAGAGCAG
>SSXW01000083.1 GCA_009469585.1 Dechloromonas sp. Dech2017
CTTCAATCCTGCCATACATATACACTGTTATCCGTTCAAGGGCAAGAACAGACACCTGAACCATAAGATGATCAAGGCTTTGGGATTTTAAAGACAGTGCAGACAATAAAAAGGATATGACCGGCTCAGGTGCGGAAGTCCGTGGATAGCCCACCAGGCATGTTAACCGAAGATCATCATCATACGGTACATGAAGAAAGGCAAGTCTGCTACTCCTCTCACCTGCGCCCGAAATCCCTTCATCTTTGAGTTGAGAGATTCTGCAGAAGCATTGGTAGAACGATTGTTGAAGTAATTCAATACATACTCCTCCTTCTCCTTTATAGTGTCACGTACTGCGATTAGCTCTCTGATGTGGCTTCTGCCTATATTCTTGTACCACGCATGTAATGCCTTCTTGGCCTTCTTGCGGCTCTGCTTCTTCTTGAAGATGTTTCTCAATGCGCAGACCAAACCATAGCCGGTCTTGATTCGGTTATCCAGTTCGAAGAGAATCTTCATGCCTTTCTTCTGCCAGTCCGTCCAGTCATTGCCGCTCTTGAGCAGAGGGTAGCGTACATGAGTCAACAGTTCCACCTTAGTCTCACCATTGGCAAGTATCTCTGGCTGAAACTTTTCATTCTTGCGCTTTCGTGGCCTTCCAAGGGTTTTGCCGTTCTTGCTCTTCTTTGGTTTGTGGTTCTTCGCATAGTATGCCCTCGCCTTGCGTCTTGCCTGCACAAGTTTCTTGAACTTGCTTTCCTGCATATTCCTCTCCGTGACGGCAGCACGCTTGAGTTTCATGCGCATCTCCTCAAGACCTTTGCCTGCAAGCTGCATGATATGAAAGCAGTCTATGACAATCTCCGCATTGGGGAATACCTGCTTGATGATGCCCATCATGCTGTCGGAGAAATCCATCGTGACTTCCTTCACTGCAAGACGTTTCTCTTCCGGTATAGCCATGAGTCGCATTGCCACTTCTGCAATGGTAGTCCCCTTGACAGCTGCGATGAGCGTACCACGCTTACCATGTCCTTCCTTGTTGGAGAGGAATGTAAAGAGGTCATTGTGCAGCATACTCTCATCTATGCTTAGGTGCGTGCCCATATTCTGGGCGAAGAGCACCCACTCTGCGGCATGATCCTTCTGGTCCCAGTCTTCAAAGTCACTCAGGTGCTCCTTGTAGACACGGTTCAGGTACTTACCGTCAGTCTGGAAGAATCGCGCCACGCATTGGGCCGTCACTGGGTAGGTATCCAACCATTTCTTTTAAAAAAGCAGCGAACTCAATTGAGTAGCTGGTGCCGTCTGCAATAAGTGCAGGAGTATCTAACAGTTGGTTCTTCCCATCCTCCGTAAGCCATCTGCGACGGCGCACATGAAGGGCAACCTTGTGCTCACGCACAGGGAAGTCATTGAACACCCGGGGCTCAGTAAAGCCATTCGGCTTCAAATCATGCCACACATCATCGCGCAGGTCACGTTCGTCAAGATAGATATGAAGAATGCGGATTTCCGTATTCGTCTCATCGTATAGACCAGTGCACTCTTCATCGACATTGGTAACTTCAAAGGTGTCAAGCATCCCTTTTGGAAGCATGTAGCGTACGAGTATCTCGTAGTCAAATTGGGTAGTCTTCTTTGCCATGATGCAAAGGTACTACTTTTTATTGGAAAACATGTACCGTGCGATGATAATCTTTTGGTTAACATGCCTGGTGGGCTATCCACGGACTTCCGCACCTGAGCCCAAAAATCACATACCTACCCTAAAAACTGTGACAACTGTGACCGTGACCATTTTAACAGGTCTTAAACAAGCATTCAATGGATGTTAATTTTTCACAGTCACAGTTGTTACAGTTTTATCTATATTCATTACTGAGCCTACTT
>SSXW01000084.1 GCA_009469585.1 Dechloromonas sp. Dech2017
CTACGATATCCATTTTCGTCTCCATTATCGGTACGTTCGCCGTGATGTCCATGATCGGCTTCTCCGTCAACCTGCTCACCCTGTTCGCGCTTGTGCTTGCCATCGGAACTGTGGTCGATGATGCCATTGTGGTGGTGGAAGCGGTGCAGGCGAAGTTCGACGAGGGCTATCAGTCTGCGGTTCTCGCGGCTGATGATGCCATGAAAGGCGTTTCGTCGGCTATCCTGACCTCTACCATCATCTTTATGGCAGTGTTTTTCCCCGTTGCCATGATGGGCGGGACTTCGGGAGCGTTCTACACGCAGTTCGGTATCACGATGGCTGTTGCCGTGGGAATCTCGGCAGTCAATGCCTTCACACTCTCACCGGCACTTTGCGCGCTGCTGCTGAAACCCTATATCGATGAGCAGGGCAACACCAAGAACAATTTTGCAGCCCGTTTCCGTAAAGCGTTCAATGCCGTCTTCGACCGTCTGAGCCGACGCTATGTACGTGGAGTGATGTTCATTATCCATCGCCGATGGCTGTTGTGGAGCATCATAGGCATTTCTTTCGGGTTGCTGGTGCTGCTGGTCAATGTCACAAAGACGGGACTTATTCCCGAAGAGGACACCGGGACGGTCATGGTGAGCATGAACACGAAGCCCGGCACATCCATGGCTCAGACAAGTAAGGTGATGGAGCGTATCAACAGCCGTCTCGACAGCATCGGCGAGATTGAATACAGCGGTGCGGTCGCCGGTTTCTCTTTCAGCGGTTCCGGTCCCTCGCAGGCGATGTATTTCGTGACACTCAAAGACTGGGAGCAGCGTAAGGGAGAGGGGCAGTCGGTCAATGATGTCATCGGAAAGATTTATGCCGCCACTTCGGATATTCCCGATGCCACGGTGTTCGCCATGTCGCCTCCGATGATTGCCGGGTACGGCATGGGAAACGGTTTCGAGCTTTATTTGCAGGACAAGGCGGGCGGAAACATCGCCGCCTTCAAGGAAGAGGCAGACAAGTTTGTCGAAGCCTTGTCGCAGCGACCCGAAATCGGCGAAGTCTATTCCTCCTTTGCCACGGATTATCCGCAATACTGGGTGGATATCGATGCCGCCAAATGCGAACAGTCGGGTGTGTCGCCCGCAGATGTGCTTTCCACATTGTCGGGCTATTATACCGGACAATATGTTTCCGACTTCAACCGGTTCTCCAAGCTCTACCATGTGACCATGCAGGCTCCGGCGGAATATCGTGTGAATGCGGAATCCCTGCACCACATGTATGTGCGTGCCACCGATGGCGGCATGTCGCCTTTGAGCCGGTTCGTGCGCCTGACCAAGACCAACGGCCCGTCAGACCTCACCCGTTTCAACCTGTTCAACGCCATCTCGATTAGCGGGTCTCCGGCTCAGGGCTACAGTTCGGGGCAGGTGCTCGAAGCCATCGGCGAGACGGCACGTGAAGTGCTTCCGTCAAATTACACATACGAGTTTGGCGGCATTTCGCGTGAGGAAAGCAAGACGACCAACAATGCCACGCTTATATTCCTGCTCTGCATGGTTCTGGTCTATCTGATTCTGTGCGCCTTGTATGAGAGCGTGTTCATACCCTTCGCGGTTCTGTTGTCGGTGCCTTGCGGACTGATGGGCAGTTTCCTGTTTGCGTGGCTCTTCGGTCTGGAGAACAACATCTACATGCAGACCGGACTTATCATGATTATAGGCCTGCTTGCCAAGACAGCGATCCTGCTTACCGAATACGCCGGTAAACGGCGGTCGGAAGGCATGACGCTGGCACAGGCGGCATACAGTGCGGCAAAAGTCCGCCTGCGCCCCATATTGATGACTGTGTTGTCCATGGTGTTCGGTCTTGTCCCGCTGATGATGG
>SSXW01000085.1 GCA_009469585.1 Dechloromonas sp. Dech2017
ATTGCCAGAAGCGTCCGACCCGCGCTCACCTCGATCGATATCATGAAGATCGCGTTGTCTGGGAAAGTGGGCGTCAACTTCGACTTCGTCAACGCCCATCCATTCGTTCCTGGCTCTCGCTATTTCGAAATTGCGCGCGCATACGTGCCCGTCGTTACTCCAGACTTTCATGTCAAGGGCGATGGAATGAGCGAACGAAAGCCCGTTGTTCGCAACACGCAACAAAAGCAGAAACTTTTCGATACTCTCACCGCCGAAGATCTCGGTCTTGCGCCTCGAATCTCCATCGAGCAACTCAACGCCGAAGGCGTATCCGATTATGAACTCTCACTCTATAAGGACAAAAAGCGATGAAACAAGAACTGAACACCATCCGACCGTCAAGCGCTCATCGATGGATGAAATGCGCCTATTCCGCATTCGCCGAAGGGCTGCTTCCCCGTTCCTCGTCCCCTGCTGCTGAAATAGGCACGCGCACACATGCCGTAGCCGCTCAACGTCTCTACGACGCTCTAAAAGCGGCTTTTCCAGAAGCCGACATAACGGCGCCGCCCGCCCTCGATGCTGACGCGCACACAAGCGACATATACGAAGATTGCGTCGATTGCTACGTGAAGTCCGTGATTGAATACCTTTCCGCCACTGAAGAAATCGTCGAACGCGCCGGCATTGAAGAAAGGATCGTAAGACGCGTCCATGGCGTCGATATATGGGGCACGCCTGATTGCTGGGTATATACTCGAACGAATCGGCTTTATATATTCGACCTCAAAACCGGCGAAATAGAAGTGCAAGCCCACGGCAACGAACAGTTGCGCCTTTACGCATCGATGGTACGTGCATCAAAGGGCTTGCACGCCATGAGATTTGAGCTTGTGATTATTCAACCTCGAATCCCAAACCACATCAAAAGCGAATGCTTGAATTATTGCAAACTCGCAGAATTTACCCACTTGGCGGGCATGTGCGCCAACGCCGCCGCTTTTGCCAAAGCAGATACGCCGCGCCATGCTGGCAACCATTGCCGGTACTGCCCCGCCCGTGATTTGTGTTTCGAGAATAACGCGCTCGCTCGCGCTCTCGATGCCGCCTTCGTCGCAAACGTCAATAGCTTTGACGAACTCCCAATCGAAGTTATCGCCAATATCTATGCAAAGCTGAAAGACGTTTCGGCGATTGCAGACGCTCTTTCGGCTCTGCTCAAAAAGCGCATGAGCGAAGGCGAAGAAACGGAGATCGTGAAATTGCAAACACGCAAAACGAAACAGTGGGCGATCTCGTCGCCCGAAGAACTCGCCGACGCTCTCGGATGCTCGCTCGATGATGTATCCGAACGCAAGCTCTTGACGCCGTCAAAAGTAGCCAAAAGTTTTGATATTTCCGACTTCGTTACGACGACTGAAACGCAAGCCCTTGTCGTCTGTTCGGACAAAAAGCCGAATAAATAGCGATTTTTGCTTGCACTCGATCGCGCGCTCGATTATAGTCCAACCTGCATCGATGGTCGATGCGTTTTAATCAATCCTGCGGTTCGGTCGCTTAATGACCATTTCCGATCGCACCATTGGCTAGATTGACGCAAAAGCCTTCTTCGCAGACATAGCACAAAAATTACAGGGAAAGCACATCGCAAGATGTGCTTTTCTTGTTTACACTCTCTCGAAATTGCGCTATTGAGATCTTGTTTTGGCAAGCCGTCTATGCACCTCCAAATGCACTTTTTCGGGCATGTCAAAACCTTTGCGCGTCATGCGCTCCTTTGCCTACCGTGGGTTTTCGTTTTCTCGACGGTAGGCGTTTTTTTTATCTATCGTCGCTCTCTCGTGCGTTGCCGATTTCGGCGCTAATGTCGCCCTTCTTCAAAA
>SSXW01000086.1 GCA_009469585.1 Dechloromonas sp. Dech2017
TGATGTCAATGAAAATGGTATTCTTGCAGCTCAGAATGATGTAGCCTATATATGTCTGCCTAATAAGGTCTGCTATACCTTAGCTGTATTTGTTAAGGATTTCAAGGGAAATGAATCACAAGCGTCACAATTTGTTGCGCATATATCAGCGGTAGTATATTCTTTATTAATCAATACTGCGTTAAATTAATATTTAATCGTCTGTAAATCAATAACTTATATTAAGAAATGCTTATGAAAACTTAACTATAAAAAGTTGGTCAAGTCGCTGATTTTCAGTAACTTTGCAAATCACGACAAACGCAAAATTATATGAATACAGGACTTGACCAATATATGGATATCTTTAAAGATGCAGTTGAAGATTCGGCTGCAAAGTTAACAAAAAGTTTCGAGAAAATACTCATCGAGGTGATAATTTTGTTCATGGTAATACCAAGAAAGATAAATTTCACCCAAATGGGGAGGTATGGCTCGCATGTTGAGCAAACCTATCGCAACGCATTCGGCTTAAAAAAGTCGAAATGCATTGACTGGCTCAAACTTAATGTCTCACTTGCCAAGCGCTTCTTTGGTAAACAGGGAAGATGGGCTATTGCCATTGATCCCAGCTACATCAGCAAAGCTGGCAAGAAGACTCCACATATCGGTCGTTTTTGGTCGGGATGTGCACAGTCTGTTAAACATGGTCTCGAAATCATGGGTATTGGCCTCATTGATATTGATACCAAAGACTGCATGATGTTAAGAGCCCACCAGTCGCTAAGTAATAAAGAACTGAGTCTTAGAAACAAGACTATGGTAGATTTCTATATCAGCGTCATTAAGCGTTATCGCAAGGAACTTCTTAAACTCTCAACCCTCATAGTTGCAGATGCTTACTTCTCTACAAGTACATTTGTTAATGGGATAAAGAAAGAAGGGTTCTCTTTGATAAGCCGCTTTCGTGACAATGCTTGTCTCTTTTATGTCTATGCTGGTCCACGTACTGGAAAACGTGATCGCCCCAAGACCAAGGATGGCAAGATTGATATGAAGAATCTTGACCTCACTCGAATGGAGAAGATGGAGATGAAAGATATAGAAGGAACAGCTTATACTTTGATTGCCTATTCCAAGGCACTCAGGTGTAAAGTTAGACTTGTCATCTGGCAGATGCCGAATGGCAAGAAGAAACTATTCTTCTCTACAGACACCTCACTTTCGGGTGAAGAGGTACTTCTTTATTATAGAACCAGGTTCCAGATCGAATTTTGCTTTCGTGACGCCAAAGGCTATACTGGTCTTATGGACTGCCAGGCTCGCGATAAGTGGAAACTCGATTTTGCTTTCAATGCTTCGTTCACATCACTAAATGTTGCCAAGGTAACTATGAAGGAGATGGGAATGGAATATTCTATGTCTTCATTCAAGTCACTGATGACCAACATTTATCTGGTGAGACGAATTTTTAAAGCATGCGGGTACATCCCGAACCGAACTTTAATTAGCAAGATTTTCAAAGATCTCTCGTGCTTACAGCGTATAGCTGCTTAGCACATTATTGAATTATTAACGAACTATTGTACAAAATCAAGTCCGTTTCATTGCAAAATACTGCATAAAAGACTATAATTCAACTGTTTCAAAGATCGAATTGCCCTTTTTTATTGGACAGTAGTGAAATCGATTGACAAGACATGGAATCAGATTTAGCTATCTTTGCATCCCAAATGCATAATATAAAAGTACGCTACCACATTGTGGGAAAACAAGAAGAGTTGCAAGAGATATATGACCTCTATCAGACTTTCATACAGAAAAAACGCCCTGCTATGGAAGAAGACGAGGCCGATGATTGGGAAGGAAACATCATCTTA
>SSXW01000087.1 GCA_009469585.1 Dechloromonas sp. Dech2017
GAACTGACGTCCACCCGCTTTGAGCTTTCCCCATCTGAGGAGGAGGCACGTAACTGGACTATGGAGGACTGGAGAAGATTCCTTGACGAGTTCATTCGTGAGATGGATGGTATCTCCAAGGTGAACCACATCGGCAAGAAGAAGGGCAAGGCTGCAACTTCGGTCAAGCCGACCAACATAGCCAACTCACAATATTTTGCCGCCCTTCACCGTGACTCCAAGAGTGGCATTCCCCACCTGCATCTGGTGGTGAACCGCATCGACATGGACGGTAATCTCAATGATGTGAAGTTCATCGGTGAGCGTGCCGTGATGGCTGCGAAAGCCATCAATCAGCGTCATGGCTGGAAGGATGCCATGGATATTCGTCAGGAACGCATTGCAGAGGTGACCAAAGCCTGTATGGATGTGCTGCGTTCAATGCCGTTCTTTGATTGGGATGAATATGCCGACCGATTGAGGGCAAAGGGATATGACATCGAGCTTATCCGTGACAAGAATGGTCAAGGCAGGGTGCATGGCTACCGCTTCAAGTTCGGAAAAACTACCATCAAGGCTTCCGAACTGGGTGTAGGAAGGAATCTCACCGCATCGAAAATCGGGAATACCTTCCGCAAGCTGCACCCTCAGCCAACACCTGTTGCAGTTGGTCAAAGACCTTCTCCTTCTGTTTCAAACGCTACCACATTGGACAGCAGAAATACGGCATCGCAAGGTGGTCTGTCTCGTACAAGCAATGTTGCCAAACCTGACCTTCCTGCCGGATTGAGAAAGATTATTGAAGTCGATGGTGAGCGTTTCAGCATAGTCATGCCGAGAACTGCTTACGACACGATGAACAGTTGTATCGAAGTTCCCGAGAATGGATCCGCAAGCCACACTGACATTCTGAATGTAGCCATGCTGCTCTTCATGAACTACCTTGATGCTGCCACATCGATGTCTGAGTCATGTGGTGGCGGTGGCAGTCCTGGCAGTGGCTGGGGACGTGATAAGGACGATGATGACCGTGAATGGGCAAGACGTTGCGCAATGCAAGCAAACACACTCTGCAAGCCGATAAAGAGAGGCATGAAACGATAACTTTTCAAACAAGAACGGTATGGGAAGAAACAAGAAAGATGCCACACAGGATGTGCTTAACCTGTACAATCAGATGCAGGAGGACGAGAACATCGAGAGTGGCAAGGAAGAAATCAAAGTGACCCTGAAAGAGATTGAATCAGCCAAGAAAGCACTCTATGAGGCAAAGGAGGAACTGGGCAATGCCTATCGGAGGTTGGAATCAACGAAAGTGGCACTTATGGCTGCCCACAGGAGCACGGACAACATCGTGGATAGTATATGCCATGCCATAGTCAAGGCAGAGCAGAGCAACCTCAAAGTCGGCATCAACGATGAAGGAGTTGCCCAGTTGGATAAGCGGAACAACACCGCCATTTCTGCTTTCAAGCAAGCCCTTGACGAGCATGAGAAGCGGATAAACGACCTGTTCACTCACCAGCAGAAAGAGCTTAAACGAATCCGCAATATCGAGGAGGGTGCATACTTCAACGGTAGCACCTATGCCTGGATGTTCGGCTTGGCTTTCCTAAGTTGGTCTATCATCTTTGTTGAAATCACCATTTGGATATGCATCACACTTTTTTAGAAAACTCAAAACATCAGAATCATGACAGACAACGAATACAGCAAGGCAAGAAAAGCCGCTGTTGATGCCCTTATCTACTGGGCAAAGACAGGCATGAGAGAGTTCACCATGCGTGACGCAGTAAACGACTATCTGGAGGCGAGCGGTGCTAACCGCCCCTCCATCGGTGGCGAAGAGACCATCCTCGCACACAGAAAAATAGC
>SSXW01000088.1 GCA_009469585.1 Dechloromonas sp. Dech2017
GGTGTGACCCATCAACTTGCTTGTGGTGAACAGGTCTGCGCCAAGTGTCAGCATCATTGTGCCGAAGGTGTGACGTGAACAGTGGAAACTGATGTGCTTCTCTACACCTGCTGCCTCTGCCCATTTGCGAAGGGCTCTGCCTATGACGGTCTGAGTAGTTGGTATATCAAAGAAGGGAGTTGTTATTCCCTTTGGTTTTGGTAACCAACGCTTTGCCTCTTCAGAGAGTGGGATGATGACAGGCTTCTCCGTCTTCTGCATTTCCATGTCAATATACTCGCCCTTGCCGTCAGGAGTCTTGAAAATGTGAATCGGTGCAAGTTTGTACATATCACTGAGTCGCAATCCAGTGAAACAAGCAAAGATGAAGGCTTGCTTGACCTCTGGGCGGTAACTGTCGGTTGCCATGAGGGCTTTAAGTTCCTCAATGGTAAGGTATTCCTTCTTGCCATCCTTTGGCTGAATGCGCTCCTTGGCATCCAGTTCCTTCATTGGATTGTTTCGGATAATACCTTGACGGACAGCATTGTTGAGAGTAGTCGAGAACATGCCGAGGTAACGGCTTGCCGTGTTCTGGCTGATAGGTCTTGGCTCAATGTACTTGCAGTGTGAGTTTGGGAAGGTGCGAAGGAACTTCACATACCCACGGCAGAAATCAGCATTGACCTCTTCAAGGGTGATGAAGGTCTGATTGGACTCTTCAAGATATTTCTCCACGGTGTGAAGCATTTCAACACGACAATGGAGGGTTGACTTCTTGGTGCTGACTCCACCTTCACAATACTTCTTGATCCATCCTGTCAAGAGTTGTGAACCCTGCTTGACGGTTTCCCAGTCTTGCACTCCGTGACCATGGAGAGCCTTGATGCGCTCTGCCTTGATACGTTCTGCGAGTGCCATCGTTTCCTTGTTCTGCTCCTTGCAGAGTGGATTGACCTCAGGAATGATATAGAGTTTCAGATACTCATACTTTCTGACTCCCTTCCAGTAGATGTCAAGATAGATACTCTTGTTGCCATCTGCGAGAGGTTTGAGACGAATCTTAATCGGCTCCTTCAGTTTGACTTGTTTCTTTGGTCTTGCCATGCTTGTTTATATTTTATTTTGGTAATTTACTCCCGAAAGAAGGGAAAATGAATTTTGCAGAGGGTCTGCGAGGGTTGGGCTTTTCGGATGCTGATATATCGTTTCTGCATCGTGATTATGCCTTTGAAAGCATGTGCAAAGATATGAAAATCAAGCCATATATGAGAAACAAATCAGAAACAAAAATCATTTTATTATATCTTTTTAAGAGTCGGTTGAGCAAGAATCGGAAAAATCAAAAAATCGCTTATTCGCTTGATACTAAGCACTTTATTTGTCACTTCCTTTCTTATCCTTTCCAACCAATTTTGGAGGACTAAGATATTTTTCACGTCCTGTTCCTCGTTGTTCATGGCGATGTAAACGCTTATGGCTCCGACAATTGCAACGACACCTGCAATGGCATAGCAGAGCTTCACCACGATAGGTACATACTTGGCAATCTCCTCCGTCACTGTGGTAAGCGCGGTCGTTCCTGCCGAGTAGTCGCCGGCTGCGTTCTGTGCCATTGCTGCGGTGGTGCCGACAAGCAACATCAGGGCGAGCGTTTTCATGCGCTGTGAAGAGAAGAATCCCTTCACCTTCTTGTTAATCCTTTCAAACATTCTTTTTACCTTTTAATTTGTTACACTTTGAGTTATCTTATCTCGTATCACCTGTATCTCAAATCTGATAACCGAAGAAAGCGGGGAAGACGATGGTCGCTCCTATGAGGAACAGGCAGGCT
>SSXW01000089.1 GCA_009469585.1 Dechloromonas sp. Dech2017
GAAAAACAAAGGCGAGATATACCGTGGCAAAGCTTCCCTATAGACGCTATGTGGAAGAACGGCTTCATAAATTTGAAATCCAAAAACAGCGGGCACTGAGTGACCGTAGGGAGAAAAAGATTCGCGATGAAAAATATCAAAGAGTTATGCAGAGTGTACAAGGTGCATTAAGAAGTTGTACCAGACAAGCACCGTCTGTTGCCAAAAACTTAAAGGACAAAATGCATACGGTTAAGGCAATGGAACGAAGATTTGAAAAAGAAGATGAAAATATGACTCAGATGCCGGAACAGGAAGAAGCAATCTTTGTCAAATTAGGGGATGAAAACTCACACATTCCCGCAGGAAAAACGGTCATAGAATATGAACTTTCAAAGCTTGTGACTCCGGATGGCAAAAGAATTTTAGCAGAAGGAATTCATTTAAAAATAAAAGGTTCAGAAAAAATCTGTATGATAGGAGCCAACGGGGCAGGAAAAACGACTCTTCTAAAAAAGATAGCGGAAGAACTCCTAAATCGGAATGACATTAAAGCAGAATATATGCCTCAAACTTATGAAGACCTGCTGGATTTGGATGTTACACCGGTTGATTACCTTGATAAAACAGGAGATAAAGAAGAGCGTACAAGAATTAGAACATACCTTGGTTCACTTAAATACACACCAGATGAAATGGAGCATCCGATTCGGGAGTTATCAGGCGGACAAAAGGCGAAAGTGCTTCTCTTGAGGATGAGCTTAAGTGGTGCAAATGTTCTTATTCTGGATGAACCGACAAGAAATTTTTCACCATTGTCCGGTCCGGTAATAAGAAAAATGCTCCGAGAATTTCCGGGGGCTGTCATTAGCATTTCTCACGATAGAAAGTATATTGAAGAGGTGTGCGATAAAATATATCAGCTAAATCCTAATGGATTACAGCTAATTGGTGATTGATAACAAAAAGGATGAAAGACTGACAAATTTCAGGCTTTTAGTGAGTTGGAAAGCATACAAAGATTTGAATTTGGAGGATAGATTATGGTACGTACAGAAGATGCATGTGAAATTATAAAATATGCTTTGCAAAACGAAATTAAAGTATATTTAGATGGCGGATGGGGTGTTGATGCACTTCTTAAAAGAGAATCAAGAATACACAATGATATTGATTTGTTTGTTGAACTGAAACATTATCATGATTATATTTATGTGATTAAGCAGCATGGATTTGAGGAAGTAAATACTGATTATACAACGGATGGTCATACTGTCTGGAAAGATGATAAACAAAGAATCATTGATTTACATTGTTTTGAATTTACAGATGACGGAATTGTTTATGAGGGAGATATATTTCCATCAAAAACTTTTTCCGGTATTGGAAAAGTTGGAGATATAACTGTTTCTTGTATTGAACCATTGAGTCAGGTAATGCTTCATTTGGGATATGAACACGATAAAAATGATGTGCATGATGTGATGCTGTTGTGTGAAACATTTCAAATAGCAATACCAGATGAATATAAGGAAAAGTAAAATTTCAGTTTTGTGTTGAATCTCTAAGCAAAATAGCTTATAATTTGACATGCTACATATAGTTATTATCCACAGTTATCGAGTAGGTGTTATCAATGCCGATAACAAAATGATAACATTAGCTCGTATAGGCAGGATAATATGGATATATCAAATAATCAAAAGAACGAGAAACATTACAGAGAATAATTCCTAAACAAAAAGCGTTAGTCTTTGTAGAGTTTGAATAATTTCAATTTAATACTGATTATTTTATTTGGCAGGTGATCATTCGGATTACCTG
>SSXW01000008.1 GCA_009469585.1 Dechloromonas sp. Dech2017
CAGTCGGCTTTCCCGGCAGCAAATCCGCTATCCGCAACCACTGTTCGTCATTCAACATTCGCCGATCCATGTGCAGCACCCAAATTCCAGGATGTAAACACAAATCGGCTACTGTGAACAGGCCCTAGTCAGGCAGCGAAGATCTATCCCACTGTTGACAATATGGTTCGCGCAATTCGCCCCGCGAGTCGCTAAACTCGCCGCATGGAAATTCTGCTCTACTGGATCGGCATGGCCGCCGTCGCCGTCGTCGCGCTGACCGGCGTTCTCGACGCCGGCCGCAAGCAAATGGACATCGTAGGCGCCGTCATGGTCGGCTGCGTCACGGCGCTCGGCGGCGGCACCGTGCGCGACCTGCTGCTCGACCGCAAGGTGTTCTGGATCGCCGACCAGACCTACCTGATCGTCACCGTCGCCACCACGCTGGTCGTCTTCTTCGCCGTGCGCGGCCGGCGCCTGCCCATGCGCCTCTTCCTGATTCCCGACGCCATCGGCCTGGCCCTGTTCACCATCGCCGGCACCCAGATCGCCCTCGGCCTCGACGCCCCCTGGCTGGTCGCCAGCCTGCTCGGCGTGATCACCGGCGTCCTCGGCGGCGTGCTGCGCGACGTGCTGTGCAACGACGTACCGCTCATCTTCGTGCGCGGCGAACTCTACGCCACCGCCGCCTGGGCCGGCGCCCTCACCCTGCTCGGCCTGCAGACCATCGGCGTCGCCCCGGTCACTGCAGCCTGGGCCGGCATGGCCGTCACCCTCGCCGCCCGCCTGCTGGCCATGGCCTTCCGCATCACCGCCCCCAGCTATTCGGAACGGCCATGAACTTCCTCGCCCACGCCGTGCTCGCCGGCGACGACCCGGCCCTCGTCGTCGGCGGTGTCGTCGGCGACTGGATCAAGGGCCCGCTCCCCGGCCCGCTGCCGCCCGACCTCGCCCGCGGCGTCGCCCTGCATCGCGCCATCGACAGCCACGCCGAAAGCCACCCCGCCTTCCAGCGCAGCCGCCAGCGCGTCTCCCCCCAACGCCGCCGTTACGCCGGCGTGCTGGTCGACATCTTCTACGACCACCTGCTCGCCCGCGACTGGCCGCAACACCAGCCCCTCCCCCTCGACGCCTACTGCGCCGCCGTCTACCGCCAAATCGCCGCCCGCCTCCCCGACCTCCCCGACCACGCCCGCCCCGCCATGCGCCTGATGGCCGGCGAAGACTGGCTGCACAGCTACGCCGACCTCGCCGGCATCGCCGACGTACTCCACCGCATGAGCCGCCGCGCCCGCCAACCCAACCCGCTGGCCGGCGGCGAGGCGGAATTCGCCGCCGACGCGGCGGGGTTCATGGCGGATTTTCTCGGGTGGTACGGGGATGCTGTGTTGTTTGCCCGGGGGTGGGCAAGGGGCATGCATGAATAAGATTATTGAGGACAGGCGGGAACTTCTACCCGAACCCGCCGTTAGATTTCCTTGGTTTCCAACGGCATGGTCGATTTATCGCTTGTCGTTATCCGACATAGATGTCAGTCGCTTTCCTCGATCAAACGCTTCTCCCTCTCGATCTCGGCAACCAATTCCGCTTCGGTCGGCAGCACACGCTGATATTTGGATGCGAAAAGTTGCTGGCTCCCCTGGAGAATCGAGTATTTGACGACGGTTTCATCCTTGCTGTCACACAGGATGATGCCGATGGTGGGGTTGTCGTCCTCGCCGCGCTTGAGGTCATCGAACAGTCGCACATACATGTCCATCTGGCCGATGTCCTGATGGCTGAGCTTGCCGGTCTTCAGGTCGATGATGACAAAGCACTTAAGCAGGTAGTTATAGAAAACCAGATCGATATAGAAATGGCTGGTTTCGGTGCTGATGCGCATTTGCCGGGCGACGAACGAGAAGCCCTTGCCCAGTTCCAGCAGGAACTTCTGCAGTTCGTCGATGATCGACTGCTCCAGACGGCTCTCCTTGAATTGTCCGGCCTCTGGCAGTTGCAGGAACTCCAGCACATAAGGGTCCTTGATGAAATCGCCCAGCGCATTGCCTTTGGCTGTATTTCCCGCCGTCTCGCCTTCTTGTGAGGAGAGCAGACGCTGGAAGCTGTGCGTTTGAATATTGCGCTCCAACTGCCGGACGCTCCACTGCTGCGCAACCCCTTCCGTCAAGTAATAGGTCCGGGCTTTGGGGTCGTCCACGCGCATGATGAGCCGGTTATGGCTCCAGCTCAATTTGCTACACACCGTGTAGCAAATCTCCTGGTCGGGATAGGTGAGATAAAACTAACTGGCGGAAATTGCGGAGGTTGGCATACGAAAAACCCTTGCCGAAATCGGCTGCCAATACCCTTGAAAGGTTCTCCAGCAAGCGAGCGCCATACTCCGCCTTGTGCTGCCCGCGTTGCTCCTCCTCCACAATGCGTCGGCCGATCAGCCAGTAAGCCTCCACCATCGCCGCATTCACTGCCGAACGTGCCTTGTCGCGCGCCTGTTCGAGGATGCTCTTGATATCGGCTTGAAAGGTGGTTAAAGCGCTCATGTCTAAACCTCCTCTGTTGCCGCAGGGAACAATTCTGGATTGAAAGGGTAGCGATTCAGGAAATCGTTGAGGATCTTCCGGAAGTAGCCCTCGTTTTCGTCCAGCATCTGCTGGGGCTCGAACAGCAAATAACCGGCGCAGATTTCCTTTTCTTCCAGCTTCTCGCCCAGCGGCAGGTCGCGGATGTCGGGGCGGTAGGCGTATTTGAGGTCGCCCAGCTTGGCGATCCGATCAAGTTCGATCTGGTTTTCCGTGGTTGTCATTTCCCTGGACCGAGACATGCGAATTGGAGTTTTGTAGTCGGCGGAGTCTAGCAGTGCACGACGACTACGAACAGCATTCGAGTCGGTGGTTAATTGCCTCGGGCATTTCCAGACATATCGGAGAATTTGCTTGGTAACTCAAATTTTGCCGAATGGCGCCAGACACACGGACAGCAATATTGGCCGAACCGTGCGCGCATGCCGACTGGCAAGTTTCGGAGTCAAGCCGTCGCTTGAATGACTGCCCTGCTGTGGGCATAGGTCGGCACCTGGCCGACCGCTACTCCAAACCGCCAACTAATCAGCAATCCATGAACCATCACATAAAAACACGTGACTAGTCCTTATCAATAGCCCCGCCTACCATCTGTCCATCGCTTCATCCTGATGAATGATTCCAAGGAGACAACACGATGGACCAGTCCAACCGCTATGCCGACCTCAGCCTGCGCGAGGCCGACCTGATCGCCGGCGGCCAGCACATTCTCTGCGCCTACAAGATGAAGCCGAAGGCCGGCTACGGCTATCTGGAGGCTGCCGCGCACTTTGCCGCCGAATCCTCCACCGGCACCAACGTCGAGGTGTGTACCACCGACGAATTCACCAAGGGCGTCGATGCGCTGGTTTACCTGATCGACGAGGCGAGCGAGGAAATGCGCATCGCCTACCCGATCGATCTCTTCGACCGCAATTTCACCGACGGCCGGATGATGATCGTCTCCTTCCTGACGCTGACCATCGGCAACAACCAGGGCATGGGCGACATCGAGCACGCCAAGATGTACGACTTCTACGTGCCGCCGCGCGCCATCCAGCTGTTCGACGGCCCCGCCAAGGACATTTCGGATTTGTGGCGAATTCTCGGTCGACCGCAGCAGGATGGCGGCTACATCGCCGGCACCATCATCAAGCCCAAGCTCGGCCTGCGCCCCGAGCCTTTCGCGGCGGCGGCCTACCAGTTCTGGCTGGGCGGCGATTTCATCAAGAACGACGAGCCGCAGGGCAACCAGGTCTTCGCGCCGATGAAGAAGGTCATGCCGCTGGTGTACGACGCGATGAAGCGGGCGATGGACGAAACTGGCGAAGCCAAGATTTTCTCGGCCAACATCACCGCCGACGACCATTACGAAATGCTCGCCCGCGGCGACTACATCCTGGAAACCTTCGGGCCGGACGCCGACAAGGTCGCCTTCCTGGTCGACGGCTACGTCGGCGGGCCCGGCATGGTGACCACCGCCCGCCGCCAGTTCCCCGGCCAGTACCTGCACTACCACCGGGCCGGCCATGGTGCCGTCACCTCGCCCTCGGCCAAGCGCGGCTACACCGCCTACGTGCTGGCCAAGATGTCGCGTCTGCAAGGGGCTTCCGGCATCCACGTCGGCACCATGGGCTACGGCAAGATGGAAGGCGACAAGGACGACCGCGCCATCGCCTACATCATCGAGCGCGACAGCTACAGCGGCCCGGCCTACCACCAGGAGTGGTACGGCATGAAGCCGACGACGCCGATCATCTCGGGCGGCATGAACGCCCTGCGCCTGCCCGGCTTCTTCGAGAACCTCGGCCACGGCAACGTCATCAACACGGCCGGCGGCGGCTCCTACGGCCACATCGACAGCCCGGCCGCCGGCGCCAAGTCGCTGCGCCAGGCCTACGAATGCTGGAAGGCCAAGGCCGACCCGATCGAATGGGCCAGGGAGCACCCGGAATTCGCCCGCGCCTTCGTCTCCTTCCCGGGTGATGCCGACAAGCTCTACCCGGGCTGGCGCGAAAAGCTCGGCGTGCATAAGTAAAGCCCGGCTGCCCCGCCGCCGCGGGGCATTTCACCCCAGCCAGCGAGGAAGACCATGAACCACGCCGAAGCCTACAAGCTGCGCCGCCAGCCCTTCTACCAGCCGCAGGGCGACGAGGTGGCGCTGTACGCCGCCGCCTACGCCGCCCGCCTGCCGGTCATGCTCAAGGGGCCGACCGGCTGCGGCAAGTCGCGCTTCGTCGAATACATGGCGTGGACGCTGGGCAAGCCCTTGATCACCGTCGCCTGCAACGAGGACATGACGGCCGCCGACCTCGTTGGCCGCTACCTGCTCGACGCCGGCGGCACGCGCTGGCAGGACGGCCCGCTGACCCTGGCCGCCCGCCTCGGTGCCATCTGCTACCTCGACGAGATCGTCGAGGCGCGGCAGGACACGCTGGTCGTCATCCACCCGCTGACCGACCACCGGCGCACCCTGCCGCTCGACAAGAAGGGCGAGCTGGTCGAGGCCCACCCCGACTTCCAGCTGGTCATTTCCTACAACCCGGGCTACCAGAGCCTGATGAAGGATCTCAAGCAATCGACCAAGCAGCGCTTCACCGCCTTCCAGTTCGATTACCCGGCGGCCGGGCTGGAAGCCGAGATCGTTGCGCAGGAAGCGACGGTCGACCAGAAAATTGCCGAAAAATTGATAAGCGTCGCCCAGGCCGGCCGGCGGCTGAAAGGCCACGGCCTCGACGAAGGCATCTCGACCCGGCTGGTCGTGTACGCCGCCCAGCTCATCAATCACGGCGTGGCGCCGGCCAAGGCCTGCCAAATGGCCATGGTGCGGCCGATCACCGACGACGCCGACGTGATCGCCAGCCTCGACCACACCATCGCCGCCGTCTTCGGCTGAGCGGCGATGGCCGTCCCCGGCATCCGCAGCGTCGCCGACGCCCGGCAGCGCCTGATGGCCGACGCCGAGTCGCAGGCCGCCTGGGGCGCGCTCGATTGCGGCTTCGCCGCGGTGGCCGATGTCTTCGACGAATGCTACGGCGCCGCCAAAAGCGTCGTCGGCCCGGCTGAACTGCCCGATTTTCTCGAAGCCGCCCGCCTCATCGGCAAACTCGGCCGCGGCGCCGAGCCGCTGCTTGCCTTTCTCGAACATTGGCCGGGCGTCGTCGCCGGCAGCGGCCTGGCCCAATCGGCGACGCTGCCGCCGGTCATGGCCGCCATCCGCCGCCTGCAGAAATCGCCCAACGGCCCGGCCGTCACGCCGCTGCTGCAAACCCTGGGCGCCGTCGCCGCCCGCCTGCGCACGGCCGACGCCCTGCGCGACTACCTGGCCCTGGCCCTCGACCTGGCCGAGCGCACCGCGCTGTCCATCCACGGCCACCACGCCACCGAGCCCAGCCCGTCGCTGCCCGACTTCCTGCGCCAGGCCCCGCGCCTGCTCGCCATCGTGTCGCTGGCCGGCCTCAAGCGCTGGCTGGACGACGGCATCCGCCTGCACGGCGGCCACCCCGAGCGGCAACGCGCCTATTTTTCGCTGGCCGCACCGGAAAGCCTGGCCATCCTGCAGCGCCAGCGCGAGGGCACGCTGTTCGCCGACGTCGAGCGCCAGCTGGGCCTGACCCTGGCCGCGCTGTGGCAGGACGAAAGCCCGCTGGTGCCCTATTCGACGGCCTTCGCCGACGCCCCCCGGCAGCCCTACCTGGCCGCCGACGGCTACCGCCTGCCGGACGCGCTCGCCGAGCGCGGCGCCAGCGCCGGCCTCGACCGCTACCGCGCCATGCTCGCCCACCTGGCCGGCCACCGCCGGTGGAGCCGGCCGCTCGTCGCCGACAACTGGAGCCCGCTGCAGCGCCTGGCCGTCGAAACGCTGGAGGACGCCCGCATCGACACGCTGGTCATGCGCCGCTTCCCCGGCCTCGCCCCCCTTCTGCTCGCCTTGCACCCGAAACCCGACGAAAATGCCTGCGACCCGGCCACCGCCAACACCCTGCGCCACCGCCTGGCCTGCCTGTCGCGCGCCTGCCTCGACCCCCGGCACGGCTACCGCGCCCCGCTCACCGTCGAATTCGCCGGCCGCTTCCGCGCCCTGCTCGCCGCCGGCGAGGCCAGCACCCGCGCCGTCGCCGAGCTGGCCCTGGCCTACGCGACGCGCAGCCGGCAGCCCAGCGACCAGTTCGCCAAGGTCCACTTCGCCGACACCGAAGTCGATTACCGCGACGACAACCGCCACCTGTGGACCTTCATCGAAGCCGGCGACGAGGAGGAATCCTTCGCACCGCCGCCGAGCGCCGCCCAGCCCGAAGCCGTCGGCCTGCCGCCGCGCCACTACCCGGAGTGGGACGCCGCGACGCAGACCGAGCTCCCCGACTGGACGGCGGTGTACGAAGCCCTGCACGCGGCCGGCAACCCGGCCGACATCGACCGCCTGCTCGCCAAGCACGCCGTCCTCGCCCGCCGGCTGAAGCGCCTGCTCGACCTGCTCAAGCCTCAGGAACGCGTCCGCCTGCGTTTCCGGGAGGACGGCAGCGAACTCGACCTCGACGTCGCGCTGCGCGCCGTGGTCGACCTGAAAAGCGGCCACCAGCCTGATTCGCGGATCAACGTCAGCCATCGCACCGACGGCCGCGACATCAGCGTGCTGCTCCTCGTCGACCTGTCGCAGTCGCTCAACGAAACCCTGCCGGGCGGCGGCCAGAGCATCCTCGACACCGCCCGCGAAGCGGTCGCCCTGCTCGGCTGGGCCACCGCCCAGCTCGGCGACGCCTGCGCCATCGCCGGCTTTCACTCGAACACCCGGCACGAGGTGCGCTACCACCACATCAAGGGCTTTTCCGAAGCCTGGGACGATGGCGTCAAGGCCCGCCTGGCCGCCGTCGAGGCCGGCTGGTCGACGCGCATGGGCGCCGCCATCCGCCACGCCGGCCGCCTGCTCTCGGCCCGCCCGAGCGAAAAGCGCATCCTGCTCGTGCTGACCGACGGCGAGCCGGCCGACATCGACGTCGCCGACCCGCACTACCTGGTCGCCGACTGCAAAAAAGCCGTCGAATCGCTGTCGACCGCCGGCATCGCCACCTTCTGCCTGAGCCTCGACCCCCAGGCCGACGCCTACGTCAGCGAAATCTTCGGCCGGCGCTGGCGGGTGCTCGACCACATCGAACGCCTGCCGGAAACCCTGCCCATGGTTTACCTCAACCTGACGCGCTGATTGACGCCGGCCGCCGGCCCTCCTACATTAAGCCATCGATGAACCCTGCCTCAGCATCATTCAGCCACCGATGAACTTCGTCCGCACCCTGACCCTGCGCCAGCTGCAAATCTTCGTCGTCGCCGCCCGCCATTTGAGCTACGCCCGCGCCGCCGAGGAACTGCACCTGACACCGCCGGCCGTCTCCATGCAGCTCAAGCAACTGGAGGACAACGTCGGCCTGCCGCTCTTCGAGCGCCTCGGCCGCGGCGTCGCGCTGACCGGCGCCGGCGAGCTGCTGCTGCACCACGCGCTGCGCATCCTCGGCGAGATCAAGGATGCCGAGGCCAACCTGCAGGGCCTGCTCGGCGCCGAAACCGGCCAGCTGTCGGTCGGCCTGGTCAGCACCGCCAAGTACTTCATGCCCAAGCTGCTCGCCAAGTTCTCGCAGGCCCACCCCGGCATCGAGGTGCAGTTCTCGGTCGGCAACCGCCAGGCCCTGCTCCAGAAGCTGCAGGACAACGCCATCGACCTCGCCGTCATGGGCCGCATCCCGACCGAGATCGACGCCCACGCCGAGCCGCTGGCCAGCCACCCCTACGTGCTGATCGGCCCGGCCGACCACCCGCTGCGCGCCGCCCGCCGCTTCGACCTGCAGGAACTGCGCAGCGAGACCTTCCTGTTGCGCGAGGAAGGCTCCGGCTCGCGCCGGGTGGCCGAGGAAATGTTCCGCAACCACCTGTTCACGCCGGCCCGGACGATCAGCATGGGCAGCAACGAGACGATCAAGCAGGCGGTGATGGCCGGCATGGGCGTCGCGCTGATTTCGCTGCACACCCTGCCCCTCGAACTGAAAACCGGCGAAATCGGCCTGCTCGACGTGGTCGGCACGCCCATCGAGCGCACCTGGTACGTCGTGCACATGAACAGCAAGCGCCTGCTGCCGGCCGGCCAGCGTTTCCGCGAATTCCTGCTCGACCAGGCGGCGCCCGGCCTGAAGCAGGAATTCGGCCGCTACCTGGCGGCCAACGCACCAGCCTGAAATTGTCAGGGTACAATCTGCTGCACCGCACCAATCATTCGCCCGACCCCATCATGCACCCTCGCCTGACGCTCTCCGAACTGGAAGAACACCCGCTCCGCCAGCGCCTGAACAATGAGTTCCACGCCCGGCCGCCGGTGCCGCTGGTCGGCGCCGTGCTCGTCTCGCACCTGGTCTTCAAGCACAGCGCGACGACGGCGCCGGCCGAGCGCGACAACCTGGCCAAGCTGTGCCAGGGCCACGTCTGCACCGCCATCGAAAGCTCGGACGCCCACCTGATGATCGAGACCGGCGCCTTCCGCATGCGCTGGGAGCTGCACACCGAATTCTCCAGCTACACCTTCTTCCGGCCGCTGGTCAGCGGCGAGGAGCTGTCGCCCGACGTCACTGCCTTCGATGCCGTGCATCCCGAGTGGTTTTCCGGCATTCCCGGCCAACTGATCGTCGCCACCCACGTCGAGCTGCGGTCGACCGACGAAATCAACCCCGATTCGGTACTCAACAGCCTGACCCCGAACGGCCGGACGATGGTCGCCTCGCGGGTCGCCGACAACGCCGCCTGGATCTTCACCGACTTCAAGATCGACAACGGCTTCTCGCGTTTTCTCGTGCTCAACGCCAGCATGACCCAGCGCCAGGCCGGACGCACCGTGCAGCGCCTGTGCGAAATCGAGACCTACCGCCTGATGGCCCTGCTCGGCCTGCCCATCGCCAAGGAAGTCGGGCGCTGGCTGTACTCCGGCGAAAAGCAGCTGGCCGAACTGATGGACAAGATCGGCCAGGCCAAGAGCCCGGAAGACGAGCGCACCGTGCTCGCCACCCTGTCCGGGCTGGCCGCCGAAGTCGAGCACTCGGTGGCCCGCACCACCTTCCGCTTCGGCGCCTCGCGCGCCTACCACGGGCTGGTCATGCAGCGCATCGAGGAACTGCGCGAAACGCGCATCTCCGGCCTGCCGACCTTCAACGAATTCATGCAGCGCCGCCTGCTGCCCGGCATGAACACCTGCGAGGCGATCAGCCGCCGCCAGGAAGAACTTTCGGCGCGCGTCGCCCGCAACAGCCAGCTGCTGCGCACCCGCGTCGACATCGAACTGGAGCGCCAGAACCAGGAGCTGCTCGGCCAGATGAACAGCCGCGCCAAGCTGCAACTGCGCCTGCAGGAAACGGTCGAGGGCCTGTCGGTCGTCGTCCTCACCTACTACGGCTCGCAACTGGTGCAGTACCTGGCCAAGGGGACCAAGGAGCTGCACCACCTGAATACCGACGTGATCACGGCGGTTTCGATTCCGGTGATTGCCGGGGTGGTGGCTTGGGGGACGCGGCGGATGCGGAAGAAATTGGCGGCGGAGGAAGGGGCTGCCTGAGGCGCCGTTTTCCTTCCGTACCCGATGGGCGGGTGGTGATATGAAACGGTGGTTTCGGCGCCTGACGGGTGGGCTTTTTTACCGCTGCTTTCCGCGTTGACCGCGGGCGTACTTTCTTTTGCTTCGCCAAAAGAAAGTAAGCAAAGAAAAGGCGACCCTGGGTCGGCGCCGGGCTGCGCCCGGTTCCCTGCGCTACTCGCCGGGCCGGGCGGCTGCGCAACTCGGGGCTACGCCCCTCAAACAGTGCTCGCCGACTTCCCCCGGCCCTCCTGCGCTGCTCGGCGTCTTCTAGGGGGACCCGGAAAGACGTCGCGGCGCGACAGCTCTGCCAAAAACGGGACCGCTGCGGTCAACGGGAATTTTTGCCCAAAACCGAAAAACTCCGTTCGGTTTGCTGGGCCCCTTGAGAGGCGCCGAGCAACGCAGGGCTTGGCGGAAAAAGGGCGAGCACTGTCTGAGGGCCGAAGGCCCGAGTTGCGCAGCGCCCTGAGCAATGCAAAGCATTGCGAGGAAGTACTCTTGGGGCGCCCCCGCCAAGTCCGAGTAGCGCAGGGAACCCCCGAAGGGGGCGCCGACCCAGGGTCGCCTTTTCTTTGCTTACTTTCTTTTGGCGAAGCAAAAGAAAGTAATGTCGCCGGTCAACGGCGAAAAACAGCGCCTCAGAAAAAAACGCCCGCCCGTCAGGCGCAAATAAAACCCGCCACGTCAGCCGCACAAAACAGCGCCCCCCGCTTAATTTATAATGCGCCTTTCGCTCATTTCGGAACCCCACCCGTGACCGCTCCGCTCTTCGAATCCACCATCACCAGCCTGCCCCTGCTCAACAAGGGCAAGGTCCGCGACATCTACGCCGTCAATGCCGAGCAGCTGCTGATCGTCACCACCGACCGCCTGTCGGCCTTCGACGTCATCCTGCCCGACCCCATCCCGCGCAAGGGCGAGGTGTTGCAGGCGGTGGCCAATTTCTGGTTCGCCAAGCTCGGCCATATCGTCCCCAACCAGCTGACCGGGGTCGATCCCGAATCGGTCGTCGCGCCCAGCGAGCGCGAGCAGGTGCGGGGCCGGGCGGTGGTCGTCAAGCGCCTGAAGCCGCTGCCGATCGAGGCCGTGGTGCGCGGCTACGTCATCGGTTCGGGCTGGAAGGATTACCAGCAGACCGGCGCCATCTGCGGCATCGCGCTGCCGGCCGGCCTCAAGATGGCGGCCAAGCTGCCGTCGCCGATCTTCACGCCGGCGACCAAGGCCGCCGTCGGCGACCACGACGAGAACGTCTCCTTCGCCACCGCCCAGGCCAACTGCGCCGCCGAGCTGGCCGAAGCGCTGGCCGGCACCGGCAAGAACGGCGCCGGGCTGGCCGACGAGGCGCGGATCGCCGCCATCCGCCTCTATGAAGAGGCTGCCGCCTACGCCCGCGGCCGCGGCATCATCATCGCCGACACCAAGTTCGAGTTCGGCATCGACGCCGCCGGCACCCTGCACCTGATCGACGAAGCACTGACCCCGGATTCGTCGCGCTTCTGGCCGGCCGACCAGTACGCCGAGGGCAGCAACCCGCCGTCCTACGACAAGCAGTACGTGCGCGACTACCTGGAAACCCTGGACTGGGGCAAGGTCGCCCCCGGCCCCAGGCTGCCGGCCGACGTCATCGCCCGGACCAGCGCCAAGTACATCGAGGCCTACGAAAAGCTGACCGGCAAGACGCTGTAGGCATTTTTTTGAACCCGGCCCGGGCGGCCGGGTCTAACGGCGGTCACCATCGAGCAGGAGGCAGCCGTGCGAGAAACCCTCAACTCCCCCCATAGCGGTTTCGCGCTGCCGGCCGTCCGCCGGATTTCATGGTCCAGCCCCCTGGCCTGGCTCAGCGCCGGGTGGCGCGACCTCAAGGCCAACCCCCTGCCCTCGCTGGCCTATGGACTGCTCTTCGCCCTCGGTGGTGACCTCATCATCCTGGCCACGCTCGACCGCCCGCACCTGGTCACCGTCGCCGTTTCCGGCTTCTTCCTGATCGCCCCACTGCTCGCCGCCGGACTCTACGAGCTGAGCCGGCGCACCGCCGCCGGTGAGAAGATCCTGTTCATCGACTCGCTCGCCTGCTTCCGCCTCAACGGTGAATCGCTCGCCCTCTTCGGCCTGCTGCTGGCCTTGATCGCCATCATGTGGGAGCGCTTCTCGGCCATCGCCTTCGCCATCCTCGGCAGCAACTCGGGCGGCAGCGCCGGGGTCTTCCTCAGCCGCATCGTGCTGAGTGGCGAGCACACCGCCTTCATCGCCACCTGGTTCGCCCTCGGCGCCGTGCTGGCCGCCGCCGTCTTCGCGCTGTCGGTGATCACCGCCCAGATCATTCTCGACCGCGACGCCGACATCGCCACCGCCGTCATGGCCAGCCTGCGTGCCTTCTCCGCCAACAGCGGCCCGTTGCTGCTGTGGGCGGCGCTGATCGTCGCCCTCACCCTGCTCGGTTTCGCCACCCTGCTCTTCGGGCTGGTCGTCATCATGCCGATTCTCGGCCACGCCTCGTGGCACGCCTATCGCGAACTAGTAGAATAAAGACATACCAGCCACAACAACGGGCGGCCTGGGCCGCCCTTTTCATTTGCCCCGACCTCATGACCACGACCAACCCGCTGCTCGACTTCACCGACCTGCCACGCTTCGACCTGATCCAGCCGGAACACGTCAAGCCGGCCATCACCCAACTGCTGGCCGACGGCCGCGCCCTGATCGACCGCCTGACCGGCGAGTCCACGCCGGCCACCTGGGCCGACTTCGCCGGGGCGCTGTCGGAAGGGCTGGAGCCTTTCGGCCGCGCCTGGGGCGTGGTCGGCCACCTGCACTCGGTCAACGACGTACCGGCCTGGCGCGAGGCGTACAACGAGATGCTGCCGGAAGTGTCGCGCTTCTACACCGAGCTCGGCCAGAACCTCAAGCTGTTCGACAAGTACCGGGCGCTTTTCAAAAATGAGGCTTTTTCCCGGTTGACCGTGGAGCAGCAGAAAATCATCGAAAACGAGATCCGCGATTTCCGCCTCGGCGGCGCCGAGTTGCCGGAAGACCAGAAGCCGCGCTTCCAGGCGATCATGGAAGAGCTGTCGCAGCTTTCCGCCAAGTTCTCGGAAAACCTGCTCGACGCGACCAACGCCTTCGCCGAGGTGGTCACCGACGAAGCCGTGCTGGCCGGCCTGCCCGACTATGCCAAGGACGCCGCCCGCGAGGTCGCGCAAAAGGCTGGCGTCGAGGGCTGGAAATTCACGCTGCACGCCCCCTCCTACGGGCCGCTGATGCAGTACGCCGACAACCGCGAGCTGCGCGCCCGCATGTACCGCGCCTATGCGACGCGCGCCGCCGAGATCGACAACGGCTACAGCAAGCCGGAATGGGACAACGGCCCGCTGATGAAGCGCATCCTCGAACTGCGCGCCGAAGACGCCCGGATGCTCGGCTTCGCCAATTTCGCCGAGGTCTCGCTGCTGCCCAAGATGGCCGACACGCCGGAGCAGGTGCTCGCTTTCCTGGGCGACATGGCGAAGAAGGCCAAGCCCTTCGCCGAGAAGGACATGGCCGAACTGCTCGCCTTCGCCAGGGACGAACTGGGCATCGCCGACTTCCAGCCCTGGGATGCCGCCTACGTTTCCGAAAAACTGCTGCAGGCCCGCTACGCCTTCTCCGAGCAGGAGGTGAAGCAGTATTTCACCGAACCCAAGGTCGTCGCCGGGCTGTTCAAGGTCATCGAGAGCCTGTTCACGGTGAAAGTAAAGGAAGACAAAGCGCCGGTCTGGCACGAGGACGTGCGTTTCTATCGCATCGAAACGCCGGCCGGCGACCTGGTCGGCCAGTTCTACATGGACCTCTACGCCCGCGAGACCAAGCGCGGCGGCGCCTGGATGGACGAGGCGCGTTCGCGCAAGCGGACAGCCGGCGGCATCCAGAAGCCGATCGCCTACCTGAATTGCAACTTCGCCCGGCCGGTCGGCGGCAAACCCGCCACCTTCACGCACGACGAAGTGATCACCCTCTTCCACGAAGCCGGCCACGGCCTGCACCACCTGCTGACGCGCGGCGAGGAGCTGGGCGTTTCCGGCATCCACGGCGTCGAGTGGGAGGCCGTCGAACTGCCGTCGCAGTTCATGGAAAACTACTGCTGGGAATGGGACGTGCTGCAAGGCATGACCGCCCACGTAACGACCGGCGAGCCGCTGCCGCGCACGCTGTACGACAAGATGTTCGCCGCCAAGAATTTCCAGAGTGGCATGATGACCGTGCGCCAGCTGGAATTCTCGATCTTCGACATGCGCCTGCATTGCGAATTCGACCCGAATTCCGCGTCGACCGTGATGGATGTCATTCGCGAAGTACGCGAGGAAGTCGCCGTGCTCATCCCGCCCGAATGGCACCGCTTCCCGAACAGCTTCTCGCACATCTTCGGCGGCGGCTACGCGGCCGGCTACTACAGCTACAAGTGGGCGGAAGTGCTGTCGGCCGACGCCTACGCCGCCTTCGAGGAAGCCGGCAACCCCTTCGACCCGGTGGTCGGCCAGCGCTACCTCGACGAAATCCTGTCCAAGGGCGGGTCGCGTCCGGCGCTGGAAAACTTCAAGGCCTTCCGCGGCCGCGAACCCAGCCCGGACGCATTGCTGCGTCATAGCGGTATGATTGCAGCGTGATTCACGCACGGGGAGAGCGATCATGCGTCATCTGCTGATGTTGTGCCTGGCCGTGGCTACGGCCGGCGCCCTGGCCGACACCTACCGGTGGACCGACGAGGCCGGCCGCACTGTCATTTCCGATACACCGCCAGTAGGCAAGGCGCGCGACGTGCAGCGCAAGAGCGTCGGCAGCGAGGCCGGCGACACCCTGCCCTTCGCCACCCGCAAGGCGGCCGAGGCCTTCCCGGTCACCCTGTACACTGCTGCCGACTGCGTCAGCGAGTGCAAGCAGGCCCGCGACCTGCTCAACGGCCGCGGCGTCCCGTTCAGCGAAAAGATGGTGCAAAACCCCGAGGACGCCCGGGAACTCAAGCAACTGGTCGGCGATGCCTTCGTGCCCGCCCTCAAGGTCGGCAAGCAGCACGTCCGCGGCTACGACGCCGGCGCCTACGACAACCTGCTCGACCTGGCCGGTTATCCGAAAAGCGCGCCCTATGGCGCCAAACCGTCGGGCGGGCTGAGCCAGTGAAAATTGCCAGCTGGAACGTCAATTCGCTGAAGGTCCGCCTGCCCCACCTGCTCGACTGGCTGGCCGCCGCCCAGCCCGATGCGCTGTGCCTGCAGGAACTGAAGCTCGAAGACCACAATTTCCCGCGCGCCGAAATCGAGGCGGCCGGCTACCACGTCGCCTTTTCCGGCCAGAAGACCTACAACGGCGTCGCCCTGCTCGCCCGCCAGCCGATCACCGACGTCGTCGCCGGCAACCCGCTGTTCGCCGACGAGCAGAAGCGGCTGATCAGCGGCACCATTGCCGGCGCCAGCGGCGACATCCGCATCGTCTGCGCCTACATGCCGAACGGCCAGGCGGTGGGTAGCGACAAGTACGACTACAAGCTGCGCTGGCTGGATGCGCTGGCCGACTGGCTGGCCGGCGAGATCGCCCGCTACCCGCGGCTGGCCCTGTGCGGCGACTACAACATCGCCCCCGACGACCGCGACGTGCATGACCCGCAGCGCTGGGCCGGCGAAATCCTGTGCTCCGAGCCGGAGCGCGCCGCCTTCCAGCGCCTGCTCGGCCTCGGCCTGAGCGACAGCTTCCGCCTCTTCGCGCAGCCGGAAAAGACCTTCTCGTGGTGGGATTACCGCATGCTCGGTTTCCAGAAGAACCTCGGCCTGCGCATCGACCACGTGCTGCTCTCCGCCCCGCTCGCCGCCCAATGCACGGCGGCCGGCATCGACCGCGCGCCGCGCAAGCTGGAGCGGCCGTCCGACCACGCCCCGGTGTGGGCGACGCTGGGTTGAGCGGCCATGGAGGCGACCGCCGCGCCGACCGGCAGCCAGGCCACCCCGGCGGTCGACCGGAAAAAACTGCTCGATTTGTACCCGGCGCTGGCCAGCCTGCCGGCCGAGCGGCTGACCGACCTGCTCCGCCGGACGGCCGTCATGCACCTGCCGGCGGGCACCCAGGTCTTCGCCGAGCACCAGCGCTGCCAGGGCTTCCCGCTACTGATCGACGGCGGCATCAAGGTCATCAAGCTGGCCGCCAGCGGCCGCGAGCTGATGCTCTACCGCGTCGTCCCCGGCGGCTCGTGCATCATCAGTTCGAGCTGCCTGCTCGGCCACAGCGACTACAACGCCCGCGGCATCGCCGAAACGCCGCTCACCCTGCTCGCCCTGCCGGTCGACGCCTTCGCCGCGCTGATGGTCGACCACGCCCCCTTCCGCGATTTCGTCTTCCACCTCTTCGCCGAACGCATTTGTGAATTGATGCAACTGGTCGAGGAAGTCGCCTTCGCCCGCCTCGACCAGCGCCTGGCCAAGGTGCTGCTGGCCCGCCACGAAACGGTGCTCAACGTCACCCACCAGCAGCTGGCCGACGAACTGGGCAGCGTCCGGGAAATCGTCAGCCGGCTGCTCAAGGGCTTCGCCGCCCAGGGCCTGGTCACCCTCGGTCGCGAGCAGCTGACCATCGTCGATCGCCCGGGCCTGCAAAAACTAGCTGCTGTGTGACCGCGGTTACATACCCGGCGAGGCGGGACGACTAAAGTTCAGTCGTCCACACAACCTCACGGAGTAAACATCATGGCTGCAAATGTTGGCGGAATCGACAAAACCCTGCGTATCGTTGCCGGCGCCGGCCTGGTCGGCGCCACCGTGGCCGGCCTGCTGCCGGTCTGGGGCTACATCGGCATCGTGCCGCTGGCCACCGGCCTGCTCGGCTGGTGCCCGGCCTACACGCTGCTCGGCATGAATACCTGCCCGATGAAGAAGTAAGCCGCCATCAGGCCCGCCCCCAAACCCGCTGCGGCGGGTTTTTTTTATGGGCGGTGGCTTTTCGTTTTTCGGCGATTTTTGCCGTCGACCGCCGGAGTGACGCTTCGTTTGCTGGTCGCCATGCCGGGCGGTAACGCTGCCGGGCCTTACCGGTCGGTAAGGTAGTTGGCGATGTGCACGTAGTCGGCGACCGGCACGTCCTCGGCGCGCAGGGTCGGGGCGATGCCCAGGGCGGCGAAGCCGGCGTCGTCGAGGGTGCCCTTCAGGGTGTTGCGCAGCATCTTGCGGCGCTGGGCGAAGGCCTGCTGGACGACGGCGGCGAGCTTTTCCGGGCGGCGCGCGTTGAGTTCGGCGGGCGGCTTGGGGATCAGGCGGACGACGGCCGAATCGACCTTGGGCGGCGGATCGAAGCTCTCGGGCGGCACGTCGATCAGCCATTCGAGCCAGAAGCGGTACTGCAGCATGACCGACAGGCGGCCGAAGTCGGCGTCGCCCGGCTCGGCGACCATGCGCTCGACGACTTCCTTCTGCAGCATGAAGTGCATGTCGTAGACATTCTTGGCGTAGTCGGCGAGGTGGAAGAGCAGCGGCGTCGAGATGTTGTAGGGCAGGTTGCCGACCAGGCGCAGCTTGCTGCCGACGCTGGCAAAATCGAAAGCCAGCGCGTCGCCCTCGTGGATGCTCAGGCGCTCCGCCGGGTGCTGCTTTTTCAGGCGGGCGATCAGGTCGCGGTCGATCTCGACGACGTGCAGGTGATCGACGCGCTGCAGCAGCGGCTCGGTGATGGCGCCGAGGCCGGGACCGATCTCGACGACGGTGTCGTCGCGCGCCGGATTGATCGCACTGACGATGGCATTGATAGTGCCGTGGTCGACCAGGAAGTTCTGGCCGAAACGCTTTCTGGCGACGTGGCCTTTCATGCTGCTCTCCTTGCCGCCATGCGCGCCGCCTCGGCCACCGCCTCGAACAGGCTGCCGGGGTCGGCCTGGCCGGTGCCGGCCAGGTCGAGCGCCGTGCCGTGGTCGACCGAGGTGCGGATGATGGGCAGGCCGAGGGTGACGTTGATGCCCTTGCCGAAGGTGGCGTACTTGAGCGGGGCCAGGCCCTGGTCGTGGTACATGGCGAGCACGGCGTCGCCCTGGGCGAGGACGGGCGGCGTGAACATCGTGTCGGCCGGCAGCGGGCCGGACAGCAGCATGCCTTCGCCGCGCAGCTTTTCCAGCACCGGCTCGATGACTTCGATTTCCTCGCGGCCGAGATAGCCGCCTTCACCGGCATGCGGGTTGAGGCCGGCGACCAGGATGCGGGGGCCTGCGATGCCGTACTTGCCACGCAGGTCGGCATGCACGATGCGCAGGGTCTGCTCCAGCAGGTCGGCAGTGATCGCCGCCGGCACGTCCTTGAGCGGCAGGTGGGTGGTGGCCAGCGCGACGCGCAGCGGGCCGCGTTCGGTGTCGCCGGCCAGCATCATGACGACGAGCGGCGTGCCGGTCTTCTCGGCAAGGTATTCGGTGTGGCCGGTGAAGGGCACGCCGGCATCGTTGATGACGCCCTTGTGCACCGGCGCCGTGGCCATGGCGGCGAACTCGCCGGACTGGCAGCCGGCCAGCGCCCGGTCGAGCAGGGCCAGCACGTAGGGGCCGTTGGCGGCATCGAGGCGGCCGGCCTCGGCCGGCGCGGCCAGCGGCAGGTGCAGGACGTCGAGCACCGGCCTGGCGGCGGAAGCCGGCTGACCGCTACGGTCGACGGCAAACTCCGGGCAAAAATCGCGAAATTCGATGGCCAGCCCGAGCCGGCCGGCCCGCTCGGCGAGTAGCTGGCGGTCGCCGAGGACGACCGGGCGGGCGGCGCCGCGGTAGCCGGCCAGGCGCAGGCAGAGCTCGGGGCCGATGCCGGCCGGCTCGCCGCTGGTCACCGCGATGACGGGCGACATCAGTTTTCGACGAGGCGGTTTTCGACGTAGGTGCGGTCGCGCAGCTGGCGCAGCCAGTCCTGGTAGGCCTCGTCGAGCTTGCGCTCGCGCAGGGCCTGGCGGGCGGCGGCCCGCTGGCGCTCGGCGGAGACGTCGCGGTCGCGGCGTTCGAGCACCTGGATCAGGTGCATGCCGAAGGGCGACTTGACGACAGCGCTGACCTCATTGACCTTCAGACCATCCATGGCCCGCTCGAACTCGGGCACCGTGTCGCCCGGACTGAGCCAGCCCAGCTCGCCGCCCTTGGCGGCCGAGCCGTCCTGCGAATAAAGGCGGGCCTGCTCGGCGAAATCGATCCCATTGACGATCCGTTCGCGGACGGCCTCCAGCTTGCGCCGTGCCTCGCCCTCGGAAACCACCTCGTTGATGCGGACCAGGATGTGGCGGGCCCGCGTCTGGCTGACCGAGGCCGGGCCGCTGCCGCCCCGCTTGCCGAGCAGCTTGACGACATGGAAACCGGCCGAGGAACGGAGCAGGTCGCTGACCTGGCCCGGCTCGAGACGGCCTGCCGCCTCGGCGTAGAGGTTGGGCAGGCGGTTCAACTGACGCCAGCCGAGGTCGCCACCCTTCAAGGCATCCGGTGCATCGGAATAGGCCGCCGTCAGCTCGGCGAAATTCTCGCCGGCGCGGGCCCGCTTGAGCGCCTGCTCGCCGCGCTGGCGCAGCTTCTGCAGCTGCTCGGGCGAGGCCGACTCGGGCGCCCGCAACAGGATGTGGGCCAGCTGGTATTCCTCGCCACCACCGCTGGCCGCCTGGTTGGCCAGGAAGTTGTCGATCTCGCCGTCGGAGATGACCAGCCGGCTCTCGACTTCGCGCTCGCGCAGGCGAACCGTCATCATCTCGCCGCGGATTTCCTCGCGGAACTGGGCGTAATCGACGCCGTCCTTTTCCAGCGCGGCACGAAATTGCTGCGGCGTCAGGTTGTTGCCGGCGGCGATACGGCCGATGGCCTGGTCGAGCTGGTTGTCGTCGACGCGCAGGCCGGTCTCGCGGGCGTGCTGCCACTGGGCGCGATCCATGATCAGGCGCTCGAGCATCTGGCGCTCCAGCACATCCTGCGGCGGCAGCGGCGTGCCCTGCTTTTCCAGTTGCTTGAGGGCCGCCGTCAAGCGGCTGCGCAACTCGTGGTAGGTGATGACCTCGTTGCCGACCACGGCGACGATGCGATCGGCCTCGACGACCGCCGCCGGGGCAGCCGCCGCCGGCCGGGCGAGCAGCCCGCCCAGGCAGGCGAGGAGGAGGATCAGGAAGCGGAAGAGTGGGTTCATGGCGATCATTGGGTGGTCAGTAGGCTGCCGCTTTCGGACAGTTCGTTGGTCTTGCCGTAACCGGGAATGCTGCGGCGCAGGGTCTGGATAGGATTGGAACCGACGCTGCCGAAATCGTTGAGTTCGAGCTGCAGGAAGAGCGTCTCGTTGGGTGTTCCGGAAATTGCTGCCAGGCGCTGGCCAACAACGCGGAAGGCCCAGCAGTCGGCGTTGTACTCGAGGCCGGCGATCACTTCCAGCGCCTTGCTGTCCTTCAGCGAGTAGTTGTAGCGGCCGACCGCGTACCAGTTGGCCGACAGCGGCCACTGGCCGGCGATGTCGACCTGGTCGACGGTGGCGGCATTGGTCAGCGAATCGCGGGTGTAGCGGTAGCTGGCCGAGAGCACCTTGCCGAAATCGGGCTGGAAGCGGACACCGGCCGAGAAGCGGTCGCTGAAGCGTTCCTTGTAGTTGTATTCCCAGGCCGTGTCGACATAGGTCTTGGGCGCCACCAGGCCGTTGAAGGCAACGATCAGGTTGGAGAAATCGGCCTGGCGGGTGGTTTCGCCGGTAATGGCGACGCGCTGCGGCTTGAAGTAGTAGCGCTGGCCGATCATCGCCTTGAAGCGCTCGGCGCCGGTCTCGCCGTCGAGCAGGCGGGTGGTCAGGGCGGCCGTCAGCTGGTTGGCGTCGTTGACCCGGTCGTAGCCGCTGTAGCGGTTTTCGGAAAAGATCTGGGCGAAGTTGAAGTCGGACAGCGCCGTGTCGAACAAGGGGATCTTGCTCTGATCCTTGTACGGAATGTTGACGTAGTAGAGCCGCGGCTCCAGGGTCTGGATGTAGCCCTGGCCGAACCAGTCGCCTTCGCGCTCGAGGATGACGGTCGAGTCGACGGTAAAGGTCGGCAGCGCGTAGCTGATGCTGTCCGGCTGGTTGGGATTGAGCGGATCGCGCCGGTCGATCGAATACTTGGCCATGCGCACGCCGACCTTGGGTGTGAACTGGAAGGCCGGGTGGATGATGGGCAGCGAAAGCTGCGGGTAGAAGACGAAACGGTCGCCCTGGTCCTTGCTCGTATCGACGTGGGTGAAGCGCGAATACTGGCCGATCATGGTGAGGTCGGCTTTGAAGAAATCCGGCTTGTTGCCGATCAGGTTGAGCTGCGGCTCGAGGAAATAAGGACGGGTCACCGGCGTCGCCGGATCGACCTGCAGGGTCTGGTAGCGCAGCACCTGGAGGTTGGTGCGCAGCCACGGCGACGGCGCGTAGGTCAGCTGGACCTGGCGGGTCAGCTGCGTCTGCGAGGTGTGCAGCAGGCGGGACGACAGGTCCTGCCAGTAGTAGTCGTCGGAGACGCCGTTCCAGTTGATGGCCGCCGACACCCCCTGGCCGAGATCATGGCGGTGATCGATGCGGTAGCCGTAACGGTCGCGGCCGCGGGTTTCGTCGTTGGGCAGGTACTCGACGCGGGTGATGCCGGAATAGTTGTGGTCGAGATAACGCGCCTCGGCGCCGAGCTGGAAGCCACGCTTGCTCATGAAGCGGGGGTAGAGCGTCAGGTCGTAGTTGGGCGCGATGTTCCAATAGTAGGGCAGGGAAAAATCGAGGCCGGTGCGCGTCGACGTGGAAAAGAAGGGATGCAGCACGCCGGAGCGCCGCTGGTTGTTGAGCGGGAAGGAGATCAGCGGCGAATACATCAGCGGCACCTTGCCGAACCACAGGGAGGCATTCCGGGCCGTTCCCTCGTTGCGGTCGTAATCGAGATGCGTCTCGCCGCTTTCCAGGTACCAGTCGGGACGTCCCGGTTTGCAGGTCGAATAGGTGGCGGCAGTCAGCTTGATCTGGTTCTCGCCCTCGAAATCGATGCGTTCCGCCTCGCCGTTGGCTTCGGTAACCCGCGTCTCGGGCGCCTCGGTCGGCAGGCCGTAGCCCTTGGGCACGTTGAGCATGACCGGCGTGCCGGAAGTCGAATTGCCCTTGCTGGCCCGCGCCTTGATGCCCTTGGGCGCGTAGAACTCGTTCTGCACGTCGCGGACGATGTGATAGGTAGCGTTCTCGGCGAAGCCGATCTGCTCGTCGATCTTCATCTTGAGGTGAGGCGTGCTGATTTCGGCGCCATCCTGCTCCAGGCGCACCGAACCGGTGGCCTCGGCCTCGTCGTCGAGGGGCCGATAGGTCAGCTGGTCGGCGAAGAGCAGGGTGCCGGCCTTGCGCAGCTCGACGTTGCCTTCGGCCTCGGCCACTTCCTCGGCGGTTCCTTCGAGACGGTCGGCGATGATGAAGAGGGGAACCGGCTCTTCCTTTTCCGGAGCGACCGGGGTGTCGAGGCCCAGCTCCGGAGGCAGCGGCGTGACCGGCTTCTTCTTGCGGGTCGACACGCCCCACTGGCGTTCCTGGCGCAGGCGCAGCGCGGCCGGATCGGCCTTCTCCGCGGTGCCGTCGGCCGGCTGCCCGACCACGGCCTCGCCAGCGTCCGACAACTGATCGTCGAGCGCGGCGAAGGCCGGCCCGACCTGCGCCAGGGAAAACAGGCAGCAGACGAATGCGGCAAGCGGACGGCGGGAAAAACCGGGCATCAAGGCAATCAGCGGAAGGGCGCAACCGGAATGGCCGATGCCCGAGTGTTAAAATCGTCGCATTTTACAACGAACCGAACTTCAGCCGCTTATGCAAGCCACGACGCGCGATCAACTTGTCACCGACTGGGTAGCCGAGCGCTTCCCGAACCAGGACGTCCACATCACCCCGGCCTCGGCCGATGCCAGCTTCCGCCGCTATTTCCGGCTGACCTGGCCGGACGGCGCCACCCGCATCCTGATGGACGCGCCGCCCGACAAGGAAAACTGCAAACCCTTCATCCATGTCGCCGGCCTGTTGGCCAAGGCCGACCTGGCGGCGCCGCGCATCCTCGACCAGGATCTCGAACGCGGCTTCCTGGTCCTCACCGACCTCGGCCGCATCGGCTACCTCGACGCGCTCAATGCCGACCTGTCGCTGGCCGACCTGCTGATCCGCCCGGTGCTCGACGCCCTAGTCCAGTGGCAGTTGTCGTCAACGGCCGCGACGCTGCCGCCCTACGACGGCACGCTGCTCCGCCGCGAGCTCGACCTCTTCCCGGAATGGTTCATCGGCCGCCACCTCGGCGTCGACCTGAGCGACGAGGAAAACACCCTGCTCGACCGAACCTTCAAGTTCCTGATCAATTCGGCGCTGGCCCAGCCCAAGGTCTTCGTGCATCGCGACTTCATGCCGCGCAACCTGATGGTCGTCGAAAGCGCCGAGCGCCTGACCCCGGGCATCATCGACTTCCAGGACGCCGTCTGCGGCCCGATCACCTACGACGTCGTCTCGCTGTTCCGCGACGCCTTCATCTCGTGGGACGAAGAGCAGGAAATCGACTGGGTCGTCCGCTACTGGGAAAAGGCCAGAGCCGCCGGCCTGCCGGTGCGCGAAGACTTCGGCGCCTTCTGGCGCGAGTACGAGCTGATGGGCCTGCAACGCCACCTCAAGGTGCTCGGCATCTTCTGCCGCCTGAAATACCGCGACGGCAAGGACAAGTACAGCGAAGACCTGCCGCGCTTCATGAACTACGCCAAGAAGACTGCCAGCCGTTACCTGCAGCTCAAACCGCTGCTCAACCTGCTCGACCGCCTGGACGGCCAGACCGAGCAGATCGGCTACCGTTACAAGTAAATTGCCAACCACCCGAATCCGCGCCGCGCATCTCGCCGCCCTCGCCCCGGGGCTGTGGCTGAGCCTGCCGGTACTCGCCATCACCAGCGGCATCTGGTTCGCCGGCATCAGCCAGCCCGGCATCTACCTGCTGATCGTCGCCGCCGCCCTCTCGCTGCCGTGGAGCCTGCTCGGCGGCTTCGTCGTCTGGCTGGCGATGGCGGGGCTCGCCGAAGCGACCCGGCTCGATCCGGTCGCCGAGCTTTACTGGGGGGTCAGCGGCAGCGCCATTCTGGGCGCCCACCTCAACGGCTACGTCCTGTTCGCCCGACGCCGGCCGCCGCCGACCCCGGGCACCCCCGACTCCCCGCCATGAAAGCCATGATCCTCGCCGCCGGCCGCGGCGAACGCATGCGGCCGCTCACTGACCACACGCCCAAGCCCCTGCTCGTCGCCGGCGGCAAGCCGCTCATCGTCTGGCACCTGGAACGGCTGGCGGCGGCCGGCTTCCGCGACATCGTCATCAACCACGCCCACCTCGGCGCCCAGATCGAAGCGGCGCTGGGCGACGGCGCGAAGTGGGGACTCACCATCACCTACTCGCCGGAGCCGCCGGGCGCACTGGAAACGGCCGGCGGCATCGCCACGGCGCTGCCGCTGCTCGGCGAGGCGCCCTTCCTGGTGGTCAATGGCGACGTGTACTGCGATTTCGATTTTGGCCGGTTTTTCCGGTCGACCGTAGCGAACGGGGCGGCTCACCTGGTCATGGTCGACAACCCGGCCCACCACGCCGGCGGCGACTTCAGCCTGGACGGCGACCGGATCGTTTACGCCGACGGCGGCCCAACCGTCACCTACGCCGGCATCGGCATCTTCTCCCCGAGCTTCTTCGCCGGCGTCCACCCCGGCACGGTGATGAAACTGCGCCCGCTGCTCGACGCCGCCATCGCCGCCCGCAGGCTGACCGGCGAACGCTTCACCGGCCGCTGGGTCGACGTGGGAACGCCGCAACGCCTGGCCGAACTGGACAACGAATTTCGGCAACCCGCATCGAGGACCGCATGACCCACGCCCCCTTTCTCGCCCGCCGCAAGCGCCTGCTGAAGACCCTGGCCGACGGCGTCGCCATCGTGCCGACCGCGCCGGAAGTCATTCGCAACCGCGATGCCCACCATCCCTACCGTTTCGACAGCTATTTCTGGTACCTGACCGGCTTTCCCGAGCCGGAAGCCGTCGTCGTGCTGGTCGGCGGCAAGAAACCCAAATCCATCCTCTTCTGCCGCGAAAAGCATGAAGAGCGCGAAATCTGGGACGGCTACCGCTATGGCCCGAAAGCCGCCAAGGCCGCCTTCGGTTTCGACGCCGCCTACCCGATCGAGCAGTTCGACAAGAAATTGCCGGAATTCCTCGCCGACCGCGACACCCTGTGGCACGCCATCGGCCACGATGCGGCGTGGGACGCCCGCATCGCCAAGGCCCTCAACGAAGTGCGCGCCCAGGCCCGGGCCGGCAAGCGGGCGCCGCGCGCCATCCACGACCTGCGCGCCGAGCTCGACGCCATGCGTCTGGTCAAGGACAGCACCGAGGCCGCCATCCAGCAGCGCTCGGCCGACATCGCCAGCGCCGGCCACGCCCGCGCCATGCGCGCCTGCCGCCCCGGCATGGCCGAGTACGAACTGGAAGCCGAGCTGAGCTACGAATTCAGAAAGCGCGGCGCCGATGGCCACGCCTACACGCCCATCGTCGCCAGCGGCGCCAACGCCTGCGTGCTGCACTATGTGGAAAACAACAAGCTGCTCAACGACCACACGCTGGTGCTGATCGACGCCGGCTGCGAGGTCGAGGGCTACGCCGCCGACATCACCCGGACCTTCCCGGTCAATGGCCGCTTCAACGCGGCGCAGAAGGATGTTTACCAAATCGTCCTCGCCGCCCAGGCCGCCGCCATCGCCGCCACCGCCCCCGGCCGTCATTTCATGGAGGCACACGACGCCGCCGTGCGCGTGCTGACCCAGGGCCTGGTCGATCTCAAGCTACTCAAGGGCAGCGTCGACACACTCATCGACAAAGGCGACTACCGCCGCTTCTACATGCACCGCACCGGCCACTGGCTCGGCCTCGACGTGCACGACGCCGGCGAGTACAAGGTCGGCGACCAGTGGACGACGCTGCAGCCGGGCATGACCGTCACCGTCGAACCCGGCCTCTACATCCGCCCGGCCGACGACATTCCGCCGGCGCTGGCCGGCATCGGCATCCGCATCGAGGACGACGTCCGCGTCACCGAAACGGGCTGCAACGTGTACACCACGGCGCCGAAGACGGTGGCCGAGATCGAGGAAGTCATGCGCCATGACTGAACCGTCCCCCCCCCCCTCCCCGATCAGCACGGACGTGCTGATCGTCGGCGCCGGCCCGGTCGGCATGACTTTGCACCTGGCGCTGGCCGCCGGCGGGCAGAAATCGCTGCTCATTGATCGCCGCTCCCTGGCAGCCCAGCAAGCCGACCCGCGCGCCCTCGCCCTGTCGCACGGCGCCCGCCAGTTGCTGGAGCAGATCAACGCCTGGCCGACCCGCGCCGCGACGGCCATCGAAACCATCCATGTCTCGCAAAAGGACGGCTTCGGCCGCACCCTGATCGACCGCGCCGACTACGCCCTGCCGGCGCTCGGCTACGTCGTCCGCTACCGCGACCTGGCCGGCGCGCTGGCCGCCAACCTGGCGCCCGACGCGGTGCTCGCCGAATCAGAAATCCTCGACATCGCCCCCGACGCCGACGGCGCCACCGTCACCCTGCGCCAGGCCGGCGCCGTGCGCAGCATTCGCTGCAAGCTGCTGGTGCACGCCGAGGGCACGCCGGGCGACGACCCGGCAGTCACGGTCAGCGATTACGGCCAGCACGCTGTGATCTGCGAGGTCACGCCAACGCCGGGGCACGGCCGACGCGCCTGGGAACGCTTCACGCCGGACGGCCCGCTCGCCCTGCTGCCCCTCGGCGACGAATACTCCATCGTGTTCACGCTGCCCCCGGCCAAGGCCGACGCCGTGATGGCGCTTGACGACGACGCCTTCGTCGCCGCCCTGCAAGCCCAGTTCGGTCGCCGCCTGAGCTTTGCCCAGCCCGGCCCGCGCAGCCGCTTCCCGCTCGCCCTGCGCATGCGCGACACCCTGGTCAAGGGCTGCGAAGTGTGGATAGGTAACAGCGCCCAGACCCTGCACCCGGTCTCCGGCCAGGGCTTCAACCTTGGCATCCGCGACGCCTGGCAGCTTTCTGAAATTTTGCTCAAAAATGGCGTCGACCGCGGCAGTCTGGCCGACTACGCAGCCCACCGCCGCCTCGACCGGCGCGGCGGCGCCTTCTTCACCGACCAGATCGTCAAGGCCTTCTCCACCGACTTCGCCCCGCTCAAACTGGCCCGCGGCCTCGGCCTGCTGGCGCTCGACATCTGCCCGCCAGCCCGCCACTTCGTCGCCAAGCGGATGATCTGGGGCGCCCGCGCCTGGCCTTGATCTGCACCAAGGGCCGGGGCGCGACACCCGGTTAAGGTTACGCCCTTCGCCCTCCTCGCTGCCGCATGAACAAAAGCACTGCCTGGTTCCTCGCCTGCCGCCCCAAGACGCTCACCGTGTCGCTGTCGCCGGTGCTGGTCGGCACCGCCGTCGCCTGGCATGACACGCAGGCCGTGTTGTGGCTGCCGCTGCTCGCCGCGGCGCTCGGCGCCGCCTGCATCCAGATCGGCACCAACCTGTTCAACGACGTCGGCGATTTCCTGCGCGGCACTGACACGCCGGAGCGCCTCGGCCCCAAGCGGGCGGCGGCGGAAGGCTGGCTGAGCGTCGCGGCGATCCGCGCCGGCGCCTGGCTGGCCTTTGCGCTGGCTTTCGCCTGCGGCATTTACCTCGTCGCCCACGGCGGCTGGCCCATCGTCGCCATCGGCCTCGCCTCGCTGGCCGCCGGCTGGGCCTACACCGGTGGCCCCAAACCCATCGCCTACGGGCCGCTCGGCGAGGTGTTTGTTTTCGTCTTTTTCGGTCTGGTCGCTGTCGGCGGCAGCTATTACCTGCAGACGCTGAGCCTGACGCCGATCGCCCTGCTCGCCGCGGCCCTGGTCGGCCTCCACGCCGCCGCGGTGATCACCGTCAACAACTACCGCGACCGGGACGGCGATGCCAGCAACGGCAAGAACACGCTGGCCGTCCGCCTCGGCCGCCCGACCACCCGCCGCATCTACGCGGCAGAAATGCTTGCCCCCTACGTCCTGCTGCCGCTGCTCGGCGGACTCGGCTGGCCGGCCGCCCTGCCCTTGCTGTCGCTGCCGCTGGCCCTGCAGTTGATCCGGCGATTTCACCGCGAACCGCCCGGCCCGGTATTCAACGCCATCCTCGCCGCCACCGCCGGCCTGCAACTGGCCTTCGCCCTGCTGTTGACCCTCGCCTTCGCAATTTGACTATTTTTTAGGCGGCGACTCGGGTACAATACGCGGCTTCCCCAGCCCTGCCCAACGCACCCGCACGCCCATGGAATTCGTCGGTTTCCAGCTTCGCAACAACCTGTTCGTCGCCCCCATGGCCGGCGTCACCGATCGTCCCTTCCGCCAGCTGTGCAAGAAGCTGGGCGCCGGCCTGGCCGTCTCCGAAATGGTCACTTCGAACTCGCTGCTCTACGGCAGCGCCAAGACGCTGCGCCGGGCCAACCATGTCGGCGAAGTGGCGCCGATCTCGGTGCAGATCGCCGGCGCCGACCCGGCGATGATGGCCGAAGCGGCCCGCCACAACGTGGACAACGGCGCCCAGATCATCGACATCAACATGGGCTGCCCGGCCAAGAAGGTGTGCAACGTGATGGCCGGCTCGGCCCTGATGCAGGACGAAGAGCAGGTCGGCCGCATCCTCGATGCCGTGGTCGCCGCCGTCCCGAACACCCCGGTCACCCTCAAGTTCCGCACCGGCTGGAACATCGCCAACAAGAACGCGCCGACCATCGCTCGCATCGCCGAATCGGCCGGCGTCCGTGCCGTCGCCATCCACGGCCGCACCCGCTGCCAGCAATACACCGGCGAGGCCGAGTACGACACCATTGCCCTGGTCAAGACGCTGATCCGAATTCCGGTCATCGCCAACGGCGACATCACGACGCCGGAAAAGGCCAGGCACGTGCTCGACGTCACCGGCGCCGACGGCATCATGATCGGCCGCGCCGCCCAGGGCCGGCCCTGGCTGTTCCGCGAAATCGAGCATTACCTGAAGACCGGCCAGCACCTGCCGCCGGCCGAGGTCCGCGAGATCCACAGCATCCTGCTCGCCCATCTCGAAGACCTCTACGCTTTCTACGGCCCGGAAACCGGGTTCAAGGTCGCCCGCAAGCACATCTCCTGGTACACCAAGGGGCTGGTCGGCTCGGCGGCCTTCCGCAAGGAAATGAACGTCCTGCCCAGCATCGACCAACAGATGCAGGCGGTGAACGACTTTTTCTGCCGCCTGGCGGCGGAGCATGCACATCTAAAATACACAGAGGAGGCGTTGGCAGCATGAGCCAACATGATTTGGGGCGGTGCGTCATCAACGCACTGGAGCAGTATTTCCGCGACCTGGACGGGGAAAAGCCGGCCGCGATCTATGACATGGTCCTGCGCAGCGTCGAGAAGCCGATGCTCGAAGTGGTTCTCGCCAAGGCAGGCGACAACCAGACGCTGGCGGCGGAGATGCTCGGCATCAACCGCAACACCCTGCGCAAGAAACTCACCGAACACCAACTGTTGTAGTTGCTGGTTACTAGTCGTTAGTTATTAGCTAACGGCAATACCTGACAACTCCCCGCTAACTACCAATTACTAATTACTAGCTACTAACATGTCCATCAAGCAAGCGCTGATTTCCGTCTCCGACAAGACGGGTGTACTCGAATTCGCCCAAGGCCTCGCCGCCCAGGGCGTGAACCTGTTGTCCACCGGCGGCACCGCCAAGCTGCTGCGCGATGCCGGCCTGGCCGTCACCGAAATCGGCGACTACACCGGCTTCCCGGAAATGCTCGACGGCCGCGTCAAGACCCTGCATCCGAAGGTGCACGGCGGCATCCTGGCCCGTCGCGACCTGCCGGAACATCTGGCCACCATCGAACAGCACGGCATCCCGACCATCGACCTGGTCTGCGTCAATCTCTACCCGTTCGCCGCCACCATCGCCAAGGCCGGCGTGACGCTGGAAGACGCCATCGAGAACATCGACATCGGCGGCCCGGCCATGGTCCGCTCCTCGGCCAAGAACTACAACGGCGTGGCCATCGTCACCGATCCGGAAGACTACGCCCCGCTGCTCGCTGAGATGAAGGCCAACGGCGGCGCCCTGCAACTGGCGACCCGTTTCGGCCTGGCCAAGAAGGCCTTCACCCACACCGCCCGCTACGACAGCATGATCGCCAACTGGCTGACCGGACTGGACGACGGTGCCGAAGCCAAGCCGGCCGAAGCCGCACCGACCCCGGCCATCTTCCCGGCCAAGCTGCAACTGGCGTTCGACCGCACCGAAATCCTGCGCTACGGCGAGAACTCGCACCAGCAAGCTGCCTTCTACCGCGACACTACGCCGCTGGCCGGCAGCATCGCCGCCTATACCCAGCTGCAGGGCAAGGAGCTGTCCTACAACAACATCGCCGACTCCGATGCCGCCTGGGAATGCGTCAAGGCCTTCGATGCCCCGGCCTGCGTCATCATCAAGCACGCCAACCCGTGCGGCGTGGCCATCGACGGCACCCTGCTCGGCGCCTACGAAAAGGCCTTCAAGACCGACTCGACCTCGGCCTTCGGCGGCATCATCGCCTTCAACGGTGAAGTCGGCCTCGACGTGGTCAACGCCATGAACGAGCGCAAGCACTTCGTCGAAGTGCTGATCGCCCCGTCCTTCACCGCCGAAGCCAAGGCCGCGCTGGCCGCCAAGGCCAACCTGCGCGTGCTGGCCGTCCCGCTCGGCCGCGACCTGAACAAGCTCGAACTCAAGCGCGTCGGCGGCGGCCTGCTGGTGCAGACGGCCGACGACTTCACCGCCCAGGTCAGCGGCCTGAAGGTCGTCACCAAGGTGCAACCGACCGCCCAACAGATCGAAGACCTGCTCTTTGCCGAGCGCGTCGCCAAGTTCGTCAAGTCCAACGCCATCGTCTTCTGCGGTGGCGGCATGACCCTGGGCGTCGGCGCCGGCCAGATGAGCCGCGTCGATTCGACCAAGATCGCCAGCATCAAGGCGCAGAACGCCGGCCTCGCGCTGCAGGGCTCGGTCGTCGCCTCCGACGCCTTCTTCCCGTTCCGCGACGGTCTCGACGTGCTGGCCGAAGCTGGCGCCGTCGCCGTCATCCAGCCGGGCGGCTCGATGCGCGACGAGGAAGTCATCGCCGCAGCCGACGAGCACGGCCTGGCCATGGTGTTCACTGGCACCCGCCATTTCAGGCATTAATTTCAGACGCGGAGACGCAGAGGTGCAGAGAAAATCTCTTTGCCGTTTCCTTTGCGCCTCTGCGCCTCTGCGTCGAAAGGTTGTTAATACATGAAATTACTAGTCATCGGTTCCGGCGGCCGCGAGCACGCCATGGCCTGGAAGCTGGCGCAGACGCCCGGCCTGCAGAAGGTGTACGTCGCCCCCGGCAATGCCGGCACGGCGCGCGAGCACGAGCTGGAGAACGTCAATATCACTGACCCGGCGGCGCTGGCCGATTTCGCCGAGCAGAACGGCATCCACCTCACCGTCGTCGGCCCGGAAGCGCCACTGGCGGCCGGCGTGGTCAATGTCTTCCGGGCCCGCGGCCTGAAGATCTTCGGCCCGACCAAGGAAGCCGCCCAGCTTGAGTCCTCCAAGGATTTCGCCAAGCGCTTCATGGCCCGCCACAACATCCCGACCTCCGGTTTCGAGACTTTTTCCGAGTCGACCGCAGCGCATGCCTACATCGACAAACAAGGCGCACCCATCGTCATCAAGGCCGACGGCCTGGCTGCCGGCAAGGGTGTCGTCGTCGCCATGACGCTGGCCGAGGCGCACGCCGCGGTCGATGACATGCTGTCCGGCAACAAGTTGGGCGATGCCGGCGCCCGCGTCGTCATCGAGGATTTCCTCGACGGCGAGGAAGCCAGCTTCATCGTCATGGTCGACGGCAAGAACGTCCTCGCCCTGGCCTCCAGCCAGGACCACAAGCGCATCGGCGACGGCGACACCGGCCCCAACACCGGCGGCATGGGCGCCTACTCGCCGGCCCCCTGCGTGACGCCGGAAGTGCACGCCAAGGCCATGCGCGAAATCATCCTGCCCACCGTGCGCGGCATGGCCGCCGACGGCATTCCCTTCACCGGCTTCCTTTACGCCGGCCTGATGATCGCCAAGGACGGCTCGGTCAAGACGCTGGAATTCAACTGCCGCATGGGCGACCCGGAAACCCAGCCGATCCTGATGCGCCTGAAATCGGATTTCGTCGACCTGCTCGAACACGGCATCGCCGGCACCCTCGACCAGATCGAAGCCGAATGGGACCGCCGGGTCGCGCTCGGCGTCGTGCTCGCCGCCGCCAACTACCCGGATACGCCGAAAAAAGGCGACGTCATCGGCGGCCTGCCCAAGGGCAACCGCTTTGGCGAGGATTGCCACGTCTTCCACGCCGGCACGGCCGACAAGGACGGCCAGGTCGTCACCAGCGGCGGCCGCGTACTCTGCGTCACGGCGCTCGGCGAGAACGTCAAGCTCGCCCAGAAGCGCGCCTACGAGGCAGTCGCCAAGATCGGCTGGGACGGCAAGCAGTTCCGCAAGGATATCGGTTACCGCGCGTTCAGCCGCTAAACCGGCCCGGCCGGAATTTCGTTTTTCGACGATTTTTCCGGTCTACCGCAGCAACCCGGGCCACGGCCCGGACAACAAGACAGGGCGGCTCACGGGCCGCCCGTTTCACATCCCCGGAGAGACCATGGACACCACCCGCCTCAAGGACTATTTCACCGGCCTGCAGGCCCGCATCGTCGCCGATCTCGAAGCCTTCGACGGCCAGCCCTTCCGCACCGACTCCTGGGTCCGCCCGGAAGGCGGCGGCGGCATTTCGCGGCTGATCGAGGAAGGCGATTTCTTTGAGCGCGGCGGCGTCAATTTCTCGCACGTCACCGGCCAGTCCCTGCCCGCCTCGGCCACCGCCGTGCGCCCACAACTGGCCGGCCGTTCGTGGGAGGCGATGGGCGTCTCGCTGGTCCTGCATCCGCGCAACCCTTACTGCCCGACGGCGCACATGAACGTGCGCTGCTTCGTCGCCAGCAAGGCCGGTGAAGACGACGTCTGGTGGTTCGGCGGCGGCATGGACCTGACACCCTACTACGGTCAACGCGACGATGTCGCCCATTTCCACCGCACCTGCCGCGATGCACTGGCGCCCTTCGGCGACGACGTCTACCCGAAATACAAGGCGTGGTGCGACGACTACTTCTTCCTCAAGCACCGCAACGAGCCGCGCGGCGTCGGCGGCGTCTTCTTCGACGACCTCAACGAGGGCGGCTTCGAACGCTGCTTCAACCTGACCCAGGCGGTCGGCAACGCCTTCACGCAAGCCTACCTGCCGGTGCTGGCCAAACGTCGCGCCATGCCCTACGGCGAGCGCGAACGCGACTTCCAGGCTTACCGCCGCGGCCGCTACGTCGAATTCAACCTGGTCTGGGACCGCGGCACGCTGTTCGGCCTGCAGTCGGGCGGGCGCACCGAGTCCATCCTGATGTCGCTACCGCCCATCGTCAAATGGCGCTACGACTGGCAACCGCAAGCCGGCACGCCGGAAGCCGAGCTCTACGAGGTCTTCCTCAAGCCGCAGGACTGGCTGAAGTAAGCGCCGCCAAGGCCCGGAGCGTCCCGGGCCGACGGCCAGCCGGCCGCCACCGGGCGAAGACCCCCGCCCTCAGTGCGTGTCGAGCAGGGCGCTGGCCCGGTAGTGCTCGTTGGCCTCGTCCGGCTTTTCCTGCTGGTCGAGCAGGCGGGCCAGTTCGAGGTGGGCCTCCTGCGTCGGGCCGACCGACAGCGAGGCTTCCAGGTAGCTCTGCGCCTTGCCCCACAGGCGCTGGCGCTGGCACATGCGGCCGAGGGCGATGAGCAGCTGGGCGTCGTCGGCGTGGCGGAGCAGCCATGTCTCGGCGCGGGCGATGCGGGCCGTCTGTTCGCCTCCGGCCAGGCGGCCGTAGAGCGCGGCCAGCGTCGGCTGCCAGGCATCGGCGTCGGCCTCTTCGAGGGCGCTCTCGATCAGTTTCTGGGCTTCGCCATCGGCCCCCAGCACCGCCAGGGCGCGGGCGGCGGCCAGCACCACCCGCCGGCCGCGCTCGCCGGCCGGCACCTCGCGCAGGTAGGCGCTCAGCGCCTTGCGGTCGTCGGCCTGGCGGCCGATCAGCGCCAGGTGGGCCTGGGTGCAGATCTCCCGCACCACCTCGGGATTCAGCGCATCGCGCTTGGCCAGCTGGCGTACCAGCTTGAGCACGCCGGCCCAGTCGCCGCTGCCCTGGCGGGCGCGCAGCTCCAGGCGGAGGGCGGCGATGTGGCGGCCCTGCTTGCCCTGCAGTTTGTCGAGGGCGGCCAGCGCGTCGGCGAAGCGGCGCTCCTCGTTGGCCATTTCGGCGTCGAGCATCAGCGTCGCCGCCTCGGTGCGCGGATCGTCGGTACGGGCGTGGTCCAGCCAGTATTGCTGCTTTTCGGTTTCCCGCATGCGCTGCGCGGCGCGGGCGGCGATCAGCGCCGACAGGCCGGGTGCCGTACCGGCCGCGTGGGCTTCGCCGGCCTTCTTCATGGCCTGGCCGAAGCGGCCCTCGAACAGGAAGCGGACGGCATCCTGGAAGACCAGGCCGGCCCGCTCGCGCTGGCGCCGGGCGCGGTATTCGGCGACCTGGCGGGGCAGGCCGAAGGTCGCAGCGAGCAGGCGCATCACCGCGTAGAAGACAAGGAACAGGCCGAGCAGGGCGACGATCAGCAGGTTGAGCGAAACCTCGGCCCGCCACGGCGGCACGACGAGCAGCACGTAGCCGTCGTTGAGGCGGGCGCCGAGGGCGACGGCCACCGCCAGCCCGAACAGGGCGACGATCCAGAACAGGCCCTTCACCGCTTTTCCCTGCCCTGGCGCAGGCTGCGCAGCGCGGCCTGGCTGTCGTTGAGGTTGGGCAGCTCGACCGTGATGCCGGAGGCTGTCATCTGGCGCAGGGTGTCCTGGGCCGCCTGCACGGCCTTGTCGCTAGCGTCGAAATGGCGGGCCAGCCAGGCGGCCGAGACCTTCAGTTCGTTGCGGTAGCTCGCCTGGTCGCGGGCGAACAGCGCCAGGCGGGCGTTGAGCAGGCGCAGCTTGAGATTCTCGCGGAGCAGGAAATCCTGGCCGGGAGCGAGCAGGGCCGGCTCGTCGCGGTCGAAACGCTGGATGCGGACCAGGCCCTTGATTTCCTGCCAGATTTCACCGCCGGCGCTGTGCCACCACGGTTGCGGCGCGGCCGGTTTTTCGATTTCGGCCGATTTTTCCGGTCGACCGTAGGCCTTGAGTGGCAGCTTGTCGACGGCCAGCAGGATTTCCTCGAGGCGCAGGCTGAGGCCGGCCAGGTCGACGAAGGGCAGCGCCGTCAGGCGGCCGAGATCCTTGGCCAGCGCCTTGCGCAGGGCGATGTGCTGCGGCCGGTCGAGGCGGGCCAGGCGGGCGTCGGCCGATTGCAGGGCGAGGACGGCGACCGGTACGTTGCCGGCCAGCTGCAGCTGCTGCCCGGCCAGCGTGATGGCCTGCTCGATTTCGAGCAGGGTCACTTCCTCGCGGCTGCGGTCGATGTCCTGGTACAGCGCCTGCAAGGTCGTCGACTGGCTGCGGAATTCCTCCAGCCGGCCGTCCAGCGCGCCGAGGCGGGCCTGCAGCGCGGCGATCTGCTCGCCGGTCTGCTTGCGGGCGCCGTCGTCCTCCTTGCCGGCGGTTTCGATCGCGGCCAGCTTGTCGCCGAGTTGCGCCTGCATGGCGGCCAGCTGCTGGCGGGTGTCGAACCACTGCCAGCCGAGCAGGCCGAACAGGACGAGGCCGACCAGCAGGGTCGGGCCGGAGCGGGAAGTGCGCCGCGGGCGCACGGTCGGGGCGCTCGGAGCGGGAAGATTGGGCTTGTCGTTGTCGGGCATCATGCTGGCCAATTATAAGCACGCAGGCCGGCGATCAGGCCGGCGTCGGCGGCGGCGGTGAGGATAATCCGGCGCAGCCCGAGCTGGCGGGCGTTGTCGGCGATGCGGGCATGCGGCACGAAGAGCGGCGTCTGGTGCAGGAAAGCCAGGCCCTCGGCGTCGAGCAGGTCGACCAGATGGCGCAGGCCTTCGCTGCTCGACACGGTCAGCGCGTCGAGCCGGCCTTCCCGCCAGGCGGCGAGCAGCGGCGCCACGCCGTGCGGCGGCCCGGCGCGGTGATAGCAGGTCACGCAATCGACCGTCGCGCCGCGCTGACGCAGGGTGTCGGCGAGCAGCTCGCGGCCGCCGTCGCCGCGGAAGATGGCGACTCGGCCGCCGCGGACCCGGTCGGCTGCCAGTTCCGGCAAATCGAGCAGGGCTTCCGAATCGAAGCGTTCGGTCGGCGCCACGCAACCGGCGATGCCGGCCTCGGCCAGCACCTTGACCGTGCCCTGGCCGACCGCCGCCGGGACCAGGCCGGCCGGCCACGGGCCAGCGGCGAGCAGCACCGGCAGGGCGTGGGCGACGGCATTCGGGCTGATGAAGACGGCCAGCCGGTAGTCGCCCAGGCGGGCGGCGGCTTCGGCCAGCGGCCGGGGATCGGCGGCCGGCGAGATGTCGAGCAGGGGGAAGATCAGCGGCGCGCCGCCGGCTGCGGCGATGGCCTCGGCGAGCGGTGCGGCCTGGGCCAGCGGCCGGGTGACGACGATGGTCCGGCCGGCGAGCGGGCCGCTCATGAACAGTGGGCGAGCTTTTCCAGGATGGCGTCGGCGCCCTTGGCGCGCAGTTCGGCGGCCAGTTGCAGGCCGAGCGCCTCGTCGTCGGCGGCGCTCCGACCGAGCGGGCCGCGTACTTCGCCGCTGACCACTTCCTTGCCGTCGGCCGTGGCGACGAAGCCGCGCAGCCACAGCTGGCCGTTGTCGACGATGGCGTAGCCACCCAGCGGCACCTGGCAGGAGCCGCCCAGGGCGCGCGAGAAGGCGCGCTCGGCGCGCACGCAGCTGGCCGTCTCGGGGTCATTGAGGGGAGCGACGACTTCGCCCATCGCCGCATCGCCATCGACCAGCTCGATGCCCAGCGCGCCCTGGCCGGGGGCCGGCAGCGACTGTTCGGCGGTCAACACCGATTTGATGCGATTTTCCATGCCCAGGCGGATCAGGCCGGCGGCGGCCAGGATGATGGCGTCGTAGTCGCCGGCGTCGAGCTTCTTCAGGCGGGTGTCGAGGTTGCCGCGCAGGCTCTTGATGACCAGCTGCGGGTACTTGGCGCGCAGGATGGATTCGCGGCGCAGGCTGGAGGTACCGACGACGGCGCCGGCCGGCAGCGCGTCGAGGTCGGCGTAGTTGTTGGAGACGAAGGCGTCGCGCGGGTTTTCTCGGGCCGAGATGGCGGCCAGCACGAAGCCCTCGGGCATCACCATGGGCACGTCCTTCATCGAATGCACGGCGAGGTGGGCCTTGCCCTCCTGCATCGCCACTTCCAGTTCCTTGATGAACAGGCCCTTGCCGCCGATCTCGGCGAGCGGCCGGTCGAGGATCTGGTCACCCTTGGTGGTCATGCCGAGAATGACAACTTCGGCGCCGGGATTTAAACTCGATAAGCGATCTCTAACGTGCACCGCCTGCCACATGGCCAGACGGGATTCGCGGGAGGCAATGACGATCTTGGAAGGACGGGACATGATGCGACGATGGGCTGGGCAGTTAGGAGGGCTGATTCTAGCATGCGCCCCGATGGCGGCTCTTGATGCATCCGAGCTTTTGCGCGCTGCCGACCTGCGCGCCGAGGCCGAGCAGGCGGCCCGCCGCGGGGTGCCGCTGATCGTCATCTACAGCCGTGACGACTGCAAGTTCTGCAAGACGGTCAAGCGCGACTATCTCGAGCCGCTGGCCGCCGGGCAAAAGGCTCCGCTAGTCCGCGAAATCAGCCAGGACCGCGACGCACCGCTCACCGATTTCCAGGGCCGGCCGACCACCCACGCCGCCTTCGCCACCGGCGAGAAGATCAAGCTGGTGCCGGTCGTCGCCTTTTACGGCCCGAACGGCCGGCAACTGGCCGAGCCCATCGTCGGCGCCCGGCTGGCCGACTTCTACCAGAGCTACCTGGACGAGGCCATCGCCCTCTCGTCGCGCCAGCTGAAAAAGCCATGAACGAGGCGATCAAGCCGCCCGAGCAGCGCCCGGAACACCCCGATTTCTGGTGCAAGCGCTTCGGCCAAGGCGTCACACCGTGGGACGCCGGCCGGGTGCCGGCCGCCTTCGCCGATTTCATCGCCCGCCAGCCGGCCCCGGAAAACACGTTGATCCCCGGCTGCGGCAGCGCCTGGGAGGCGGCCCACCTGGCGGGAAGAGGCTGGCCGGTGACAGCCCTCGATTTCTCGCCGACCGCCATCGCCGCCGCCCGGGAAATCATCGGCGACGACGCCGTCGACCTGCTCTGCGCCGACTTTTTCGATTTTCCGGTCACCACGCCTTATCGCCTGATCTACGAGCGCGCCTTCCTCTGCGCCCTGCCCCGCAAGCTGTGGGCAGCCTGGGGCCGGCGCGTCGCCGAGCTGCTGCCGCCCGGCGGCCGGCTGGCCGGCTATTTCTTCCTCTGCGACCAGGCCAAGGGGCCGCCCTTCGGCATCCTGCCCGAACAACTGGACGCCCTGCTCGCCGAGCATTTCGAATTGATCGAGGATGCCGCGGTGGACGATTCCTGCCCCGTCTTCGCCGGCCGCGAGCGCTGGCAGGTGTGGCGGCGGCGCCCCGCCTAGTTGATCAACAGGGCGCGCAGGCGGGCGACATCGGGAATCGCCACCTGTTTCTGGTCGACGTGGATCAGCCCCTGGTCGGAAAGGCTCTTCAGCAAGCGGGAAAAATGTTCCTGGGTCAGGCCGAGGCGCGAGGCGATGATCCCCTTGGCCATCCCCAGCCGCAGGTCGACGGCCGGGCTGGCGGCCTGCCCGGCCGGAATCTCGCCGAGCAGGAAGGCGACGACGCGCTGCACGCCGTTCTGGGCGGTGCACGATTCGATTTCGCAGAGCATGCGGTATTCGCGCGAGGCCAGGCCGAACAGCATCTTCAGCGACAGCTGACGGTCGGCTTCCAGTTCATCGACCATGGCCTGGCGGGGAATCCGGATCACCCGGGCCTCGGTCATCGCCTGGGCGGTCATTGTGTAGGCAGTTTCGGCCAGGGCCTCGGCCTCGTCCACGCTGCTGCCGCGGCCGACAATGTCCAGGACTTTTTCGTGGCCGTTGGCCGACGAGAAAAACAGCTTCATGCGCCCGGAAGCCACCACGTGCATGCCCTGGCAGGGCTCGCCGGCGTTGAACAGGCAGTCGCCACGCGCCAGCCGGATGAGACGGCTGGTCGCCGCCAGGCGGGCCAGTTCGGCATCGGCCAGGCCGCCAAAGAGCGGCGACTCGGCGAGCAGGGCCCGGACGTCATTCGCTTGCGCACTGTGCATGAACTCTCCCGGATGTCCCTTGATAGCGAGGGAACATTCAAACATGGATGGCCCTCCGGATCAAATGCTTTTGCCATTCCCGATGACGCCGACAAGGAAGCGACTGGCGCTCGCCGGCCATGACCGGGAGCGCTTTGACGTATCATCGAAGGCTTCCCCGAACGATCCTGCCGCCGCAAAAATGAAAACCGATACCCCGCCCGCCGTTTATCTCAAGGACTACACCCCGCCCGCCTGGCTGGTCGACACCGTAGACCTCGACTTCGTCATCGCCGCCGGCGCCACCACGGTGACGGCGACCCTGGCCATGCGCCGCAACCCGGCCGTCGCCGCCCAGCCGCTGGTTCTCGACGGCGAGGAACTGGAAACGCTGAGTGTCGCGGTCGACGGCAAAAAAGCGGCATTTTCCGAAACGCCGACGACGCTGACCCTGGCCCACCTGCCCGAGTCCTTCACGCTGCACACCGTGGTCCGCATCGACCCCGACCGCAACACCCGCCTGTCCGGCCTCTACCGCTCGCGCGACGGCTATTTCACGCAGTGCGAGGCGCAGGGCTTCCGGCGCATCACCTGGTTTCTCGACCGGCCGGACGTCATGGCGACCTACACGGTGACCCTGCACGCCGACCAGGCGCAATTCCCGGTGCTGCTCGCCAACGGCAACCCGGTGGCCAGCGGCGACGAGGCCGACGGCCGCCACTGGGCGCGCTGGGCCGACCCGTTCAGGAAGCCCTGCTACCTGTTCGCCGTCGTCGCCGGCCAGCTCGACGTGCTGCGCGACACTTTCCGCACCGCCTCCGGCCGCGACGTCCAGCTCGCCATCTACGTCGAACCCGGCAAGCTCGACCAGTGCCCGCACGCCATGGCGGCACTGCACAAATCGATGACCTGGGACGAGCAGCGTTTCGGCCTGGAATGCGACCTCGACCACTACATGATCGTCGCCGTCGGCGACTTCAACATGGGGGCGATGGAGAACAAGGGGCTCAACATCTTCAACACCAAGTATGTGCTGGCCCGGCCGGACGTCGCCACCGACACCGATTTCGAGAACATCGACCGCGTCGTCGCCCACGAGTATTTCCACAACTGGACCGGCAACCGCGTCACCTGCCGCAACTGGTTCCAGCTGTCGCTGAAGGAAGGCCTGACCGTCTTCCGCGACCAGGAGTTCGGCGCCGACCTGCACAACCGGCAGACCGCCCGCATCCGCGAGGTGCGCGGCCTGCGCGCCGCGCAGTTCCCCGAGGATGCCGGGCCGATGGCCCACCCGGTGCGCCCGGAAAGCTTCGTCGAGATCAACAATTTCTACACGGCGACGGTTTATGAAAAGGGCGCCGAGGTCATCCGCATGATCCAGACGCTGATCGGCCGCGACGCCTTCCGCGCCGGCATGGACGAATACTTCCGCCGCCACGACGGCCAGGCGGTGACCTGCGAGGACTTCGTGGCGGCGATGGCGGCGGCCTCGGGCTTCGACTTCGGGCAATTCATGCGCTGGTACCGGCAGCCGGGAACGCCGCAGGTGACGGTCGACGGCTTTTTCGACGCCGAATCGCAGACCTACACACTGACCTGCAGCCAGAGCAACGCGCGGGCCAGCGACGACGCGCCCTACCTGATCCCCATCCGCGTCGCGCTGTTCGCCGACGACGGCCGGCTCGTCCCGGGCAGCGAGCGCCTGCTGCAACTGAGCGCCGCCAGCCAGTCCTTCTTCTTCAACGACGTCGCCGCCGAGCCGACCCCGTCGCTGCTGCGCGACTTCTCGGCGCCGGTCGTCCTCGACTTCGACTACACGCCGGAACAGCTGAGCCGGCTGCTCGCCCACGAGAGCGACCCGTTCAACGCCTGGGAGGCCGGCCAGCGCCTGGCCTCGACGCTGATCCTCGACGCCACCGCGGCCATCGCCGCCGGCCGCCAGCCGACCTGGCCGACCGGTTTCGTCGACGCCGCCCGCCGCCTGCTGCAGACCCAGGCCGAGCGCGGCGCCGCCTTCGTCGCCGAGGCCCTCACCCTGCCCGGCGAAACAACGCTGGCCGAATCGCTCGCCGTGGTCGATCCGGACGCCCTGCACGCCGCCCGCAACGGCCTGCGCCGCCACCTCGCCGAACAGCTGGAAGGCGAGTTCGCCGGGCTCTACGCCGGCCTCGCCGTCAGCGAGCCCTACGCCCCAAGCAGCGCCCAGGCCGGCCGCCGCGCCCTGCGCAACCTCTGCCTCTCTTATCTGCTCGAACTCGACACGCCGGCCGTCCGCCAACTGGCCCTGAACCAGTTCCGGTCGGCCGACAACATGACCGACCAGTTCGCGGCACTGGCCGGGCTGGCCAACGTCAATGCGGCCGCCTGCCCGGAACGCGAACAGGCCCTGGCCGACTTCTACGCCCGCTGGCAGGACGAGGCGCTGGTCGTCGACAAGTGGCTGCAGGTGCAATCGACCAGCCGCCGCCCGGACACGCTGGCCACGGTCAAGGCGCTGACCGCCCACCCGGCCTTCGACGCCGGCAACCCGAACAAGATCTACGCGCTGATCCGCGCCTTCGGCGCCAACCTGGCGCGCTTCAACGCCGCCGACGGCAGCGGCTACGCCTTCATCGCCGACCAGGTGCTCGCCCTGCACGACCGTAACCCGCAGGTCGCCTCGCGCCTGGCCCGCTGCTTCGACCGCTGGCAGAAGTTCGACGCCGGCCGCCAGGCGCACGCCCGGGCCGCCCTCGAACGCATCCGCGACCACCAGGGCCTGGCCCGCGACGTGGCGGAAGTGGTCAGCCGGGCGCTGGGCGGCGCCTAGGCACGGCAGCCGGGCAGCGCTGCGGTCGACGGGAAAAAACGGCCAAATTCAAAATCCGCCGCCGGCCCGGCCGCTCGCCCACCGCCTCAGGCCGGGCGCACGCCGCGGATGGCCTCGATGAACTCGCGCCCCCAGCGCCGGATGTCGTTGTGCTCGACGATCTCGTTGAGGCCGCGCAGCCGCCATTCGGCCTCGCCGGCATCCATGTCGATGGCCTGGCGCAGGCGGTCGCGCAGGTCGGCCGGGTCGTGCGGATTGGTCAGCACGGCGCCGTGCAGTTCGGCCGCCGCCCCGGCGAACTCGGAGAGCAGCAGGACGCCGCGCCCGTCGACCAGGCCCTGGGTGGCGACGTATTCCTTGCACACCAGGTTGAGACCGTCGCGCAGCGGGGTGATCCAGCAGATGTCGGACTCGGCGTACCAGGCGACCACCTCCTCGAAGGGCAGGGCGCGGAAGAAGAAGCGAATCGGCGTCCACCCGACCTCGGCGTATTGCCCGTTGACCCGGCCGACGGCCTGCTCAATCTGCACCTGCAGATCGTCGTAGATGGTCATTTCCTTGGCGGCCGGCACGCAGACGACGGCCAGCGACACCGTGCCGCGCAGTTCCGGCGCCTTTTCCAGCAGGTCGCCGAAGGCGCGGATCTTTTCCAGCGTGCCCTTGGTGTAGTCGAGGCGCTCGACCGACAGCACCAGGCGCTTGCCGGCGAACTCGCGGCGGATCGCCTGGCGCCGGGCTTCAGTCTTGGCATGGGCCAGGGCGGCCCGCACGCGGTCGAGGTCGAGGCCGACCGGGTGGGCGCCGAGGCCGATCTGCCGGCCATGGACGGCGATCTGCGTGGTCATCGCATCGAGCCCGACGGCGCAGCCGTAGCTCAGGAAGCGCGGCGCGCAGGCCCGGCGCTCGACGATGTCGATGGGCGCCACGCCGCGCGCCACGTCGACGAAATTCTCGGGCTGGCGCGGGATGTGGAAGCCGATGTAGTCGCACATGAGCAGGCTGCCGACGATCTCGCGCCGCCAGGGCAGGACGTTGAAGACGTCGGCCGACGGGAAATAGGTGTGGTGGAAGAAGGCGATCTTCAGGTCGGGGCGCAGTTCGCGCAGCGCCGCCGGGACCATCCACAGGTTGTAGTCGTGCAGCCAGACGGTAGCCCCGATGGCCGCCTCGGCCGCCGTTCTTTCGGCGAATTTGCGGTTGACCGCGAGGAAGACCTGCCAGTCCGCCTCGCGGAACACCGCCCGTTCCCAGAAGGTGTGCAGGGTAGGCCAGAAGGCTTCCTTGGAGAAACGCTTGTAGAAGACGTCGACCTCGTCCTTGCTGAGTGCGACGCGGGCCGCCACCAGGCCGGGATAGGCCTTGGCGTCGACCGTGGTGCGGGCGACGAAGGGCCCGTCCACGGCCTCGTCGTGGATGCTCCACGCCACCCAGGAGCCGCGCTGCTCGCCAGCGAAGAAGGAGAGCAGGGTCGGGATGATGCCGTTCGGCGATTTCGGCCGGCGATGCACGATGCGGCCGTTGATGCGCTGCTCCTCGTAGGGCAGCCGGTGATAGACCATGACCAGGTCGGACTGGCCGACTTCGCCGCCCTCGGGCGGCCGGGGCAGGCAGTCCTCGGCGAGCAGGCCGAAATGCACGATGGCCTGCAGGATGCCGCCGCAGCCGGCGTCGCTCGCCTGCAGCACGCGGTCCTGGCCGTCCGTCGCGGCGAGCAGGGCCGGCTCGGATTCGCCGACGCAGACGCCCTTGAAGCCGGCCTCGTACATCGACAGGTCGTTCAGCGTGTCGCCGGCGACCAGCACCTGCCCGCCATCGACGCCAAGGTGGTCGACCAGCGCCCGCAGCGTCGCCCCCTTGTTGATGCCGGCCGGCAGGATGTCGAGGTAGCGGCTGGCCGAGTAGAGCACCTCGCAGCCGAGGGCCTGGGCCGCCTCGACCAGCTCCGGCGTCACCGCGTCGCCGTGGCAGAAATACGAGCAGCGGCGCTGCTGCGGCACTTCCTGCCGTTCGAGCAGGGCGAAGCCGGTCATCGCCTCGGCCACCGCCCGCTCACCCGGCCAGCGCCGGTCGATGTCGCCCTGCAGCGGCTGCACCGGGCGCAGGCTGCCGCCTTCGACGACGGTGCCGCCGACGTCGCAGATGATGTAGTCGGGCACCGGCACCGCCGGATCGGAGAGGATGGGCATCACCGCCTCCAGGCCACGCCCGGTGACGAAGACGAGCTGGATGTCCTGGTTGTCGGCGACGAGTTGATAAAGGTTCTGGCGATGCTCGGCCAGCCCGCCGAGAAAAGTTCCGTCGAGATCGGTTGCTAGTAGCACGGGTAACTCCCTGATGCCCCTTACGTCGCCGCGGGCGGCTGGACATCCTGTCGGGGCGCAGCCCCGCATCAATGAATTGGATAAATATTTAAATTTATCGTCGAGTGCCTACAGCATAGCAATTTATTGCATTGATTTCAAATGTGATTTTTATTCAGTATAATGCAATGACGCGATTTATCCGTTAATTATTAAATGAATAATCAAAGGAAAACATGACCGAACTCCCGACCGAAACCCTCACCCAACTACTCAACGACTTCGCCACGCCCTTGCGCATCGTGCTCATCGCCGGCCTCGGCATCCTGCTCCAGGCCGCCATCCAGCGCCTGATGCCGCGCTTTCGCGAAAGCATCGCCAGCCGCCAGGAAACCCAGGAGGGCATGCAGCGCGTGCGCACCCTGTCGCGCGTGCTGCGCTACGCCCTGACCGTCGCGGTGACCATCGTCACCGGCCTGCTCATCCTCGGCGAATTCGGCATCTCGGTAGCACCGCTGCTCGGGGCCGCCGGCGTCGCCGGCATCGCCATCGGCTTCGGCGCGCAAAGCCTGGTCAAGGACTATTTCACCGGCTTCTTCCTGCTCCTCGAAAACCAGATCCGCATCGGCGACGTCATCCAGGCCGCCGACAAGACCGGCGTCGTCGAGGAGCTGACCCTGCGCTACCTGCGCCTGCGCGACTACGCCGGCAACGTCTATTACGTGCCGAACGGCCAGATCACCGTGGTCACCAACATGAGCGCCGGCTACGCCTACGCCGTGATCGACCTCGGCGTCGCCTACGGCGAGGACGTGGACCGGGTGATCGCCACCATGCAGGAGGTCGGCAGCGCCCTGCGCCAGGACACCCGCTTCGGGCCGAAGATCCTCGACGACCTGGAAATCGCCGGCGTCGACCAGTGGGCCGACTCGGCCGTCGTCATCCGCTGCCGCTTCCGGGTGGCCCCCGGCGAGCAATGGTCGGTGCGCCGCCAATACCTGCGCCAGGCCAAGGCCGCCTTCGACCGCGCCGGCATCGAGATCCCCTTCCCCCACGTCAAGATCGTCGCCCCCGAGGCGCTGCCGACGACGGCCTGAGCATTCCCCGGCCGAATCCCGCGGTCGACGGGAAAAACGGGCAAAAATCGAAATCCCGACCGATTTCGGCGCCAGGCCGAAGCACCCGCGGCCGCGGTGCGCTCAGGAACCGGTGAGCAAGGCCTTGGCCGGCACCCACTGGCGACGGCTGACCGGCAGCTTTTCCGGCACGTCGCGCAGCAGCGCCCAGCCGTAGGCGTCGGCATCGTCGCCGGCCGCCCGCTCGAAACCGGCCAGCGCCGCGCGGGCGACCAGCACGGCACGATGCAGGCGGATGAAGCGCTCGGCGAATTCGCTCTCGAGGTGGGTCAGCGACTCGTCGAGCAGGTATTCGCGTTCGGCGCTGCGGGCCGTCACGTACTTGAGGTCGGCCCGGAAATACAGCACTTCGGCGACCGGCACCAGCAGCAGCCGGCCGCGCTCGTGGCAGGAAAGATGGCTGCGCCCGCCGCCGCGCAGTTGCTGGCCGATGTCGGCCAGCGCGTCGCTTTCCGGGCGCGGCGCCGGCAGTTTCTGCAGGGCGGCGAGCAGGCGCTGGGCGCGCACCGGCTTCAACAGGTAATCGACGGCGTTGAGGTCGAAGGCCTGCACCGCGTAATTGTCGTAGGCGGTGGTGAAGATCACCGCCGGCGGCTTTTCCAGCCGGCCGAGATGGCTGGCCAGCTCGATGCCGTCCATGCCCGGCATGCGGATGTCGGCGAGCACGACGTCGACCGGCTGCCGGCCCAGCACCTCGAGCGCCGCCAGGCCGTTAGCCGCCTCGCCGACGACGACGCTGGGCAATTGCACGGCGAGGTCGCCGAGCAGCACGCGCAGGCGGTCGCGGGCCAGCGGCTCGTCGTCGACGATGAGAACGTTCAACGGACCAGGCGCTGGCATGGCAGGACGATGCGCACTTCGTAGCGGTGGTCGTCGACCTCGGTTTCCAGACGGGCTTCGAGATCGTAGTAGAGGGCCAGCCGCTCGCGGATGTTGGCCAGCGCCATCTGGTTGCCGGGGGCATGCTGGGCCTGGCCGGCCGTCGGGTTGGTGATGGCGATGCGCAGTTCGTCGCCTTTCTGCTCGATGGCGATGCGCACCACGCCGCCCTCCGGCGACGGCTCGATGCCGTGGTAGACGGCGTTCTCGAGCAGGGGCTGGAGCATCAGCGGGGGGATCGGCAGGCTCATCAAAACCGGGCCGATTTTCCAGTCGACCGCCAGACGTTCGCCCAGGCGCAAGGCTTCCAGCGCCAGATATTGGCGGCACAGATCGATCTCGTCGGCCAGGCTGACCATGGCGCCGGGGTCGCGCATCGCCGCCCGGAACAGGTCGGACAGCGATTCGAGCGCCTCCTCGGCCTGCTGCGGCCGGGCCCGGATCAGCGACAGCACGGCGTTCAGCGAATTGAACAGGAAGTGCGGCCGGATGCGGGCATTCAGGGCGGCCAGCCGGGCCTCGGCCTGGGCCGGCGAATAGGCCCGGGCGCGCAGCTCGAAGTAGGCCAGCATCAGTGCGGTCGCCGCCATGGCCAGCAGCACGGCGCGCAGCACGGCGCCCGGCTCGACCAGATCGAGCGAACGGGCGTAAACGAACATTGCCGCGGCCAGGGCGCCGGCCAGCGCCAAGACTGCCGCCTGGCCGAGGCGCAGGGGCAGCTTGCGCAACAGGTCGCGGCCCAGCGAGAGCAGGCCGAGGCCGACCAGCAGCAGGGGTTCGACGACGGCGGCCAGCTCGACGAAACGGCCGACCCAGTCGGCCGGCCGCGGGGCCTGGACGAGGGCGGCCAACGCAGCCAGGCCGTTGATGCCGAGCAGCACGCGCAGCATGACGCCGAAATTGCGCCAGTCGGGCAAGGGGTAGGTGGCGGGAAAGTGCCGTATACTTGTCATTCTCTGAGCGATTTGCGCCTGATTTCCCGATTCTAGACCAAAGACATGACTTCCAACGCCAATCAATACACCTGGGCCGGCCGCTTCTCCGAGCCGGTTTCCGATCTCGTCAAACGCTACACGGCCTCGGTCGATTTCGACCAACGCATGTGGCGCCAGGACATCCGCGGCTCGCTGGCCCACGCCCGGATGCTGGCCAAGCAGGGCATCATCGCCGCCGCCGACCTGGCCGACATCGAGCGCGGCATGGCGATCGTCAGCGAGGAAATCGAGTCGGGCAAATTCGAGTGGTCGGTCGACCTGGAAGACGTGCACCTCAACATCGAGAAACGCCTGACCGCACTGGTCGGCGACGCCGGCAAGCGTCTGCACACCGGCCGCTCGCGCAACGACCAGGTGGCCACCGACATCCGCCTCTACCTGCGCGACGCCATCGACGACATCCAGGTGCTGTTGAAGGCCTTCCGCAGCGCGCTGGTCGATCTAGCGGAAAAGGAGGCGGCGACGCCGATGCCCGGCTTCACCCACCTGCAGGTCGCCCAGCCGGTCACTTTCGGCCACCACATGCTGGCCTATTTCGAGATGTTCGGCCGCGATGCCGAGCGCTACGCCGACTGCCGCAAGCGCGTCGCCCGCCTGCCGCTGGGCGCCGCCGCGCTGGCCGGCACGACCTACCCGATCGACCGCGAATACGTCGCCGAGCAGTTCGGCTTCGAAGGCGTCTGCGAGAACTCGCTGGACGCCGTGTCGGACCGCGACTTCGCCATCGAATTCTGCGCCGCCTGTGCGCTGCTGATGATGCACATCAGCCGCCTGTCGGAAGAACTGGTGATGTGGATGAGCCCGCGCGTCGGCTTCATCCAGATCGCCGACCGCTTCTGCACCGGCTCCTCGATCATGCCGCAGAAGAAGAACCCGGACGTGCCGGAACTCGCCCGCGGCAAGACCGGTCGCGTCTATGGCCAGCTGATCAGCCTGCTGACCCTGATGAAGTCGCAGCCGCTGGCCTACAACAAGGACAACCAGGAAGACAAGGAGCCGCTGTTCGACGCCGTCGACACGGTCACCGACACGCTGCGCATCTTCGCCGACATGGCCGGCGGCATCACCGTCCGCGCCGACAACATGCAGGCGGCGCTGACCCAGGGCTTCGCCACCGCCACCGACCTCGCCGACTACCTGGTCAAGAAGGGCCTGCCCTTCCGCGATGCGCACGAAGCGGTCGGCCACGCCGTCAAGGCGGCCGAAGCCAAGGGCGTCGACCTGCCGCAGCTGACGCTGGACGAACTGAAGGCCTTCTGCCCGCAAGTGGAAAACGACGTTTTTTCCGTGTTGACCGTGGCGGGTTCGCTGGCCAGCCGCAACCACATCGGCGGCACCGCTCCCGACCAGGTCAGGGCCGCCGTCGCCCGGGCCCGCCAGCGGCTGGCCTGAGACCCGCCCGACTCCCCCGAACAACGCCGGTCAGTCCGGCGTTTTTTTGCGCCCGGAGAATTAGCGGCGTAATATATAAGCGTTCGATGATATTCAATCGACCTAACCCGAGAAAATTGCCAAGGAAGAACAGCATGTACGCAACCGTTGTCGACAACTCTCCACTGATCAAGGTCAGCTCCGGCCGGCACGAGGCCAGCTATGCCCTCGACGGCTCCCAGATGAACCCGCTGGAAGCCTTCTACGCCACCCTGGCCGGCTGCGCTGCGGTCTACGCCAAAAAAGCCTGCAAATCCCTGGGGATCCCGGCCGAAGGCATCGAGATCGGCTGCAAGCCGGTCGCCGGCGCCGGCGGCCCGCTGACCCTGGCCCGTTTCAAGACCGAAGTCAGCTTCCCGGCCCGCTTCACCGCCGAACAGAAGGCCGAAATCCTCGCCAGCATCGCCCACTGCGCCGTCAAGGAAGTCGTCCAGGACGGGCCGGGCATCGAGTTCACGGTCAGCGAAATCTGAGCGCCTGCCGGTCCGCCGACAACCGGCAGACGAAAAAAAACCTCGCTGACGCGAGGTTTTTTTGTATCGGGTGGCCGAGGCGTGCTTCAGGCACGCCGGCGACCTCCCGGCAAGACGACTGGCTTAGTGACCGGAGGCACCCGAAGCACCGACGCCGGTTTCCGAACGGACTTCCTGGTCGGCGTAGAGGGCGCGTTCCTTCTTGGCCTGCTCGCTGTTGTCGAGGATCGAGAACAACCAGATGCCGACGAAGGCGATGGTCATCGAGAACAGGCAAGGCGAGGTGTAGGGGAACATGGCCGAGCCCTTCGGGTTGCCCATGACGGCTTCCCAGATGGCCGGGGAGACGACGGTCAGGGCGACCGAGGAGATCAGGCCGAGCGCGCCACCGATGACGGCACCCTTGGTCGTGCAGTTCTTCCACAGCACGGACATGAAGAGGACCGGGAAATTGGCCGAAGCGGCAATCGCGAAGGCCAGGGAGACCATGAAGGCGATGTTCTGCTTTTCGAAGGCGATACCCAGGATGACGGCGATGACGCCGAGGCACAGCGTGGTGATACGCGAAACACGCAGCTCGGAAGCCGAATCGACGTTGCCATGCTTGAACACGGTGGCGTACAGGTCGTGCGACACGGCGGAAGCGCCGGACAGGGTCAGACCGGCAACCACGGCCAGGATGGTGGCGAAGGCGACGGCGGAGATGAAGCCGAGGAAGACGTTGCCGCCAACGGCGTTGGCCAGGTGGATAGCGGCCATGTTGTTGCCGCCGATCAGGCCGCCCTTCGGATCCAGGAAGCTCGGCTCGGTGAGCACGAAGCAGATGGCGCCGAAACCGATGATGAAGGTCAGGATGTAGAAGTAGCCGATCCAGGTGGTGGCCCAGAACACCGACTTGCGGGCTTCCTTGGCATCCGGCACGGTGAAGAAGCGCATCAGGATGTGGGGCAGGCCGGCGGTACCGAACATCAGCGCCATGCCGAAGGAGATGGCGGAGATCGGATCCTTGACGAAGTTGCCCGGGCCCATGATCGACAGACCCTTGGCGGCGGCAGCAGCGGTCACGTCGACCGTGGCGGCATCGGCCCCGGCCTTGACGGCCTCGGCGGTCAGCGCCTTGGCGGCGAGCACGGTCTTGATTTCAACGGCCTTGGCGAACATCGCTTCCGGGCTGAAACCGAACTTGGCCATGACCATGAAGGCCATGAAGGAAGCACCGCACAGCAGCAGGATAGCCTTGATGATCTGCACCCAGGTGGTGGCGGTCATGCCGCCGAAGAGCACGTAAACCATCATCAGGCCGCCGACGATGACCACGGCCATCCAGTACTCCAGGCCGAAGAGCAGCTTGATCAGCTGGCCGGCACCGACCATCTGGGCGATCAGGTAGAAGGCCACGACGATCAGGGTGGAGGTTGCCGCGAAGGCGCGGATCGGGGTCTGGGCGAAGCGGTAACCGGCGACGTCGGCAAAGGTGAACTTGCCCAGGTTGCGCAGGCGCTCGGCCATCAGGAAGGTGATGATCGGCCAGCCGACGAGGAAGCCGATCGAGAAGATCAGGCCGTCGTAGCCGTTGGCCATGACCGCGGCGGAAATACCGAGGAAGGAAGCGGCTGACATGTAGTCGCCGGCGATGGCCAGACCGTTCTGGAAGCCGGTGATGCCGCCACCGCCAGTGTAGAAGTCGGCAGCCGACTTGGTCTTGGCGGCAGCCCACTTGGTGATGTACAGCGTGCCGGCGACGAAGGCGGCGAACATCATGATGGCCGTCCAGTTGGTGGCCTGCTTCTCGGCCTGGCCGAGGTCAGCGCCGGCCGCGTAGGCGGCGCCGGCGGCAGCCAGCATGGCGAGCAGTGCTGCCAGTTGCTTGAAGGTATGCGCCATTACTTGGCCTCCTTGATGATCTCTTCCTTGAGCGCGTCGAACTCGGTGTTCGCACGGCGCACGTAGATGCCGGTAATGACGATGGTGAAGACGATGACGCCGACACCGATGGGGATACCGACGGTGGTCACGCCGGTGGCGCCCAGCGGGGCAGCCAGGGCGGCCTTGTTGAAGGCGATCATCGCGATGTAGCCGTAGTACACGACCAGCATCAGGATGGTCATGATCCAGCCATAGCTATCACGCGTGCTTTTCAGCTGCTGATACTTCGGATTGCTCCGAATTTTTTCGTAAATGGCACTGCTCATTGATTTGCTCCTCAGATTTTGTTTATGGAGGCATTGCTGCGCACCGTAATGTAGGGGGAGCGTCTTACAGGCAGCTTACAGTCAGTTACAAAAGTAATACACAGCGCCTTGATGCAAAGCAAAAAAAGCCCCGCACATGGCGGGGCTTCGAGTGAGCGGGTTGCTCGGCCGGGAATTACATGCCCATGCCGCCCATGCCGCCCATACCGCCCATGCCGCCCATGTCGGGCATGCCGGCGGCCGGCTTGTCTTCGGCCAGTTCGGCGACCATGCACTCGGTGGTCAGCATCAGGCCGGCCACGGAGGCGGCGTTCTGCAGCGCGGTGCGGGTCACCTTGGTCGGATCCAGCACGCCCATTTCGACCATGTCGCCGTATTCGCCGGTGGCGGCGTTGTAACCGTAGTTACCCTTGCCACGCTGCACCTTGTCGACGACGACCGACGGCTCGTCGCCGGCGTTGCCGACGATTTCGCGCAGCGGCTGTTCCATGGCGCGCAGGACGATCTTGATACCGGCATCCTGGTCGTGGTTGTCGCCCTTCAGCTTGGCGATGGCAGCACGGGCGCGGATCAGGGCAACGCCGCCGCCGGCGACGATGCCTTCTTCAACGGCAGCGCGGGTGGCGTGCAGGGCGTCTTCGACGCGGGCCTTCTTTTCCTTCATTTCGACTTCGGTGGCAGCGCCGACCTTGATCACGGCAACACCGCCGGCCAGCTTGGCAACGCGTTCCTGCAGCTTTTCCTTGTCGTAATCGGAGGTGGCTTCCTCGATCTGGATGCGGATCTGCTTGACGCGGGCTTCGATGGCAGCGGCTTCGCCGGCGCCGTCGATGATGGTGGTGTTTTCCTTGGCGATTTCGATCCGGGCAGCCTGGCCGAGATCCTTGAGGACGGCCTTTTCCAGGGTCAGGCCGGTTTCCTCGGCGATGACGGTGCCGCCGGTCAGGATGGCGATGTCTTCGAGCATGGCCTTGCGACGGTCACCGAAGCCCGGGGCCTTGACGGCGACGGTCTTGAGGATGCCGCGGATGTTGTTGACGACCAGGGTAGCCAGGGCTTCGCCATCGACGTCTTCAGCGATGATCAGCAGCGGACGGCCGGCCTTGGCGACTTGTTCCAGAACCGGCAGCAGGTCGCGGATGTTGGAGATTTTCTTGTCGAAGAGCAAGACGAACGGGTTTTCGAGCAGGGCTTGCTGCTTGTCGGCGTTGTTGATGAAGTAGGGCGACAGGTAGCCGCGGTCGAACTGCATGCCTTCGACGACGTCGAGTTCGTTGGCCAGGGACTTGCCGTCTTCAACGGTGATGACGCCTTCCTTGCCGACCTTTTCCATGGCATTGGCGATGATTTCGCCGATGTCGGAATCGGAGTTGGCGGAGATCGAACCGACCTGGGCGATTTCCTTGGTGGTGGTGCACGGCTTGGAGAAGCCCTTCAGTTCGTCGATGGTGGCGGCGACGGCCTTGTCGATGCCGCGCTTGAGATCCATCGGGTTCATGCCGGCGGCGACGAACTTCATGCCTTCGCGGACGATGGACTGGGCCAGCACGGTGGCGGTGGTGGTGCCGTCACCGGCGATGTCGGAGGTCTTGGAAGCGACTTCCTTGACCATCTGGGCGCCCATGTTGGCGAACTTGTCCTTCAGTTCGATTTCCTTGGCGACGGAAACGCCGTCCTTGGTGACGGTCGGGCCGCCGAAGGAACGCTCGAGCACGACGTTGCGGCCCTTGGGACCGAGGGTTACCTTGACCGCATCGGCCAGGACATTGATGCCTTCGACCATGCGGGCGCGGGCGGAATCACCGAATTTGACTTCTTTGGCTGCCATTGGATAGCTCCTTTAAATTTGATCGATTTTTCGGGTAGACCGCAGCGATTACTTCTGCAGGACGCCCATGATGTCTTCTTCACGCATGACCAGGACTTCCTGGCCATCGAGCTTGACGGCCTGGCCGGCGTACTTGCCGAACAGCACGCGGTCGCCGACCTTGACGTCGAGGGCGATGGCCTTGCCGTTGTCGTCACGCTTGCCCGGGCCGACGGCCAGGACTTCGCCCTGATCCGGCTTCTCGCCAGCCGAATCGGGGATGACGATGCCGGAGGCGGTGGTGCGCTCGGCTTCAACGCGCTTGACGATCACGCGGTCGTGCAAAGGACGGATATTCATAGAACTGACTCCTCAGAATAGGTTGCAACAAAATTGGCCGGCCGCTTGCCGCGGCTGCGGGACCGAAGCGGGCGGGTTATTAGCACTCGACTCCGGCGAGTGCTAATAATAGGGGCGGGGTTTGGGTATTTCAAGGGCCAGCCCGGCGACAATCGCCATCGATACCTGGCAATCAAGCATAAGCCATTGAATTTTCTAAAAAATCAACGCAACAGAAAGTCTTGGCCGGGGAGCGGATAAAATGCCTCCTGACCGTCATCCCTGCCTGCCCGCCATGATTTTCCGCCTTCTCGCCGGCCTCGCCGGCGCCGCCTTGACCCTCCCCGCCCTCCCCGCCCTGGCCGACGGCCTGCCGCCCAGCGTGCTCCAGGCGCTCAAAACCGCCCAGATCCCGGCTGCCAGCGTCGCCGTGGTGGTGCACCCGGTCGATGCCGGCGCCCCGCTGGTGGCGCACAATGCCGGCCGGGCGCTGAACCCGGCCTCGGTGATGAAACTGGTCACCACCTATGCCGCGCTCGACCTGCTCGGCCCGGCGTGGACCTGGAAGACCACGGCGTGGACGGAGAATCCCGCGGTCGACGGCAATCTGGGCGGAAATTTGTACCTCCGCGGCAGCGGCGACCCGCGCTTCGCCATCGAGCACCTGACCGCCCTGCTCCGCCAGGTACAGGCCCGCGGCGTGCGCCGCATCGAGGGCGACATCGTGCTCGACCGCAACGTCTTCGACATCGCCCGCATCGACCCGGCGGCCTTCGACGACAAGCCGATGCGCCCCTACAACGTCGGCCCGGACGGCCTGCTGATCAATTTCCAGTCGATCCGCTTCACGCTACTGCCGGAAGCCGGCCAGCCCCGCCTGCTGATGGAGACGCCGAGCGACGGCCTGCGCGTCGACAACCGCCTGCGCAGCGTGGACGGCCCCTGCGGCAGCGACTGGAAGGACCGCATCGCCATCCGCCTGATTCCGGAAGGCGGCGCCCACCGCCTCGAATTCACCGGCAGCTTCGCCAGCCTGTGCGGCGAGAAGCCGCTCAACCTCGCCCCGCTGCCGGCCGATGCCCAGGCCGGCGGGCTGATCCGGGCGCTGTGGAAGGAACTGGGCGGCGACCTGGGCGGCCAGGTGCGCGGCGGCACGCTGCCGGCCGGCGCCCGCCTGCTCGCCCAGCACGAATCGCCGCCGCTGGCCGACGCCGTGCGCGACATCAACAAGTTCAGCAACAACGTGATGGCCCGGCAGGTCTTCCTGACCCTCGGCAACGACGAAGCCCCGGCCACCGCCGAGCGCGCCCGGCAGCGCATCGGCGACTGGCTGAAGCGGCGCGGCCTGCGCTTCGACGAACTGGTCATCGACAACGGCTCGGGGTTGTCGCGGGTCGAGCGGATCAGCGCCGGCAACCTCAACCGCCTGCTGCTCGATGCCTGGCACAGCCCGGTCATGCCGGAACTGGTTTCCAGCCTGCCCATCGTCGGCATCGACGGCACCATGAAGAAGCGCCTGAACGGCGCCGAGGCGACCGGCCGCGCCCACATCAAGACCGGCACGCTGGATGGCGTCAAGACCGCCGCCGGCTATGCCCTCGATGCCCAGGGCCGGCGCTACGTCGTCGTCTTCCTGATCAACCACCCGCGCGCCCAGGGCGGCAGCGCGGCGATCGACGCCCTGATCAACTGGGTGGCGCAGCGGCGGGCCGGCGAGCAATCCCCGGCCCTGGAAAATGAGTGAACGCCCACCCTTTCCGGGCAAGGCACTGGCCGAGGCCGGCCTCAACCGGCAATTCGTCTTCGATCTCGATGCGCTGCCCGCGGCAACGCGCCAAACCCTGGGCGACACGATCGGCTTCCGCCAACTCATCCTGCTCGGCCACGGCGGCCGGCGGCTGTGGGAGCGCCTGCAGGCCGCCGACCCGGTCGGCGAACACCCGATCGACGACTACACCGTACGCACCGTGCACGCCTGGCTGGCCGAACACCTGCCGGGCCGGGCCTGGCGCATCGTCTATCCGGGCGAACAGCCGGTCGGCCTGCAGGGGCTGGGCAAGCTGGCCGGCTGGCACCACGCGGCGCCCTTCATGGTCGGCATCGACGCCGAATGGGGTAGCTGGTACGCCTACCGGGCGGTGGTGCTGGTCGATTTTGAATTTTCGGCCTTTTTTCCCGTCGACCGCGGCAATCCCTGTCTGAACTGCGCAGCGACGCCCTGCCTCGCCGCCTGCCCGCCCGGCGCGCTGGCCGGCGGGCGCTTCGACTTCGCGGCGTGCAGCGGCTTTCGCCTGCAGGCCGCCTCGCCCTGCGCCGAAGGCTGCCTGGCCCGCCAGGCCTGCCCGGTCGGCGCCGAGCACCGCTACGCGCCGGAACAGATCGCCCACAGCTACCGCCGCTCGCTGGCCATGCTCCGCCAGTACCGCGCCTGAAAGCCGCTGGCGCCTTCTAGTTGCCGACCGGCCGCTCGTTGAACAGCGCCAGCCAGCCGCGGATCACCCGGTAGCCGACCCACAGGCCGAGGATGACGATGATGATCCAGGCCAGCGGAATGCCGATCAGCGTGATGATCAGCAAGCCATAGACCATCAGCCACAGGAAGGTGAACCAGAAGGTGCGGATCTGCCAGCGGAAATGGCTTTCCAGCCAGGTTCCGGCAACGTCGCCGCGCTTCAGGTAATTGAGGAAGACGGCGAGCAGCGAGGGCAGCCCGAAGACGAAGCCACCGGCCACCGTGGCCGCCGAGGTAACGCCAACCAGCACGGCGATGCCATGCAGGCCGTAGATGACGTGGGTCAGTTGAACGAGGGAGGGGCGGACGCCGTGGATGTCGGCGACGGGTAGCGGTTCATTCATGATCACTCCAGGATTTTCTGCATGAGCAGGGCATGGCCGGCCGCCGGGTCGAGGACGTAGGGCGCGAAACCGGCCTGCCGGTAGGAGGCCATCGCCCGCGTGTTGGCGGACAGTACTTCGAGGGTCAGCTTGCAGCAGCCGAGCTGGCGGGCGCGCTGTTCGGCCCAGCCGAGCAACGCCTGGCCAATGCCCCGGCCGCGCAGTTCACGGCGCACGACGATGTCGTCCACGTTGAGCAGCGGTCGGGCAGCGAAGGTCGAGAAGCCGGCGAAGCAGTCGATCAGCCCGACCGCCTCGCCGTCCACCCAGGCCAGCGCACCGTGGAAGCCCGGCACTTCGCGCATGGTGGCGACCAGATGGAGCTTGGCGTAGTCGGACAAGCCGTCGCCGCCGCCCATCGGGTCGCTGGCGTAGTGGTCTAGCAGGTCGAGCCAGCTGGTCGCCTGCGCCGGATCGGCCAGGTCGAGGGGAAGGACGGACGGACTCACAGCCCGAGATCGTCCCACATGGCGTCCACCTTCTGCTTGACGTCGGCATCCATGACGATGGGCCGCCCCCACTCGCGGCTGGTCTCGCCCGGCCACTTGTTGGTCGCGTCCAGCCCCATCTTGGAACCGAGGCCGGCGACCGGGCTGGCGAAGTCGAGGTAGTCGATCGGCGTGTTGTCGACCAGCGTCGTGTCGCGCGTCGCGTCCATCCGCGTCGTCATCGCCCAGACCACTTCCTTCCAGTCGCGGATGTCGATGTCGTCGTCGACGACGATGATCGTCTTGGTGTACATGAACTGGCGCAGGAAGGACCAGATGCCGAACATGATGCGCTTGGCATGGCCGGGATACTGTTTCTTGATCGAAACGATGGCCATGCGGTACGAGCAGCCCTCCGGCGGCAGGTAGAAATCGACGATTTCCGGGTACTGCTTCTGCAACAGCGGCACGAAGACCTCGTTGAGCGCGACGCCGAGCACGGCCGGCTCGTCGGGCGGCTTGCCGGTGTAGGTGCTGTGGTAGATCGGGTCGCGGCGCATGGTGATGCGCTCGATGGTGAACACCGGGAATTCGGCCTGCTCGTTGTAGTAGCCGGTGTGGTCGCCATACGGGCCTTCGAGCGCCATCTCGCCGGGGTGGATGACACCCTCCAATACGATCTCGGCCGAGGCCGGCACCTGCAGCGTCGAACCGAGGCATTGCGTCAGTTCGGTCTTGCCGCCGCGCAGCAGCCCGGCGAACTGGTATTCGGACAGCGAATCGGGCACCGGCGTCACGGCGCCGAGGATGGTCGCCGGGTCGCAGCCGAGCACCACCGCCACCGGGAAGGGCTGCCCCGGGTTGGCCAGCTGGTGATCGCGAAAATCGAGCGCCCCGCCGCGATGGGCCAGCCAGCGCATGATCACCTTGTTCGGCCCCAACACCTGCTGGCGGTAGATGCCGAGGTTCTGCCGGGCCTTGTGCGGCCCTTTGGTGACGACCAGGCCCCAGGTGATCAGCGGCGCGATGTCGCCCGGCCAGCAGTGCTGGATCGGCAGCCTGGCCAGATCGACGTCCTTGCCCTCCCAGACGACTTCCTGGCAGGGCGCGTTCGACACCTTCTTCGGTGCCATGTTGAGCACTTGTTTGAGAATGGGCAGCTTGTCCCAGGCGTCCTTCAAGCCTTTCGGCGGCTCCGGCTCTTTCAGGTAGGCGAGCAGCTTGCCGACCTCGCGCAACGCCTGCACCGAATCCTCGCCCATGCCCAGCGCCACCCGCTGCGGCGTGCCGAACAGGTTGGCGAGCACCGGCATGGCGTGGGCCTGGCCGCCGCTCACCGGCTTTTCGAAGAGAATGGCCGGCCCCCCGGCGCGCAGCACGCGGTCGCAGATCTCGGTCATTTCCAGGCGGGTGTCGACCGCGACGCCGACCCGCTTCAGTTCGCCGGTCTTTTCCAGTTGCGACATGAAGTCGCGCAGATCGTGGTATTTCATCGAAGCCTTCGCAAAGTCAGCCAGCGCCGATTTTAACAAGGCGGACGACCCGATATTTGGCGACGTGTGCGCTATCATTGCCTTCAGTGTTAAAAATCTGTCACGAACAGGAGGGCAACGGTGAAAGGCATCGTATTTACCGAATTTCTCGAAATGGTCGAGCAACGCTTCTCTGCCAACCTGGCCGACGACATCATCGACGACGCCAACCTCCCGTCGGGCGGGGCCTATACCGCCATCGGCACCTACCCGCATGAGGAAATGGTCGCGCTGGTGCAGGCCCTGGCGGCACGCAGCGGCATCGCCCTCCCCGACTTGCTGCGCACTTTCGGACAACACCTGTTCGGACGTTTCGTCGTCGCCTACCCGGGCTTTTTTAGCCATCCGCACGATGCCTTCAGCTTTCTCTCGGGCATCGAAGTCATCATCCACGCCGAAGTGCGCAAACTGTACCCGGACGCCGAGTTGCCACACTTCGCCGTCGAGTCCCACACGCCGCAACAGCTGGTGCTGCGCTACCGCTCCGGGCGGCATTTCGAGGATCTCGCCCAAGGCCTGATCGAAGGCTGCTTGGCCCATTTCGGTGGCGGCATCACCCTCCACAGGGAACAGGTCGATGCCGGCCCGGGACGCAGCGAGCGCTTCACGCTGACCCGCCAGGCAGCCTGATGGACGACCGGCAAGCCCACATCGAACGGCTGGAACGCCGGGCTGAACGCGAGCGCCAGGCGCGCAAGGTGGCCGAGGCCTTGCTGGAAGAAAAGAGCCTGGCGCTCTTTCACGCCAACCAGGCCCTGCAGCAGCAGGCCGGCAATCTGGAACGCGACATCGCCGAGCGCACCACGGAATTGCAGCAGGCTCTGCATCAGGCCGAGGCGGCGACGCGGGCCAAAAGCGAGTTTCTGGCCATGATGAGCCACGAAATCCGCACCCCGATGAACGGCATCCTGGGCACGGCGCAACTGCTCGACGACCTGCTCGACAAGGAAAGCCAGCGCCGGCTGCTGGCCACCCTGCGCAACAGCGCCGACAGCCTGCTCGTGCTGATCAACGACATCCTCGATTTCTCGAAGATCGAAGCCGGCAAGCTCCAGCTCGACCTGCACGATTTCAACCTGAAAAAGCAGATCGGCGCCTGCCTTGACCTGTATCGCCCGCTGGCCGAAGAAAAGGGGCTGACGCTGACCGTCGACCTCGACCCCGAGTTGCCGGCGCAATTGCGCGGCGACAGTACGCGCATCAAACAGATCATCGGCAACCTGCTGTCGAATGCCATCAAGTTCACCGCCCGCGGCACGGTCGCCCTCGCCGTCAAGCCGCTGGCCCGCCCGGATGGACGCTTCGGCCTGGCCTGCACGGTGAGCGACAGCGGCATCGGCATTCCGGCCAACCGGCGCGACCGGCTGTTCAAGGCCTTTTCCCAGGCCGACTCGTCGACCACCCGCCAGTTCGGCGGCACCGGGCTCGGCCTGGCCATCTGCGCCCAGTTGTGCGCCGCCATGGGCGGGCACATCGGCATCGACAGCACGCCGGGGAGCGGCAGCACCTTCAGCTTCGAGCTGGCGCTCGATCAGGTCCGGACGCCCGAACCGGTGGCCGACACCGAGCCTGCTCCAGAGACTTCGGACGAGAAACTGGCCTCGTTGCAGGTGCTGCTGGTCGAGGACCACCCGGTCAACCAGACCCTGGCCCTGGCCCTGCTCAAGAAGCTCGGCATCCACGCCACGCTGGCCGAGAACGGCAACGCGGCGCTCGATTGCGTGCGCCAGGGCGCTTTCGACATCGTGCTGATGGACATGCTGATGCCGGTGATGGACGGCCTGGAAGCGACCCAGGCCATTCGCCAGATGACGCTCCCCATCCAGCCCTACATCATCGCCCTGACCGCCAACGCCTTCGAGAGCGACAGGGAGCGCTGCCTGCAGGCGGGCATGGACGACTTTCTCGCCAAGCCCTTTACCTTCGCCGACCTGCGCGCCCGCCTAGCCGCCTTCCGCCGGCCGCGCTGATGCGCTGCGGTCAACGGGAAAATCCGGGGAAAATCCGAAATTTCAGCGCAGCAGGAATTCCAGCGCCACGCCGGCAAAAATAGCTGCCCCCACCCAGTTGTTGTGCAGGAAGGCCTTGAAGCAGGCCGCCCGCTCACGCCCGCGAATCCACCAATAATGGCGGGCCATGATGCCGCCGGCCACCGCCAGCCCAACGAAGTAGGCGATGCCAAGGCCGCGCCCGACGCCGACCGCGGCGAGCAGGCCGAGGGTAGCGGCGTAGCACAGCATGACCGCCGCCACGTCGAAGCGACCGAAGGTGATGGCCGAGGTCTTGATGCCGATTTTCAGGTCGTCGTTGCGGTCGACCATGGCGTATTCGGTGTCGTAGGCCACCGCCCAGAAGACGTTGGCGAGCAGCAGCCACCACGCCTCGGCCGGCACCTGGCCGAGATGCGCCGCGTAGGCCATCGGGATGCCAAAGCCGAAGGCAATGCCCAGGTAGGCCTGCGGGATGGCCAGGAAGCGCTTGGTGAACGGGTAGCTGGCGGCGAGGAAGACAGCCGGCACCGACAGCCCGATGACCAGGCTGTTGCCGAGCGCCAGGACCAGGGCGAAGGCGGCCAGCGACAGGCCGGCGAACAGCGCCAGCGCCTCCTTCGTCGTCACCTTGCCGGCGGTCAGCGGGCGCTCCCGGGTGCGCTCGACATGGCGGTCGAAATCGCGGTCGGCGTAGTCGTTGATGACACAGCCGGCCGAGCGCATCAGCACCGTGCCGAGCACGAAGACGACCAGTACCAGCCCATCCGGCCGCCCGGCCGAAGACAGCCAGAGGGCCCACAGCGTCGGCCAGAGCAGGAGCAGGATGCCGATTGGCTTGTCGAGCCGCATTAGCTTCAGGTAGAGATCGCGTTTGGTCGGGCGGGCGGTTTGGTTCATGGTGGCGCGATTCTACCCTGCCCCCCCCCGCGGCCGGCAGAGGGGGGTTCGGACGAGCAGCACACGGGTCAAATTGCGAAAATCAACAAGCTCTAGCACAGTGGTACTATATCCTTGCGATTTTGCCTTCTTTCCATCGACTTCTCCCCGACCCGTCATGCGGATGCGCTTTCTCTTCCATGTCGTCATTCCCGCCCTGCTCGTTGGCGGCATGGTGCAGATCGCCCACGTCGTCGAAACGGTCAACAACGAGCGTCACGCCACCGAGGCCCGCGCCGAAGTCCTGCGCCAGCTCAACGACGTGCACGACCGCCTGAGCAGCAACCTGAACGGCGAACTGCAGCTGGCCCGCGGGCTGATCGGCGCCATCGCCCTCGAGCCGGAGATGGATCAGCGCCGTTTCGAAACGGCAGCCCGCCCGCTGTTCGGCAGCCATACGCATTTGCGCAATATCGCCGCGGCGCCCGGCATGGTCATTCGCCTGGTGTACCCGGTAGCCGGCAACGAAGCCGCCATCGGCCTCGATTTCCGGAAAAATCCCACCCAGGCCGAATCGGCCGAGCGCGCCCGGCAAAGCCGCCAGGTCGTACTGGCCGGGCCACTGCAACTGGTCCAGGGCGGCCTCGGCGTCATTGCCCGCCTGCCCGTGTACCTCAGCAACCCGGCCGGCGAGGAATACTGCTGGGGCCTGGTCAGCGCGGTCATCGACAGCGAACGCCTCTTCGAGCGCAGCGGCCTGCTCGACAAGAACCTGCCGGTCGACCTGGCCATTCGCGGACGCGATGCCCGCGGGCCGGACGGCGAGGTATTTTTCGGGCACCCAGAGCTATTCTCTGCCGACCCGGTACTCGACGAACTGGCGCTGCCCCTCGGCTCCTGGCAACTGGCTGCGACGCCCCGCGGCGGCTGGCCGACCGAGGCCGACAACCTGTGGCTGCTGCGCCTGACCTTCGGCCTGGCCGCCCTGGTGCTGCTCGGCCTGTACGCGACCGCCATCCGCACCATCGATAAGCTGTACCGGGCCCGGCGCAAGGCCGAATCGACCAGCCGGCAACTGACGGCGACCCTGGAAAGCGCCCCCAACGTCGCCGTCCAGTGGTACGACGCGGCTGGCCGGGTGCGCTACTGGAACAAGGCGTCGGAAAAGCTGCTCGGCTGGTCGGCCGACGAGGCCATCGGCCGCCCGCTCGACCAGCTCGGGCAATCGCTCGAGTTGACCAGCCGCCTACGCCTGACCCTCGGCCATGTCGCCCGGCGGGGCAAGGCGGTCGGCCCGGCCGAGCTAAAGGTTGGCAACCGGCAAGGGCAGGACCGTTGGGTCGAGGCGACCATTTTTCCCATCCCCGATGCCGACACGGCTTCGCGGCTCTTCGTCTGCACGGCGGTGGACATCACCGAACGCAAGGAAGCCGAGGCGGCTGTCGCCGAATATCACGACCTGCTGGAAAGCGTCATCGAACGGCGCACCCGGCAACTGGCCACGGCCAAGGACGCCGCCGAGAAGGCCAACCGGGCGAAGAGCGAGTTCCTGGCCAACATGAGCCACGAGATCCGCACCCCGCTCAACGCCATCTCCGGCATGGCCCACCTCATCCGCTGCAGCGGCGTCGCCCCGGAGCAGCTGGCCCGCCTCGACAACATCGATACGGCCAACCGCCACCTGCTGGAGATCATCAACGCCATCCTCGACCTGTCGAAAATCGAAGCCGGCAAGTTCGCCCTCGACGAAGCGCCGTTCATGGTCAGCGAACTGGTGAACAACGTCGTGCTGATGTCCGAGGAACGCGCCGCCGCCAAGCAGTTGCGCCTGATCAGCGACGTACCGGCCATCGATTTCCCGCTGGTCGGCGACCGCCCCCGGCTGCAGCAGGCGCTGATGAATTTCGTCAGCAACGCGCTGAAATTCACCGAAGCCGGCAGCATCACCATCCGCGTCCGCCTCGACCGCGAGGACGACGACACCGCCTTGCTCGGCATCGACGTCCAGGACACCGGCGTCGGCATCCCCAAGGACGCTCTGCCCCGCCTTTTCAACACCTTCGAGCAGGCCGACAATTCGACCACCCGGCGTTACGGCGGCACCGGCCTCGGCCTGGCCATCACCCGCAAGCTGGCCCGCCTGATGGGCGGCGACGCCGGGGCGCTCAGCACCCAGGGCATGGGCAGCACCTTCTGGTTCACCGCCCGCCTGCGCAAGGGTCGCCCGGAAGACTACGCCGCCTCGGTCAGCCCGAACGGCGCCGCCGAACAGGCGCTGCGCAGCCAGCATGCCGGCCGCCACATCCTGCTCGTCGAGGACGAGCCGATCAACCGGGAAATCGCCGTGGCCATGCTCGACAACGTCGGACTGGTCGCCATCGCCGCCGAGAACGGTGCCCAGGCCGTCGACATGGCCGGCGCCAACGCCTACGACCTGATCCTGATGGACATGCAGATGCCGGTCATGAACGGCCTGGAGGCGACCCGGCGCATCCGCGCCAATTCGGTGAACATGGGCACGCCGATCATCGCCATGACGGCCAATGCCTTCGTCGATGACAAGGCCGACTGCCTGGCCGCCGGCATGGACGATTTTCTCGCCAAGCCAGTCGATCCCGAATTATTCTACGCAGTGATCCTCATGCACCTGTCGGACACCAAATAGGCCGTCGCAGCGGGCCGCTTACGCCCTGTTACATCTGCCGGTCGGCCGGCCGGCGCCGTGCAGCGTTGCTTGGCAACCAACCGTTTTCGGAGAAACACCCATGAATCGCTTCCTGCTCGCCGCCGCCATCGCGGCGACCACCTTCAGCAGCACTACCGGCGCCACCGATGTCGGCGTCTCGGTCAGCATCGGCCAACCCGGCTTCTACGGCCGCATCGACATCGGCGGCTACCCGCCGCCGGCCCTCATCTACCGCGAGCCGGTGATGATCCAGGCCGTGCCCTATGGCCGGCCGCCGCTCTACCTGCGGGTGCCGCCCGGCCATGCCAAGAAGTGGCACAAATACTGCCATCGCTACCATGCCTGCGGCGAACGCGTCTATTTCGTGCGCGACGACTGGTACGAGCGGGAATATGCGCCGCGCTACCGGGAGCGCCACTACGGCCATCGCGACCACGACCGGCACGATTACCGCCATGACGACCGCGGCGACTACCGCCATGACGACCGCGGCGACTACCGCGACGGTTATCGCGACGGCCGGCGCGACGAGCACCGCCGCGACATGCGCCAGGACTGGCGGGAGGACCGCCGCGACGATCGCCGCCACGAGCGCCAGGAGGCCCGCCGCGAGCGTCATGACGACCGCCACGACGACCGGGGCCACGGGCGCGGGCGCGGCCGCGACGATTGATCGCCCGGCACCGGCCGGGCATGCGCATCGCGCCGGCTGAAGACCGGACCAAGCCGACTCAGCCGGCCGAGCCCTGCCGGGCCTGCTGCCAGGCCACCACGGCCTGCCCGGAGTGGGCCAGGATGGCCTGGTAGCGTTCGTGCGGCAGGGCGTGGCGCAGCGAGGCGAAGAGTTTTTGCGTGCCCTCCTCGGCCGACCCTGAGGCCGACCCGACCAGCAGGCCGATCTGGATGCTGGCCAGGGCGTCGGCGACCAGCCGCCAGCCGAGTTGCGGCATGCGCCCGTCGAGGGCGAGCATCAGGCTGCCCAGCGTGCGCACCAGGTCGTCCACCTCGTCGGCCGACTGGCTGGCCGCCATGGCGTGCCACAACGCCAGGTGGATGCTGCGCCGCAGTTCGACCTTGAATTCGAAGGCGTCGCTCTCGACCCGGTCGATCTGCTCGAAGAACTGCTGGAAGCGATTGTCGTCGCGGGCGTCGAGCCGCGTGCGCAGGCCACCGACTAGGGCGGTCAGCGACGGGATGGCATCGAGCCGGAAGGCCTGGGTGTAGGCCAGGCCCCACTGGTCGAGGCCGCTGATCAGCAAGGCCAGGCGCAGCACCCGGCCGGATTCGTCGTCGCTGCCCTGGCACCACTGGAAGCAATGGCCGGCCAGTTCGCCGAGCAGGCCGAGATCGGGCGCCGCGTCGACCGCCACCGTCTGGCGGAAGAGGCCGGCGAAGACATCCTGCGCCATGCGCGCCGCCAGGCGCTGGGTGTCGGCATTGGCCAGCTTGGCAAGCTGGTCGGCGGGGATTTGGCTGGTCGTCGTCATGGGCACACCGGGAAGCAAGGGTAAGCCGGTTATTTTAACGGCAGCCTGCGCCGCGGTAAGCCCTGGCCGGCAAGCAGCTTTCGGGGAGTGCTGCGGTCGACGGGAAAAAACGGTGAAAATCGCAATCCGGTGGCCCGGCCACGGCCCGCCAGGAGCGGCCGAATCGGCCGCGGGCCGGGCGATGGCGCGGCTGACCCGGCCAGGCCGGCGATCGTCGCCGCCCCATTCGGCGCCGCAGATCGTAGAATGCGCCATGAACTGATGCCTCACCGCCGGGGTCCGCCCTGCGCTTTGCCACGCCGGCGCCCGCCGGCCCGATCGGCGAGCGCCCCGGCTCGCTGCAAGGAACACCATGGCTTACCACGCAATTTTCATCGCCTCGTTTTTTCTGCTGGTCGCCTTCGCCCTCGAACGCCTGGGCCGGCTGACCGGCCTGCCGGCCGTCATCATGATGGTCGGCGTCGGCCTGATCGCCCGGCCGCTGGCCGACGCCTTCAGCATTTCGGTCAATGGCCTCGATGCCGCCGTGTCCATCCTCGGCGCCGTCGGCCTCGTCCTCATCGTTCTCGAGGGGGCGCTCGACATCCAGCTCGGCGCCGACCGCATCCGCACCGCCTCCAGCGCCATCCTCACCGCCGTCACCGGCTTCGCGCTGTGCGGCGCCATCTTCGCCGCCGTTGCCGCCACCGTCCTCGAGCTTTCCTACTACCAGGCGGCGATCATCGCCATTCCCTTCGCCGTCATCAGCAGCGCCGTGGCCATCCCGAGCAGCCAGTTCCTGCCGGCCGCCGGCCGCGAGTTCGTGGTCTATGAAAGCTCGGTGTCGGACATCATCGGCGTCCTCGTCTTCTTCGCCTTCATCAACGGCAACGGCAGCTTCGCCGGCATGGCCACCAAGCTGGTCGGCGGCGGCGCCCTGTCGCTGCTGCTGTCCATCGTCTGCTCGATCGGCCTCGTCCTCGTCCTCATGCGCATCGATGGGCACATCCGCTTCATCCCGCTGCTCGCCGGCCTGTTCGGCCTCTATTCGGCGGGCAAGATCCTTCACCTGTCGCCGCTGATCATGGTCCTGTTCTTCGGCCTGGCGCTCAACAATCCCCGGCTGCTGACCCGCTTCAAGCCGTTCAAGGGCTGGCTGGACCGCGACTACGAGGCGACCCTGAACGGTTTCAAGGGGCTGGTCAGGGAGCTGACCTTCGCCGTGCGCGGCTTCTTCTTCATCCTGCTCGGCTACTGGACCGATCTCTCCGACCTCGTCGCCCCCGAAGCCTGGCTGGCCGCGGGGCTCGTCCTTACCGTCATCTACGCCGGGCGCTTCGCCCTGCTCCAGCTGTTCCGCCACGAGCTGGGCGGGCCGCTGACCTGGATCGCCCCGCGCGGCCTGATCACCGTGCTGCTCTTCCTCGGCGCCAAGGACGTCCTGCCGCTTCCCGATTTCCTCGACGGCACGGTGGTCGTCGTCGTACTCTTCTCGGCGGCGCTAGTCGCCATCGCCCAGCGCGCCTACCGCAAAATGAACAAACCGGCCGCGGCCGCCGAAGCGACGGCCGGCCGCCAGCCGCCCCCGGCGCCCCGCTCGAATTCTGCCTGAAGGGAGAACACGCCATGCAACTGACCATCATCGCCGCCATCTTCATCGCCATCGTCGGCGGCATTTTCGCCATGCAGAACAATGTGCCGGTCACCGTCAATTTCCTGCTCTGGCGGTTCGACAGTTCGCTGGCCATGGTCCTGCTCTTCGCGCTGGCCATCGGCGCCACCGTCATCGCCCTGCTCACCACGCCGGCCACCGTCCGCCGCAAATGGCAGCTGACACGCCAGGGCAAGCGCATCGCCGCCCTGGAAAAAGACGAGGAATTCCACAAGGCGCGCATCGCCGAGCTGGAAATGGCCCTGCCGGCCGAAGCCGAGGCGGAGGCCGCCGAACGTCCCTACGTCGGGCTCAAGGACATCATGGCGGCCCGCGCCGCCAGCGCCGGGGACAAGAAAGACCCAGCCTGAACCGCACTCAGCGGCGCTCGCCGCGCAGGGCGAGAACCAGCGCCTGCAGATTCGCCACGGTGGCGTCGGCAGCGGCCACCGGCGGCCCGGCGCGCAGCGTCACCGACGAGAAGAAGCCGCGTCGGAAGGGCGTCTGCATCGCCTTGCCGTCGATCCGCGAGAAGAAGCTGCCCCACAGCCCGGACAGCGCCAGCGGCACGACCGGCACCGGGTTGGCGGCGAGGATGCGGCGGATGCCGGGGCGGAAAGCCTGCAGTTCGCCGTCGCGGGTGATATGCCCCTCGGGAAAGATGGCGACCAGTTCGCCGTTGTCGAGCGCCCTGGCCACCTCGGCGAAGGCCGCTTCCATCACCTCGGCGTCATCCCGGGCCGAAGCGATGGGAATTGCCCCGCAGTGGCGGAAGATGAAGCCGAGCAAAGGCGTTGCGAAGATCCGGTGGTCCATCACGAAGCGCACCGGGCGCGGCGCCGCCCCCATGATGATGACGGCGTCGGCGAAGCTGACATGGTTGGCGACGAGGACGGCGGCGCCGTCGTGCGGGATGTTGTCCAGCCCCTCGCTGCGCAGCCGGTACACCGCCTTGACCAGCAACCATGCCATGAAGCGAAGCAGGAATTCCGGCACCAGGCCGTAGATGTACACGGCGACCGCAGCGTTGAGCAGAGCGGCCAGCCCGAACAGGGCCGGGATGCCCAGGCCGCCGTCGAGCAGACTGGCCGCGCCTAGCGCCCCAACGACCATGAACAGGGCGTTGAGGATGTTGTTGGCGGCGATGATGCGGGCCCGGTATTCCAGCGAACTGCGCAGCTGGATCAGGGCGTAGAGCGGCACGATGAAGAAACCGCCGAAGACGCCGAGCAGGGTCAGGTCGAAGAGTACCCGCCACACCGCCGGCACGCTGAGCAGGCCGAGCAGTTCGTGCGGCGCGGCGCCGGCCAGCCCGCTCGGCGAGGCGAAGTAGAGATCGACGCCGAACACGGTCAGGCCGATCGAGCCGAAGGGCACCAGGCCGATCTCGACATGCTTGCCGGACAAGCGCTCGCAGAGCATCGAGCCGACCCCGATGCCGACCGTGAAGGTAGCCAGCAGCAAGATCACCGCCGACTCGCCGCCCCCCACCACGAAGCGGGCGTAGGCCGGGAACTGGGCGAGGAAGAGCGCGCCGTACAGCCAGAACCACGAGATGCCGAGAATCGACAGGAAGACCGTGCGGTCCTGGCGGGCGAAGGCGATGTTGCGCCAGGTTTCGCTGAACGGATTGAGGTTGACCTGCAGCCAGGGCGCCGGCGGCGGCGCCGGCGGAATGCCGCGGCTGGCCAGGTAGCCGGCCAGGGCCACGGCCAGGCCGCCGACGGCGATCCACTCGGGCTGCCCGACGGTGCCGGCGAGCAGGCCGCCGGCCAGGGTGCCGAGCAGGATGGCGACGAAGGTGCCGGCTTCGATCAGGCCGTTGCCGCCGACCAGTTCATCCTCGCGCAGGTGCTGCGGCATGATGGCGTACTTGACCGGCCCGAACAGCGTCGAATGGCAGCCGAGCAGGAACAGCGCGGCGAGCAGCACGGCCAGGCTGTGCAGGAAAAAGCCGGCGGCGGCGACGCCCATGATCAGCATTTCCAGCACCTTGACCAGGCGGGCCAGCATCGCCTTGTCGTATTTGTCGGCCAGTTGCCCGGCCGTCGCCGAGAACAGGAAGAAGGGCAGGATGAAGATGCCGGCCGCCAGGTTGGCGAGCAGCCCGGGCGACAGGCTGGTCCAGTGCGCCGCACGGAAGGTGAGGAGCACGATCAGCGCGTTCTTGAACAGGTTGTCGTTGAAGGCGCCGAGAAACTGGGTGACGAAGAAGGGCGCGAAGCGCCGCGTTCCAAGGAGCCCGAACTGGCCGCTCATGGCTGCCTCGCGTCAGGCTGGCGGAGCATGCGGTGCAGGGCCGGCAACGGCATCCGGCACGCCGCGGACGAGCCGGGGCGGCGGGCGGGGTGAAGTTCTGGGTGGCGGGTCATGGCGCCATTCTCGCAGGTCTGGCCGCTTTCCGCGCAGCGGGACGCAGCCCGGGCCGGCCGCCGGGGCCGCGCCCGACCCGCGCCCTAGCCGGCCGCTTCGGCCAGCGGCGGCGGCGTGCGCGGCAGCACGACGCGGAAGCGCGAGCCGCGGCCGACCTCGCTGTCGACGACGATCTGCCCGCCGTGCTTGGCGACGATGCTGTAGGACAGCGACAGCCCGAGGCCGGTGCCCTTGCCGATCGGCTTGGTGGTGAAGAAGGGTTCGAAAATGCGCGCCAGGTGCTGCGGCGCGATGCCCTTGCCGTTGTCCTCGACCTCGACCCAGACCCGCTCGTCGTCATGGCCGGTGCGGATGGTGATCAGCCCCTGGTCGTCGATGGCATGGGCGGCGTTGACCAGCAGGTTCATGAAGACCTGGTTGAGCTGCGAGGGCAGGCACTCGATCGGCGGGATGTGGCCGTACTCCTTGACCACCTTGGCCTTGTACTTGATTTCGTTCCACACCACGTTGAGCGTGCTGTCGAGTCCGGCTTCGAGGTTGCCCAGCTCGCGCTCGGAGCGATCGACGTGGGAGAAATTCTTGAGGTCCTGGACGATGCGCTTGACGCGCTGCAGGCCGTCGAGCGACTCGGCGAGCAGGACGACGACATCCTCGCGCAGGTAGGCGGCATCGATTTCCTGCTTGAGGCGGCGGATGTCGGCCAGCACGCCCTCGACCATCGACGCCTCGCGCTCCTCGTAGGCGCCGAGCAGGCGCAGCATGTCGCTGATGTAGCGCTGCAGGGTGCCCAGGTTGGAGCTGACGAAGCCGACCGGGTTGTTGATCTCGTGGGCGACGCCGGCCGCCAGCTGGCCGATCGAGGCCATTTTCTCCGATTGCAGCAACTGGTTCTGGGCCTCCTCGAGCTTGGCGATCAGCCCCTGCTGGCGTTCCCTCTCGGCCTGCAGCCGGGTGTTGGCCGCCTGCAGGTCGGCCGTGCGCTCGCGCACCCTTTCCTCGAGCCGGTCGCGCGAATCGCGCAGGGCTTCCTCGACCCGGGTCCGCTCGGTGATGTCGGTAAAGCCGAAGACGCGGCCGACGACGTGCTCGCCGAGATGCTGTGGGCGCGAGGTACATTCGAAGACCCGGCCGTCGCTCAGACGGAAGACATCGGCCGTTTCGCTGCGATCGACGATGGCCTCGAGCCGGGCCCGCCAAAGCCCGCCGTCCTCGACCTGGTCGCCGACCAGGGCGAGGATCTCGGCATCGCGCCGGTCGATCAGCAGGGCCTCGGGAATCTGCCACATGGCGCTGAACAGGCGGTTCATGCTGGCGATGCGGCCCTGCCAGTCGATGACCAGGATGCCGTTGCCGGTCGATTCGAGGGTGGCCCGCAGCTGCGACAGGGTGTGCTCCAGGGTTTCCTCGACCTGGCGCTGGCGGCTGGCATCGCGAGCCTGGATGAGGAGCAGCGGTCGCCCTTCGTGGTCCACGCGGCGCACCGACTTGCCGACCGTCAGCAGGCTGCCATCGGCGCACTGGTAGAGCCCTTCGCCGGCCTCGATGTCGACCAGCTGGCCGTGGCGAGCCTCTTCCCAGTAGAAGACGTCAGGCAGCGAGCTTTCGATGTCGGTGATGGCCATGCCGAGCAACTGCCCTTCGCCGTAGCCGAGCAACCGGCAGGCCGCCCGGTTGGTTATGACGATGCGCAGTTGCACCGGGTCGACCAGCAGCATGATGTCGGGGCTGTGATCGAGCAGCAGTTTTTCCAGGCTGTTCATGGCGTCACCGTCGGCAGACCGGCCTGGCCGGCGTCGAAGTAGTAGCTGACCCGCTGGCGCGGGCTCAGGTAGTTGTAGATTTCGCCCGGCAGCTGGGCCGGCCGGATGGCCTTGGCGACGCTCAGTTCGCTCTCCCGGTCGAGATCGACGAGGATGGCCTGGTCGCGGGGAACGCTTTCGTCGTGGATGACCAGCATCGGTTTCATCGGTTTTTTGGTGTTGACCGTAGCGACCATGCCGATCGCCCCGTTCGACAGCTGGACGATGCTGCCCGGCGGGTAGACGCCGAGGCAGCGGATGAAAAGCTGGAGCAGCTTCGGATCGAACTTGCCGCGCCAGCGGGCGAACATCTGCGACAGCGCTTCATGCGGGGTCAGCGCGGTGGCCAGGTTGAAGGGGTTGCACAGCTCGTCGTAATGGTTGGCCAGGGCCACGATGCGCGACAGCAGGCCGCTCGCCTCGCCCTTGAGCTTGCGCGGGTAGCCGCTGCCGTCGAACAGTTCGTGGTGTTCGAAAACGATGTCGAGAACGGCCGGTGCCAGGCCGATACGCCGGCCGACATCGACCCCGTACTGGCAGTGCATTTCGTAGAGGCTGCGCTCGGCCTGGGTCAGCGGCTCCAGCTTCATCAGGATGCGACCGGGAATTTCCTTGCGCCCGATGTCGTGGAACAGGGCGCCCAGGCCCAGGGTCATGAACTGCTCGGCCGGCAGTTGCAGCTCGCGGGCCGCCATCAGCGACAGCATGGTGACGTTGAGCGAGTGGAAATACAGTTCCTCGCCGCCCATGCGGTCGCCCATCACGTGAATGGCCAGCTCCGGCGCGCAGAGGATCGAATCGACAATGCGCCCGACCAGTTGCGTCGCCTGGCTGACCGCCTGCGGCGGCCGGGCCTGCAGATTTTTCTCGATCTGGCGCACGGCGCGGGCGGTATCGACGAAGGCCTGCTCGATGCCGGCCGCCGCCGTGCGCTGGGTGCGCACGCGCTCCATCATCGCCCGCTTGGCGGCCAGGGCCTCGGCGATGGCCGGAGCGGGCTGCCCGGCAGCGGGTTCACTGGTCGCTGCGGCGGCCGCTTCGGTGGCAACAGCGGCCGGCGACGGCGGCAGGTCGCGGTCGCTGAGCGCCGGGTCGTAGCGCACGCTGCTCAGCCCGAGGCCGCGGATGGTCCGGATCTGCTCCTCCGAACGGATCTTGAAATGGCTGAGGGCAAAGGGGTGCTCGAACCAGGCCAGATCGAGATGCACGTAGAGCCCGATACGCAACTGGTCGATGCTAATTCTGGGCTTGTCGGACATCGGGCTCGGTCACCTCGGAGAAAACGATGAAAATCTGTCGATCAGCTGATTTTGCCACTTTTACCACTTGTTGTCAGACTATTTCTATTCCCCTCCGCCACGGCAAGGGCCATGGCAAACTGCACGAAACGCCGGGGGCGACCGGCTGCCTGTCCGGGTCGGATCGCCATCCGCTCACCAAGGAGCCTCACCATGCGCCAGACCATCAGTTTCGTCACCCTCGGCGTCGCCGACCTGGCGCACAGCCGCCGTTTCTACGGTGCCCTCGGCTGGCGCGAATCGTCGGGCAGCCAGGCCGAGGTCGCTTTCTTCCAGGTTGGCAGCGTCGCCTTCGCCCTCTTCGGGCGCGACGCGCTGGCCGAGGATGCCGGCGTCCCGCCAGCCGGTAGCGGCTTCGCCGGATTCGCACTGGCCCACAACGTCGCCTCGGAAGCGGCCGTCGATGCAACGCTGGCGGAAGCCGTGGCGGCCGGCGGGCGCCTCGTCCGGGCCGGCGAAAGGGCGCCCTGGGGTGGCTTCCGCGGCTATTTCGCCGATCCCGACGGCTTTCTCTGGGAGGTCTGCCACAACCCATTCTTTCCGCTCGACGCCCAGGGATTCGTGCAGTTGCCGGCCTGAGAGCCTGCCAAATATTTGTTCACAGGCTCTCAGCCGGGCCGCCCGTACAAACCGGCACGACATGTTGCAGACTGTTACTTGATATCGCCCGGGGCGGCCCGTATCTTTCACCCATGCGCTGACCCCAACAGCCTGACGGCCGGTTTCTCCTCCCCTCGACCGACCGTCTGAAAGCCCCGCTCCCCCCGGCGGGGCTTTCTCCTTTCTGGCCGCCGCTTTTCCTTCGCCGTTTTTCGTTCGTCGCTCAGTTGGCGACCTTGCGCCAGCCCCTGTTTTCCAGGCAGCGCTGCATGCGCCGGACCTGGGCCTGGGTGACGGCGCCGTCGGCCCCTTCGTAGCTTTGCTGCTTGCAGGCGATTTCGTCGCGCCGGTAGTCGGCCGCGTCGGCCCCCGGGCGCTCCCAGTGCCAGGCCGGGCGCAGCGCGCAGCCAGCCAGCCCCAGGCAGAAGATGAGCAGGATTTTCATGGCACCCATTTTATGCTGGCGCGGCCGAGCGGTCGCCTGGCCACGGCCCGGGTTAAAATCCTGCCCCCGGGCCCGCCGCGACGAAAATGCCGCGGTCAACCGGAAAATTTGCCCAAAAACGAAATTTCGCATGCGCCTTTCCCGTTCCGAATTCCTCGACCTGCCGGATGTCCGGCTGCACATCCGGCGCTGGGGCGACCCGCAAGCGCCGCTGCTCTTCCTGCTGCACGGCTGGATGGATGTCTCGGCCTCCTTCCAGTTCGTCGTCGACGAACTGCAGCGCGACTGGCAGATCGTCGCCCCCGAATGGCGCGGCTTCGGTCAGTCGCAATGGCTGGGCCGGCCCTACTTTTTCGCCGAGCACCTGGGCGATCTCGAGGCCATCGTCGATCACTGCGCCCCCACCGGCAAGATCAGGCTGGTCGGCCACAGCATGGGCGGCATCCTCGCCTGCCTGTACGCCGGCCTGCGCCCGGAGCGGGTCGAAGGCGTCGTTTCGCTGGAAGGCTTCGGCATCGCGCCGACCACGCCGGACATGGCGCCCGGCCGCTACCAGCAGTGGTTCGCGGCGCTCAAGCAGCCGCCGCGCATGCACGTCTATGCCGACCGCGGCGCCTTCGCCCGCCGCCTGCGCCACATGGACCGCTTCCTCAGCGTCGACCGGGCCGACTTCCTGGCCCGCCACCTGGCCCGCATCGGCGACGGCGAGACCCGCCACGGCCTGCGTCGCCACGGCATCATCTGGAACGGCGATCCGTGGCACAAGGCGCCCTCGCCCCATCTCTTCCGGCTGGAAGAATCGATGGCCATCTGGCGGCAGATCAGCTGCCCGGTGCACTGGGTGGCCGGCCGCCAGTCCTGGGTGATCCGCGATTTCGCCGCCCGGCCCGGCGACTGGGAGGCCCGCCAGGCCTGCTTCGCCCACCTCACCGAGAGCTGGATCGAGGACAGCGACCACATGCTGCACCACGACCAGCCGGCGGCCGTGGCGCGCATCATCGAGGACTTTTTCCGCTGAGCGGCCGGGGGTTGCTGCGGTCGACGGCGAAAATCGCCCGAAATCGAAAAACCCTGGCCGGCCCTCAGGCGCCCTGGCCGGCCATCGACAAGGCGCCGGCATCGCGCCTTTCGACCCATTTCAGGATGACCAGCAAGGCGGTGCCGACGGCCAGCACGCCGGCCGCCACGTACAGCCCGGCGGCGTAGCTGCCGAGCCGCTCAGCCAGCCCGCCGACGATGAGCGGCCCGATGATCTGGGCGACGCCGTAGGAGAGAGTCATCCTGCCCATCATCTTGGCCGGCCGGGTCGGGTAGTAGCGCCCGGCCATGGTCAGCACCAGGCTGACCATGCCGATGAAGGTGCCGCCGAAGAGCAGGGCGCCGAGCAGCGTGGCGTAGAGGCCGCCGACCGCCACCGGCAGGACGATGCCGACGATCTGCAGCAGCGCGGCGAGGATCAGGGCGTTGATGTCGCCGGTGCGCCGGGCGATCAGGTCCCAGTTGAAGGCGGCCGGCGCCGCCGCCAGGCCGATGGCCAGGAAGGCCAGCGCCCCCTGCCCGGCCAGCCCGGGCAGGCCGTCCACGATGGCGACGATGAAGGTGGCGCTGATCACGTAGCCGAAGCCGGCGCAGAAGTAGGCGGCCATGAAAATGCGCAGGAAGAGCGGGCTGGGCGGGTTGTCGCGCAGCGGCACGCCGCTTTTCGTCACGGCGCTGGTGTCGGGCGCCGGCAGCCAGGCCAGGGCCGGCACGACGAGCAGGCAGGCGATGGCCGAGAAGGCGAACCACTGTTGCTGCCAGTCGAGCCCGCCGCTCATCGCCCCGACGGCGATGGCGCAGCCGGCGATGCCCAGCCCGATGCCGGCGAAGTGGATGCCCAGTTCGGGCCGGTGGTTGTGGCGGATCAGCCAGTTGAGGATGAGGCCGGTGCCGAGCAGCATGCCGGCGGCGCTGGCCAGGCCGGCGATGAAGCGCGAGGCCATCCACAGCCAGGGGTCGGCGGTCAGGCCCATCATGATCGTGCTGACGATGGCGACGACCATGCCGATACGGTACAGCCTGTCCTTGAGAACCAGATCGCCGATCAGCGAGGCGACCAGCGCCCCGCACAGGTAGCCGGCGTAGTTGAGCGCCGCCAGCCAGCCGGCTTCGGCCAGCCCCAGCCCGGCCTGCTGCTGCATCAGCGGCAGCAGCGGCGTGTAGGCGAAGCGGGCAACGCCGAAAGTCAGCAGCAGGCTGAAGATCCCGGCGCTCAGCACCTTGAGGCGTTCTCTCTGCGAAGTCATGGCGACACTCCTTTTTTCGTTCTTGAGTCGGCACGATAACCAGCGTAAATTATCTGCACAAATGATTTGTTTTGAACGAACCGTTCTTATTTTGAGATAACCATGGAACTGATCGCCCTCCGCACCTTCCAGGCCGTCGTCGAGGAAGGCGGCATCCTCGCCGCCTCGCGCAAGCTGAACACCGTGCAGTCCAACGTCACCGGGCGCATCCGCAAGCTCGAGGAGGAACTCGGCGCCGAGCTGTTCTTCCGCAAGGGGCGCGGCCTCGAACTCGCCCCGTCCGGCCGCGTGCTGCTCGACTACGCCCGCCGCATGCTGCTCCTCGAACGGCAGACGGCGACGGCCGTCCGCCAGGTCGGCGAAAGCGTCGGCGAGTTGCGCATCGGCACCATGGAAACCTTCGCCGCGGTGCACCTGCCGGGCGCCCTCAAGGCCGTGCGGGCCGCCCATCCCGGGCTCGAACTGCGGGTGAGCAGCGAGACGACCAGCACGCTGACCGCCATGGTCCTCGACCACAAGCTGGACTGCGCCTTCGTCGCCGGCCCGGTCATCCACCCGGCGCTGGCATTCGACGAACTGGTCGTCGAGGAACTGGTCCAGGTCCATGCCGCCGGCAGCGACCCGGTGCTGCTGCCGCTGATCCTCTTCCGCGAGGGCTGCGCCTACCGCACCCGGGCCATCGCCTGGCAGCGCGCCCAGGGCCACGCCGTGGCCGACGCCATGGAATTCGGCACGCTGGAGGGCATCCTCGGCTGCATCGCCGTCGGCCTCGGGTGGACGCTGATGCCGCGCCGCGTCGTCGAGCAGTCGGCACACGCCGCCGACCTCGTCGTCGCCAGCGTTCCCGATCAATTCGGCCGGGTGCCGACCGGCATGATCCGGCTGCGCGAAGGCCCCGCCCTGGCCGCGCTGGACACGCTGCGCGCAGGCATCGCCGCGGCCCGGCCGGTCACGACTTGAGCAGTTCCTGGCGCGAACCGAGCCAGCGCTGCAGGTGGCGCTCGGCCAGTTCGGCGTGTTCGGTGAGCATTTCCTCGGCCACGGAACGCGCCAGGTCGACCAGGTCGGCGTCCATTTCCAGGTCGGCGTAGCGCAACAGCGGCACGCCGCTCTGCCGGGCCCCGACGAACTCGCCGGGGCCGCGGATGGCCAGGTCCTGGCGGGCGATCTCGAAGCCGTCGGTGTTCTCGAAAATGATCTTCAGCCGCTGGCGGGCGATCTCGCCGAGCGGCCCGGCGTAGAGCAGCACGCAGCTCGATTCGTAGGCGCCGCGCCCGACCCGGCCGCGCAGCTGGTGCAGTTGCGACAGGCCGAAGCGCTCGGCGTGCTCGATGACCATCAGGCTGGCGTTGGGCACATCGACGCCGACCTCGATGACCGTCGTCGCCACCAGCACGTCGATGTCGCCGGCGGCGAAAGCGGCCATCACCGCCTGTTTTTCGTCGGCTTTCAGGCGGCCGTGCACCAGTCCGACGGTCAACCGGGAATTTTGGCCAAAATCGGAAAAACGCTGGACCAGTGACTCGTAGGTTTCCTGCGCCGTCTGCAGCTGAAGCGCTTCCGATTCCTCGATCAGCGGGCACACCCAGTAGGCCTGACGGCCTTCGGCGACGTGCTTCTGCACGAAGCCGACGACGTCGTCGCGCCGGTTGTCGGCGACCAGCCGGGTCTTGATCGGCGTCCGCCCGGGCGGCAGCTCGTCGAGCACGGTGACGTTGAGGTCGGCGTAGTAGCTCATGGCCAGGGTGCGCGGGATGGGCGTCGCCGACATCATCAGCTGGTGCGGGTTGTCGCCCTTCTGGCGCAGCGCCAGGCGCTGGGCGACGCCGAAGCGGTGCTGCTCGTCGACGATGGCCAGACCCAGTTTGGCGAAATCGACGCCGTCCTGGATCAGGGCATGGGTGCCGACGACCAGTTGCGCTTCGGCCGCCGTCGCCGCCAGCTGCTCGCGCCTGGCCTTGCTCTTCAGGCTGCCCGACAGCCAGGCGACCTTGACACCGAGCGGCGCCAGCCAGTCGCGCAATTTCAGGTAGTGCTGCTCGGCGAGGATCTCGGTCGGCGCCATGAAAGCCGCCTGCCAGCCGGCCGAAATGGCCTGGCAGGCGGCGAGCGCGGCGACGATGGTCTTGCCGGCGCCGACGTCGCCCTGCAGCAGGCGCTGCATCGGGTAGGGCTGGGCGAGGTCGGCACCGATCTCGGCCATGGCCCGCGCCTGCGCCCCGGTCAGGCCGAAGGGCAGGCGGTCGAGCAGGCGGGCGCCGAGGTCGTCGCGCGCCACCAGCACCGGCGCCCCCTGCTCGCGGCGGGCGAGGTAGGCGCGGCGCAGCGACAACTGCTGGGCGAGCACCTCGTCGAACTTGACCCGCCGCCAGGCCGGGTGGTTGCGCGCATGCAGGGTGTCGAGATCGGTGCCCGGCGGCGGCCGGTGCAGGAAGCGCAGGCTGCGCGCCAGGCCGGGCAGCTGCAGGCGCTGGCGCAGCGCATCGGGCAGCGTCTCGGAAAGATCGCCGTCGGCCAGCGCCCGGGCGATCAGCTTTTGCAGGGCCGAATTGGCCAGCCCGGCGGTGGTCGGGTAGATCGGCGTCAATTCGGCCGGCAGCGCCTCGTCGTCGGCGATCTTGCGAAAACGCGGGTGCACCATCTCGGCCCCGAAGAAGCCGCCGCGCACCTCGCCGAAGGCACGGATGCGCGCCCCTTCGCTCAACGCCCCCTGCTGGCTGGGATAGAAGCTGAAGAAGCGCAGCGTGATCTCGCCGCTGTCGTCGGCGGCGCGGACGATCATCTGCCGGCGCGGCCGGAACTGGATCTCGTTGCTGATGACGACGACCTCGACCTGCACCGGCTCGCCGCCGAAAGCGCGGGCGACCGGGGTGAGCCGCGTCTCGTCCTCGTAGCGCAGCGGCAGGTGCACCAGCAGGTCGGCCTCGCAATGGAGGCCGATCTTGGCGAGCTTCTTCTGCAGCGCCTCGGAGGCGCGAATGGGCGGAGAAACCGGAACGGGCACCCCGCTCGTCATCGGCCGGGAATCAGCCGATGACCATGACCGCGTCGGCCTCGACCAGCGCCCCGCGCGGCAGTTCCTTGACGCCGACGGCGGCGCGGGCCGGGAAGGGCTCGCTGAAATACCTGGCCATGGTTTCGTTGACCTTGGCAAAATGGGCCAGGTCGGTCAGGAAGACGTTGAGCTTGACGACATCGCCCAACGAACCACCGGCCGCCTCGGCCACCGCCTTGAGATTGTCGAAAACGCGAACGATCTGCGCGTCGATTCCGTCTACCATCTGCATGGTGGCCGGATCGAGGCCGATCTGCCCGGAAAGATAAACGGTGTCACCGACGCGCACGGCCTGCGAATAGGTGCCGATGGCGGCCGGGGCATGCGGCGTGGCGATAATGGTCTTGGCCATGTGTAAGCTTCCTCTGTCCGGATTGCAAAAACCCTATTTTAGCCCTGCCAGCCCATGAACCCACGCATCGAATCCCTGGAAAAAATGCTCGACGGCCCGCGCGACGGCGCCCTGCTCCGCTACTCGCTGGGCAACGAATACCTGAAGGCCGGCGACCCGGCCAAAGCGGCAAATTGCTTCAAAAATGCCGTCGACCGCGACAATCACTATTCCGCCGCCTGGAAGGCCCTCGGCAAGGCGCTGGCCGAATCCGGCCAGCATGCCGAGGCGCTGGCCGCCTACGAAAGCGGCATCGCCGTCGCCGAGGCCCGGGGCGACATCCAGGCGGCCAAGGAAATGACCGTCTTCGCCCGGCGGATTCGCCGGGCACTCGACGAATCCGCCGGCCAGCCGACAATTCCGCCATCTGATCGAGATCAATAGACGGAACACGCCTTTCGCATAATGTGGTCTCTTTCAACCTCACCGAATGGGCGAAGATCACATGCAACGATTACTGAAACTGTTGGCGGCGCTGAGCATCGTCGCCTCGCTGACCACTGGTTGCGCGGTTAACCGGGCGACCGGCAGCGTCGACCCGTCGGCCGACCTGTCGGCCCTGAAGACCATGTACGTCAAGCGAATTGCGGAGGACGACAACACCTACGCGCTGATCGCCGACAAGCTGCGCACCAAGGGCGTCACCGTCACCACCGGCACGGAGGCCGCGCCGGGCGGCGTCGACGCCGTGGTCACCTACATCGACAAATGGATGTGGGACATCACCATGTACATGCTCGAACTGACCATTACCATCCGCGACCCGAAGACCGATTTCCCCCTGGCCACCGGCAACTCCTTCCATACCTCGCTGACCCGGCTGTCGCCGACCGAAATGGTCAACGAAGTGGTCGACAACATCTACAAGGAGCAAACCAAATGAACGCCATCGGCAAAACTGCCTTGCTCGCCCTGCTGCCCCTCTCGATCATCCTCGGCGGCTGTTCCTCACCGGCCGAGCGCGCCGCCATAACGCCGCAGGGCATCGCCATCGCCAAGCACCATCCGTACAGCATCGGCGTCCAGGCCAGCGGTGGCTCGGAAACCGGCGCCATGGACACCACCAACATTGCCGATGCCGATCTCAAAGCGGCCATCGAAGACACCATCGCCACCAGCAAGCTGTTCAAGACGGTCGTCCAGGGCAACAATGGCGATTACCAGCTCAGCGTGCGCGTCACCAGCCTGTCCAAACCGATCTTCGGCACGACCTTTACCGTCGACATGGAAACCGCCTGGTCGCTGACCAGGATGAGCGATCGCTTGTCGGTCATGCGGAAATCGGTCAAGTCGACCGGAACCGCCACCATGGGCGAGGCCTTCGTCGCAGTAACCCGCCTGCGCTTGGCCGTCGAAGCCGCCGCCCGCGACAACATCGCGCAAGGGCTGCAAGCGATGGCCGGGCTCGATCTCTAACGAATTGTTACAAAACAGGCGGGCCAGGCGGTCCGCCTGGCCTGGGCGGGGTGCGTTAATTAACGCATGAAGCTGACCAGAGTGCTCCTCATGACCCGCCTGACAAAGATTTTTCGCTTCGGCCTCGCCATCGCCGCACTCGGCGTGCTGGGTGCCTGCACCGTGGTGCCTGTCCAGCCGACCGGGTATTACCGCGCACCGCCGGTATACGTCGAAACCTATCCCGCCTATGCCCCGCCGCGCGGAACGATCTACTACGACTCGGGCTATCGCCATTACGACGACCGCGCTAGCCGGTATTACGATGATCGCCGCCATGAGCGGCGCTACGGTGCTCCCTTGCCGCCGCCGCTGCAACTGCATCGCGACGTCCGGCGCAGCCTTGGGCTGCCGCGCCTGCCGGGCATGCCCTGAGCGTCTTTAGTTCTTGCCCTTGGGCGGAACGATGATGGTTTCGACGCCGAGTTGCCTGAGCTTGGCTTGAGCCGCTTCGGCTTCCTGCCGGGTACGGAAGGGGCCGACCTGGACGCGGGTTTCCAGGGTCGCCCGGACGCCGCTCTGGTTGAGCCGTGACGACAGTTCTTCAGCGTGCTGAACACTGGAAAACACCCCGGCCTGCAGTAGAAAACCTGAAAAAAGACGAGCCGCGCCGCTCGGCGGGGTAACGGGAGGCTGCGCCCTGACCTCGGCCTGCGTCGGGGCAGTCGCCTCCGGCGCCGCGCTGTCGGCCCGGGCCGTAGCCAGCTTGCCGGGCGACGAGGTCACCTCGGGAACCGAGGGCGGCGCGGGCGAGCGCGATGGCTGCGGGGCGACCGATAACTTGCCGGGCCCGGCCGTAGGCGAGCCGGCCGGGCGACTGGCGGCCGACCTGGCCGGCGGAGTTGGCGCAGGCAGGGCTGGCTGTTCGCTGACCACCGGCGGCGGAGGCGGCTCGACGGCAGGTGTGGCCGGCGCGGCGGGCGGCTCGGCCACCGGTTCGGCTGGCGCCGGGGCCGGCGGCTCAGGGAGGGATTCGCTGGGGGTTACCGGCTGCGTCACTTCCTTGCGCGGGGCCACCGGAATCGGCTTGGTAAACACGGGCGCCTCGACTTCTTCGGACGGGTTGGCCAGGTGGTCGAAGAAGGCGAGCACGCCAAGCAATACGGCGACCAGCCCGCCAGCCACGGCCAGGCGGGCGAGCAGCTTGCCGCGCAGATCCTGGGCAACGCTATCGACTTCCGGTGTTTCGACGGGTTCGGCCATCGGCGTCCTCAATGTTCCTGGTTCTTGGCCAAGGCCACGACCAACTCGGCTTCGGCGCGGGCAATGCCGCAACGTTCGGCGATGGCCGCCGGATCGTAGCCGGCGGCAGCCATTTGCACGGCATCGCCGTAGATCGGGGAAACCGTCTGGCTGGCCCGCATCTGGGCCAGTTCCTGCTGCATGTCGTCGCGCAGGGCGGCGAGTTCGCCCCGCATCGCATCGACTTCCTCGCGCAACATCAGGATTTCCTGCTCGAGGCCATTACGCAGCAATTCCTCGGCGAGGCCCGGGGGCGTCGCCTCCCAGGCATCGTCGACACGCGGATCGGTGGGCGGGGTTTCTGCCGGTAGTACCGCCGAAGTAGCGGCCGGTTCCCGGGTTTCGGATGACGCTTCGGGCTGGAGCGACGGCTTGCGCAGGTGGCGCATGCGCAGCAACACGAACAACATGTAGGCGCCGACCAGGACGATCAGGGCGATGACCGCTTCGCGCCAGCCGAGCGTGATGCCTCCGAGGTCCATGGCCGCCGCTACCCTCCCCTCGCCAACGCTCAGAAGCCGGTCGAGTACTGGACGCCGACGATGTGGGCGCCAGCGTCGTAGTCGCCGCGCAGGAAGGTGCCGTTCTTGTTCTGGTTGATGCTGGCGTCCTTGACGTAGAGATAGGCGTAGCCGACATCGACCTTGCCGTAGCGCCCGGCCGACCACTGGCCGCCAACCGACAGCCACAGGCGGTCGTTGTCGGGAACGCGGGCCGAGCGGTCGTCGTCGCTGACCGGAGTGCGATCGTAGGCGATGCCGAACTTGAGCTTGACGGCATCGGTCGCCTTGTAGGCGGCGCCCCAGGCGATGCGCCAGGAATTGTCGTAGTTGAAGGTTTCCGAGGTGAGCAGGGCGCCGCTGCTGCGGTTGACGATGTTCAGGGTTTTCAGCGTGCTCCACCGGGTGTAGGACACATCGCCCATCGCCTCCCAGCGGTCCGACACCTGCTGCCAGACGGAGAGGATGACGGTATCCGGCAATTCGACATCGGCCTTGATCGGTAGCAACCCGTTAGCCTTGCCTTCCAGCGTGTATTTCATCGACGAGCGGTAGGACAGGCCGACCCGCATGGCCGGCGACAGGGTGAACAGCGCGCCGGCATTCCAGCCCCAGGCCGAATCGTCGCCCTTCAGGCGGGAAAAGGCGTTGGTCAGTTCGGCATCGATGGTCTGGTAATTAACGCCGAAGCCGAGCGAAACCTTGTCGTTGACCCGGTAGGCCAGCGAGGGATTGACGTTGATCGTGCGGATTTCCGACTTGACGCTCTGCGCCCGGCCGATCCAGTCGCTGTCGTACTTGGTGGCCAGGCCGAAGGGAGCGGAGATGCCGATGCCGGCCGACAGGTCGCGGGTCAGCCGCCATGACGCGTAGGCATTGGGCACAGCTGCCCAGCCGCCGGCATCGCCGCCGTTGCCGCCAGTCGCCCCGGTCGTGCCGTCATTGTCGAACTTGTAGCTCGGGCCGACCCCGGCCACGCCGAGCGACAGTTGCACGCCCTGGAGTTGGGTCATCCCGGCCGGATTGAAGAAAATCGTGCTGGCGTTGTCGGCGACCGCTGCCGAGCCGGCATAGGCAGTGCCGAGTCCGCTGGCATTCTGCTCCAGAAGTTGGAAGGCGGCAGCCGAGGCGGCGCCCGAAAAGACGGCCAGCAGCACGGCCGGCACAGTACGCAGCGTCATTTTTTTCATTGAATGCTCCGAAGCGGGCAAGGTAGTCGAATAATTGTCGGATTTTAGACCATTTCGGGCGGATCTTCGGGCGGAAGATGGCGTTTGCTTCCCCGGCCGTCGATCGCCACGTAGGTCAGTTCGGCTTCGGTGACCTTGACGATGATCGGTGCCGCGTAATTGCGTTCGGCATAGACCTCGACCTTGACGGTGATCGAGGTCGTGCCGGTGCGCACGATTTCGGCGTAGAGGCTGACGATGTCGCCGACCGAAACCGGCTGCTTGAAGAGGAAGGAATTGACCGACACCGTGGCCACCCGGCCGCGCGCCCGGCGCATGGCGGGAATGGCGCCGGCCACGTCGACCTGGGCCATCACCCAGCCGCCGAAGACATCGCCGTTCTGGTTAAGATCGGCCGGCATGGGAACGACGCGCAGGGTGGCATGGCGATCGGGAAGACTGACGCGGTCAACGGTCATAATTGGCCTAAATTGAAAAAGTCGGTTGATTTTCCCGGAAACCGGCGGGTTTTCATATACTCGGCATCATTCTCCCCCCAAGCACACAGCCCCATGCGCCGCGCCACCGCCCTGCCCAAGCCCCCCGCCGGGCAACCTCTTGCCGAAAGCCACGTCTGGCGCACGCTGCGCACGCTGTTTCCCTATCTCTGGCGCTATCGCCTGCGCGTGCTGGCCGCCATGGGCTGCCTGGTCGGCGCCAAGGTGGCCAACGTCGGCGTGCCGATGATCTTCAAGGAGATGATCGACGGGCTCTCGGCCAGCCAGCAACTGCTGGCGCTACCGGCCCTGCTCCTCGTCCTCTATGGCGCGCTGCGCTTTTCCACCGCGTTGTTTACCGAACTGCGGGAAATCCTCTTCGCCCGCGTCACCCAGCGTGCCGTCCGTCAGGTCTCGCTCGAGGTCTTCCGCCACCTGCATGCGCTGTCCCTGCGCTTCCATCTCGAACGCCAGACCGGCGGCGTGTCGCGCGACGTCGAGCGGGGCAGCCGCTCGATTTCCAGCCTGATTTCCTACACGCTGTATTCCATCCTGCCGACCCTGGTCGAAATCGGCCTCGTCCTCGCCATCCTGTTCATCAAGTACGACGTCGGCTACGTCGTCATCACCCTCGTCTCGCTGGCCGCCTACGTCGTATTCACCGTCAAGGTCAGCAACTGGCGCATCGACATCCGGCGCGCCGTCAATGAAAACGATTCGGCGGCCAACACCCGGGCGGTGGACAGCCTGCTCAATTACGAAACCGTCAAGTATTTCAACAATGAGGCCTGGGAAGCGCGCCGCTACGACGAGCAACTGGTCAAGTGGGAAGAGGCGGCCACCCGCAGCCAGACGACGCTGGCCTTCCTCAACCTGGGGCAGGCGGCAATCATCGCCCTCGGCGTCACCGCCATGATGTGGCGCGCCGCCAGCGGCGTCGTCGCCGGCGAAATGAGCATAGGCGACCTGGTTCTGGTCAATGCCTTCCTGATCCAGCTGTACATTCCGCTCAACTTTCTCGGCGTCGTTTATCGGGAAATTCGCCAGGCATTGACCGACATCGAGCGCATGTTCAATCTCCTGAGCGAGCACCGGGAAATTGCCGACTCGCCCGACGCCCACGATCTTCCCGGGGAGGCGATGGCGATCAGCTTCGATGCTGTTAACTTCTCCTACGAAGCCGACCGCCCCATTCTCAAGGACGTCAGCTTCACCATCCCCCCGGGCAAGACCGTCGCCGTGGTCGGCCATTCGGGCGCCGGCAAGTCGACGCTCTCCCGGCTGCTTTACCGCTTCTACGACGTCACGGGAGGCGCCATCCGGATCAATGGCCACGATCTCCGCCAACTCAAGCAAGGCAGCTTGCGTTCGGCCATCGGCATCGTGCCGCAGGACACCGTCCTCTTCAACGACAGCATTTTCTACAACATCCAGTATGGCCGGCCCGAGGCCAGCCGCGACGAAGTGCTGGCGGCGGCCCGAGCCGCCCAACTTCACGATTTCATCGAATCGCTGCCGCAGAAGTACGACAGCAAGGTCGGCGAGCGGGGACTGAAGCTTTCCGGCGGCGAGAAACAACGGGTGGCCATCGCCCGCGCCCTGCTCAAAAATCCGCCCATCCTGATCTTCGACGAAGCCACCTCGGCACTTGATTCGGCTACCGAGCGAGCCATCCAGGGGCAACTCGAACAGGTCGCCCGGGGCCGCACCACGCTGGTCATTGCCCACCGCCTATCGACGGTAATGAGCGCTGACGAAATCCTGGTGATGGACGATGGCCGGATTGTCGAACGGGGCCGCCACCGGGATCTGCTTTCCGCCGCGGGCACCTACGCCCGCATGTGGACCCTGCAGCAACAGGAAGAGCAAGCGGCGCCGGAATCCTCGGCGACAAGCAGCCCCTCCGGCCGAGACGACGCCTGAAATCCCGTCGGCGAAACATTCGGGCAACAACGAATCACCGGCTGCGTGTTAGCATTGCCAAAGGTCATAGGTACGGGATCATCCGGTTGCCGCGTGGTGTCATTCCCCAGCTCCCGCGTTTTGCCCCAAATGAAGACATGATCGAATCATGGCGATGACACAGAACACGATGAAGGTGCTTGCGGTAGACGACAACCGCACCAATCTTCACATCCTGCAGGTGTTCCTCAAAAAGCTCGGTCACGAGGTCATCGTCGCCGAGAACGGCGAGGAAGCTGTGCGTCGTTTCGCTGAGGAAATGCCTGACCTGGTACTGCTCGACATCATGATGCCGGTCATGGATGGCTTCGAAGCAGCCCGCCGCATCAAGGCCATGAAAATCGACCGATGGACACCGGTCATTTTCCTGTCGGCACTGAACCGTGACGAAAATCTGGTCGAGGGGCTGGATGCCGGCGCCGACGACTACCTGACCAAGCCGATCAACTTTGTCGTGCTCGAAGCCAAGCTCAGATCGATGCAGCGTTCGCTGAGCATGCAGCAGGCATCGATCGACGCGCTGCGCCGGGTGCAAGCCATATCCGACAACGTCCTTGACGCCATCATCACGACCGACCGGCAAGGCGCAATCATCTCGATCAACCAGGCCACGGAAAGGATATTTGGCTGGTCCGGCGCCGAACTGATCGGGAAAAATATCGACCTGCTTCTACCCGGCCATTCAGGTCAGCCATTCAGCAATACGGCTGCCGGGGCGAGCACCAGCGCCGATAATTCACAGCGCTTCGGCAGCGAACAAGAAGTCGAGGGCCGGCACAAGGCTGGCCACCTCTTCCCTGCCACTATCGCCCTTTCCGAACTGACGCTGGACAACCAGAAAACGCTGATCAGCGTGATCCGAGACATTTCGGAGCGCAAGGAAACAGAAAAGCGCTTGCGCGAAAACGCGCTGCAGTTGCAGCACTATTTCGACCAGACCCAGCTCGAGCAACAACTGGCGCTACGCCTGATGGAGAAGCAACTGCACCGTGACGGGCTACAGGATGGCCGCCTCCGCTATAAAGTGATCCCCGCCGAACATTTTAGCGGCGACATTGTCGCCGCGTCACGTTCCCTCGAGGGGCGCTTTTATGCCCTGCTGGCCGACGCCACCGGCCATGGTCTCACCGCGGCGATCAGCGTATTGCCGGTCCTTGCCCTTTTTTATCGCATGGCCAAACTCAACAGTTCGATCCGCGAGATGGTTCTTGAACTGAACGAACAACTCAAAGAGTCGATGCCGGTCGGACGTTTCGTCGCGGCCACCATCGTCTGCCTCGACGAAATCAGCCAGGAGGGGGAAATCTGGGTAGGCGGAACCCCGGAATGCTATCTTTTTGGGGACCACGGCCGCCTGGACCAAAGCTTCCCCTCCAACAACCTGCCACTCGGCATTGTCACCAACGATGAATTGGGTTGCCAGCCACATCGATTTTCCTGGGGAAAGGCAAATCAGCTGTTGATGTGCTCCGACGGGCTGATTGAGGCCGGCGACAGGGATGGCCGGCAATTCGGTGCGGCGGCGATATTGCAGGCCATTGCTGGCACGTCACCTGCCGACCGCTTCGCCAGGATTGAGTCTGCACTCGCCAGCTTTCAGAATGGCGCCCTGGCCGGCGACGACATCTCGTTGATGCTGATCGACTGCCCCTGAGCGAAGTGACGCCGATACAACGTAAAAAGGCCGGGTTACCCCGGCCTTTTTACGCTTAACAGCCAATTACTCGGCAGCAGTTTCCTCAACCTCGACCGCTTCAGTCGGCTCAGGACGGTCAAGCAATTCGACGAAAGCCATTGGAGCATTGTCGCCAACCCGGAAGCCACACTTCAGAATACGAAGGTAGCCACCCGGACGGGTCGCGTAACGCGGGCCGATTTCGGCGAACAACTTGACGACGATCTCGCGGTCGCGCAGGCGATCGAAGGCCAAGCGCTTGTTGGCGAGGGTCGGCGTCTTGCCGAGCGTAATCATCGGCTCGACAACACGGCGCAGTTCCTTGGCCTTCGGCAACGTGGTCTTGATGGCCTCGTGCTTGAGTAGGGAAACAGTCATGTTGCGCAGCATGGCCAGACGATGGCTGCTGGTGCGGTTCAGTTTGCGAAGTCCATTGCGGTGACGCATGGTTAATCCTTTCTATGTTCTACAGGCGTCCCTTGACAACCCAAATCCCGGAAGACTTATGCCTTCTCAAGACCGGCGGGCGGCCAATTTTCCAGTTTCATGCCGAGTGTCAAACCGCGAGCGGCCAACACTTCCTTGATCTCATTCAGCGACTTGCGACCCAGATTCGGGGTCTTCAGAAGCTCGTTCTCGGTACGCTGAATCAGATCGCCAATGTAGTAAATATTCTCGGCCTTCAGGCAGTTCGCCGAACGCACCGTCAACTCGAGATCATCGACCGGACGAAGCAGGACGGGGTCGACCTGGGCCGGCTTCGATGCTTCGGCAACCGGCGCAGTACCTTCCAGATCGGCGAATACCGAGAGTTGTTCCATCAACACGCGAGCGGCGTAGCGAATGGCCTCCTCGGGTTCGACAACCCCGTTGGTCTCGATGTCCACGATCAGCTTGTCGAGGTCGGTGCGCTGCTCGACGCGGGCGCTTTCGACCGCATAAGCCACGCGACGAATCGGGCTGAAGGATGCGTCAAGAACAAGCTTGCCGATCATCTTCGAGTCGCCGAGATTGCGGACATTGCCCGGCACGTAGCCCCGGCCACGTTCGACCTTGATCTCCATGGCCAGCTTGCCGCCAGTGGAGAGATGCGCGACGACATGTTCCGGATTGATGATTTCGACGTCATGCGGCAACTCGATGTCGCCGGCCCGAACAATGCCCTCGCCCTCTTTGTTCAACTTGAGGGTGACGATATCGCGGTTATGCAACTTGAACACGACGCCCTTGAGGTTGAGAAGAATATCAACCACGTCCTCCTGGACGCCATCAACGGTGGAGTACTCGTGGAGGACACCGTCAATCGACACCTCGGTAGGTGCATACCCAACCATCGACGACAGCAGAATGCGACGCAGCGCATTGCCCAGGGTGTGTCCGTAACCGCGTTCAAACGGTTCCATGACCACCTTGGCCTGCACGGGCGACACACTCTGTACGTCGATAATACGGGGCTTTAGAAGTCCACTGCTTTGCATGGGCTAGATCCTCTGCTCAGTGATTACTTCGAGTAAAGTTCGATGACGAGACCTTCATTCAAGGTCGCCGGCAATTCGGAACGCTGCGGCATAGCCTTGAACGTACCCTTGCCTTCCTTGACGTCAACAGAAATCCACTCGGGGAAACCGCGAGACTCCGCAGCCTCCAGGGCTGCCTTGCAACGCAGGGAAGCACGCGCGCGATCGGTCAGTTGAACGACATCGCCCGGCTTGACGATAAAGGACGGGATATTGACGCGCTTGCCGTTGACCAGAACACCCTTGTGGCGAACGATCTGACGGGATTCCGTGCGGGAGGCACCAAAACCCATGCGATAGGCAACCGAATCGAGACGAGCTTCCAGCAACTGCAGAAGGTTTTCGCCGGTCTGGCCCTTGCGGCGCTCTGCCTCGGCAAAAGTCTTGCGGAATTGGCCTTCGAGAACGCCATAAACGCGGCGAATCTTTTGCTTAGCACGCAGGTGAACGCCGTAGTCGGACAGACGGGCACCAGACTTCTGGCCATGCTGACCGGGCGCATAGGAGCGACGCTCAATGGCGCACTTGTCGGTGAAGCACTTCTCACCCTTCAGGAACAGCTTTTCGCCTTCGCGGCGGCACTGACGGCATTTCGGATCGAGATTACGAGCCACTTGTCTTTCTCCTTAGATGCGGCGCTTTTTAGGCGGACGGCAACCGTTGTGGGGCACCGGCGTGACGTCGGAAATGGCGGTGATCTTGATGCCCAGCGCATTCAACGCACGGACGGAAGACTCACGGCCCGGACCAGGTCCCTTGATGCGGACTTCAACGTTCTTGACGCCGCATTCCTGAGCTGCCTTGCCAGCGGCTTCGGCAGCAACCTGAGCAGCGAAGGGCGTCGATTTACGCGAACCGCGGAAACCCGCCCCGCCGGACGTTGCCCACGACAGCGCGTTACCCTGGCGATCGGTGATGGTGATGATGGTGTTGTTGAAGGACGCATGGATGTGGGCGATGCCCTCGGCAACGTTCTTCTTAACTTTTTTGCGAACTTTCGTAGCGGTCTTTGCCATGTTCTGTCCCTATTACTTCTTGCCGGCGATGGCTTTGCGCGGGCCCTTGCGGGTACGTGCGTTAGTACGGGTGCGCTGGCCACGGCAGGGCAAGCCCTTGCGATGACGCAGTCCACGGTAGCAACCGAGGTCCATCAGACGCTTGATGTTCATGGTGACTTCGCGGCGCAGGTCACCTTCGACGGTGAATTTGCCGACTTCATCACGCAAGCGATCCATATCCGAATCGGACAGATCTTTCATTTTGGTGGTACGAACGACGCCGGCCGCATCACAAATCTTCTGTGCGCGGGTACGGCCGATGCCGAAAATCGCGGTCAGAGCGATTTCAGCATGCTGGTGGTTCGGAATGTTTACCCCTGCGATACGGGCCATTGAATCACTCCAATATTTCTAAAATTAGCGAATGCCGGGCACGCTGGGGATTAACCCTGGCGCTGCTTATGACGCGGATCTTTGCAAATGATGCGAACAACACCTTTGCGACGGATAACTTTACAGTTGCGGCAGATCCGCTTGACTGAAGGTTGGACTTTCATGTTTCACTCCTCGTCTGCGAGAGCTTGGAAGCAGCCGTGATTCCTTGCCCTGCGGTTTATTGCGTAGAGAACTTTTACTTGACGCGGAATACGATGCGCGCCTTGGATAAATCGTAGGGTGTCAGTTGAACGGTAACTTTGTCGCCGGGCAATATGCGAATGTAGTGCATGCGCATCTTTCCGGAGATAAAACCGTGGACTATATGCCCGTTTTCCAGCTTAACCTTGAAGGTTGCGTTGGGAAGGTTTTCGACGACCTCCCCCTGCATTTCTATGTAGTCTTCCTTGGCCATCGCTGCTTACTTGATCATGGGTGACCCCTTGAAGTTTGCCTTCTTCAAGAGACTTTCATATTGATGGGACATCACGTAGGCCTGCACCTGGGACATGAAGTCCATGGTCACGACAACGATGATCAGAAGTGAAGTGCCACCGAAATAAAATGGAACATTCCATTTCAGAATCAGGAACTCAGGCAAAAGGCAGACCACGGTAATGTAGGCGGCGCCGATAAGGGTCAACCTGGTCAGGATCTTATCTACATAGCGCGCGGTTTGCTCACCAGGGCGGATGCCGGGAACGAACGCGCCACTCTTCTTGAGATTGTCGGCAGTCTCTTTGGAATTGAAGACCAAGGCCGTATAGAAAAAGCAGAAGAAGATGATCGCCGAGGCGTAGAGCATCACGTATATAGGCTGACCCGGCGAAAGTGTGCCCGCGACATCCTTCAGCCAATGCATCGAGTCGCTGGAGCCAAACCAGTTAGCCACGGTTGCCGGGAAGAGGATGATCGATGACGCAAAAATCGGCGGAATGACACCAGCCATGTTCAATTTCAGCGGCAGATGGGAACTCTGCCCGCCATAAATTTTGTTGCCAACCTGACGCTTTGCGTAATTGACCAAAATTTTGCGTTGACCGCGTTCGACGAAAACCACGAATGCCGTAACGAGAACGACCAGCACGCAAATGATCAATGCAGTCAGCGGGTGCATAGCGCCGGTACGGACGAGTTCGAGCAGGCCACCAATCGCACTGGGCAGACCAGCCGCGATACCGGCAAAAATGATAATAGAAATCCCGTTTCCGAGTCCGCGCTCGGTAATCTGTTCGCCCAGCCACATCAGGAACATCGTTCCCGTCAGGAGGGTAGAAACCGTGGTCAGACGGAACATGAATCCCGGATCATTGACCAACCCGGCCTGCGCTTCGAGCGCAACGGCGATACCCAAGCCCTGGAACAACGCGAGCACCACGGTTCCATAACGGGTGTACTGGGTAATTTTGCGCCTACCGGCCTCACCCTCCTTCTTGAGCGCCTCAAGCTGGGGACTTGCCACGCTCATCAATTGCATGATGATCGAAGCCGAGATGTAGGGCATGATGCCCAGCGCAAATATCGTGAAGCGTGACAAGGCGCCACCCGAGAACATGTTGAACATGCCAAGGATGCCGCCCTTTTGGGAGTTGAAAAGCTCCGCCAGAACGTTGGGATCGATGCCAGGAACCGGAATATGCGCGCCTATGCGATAGACAACCAGCGCGCCGAGAAGGAAAAAAAGCCGGCGTTTCAGATCGCCAAACTTCCCTCCTTTGCCAACGGTATTGGGATTTGCTGCCAACGTTCTAACCTTTCCAGATTTACTCGGAAACCGAGCCGCCGACCGCTTCGATCGCAGCCTTCGCACCCTTAGTAGCGCCAACACCTTTCAGGATGACCTTACGGGCAATCGCACCGGCCAGAATGACCTTGGCGGAGAGCGCATCGGCAGGAACAACGCCAGCCACTTGAAGCGCCAGAAGATCGATTTCCTCGACCGGCAGGCGATCGATATCGGAGAGACGAACTTCATAATTGCGCGCACGGGTCATCGAGTTAAAGCCGCGCTTCGGCAGACGACGCTGCAGGGGCATTTGACCGCCCTCGAAACCCACTTTGTGGAAACCGCCCGAGCGGGATTTTTGGCCCTTGTGGCCACGGCCACAGGTTTTGCCGAGGCCACAGCCGATACCGCGGCCTACGCGCTTGGCTGCCTTTTTCGCCCCGTCGGCCGGCTTGATGGTATTCAGTCGCATAACTTAGCCCTCAACCTTAACGAGATACTGCACCTTCTGGATCATGCCGCGAACTGCCGGCGTATCTTCCAGCACAGCAGTGCTATTCAGCTTGCGCAAGCCCAAGCCGCGCACTGTGGCGCGATGGTCCTGCTTGGTGCCGATGACGCTCTTGACGAGCTTCACTGTAATTTTCTTGTCAGCCATCACTTACCCCAGGATCTGATCGACAGACAGACCGCGCTTGGCAGCGATCTCCGCCGGCGTGTTGACTTTCGAGAGGCCGTCGATAGTCGCCCGCACGATGTTGTACGGATTGGTCGACCCGTGCGCCTTGGCAACGACGTTGGTCACACCGACAACTTCGAACACTGCACGCATCGCACCACCAGCAATAATGCCAGTACCTTCCGGAGCCGGCTGGATCATTACCGTGGTGGCACCATGACGCCCCATCACGGTGTGATGGACGGTACCGCTCTTCAGGCTGACCTTGGCCATCTTGCGACGAGCCTCTTCCATAGCCTTTTGAACAGCAACCGGCACTTCGCGGGACTTACCCTTACCCATACCGATGCCGCCGTCACCATCACCAACGACGGTCAGGGCAGCGAAACCGAGGATGCGGCCGCCTTTAACTACCTTGGTAACGCGGTTAACCGCGACCATTTTTTCGCGCATGCCATCATCGCGCTCTTCAGCCTGCTGCGGCTTCTTGTTTCTTTCAGGTTTAGCCATTTCTTAACCTTTATCCTTTGGCGGAAATCAGAACTTCAGGCCGGCTTCACGCGCAGCTTCAGCCAGCGCCTGAATACGACCGTGGTACTGAAGACCGGAACGATCAAAAGCCACCTGCTCAATACCGGCAGCCTTGGCGCGCTCAGCAATAAGCTTGCCAACCGACGAGGCAGCGGCTTTGTTGCCGCCATTCGGAATGTCCTTACGAACACCCGTCTCGAGCGTGGAGGCAGAAGCCAGAATTTTTCCGCCGCAAGGCGAAATAACCTGAGCATATATATGGCAGTTTGTGCGATTAACGCACAAGCGCACGGCTTTGAGCTCGGCGATTTTGGCCCGGGTTTTGCGGGCACGGCGCAGACGCGCTTGCTTTTTGTTAAACATATGCCACCCTTACTTCTTCTTGGTTTCCTTGATAACCACCACTTCGTCCGAATACCGAACACCCTTGCCCTTATATGGCTCCGGCTTACGATATGCACGAACTTCGGCAGCAACCTGGCCGACCTGTTGCTTGTCAGCCCCTTTAATCAGGATTTCGGTCTGGGTTGGACATTCAACCCTCACACCGACAGGCATCTTGTGCGCAACCGGGTGAGAAAAACCCAGGGACAGATTGAGGACATCACCTTGTGCCTGAGCACGATAGCCGACGCCCACGAGCTGAAGCTTCTTCTCGAAACCTTTGGAAACGCCAGTCACCATGTTGTTGAGATTCGCGCGCATGGTACCCCACATAGCGCCAGCATTTTCCGCCCCCTCAACCTTCGAAACCTGGACGCTCTGACCTTCCACCACAACGGAAACCGACGCATGCGCAGCAGTCTTCAGGGTGCCAAGCGGCCCCTTGACGACGATTTGGTCACCCACCGTCACATCTACGCCAGCGGGCAACACAACGGGATTCTTACCAATACGAGACATATATTCCTCCTTATGCCACGATGCAGAGCACTTCGCCGCCAACCTTGCTGGCGCGGGCTTTGCGATCGGTCATAACACCCTTAGGAGTCGACACGATGGCAACACCAAGTCCGTTCATCACACGGGGAATATCGCCGCAGCCCTTATAGATGCGCAGGCCGGGCTTGGACACCCGCTCAATGCGCTCAATAACCGGACGACCGGCGTAGTACTTGAGTGCGATTTCAAGGGTTGCCTTGCCATCTGCCTGGCGAACCGCGAAATCCTCGACATAACCCTCGTCCTTGAGCACTGCGGCAATCGAAACCTTCAGCTTGGACGACGGCATCGAGACAGACGCCTTTTCGGCGAGCTGGGCATTGCGGATACGGGTCAGCATGTCCGCGATAGGATCGCTCATAGCCATTACTGAATCTCCTCTTACCAGCTGGCCTTAACAACACCCGGAATCTCACCGTTAAAGGCAAGCTCACGAATCTTGTTACGACACAGACCGAATTTACGAAACACACCACGCGGACGCCCGGTCAGCTGGCAACGATTGCGCAAGCGAGACGGACTAGCATTACGGGGAAGCGCCTGAACTTTCAGGCGAGCCTCATAGCGCTCCTCTTCAGAACGAGTGGCGTCGTTGATAACTGCTTCCAGGGCCGCACGCTTCTTAGCGTACTGCGCGACCATCTTGCGGCGCTTTTCTTCACGGTTGATCAGAGCAAGTTTTGCCATGATTGCCTCAATTCTTGAACGGGAACTTGAAAGCCACGAGCAGGGCCTTAGCCTCCGCATCGGTCTTCGCAGTCGTTGTGATGCTGATATTCATCCCACGAAGAGCATCGATCTTGTCGTACTCGATTTCGGGGAAAATAATCTGCTCTTTGACACCCATGTTGTAGTTACCCTGACCATCGAAGCCCTTGCCGGAAATACCGCGAAAATCGCGGACACGCGGCAGCGCAATCGTCACAAGGCGATCAAGGAACTCAAACATACGAGGGCCACGAAGGGTGACCATGCAACCGATCGGGTAGCCATCGCGGATCTTGAAGCCAGCGATCGACTTGCGAGCCTTCGTGGTCACAGGCTTCTGGCCGGCAATTTTTTGCATATCGCCGACGGCATTTTCGAGAACTTTCTTATCAGCGACTGCTTCACCAACACCCATGTTCAGAGTAATCTTGGTGAGCCGCGGCACTTCCATCACGGACTTATAACCGAACTGCTTGATCAGATCGGAAACAACGGTGTCCTTGTAAAACTGTTGCAAACGCGCCATGTTCACTCCTTATGCGTTCACCAGTTCGCCGTTCGACTTGAACACGCGAACTTTGCGGCCATCCTCAAGCACCTTGATGCCGACACGGTCACCTTTCTTGGTGGCTGCATTAAAAAGCGCGACATTGGAGATATGAATAGGCATATCTTTATCAACGATACCCCCGGCCACACCCTTGATCGGATTTGGCTTGACGTGCTTCTTTGCCCGATTGACACCCTCGACGACCACGTGCTCACCATCAACACGGAGCACAACAGTGCCGCGCTTACCCTTATCTTTACCGGTAATGACGACAACCTCGTCACCTTTGCGAATTTTTTCCATCAGCCGCCCCTTAGAGAACTTCCGGCGCCAGGGACACGATCTTCATGAAACGCTCGGTACGCAGTTCGCGGGTTACCGGGCCAAAGATACGCGTGCCAATCGGCTCGAGCTTGTTATTAAGAAGAACCGCGGCATTGCCATCAAAGCGCACCAGCGAACCATCGGGACGACGAACGCCCTTGGCGGTACGAACCACCACAGCGTTATAAACATCACCCTTCTTCACGCGGCCGCGTGGCGCAGCATCTTTGATGCTGACCTTGATGATGTCGCCAATGCTCGCATAGCGGCGCTTGGAGCCACCCAGCACCTTGATACACATAACTGAACGAGCGCCGGTGTTATCGGCGACATCCAGTGTCGTCTGCATCTGAATCATTTAAATTAACTCCAACTTAATCCGCCTAGGCGGTCAGTCTTGGAACCCGTACGGGTTAAACACATTCGCTGACCGCCAGAACAGAGGCCAACAAAAAAGAAGCCGGATTATACCGGCTTCCATGGCAACTGCGCAAGCGCTATTGGGAACAATCTTTAAACAATGACTGCTTTTTCCAACACGCTCGTTACCGCCCAGGTTTTGGTACGAGACAGCGGACGAGTCTCGACGATCTCGACGAGATCACCGGCCTTTGCCGAATTATCCTCGTTATGGGCATGGTACTTTTTGGACCGAACCATAACCTTGCCATACATCGGGTGCTTAACTTTGCGCTCGACGAGAACGGTTACGGTCTTTTCCATTTTGTCGCTGACCACACGGCCAATCAACGTACGTTTGATACTGGTGGACTCACTCATTGCTGCACCGCCTTTTCACGAATAAGCGTGCGAACGCGAGCGATATCACGACGCACCTTGGACATTTGGCTGGTATTGGACAGCTGTTGCGTAGCAAGCTGCATACGCAGGCCGAATTGCGCCTTCAGCAGATCCAGCAACTCCTTATTGAGCTCGTCCACGCTCTTGGTTCTCAGTTCACTAGCTTTCATGATTACCCCAGATGACGAGTCACGAAGGTGGTGGAAATTGGCAGCTTTGCAGCTGCCAAGGCGAACGCTTCGCGCGCCAAGGCCTCGTTCACACCATCCATTTCGTAGAGGACTTTGCCCGGCTGAATCTCGGCAACCCAGTATTCAGGATTACCCTTACCGTTACCCATCCGAACTTCCGCCGGCTTCTTCGAAATCGGCTTGTCCGGGAAGATACGGATCCAGATACGGCCGCCCCGCTTGATATGGCGAGTCATGGCACGACGAGCAGCCTCGATCTGGCGCGCGGTTAGGCGACCACGACCAGTCGCCTTGAGACCCCATTCACCGAACGAGACCTTCGTACCGCGAGTAGCCAAACCTTCATTGCGCCCTTTGTGCTCCTTACGGAACTTGCGACGATTAGGTTGCAACATTTAGGCACCTGCCTTTCTTACGCTGCGCTTCGCCGGTGAATCGCCATCAACTTTCTTGACGGTACGAGTACGCGGCTTGTCGCCTTCCGGCTTGCCCGGGACGCGACGCGGCCTACGCTCCTCGGCAACCGGCTCCTCGGCAACCGGCTGGGCGTTACGATCCAGCATGTCGCCCTTGTATACCCAAACCTTGATGCCGATGATGCCGTAGGTGGTCAGCGCTTCCGAGGTGGCGTAGTCAATGTCCGCACGCAGGGTATGCAAAGGGACACGTCCTTCGCGATACCATTCGCTTCGCGCAATTTCCGCCCCATTCAGACGACCAGCGCTCATGACCTTGATACCCTGCGCGCCAAGGCGCATGGCATTCTGCATTGCGCGCTTCATAGCGCGACGGAACATGATCCGCTTTTCAAGCTGCTGGGCAATCGAATCCGCGATCAACTGGGCATCGACCTCGGGCTTGCGAATTTCTTCAATGGACACATGAACCGGAACACCCATGATCCGCTGAAGATCAGTTCTCAGCTGTTCGATATCCTCGCCCTTTTTGCCAATCACTACGCCTGGACGGGCGGAGTAGATGGTTACACGGGCATTCTTTGCGGGCCGCTCGATAAGGATACGACCGACGGAGGCGTGAGCAAGCTTGCGCTTCAGATACTCGCGAACCTTGATGTCCTCGTTCAGCATTCCCGGGAAATCCTTGCTGCTGGCATACCAGCGGGAACCCCAGTTTTTGGTGACTGCTAGGCGAAAGCCAGTCGGATGAATTTTCTGTCCCATGGTTCTTCCTTAATTACCAACGGTCAGATAAATATGACAGGTCGGCTTTACGATCCGATTGCCACGACCTTTGGCTCGAGCAGTGAACCGCTTGAGCACCATACCTTTTTCGACGTAAATCGAACTCACTTTGAGCTCGTCGATATCGGCGCCGTCGTTATGCTCTGCGTTAGCAATAGCCGACTCCAAGACCTTCTTGACGATACCGGCGCCCTTCTTGGGGCTGAAAGCCAGGATGTTGAGCGCCTGACCGACCGGCTTGCCACGCACCAGATCCGCAACAAGACGACCTTTTTGCGCAGAGAGGCGTACGCCTCGCAAACTTGCACGAGTTTCCATGTCTGCTCCTTACTTCTTGGCTTTCTTGCCGGCAGTGTGACCCTTGAAGGTACGGGTCAGCGAAAACTCGCCAAGCTTGTGACCAACCATATTCTCGGTAACAAAAACCGGAATATGCTGTTTACCGTTGTGCACCGCAATCGTCAGACCGATGAACTCGGGGAGGATCGTCGAACGACGCGACCACGTCTTGATTGGGCGCTTGTCGTTTGTTGCACGTACTGCCTCGACCTTGTCGATCAGGTACGAATCAACAAACGGGCCCTTTTTTAGAGAACGTCCCATTTCCTACCCCTTAACGCTTATGACGGCGCTGAACAATCATGCTGTTCGTGCGCTTATTGCTGCGAGTGCGGTAACCCTTGGTGGGCTGACCCCACGGATTAACAGGCACGCGACCTTCACCGGTACGACCTTCACCACCGCCGTGCGGGTGATCAACCGGGTTCATTGCCGTACCGCGGACAGTCGGGCGGATACCACGCCAACGCTGAGCACCGGCCTTGCCGATTTTGCGAAGGTTATTTTCCTCGTTCCCGACTTCGCCAACCGTAGCGCGACACTCGACGTGCACACGGCGCACCTCGCCGGAGCGAAGACGAATCTGCGCGTACACCCCTTCCCGCGCCAGCAACTGAGCCGACGTACCCGCCGAGCGGGCCAACTGGCCACCCTTGCCTGGCATCATCTCAATACAGCAGATGGTGGTACCAACGGGAATGTTACGAATCGGCAGCGCATTTCCAGACTTGATCGGAGCTTCGGAGCCGCTCATCAACTGCTGCCCGACAACCATCCCCTTGTTGGCGATGATGTAGCGACGCTCACCATCTGCATAACAAACCAGAGCAATGTTTGCAGTCCGGTTTGGGTCGTACTCAAGGCGCTCGACCTTGGCCGGAATCCCATCCTTGGAACGCTTGAAATCGATAACACGATAAGCCTGCTTGTGCCCACCACCCTGGTGGCGCACCGTAACTCGACCACTATTGTTGCGACCAGCGTTCTTGGACTGGGACTCAACCAATCCGGCGAAAGGCTTACCCTTATGCAGATCAGCGTTAAGAACCTGAACGACGCCACGACGACCCGGGGAGGTCGGCTTAACCTTAACCAGTGCCATTACGCGTTCCCCCCGTCAACAAAATTAATTTCCTGTCCAGGCTTCAGGCTCACGAAAGCCTTTTTCCAACCCTTGCGACGACCAGGCACACCCTTGAAGCGCTTGACCTTGCCTTTTACGTTAGCAACCTGAACCGCATCGACCTCAACCTTGAACAACAATTCGACAGCAGCCTTAATTTCCGGCTTGGTCGCATCGGGCGCAACACGGAAGATAACTTGCTCGTACTTATCGGCAACGTAGGTAGCCTTTTCGGAGATTTGCGGTGCCAACAGCACCTGCATCAAACGTTCCTGGTTCATCCCCACATCTCCTCGAACTTGGCCACGGCGTTCTTGGTGACCAGCACCTTGGCGAAGCGGACCAGCGAAACCGGATCAGCCTCCTGGGCTTCGAGCACCAGAACATTGGGCAGGTTGCGCGACGACAGATAGAGGTTTTCATTCAGTTCGTCGGTGATGACCAGCAGGTTGCCGTCGAGACCCATGCCCTTCAGCTTCGCGGAGAAAAGCTTGGTCTTCGGTGCGTCGACCGCGATATCGTCGATGACGATTAGGCGATCCTGACGGGCCAACTCGGAGAGGATCGCAGCCATGCCGGCGCGGAACATCTTCTTGTTAACCTTCTGGGTGTAGTTTTGCTCGGGCGAATTCGGGAAGATCCGGCCGCCCCCACGCCACAGCGGGGAACCGTTGGAGCCCGAACGGGCACGACCGGTACCCTTCTGGCGCCACGGCTTGGTGGTGGTGTGACGGACCTCGGAGCGATCCTTTTGCTTGCTGTCGCCAGAGCGCGCGTTTGCCTGATAGGCAACGACGATCTGGTGCACCAGCGCCTCATTGAATTCACGACCGAACAGCACGTCGGAAGCCTGCAGTTTCGCAGCCTCCTGACCTTGTTCGTTGATAACCTTCAGTTCCATGTCGCCCCCTTAACCCTTGACCGCCGGACGCACGACTACGTCGGAACCCTTGGCACCCGGAACAGCACCCTTGACGAGCAGCAACTGACGCTCAGCATCGACGCGAACGATCGTCAAGCCCTGCGTGGTGGCCTGCACATCACCCAAGTGGCCCGCCATGCGCTTACCCGGGAACACACGGCCCGGATCCTGCGCCATACCAATCGAACCCGGCGCATTGTGCGACACCGAATTACCATGGGAAGCACGGTTGGAACTGAAGTTGTGGCGCTTGATACCGCCCTGAAAGCCCTTACCGATAGAGGTGCCACTTACGTCAACCTTCTGCCCTTCGGCAAAGATCGTAACGGCAACCTGATCACCTGCCTTGAACGAGGCAAGCTGATCAGCATCGATCTGGAATTCCTTGAGCACATGCCCGGCTTCCACTCCCGCCTTGGCCAGATGGCCGGCCAGGGGCTTGGAAACACGCGAGGCACGGCGCTGGCCGAATGCGACCTGAATGGCTGCGTAGCCATCGATCTCCGGCGTTTTTACTTGGGTCACGCGGTTATTGGACACATCAAGCACAGTTACCGGAATGGATGCACCATCCTCGGCAAAAATGCGAGTCATGCCAACCTTGCGACCAACAAGGCCTAGACTCATGGTTATTCTCCTCATCGCCGGCTGCGATTGGCCGGTCGATGTAAAACAACAATCGGGCAACCGTCACCGGCCACCCCCGAAAACTGCGGATTATACCCGCAGGAACACTTTTATTGCAACTTGATTTCGACGTCGACGCCAGCCGGCAGATCGAGCTTCATCAGGGCATCCACCGTCTTGTCGGTCGGATCAACGATATCCATCAGGCGCAGATGGGTACGGATCTCGAGCTGGTCGCGGGAAGCCTTGTTCACGTGCGGCGAACGCAGGATGTCGAAACGCTGCTTGCGGGTCGGCAGCGGCACAGGGCCGCAGACAACAGCACCGGTACGCTTGGCAGTTTCAACGATTTCCTGAGCCGATTGATCAATCAAACGGTAGTCAAAGGCCTTCAGACGGATGCGGATTTTTTGGCTTTGCATTTTTGGCTTCCAAAAGAGCGATGGGGCGGCGCTTACCGCCCCGTTTTTGAAAAGAACGAATTACTCGATGATCTTGGCGACGACGCCGGCGCCGACGGTACGACCGCCTTCACGGATGGCGAAGCGCAGGCCTTCTTCCATGGCGATCGGGGCGATGAGCTTGACGGTCATCGACACGTTGTCGCCCGGCATGACCATTTCGGTGCCTTCCGGCAGGGAGATGGCGCCGGTGACGTCGGTGGTGCGGAAGTAGAACTGCGGACGGTAGTTATTGAAGAACGGGGTGTGACGACCACCTTCGTCCTTCGACAGAACGTACACTTCGCCGGTGAAGTGGGTGTGCGGGGTGATGGAACCCGGCTTGCACAGCACTTGACCACGCTCGACGTCTTCACGCTTGGTGCCGCGCAGCAGGGCGCCGATGTTGTCGCCGGCCTGACCTTGGTCGAGGAGCTTGCGGAACATTTCGACACCGGTGCAGGTGGTCTTGACGGTCGGGCGGATGCCGACGATTTCGATTTCTTCGCCGACCTTGACGATGCCGCGCTCGATACGGCCGGTGACGACGGTGCCGCGACCGGAGATGGAGAAGACGTCTTCGACCGGCATCAGGAAGGGCTGGTCAACAGCGCGTTCCGGGGTCGGGATGTAGGAGTCCAGGGCGTCGGCGAGGCGGAAGATGGAGGGTTCGCCGATTTCGGACTGGTCGCCTTCGAGGGCTTTCAGGGCCGAACCGTGGATGATCGGGGTGTCGTCGCCCGGGAAGTCGTACTTGGAGAGCAGCTCGCGCAGTTCCATTTCGACGAGTTCGAGGAGTTCGGCGTCGTCAACCATGTCACACTTGTTCATGTAGACGAGAACGTAGGGCACGCCAACCTGACGGGCGAGCAGGATGTGCTCGCGGGTTTGCGGCATAGGGCCGTCAGCGGCGGAGCAGACGAGGATGGCGCCGTCCATCTGGGCAGCACCGGTAATCATGTTCTTGACGTAGTCGGCGTGGCCCGGGCAGTCAACGTGGGCGTAGTGACGGTTGGCGGTTTCGTATTCGACGTGGGCGGTGTTGATGGTGATGCCGCGGGCCTTTTCTTCCGGGGCGGCGTCGATTTCATCGTACTTCTTGGCCGAACCGCCGAACTTGGCCGACAGCACCGTGGTGATCGCAGCCGTCAGCGTGGTCTTGCCGTGGTCAACGTGACCAATCGTGCCAACGTTCACGTGCGGTTTCGTACGTTCGAATTTTTCCTTAGCCATTATCGGTTCTCCTGATTACTTCTTGTTGATTACAGCGTCAGCGACGTTCTTCGGCGCTTCCGTGTAGTGCTTGAATTCCATCGAGTAGGTTGCGCGACCTTGCGACAGGGAGCGCAGCGAGGTGGCGTAGCCAAACATTTCGGACAGCGGCACTTCAGCTTTGACAACCTTGATCCCACCAGCCTGGTCTTCCATACCCTGAACGATGCCACGGCGGGAGGACAGGTCGCCCATCACGTTACCCATGTAGTCTTCCGGGGTCTCGACTTCAACGGCCATCATCGGCTCGAGCAGCGTCGGGCTGGCCTTCTTCACGCCTTCCTTGAAAGCCATGGACGCAGCCATACGGAACGCGTTTTCATTCGAGTCAACGTCGTGGTAGGAACCATCGAACAGCGTAAACTTGATATCCACAACCGGGAAGCCGGCCAGCACGCCGCTGGTGATGGCATCCTGCAGGCCCTTGTCGACCGCCGGAATGAATTCGCGCGGCACGACACCGCCCTTGATGGCATCGACGAAGGTGTAGCCAGCCCCCGGCTCGTTCGGCTCAATCTTGAGCCAGACATGACCGAACTGACCGCGACCACCGGACTGCTTGACGAACTTGCCTTCCTGTTCGACAGCTTTCTTGATGCATTCGCGGTAGGCAACCTGCGGAGCGCCAACAGCAGCTTCGACGTTGAATTCACGACGCATGCGATCGACAATGATGTCGAGGTGCAGTTCGCCCATGCCGGAGATGATGGTCTGGCCGGACTCTTCGTCGGTGCGGACGCGGAAGGACGGATCTTCGGCAGCCAGACGGCCCAGCGCGATACCCATCTTTTCCTGGTCGGCCTTGGTTTTCGGCTCGACGGCAACGTGAATAACCGGATCCGGGAAGACCATGCGCTCGAGGATAATCGGCGCATCCGGGTCGCACAGGGTTTCACCGGTGGTGACGTCCTTCATGCCGACGCAAGCGGCGATGTCGCCAGCCAGAACCTCCTTGATTTCTTCGCGGTTGTTGGCGTGCATTTGCAGAATGCGGCCGACACGCTCCTTCTTGCCCTTGACCGAGTTGTACACGGTGGCGCCGGAAGCCAGCACACCCGAATAAACGCGGATGAAGGTCAGCTGACCGACGAACGGGTCGGTCATCAGCTTGAAGGCCAGGGCCGAGAACTTCTCGGCATCGTCAGCCTTGCGCGAAATCTCGTTGTCACGCTCGTCGACACCACCAACCGGCGGAATATCGACCGGCGACGGCAGCAGCTCAACGACGGCGTCCAGCATGCGCTGCACACCCTTGTTCTTGAACGCGGTACCACACAGCATCGGCTGGATTTCGCAAGCCAGGGTGCGCAGACGAAGACCTTCCACGATCTTGGCTTCGGACAACTCGCCATTTTCAAGATATTCATTCATCAGGTCTTCGGAAGCTTCGGCAGCCGCCTCAACCATCTGTTCGCGCCAGGTCTGTGCGGACTCGAGCAAGTCGGCCGGCACGTCCTTGTATTCGAACTTCATACCCTGGGAAGCTTCGTCCCAAATGATCGCCTTCATCTTCAGCAGATCGACGACACCAGAGAAGTTATCTTCGGCCCCGATGGGAATGACAATAGGCACAGGATTAGCCTTCAGGCGCGTCTTCATCATATCGACGACCTTGAAGAAATTGGCACCGGAACGGTCCATCTTGTTCACGAAGGCCAGGCGCGGCACCTTGTACTTGGTAGCCTGACGCCACACCGTCTCGGACTGCGGCTGAACGCCACCGACCGCACAGTAAACCATGCAGGCACCATCGAGCACGCGCATCGAGCGCTCAACTTCGATCGTAAAATCGACGTGCCCCGGGGTGTCGATAATGTTGAAACGATGCTCAGGGAAGGAGCTGTCCATGCCCTTCCAGAAGCAGGTCGTTGCTGCGGAGGTGATGGTGATACCACGCTCCTGCTCCTGCTCCATCCAGTCCATGGTAGCGGCGCCGTCATGCACTTCACCGATCTTGTGGTTAACACCGGTGTAGTACAGGATGCGCTCGGTGACGGTCGTCTTGCCGGCATCAATGTGGGCGCTGATACCGATATTGCGGTAGCGCTCGATAGGTGTTTTACGTGCCACGTTAAAGCCCTTTGAAAATTAGAAGCGGAAGTGAGCGAACGCCTTGTTGGCGTCTGCCATGCGATGCACTTCGTCACGCTTCTTGACAGCGCCGCCACGGTTTTCAGCAGCCTCCAGCATTTCAGCAGCAAGACGCTGGCCCATGGACTTTTCCGAGCGCTTGCGGGCAAATTCACGCAACCAGCGCATGGCCAGCGCAGCACGCCGGGCCGGACGAACTTCGACGGGCACCTGGTAGTTGGCACCACCAACGCGGCGCGACTTTACTTCCACCATCGGCTTGACGTTAGCCATGGCAGAACCAAAAACCTCCAGCGGATCCTTGCCCGACTTGGTGGTGATGATGTCGAAGGCGCCATAGACGATACGCTCGGCAACCGACTTTTTACCGCTCTGCATGACGGCATTGATGAACTTGGAAACTTCGACGCTACCGAACTTCGGGTCCGGAAGAATGTCACGCTTGGGTACTTCACGACGACGGGGCATACTAACCTCTCTTTGATCACTATTCAGTTGAAAAGCCGGGCTAGGGTTTTACCCTCCCGGCCTCTCCCGACCGCCCAAGAGGACGGCCACTTACTTAAGCCACCTTAAATCAGGCAGCCTTCGGACGCTTGGCCCCGTACTTCGAACGGGCCTGCTTACGATCCTTGACGCCCTGGGTATCCAGGGAGCCACGCACGGTGTGGTAACGCACACCAGGCAAATCCTTGACACGACCACCGCGAATCAGGACCACGGAGTGCTCCTGCAGGTTGTGGCCTTCACCGCCGATGTACGAAATGACTTCGAAGCCGTTCGTCAGACGAACCTTGCAAACCTTACGCAGAGCGGAGTTCGGCTTTTTCGGGGTGGTGGTATACACGCGGGTGCAAACGCCACGCTTCTGCGGGCACTTTTCCAGAGCAGGCACCTTGCTCTTGGCCTTTTCGGCTACGCGCGGCTTGCGCACGAGCTGGTTGATGGTCGGCATATCAAACTTCCTTCAACAGCCGGGCACCGAAAAGCGGTGCGCGACGGCAATTTTGTTATCCATAGCAGAGACAATGATTAGCCTCTGCCGACAAAGACCATAGATTTTATGGTTGATCAACCCCCATGTCAACGAGACACGGGGGTTGCTACTGCTTTACTAAGCCTGGTCGGCTTCCTGCGTTGCATTTTCGGCAGCACCGTCCTCGACCACCAGCGGAGAGGCCAGATCCTCGCCTGCCGCCTGTGCGCGCCGACTGCGGTGATAGGCCAGGCCGGTACCCGCCGGGATGAGACGACCGACGATGACGTTTTCCTTGAGACCACGCAATTCGTCGCGCTTGCCCATGATGGCGGCCTCGGTAAGAACCCGAGTGGTCTCCTGGAAGGAGGCTGCGGAGATGAACGAGTCGGTAGACAACGAAGCCTTGGTGATACCGAGCAGCATGTGGTCGAATGTCGCCGGCAACTTGCCTTCGGCGATGACGCGGTCGTTTTCGGCCAGCAGTTCCGCACGCTCGACCTGCTCCGACTTGATGAACTTGGTGTCGCCCGGCTCGACGATGGTCACCCGACGCAACATCTGGCGAACAATCACCTCGATGTGCTTGTCGTTGATCTTGACGCCTTGCAGACGGTACACGTCCTGAACTTCGTCGGTGATGTAGCGGGCCAGGGCCTCGACGCCCTGCAAACGCAGGATGTCATGCGGATCCGGCTCGCCTTCGACGATCTTCTCGCCCTTGTTGACCACCTTGCCGTCGTGCACCAGCACGTGCTTGTCCTTGGAAATCAGGAACTCGTGCTGCTTGCCATCGAGGTCGGTAATGACCAGACGCTGCTTGCCCTTGGTGTCCTTGCCGAAACCGATGGTCCCGGTGACTTCGGCCAGCATCGACGCATCCTTGGGCGTGCGTGCTTCGAAGAGTTCGGCGACGCGCGGCAGACCGCCGGTAATGTCGCGGGTCTTGGCGGATTCCTGCGGCATGCGGGCGAGTACGTCGCCGACGCCGACCTGTTGCCCATCGACCACGGAGATGATCGACCCGACCTGGAAGGCGATGGAAACGGTGTGATCGCTGCCGGCCACACGTACTTCCTGGCCGCTTTCATCAAGCAGCTTGACGACCGGGCGCACCCCCTTGGCAGCGGCCTTGCCGCCGCGCTTGTGGTCGATAACAACCAGGGTGGACAGGCCGGTGACGTCGTCGACCTGCTTGGCGACGGTGACGCCTTCCTCGACGTTCTCGAAACGAACGGTACCGGCGTACTCGGTAATGATCGGACGGGTGTGCGGGTCCCAGGTCGACAGCTTGACGCCGGCCTTGACCGACTTGCCTTCATCGACGGCGAGAATGGCGCCGTAGGGAACCTTGTGACGCTCGCGCTCACGACCGTGATCGTCGGTGATCAGCACTTCGCCGGAACGGGAAATGACCACCTTTTCGCCCTTGGCGCTGGTGACGTAGCGCATGTTGGCGGTGTAGCGAACGGTACCGGCCGACTTGGATTCGACCTGCGAGGCCACGGCAGCCCGCGATGCGGCGCCGCCGACGTGGAAGGTCCGCATGGTGAGCTGGGTGCCCGGCTCGCCGATCGACTGGGCGGCGATGACGCCGATCGCCTCACCTGCATTGACCATGCTGCCACGCCCGAGGTCGCGGCCGTAACACTGGGCGCACAGGCCGTAGCGGGTGTCGCAGGAGAGCGGGGTGCGCACCTTGACTTCGTCGATGCCCAGCTTGTCGATCAGGTCGACCAGATCCTCGTTGAGCATGGTACCGGCGAAGATGACGGTTTCCTGGGTTTCCGGGTCGATCAGGTCGTCGACCGTGACGCGACCGAGAATACGCTCGCGCAGCGCCTCGATCACTTCGCCGCCCTCGACCAGCGCCTTGACGGCGAAGCCGTTCTTGGTGCCGCAATCGTCTTCGGTAATCACCAGATCCTGCGTCACGTCGACCAGACGACGCGTCAGGTAGCCGGAATTGGCCGTCTTCAGCGCCGTATCGGCCAGACCCTTACGGGCACCGTGGGTCGAGATGAAGTACTGGAGAACGTTCAGGCCTTCGCGGAAATTGGTGGTGATCGGCGTCTCGATAATCGAGCCGTCTGGCTTCGCCATCAGGCCGCGCATGCCGGCCAGCTGACGGATCTGGGCAGCCGAGCCGCGGGCGCCGGAGTCGGCCATCATGTAGATCGAGTTGAAGGAATCCTGCTTGACCTTCTTGCCATGACGGTCGACGACTTCCTCGTGACCGAGTTCGTCCATCATCACCTTGGCGACTTGGTCGCCGGTGCGACCCCAGATATCGACGACCTTGTTGTAACGCTCGCCCTGGGTAACCAGGCCGTTGGTGTACTGGGTCTCGATCTCCTTCACCTCGGCTTCCGAGGCGGCGATGATCTCGTATTTCTTGGCCGGGACGCGCATGTCGTCGGAGCAGAAGGAGATACCGGCCCGGGTCGCCAGGGCGTAGCCGTTCTGCATCAGCTTGTCGGCGAAGACGACGGTTTCCTTCAGGCCGCAGCGGCGGAAGGACTCGTCGATCAGCTTGGAGATTTCCTTCTTCTTCAGCGCCTTGTCGATCGCCTTGAAGGGCAGGCCCTTGGGCAGGATTTTGGCGAGCAGCGCCCGGCCGGCAGTGGTTTCCACCCTTTCCATTTTTTCGACAAATTCGCCGTCGACCGCAGCAGGCTCGTATTGCTTCAGGCGAACCGAGATTTTGGCGTGAATATCGAGCTCTTTCGCCGCCATGGCGCGTTCAATTTCGGCCACATCAGCGAAGTACATGCCCTCGCCCTTGGCGTTGATACGCTCCCGAGTCGCGTAGTACAGGCCGAGAACGATATCCTGCGAGGGCACGATGATCGGCTGGCCGTTGGCCGGCGACAGCACGTTGTTGGAGGCCAGCATCAGGGTGCGGGCTTCCATCTGGGCTTCCAGCGACAGCGGCACGTGGACGGCCATCTGGTCGCCGTCGAAGTCGGCGTTGAAGGCGGCGCAAACCAGCGGGTGCAACTGGATGGCCTTGCCTTCGATCAGGGTCGGCTCGAAAGCCTGGATACCGAGACGGTGCAGGGTCGGCGCGCGGTTCAGCATGACCGGGTGTTCCCGGATGACGTCTTCCAGGATGTCCCAGACCACCGGCTCCTGGCCTTCGACCATCTTCTTGGCCTGCTTGATGGTCGTCGCGTAGCCGAGTACTTCCAGCTTGTGGAAGATGAAGGGCTTGAACAGTTCCAGGGCCATCAGCTTGGGCAGGCCGCACTGGTGCAGCTTGAGTTGCGGACCGACCACGATGACCGAACGACCAGAGTAGTCGACACGCTTGCCGAGCAGGTTCTGACGGAAACGGCCGCCCTTGCCCTTGATCATGTCGGCCAGCGACTTGAGCGGACGCTTGTTGGCACCGGTCATCGCCTTGCCGCGACGACCGTTGTCGAGCAGGCTGTCCACAGCTTCCTGCAGCATGCGCTTTTCGTTGCGCACGATGATTTCCGGCGCTTTCAGCTCGAGCAGGCGCTTCAGACGGTTGTTACGGTTGATGACGCGACGATAGAGGTCGTTGAGGTCAGAGGTGGCGAAACGGCCGCCGTCGAGCGGCACCAGCGGGCGCAGGTCAGGCGGCAGCACCGGCAGGACTTCGAGGATCATCCAGTCCGGCTTGATGCCCGACTTCTGGAAACCTTCGAGGATCTTCAGGCGCTTGGCCAGCTTCTTGTTCTTGGCTTCCGAGCCGGTCACTTCCAGTTCGGCGCGCAGCGATTCGACTTCGCTGTTGAGGTCGAGATTGCGCAGCAATTCACGGACGCCTTCGGCGCCCATGTAGGCCACGAATTCGTCGCCATGCTCTTCCATCATTTCCAGGTACTGCTCTTCGGTGAGCAACTGGGAACGCTGGAGGTTGCTGACCATGCCCGGGTCGGTCACGACATAGGCTTCGAAGTACAGCACGCGCTCGATGTCGCGCAGGGTCATGTCGAGGACCATGCCGAGACGCGACGGCAGCGACTTGAGGAACCAGATATGGGCAGTCGGCGAGGCCAGTTCGATGTGACCCATGCGGTCGCGGCGAACCTTGGCCAACGTCACTTCAACGCCGCATTTTTCGCAGATCACGCCGCGATGCTTGAGGCGCTTGTACTTGCCGCACAGGCACTCGTAATCCTTGATCGGGCCAAAGATCTTGGCACAGAACAAGCCATCGCGCTCCGGCTTGAAGGTGCGGTAGTTGATGGTTTCCGGCTTCTTGACTTCACCATAGGACCAGGAACGGATCTTGTCGGGCGAAGCGAGGCCAATGGTAATCGCGTCGAATTCCTCCTCGGCGGTTACCTGCTTGAACAGATCGAGCAATGCTTTCATCGTTTAACTCCTAAGCCCTGAATCAGTAACGTTCCAGATCGATATCGATCGCCAGCGAACGAATTTCCTTGACCAGCACATTGAAGGATTCCGGCATGCCGGCATCGATCTTGTGCTCGCCCTTGACGATGTTTTCGTAGACCTTGGTGCGGCCATTCACGTCGTCGGACTTGACGGTCAGCATTTCCTGCAGCACGTAGGATGCACCATAGGCTTCCAGCGCCCACACTTCCATTTCACCGAAGCGCTGGCCACCGAACTGCGCCTTGCCGCCCAGCGGCTGCTGGGTAACCAGCGAGTACGGGCCGGTCGAACGGGCGTGCATCTTGTCATCGACCAGGTGATGCAGTTTGAGGTAATGCATGTAGCCGACCGTGACCTGGCGCTCGAACGGTTCGCCGGTGCGGCCATCGAACAGGGTCATCTGGCCGGAAGACGGCATGCCGGCCAAGGCCAGCATGGCCTTGATTTCCTCTTCCTTGGCGCCGTCGAAAACCGGCGTGGCGAAAGGCACACCGGCCCTCAGGTTGCCGGCCATTTCCATGATCTCGCCGTCGTTCAGCTCGTCGAGATTTTCCGACTTGCCGCTGGCGTTGTAGATCTGGTCGAGGAAACCGCGCATTTCCTGGGCATTGGCCTGGGCGCGCAGCATGGCGCCGATCTTGTGACCGAGCCCCTTGGCGGCAAGGCCGAGGTGAACTTCGAGAATCTGGCCGACGTTCATCCGGGACGGCACGCCGAGCGGGTTCAACACGATGTCGACCGGGCTGCCATCTTCCATGTGCGGCATGTCCTCGACCGGCAAGATGCGCGAAACCACGCCCTTGTTACCGTGCCGGCCGGCCATCTTGTCGCCAGGCTGCAGGCGACGCTTGACGGCGACATAGACCTTGACCATCTTCTGCACGCCCGGCGGCAGTTCGTCGCCCTGGGTCAGCTTCTTGCGTTTGCCTTCGAAGGCGATGTCGAAATCCTTGCGCGCCTGCTCGAGACCATCCTTGACCTGCTCGAGCTGCTGGGCAGCATCGTCGTCGGCCAGACGGATATCGAACCAGTGATGGGGGTCCATGCTGTCGAGATAGGTTTTCTCGATGACCGAGCCCTTGGCCAGCTTCTTCGGGCCGCCGTTGGCCTTCTTGCCGGTGATCAGACGCTCGACACGAGCGAAGGCATCGCGCTCGACGATACGCATCTGGTCGGCAAGGTCCAGCTTGTAATGACGCAGGTGATCCTCGATGATGGCCTGGGCGCGCTTGTCGCGCTCGATACCCTCGCGGGTGAATACCTGGACGTCGATGACCGTGCCGGCGATCCCCGACGGGACGCGCAGCGAAGTGTCCTTCACGTCGGAAGCCTTCTCGCCGAAGATCGCGCGCAGCAGCTTTTCTTCAGGCGTCAGTTGGGTTTCGCCCTTCGGCGTCACCTTGCCGACCAGCACGTCACCGGCTTCGACTTCGGCACCGATGTAGACGATGCCGGAGTCGTCCAGACGGGACAACTGTGCTTCACCGAGCGACGCGATGTCGCGGGTGATTTCCTCGGGGCCGAGCTTGGTATCGCGGGCAACGACCGTCAGCTCCTCGATGTGGATCGAGGTGTAGCGATCTTCGGCGACGACGCGCTCGGAGATCAGGATCGAGTCTTCGAAGTTGTAGCCGTTCCACGGCATGAAGGCGATCAGCATGTTCTGACCGAGCGCTAGCTCGCCCTTGTCGGTCGAGGCACCGTCGGCGACCACGTCACCCTTGGCGATCTTGTCGCCGATCTTGACCATCGGACGCTGGTTGATATTGGTGTTCTGGTTGGAACGGGTGTACTTGACCAGATTGTAGATATCGACCCCGACTTCACCGGCAATGGTTTCCTCGTCATTGACGCGAACCACGACACGCCCGGCGTCGACGTAGTCGACGATGCCACCGCGCAGGGCGACCACGGCAGTGCCCGAGTCGACGGCGACGGTGCGCTCGATGCCGGTGCCGACCAGCGGTTTCTCCGGACGCAGGCAAGGTACGGCCTGGCGCTGCATGTTGGCGCCCATCAGCGCGCGGTTGGCGTCATCGTGCTCGAGGAAGGGAATCAGCGAGGCGGCGACGGAAACGATCTGGCCGGGGGCGACGTCCATGTACTGGACGCGCGACGGTTCGGCGAGAATGGTTTCGCCCTTTTCGCGGCAGGTCACCAGATCGTCGGCCAGGCTGCCATCAATCAGCGAAGCATTGGCCTGGGCGACGACATAGTTGCCCTCTTCGATGGCCGACAGATATTCGATCTGGTCGGTCACCTTGCCATCGACCACCTTGCGATAGGCGGTTTCGATGAAGCCGTAGCTATTGACGCGGGCAAACAGGGCCAGCGAGTTGATCAGGCCGATGTTCGGACCTTCCGGCGTTTCGATCGGGCAAACGCGGCCATAGTGCGTCGGATGCACGTCGCGGACTTCGAAGCCGGCACGCTCGCGGGTCAGACCGCCCGGGCCAAGGGCCGAGACACGGCGCTTGTGGGTAATTTCCGACAGCGGGTTGGTCTGGTCCATGAACTGCGACAGTTGGCTGGAACCAAAGAATTCCTTGATGGCGGCGCTGATCGGCTTGGCATTGATCAGGTCGTGCGGCATCAGGTTGTCGGATTCGGCCTGCGACAGGCGCTCCTTGACAGCGCGTTCGACACGGACCAGGCCGGCACGGAACTGGTTTTCGGCCAGTTCGCCGACGGAACGAACGCGACGGTTGCCGAGGTGGTCGATGTCGTCGATCTCGCCGCGACCATTGCGCAACTCGACCAGAATGTTGATCACTTCGATGATATCGCGCGGCGACAGCGTCAATTGCTCGCGCACTTCGACGTTGGCGCCCACCGGGCGGATCTTGGCGGCGAGCGCTTCGGCTTCTTCACGGGTCGCATTTTCGACCATGGCGCGCGCGCCGAACGGCATCAGGCCAACCAGATCCTGGATTGCCGGCAGGGCGATGCCGGAAGCTTCCGACAGGTTCTTGAGCGCAGCTTCGGCTTTCGAAGCCAGGCTCTTGAGCATCACCTTGTATTCGATGACGTCCTGACGCCCCAGGCGGCGATTGAACTTCATCCGGCCAACGCCGGACAGGTCGTAGCGCTCGTCGGAATAGAACAGGCCGTTGAACAGGATCTCGACGGCTTCCTCGGTGGGCGGTTCACCGGGACGCATCATGCGGTAGATGGCGATGCGGGCAGCCTGGCGGCTGGCGGTGTCGTCGGCACGCAAGGTGTTCGAAATGAAAGCCCCGCGATCCAGTTCGTTGGTGTATAGCGTCTCCACCGCCGAGATGCCTGCCTCGCGAAGATTGGCGAGCAGGGTCTCGGTGATTTCGTCGTTGGCGTTGGCGATGATTTCACCGGTTCCGGTGTCCACGATATTGCGGGCAATTACCCGACCGATCAGGAAATCATCCGGCACTGCGATCTGGTGGAGGGAGGCTGCCGCCATTTCGCGGATGTGCTTGGCGGTGATGCGCTTGTCCTTGGCAACGATCAACTTGCCGTCCACCGTAGTGAAATCGAAGCGCGCCACTTCGCCGCGCAGACGCTCGGGGACCAGCGTAAATTCAACCTTTTCCTTCGAGACCAGGAAGGTATCGAATTCGAAGAACTGGGCGAGGATTTCCTCGGAAGACATGCCGATCGCCTTGAGCAGCGTAGTGACCGGCATCTTGCGCCGACGGTCAACCCGGAAAAATAGCGTATCTTTGGGATCGAACTCGAAGTCCAGCCAGGAGCCGCGGTAAGGAATGACCCGGGCCGAAAACAGCAGCTTGCCGGAGCTATGCGTCTTGCCCCGGTCGTGCTCGAAAAACACCCCGGGCGAACGGTGCAACTGCGAAACGATTACCCGCTCGGTACCATTGATGACGAAGGATCCATTGGTCGTCATCAGCGGGATTTCGCCCATGTAGACTTCCTGCTCCTTGACTTCCTTCACCGTATCCGGCGCTTCGCGGTCCATGATCACCAAGCGCACCTTGGCACGCAGCGACGAGGCGAAGGTCAAGCCCCGCTGCTGGCATTCCGTGACATCGAACGCCGGCTCGCCGAGCATGTAGCTGACAAATTCAAGGCGCGCATTGCCGGAGTGCGAAACGATCGGAAAAATCGAGGCGAAAGCGGCCTGCAAACCTTCATTTTTCCGGTTTTCAGGAGCAACCTCATCCTGCAGGAAGTCCTTGAACGACTGCAGTTGGGTCGCCAGCAAATACGGCACGTCAAGCACGCTGGCGCGCTTGGCGAAACTCTTGCGGATGCGCTTCTTCTCGGTGAAGGAGTAAGTCATGGTAACTCCGTGAAGGTGGAATCAAACGTTAAGCCCGGGGAAAACAGGCAAACGCAAACAAGCTCCCATCGCCACTCTCGGGATGGAAAGCCTTGTTTGCGTTTGCCAGCTGGCTGACTGCTATTCAAGATATCGATAGGCCTGGCTGAAACCTGATGTACAAAGCACAAAAGGGCTGGCAGCAATTTGCCGCCAGCCCAGCATCCAAATCGAATTACTTGATTTCGACCTTGGCGCCAGCGTCTTCCAGTTGCTTCTTGAGGGCCTCGGCATCAGCCTTGGCGATGCCTTCCTTGACCGGCTTCGGAGCACCGTCGACCAGATCCTTGGCTTCCTTGAGGCCCAGACCGGTAACGGCACGCACGACCTTAATGACTTCAACCTTCTTGTCGCCGGCGCCAGTCAGGACAACGGTGAACTCGGTCTGCTCTTCGGCAGCGGCGGCACCAGCGCCACCGGCCGGACCGGCAACGGCGACGGCAGCGGCGGAAACGCCAAACTTCTCTTCGAATGCCTTGACCAGGTCATTCAATTCCATAACGGTCAGGGAGCCGACGGCTTCCAGGATGTCTTCTTTGCTAATTGCCATTTCAAATAACTCCTAATTCAGTTCGTAAGCGGTACGGATCAAGCGGCGGTCTCTTCGCGCTGCTTGGCCAGGGCATCCAGGGCACGGGCGAAGCCGGCAACCGGAGCTTGCATGACGTACAGCAGCTTGGAGAGCAACTCTTCGCGGCTCGGGACGGAGGCAAGCGCCTGCACACCGGCTTTGTCGAGGACCTTGCCGGCATAGGAGCCAGCCTTGAGAACCAGTTTGTCGTTGGACTTGGCGAAGTCGTTCAAGACCTTCGCGGCAGCCACGGGGTCGGCGGAGATGCTGTAGATCAGCGGACCGACCATTTGATCAGCCAGGCCGGCAAAGGGAGTGCCGTCCACCGCGCGACGCACCAGGGTGTTCTTCAGCACACGCAGATAAACACCGGACTCGCGAGCCTTCTTGCGCAACACCGTGAGGTCGCCGACCTCAATGCCACGATATTCGGCAATCGCGATCGTCTCGGCGTTGGCTACTTGGGCCGACACCTCAGCTACGACAGCTTTTTTGTCATTCAGATTGAGACCCACAGGTCTTTCCTCCTTTCAAGTCATAACGCGATGGAGACATTCCATCGCACCTACGGCGACCTGAACCAGAAGCCATGCCAACCAAATTACCGGAAGACAGAAAATCTTGTTCTGGGACACCGTCTGCGCAGGGTGCTTTCGCGATTAAGCCCCGTCGCCGGGGCGCCTGCGGTCTTTGACGATCCGCCGGCAGTCGCCGAAGCGACCACCAACGGCCCAAAGTTCTATTACGCCACCACCGTGGCCTGGTCGACGCGAACGCCGGGACCCATCGTGGCGGAAACAGCAATCTTTCTCAGGTACTGACCCTTGGACGAGGCCGGCTTGGCCTTGTTCAGGGCATCGATCAGCGCCTTCAGGTTGGTCTCGAGACTTTCCACCGTGAAGGAGGCGCGACCGATCGTGGCATGCACAATGCCTGCCTTGTCGGTGCGGTACTGGACCTGACCGGCCTTGGCGTTCTTGACGGCGGTTGCGACATCCATGGTCACCGTACCGACCTTCGGATTCGGCATCAGACCGCGTGGACCAAGGATCTGGCCGAGCTGACCGACGATCTTCATGGCATCCGGGGTAGCGATGACAACATCGAAATTCAAATTACCAGCCTTGACTTCGGCCGCCAGGTCGTCAAAGCCGACGACTTCGGCACCAGCAGCCTTGGCCGCTTCAGCCTTGTCGCCCTGGGCGAAAACGGCAACGCGAACCGACTTGCCGGTACCAGCCGGCAGCACCACGGAACCGCGCACCACTTGGTCGGATTTACGCGCATCGACGCCGAGATTAACGGCCACATCGATCGACTCGTCAAACTTGGCGGTTGCGGTTTCCTTGGCCAGAACCAATGCTTCCTGCAAAGGGTACAGTTTCTGCGGAACGACCTTGCTGGCAAGGGCTTGTTGTTTCTTCGTGAGCTTGGCCATGATTACAGACCCTCCACCGTGATACCCATCGAGCGGGCGGAACCGGCGATGGTACGAATAGCTGCTTCCATGTCGGCAGCGGTCAGGTCAGGCATCTTGGTCTTGGCGATTTCCTCGCACTGGGCGCGGGTGATCTTGCCGACCTTGTCGGTATGCGGCTTGGCCGAACCGGACTTGATGCCGGCAGCCTTCTTGATCAGGATGGTCGCCGGCGGGGTCTTCATCACGAAGGTGAAGGACTTGTCGGCAAACGCGGTAATTACCACGGGAATCGGCAGACCTGGCTCGACGCCTTGCGTCTGGGCATTGAAGGCCTTGCAGAATTCCATGATGTTCAGGCCGCGCTGACCCAGCGCGGGACCGATCGGGGGCGACGGATTCGCCTTGCCGGCCGGCACTTGCAGCTTGATGTAGCCAATAATTTTCTTGGCCATGATTGCTCCTAATGTATGAGTGATATCGCGTCTTCATGGACAGCCATTACCGACGCTCCTCTTGCCGAAATGAAGGGCTTCCGGCACGCCCTGAAAACCTGATCAGGCCTTTTCGACCTGAGCGAACTCCAATTCGACCGGCGTCGCCCGACCAAAAATGGTCACCGACACACGCAGGCGATTTTTTTCGTAATTGACATCCTCGACCGAGCCGTGGAAGTCCGTAAAGGGACCTTCCTTGACCCGGACCACTTCGCCGACCTCGAACAGCACCTTCGGACGCGGCTTTTCGACGCCCTCCTGCATCTGCTGCATGATCTTGTCGACTTCCTTCTGGGAAATCGGCGTCGGCTTGGTGGCGGTTCCGCCGACAAACCCCGTCACCTTCGGCGTGTTTTTCACCAGGTGCCAGGAGTCATCATCCATTTCCATTTCGCACAGCACGTAACCGGGAAAGAACTTGCGCTCCGAGATGGCTTTCTGGCCACCTTTCATCTCAACGACTTCTTCAACCGGAACCAGGATACGGCCGAATTTTTCTTCCATCCCCAAGCGGGTAATGCGCTCCTGAATGGCGCGCATTACGCTTTTTTCAAAGCCGGAGTAGGCATGCACAACGTACCAGCGTTTACTCATGATTTCTTCCAGCCCAGGACCAGGTCATAAAGAACCCACTCCAGACTCTTGTCAGTCAGATACAGAAAGAGCGCCATCACCACGACAAACGCAAAAACAGCACCGGTTGTCTGAACGGTTTCCTTGCGCGTCGGCCAAACGACTTTTTTGGCCTCGACCACCGACTCGTTGGCAAACAGGAAAAAACGCTGCCCCGGCTCGGTCTTCCAAGCCACTGCAACAGCCAGCGCCAACCCGACGAGAACCGCCAGGACGCGCAAAATCATTGCCTGCTCGGAAAGCAGGTAGAAACCAGCCACGCCGGCCGCCAGAATAACTAGGGCCAGCGCAAACTTGATCTTGTCAGCCATGACGTTCGCGATCTTTATAGAGAGTGGCAGGGGCGGAGGGAATCGAACCCCCGACCTTCGGTTTTGGAAACCGGCGCTCTACCAATTGAGCTACACCCCTGCGGCAGAAACATCAAAGCGCCTCGGGTTCCCGAGGCGCCTTAACTACAAACAGCTATCGATTACTCGATGATCTTGGCGACGACGCCGGCGCCGACGGTACGACCGCCTTCACGGATGGCGAAGCGCAGGCCTTCTTCCATGGCGATCGGGGCGATGAGCTTGACGGTCATCGACACGTTGTCGCCCGGCATGACCATTTCGGTGCCTTCCGGCAGGGAGATGGCGCCGGTGACGTCGGTGGTGCGGAAGTAGAACTGCGGACGGTAGTTATTGAAGAACGGGGTGTGACGACCACCTTCGTCCTTCGACAGAACGTACACTTCGCCGGTGAAGTGGGTGTGCGGGGTGATGGAACCCGGCTTGCACAGCACTTGACCACGCTCGACGTCTTCACGCTTGGTGCCGCGCAGCAGGGCGCCGATGTTGTCGCCGGCCTGACCTTGGTCGAGGAGCTTGCGGAACATTTCGACACCGGTGCAGGTGGTCTTGACGGTCGGGCGGATGCCGACGATTTCGATTTCTTCGCCGACCTTGACGATGCCGCGCTCGATACGGCCGGTGACGACGGTGCCGCGACCGGAGATGGAGAAGACGTCTTCGACCGGCATCAGGAAGGGCTGGTCAACAGCGCGTTCCGGGGTCGGGATGTAGGAGTCCAGGGCGTCGGCGAGGCGGAAGATGGAGGGTTCGCCGATTTCGGACTGGTCGCCTTCGAGGGCTTTCAGGGCCGAACCGTGGATGATCGGGGTGTCGTCGCCCGGGAAGTCGTACTTGGAGAGCAGCTCGCGCAGTTCCATTTCGACGAGTTCGAGGAGTTCGGCGTCGTCAACCATGTCACACTTGTTCATGTAGACGAGAACGTAGGGCACGCCAACCTGACGGGCGAGCAGGATGTGCTCGCGGGTTTGCGGCATAGGGCCGTCAGCGGCGGAGCAGACGAGGATGGCGCCGTCCATCTGGGCAGCACCGGTAATCATGTTCTTGACGTAGTCGGCGTGGCCCGGGCAGTCAACGTGGGCGTAGTGACGGTTGGCGGTTTCGTATTCGACGTGGGCGGTGTTGATGGTGATGCCGCGGGCCTTTTCTTCCGGGGCGGCGTCGATTTCATCGTACTTCTTGGCCGAACCGCCGAACTTGGCCGACAGCACCGTGGTGATCGCAGCCGTCAGCGTGGTCTTGCCGTGGTCAACGTGACCAATCGTGCCAACGTTCACGTGCGGTTTCGTACGCTCGAATTTTTCCTTAGCCATTCCAGTTCCTCAATAATCAAATAAATAAAAATCCAGAATCCAAGCTAATCGGTGGTGCCCATGGGCAGGATCGAACTGCCGACCTCTCCCTTACCAAGGGAGTGCTCTACCACTGAGCCACATGGGCCTACCTTAAAACTCCAGCCGTACCGCGCGTCATGGAGCGGGTGAAGGGAATCGAACCCTCGTCTTAAGCTTGGAAGGCTTCAGCTCTACCATTGAGCTACACCCGCAAAACCCTACGCCCGCAGCACTGGCCGCTACAGCATTCAATCTGGTGGAGGGGGAAGGATTCGAACCTTCGAAGGCAGAGCCGACAGATTTACAGTCTGTTCCCGTTGACCGCTTGGGTACCCCTCCGGAAGAACCCGGGATTATCCGGAGATGACCCAAGAGTGTCAACACCCAAAACAAGAAAAGCCGGCATTCGCCGGCTTTTCAGACTGCTGACGAACCCCCGATTTTTCGGGGGTTTTGTTTTTCTGGTTGGAAATTATGAAGATTTCCGAACTCAAGCCGAAACAAGGGTGATTCTGAAATTTCCGCGGCGAATTCCGCTCTGTCG
>SSXW01000090.1 GCA_009469585.1 Dechloromonas sp. Dech2017
TAATATTCACCTTACTACTTGGCAAAATACCAGTCTTTGCGGTGTTTTGAAGTTCCTTCTCGAGGCTGCTGATAATGCTCCCGTGCATCTTTGTAAAGTCTATCGTTTTCAATGTTCTTTTTGTATTGATGCCAAAACGGTAGATACCCTTCGTACAATCTTAGAAAAACTTGGTTGATCATGTGTCAAGATGATATTTTAACTCTTTGCTTGCGTCGGCGCCAGATGCGCGCCCTCGCAGGTGTATTGAGAGAACATCTTAGCGACAATGTTTCCGCCCCCTGCTATTCTATGGATGATAGTCAGAGAGAAGATTTGGAAGATGTTCTCGCTTGCATACAGCTTCAGCTGAATGGTTATTCTCGTTACTCACGTTTAAACTTTTAGCATTATGAATACTATCTCGCTAAATGATGATGAGCTGCAGCGTCTTGGTGCTCTCATATCTTATCTGTTTATGACTCCTCGCTTTTTGGTTGATGATATTAAAGATTATCCTTTACAATTATTCCGTTTAGAACAAATCTTTCTTGATAGCAAAGATTTTGAGTTGCTTCAGAAAATAGACAATCAAATTTTTAAATAATATGTTACAAGTCAGTCTTATCGGTAACCTCGGCGCTGACGCCCAGGTTAAAAGCAAGAATGGAAACTCCTTCTTGTGTTTCAACGTCGCTCACACAGCACGTGTGAAGCAGTCAAATGGTGAAGTTGTTGACCAGACGCAATGGGTGTCCGTCACCATGAACCACTACTCTGAGAACTTCGCGAAATACCTCGTACGAGGTACGAAGGTATATGTATATGGCAAGCTGTTCTGCCGTATATGGCGAGATGCTCAGAACACTCCTAATGTCGGCTTGAATGTTCTTGCCGACATCGTAGAGCTTTGTGGTTCTAAAGTAGACGCAGCTACAGCTGCTCCTGCTGCTACAGCTGCTCCTGCTACTCCTGGTGCCCAGACTTCTGCGGCTTCCCCGTCTAAGAGCAATGCCAACGATTTACCATTCTAAGTGTAACACTTGCAGTTTCAGCCGTTCTTGTTTGAACGGCTGTTACTGCCTAAATTTCAAGAAATATGTCCAATATCTCAAAGTTTATAAATGTTCTGAATACTTACCTCGAGGTTGAGTCTTTCTCTCCCCTGGTATATAAGTTCCCGACTGCTCTTGAGCCATGCGAGAGCTGCTGTCTTGACAAAGCTGTCTTGTCATACATTGATGATGGCTATCTATTACGAAACTTGTTCACATCAAAAGCCTTCTCAGTTGCATACATGGTATCTCCATGGAAAAATAGGAGTATTCTTATTGCTTCTTGTTTTGGCTATGTGCTTGATACGACTATAAGGATAGACCCAATGCGCACTTGCTCTGAGCATGCTTTTGCCATTGTCGTTGAGTTCCTCACTTCGAGAGCTTTCAAGCATTTGTTCGCACCGTACACGCATTTCACCGTTGATGCCAACATAACTAACGAACTTTTCACACTTAGATGCTCTTATAAGGGTATCAAGAACTTCATAACATTGCGTAACGGCGATGATCATCTTTCTATAGAGCTTGCGTAACAGATGTGTAAATATTGATTGGTTGGAAGTCTATTGCTTTGAGCCATTAGACTTCCATTGTACTGCGGACTACTTTCGTAAGAATGGGTTCGAGGTGACGGTTCGTGCCTATGGCACTCCTCAGTACAAAGAAGTCCTACTGCTATCTGAGGGCGACAAGCCAGCTTACGAGATAATACACCTACCCTACTCTCTCAAAGAACACGGAGCTACCCT
>SSXW01000091.1 GCA_009469585.1 Dechloromonas sp. Dech2017
GGAATCTTACTGGATATTCCACAAGGACGGCGATGACTTCGACCTGAAGGTCAGTGACCCGAAGAATCCAAGTTATCTGCTCATTGCCAACGACCCCGAGATGGAGAGCATCATCGGTGCACTGAATGCCTTGATTCTCAACCGCCTTGTAACGAGGGTGAATACAGGACAGGGCAAGAACGTTCCTGTCAGCATCATCGTCGATGAGTTGCCGACCTTGTATTTCCACAAGATAGACCGACTGATAGGCACAGCCCGAAGCAACAAGGTGAGCGTGGCACTTGGCTTTCAGGAACTTCCGCAGTTGGAAGCCGATTATGGCAAGGTGGGTATGCAGAAAATCATCACCACCGTGGGCAATGTGGTGAGCGGTTCGGCAAGAGCCAAGGAAACCCTCGAATGGCTGTCGAGTGACATCTTCGGTAAAGTAGTGCAACTCAAAAAGGGCGTGACCATCGACCGTGACAAGACCTCCATCAACCTCAATGAGAATATGGACAGCCTGGTGCCTGCAAGCAAAATCTCCGATATGCCCACAGGTTGGATATGTGGACAGACCGCCCGTGACTTCGTAGTCACCAAGACCGGGATGAACGGAAGCATGAACATCCAGGAGAGCGAGGAGTTCAAGACATCCAAGTTCTACTGCAAGACCGACTTCGATATGACGGAAATAAAGAAGGAGGAATCGGAGTATGTCCCTCTCCCTAAGTTCTATAAGTTCAAGTCGAAAGAAGAGCGAGAGCGCATCCTCTACAAGAACTTCGTTCAGGTTGGGGAGGACGTGAAAGCCATGATTAAAGAGATTCAGCAGTTCCGCACTATGATGTAGTGATATTGATTAGAGTGCGGTGAGACATCGCACCTCCTATATAAAATAATGTAATGAGAAGATACATCATCGTACTATTGAGCATGTTGGCCATCTGTAGCGTGCCCTGTCAAAGCCAAACCATTGACAGGGCACTGTTTGAACGGATGGTAGCCATTACCAAACACTTCGAGGGTTGGCACGACCCAAAGACCACACCGGGCTATGTGGGCTATGGTCACCAGCTACAGAAGGGAGAGCGTTTCCCGAAAACACTGACACGTCAGCGTGCAGATTTGCTGTTACGGACAGACCTCCTCCGGCACCTGCGCCTATATGCCCGTTATGGCAGGGATGCTTATCTGCTTGCCACCCTCTCGTACCAGATTGGACCAGCCAAGTTGTTAGGCAATGGACGATACCCGAAAGCGTCCCTGCTCACCCGATTGGAACGTGGCGACAGGGACATCCTGCCACTCTATCTGAGCTATTGCAAATGGAGGGGAAAAGCAGTGGCATCCATTAGGAAACGGAGGTGGGTGGAATATCAGCTGTTGTATGCCGAGCGGTGAGGCACCATCCCTCCTATACCTGTTTGTCTGTCACTTATATTATATATAAAGGTAATAATTGCAATTTCAATGTTAAAGTCAGAGCATTATGGCATCCATCAAATTAAAGTTCAGAACATCATCTGTTCAAGAGAAAGAGGGTCGCCTGTATTATCAGGTGATACACAATCGTGTGGCACGTCAGATCCATACAGAGTACAGAATCTATTCCTCAGAGTGGGATGCGGACCATTCAAACATCATTTTGCCAACTTCCGTCACTCCACAACGTCAAGCCTATCTTCTTTCCTTGAAAGATACATTGGATGCTGACAGGAAGAAACTGCTGTTGGTCATTGCACGGTTGGACAAGGAAGGGCAGTCATATACAGCAGACACCGCCGTTGACAACTTCCATGA
>SSXW01000092.1 GCA_009469585.1 Dechloromonas sp. Dech2017
AAATTGCAGGTAACAACCCCAGCCATAACAACGCTATCAAACATTTAAACCTTAATTCCGCAACACTATAATTTAATATTTTTTATAAGCACCTGAGCAACAAAAAGTTGCTCAGGATTTTGCCATGTCAGAAATTTCACTTATCTTAGTGTTGCAAATAAAAAACAAATAAAACTCTGAATGACATGGCAAAAGTACAAATAAAATCTGAGAAACTCACTCCTTTTGGAGGAATTTTTTCTATTATGGAGCAATTTGATGCTCTTTTAGCTCAAACCATAGATTCCACCTTGGGATTGAGATGCACTATGTTTGGTTATCAATATAGCGAAATTCTACGCTCTCTGATGTGCGTATATCTTTGTGGCGGCTCATGTATTGAGGATGTTACAACTCACTTGATGAAACATTTGTCTCTTCATCCAACTCTTCGCACTTGCAGCGCAGACACCATATTACGTGCTATCGAAGAACTGACTTTTAAGAGCATCACCTATAAGTCTGCTTCTGGCAAATCCTATGATTTCAATACTGCAGACAAGATGAACTGCTTACTGGTCAATGCCCTGCTTGCTACTGGTCAATTGAAATCCGGTCAAGAGTATGATTTTGACTTTGACCATCAGTTCATTGAAACAGAGAAGTATGATGCAAAACCAACCTACAAGAAGTTCTTGGGCTATAGTCCAGGTGTAGCTGTCATTAACGACATGATTGTTGGTATTGAAAATAGAGACGGCAACACAAACGTACGCTTCAACCAAAAAGAAACTTTGGAAAGAATCTTCAAGCGATTGGAGGCTTCGGAAATATATATTTCCCGTGCCCGCATGGATTGCGGCTCATGCTCGGAGGAAATCGTAGATATGGTAGAGGCTCATTGCAGGCATTTTTATATTCGTGCCAACAGATGCTCTTCCTTCTACGATTCCATGTTTGCCTTGACTGGATGGAAAACTGTTGAAATCAACGGTATTGAATTTGAGCTGAATTCCATCCTTGTTGAGAAATGGAAAGGAAAACCGTATCGTCTTGTCATACAGAGACAAAGGCGAATAGAGGGAGACCTTGACATTTGGGAAGGCGAATATACCTACAGATGTATACTGACTAACGATTACAAGTCGAGTGCAAGAGACATTGTGGAATTCTACAATCTTCGTGGTGGCAAGGAACGCATCTTCGATGACATGAACAATGGCTTTGGCTGGAATCGGTTGCCAAAATCGTTCATGGCACAGAATACTGTATTCCTGCTTATGACAGCTCTCATCAGAAACTTCTACAAAGCTATTATGCAGAGATTGAAAACCCATGAATTTGGATTGCGTGCCACCAGCAGAATCAAGACCTTTGTGTTCAAGTTCATCTCTGTTCCTGCAAAATGGATTAAGACGTCACGTAGGCATGTATTGAACATTTATTCAGACAACTATGCTTATGCCAACCTGTTCAAGACAGACTTTGGTTAAAGGCCATGCTTTTCTGGTTAAACCGGCGTATTACCTCAAGTCGCTTTATGGGGTAAGGGAATTTTGTGTTTACGACGTTTCTGTTATGCCCAAGGAATATGTACAATAAAAGAATTTTGGTCGTTTTACAAGTAAATTCCCACGAAACCCTATAGGTTGCGGATTTGAGGATTTTATAATTTTGGCTGCAAAGTTACATATAATTATTTGTTTATAGACAGAATAAGGCTAGAAATTTTGCTTTTATTGGGATATAATTATTAACTTTGCACCCGATTTCTAAAGTAGAATAAAAA
>SSXW01000093.1 GCA_009469585.1 Dechloromonas sp. Dech2017
CAAGAGATTTTAAGGGTGCTACGATTTGAATTTGTACTTTTGCAGTTATCTATAACTCAAGTTTCGGATTTAGAATGAGTTCATAAAAAAGTTCATAAAAAAGGCTTTGAGTATTTCCGTATATCACGGAAAATGAGTAAATTAGATGTGACAAAAAAAACATTACTCAAAACTCAAAGCCATGAGCAAAATTACAAATATTCCCTCAGAAATCCGCAACTTTTTCTCAGAAAAACGTCGCAGTATAGTTATGGATACATTTACGCGCCTGCTTGAAGGCTTAAATTTGGACACCCGCAGCCTTGGTGGCTTGAAACGTGAGAACTGCCAGTTGACGAACCTTCAAGTGTTCCAAATATTGTTACTGCTTCCATTCTTTGCAATCAAAGGATTCTCCCATTATGATGGTTCGGCGCTGTGTCGTATGTTTGGCGGTAAGAAGGATGTTCTCTATTCATATCTGTCACAAGACAATGTCAACTGGCGGAATGTCGTGTACCGCATAACCAATTGGCTGCTGACGAAAGTGACCGTGCGCCAGGACCATAAGAAGAGTCTGCTTCCAACCGTACTGATAGCCGATGACACGGATCTTCCAAAGACGGGCATGCATATGGAATCCATAGGCAAGATATTCTCGCATGTACACCAGAAATGCATCCTCGGCTACAAGGCTCTAATGTTGTGCTGGAGTGATGGCCGCACGCAGTTCATGCTCGACTTCTCGCTTCATGGCGAGAAGGGCAAGGTTGATGGTAAGGAGCAAGGGCTTACCTCTGAACAGAGGAATGGGCGTTATGAGCGCAAACGTGATGAGAAGTGTCATATTGCCAAACGCAAGGAAGAGTATTTCATGAGCAAGGGTGTCAAGCTGTTGGATATGGTAAAGAATGCGATACGCAACAAGATACCTTTCGATTACTTGCTGGTTGACAGCTGGTTCACATGTACCGAACTTGTGGATTTCGTTTATCGCCGCCACAAGAAATTCCATCTTCTCGGCATGGCAAAGATGGGCAACACCAAGTATATGACTACTAATTGGGGAGAATTGTCTGCCAAGGCCATAATCACCAAACTTAAGGCTAAGAAGGAAGTGAAATACAGCAGGCGCTACCATTGCCATTATTCCGAAATTGAAGTTGTGCTTGGAAAACGTGCTGTAAAATTATTCTTTTGCAAGAGAGGCAAAAAGGAAGCGTGGAAAGTTCTTCTTACAACAGATCTGAACCTCCGTTTTATGCGTGCCTACGAGATATACTCCATGCGTTGGAGCATAGAAGTGTTCTTCTCGGACAGCAAGCGTCTGCTTGGACTTGCTGATTGTTCATCCCGCGACTTTTCTGCCCATATTGCACATGTTTCATTGGTCATGATACGTTACAACATACTCGCCTCAATAAAAAGAACACTCGACTATGACACCATAGGAGGACTGTTCGGTGACATGTATCTCGGAGTACACGAACTGACGGTGGTTGAAAAGATATGGGCAATCATAATAGAGGTGGTAGCCGTCGTTTCTGAACTCATTGGTGCTGACTCCGATGAACTAACCATCCAAATTATTGAGAATGACAAGAGATTGGCTGCACTTAGAGAGTATGCTCAAACGGCTTGAATTCTAAATCCGAAACTTGAGTAAAATCTAACAAGCACGGAAAGCAGCAACATTTATCAACATACTTCCTGCCGTGTCCACTTCTCCTTGCTCAAACATTGTCAAGGCAATG
>SSXW01000094.1 GCA_009469585.1 Dechloromonas sp. Dech2017
CTCCAACTGCACCCGGCCCAAAAAAGAAAGAATGATCTCATGGGTGATGGAATCCACTTCGCAGCGCAAAAGCGGGTCAGTATCCGCAAGTTGCGTAAGAGCGTCCAGCAGCCGTTCTCTTTGCGCTGCCGTTTTCGGCGCAATCGTCGTCCGCAGCATGGGGAGGGGGTCCTCGCGCCACCTTTTACGAGGGAGCCGGGTTTGGTCCCCTAATACATCGTTTAACCTCACGCTGTCGCTGGGAAGGATAACAATTTCACCCTGATAAGCGGTGTCTGTCCGAACAATTTCCCCTTTGGATGGAATACGCATCTCTGTGATTTTCAGCTTTTCTCTCCCGGCCAGGGCCACCGTATCCCGCAGGCGCAGCGTTCCGCTGTATAGCCGTAGATAGACACGCCGCTGGCCGCAATCTGTATACTCCACCTTGAAAACGCTGCCGCATAGGGCGGCGCTCCCCTGTTCCCCAATCGGTTGGAACAGCCCTGTCACCGCATCCATCAACGGTTGAATGCCAAGGCCCTTTTTGGCGCTGCCATAATAGACCGGGAACAGGGAGGCGTCTTGAACCCGCCGCTGTTCCTCCCGCACAAGTTTTTCCCGGCTGATTGGTTCTCCTGCGATATACTTTTCCAATAATTTATCGTTATTTTCGATGACCGCATCCCATGCTTCTATGTCGGTATTTTCCTCCAGGACTATTTCCGGGGACAGCGACACCGTCTGCTTGATGATAATATCGGCGGAGAGCTTATCCCGAACAGACTGAACCACGCTCTGCAAATCAACGCCAGCCTGGTCGATCTTGTTGATAAAGATAACGGTGGGAATGTTCATTTTCCGCAGGGCATGGAACAGAATACGGGTCTGGGCCTGCACGCCATCTTTAGCGGAGATCACCAAGATGGCCCCATCTAAAACAGCCAAAGAGCGGTACACCTCCGCCAAAAAATCCATGTGGCCGGGCGTATCCACAATGTTGACTTTACATCTGTGCCACTGGAAGGAAGTGACTGCCGCTTGAATGGTAATCCCACGCTGCCGCTCCAAAAACATGGTGTCCGTCCTCGTTGTCCCTTTTTCGACGCTCCCCGGTTCTGAAATGGCTCCGCTGGCATATAGCAGGCTCTCCGTCAAGGTCGTCTTTCCAGCGTCTACATGGGCAAGAATTCCAATATTGATTATTTTCATGTGATTGTCCTCCCTTTACAGCCCCAAAGGGCATAAAAATCCCCAGCAGTAAAATACTTTTACCACTGGGGATTATAAGTTGCGGACATACACATATACAGCATACACCTGTTTGTGAGTGCTGTTTTTGGGGATATGTCAAAATTGATAAGGCAAAAGTATTCTTAAATTGGGTACAAAAAACTAAGCCCCTACAAAAGGGACTATCATAATCCTTTGTTCCCACTATTTGATTATAGTTTTATTTAAGAATACCTTGCCGCATATTTTTTACTCCTTTTCTGGATTAAATCATTGTATCACATCAGTTTTAGGAAAGCAAGTACCTAAAAGAAATTTTTCTTCCCCTTATATGTAACAATCATACCGGCTTCCTAGCGTTCAGAATGTTTTCTGCTGTCTGCTGTGGTGTTTGGTTGGAATTGTCCAACCAAAAGCCGATCCGTGGTGTTGTCTGCATTTTACTAAATACAAATTCAATGTATACAGAAAGATATAAGGAGTGGGAGGGATTCCGCCGTAGTTGGCATTGTAG
>SSXW01000095.1 GCA_009469585.1 Dechloromonas sp. Dech2017
ATGTTCCGCTTGACGGTCTGCAACTCCTTGAACCGCTGTTTCTGTTCGTGATAGGTGTTATACAGGCCGTCTTTCTCGGAGATAAGCTGCTCGATCTCGGCCTGCAACGCTTTCCGGGCGGGCAGCTTGGTAATGCCATGCGCCTTGAAATACCGGGCTGCTGCGTCGGCTATGATAAAATCGCTCTCATGGGCCTGCCGGTATGCGGCGCGGGCTTTCTCGGATTTCTGTGCCCGCAGCCCGTCGCGGGCGGCCTTGGTCTGGGCGTAGGCCAACACCTGCCGCTGCAACTTCTTTTTCCCTTGCAGCTTCGTTTCCAGTGCTTTCAGTTCGCCGCTGGTCTGGCGCATTTTCTGATAGGCGGTGTCAACGGCGGCTTCTAACTGCTCCGGGGAAGTAAAGCCGTATTGCTGGTAGACGGACAGCGTTTTGGCGGCCTGCTTCAGATTGTGTATCTTCGCCCAGCGTTCATAGCCCCGGCCTTTGCCCTCGGCCATTTTCTGCTCAATGTCCACAAGCCGCTGCACTCCGTCCTGTTTCGGGGCGGCTATCTCGGCTCTGGCAACCTGCAAGCGGTCTTTTATGGTGCGTGGGGGATCGGGGGATCTGGCTGGCGCTTCGGCTGCTCTGGCGGCGTTTTGCTCTAAAACGGCAAAGACAGCGGCGCGGTCAAAATCGTCGCCCAGCTTCCGGGCGGTAATTGGCTTTGTCCTGTCCGGCGTGAGGTAGGAAAGCCGCCCCCGGCTCTCCTTGACGGTCACACCCTCCTGCAGCAACAGAGAGGAAAACTCGTCAAAGCTGGCGGCGGTGGCAAGGGCTTTCCGTAGGGTCTGCCGCAGCTTCTCCTTGTTCGTTTCAAACTTGGTCTGCCGGGGCGTGATACCATCGGCAATCATGGGGGCGTTCTGCTTGTCCAGCGCGGCCTGTCCCTTTTTCTGCGCCCAATACTCCCGGTCGGTGACGCGGTTCTTGCTGCCGTTCAAGAGGTCGATTTGATAAAGCCCCTCCCGGTGGCACATCTCCATGACTTCGGATTTGAAGTAGCGCAGGGCAGCGTCGGTACATCGGTGCTTGCAGCCGACTTTCGTATCGGCCGGCCTGTCCATGTAGGGCAGGAACGGCACTTCCTCAATCCGCAGGCTGTTTATGACGATATGCACATGAATGTTGCCGCTGTGGTTATGCCCGTCCGGGTGGGTGCAGACAAGGGCCTGGTGGCCGGGGAAATGTTCTTTACAGAATTGCTCCCCCAACGCCTGCGCCCGGTCTACGGTCAGGCCGTTGTCCGGCCCGTCCCGCGGGTCAAAGCTGATGATGTAGTGGTGGCTTTTCACATCTTCCCGCCGCTGGTTTTTCTCATAGCGGAGATTGGCCCGCATACACGCAACGGCAAAATCCTCCCCGCCGCAGTTCAGCGTGGACAGCCGGTAGTCCTCGCGGGGGATAAGCCTGCCGGTTTCATCAAGGACGGGCTTCATGGTAAACTCGTCATGCTCAAAGAGCAGGTATTGTTCGGCGGCTCCGTAGTCGGCGTTTTTAGAGTTGATATGCTTGAGTGTTGCCAACCGCGTCACCTACTTTCTTGAGGACTTCATACTTGAGGACGGCAAGGTCGGCTATGGCGGCGCGTACCTCGCCGGAAAGGGTGTTGTAGGGTACGCCGTATTCGTTCAGATACCGGGCAATCTGATTGAGGTTGCCGCCGAT
>SSXW01000096.1 GCA_009469585.1 Dechloromonas sp. Dech2017
TAGGTATTATATGTTAGACTATAACAACAGTGTGAACAATACAGATGGAGGTAATAAGAAAACCATAACTGACATTTTCTTCAACCTTCGTCTACAAACTGGTTATCAGATTGACGTTCCTATAAAATTGCCAAATAACCTATATGCAAAAATCAATAGTGGCACACTAGTTAAGTTTAATGACGGATTGTATAAGATAAGGGCTGTTGATGGACATGATGTAGCAGAACAAGAGGATGCTACACTGTCATTATTGACCTTGAAATAACCTCTTTATAAAAAATGTTAGTATAATGGCTAATCAAAAGGAATATAAAATTATAATTAATGGAATCACGGAGAGTATTGAGGGAATTAGTACTCTCCAAGATTCATTGGATAGGCTAGGTGCAAAGGTCGAGCAACAAAGTTCTAATATCCAGCAATCTTCTAGGTCAATGGACGAGCTTGCAAAGGCTGAACAGAAGATTGCTGAGTATAATGAGGAGTACCAGAGAGCTTTACAAGCTGACAAGGCTGTATTAGCTGACAAGAACAAGGCTATAAAGGAGTCTTTAGACTTGGAAAAGGCAAATATAACAGTACAACAAGGTGCTCAAGGCACTTATGCTGAGAAACAGCAGCTTTTGAGCGCTTTAGGTAAGGTTATCAAGAACACAAATGCTGAAACAGAGGAAGAAATCCAAAAACAGAATGAGTTGAAAGCACAATATGCCGCTTTGAACCAAGAATTGAAGGATTTCGATGCATCTTTGGGAAATCACCAGAGAAATGTTGGCGATTATGGTCAAGCAACTAAGAATTTGAAGCAAGAATTAAGAGAAATGCAGCTTGAAATGGCTAATATGCTTGACAATGGTGTTTCAAAGGCTGACCCACAGTTTGTTGAGCTTGCAAAAAAGGCTGGTTCTCTGAAAGATGCAATGTCTGACGCTGGAGAAGAGATTAATCGTTTTGCATCTGATACCAAGAAGATTGACGATGTTATCAACATTGCCCAGAGTGCAACAGCAGCATTTGAACTCTATAAAGGTACAATGAGTGCTTTTGGAATAGAGACTGAAGGAGCTGAGGAAGCAATGCAGAAATTGATGGGTGCAATGTCAATAATCCAGTCATTGCAAACATTGTCTGAGACATTGCAGAATGGTTCTGCCACTGCAAGACTGTTCAATACTGCAATGAAAGTAACTGGTGTGCAACTTGTTCAAAACCAAATGGCAGCAATCAAGGCTACAGCGGCACAAAAAGATATGTCATTAGCTCAGAAAGCTGGAGCCATTGCAAGCAAGAGCCTTGGTTTAGCAATGAAAACAATACCTTTGATGTTAATCATTGGACTTGTAACTGAGTTGATTCTACATTGGAAAGATATTGTTGGATGGTTTAAGAAGACATTCCCAGTAATAGATAAAATGGGTGGAATGATGAATACTCTGAAAGGTGTATTCGTTGGTTTTGGAAAGGCTATCATACATTGGGTGACAAATCCTCTGAAGACATTTGCAAATGTAATTAAAAAGGTATTAAAAGGCGATTTCGAAGGGGCTGTTCAAGAGGCTATAAATGGTCTTAAGAATCAGTTCAAGGGTTCTGTAGATGCATTCAATAATGGATATAAGAAACAGATTGACAAAGGTCTTGATGAAATGGCTAAAAAGAATGCTGCTAGACAAGCAGAACAGACAGAGCATCAGCCTGA
>SSXW01000097.1 GCA_009469585.1 Dechloromonas sp. Dech2017
CAGGCTTACGACTGAAGAATTTCCTGAAACAGTTTCTTTGCCTTGTACTGTTGCCCCTGACAATACAATCAGGAGCAATACAGTAGTGACTAATTATAATTGCATATGGGTCACTTGCAAAAGCGTGTGGATAGCATAGCACAATAAAAGCAAGCAGGTGTACGTTTATAGAGTAAACGTTAGAAGAAAATGGAACAGTATAGACTCTTAGCGGAATGCCTATTGCCAGCCCGCATGCTTGACTGGTTTGACTTGAAGACTGTACGTGTCGAGAAGAAAGGTGACACACAGGTGATTCACCTTTATCTCGATGAGAACGAGCAGAAACCTGACGACGGAGAAGACCTGCGCCCCAATGGATTTACACGCGAAAGTGTGTTTCACGACTTTCCGATTAGAGGTCAGGAAGTACTGCTTCACGTGCGCCGTCGCAGATGGCTTGATGCAGATGGTCACAACGTGATGACCGAATGCAATCTCATTCAGGAGTCCACCCGCTGCTCAACCGAGTTGGCGGATTTTTTAAAAGAAGCGTTTGGAGACGCACCCTATAACGGCCCGTTCGTTTGAGGATGACTATCACATAGACGGTGATGAGTATGGCAGAGCCTACAAGGACCACCTAAGCGGCTATCGTGAATGGTCTGAACTAGGCCATGCTGACGAGTGGCTCATCTTCCCAGAGAACATAAGTCCTCACGTCAGCATAGATGAGACATGCTTGTCCACGGGAGAGGTATACACAATAGCCTCGAACAAGGATGCACATGGTCGCAAGGGATGCCTTATTGCTGTAGTCAAGGGCACTAAGGCAAAGGATGTCATAAAGGCATTGATGAAGATACCAGAAGCGTTGAGAATGAGCGTGGAAGAGGTTACTCTCGACTTCTCTGAGAGTATGCACAACATAGTAGAGACATGCTTTCCGAAGGCTATGCGTACGCTCGACCGGTTCCATCATCAGCAGTTTTGTCTTGAAGCCTTGCAAGAGGTACGCAGAGAGTATAGGCGTGAGCAGATGACACTTGATGCCCATGCTAGGGAAGAGCACCGTCTGATGATGCGCCAGCTGCAGGAGAACGATGGTCCATTTGTGGATGAGGAGGGCAATGCCATAAGGCGCAATGCAAGGTACTATCCCGAAAGACTTGAGAACGGAGAGACTCGTGCAGAACTCCTTGCACGCAGTAAGGGGCTACTTATGATGTCACCCGAGAAATGGACAGACACACAGAAGGAACGTGCAGAAATACTGTTCCGTGAGTTTCCGGACATAAAGACGGCTTTCTCGCTTACCCACTCTCTTCGAATGATTTTCTCGCAGAGGTGTACTAAGGAGCAAGGTGCTGTCAGCCTGCATTCATGGTACTCGAAGGTCGGTGAGTTCGGCAACAAAGCGTTCAATGATATTGCTGCCGCCATGTACGACCGTGAGGATGAGATCCTTAACTATTTTGTCAATCGCTCTACCAATGCATCAGCAGAATCCCTCAATGCAAAGATCAAGCATTTCAGAGCACAACTCAGAGGTATTATTGACCGTAAGTTCTTTCTCTTCAGACTAATGAAGATCTATGCCTAATCCACACACTTTTACTGGTGACCCGAAAATTGGGTTACTAACGTACCGCTCTATGCGGTAAATGGTCTCGAATTTTAGCTAT
>SSXW01000098.1 GCA_009469585.1 Dechloromonas sp. Dech2017
AGTGTAAAGGAGGGCAGATGTAGCGCTCATGTAATGAAGCATACAAAGGCTGCATGTGGTCACATGTTCGCACACTTCGATAGACAGGCAGAGCAGATTGGAAATGATGAAGTCGACAGGACGAGGTCACATCTCAATTACAACCTTGCCATTCATCAGCAGATGGATCAAGGCGAGTTTGTAAGAAAGAGGTGTTCCGAAGTCCGTTGCCAGAATCGAAAGGATGTCAATGTGATGGTTTCGTGGGTGGTGACTGCTCCAAAAGATTTGCCAGAATCAGAACAGAACGCTTTTTTCAAGAGTGCATATGACTTTCTGGAAAATCGGTATGGAAAAGATAACGTGGTGTCCGCATATGTTCACATGGACGAAACAACCCCACATATGCATTTTGCCTTTGTTCCTGTTGTGTATGACAAGAAAAGAGACTGTTTAAAGGTTTCTGCAAAAGAAGCCGTTAATCGTCAAGATTTACGGACATTTCATAAAGACCTGGAAAGACATGTAGAATTTATGTTGGGGCATGAAGTCGGTATATTGAATGATGCCACCAAAGAGGGAAATAGAAGCATAGAACAGTTAAAACAGAATACAGCCATTGAACGACTGCAATCTATCGAGCAGAGAATCTATGAAAAAGAATCTGTTTTGAATCGTCTGGAATCGGCTGAATTTGACCTTAAAAAGGTCAAAGGTGAAGTACAAGACTTATCTGCTAAGAAAAATGCCTTAATGGGGCAAATACAGACGCTCAGAGACGAAAAAGACACCTTTCAAAGCAGTATTGATATGATGGCTTCGATGTTCGGCAGTCGTGCTGAATTAGACAAGAAACTTGCTAGGGCAAAAAATATAGATGATGAAGTGAAAATGACGGAAGAACAACTTGCAGGCATAAAAGCGGATTGCGTTCAGACTTCTAAGGAATTACTGCAATCTAAGGCAGAACTAGACTGCTATGCATCTATGGTTAAGGAGATTAAGAAGTCAAAAGTAAAAGGTGCTTACGTTTATCATGAAGCGAAAAATTCAATACTTACCGGTAACAAAGAAGCGTATTATGAAGTTCCGGAAAAAGATATGAAAAAATTTATGAAGGCTGCTAAGTCTCTGGATGTTATGCAAAGTAGTCTTGAGAGTATTGGAATGGCTAATATGATATTGCAGCAGAAAGATAATTTAATTCAAGATGCAAAAGAAACGGCTGATTCTATTATCGAATCAGCTAAGGGAAAAAGCGTGAGAATGACATTGCAACAGGCACAGGTTGAAGCTGATCGACAAAATGCTATGCGAAAGTATGAGAGATTTATGGACGCTCATCCAAACATTAAGGAGCAATTTGAAAGAGAGGCTCGCGGAAATCATTTCCGCAATGAACATGACTTTGAGCGTTGAGATATACCCTATATCTTGTGGTTTAAAAAATAAATAGCTTGCATATATTCCTGTGTCGGCTTATACTATATCTTGTGATTGGAAAAAATTGAATAAAAAAAATCAAGCCGACATACATCAGCTTGATTTTTATAATCTTAATTGTATGCTTTGGACGGCAATCCCGAGTGACAATTAGTGACAGGTGTTACCCCACCCGACCACGTAGTACATACGCACTCCTTGTAAGAATGATTATAGCAAAGAAACAAGGAAATG
>SSXW01000099.1 GCA_009469585.1 Dechloromonas sp. Dech2017
GTCGGAACAGGACAAACAGCAGTACAAGGGAGTGAAAAACCGTGAGATCCGTGTGCTGTTCAATATCGACCAGACGCTACTGCCTATGGCTAACGAAACAGCCTACACTACGGCATTGAAGAAGGATGGCACGGTGGAGGATAGAGGTTATGGCGACAAGGAGGACAAGCAGCTGCATGGGTGCGTCAACGGATTCCTTCAGAAGATGAAGGACAACCTCGTGAATGTACGTCAGGACGGCACGGGTGTGGCGCACTACGACACCGAGAAGGATGTCATCTACCTGCCACGGCAGCGTGACTTCGAGCACTACAATGACTATGTACAGGAGATGATGCGTCAGTTGGTGTCTGCCACCGGTCATCAGCAGCGGTTGGCACGTGAGGGCATGGTCATGAAGAACGGCAAAGCCCCGTCGGAGGATGCCGTGAAGAAGGAACGACTCATCACTGAGATAGCTTCGGGCGTGAAGATGCTCGAACTGGGACTGCCTGCCCGTCTGTCAAAGGACAGCCTTAGCATGGTGGACTATTGGACGAGGGAACTGAAGGAAGACCCTTGTCTGATTGATGCCATCGAGAGTGAGGTGAACGGTGCGCTGAAGGTGTTGAAGAAAGCCGAACTGGGTGAAAAGGTGGAGTATGCCACCGACCAGCATCAGCGAGAGACGGCGCAGATACAGGTGCAGTTGCCCAACCACTACTTCGTAGCAGACGAAATCAAGCAGCATCCCAACGAGGAGCAGCGTACTGTGGTCATCGTGCGTGATGATGCCAGCAAGACCGCCGATGTGGTGCTGCCACAGGGTGCATCGTTGGAGGTGAACAACGAGATCAAGGGCATGAACAAGCAACGCTTCACCAATGCCTTGCAGAAAGAGGGTTATGACAACGTGCGTTTCTACAATCCCGACGGAGCCTTGGGCTTCCGTCCCGACGACAGTTATTTCGCCGACAAGAAAATCACGGTATCAAGACTGCGCAACTGGTCTATCGAAGACCTATCCTCGTTGGATGCTTCTGAGGCCGTAACCCACAGCCGTGACATCGGTTTCGACAATGTGCAGTTGGTAAAGGATGACAAGGAGCGGTGGGCATTGTACATCAAGCCCGAAGGTAAGGAGGGCTTTGCCGTCTATCCCGACAAAGGAGACCTCAATCATTTCTTCACCACCTTGAAGCAGTCGATGGACAACATCGAGCGTGTGCGTGAGGAACTGGCACAGAAGTATTATGCTATGGCAGAGGCGAAACCCGACCTGAAGGTGGACATCTTCGGAGGTAATGAGCAGGAGGTTGATTTGAACCGCATCCAGCGTGTGGCAGTATTCCGTGCCAAATCGGGCGAATGCCTGTGTGCAGCCACTATTGACGGCAAGAAGTTGCAGCCGAGAAGTGTCAGTCCGTCACAATGGCAACGATTGTGGGTGGCTCCTGACAGGGATTCCTACAAGCAGAACCTTGCCGCCTCGCTGTTTGCTGATGTATTGCAGAAAGACAACAATGTCGAGCAAAGTACACAAGAGAAGCAGGAAGAAGCGACGGAGGTGAAGCAAGCGGAGACGGCAATTGTCGATAAGCATGATGAACAGAAGGAAGTGGTACTTAAGGAAGATAAAAGCTCTGAACAAAGGGAAGA
>SSXW01000009.1 GCA_009469585.1 Dechloromonas sp. Dech2017
TCGTCGAGCGATTTTTCAATCGTCTCAAGCAGTTCCGCCGCATCGCAACCCGATACGACAAACTCGCCAATCGATTCAATGCCTTCCTGCATCTCGCTTGTGCCTATATCTGGTTACTGTGAACACGCCCTAGAGAAAGCACGTGGTTTTTCAAATTTAGCCATGCGTCCATATCAGGCGCGGCCGCGCTACCGGCGGAAACAATTTCAGCATCTAGGACGGTCGCCCGCGCATTATCAGATGCAATTGCACTCTCCAATTCGCGCAATTTTTTCACCAGGATTTGGGGTAATTCGTCATCGTCAGTCAGCACCATGTCTGCGAACTTCGCCGCGCGGCGTTCGCCCTCTGAAATCTGTTGTGCCAGCCTGGCCCGTTCAAGCCGTAATTCCACTGCAGGGTCGTCACCGGATAGCGCGGACAAATTCATCTGGTCCGAACAGTAGTCAAACACAGCGCGTTCCAGCATTTCCGCGGTGCAACTTGCGGGTTTTTGTTTCGATATTTCGCACCGCGGGCAAGCACATCGCCGGTCGTACAGGGCGCCGTCGCGGCGCGGGTTTCGCCGCTGGTTGCGGCCGACCACCGCCGCGCCACAGTGCCCGCAAGTGGTAATGCCGCTCCCGGTAAGCACGCTCGGAAAATGGACCTTTCCCACGACGTTGCGCGGGGTTTTCCGCCGGCGGGCAATTTCGACAATCAACCTAGCGTATTCATCCTCGGTCAAAAGGGCAGGGTAGTACCCCCGCAAAATGAATTCCTGGCCGCTGGCAATCAATCGCCGATCGCCGGTGAATAATTCCGGTTTTGCGCAAACAAGCTGATTGATGTTGTTCGCCTGACGCATGCCGGTTGTGACAATCCCCTCCGCGCTCAGGACGTTAATGATTTTCATCGCCCCCAAACCCTCGGTGAACATTGAAATCACCCGGCGGACAGCGGGGGCGTTGACTGGGTCAAGTTCAAATTTGCCGTCTGTCCAGCGGACCCAGGACGGATCTGCGCCGCACGAAACTTTCCCGCGGTAGGTGCCTTCGACCCAACCCTCACACTTTCGCCTCAATTGGTCGGCAACCCGCTTACTTTTGGTCGCACTTTCCTCATTCGCTCGAATCATTACGAGGATTGAGTAAATTAGGTCCATTGGATTTTCGCGCAGGCTTTCCCGCGAATACTCTTTGTTGTCGCCGGCGGTTACGACGGTAATACCGGCGAAAACGATGCTTTGCAATTGCGCTTGCGCTTCCATCGGTTCCGCCCGACTGAGGCGGTCTAGCCCTTCAACAATGAGCACACTACCATTCGGAATTTGGCCGCTACGTACGGCCTCCAGAAACGTGCCCAAGGCGCCGCGTTTTACGTGTTTTTGATGAAAGGCCGATAGCCCCTCGTCGCGCATTGATAGGGTACTGTCCAATTCAAGACCGTGGTCAGCGGCCCACTTTCGCGCGTAGTCGGTTTGGCGAGCGGCACTAGCGCCCGACGCCTGTTTCGCTGCGGAAAAGCGGAGGTAAGAGTAGACTTTGCCGTACATGGAGACTCTATTTTTATTGACATACTTAAAACATTATGTAGCAACCTGCGCAAGAAATCGCAGGCCGAGATCGACGAACTGGCCGCGGCTGGCCTGAAAATGGTCTATGTCGGCGCCGAATCCGGCGACGATCAGGTGCTGGCCGCCGTCGACAAGGGCGAAACCTTCGACACAACCTGCGACGCCCTGACCAAGCTCGGCGCCGCGGGCATCACCCGCTCGGTGATGATTCTCAACGGCCTCGGCGGCAAGGCGCTGTCGCCGCAGCACGCCGACAATTCGGCGCGCCTGGCCAACGCCACCCAGCCCGAATACCTGGCGACGCTGGTGGTCAGCTTCCCGACCGGCGAGCAGCGCCTGCGGGCCGGTTTTCCCGGCTGGGAACCCCTGTCGCGGCGCGAACTGTTCGTCGAAATGAAACGTTTCCTGTCCGGGCTCGAGTTGAAGCGGACAATTTTCCGCAGCGATCATGCCTCCAACTGGCTGGTCCTCAAAGGCACGCTGGGTGCCGACAAGGAGCGCTTGTTGCAGCAGGTGCGCCAGGCCATCGCCGAGCCGGGCGCTGCCCACCTCCGCCCGGCCTGGGCGCGGGGGCTGTAGGTAGCCAGGCTACCGGCGGTAGGGCGCCAGCCCTATCCCTCTGACTTTCCGGACCCCCAGGGCCGCCAGCCCAGGGCGAAAATATCGTATGCCTCGTTTTTGGGCAGACGACCGCCGATCCTTATGCTGTCAGTCTTGTAGAAGAGTTGCCTGGCGCCATTCACAGACTTATCCACAGAATTTGGGGATAGTCGTGATGCATTGCACAAGTGCTGCTTTTCAGTGGAACGGGAATTGCTTGATAGCGTCAACGCTGCAGAACCCCGGGGCGTTACTCGATTGACAGGAAGCGAGGTGCAACATGAACGTTTCTCAACGGCAGTTCCATCGATCCGCAGTCGCATCTATCGCGCAAGGCGAAACCACGGTCGCCTTGTGCCGGGGAGTCTTGCCATGGCCATCGGATTGAACGAAGAAACCCTGTTCTGGATGCGCCTGGCGGCGTTTGCCAACCTCGCGGAGCATGTGCTGAGTTCGGGCGCTTCCCTCGAGGATGCCGAAGAACTGCTCTTCGGCTGGTCCTTGCCCGGCAAGTTGCCATCCCGCTACGCCTGCCTGGCCGGCGGCGCTGCCAACGTATCGGCACGCGGCTAGCGCACCGCAAGCCGGCCGGATGCCCCGTTTTCGTGCGTTGGGGATAATCCCCGGGGCAGGCACGCCATTTTCCGTCCGTGCCGAACACGGCGTTGGCGTCGTTGCTTAGCCGTTTGCGTCCAGTTGCCTGCACGCCAGGCGCCGAACCTCGCTACACTGCGCCTTTGCCTGACGGATGCTGACCATGGAACGCTGCCCCTGGTGCGAAGGCTTCGACCTCTACTGCGAATACCACGATAAGGAGTGGGGCGTCCCGCTGCGCGACGACCGCGCCCTGTTCGAACTGCTGATCCTTGAAGGTGCCCAGGCCGGCCTGTCGTGGGCCACCGTGCTCAAGAAACGGGCGCACTATCGGCAGGTCTTCGATGGTTTTGACCCAGCAAGGATAGCCCGCTACGACGACGAGAAAGTCGCCACCCTGTTGGCCGACCCCGGCATCATCCGTAACCGCGCCAAGGTCGCCGCCACCATCCAGAACGCCCGGGCTTACCTGGCGCTGACTGCTGGCGGGCAATCGTTCAGCGATTTCCTGTGGTCTTTCGTCGGTGGTGCGCCAGTGCAAAACGCCTGGTCATCGCTGGCCGAAGTCCCAGCCAGAACCGCCCAATCGGACGCGCTGAGCAAAGCCCTGAGCCGCGCCGGCTTCAAATTCGTCGGCTCGACGATTTGCTATGCGTTCATGCAGGCGGCGGGGATGGTCAACGATCATCTGGTCGCTTGCCCGCGGCACCAGGCCGTCCAGATCAGCGCGCCGTAACATCGAATCCCAGGTGGGCAGGCGGCGCGATCAAGGTCAGTAGCGATAACATCCTGCCGCTTGGGCTTCGCGCGTATTCCCATTGAGCGCATACATGTTGCACAGCTGGCGCTTGGGAGCATCGGCCGCCGCCCTTGCGTCGCGAACCTGCCGATCTTTCTCGTACTGCTCCTGACGCCATCGCTGGTCCTGGAGCATGGCCTCCTGACGCTGGCGTTGCAGTTCCAGTTGCTGTGCGCTGGCATTGGCCCTGTACTCCAGTTCCGTTCGTTGCCGGTCAGCTTCGCGCGTTGCAATGTCGTAGGATCGGTCGATGAGCTTGTCCTGGTTCTGAACCGCGCCTCTGACCAGATTCCTCTCTGTCTCGGCCCGATACGAGTCATTTTGTACAGCCCCGATTTCTTTTGTCGCTTGAACTTCGACGTGCCGGGTCTGTATTTTATGGTCCCCGCGCTGACCGACAAATTTGTAAGCAGCAAACACTACGGCAAAAAACATACCGGCCATGAGGATGCGACCCACAGTGCTTTCCCGCCAGTTCGAGGAAAACTCGCTGTGATCGACATAGGTGACGGTTTGCTGGGGCAAAGGGCGTGAAGTATCAGCTTCGGAAAGCTTCTGATCGTACTCGGCGCGCCGATCCGGGGATGACAGCACGGCATAGGGTGGGATCGAGGCTGATCAGATTCAGGGTGATGTGCTTGAGGACGGTGAGGTTGTGTGCGGCATGGCCGGTGCGGGCGCGCATCTGGTCGTCGGCGAAGGCGACATCCATGCACCAATGCAGTCGGTTCTCGACACTCCAATGGGCGCGAATCGCCTGCCCCAAACTAGCCGCATCGGGCGCCAGGTTGCTCAGGTAGAAACGCTGCTCGGTGGCTGTCTTCCCGCTGACACAGCGCTGCGACTCGATCATTGCGAAGGACCGCAAGTCCGGCCACTGTTCGGGTCGGTGCAGGCAGGCCAGTTGATCGAGGGCATAGCAGCGTCGGGTCTCCAGGCGACCGTGATCCTTCTCCACGGCTTCGGCCATCGTATGGGGCGTCTTGTCAGGAGCGACCTTGAACTGGGTAAAGAAGTCGCGCATCGCGTCAGCCAGGGTGGGCTGATTGTCCTTGACCGCCAGGATGTAGTCGGCGCTGCGATCCCGGATGGCTTGAGCGATATTGGCCTGGGTTCCCATCGCATCGATGGTGACGATGCAACCTTCCAGCGCCAATGTCGCCAGCAGTTCGGGAATCGCCGTCTTCTCGTTCGATTTCTCCGCCGTCGCCCGTTGCCCAAGGACCAGCCCGGCCCCGGCGGCGAAGGCGCTGACCAGGTGCAGCGGCGTGGCGTCCACCTTGCCGGTGCGTCGGCTGGTCTTGCCGTCGATGGCCACGACGGCGTCCGCACCCAGGGCCGGCAGCACCGCGCCGACCCAGCGCCGGAACGCGGCCTCGAATTCTTCCGGATCAATCAGGCCGAACAAGCGGCCAAAGGTGTCGTGCGAGGGAATGCCGGCGGCCAAGGGGAGGTAGCCACGCAGCCAGTCCAGTTTTTCCTTGGCCCCCAACTCGATTTCAACAAAGGTGTCGGCTCGAACCAGCACCGTATTGACCGCCACGACCAGCAACTCGACCAGATCGTGTTCGACCTTGCCGGCCTGCCTCGGGTCGGTCACCGATACGAATACCTTCGCCAGGCGCAGTTTGCTTTCTGTCTCCATGGGGCACTCCAAAAAGACAGAAAACTACACAAATCAAACCTTCGTGAACAGCCCCTCTCGCAACTGCTTGATCGTCAACGGCTATTTCGCCAGTCAGCAAGGCCGTCGTTCATGCGATTGCCCTGCCCATCGCCGCCAAATCGCGGCGGCCCCTTCGGGCTCGGGTATAATGCCGGCCTCTCCGCCTAACCCCAAATTACTCCCCATGGCCGACATTCTTTGCCTCAAGGGCGACGCCGCCTTTTCCGCCTTCCGTCTGCAACGCCTGCAAGCCCGCCTGGTCGCGGCCGTGGCGGACATCGAATCGGTGGTCGCCGATTACTGGCACGTGGTGGCGGAAAAGCGCGCCCTGAATGCCGACGAGCGCGCCAAGCTGGCGACGCTGCTGGAAGAGCAGGCGGCTGGCGCCGAGGCCGGCGAACTGTTCCTCGTCGCGCCGCGCATCGGCACCATTTCGCCGTGGTCGTCGAAGGCTACCGACATCGCCTGGAACTGCGACCTCGACGCCATCGAGCGCATCGAGCGCGTCATCGCCTTCCATGTCGTCGTGCGCAATAACCGGGCGCTGACCGCCGAGGAAAAGAAAATCGTTGCCGGCCTGCTGCACGATCGCATGACCGACTCCGTACTACCCGGCTTCGACGCGGCCGGCGAACTGTTCCGCCATTTCGAACCGAAGCCGCTCAACACCGTCGACGTGCTGGCCGGTGGCAAGGCCGCCCTGGTCGAGGCCAACGGCTCGCTCGGCCTGGCGCTGTCCGACGACGAAATCGACTACTTGCTGAACATCTTCACGACCGCCGGCCGTAACCCGACCGACGTCGAGCTGATGATGTTCGCCCAGGCCAATTCCGAGCACTGCCGCCACAAGATATTCAACGCCTCGTGGGTCATCGACGGCGAGGCCAAGGACAAGACCCTGTTCGGCATGATCCGCGAAACGCACCAGGCCAACCCGCAAGGCACGGTCATGGCCTACGCCGACAACGCCTCGATCATCGAAGGCGCGACCATCCAGCGTTTCTACCCGGATGCCGACCGCGGCTACAGCTACAAGGAAGAGCTGACCCACATCCTGACCAAGGTCGAGACGCACAACCACCCGACGGCCATCTCGCCGTTCCCCGGTGCCTCCACCGGTAGCGGCGGCGAAATCCGTGACGAAGGCGCCACCGGCAAAGGTTCCAAGCCCAAGGCCGGCCTGTGCGGCTTCTCGGTCTCCAACCTCAACCTGCCCGATGCCGCGCAGCCGTGGGAAAAGGCCTACGGCCGCCCGTCGCGCATTGCTTCCGCCCTCGACATCATGCTCGAAGGCCCGATCGGCGCCGCCGCCTTCAACAACGAATTCGGCCGCCCCAACCTGACCGGCTATTTCCGCACCTACGAGCAGGATGTCGCCGGCACCGTGCGCGGCTACCACAAGCCGATCATGATCGCCGGCGGCCTGGGCAGCATCCAGGCGCAGCAATCGTTCAAGGAAGAGACCTTCCCGGTCGGCACGCTGTTCGTGCAACTCGGCGGCCCCGGCATGCTGATCGGCCTCGGTGGCGGCGCCGCCTCGTCGATGACCGCCGGGGTGAACGCCGAAGACCTCGATTTCGCCTCGGTCCAGCGCGGCAACCCGGAAATCCAGCGGCGTGCGCAGGAAGTCATCGACCGCTGCTGGCAGATGGGCGCCAACAACCCGATTCTTTCCGTGCATGACGTCGGCGCCGGTGGCGTCTCCAACGCGCTGCCGGAACTGGCCCACTCGGGCGGCGTCGGTGCCGTGTTCGACCTGCGCAAGGTGCCGACCGAGGAGCCGGGCATGTCGCCGGCCGAAATCTGGTCCAACGAATCGCAGGAACGTTACGTGCTGGCCATTCCGCACAACCGCATCGGCGAATTCCAGGCCATGTGCGAGCGCGAGCGCTGCCCGTTCGCCGTGGTCGGTGAAGCGACCGGCGACGGCCACCTGACCGTCACCGATGCCCATTTCGGCGTCAATCCGGTCGATATGGAAATGGAAGCGCTGCTCGGCAAGCCGCCGCGCATGACCCGCGACGTCAAGCACGAGCCGGAAACCTTCGTCTCCTTCGACGCCACCGCCATCGAGCTCAAGGAAGCCGCCTACCGCCTGATGCGTCTGCCGACCATCGCCGACAAGACCTTCCTGATCTCCATCGGCGACCGTTCCGTCGGCGGCATGACGGCACGCGACCAGATGGTCGGCCCGTGGCAGGTGCCGGTGGCCGACGTCGCGGTGACGACGATGGGCTACCAAGGTTATTTGGGCGAGGCCTTCGCCATGGGCGAGCGCACCCCGCTCGCCGTGTTCGACGCCCCGGCTTCCGGCCGCATGGCCATCGGCGAGGCGCTGACCAACCTGGCCGCCGCCGATGTCGGCAGCCTCGACAAGGTCAAGCTGTCGGCCAACTGGATGGCGCCGTGCGGCGTGCCGGGCGAGGATGCCCGCCTGTACGACACCGTCGAAGGCATTTCCGAGCTGTGCAAGCAGATCGGCGTGTCGATCCCGGTCGGCAAGGATTCGCTGTCGATGCGTACCGCCTGGGAAGAGCAGGGCGAGAAGAAACAGGTCGTCTCGCCGCTGTCGCTGATCGTCACCTCGTTCGCCGCCGTCGGCGACGTGCGCAAGACGAAAACGCCGCAACTGGCGGTCGATCAGGGCGAAACCGAATTGCTGTTGCTCGATCTCGGCCAGAATCGCCTCGGCGGCTCGGCGCTGGCCCAGGTTTACAACGCCACCGGCAGCGACGCGCCCGATGTCGACGATCCGGCCAAGCTCAAGGGCCTGTTCGACGCCGTGCAGAAACTGAATAGCGACGGCCTGCTGCTCGCCTACCACGATCGTTCCGACGGCGGCCTGTTCGTCGCCGCCTGCGAAATGGCCTTCGCCAGCCGTCGCGGCGTGTCGCTCGATCTCGACGGCCTGTGTTTCGACGCCGCCGCGCTCGACGTCGACGGCGCCGAGAAGCGGCCGGACCTGATGGCTGGTCGCGATTTCGAGAACATCGTCCGCGCCCTGTTCAACGAGGAACTCGGCGCCCTGATCCAGATCCGCCGAGCCGACCGCGAAAAGGTCACGCCCATCCTGCGTGCCTGCGGCGTGCCCTCCCACTTCGTCGGCACCATGAACGAGTGGGACGAAATCCGCGTCACCCGCAACGCCAAGCGCGTGCTGCGCGAGAAGCGCGTCGACCTGCAGCGCGCCTGGTCGGAAACCAGCTTCCAGATGCAGGCCATGCGCGACAACCCGGAGTGCGCCCAGCAGGAATTCGACCGCATCCTCGATGTTGCCGACCCCGGCATCACCCCCAAGCTGAGCTTCGACCCGCAGGAAGATTTCACCCGCGTCTACGCCCAGGTCAGCGGCCGGCCGCGCGTCGCCATCCTGCGCGAGCAGGGCGTCAACAGCCATTACGAAATGGCCGCCGCCTTCGATCGGGCCGGCTTCGCTGCGGTCGACGTCCATATGAGCGATATTCTGGAAAATCGCGTCAGCCTGAAAGACTTCAAGGGCCTGGTCGCCTGCGGTGGTTTCTCGTATGGCGACGTGCTCGGCGCCGGCCTCGGCTGGGCACGCACCATCCTCATGCACGACGGCTGCCGCGAGGAATTCGCCGCCTTCTTCAAGCGTCCGGACACCTTTGCGCTGGGCGTCTGCAACGGCTGCCAGATGATGAGCGCGCTCAAATCGATCATCCCCGGCGCCGAACACTGGCCGGCTTTCCGCCGCAACCAGGTCGAGCAGTTCGAAGCGCGCTTCGTGATGACCGAGATTCTCGAATCGCCGTCGATTTTCTTCGCCGGCATGGAAGGCTCACAGATGCCGATCGTCGTCTCGCACGGCGAGGGCAGGGCGGTCTTCGCCAACGCTGACGACCAGGCCAAGTGCCTGTCGGCAGTGCGCTACGTCGACAACAAGGGCGAGCCGACCGAAGTCTATCCGTATAACCCGAACGGTTCGCCGGGCGGCCTGACGGCGGTGACCACGGCCGACGGTCGCTTTACCATCATGATGCCGCACCCGGAGCGCGTCTTCCGTACCGTACAGATGTCCTGGCACCCGGAAAACTGGGGCGAAGACAGCCCCTGGATGCGGATGTTCCGCAACGCCCGGCGCTGGGTCGGGTAAACATCCGGCCGGCGCGAGGGAACGCCGCGGGGATAGCCGCGGCGTTCTTTTTTGGCGCGGCCGGCATCGACTGCCGCGCCACCGGTGCGCCATGCGAGGTGACCGGGAACTCGCCGGCATGAATCATCAGTCGCTTACCGGCATGCCGGTAGCGGCCATCAAACTCGCCTCATTCGGAATGAACTGCCCATGATCATCCTCAAGAACGTTACCCTGCGTCGCAGCTCGAAAGTGTTGCTCGACAAGACCTCGGTCACCATCAACCCGGGCGAGAAGGTCGGCCTGGTCGGCCGCAACGGCGCCGGCAAATCGACCTTGTTCGCCCTGCTCAACGGCACGCTGCACGAGGATGGCGGTGACTACTCGATCCCGAAACAATGGCGCATGGGTCAGGTGGCGCAGGAGATGCCGGAAACCGAGCAGAGCGCCACCGATTTCGTCATCGACGGCGACACGCCACTGCTCGCTGCCCGCAATGAGGTGGCCGCTGCCGAAGCCAGCGACGACGGCATGCGCATGGCCGAGGCCTACATGGCGCTCAACGATGCCGGCGAGCACGACGCCGAAGCGCGCGCCCAGTCGCTGATCCTCGGCCTCGGCTTCAAGGTCAGCGAACTGCACAACCCGGTCAACAGTTTCTCCGGTGGCTGGCGCATGCGCCTGCAACTGGCCCGCGCCCTGATGTGTCCGTCCGACATCCTGCTCCTCGACGAGCCGACCAACCACCTCGACCTCGATGCCCTGGTCTGGCTCGAGGCCTGGTTGAAACGCTACCCGGGCACGCTGATCATGATCAGCCACGACCGCGAATTCCTCGACGCCATCACCGGCGTCACGCTGCACATCGACAACGCCAAGCTGGTCCGCTACGGCGGCAACTACAGCAAGTTCGAAGACATGCGCGCCGAGCAGATCGTGCTGCAACAGGCCACCGCCGCCCGCCAGGCGGAGAAGATCGCCCACCTGCAGTCCTTCATCAACCGCTTCAAGGCCAAGGCGAGCAAGGCCAAGCAGGCGCAGAGCCGGGTCAAGGCGCTGGACCGCATGGAAAAAATCGCGCCGGTGCTGGCCGAGGCCGAATTCAGCTTCGAATTCCAGGAGCCGCAGAACCTGCCCAACCCGATGCTGTCGCTGGTCGATGTCAGCATCGGCTATCCGCCGCCGGAAGATGCTCCGGCCGCTGGCATGGCAAAAGCGCCGCCGACCGTCATCGTGCGCGGCATCAACCGCTCGGTCATGGCCGGTCAGCGCATCGGCATCCTCGGCGCCAACGGCCAGGGCAAGTCCACGCTGGTCAAGACCATCGCCCGCGACCTCAAGGCGATCAGCGGCGAAGTCACCGAAGGCAAGGGCCTCAACATCGGCTACTTCGCCCAGCAGGAACTCGACGTGCTGCGCCCGCAGGACACCCCGCTCGAACACATGGTCCGCCTGGCCAAGGAAGCCATCGCCTCCGGCCGCAACAACGTGCCGGGTCGCGAGCAGGAACTGCGCAACTTCCTCGGCACCTTCAATTTTGGCGGCGACATGGTCAAGCAGGCCGTCGGCACCATGAGCGGCGGCGAAAAGGCGCGCCTGGTGCTGTGCATGATCGTCTGGCAACGGCCCAACCTGCTGCTGCTCGACGAACCGACCAACCACCTCGACCTCAACACCCGCGAGGCGCTGGCCGTTGCCCTCAACGAGTTCGAAGGCACGGTGATGCTGGTCAGCCACGACCGCGCCCTGCTGCGCTCGGTTTGCGACGAGTTCTGGCTGGTTTCCAAGGGCGGCGTCGGTCCTTTTGACGGCGATCTCGAAGATTACCAGCGCTATCTGCTCGACGAGGCCAGGCGGGTGCGCGAAGAGGCTGCCGCCGAGCAGAAGCGTGCCGCTTGACACGGCCGGCTTTGTAAAGTTTTATTCATCCGTCAACGTCGCGGATGGCCGCGGCGTTGAGAGCCCTAGGCGTCCTGCCTGTCCAACAAGGAGTATTCCGTGATGAAAAAGATTTTGTCGACCGCGCTGCTTGCCCTGTTTGCCGTCAATGTCGCCTACGCCCAGGCGCCCGCCGCGGCGCCGGCTGCCGATTGCGAAGCGCAGGCGGTGAGCAAGTCGGGCAAGCCGCTGGCCGGGGCTGCCAAGACGGCTTTCATGAAGAAATGCCAGGGCGGCACTGCCGCCCCGTCGGCCTGCGAAGAAAAAGCCGTGGGCAAGAACGGCAAGCCGCTGGCCGGCGCTGCCAAGAAGGCTTTCATGAAGAAGTGCGAAGCCGACGCCGTCAAGTAACAAGTAAGTTTGCGGATCTGCAGGCAAGCCGGCCGCTGGCCGGCTTTTTTGCGCCTGTCGATTGGCCGGGGCGATGGGCGGCATACACTGGCGGCTGTTCACCACCGGATGCCGTCATGCCGCCCTTAATTTCCATTCCGCCCGACGAGATCGAGATCACCGCGATTCGCGCCCAGGGGTGCGGCGGGCAGAACGTCAACAAGGTGTCGAATGCCGTGCATCTGCGTTTCGACATCGCCGCCTCCTCGCTGCCCGAGGAGATTCGCCAGCGCTTGCTGCGGCTGGGCGATCAGCGTATCAGCAAGGATGGCGTGGTGGTCATCAAGGCGCAGGAATTCCGCAGCCTGGAAAAGAACCGGGCCGAGGCCATGCGCCGGCTGGAGATGCTGGTGGCCAGCGTGGCCACGCTGCCGGCCAGGCGACGGCCGACCAAACCGACCTACAGTTCGGTGAAGCGGCGTCTGGAGAGCAAGAGCCGGCGTTCGGCCATCAAGGCCGGGCGGCGGACACGGGAGGATTAGTGAGGCCGAAACGGTGTCCCGATGGGGCCAACGTGGCGACGGCCGGGCGGGGGATCAGCGTCGTTCGGGGACAGGGCAGCAGTCGCCGCTCAGTGCCTCGCGGTAGATGCGCAGCTTGTCGAGTTCGTTGACCAGCCGGTGCGAGGCTTCGGCGAGTTCCGGCAAGAGCAGGTCGGCCGAATCGGCCAGGCCGTTGTTGCTGAGGTCGACGATTTCGTCGGCCAGGGCGTGAAAACGGTCGTGCACGGCGACCAGTCGGCGAAAGTCGGCGGAGTCCGCGGCCAGCCCCTCGGCCTCGCCCAAGGCCTGGGCCAGGCGGCAGCTGCGGTGTTCGGAAAGCGGCATGTCGGCATAGCTGCCGCCGGCGAAGGCGTTGAGAAATTGGCGACGCCATAGGGTGTGCGAACGTATCGCGCCATCAATGTCAATGCGCTTCATCGGGTGATTCTCCTGCTGCAGGTGGTAACCGGCCGGATGGTTCTTCCCCCCGGCAAGGCTGAATTATGCCGCAGCCCGGGCGGATCGTGGGTTCCGATGAGGATGCTGCGGTCGACGGCAAAATCGATCGAAAAATGTAATGCCTGCCGTCATCGTCGATGGATTACCCAAAAGTCAATTATTAAATTAATATATAAATAAACGCTTATATTTGCGCCGAAAAATTCTAATCCGGAGGAAAACCCATGATCAAAAAAGTTCTGCTGCTGGCCGGGCTGTGTGCCGCATTGCTCGGCGTCCAGGCCGAAGAAAAGGAATTGCTGCGCATCATCGGCGAGGACAAGCAGTTCGTCGTGCAAACCAAGAACGGACCGTTCGTCATCACCCGGACCATGACGCCCTGCGCCAAGAACAAGGGCTGGCTGCAGCCGCTGGTCCCGGTGCCCGGCGTTCATCCGGTGGGCGAGATCGAAATGCTCAACGCCATGAACGACAAGGAGGCGATGATCGTCGACATGCGCGAACCGGACGACCGGATCAAGGGGACGATCCCCAATTCCTACCACATCCCCTACACCCTGGTCGCCGGCCGCATGGACGAACTGGGCTGCAGCAAGGCTGCCGGCAAGTGGGATTGCAGCAAGGCCAAGAAAGTCTATGCCTTCTGCAACGGCCCGGTCTGCCCGCAGAGCCCGACGGCCATCGCCGCCATGGTGCGCGACGGCTTCCCGCCCGACCGCATCTACTACTATCGCGGCGGCATGCTGGATTGGGACGCCCTGGGCTTCCCGACGGTCAAGGACGAGTTCTGAGGGGCCGTCCCCGGCGTTCCCGAAAGGCAGCTGCGGCTGCCTTTTTCAATGGTGGCCGATGCGCTGCTTGCGACGCCAGCAGGCCGGTGTCTGCAGGGCGGCGAGGTCCGGGCCGGGGGCGCTGAAAATGGCCCGGGCGCGGGCCAGACGGGCGTCTTCGGCGGCCGAGATGCCGGCCAGCAGTTCGAACAGTTTCTGAATGCGTTCCATGATGTCGACCTCCGGTAGCTTGCGTGAATAACTGTATGGATAGCCAGTAATCTGGCCATGGCCGAACATTATCCGAAGGCTGTATGAATGTACAGTAGTTTTATTTCGGGCCGTCGGCGTTAGCCTTGCCCATCACTTCGCCAAAGGCCACCCCCCATGCCACGCGCCAAATCTCCCTGGCTACCCGATGCGGGAACGGTGGCGACTTATCGCGGCCGGAGCAGCCAGTCGACCCGTAACGTCCGGGTCATTGCCGAAGCTTCGGGCGGCCGCATGGTGGTCGAGGCGATCGGCAAGCAGGGGGTGCCGGTTCGCCTGACGGTCAAGCAGGAGAACCTGCTGCCGATGCAGCCCGGGCTGTTCGACTGATCGCCGGTTTACTGCCCAGCATCGCTGCCCAGTCTTTGAGCCGGCGGCCTGGCGCGGCCAGCCATCGCTTGCCTTCGCTTTCGTGCTCTGGCCACGTGAGTCCGATCCGTCCGTCGCCTAAGCTCTCGACCAAGGTCAGGCCTGGCCCCTGGATGCGATGAAACCCGCCGGCTTCGAGGAAGATGTCCGTGGGTTCGCCCGGCGAGGTGATCCACACCGTTCCCGCGATGCAGCGAATGCCCAGTCCGGCCGCGCCGCGCAGGCCGATCGGCTGGCCCGGTCTGAGGCAGAGTTCGCTGTTTCCCAGCTTGATGTTCATCGCGTGCTCCTTGGCTTGGTTGGAGCAGTGTAGGGCGGAGGCAATGGGTGGTACAGTTGCAATAAATTTGAATTGTTGCCGGCACAGTTGTGCAAACCGCCAACTGTGCTTGTCGGCGATCCGGCTATCTGTAATGGATTGGTGAATCCCATGGAAACCTTGCTGTACGAGCAACTGGCTGGCGAATTGGCCGGCCTGATCGCCGGTGGCGTGCTGGCTTGCGGCGAACGTTTGCCGTCGGTGCGGCGTTTGTCGCGCGACCGCCGGCTGTCGGTGTCGACCGTCGTCCAGGCCTTGCGCCAGCTGGAGGACCGCGGCCTGGTCGAAGCCCGGCCGCAATCCGGTTATTACGTCCGGCGCGCCGTCGCCCGCCATGCCGAGCCGGAGTTGCGCTCGCCGCCGGAGTCGGCGATGCCGGTCGATATCTCGCAGCGCCTGGTCCGGGTTATGCAGGCCGGCAACCGGCCGGGCGTGGCGCCGCTCGGTGCCGCCCTGCCGGCTTACGAGCTGTTGCCGCTGGCCGCTTTGCATCGACTGTACGCTGGCGTTGCCCGCCGCCACCCGGCATTGCTGGCCAGCGTCAGCCATCTGGCCATGGACGACTCGGCCCTGGTTCGCCAACTGGTTCGCCGTTCGCTGGCGTGGGGCGGGCCGCTGGCCGCCGATGAATTCGTCATCACCAATTCGTGCACCGAGGCGCTCGGCCTCTGCCTGCGGACGGTGACGCGGCCGGGCGATACCGTCGCCGTCGAGTCGCCGGCCTATTACCTGATGCTCCAGCTGCTCGAAACGCTCGGCCTGAAGGCGCTTGAGATCCCGACCGATCCGCGCACCGGCCTGTCGGTCGAAGCGCTCGACCTGGCCACCCGCAGCAGCCAGGTGAAGGCCTGCCTGCTCGTCTCGAACGGCAGCAATCCGCTGGGCTGCGTGATGCCGGACGACAACAAGCGCCGCCTGGCCGAGCTGATGGCCAGCCGGGGCGTGGCAGTGATCGAGGACGACATCTATGGCGACCTCCACCCGGGCAGCGAGCGGCCGTGGCCGATCAAGGCTTTCGACCGGGCCGGCAACGTCATGCTCTGCGCGTCGTTCTCGAAGAGCCTGTCGCCGGCGCTGCGCGTCGGCTATGTTGCCGCCGGGCGCTACCGGCCGGCTGTCGCCTTGCAGAAGACGATCACCAGCGGCGCCACCAACCCGATCACCCAGCGCGTGCTTGCCGAATACCTTGAATCGGGCGCCTACGAGCGTCATCTGCGCCGCCTGCGCCGGGCCTACCAGGGCCAGGTCGAGGCCATGCGCCTGGCAGTCAGCCGGTATTTCCCGGCGGCGACGCGCATCGCCCAGCCGCAGTGCGGTTTCGTGCTGTGGGTCGAGTTGCCGAAGGAGATCGATACCATGGCGCTGTTCGGCGAGGCCATCGCCGGGCAACTGGCTTACATGCCGGGCGAGCTGTTTTCGGCCAGCGGCATGTATGGCAATTGCTTGCGCCTGAACTGCGGCAACCCGCATACGCCGGCCATCGAGGACGCCGTACGCCGGCTGGGGATGATCTTTTCCGCTGGCCAAATCAAATGAGCGGCCGGCAAACTACGGTATGATTGGCCCTTTTTGGCAAGCGGCTTTTGCCTTTTTGAACGCATTCCAAGGATTTTCTGCTCATGTTTGACGCAGTCCGCAACAACAAACGCATCGTCCAGGTCTTCCTGGCGCTGATCATCCTGCCTTTCGCCTTTTTCGGGCTCGATTCGTACATGAAGGGAGGCAGCACCGGCGGCGACGTGGCTACCGTCGGCAGCACCAACATTTCCCAGCAGCAATTCCAGCAAACCCTGCGCGAACAAAGCGAGCGCCTGCGCACCCAGATGGGTGAGCAGTTCGATCCGAAACTGCTCGACGACCCGGAGGCCCGCCAGGCAATTATTGACGACCTGATCAACCGTCGCCTGTTGATGCTCGAGGCCACCAAGAACCGCATGGTGGTCAGCGACGAGATGATCCGCCAGACCATCGGCGAAATCGACGCCTTCAAGATTGATGGCAAATTTTCCGTCGACCGCTACGAAGCGGCCTTGCGCAACCAGGGCATGAGCCCGGCCGGCTTCGAGGCCCAACTGCGCCAGGATTTGACGCTGCAGCAACTGGTCGGCGCCGTCGGGCAGTCCGGTTTCGTCGCCCGCTCGGTCAGCGATCGCATCCTGGCCATGCAGACCGAGAAGCGCGAGATCGTCGAATATCGCCTGGGCCTCGAAGCCTATCTCGACAAGGTCAAGCTGGCCGACGATGCCGCCCGCAAGTTTTATGACGCCAACGGCAAGCAGTTCGAGGTGCCGGAGCAGGCCAAGGCGGAATACGTCGTCCTGTCGATGGAAGCGATCAGCGCCGAACTGGCGGTGAGCGAGGCCGAGATCAAGGCCTGGTACGAAGGCCACAAGGATCGCTACCAGTCGGCCGAGGAGCGCCGGGCCAGCCACATCCTGATCGCCTCGGAAAAGCTTGGCAAGGACAAGGCCAAAGCCAAGGCCGACGAACTGCTCAAGGAAATCGGCAAGAACCCGGCCGCCTTCGCCGATCTCGCCAAGAAGAACTCCGACGATCCCGGTTCGGCGGCCAAGGGCGGCGATCTCGGCTTCTTCGGGCGCGGCATGATGGTCAAGTCCTTCGAGGACACCACTTTCGGCCTCAAGGAAGGCGAGATATCGGGCGTTGTCGAATCCGATTTCGGCTTCCACATCATCAAGCTGACCGGTGTTCATGCCGCCAAGGAAAAACCGCTGGCCGAAGTCCGCAGTGAAATCGAAGCCGAACTGAAGAAGACCGGCGCCTCGCGCAAGTTCGCCGAAGCGGCCGAAGCCTTCAGCAACATGGTCTACGAGCAGTCGGACAGCCTCAAGCCGGTCGCCGAGCGCTTCAAGCTGCGCATCGAGCAATCCGACTGGCTGACCCGCCAGCCGAATCCAGCCAATGTTGCGATGGCCAATGAAAAGCTCCTCAAGGCTCTGTTCTCCGACGACGCGGTGAAGAACAAGCGCAACACCGAGGCCGTCGAAATCGCCCCGAACACCCTGGTTGCGGCGCGCGTCGCCGAGTACAAGCCGGCGACGCTGCAGCCCTTCGACGGCGTCAAGGCCAGCATCGAAACCATGCTCAAGCGCCAGGAAGCCCAGGCCCTGGCCGTCAAGGACGGTGAAGCACGGCTCGAGGCGCTGAAAAAGGGCGAAGACGGCCTGAACTGGGCGGCCGCCAAAACCGTTTCGCGCATGACGGCGCGCCAGTTGCCGCCGCCGGCCGCCCAGGCGATTTTCCGCATGGAAACCGGCAAGCTGCCGGCCTACGCCGGCGTCGAACTGCCGGGTACCGGTTATGCGCTGTTCAAGCTGAACAAGGTGCTGGCCGGCGAGCAACTGGATGCCGCCACCCGGCAGGGGATGCTCAAGCAACTGGGCAACCTGGTCACCCAGGAAGAAACCCGGCATTACCTGGACGCCTTGCGCAGCCGGTACAAGGTCGAGGTCAACCAGTCGGCCCTGCTGGCCAAGGATCGCTAAGCGAACGGCAGGACAGAAAAAGTGGGCTGACGGCCCACTTTTTTTGCGCCCGGATTCGGGCGCTCAGCCCCGCTCAGTCGATTCGGCGGGCAAAAGAAAACGCCGACCGGTTTTTGACCGGTCGGCGTTTTTTCGATTTTCGGGCTTTTTTCCGGTTGACCGCGGGAGTTCTGCAGTCGCCGGTAAATCAGGCCGGAAGCGGCTCGGCGTTGCCGAGGGCGACGGTGTTCATGCCGCCATCGACGTACATGATCTCGCCGGTGATGCCGCTGGCCAGGTCGGAGAGCATGAAGGCGGCGGCGTTGCCGACCTCCTCGATGGTCACGTTGCGGCGCAGCGGGGCGTTGTGCGAGTTGTAGGCAAGCAGTTTGCCGAAGTTGCCGATGCCGGAAGCGGCCAGCGTCTTGATCGGGCCGGCCGAGATGGCGTTGGCGCGGATGCCTTCAGGGCCGAGGCAGAAGGCCAGGTAGCGGGTGGCCGCTTCGAGGCTGGCCTTGGCCAGGCCCATGGTGTTGTAGTTGGGCATGGTGCGTTCGGCGCCGAGGTAGGAGAGGGCGAGCGCCGAACTCTTGCGGCCCTGCATCATCGGCCGGGCGGCCTTGACCAGCGCCGGGTAGCTGTACGAGGAAATCTCGTGGGCGACGCGGAAGGCATCGCGCGAGATGCCGTTCAGGAAATCGCCTTCGATCGCTTCGGTCGGGGCGTAGGCGATGGAATGGACCAGGCCGTCGAGACCGTCCCAGCTCTTGGCCAGCTCGGTGAACAGGCCGGTGATCTGTTCGTCGCTGGACACGTCGAGCGGGAAGACCAGGGTGCTGTCGAATTCGGCGGCGAACTTGGTGATGCGCTCGAGGAAGCGCTCGTTCTGGTACGAGAAGGCCAGTTGGGCGCCTTCGCGATGGCAGGCCTTGGCGATGCCATAGGCAATGGAATGCTTGGACAGCAGACCGGTGATCAGAATTTTCTTGTCGGCGAGAAAGCCCATTTGATGTTCTCCCTAAGGGGTTTAGCCGCCGAATTATAAAGCATCACATGTTCGGATAGGTTGGCCCTTCGCCACCTTGTGGCGTTACCCAGTTGATATTTTGCGTCGGGTCCTTGATGTCGCAGGTCTTGCAGTGCACGCAGTTCTGGGCGTTGATCTGCAGGCGCGGGTTTTTCCCGTTTTCGTCGCGGAGAATTTCATAGACGCCGGCCGGGCAGTAGCGCTGCTCGGGGGCGTCGAATTGCGCGAGATTGACGGCGACGGGCACGTCGGCGTCCTTGAGCTGCAAGTGGCAGGGCTGGTCTTCCTCGTGGTTGGTGCTCGACAGGAAGACCGAGGACAGGCGGTCGAAGGTGAGCACGCCGTCCGGTTTCGGGTAGGCGATGGGTTCGCACTCGGCGGCCGGCTTCAGCTTGGCATGGTCGGGCGTGGTGTTGTGCAGCGTCCACGGCGCTTTGCCGCCGAAGACCATCTGGTCGATGCCGAACATGATCGAGCCGAGTTTCAGGCCCTTGTTCATCCACGGCTTGAAGTTGCGCGCCCGGTGCAGCTCGTCGAACAGCCAGCTGTTACGGAAGGCTTCCGGATAGGCGGTCAGTTCGTCGTGCTGGCGTTCGGCAGCCAGCGCCGCGAAGCAGGCCTCGGCGGCCAGCGAGCCGGACTTGATGGCGCAATGCGAGCCCTTGATGCGCGCCGCATTGAGGAAGCCGGCATCGTCGCCGACCAGCACGCCGCCCGGGAAAACCAGCCTGGGCAGGGATTGCAGGCCGCCGGCAGTGAGCGCCCGGGCGCCGTAGGCGACGCGCTTGCCGCCTTCGAGGAACTGGCGGATTTCGGGATGCGTCTTGTAGCGCTGGAATTCCTCGTAGGGCGACAGGTGCGGGTTGCTGTAGCCGAGGCCGACGACGAAGCCGACGGCGACCTGGTTGTTTTCCAGGTGGTAGAGGAAGCCTCCGCCGTAGGTATCCGGCTGCATCGGCCAGCCGCCGCTGTGGATGACCAGGCCCAGCTGGTGCTTGGCCGGGTCGATTTCCCACAATTCCTTGAGGCCGATGCCATAGGTTTGCGGATCGACGCCGTCGCGCAGCTTGAATTTCGCTTCGAGCTGCTTGCCGAGGTGGCCGCGGCAGCCTTCGGCGAAGAAGGTGTATTTGCCGTGGAGTTCCATGCCGGGCTGGAAGTTTGGCCCTTCCGAGCCGTCGTGCAGGCGGCCCATGTCGCCGGTGGCGACGCCTTTCACCGCGCCGTTCTCATCGAACAGCACCTCGGCGCCGGCGAAGCCGGGGAAGATGTCCACCCCCAGTGCCTCGGCCTGTTCGCCCAGCCAGCGGCAGACGTTGCCCAGCGAAATGACGTAGTTGCCCTCGTTATGGAAGCACTGCGGCAACAGGCTGTTCGGCACCCGGGTGGCGCCGCTTTCGGAGAGGATGAAGAAACGGTCTTCAGAGACCGGGGCATTGAGCGGCGCGCCGTTTTCCTGCCAGTTGGGCAGCAGTTCGCTCAGGGCGCGCGGGTCCATGACTGCGCCGGAGAGAATGTGGGCGCCGATCTCAGCGCCTTTCTCGATCAGGCAGACGGTGATCTCGCTACCGCTTGCGGCGGCCAGTTGCTTGAGGCGAATCGCCGCGGCCAGGCCGGCCGGGCCGCCGCCGACGATGACGACGTCGAATTCCATGGATTCGCGTTCCATGTTGTCTCCTGATGTTATTGTTCGGCTGGTTTCAATACGGTACAGTATGGAAACGCATTGATCAACACCACTCTAGTATTCAGGTTTATGGAACACAAGAAAAAGCTCATCCACGTCACCAGGATGCCCATCCGCTGGGGCGACATGGACGCCTACGGGCATGTCAACAACACTGTCTATTTCCGCTACATGGAGCAGGCCCGGGTCGAGTGGAGCGAGGGCTTGCAGGTACCCGTCCGCCCGGGCGGGGCGGGGCCGGTGATCATCAATGCCAGCTGTACCTTCCTGATTCCGATGAATTACCCGGGCATGGTCGAGGTGCGCACCTTCGTCGGGGCGGTCGGCCGCTCCAGCTGCCAGACCTACGTCGAAATGCGCATCGAGGGCGATGAGCGCCTTTATGCCCAAGGTGCCGCCAAGGTGGTCTGGATGGATACGCAGACCGGAAAATCGGTGCCTTTGCCCGATAACGTGCGGGCTTCGCTCGAAGCGGAGTACGAAGCGGAGTAAACTCGCAGCCCATCGCATCGTCGAAACCGCGGATCATGGGCAAACGGAAAATCTGGGAAAAACTGCTGTCGAGCGAGCGCCTGGGCGCCGGCAAGGCGCCGGGGACGGCCGAGCGCACGGCTTTCCAGCAGGACTACGACCGCATCGTGTTCACCTCCGCCTTCCGCCGGATGAAGGACAAGACCCAGGTCTTCCCGCTGTCGAAGAGCGACTACGTGCGCACCCGCCTGACGCACAGCCTGGAGGCCAGCTGCGTCGGCCGTTCGCTGGGTGCCGTGGTCGGCCGCGAGATCATCGCCCGGCACGGCCTGCAGCACGTCGAATCGGGCGATTTCGGGGCGATCGTCGCCGCCGCCTGCCTGGCCCACGACATTGGCAATCCGCCCTTCGGCCATGCCGGCGAGGACGCCATCCGCGAATGGTTCAGGACCTCCGGCCTGCTCGACCGCCATCCCTTCACACCCGCCCAGCGCGCCGATTTCGAGCGCTACGAGGGCAATGCCCAGGGCTTTCGCATCGTCACCCGCCTGCAGAGCCCGGCCAACCCCGGTTTACAGCTGACCAGCGCGGTGCTCGCCACCTTCACCAAGTACCCGCGCCCGTCGCATCTGGCGGCCGAACTCGACGGCAAGAGCGGCAAGAAATTCGGCTTTTTCCAGCACGATGCCGAGGCCTTCCAGAGAGTCGCGCGGTCGACCGGATTAATCGAGCGAATTCCAAATACCGCCTGGCGGCGCCATCCGCTGGCTTTCCTGGTCGAAGTGGCCGACGACACCTGCTACCTGATCGTCGATCTCGAAGACGCCGCCAAACTTGGCTTCGTGCCCTACAAGGACGCTGAGTGCCTGCTCGCCGACCTGGCCGGCAACACGGTCAGCGGCCGCCGGCTGGAGCGCCTGCACGACCCGAAGGAACGCCTCGAATACCTGCGCGCCAAGGCCATCGGTTGCCTGCTGGAAAGCGCCGCCGCGGTCTTCCTGGAAAACGAGGAAGCCATCCTGAGCGGCGCCTTCGACGACGAACTGCTCGGCCAGTCGCCGATTGCCGTTCCCTTGCAGGCCATTCTCAAGCTGGCCAAGGAAACCATCTACAACGCCCGCCCGGCGCTGGAAATCGAAACCGCCGGTTTCGAGGTGCTGGGCGCCTTGCTCGGCCTGTTCACTGACGCCGTCGAGGCCCGGGCCGGGCACGGCCGGTTCACGACGCGCGAACGCATGCTGCTCAAGCTGCTGCCCGCCCAGTTCCTCGGCCACGGCGGCGAACCGCAGGCCGACCCCTACCTCCGCCTGCTGCAGGTCGCCGATTTCGTCGCCGGCATGACCGATTCCTACGCCGTCGACATGTACCGCAAGCTCAAGGGCTTCGATCTGCCGACCTGATGGCGACTGCCTTCAAGGGCCGGCCCTGAACGTCTCCCACGGCGGTTGCGGCGCAAAGCGCTGGCTCAGCGCGTCGAGAAAGACGCGCACTTTCGGCAGGCGGCCGCGGTTGGGCAGGTAGCAGGCGTAGAGGTGCTGGCCGAAGCCGGTTACCGGCTCGTAATCGTCGAGCACGGTGGCCAACCGGCCGGCGCGGATTTCCGGGCCGCACAGGTAGGTGGGCAGCACGGCGATGCCATGGCCGGCCAGCGTCGCGTCGAGGATGCAGTCGATGTTGTTGAAGCGGAAACGGCTACTGGCGGCGATGCGCTGGTGCTGGCCGGCGGCGTCGCGCAGTTCGATGACCGGCGCTTCGCCCGGCAGCAGGTAGCGGAAGCAGCGGTGGCGGACCAGGTCGGCCGGCGTTTCGGGGCAGCCGTGCGCCGCCAGATAGCCCGGCGTGGCGCACAGCACGCGGCGCAGGGCGACCAGCTTGCGGGCGACGGCATCGTCCGGCGGCAGGCGGGTATGGCGCAGGACGAGATCGATGTTGCCGTCGATCAGGTCGTGCGACTGGTCGTCGAGCACCAGTTCGCATTCCAGTTCCGGGTAACGTTCGGTGAACCCGGGGAGCAGGGGGGCGATGTGCAGGCGGCCGAAGGTGACCGAGGCGCTGATGCGGAGTAGGCCGCGCGGCGTGTCGCCGAGGTTGCTCAGGGCGATGCGGCTGTCGGCCAGCGCCGCCAGGGTGCGCAGGGCGTGCGGGTGAAAGGCCTCGCCGGCCGGGGTCAGGCGCAGGGCGCGGGTCGAGCGCTCGAAGAGGCGCACGCCGAGTTCGCGTTCGAGTTCGGCGACCTGCTTGCTGATTTGCGCCCGCGTGCAGTCGAGGCGGCGGGCGGCGGCGGCCATGCTGCCGTGTTCGACGGTTTTGACGAAGCTTTCCCAGGCGGCGAGTGTACGCATGTGTCAATGATTCGTTGACGATATGGCACAGATTATCGGCTTTATTGCACATGTTTTGGCAACTATAGTGAAGCCATTCATTGATGGAGAGCCGATTCATGTTCCACAGCCTGCGCCGCCCCGAAGTGCTGATGACCACGCTGGCCGCGGCCGGCATCCTGATGGTGACGATGGGCGCCCGCCAGTCGCTCGGCCTGTTCGTGGCGCCGCTCGACGCGACCACCGGGCTGGGCGTGGCGACGATCAGCTTCGCGCTGGCCGTGGCCCAATTCACCTGGGGCGCCATCCAGCCGGTGGCCGGCGCCGTGGCCGACCGCTACGGGCCGCGCAGCGTGCTCATCGGCGGCCTGCTGCTGCTGGCCCTGGGCAGCGCGCTGACCCCCTTCATCGGCACCGGCTTCGGGCTGGTGGTGACGCTCGGCCTGTTCTCGGCGATCGGTTCCGGCGCCGGCAGTTTCTCGGTGCTGATCGGCGCCGCCGCCCAGCGCCTGCCGCTCGAATCGCGCGGCGCCGCCTCGGGTGTCATCAACGCCGGCGGGTCGTTTGGCCAGTTCGTCTTCGCGCCGGTGCTGCAGAAGCTGATCCAGGCCTTCGGCTGGATGGGCGCCATGTGGTCGATGGCGCTGATGGTGCTGGCCGCCTTGCCGCTGGTCGGCCGCCTGACCAAGGGCGAGGTGGCGCCGGTGGCGCACGCCACGGAAGATCGCGGCCTGCGCCATGCGGTGGCCGAAGCGATGGGCGACCCCAGCTACCTGCTGCTGCATCTCGGCTTCTTCACCTGCGGCTTCCACATCGCCTTCCTGGTCACCCACCTGCCCGGCGAGGTGGCGCTGTGCGGCCTGCCGCCGACGGTGGCCAGCTGGTCGCTGGCCATCATCGGCCTGGCCAACATCTTCGGCAGCCTCTACGCCGGCAGCTGCGTCGCCCGCTACCGCAGCAAGTACGTGCTGGCCGCGATGTACGCTTCGCGGGCGCTGCTGGTCGGGTGGTATCTGCTGATGCCGCGCACCGAATGGACCTTCTACATTTTTGCCGCCGGCCTCGGCTTCACCTGGCTGGCTACCGTGCCGCCAACGGCGGCCATCGTCGGCAAGCTGTTCGGCGTGCGCTACCTGGGGACGCTGTTCGGGCTGACCCTGCTGTCGCACCAGATCGGCGGCTTCCTCGGTGCCTGGCTGGGCGGCCTGGCCATCACCCGGTTCGGCGATTTCAGCTGGATGTGGTACTCCGACATGGCGCTGGCGGCGATGGCGGCGGTCATCAATCTGCCCATCCGCGAGGCGCCGGTGGTACGGCCGGTGGCCAATCCGGCCTGATGGCGGGCCGGGGTGGTCAGCCCAGCGCGTCGAGAAAGCGCTGGCGGGCGGCGTCCAGCGCCGGCTGGTCTTCCGGGCGTACCAGCGGCCGGCATTGCCCGACGAAGGCGTCGAAGGCGGCCAGCACCGTCGCCGCCTGCAGCGTCCGGACGGTGGCGCCGGGGCCGGCCGGCGGCGTAGCACCGAGCGGCTTGAGCATGGCGTAGCGCGGTATCATCTGCTGCCCGCCCTGGTCGCTGCTGGCCGTCAAGGGCCCGGTCTTGACGAAAATCCTGCCCTCGTATTCGAAGCGGTCGCCGATGGCGAGATGCTGCAGTTTCATGCTGGGTTCCGGTTGGCTCCTGAAGGCGGCATGGTAACCGATTCTTCGCTTGCCAAAAACCGATTACTGTACAAAAATACAGGCATCGGTTTTTAGCGGAGACAGGCCATGAAACTCACGCCACGCCAGCAGGAAATTCTCGACTTCATCAAAAACACGCTGGAAGTGCTCGGCGCGCCGCCGACCCGGGCAGAAATCGCCAGTGCCTTCGGCTTCGCGTCGCCCAACGCCGCCGAAGACCACCTCAAGGCGCTCGCCAAGAAGGGCGCCATCACGCTCGAACCCGGCTCGGCGCGCGGCATCCGGCTGGTCGAGCAGCTCGGCCTGCCGCTGATCGGCAGCGTCGCCGCCGGTTCGCCCATCCTCGCCGTCGAGAACGTGCAGGGCCGCTACGCGCTCGATGCCGGGCTGTTCTCGCCGAAAGCCGATTTCCTGCTCAAGGTGCGCGGCCTGTCGATGATCGACGCCGGCATCTTCGACGGCGACCTGCTCGCCGTGCACAAGACCACCCAGGTCCGCGACGGTCAGATCGTCGTCGCCCGCCTCGACGAGGAAGTCACCGTCAAGCGCCTCGAGCGCAGCGGCGGCCAGATCCGGCTGATCGCCGAGAACCCCGATTTCGAGCCGATCGTCGTCAATCCGGAAGAAGTCGAATTCGCCATCGAAGGCATCGCCGTCGGCCTGATCCGCGGAGCGGTGTCGAAGCTGTCATGAACCCGGGAACTCCCGTTGAAGACAGCAGTTTTCAACGCAGAGGTGCAGAGCCAGGGCGTTTCGCAGAGAAAAACCGAGCATCGCCGGTTCGCCCGCTGGGCGATGCCAATTTGATCTTCTCCGCATTTTCTCTGCTGTCTCCGCGCCTCTGCGTTGAAGGTTCTGACAGTTTTTCAGGATGAACGCCATGCCGTCGCCAATTGCCCTGGCCGACGTGCTGGCCAGGGGCGATGTCTGGCGCGGCGACGCGCTGGCGAGCTTGCCGGCGGCGACCATCCCGAGCGGCTACGCCGAGCTCGACGCCGAGTTGCCGGGCGGCGGCTGGCCACGCGGAAATTTGACCGAAATTCTGGTTGACCGCAGCGGTGTCGGTGAACTGAGCCTGCTCTTGCCTGCCCTGGCCCGGCTGTCGGCCGCCGGCGGCTGGCTGGCGCTGGTGGCGCCGCCTTGGCTGCCGCATGCCCCGGCCTGGGCGGCGGCGGGGGTGGCGCCGGAGCGCCTGGTCGTCGTCGGCGCCGGCCGGCAGGTCGGCTGGTGCGTCGAGCAGTTGCTGGCCAGCGGCGGCTTTGCCGGCGTGCTGGCCTGGCCGGAAGCTGGCATCGATGCCCGGGCGCTGCGCCGGCTGCAGGTCGCCGCCGAGGGGCGGCCGGTTTTCGCCTGCCTGTGGCGGCCGACCGCAGCCCTCCGGACACCGTCACCGGCGCCGCTGCGCGTCGCCCTGGCCGGCGGCGACGGCGATCTTTCGCTACGCATCGTCAAGCGGCGCGGCCGGCCGGTTTCCCGGCCGCTCGCCCTGGCTGTTCCCCGTCCCCTTGCCTTTGCCGGGAGAAACCCGCGTGCTGTGGCTGGCCCTGCATTTTCCGCTGCTGCCGATCGAGGCCTTGCCGCTGCGCCGGCCGCCTAGCGCGGTCGTCGCCGGCGGCCGGGTGGCGGTGGCCGACGCGGCGGCGCTGGCGGCCGGGGTCCGGGCCGGGCAGAAGCTGTCGACGGCGCTCGGTCTGCAGCCCGGGCTGGCCGTTTTCGAGCGCGATGCCGGGCGCGAACAGCAGGCGCTGGACAGCCTGGCCTGCTGGGCCGGGCGTTTCACGCCGACCATCAGCCGACAGCCGCCCGCCACGCTGCTCCTCGAAATCGGCGGTTGCCGGCGCCTGTTCGGCGGCACCGAGGCCATCGTCGCGGCGGCCCTGGCCGGTTGTGCCGAGCAGGCCTATGCGGTGCGCTGGGCGGTGGCGCCGAGGCCACTGGCGGCACGCTGGCTGGCCCGGGCCGGCGGTGGCCTGGCGGTCGATGCGGCCGGCCTGGCGGCGGCGCTGGAGGCCTTGCCGTGCACCGTCCCCGGCTGGCCGGCGGCCATCGTCGACCGGCTCGAATCCTTCGGCCTGCGCCGCCTGGGCGATCTGCGCCAGCTGCCGGCGGCCGGCTTGCGCCGGCGCCTCGGCCACGCTCCGGTCGACGATCTGGCGCGGGCCTGGGGCGAATTGCCCGATCCGCAGGCGGCCTTCGTCTTCCCGGAAAGCTTCGCCATCGACCTCGAATTGCCGGCCCGCGTCGAACAGGCCGAGGCGCTGGTCTTCGCCGGCCAGCGTCTGTTCGCGGCACTGGCCGGGTGGTTGGACGGCCGGCAGCTGCTGGTCCGCCGGTGCACCCTGTGCTTGCGCCACGACGACGGTCCGCCGACGGCGCTGGCCCTCAATTTCGCCGAGCCGGCGGCCGACGAGGGGCGTTTCCGGCGCCTGTTGCGCGAGCATCTCGGCCGCCTGCAACTGCGCGATCCGGTCGAGGCCCTGCGCCTGCAGGCCGACGAACTGGTCGCCCGGCCCGGCGAAAGCGGCCGCTTGTTCGCCCAGGCAGCCGCCGGCGAGGGGGCGCCGGCCTGCCTCGAACGCCTGCGCGCCCGGCTCGGCGAGGGGGCGGTGCAGGCCCTGGGCGAGGCGGCCGACCATCGGCCGGAGTGCGCGACGCGGGGCCGGGAAGCGGTTTTCGATTTGGGCCGTTTTTTGCCGTCGACCGCAGGGACGGAGCTTGCTTTGATGGGCGTGGGAACGACGGCTTTCCCCGCGGCGTCCGGCCCATCCGCGGCGTGTCCGGATGTCGTACCGCCACCGTCGCGCGAGGATCGGGCAGGGCCCGTTGCCGGCGGTCCCGCATCGCTGGCCGGCGCCATCGGCCGCCATCGCCCGCTGTGGCTGCTGCCGGTGCCGCAGGCGCTGGCCGAGCGGGGCGGCAGCCCGCACTGGCACGGTCCGCTCCGGCTGCTGTCGCGCGGCGAGCGGCTGGAAAGCGGCTGGTGGGACGAAGGCGAGGGCGGGGCGGCCGGCGACCTGCGGCGCGACTATTTCATCGCCTGCAATCCGCAGGGCCAGCGGGCGTGGATCTTTCGCGACGCCGCCGGCTGGTTCCTGCACGGCCTGTTCGCCTGAGCAGGCCGAGGTGAAACCATGTCGTTGCCCGACTACGCCGAGTTGCATTGCCTGTCCAATTTCAGCTTCCTGCGCGGCGCCTCGCATCCGGAGGAACTGGTCGAACGGGGGCGCGCCCAGGGCTACCGGGCGCTGGCGCTGACCGATGAATGCTCGCTGGCCGGCGTCGTGCGGGCGCATCGGGCGGCGAAAGGCAGTGAAAACCAGGCCGGGCCGAAGCTGATCGTCGGCAGCGAGATGACGACCGTCGACGGCCTGAAGCTGGTTTTCCTGGCCATGAACCGCGAGGGCTACGGCAACCTGTCGGCGCTGATCACGCTGGCCCGGCGGCGGGCCGGGAAGGGCGCCTACACGCTGCAGCGGCATGACCTGAATGCCCTGCCGTGCGACATTGCGCCGAACGGTGCCGTGCCCCACTGCCTGGTGCTGTGGGTGCCGGGGGAGGCGACGGCGACCATGGAAACAACATCTGGCCCCAGGGTCGCCGACGGGCGCTGGCTGGCCGAGCGTTTTCCCGGCCGCTGCTGGATCGCTGTCGAACTGCACACCGGGCCGGACGATGCGGCGAAGCTGGCCGGCCTGCAGGCGCTGGGCGAGGCCTGCGGCCTGCCTCTGGTCGCCGCCGGCGACGTGCACATGCACGTCAAGGCCCGGCGCCCGGTGCAGGACGTGCTGACCGCGCTGCGCCTGAAAACGACGGTGTTCGCCGCCGGCTACGCGCTGTTCCCGAACGGCGAGCGCCACCTGCGTTCGCGGCTGCGCCTGTCCCGCCTCTATCCGCCGGAACTGCTCGCCGAGACGCTGGCCATCGCCGTCCGCTGCGCCTTTTCGCTCGACGAGCTGCGCTACGAGTACCCGGAGGAAATCGTCCCGGCCGGCCAGACGCCGGCCACCTTCCTGCGCGCCGAAACCGAGCGCGGGCTGGCCCGGCGTTACCCGGGCGGGGTGCCCGACAGCGTTCGCCAGCGCATCGAGCACGAGTTGAAGCTGATCGCCGAGATGGCCTACGAGGCGTATTTCCTGACCGTTTACGACATCGTCTGCTTCGCCCGCCGCCAGGGCATCCTGTGCCAGGGGCGCGGCTCGGCGGCCAATTCGGCGGTGTGCTACGCGCTCGGCGTTACCGAGGTCGATCCGGCGCGCTCGGCGCTGCTCTTCGAGCGCTTCATCTCCAGGGAGCGCGGCGAGCCGCCGGACATCGACGTCGATTTCGAGCACGAGCGGCGCGAGGAGGTCATCCAGTACATTTACCGCAAATACGGCCGCGAGCGGGCGGCGCTGGCCGCGGCGGTGATCACCTGGCGGACCCGGGGCGCCCTGCGCGACGCCGGCCGGGCGCTCGGCTTCGACATCGCCCGGATCAACGCGCTGACCGCCTCGCTGGCCTGGTGGGACAAGCGCGAGCAATTGCCGCAGCGTTTCGCCGAAGCCGGCCTCGACCCGCAGGCGCCGCGCGTCGACAAGTGGCTGGCCATCGCCGCCGCCCTGCGCGGCTTTCCCCGCCACCTGACCCAGCACGTCGGCGGCTTCGTCATCGCGCGCGGCCCGCTGGCCCGGCTGGTGCCGGTCGAGAACGCGGCGATGGCCGAGCGCAGCGTGATCCAGTGGGACAAGGACGACCTCGACGCGATGGGCCTGATGAAAGTCGACATCCTGGCCCTGGGCATGCTGACGGCGATCCGCCGGACGCTGGCGATTTTGAGCGAAATTTCGGGTCGACCGCGCCCCGAAGGAAGCACTCCTGGGGGGTGGCGAATGAGCGACATCCCCGCCGAGGACCCGGCAACTTACGCCATGCTCTGCCACGCCGACAGCATGGGCGTCTTCCAGGTCGAGTCGCGCGCCCAGATGGCCATGCTGCCGCGCCTCAAGCCGCGCCATTTCTACGACCTGGTTATCGAGGTGGCGCTGGTTCGCCCCGGCCCGATCCAGGGCGACATGGTGCATCCCTACCTGAAGCGGCGGCAGGGCCGGGAGGTCATCGAAACCATCTCGCCGGCCGTCGACCAGGTGCTCGAACGCACCTGCGGCGTGCCCATCTTCCAGGAGCAGGTCATGCAGCTGGCCGTCGTCGCTGCCAATTTCACGCCCGGCGAGGCCGACCAGCTGCGCCGGGCGATGGCCGCCTGGAAGCGCAAGGGCGGGCTGGAACCGTTCGAGCACAAACTGCGCGCCGGCATGGCGGCGAACGGGCTGCCGGCCGCTTTCGCCGAGCGCATCATCCTGCAGATCCAGGGCTTCGGCGAATACGGCTTCCCCGAGTCGCACGCCGCCAGCTTCGCGCTGCTCGTCTATGCCTCGGCCTGGCTCAAGCGCCACCACCCGGCCGCCTTCCTGTGCGGCCTGCTCAACAGCCAGCCGATGGGCTTCTACTCGCCATCGATGCTGGTCCAGGATGCGCGCCGCCACGGCGTGACCGTGCTGCCGCCCGATGTCATGGCCAGCGACTGGGACAGCCGGCTCGACGAGAGCGGTGCCGTCCGCCTCGGCCTGCGCGAGATCGGCGGTTTATCGGCGGGCGCAGCAGAGCGGATCGCCGCGGTCGACCGCAAAAAACAGCCATTTTTGAACGTCGCCGATCTCGCCGCCCGCGCCGGCTTGGCCCGCCGCGATCTCGACCTGCTCGCCGCGGCCGACGCCCTGCGCAGCCTGGCCGGCCATCGCCGGCAGGCAGCCTGGGCGGCCAGCGTCGAAAAGCCGGCGGCCGCCGTGCAGGGCGACCTCTTCGCCGGCCTGCCGCCGGCCGAGCCGGCCGCTCCGCTGCTGGCGCCAAACGAAGGCGAAAACCTGGTCGCTGACTACAAGCACCTCGGCCTGAGCCTGCGCACCCACCCGCTGACGCTGCTCCGCAGTCATCTCGGCGAACGCCGTTTCCTGCCCGCCATCGCCCTCAAAGCTGCCGGCCACCGCGCCCTGGTCCGCGCCGCCGGCATCGTCGTCGGCCGCCAGCGGCCGGGCACGGCGACCGGCATCGTCTTCGTCACGCTGGAAGACGAAAGCGGGCTAGTGAACGTCGTCGTCCACCCGCAACTGGTCGACAAACAGCGGCGCCAACTGCTCGGCGCCACGCTGCTCGGCGTCTTCGGGCAATTGCAGGTCGAAGGCGAGGTCGTCCACCTGATCGCCAAGCGCCTGGTCGATCTCTCTGCTTGGCTTGGCCGGCTGGAAACCCGGAGCCGGGATTTCCACTGAACCCTGGACCTGTTTTTCCTGGTAGCCCGGATGTTATGCGACAAATTGGCCGAAACCGTGACAAAACCCACATGCCTACGTCACGCTCTTCAATACTATTTTAAGGGCCGAAATGGCGATCAATGCATTGATCTCATTTGATCGTAGAAAGCCAGACCATGCCCGCGACAAACTCCCGAAAACAATCTTCTTTGCCGCTACAGCCTCGTTGGCGCACGGCAAGCACCCGCCTGTCGGCGGCCCTCATCGCCCTCTGCTTGTCCGGCCTGTCCGGCCTGGCCGGCGCCACGCCCGAAAAGGCTGCGAGCTACTACGAAGATGCCTTACGCCGCTTTGAAAAGGAAGACACCGCCGGCGCCGTCATCCAGCTCAAGAACGCCATCCAGCAGGACCAAAAAATGCTCGCCGCCCACCTGCTGCTCGGCAAGGCACTGCTCAGGAGCGGCCAGCTGCAAGGCGCCGAAGTCGCCTTCGAGGAAGCGCTGAAGCAAGGCGTCAATCGCGGCGAGGTGGCCCTGCCGCTCGGCCAGATCTTCCTCGCCATTGGCCGCCCGGAAGCGGTCATCGAGCGCATCCAGCCATCAGGCGTGTCACCTGCCTTGCAGGTCGAAATCCACACCATGCGCGGCAACGCCTACCTCGAACTGGGCAAGACCACGCAGGCCATCCAGAGCTTCGAGAACGCCCGGGCTATCGACCCCAAGTCTCCGTCGCCGCTGATTGCCGAAGTCCCCATGCTGCTCGCCGCCGGCAAGCTCGACCAGGCCAGGGAAAAAGCCGAAAAGGCCGTCCAGCTGGCGCCCAACAACGCCTACACCTGGAACATCAAGGCCTCGGTGGCCCACGCCGCCTTTCAGATTCCGGAAGCCTTGGCTGCCTACGACAAGGCTCTAACGCTGTCGCCCGGGCATGTCGATGCACGCGTCGCCCGGGCCGCCTTGCTGATCGACCTGAAACGCGATGGCGATGCGAAGAAGGATCTCGATTACCTGAAAACGCTTGCCGAGGACGAACCGCGCGCCGCCTACCTGCGTGCCGTGCTGGCCGGCCAGAAGGGCGACGGCCCCGAGTTGCAGGCCGCCCTGACCGAAGTGACGCGCACCATCGATTCCCTGCCGCCGGCCTGGCTGGCCCGCCGCGAACAACTGCTGATGGCCGGCGCACTCGCCCACCACGGGCTGGGCAATCACCAGAAAGCGCGCGAGTACCTCGATGCCATCATTTCCCGCAACACCAGGAATCTGGCCGCCAAGAAGCTGCTTGCCTCGATCTACGTCGATGCCAAGGACTACGGGCGCGCTCAGCCGATGCTCGAGGCGCTGCTCCGGGCGACACCTGACGATCCGCAGCTGATGCACCTGCTCGGCTCACTGCACCTCGCCGAGCGGCGCTACGCCCAGGCCAGCGAATTGCTTGAAAGGGCCGCGGCGCAAACCGACTCGCCCGACATGAAACGTTCGCTGGCCTACAGCCAGCTCGGCCTCGGGCAAGGCGAAAAAGGGCTGAAAAACCTCGAAAAGGCCTTTGCCGCCAACCCGGCCGATACCCGTGCCGGCATGACCATGGCCATGCTCTACATGCGGCTGTCAAAACCGCAAAAGGCCCTGCAGACAGCCGAGGCAATGGTTAAGCGCGATCCCGCCAACCTGACGACGCTCAATTTCCTTGGCTTGCTCAAGGGCGCCAGCGGCGACAAGGCCGGCGCCCGTGCCGCCTACACCCAGGTGCTGGCCAAAGATGCCGCCTTCGTTCCGTCGGTGCTCAATCTGGTCCGTCTCGATGTCGGCGACAAGCGCTTTGATGAAGCCCGCCGCCTGCTCGACGGCTTGCTCAAGAAAGACAGCAACAATTACAAGGCGCTGGCCGAGTACGGCCTGCTCGAACAGCGCGCCGGCCGTCCGGCCGAGGCGATACGCCACCTGACCAAGGCCGGCGATGTCCAGCGCACCGACCCCAACCCGCTGCTGGCGCTAATCGATCTCCACCTCGGGCAAAAGCAGGGCGAAGAAGCCCTCAAGGTTGCCAAGGCGCTATCGCTCAATTTCTCGACCGACCTCAGGATACAGATGGCCCTGGCCAGAACCTACCTGGCCACAGGAGATGCGGCGAATGCCCGCCTGGTGCTGACCGGTGCGACCCGCCTGGCCGAATACAACGCCCGCTCCCAGGTCGCCATCGCCCGCCTGCAACTGGCCGCCGCCAATCCGGACGGAGCCGCCTACAGCATCAGCAAGGCCCTGCAGGACAACCCGGACTACCTCCCGGCGCTGGCGCTGCTGGTCGAGACCGAGGCCCGTCGCGGCAACTCCGCCAAGGCCGACGCCGCCCTCAAGACCCTGGTCGCCAAGCATCCGGAGGCGCTGGAAACCGCCAGCGTCAGCGCTGACCTGGCCATGTTCCGGGGCCAATATCGGGCGGCTATCGAGGCCTACCGGAAGCTTCTAACGCGGGCCGATACCATTGAAAATGCGCTGGCCCTGGTCCGCGCTTACTCGGCTACCGGTGAGTTTGGCAAGGCGGCGTCGTTTCTTGATAGCTGGGTGAAGAAGCACCCGAAGGATCCGGCGGCCCGGCGTGCGCTGGCGGATATCCAGTTCCGTGCTGGCCAACTGACCCAGGCTCGGCAGTCCTATCAGTCGGCCGTCGCATCCGATCCCGACAACGCCATGCTGCTCAACAATTTTGCCAACGTGCTCAGCCAGTTGAACGATCCACAGGCGCAGGAGGTTGCCGAAAAAGCAGTCCAACTGTCACCGACCCATCCAGCCTACGCCGATACCCTGGGCTGGATACTCGTCGGCAAGGGGCGGACGGAAGCCGGCCTACGCTATCTTCGCGAAGCACGGTTACGCAGCCCGGAGGACGCCGAAATTCGATTCCATCTCGCCTATGCCCTGAATAAGATCGATCGCAAGGATGAAGCCAGGGATGAGTTGAAGGCCGCGCTCAACGGCTCTAGACCCTTGGCAGCGACCCCGTTGCTGGATCAACTCAGGAAGGAGTTGGGTTTGTGAACGCATGTTCCGTGTCGACAATTCTTACACTGCGAGTGGAGTTTTTCGTTCTTTTATGTCTAACCTATTGATTTAAATGTTTATAAAATACTGGCATCGTTCGTGCTTTTGTAAAGGCAAAAATAGCCCGAGGGTTGATCATGAAAATGCATCTGAATATGTTGTGCGGCGCGTTGGTAATTGCCTTCGCCGGGCCGGTTTCCGCTGCGACGTGGGGGCTTCAGGGAACGCCGACTCCTGGCGTAACGTCAATTAACGCTGTTTCCAATACCGACGGAACCAGTACCACCAATAATGCGGCTGCACAGAAAATAGAGGCGGCAGCATGGGTGTCAAGCTATGGTGGTATCAATAATGCTGACAATCCAGGTTCTGGGCGGTCTGATATAGACTCTACGGAGGGTTCTTCGCCTGAACATGCCATCGATAATAACCAACGTTACGACATGGTTTTGATCGGCTTTGATAGCCTCGTTCATCTGACCAGTTTGGCGTTGTCTTGGTACAACTACGATTCCGACTTTACGGTAATGGCTTATACTGGTAGCGGCAATCCTTATACCAACGGTGATCTGATTGGCAAGACGTTTTCCAATTCGATGACGGGATGGACCGTTGTTGGTAGCTACGATGGCGCGACAACTAATGGAACTGCTGTTACCACGACAAGCAATCGGAGCATCACTTATCAGCCTGCTAACGCCAACCTTTATTCGTCGTATTGGTTGATCGGTGCGTATAACCCGTTGGTTGGCGGTCCAGTGGCGGGCAATCCGAATATGGGGACGAATGCCACCAATAACGCGAGCGGATACGACTACATCAAGTTGAAATCAGTGACGGGAGATGTTTGCCCAAATACTAACCCCGGTTGTGGTAGCGGTGGTGGTAGGGTTTCGGAGCCGGGTTCGCTGGCGTTGCTCGGGCTTGGTTTGCTAGGCATGATGCGTTTGCGCAAGGCCCGTCAAGCCTGAAAATCCGAAGAAGACTCAAACAACTACGGCACCTGAGGGTGCCGTAGTTGTTTCTGGCCAACCGGTGGAGGTTGCGGCTGGTTCGCTTGCTTGTAAGGTCGGGATTTGCTTATCCCTGTTCAGTTTCGATCAGTTTGGCCAGTGAGTCTACCGAGCGCAGGTGCTGGCGGGTCTTTTCGTCATTGGCTTCGAGCAGGATGCCGTATTTCTTTTTCAGTCCGAGGACGAGTTCGAGGGCGTCGATTGAATCCAGGCCCAGCCCGTCATCGGCAAAAAGCGGGGTGTCGTCGCCGATGTCGGCCGGCGTGATGTCTTCCAGGTTCATCGTTTCGATGATGAAGGCTTTCAGTTCCTGATTCAGTTGGCTCATTTTCAGTTGGTAATCCTGCGTAGTTGAATGCCGGAAAAGCCCAGCATGGCTCCGTTTCCTGATTTGATCAGGCGTAGGGTATCACCGCGGCTGGTGCCCAGGCCGGCGGTTACCGCTTCGTTTTCCGAGACCGGCCGGAAGGCGATGCGCAACAGCAGATCTGGCGCTTCCGGGAAGTAGGCTTCACCGACCAGTATGCCGTGGTCTTCCTTGAGACGAAGCCAGTCGGGAGACGGGCCGTCGATCTTGCCGGCAATCCGGTAGTCGCCCAGGGCGTCGAGAAAGCCTTCCGGAATTTCCCCGGGTTGCAACTTTTCCCCGAAGATCAGCGACTCGTCGCCAATCCGGCCGACGATGATCTGGTGTCCGTCGACGCTGGTCATCGACAGGCGGATGTCTTCGAAGGCGCCAACGCGGACGGGCAGCATGCCGAACAGCTTGTATTTGATGGTCAGCAGGCCATCTTCATGCGGGACGAGGCGGAACTGGTGGCCGGCGGCGTCGACGTCGATCTGGCCCGAACTCGTCGAGATCTTGGCAAGGCCGACCATGCTGTCGAAGTAGCCGTTGAACTGGCGCAGTTCGGCGCGGGTGGGGGGTCTTTCTGCGGCGTGCGTCGGTGTTTCAAGGGTTCGGGCAAGGCCGGTTTTTGCGGCGAGCAGGAGGCGCAGGGCCTGGGTCGAAATCCGGGTAACGGCGAGGTGCGAGGTCGACGAGTTGGTCAGCACCACGACGCCGAGTTTGTGCGCCGGGAGCATGGCCATCAGGCTGTGCGAGTCGGGCAGGGAGCCGCCGTGGCTGGCCACCGGGCCACCACCCGGGATGTCAATGCCGCTCATCATCCAGCCGAGGCCGACATATTGTCCGAAGGCGAGGGGAAAGCCCTTGTTTTGCACGCGCAACATTTCGTGCACCGAGCCGGGCGCGAGAATCTGTTGCTGGCCGGCCATGCCGTCGGCGAACTGCATTTTCAGGAACTGCCCGAGGTCGACTACGTTGCTGAGCAGGTTGGCAGCCGGCATGTCGCGCAGCGAGAAGACCTCGATTGCCTGATGGCGATCGTAGGCCTTGGTGATCGGCTTTGCCGCGAAGCTGCTGCTGGTCATGCCGAGCGGCGCGAAAAAGTGCTGCGCCATATAGTCGTCGAAGGGTTGCTGGCCAACTTTTTCGATGGCGGCGCCGAGCAGGGCCATACCGAGGTTGGAATAGGAAAAAACGTAGTTGGGCGGGAATGCAAGATGTTCGTCGCGAATAGCCCCGACAACGGTGTCGAAGCGCGCCGGTTCGCGTACGTAGAGGCCGTCCAGGAAATTCGAGGGCAGGCCGGAGTGGTGGAACATGATATTGCGCGGGGTGATCGGGGCCGGATTGTCGAAGCGGCTGCGTATCGAGAATTCGGGCAAGGCTTCGGCGAGCGGCCGGTCGATGTCGAGCTTGCCGCTTTCAGCCAGTTGCATGGCGGCCGAGGCGGTGAATACCTTGGCGATCGAGCCGGCCCGGTAAACCGTTTGCGGCGTGGCCGGAATCCGGTTCTCCAGGTCGGCGTAGCCGAAACCCTGCTGCCAGATGATCGTTTGATCGTCGACCAGCGCGATGCTCAGCCCGGTGATGTCATTTTTCGACATTTCACGGTCGATCAGGCTGCGCAGCTGATCGATCGCCAGCTTGTAGTCGCCCGGGCCAGAATATTCGGCAACGGGAGGCTCAGTCGCACAACTGCCCAGGAGTAGCGCGGCAAGGACAGCGATCAGAGTGGTGCGGCGGAGCATGGGCGGTGGGTCAGGGCGAAATGACTTCGGATTATAAACAAGTGTGCGGCAACTTCCCGGGAAAATAGCTGACAAAATCAGTCGAGTATTCTAAAATTGCCCTCTTTGGAAATAGGGAGATCAGGTTTCATGTTCCGGCCTTTGCGTGAGGATATCCGAGCGGTTTTCGACCGCGATCCGGCGGCTCGCTCATCGTGGGAGGTGATCACCTGTTATCCCGGCATCCATGCCTTGTTCATGCATCGCCTCGCGCACTGGATGTGGGGGCATCGGCTACGCTGGTTGGCCCGCTTTACGGCGCACCTGTCGCGCATGTTGACCGGCATCGAAATCCACCCGGGGGCGACCATTGGCCGGCGTTTCTTCATCGACCACGGCATGGGCGTGGTGATCGGCGAGACGGCCGAGATCGGCGACGATGTCACGCTCTACCATGGGGTGACGCTGGGCGGCACGTCGTGGAACAAGGGCAAGCGGCACCCGACCCTGGAAAATGGCGTGGTGATCGGTGCCGGCGCCAAGGTGCTGGGACCTATCGTCATCGGCGCCGGGGCCAAGGTCGGCTCGAATGCCGTGGTGACCAAGCCGGTGCCGGCCGGGGCGACGGCCGTTGGCAATCCGGTCCGGATCATCGACAACGCCGAGCAGGATCGCCAGCGTGAGGCCCAGGCCGAAAAGCTCGGCTTTTCAGCTTATGCCGTGGCGCGCGATCAGGACGACCCGCTGGTCAAGGCCATTCATGCGCTACTCGATCATGCGGCCGAGACCGACCGTCGCCTGGCTTCGCTGGTCAGGGAACTCGACGCCCAGGGCGTCAAGTGCGACGAAGAGGTGCAGGCGGCGGATGCATTCGACCCGCAATACCTGAGCAAAATAGTTGACTAATTTTCTCTGGTATATATATAGTTGACCGCAACACTGGGTTATTTGTAGGAGTTGGGAATGCGTTTGACGACCAAGGGGCGTTTCGCCGTGACCGCCATGATGGACCTCGCGCTGCGCGGTGACGAAGGGCCGGTGGCTTTGGCCAGCATCAGCGAGCGCCAGAAAATTTCGCTGTCGTATCTCGAGCAGTTGTTTGGCAAATTGCGCCGCCACAAACTGGTGGACAGCGTACGCGGCCCCGGCGGCGGCTATTGCATCGCCCGGCCGCTCGAGTTGGTGGCGGTGGCCGACATCATCCGGGCCGTTGATGAACAACTCGATGCGACGCAGTGCGGCGGGCGGGAAAATTGCCACGACGAAAGCCGCTGCATGACCCACGACCTGTGGTCCACCCTCAATGCCAAGATGTTCGAATACCTGGCCTCGGTGACGCTGGCCGACCTGGTCAAGCGCGAACGTACCAAGCATGGCGCCAGCGCCGCCGTGCTCGAGGATCAGCGCCGCCTGGGGCCGCAGCCGCGCGGCCGGGCCGGGCGCGACAAAATGCCGGCAACTGTTTGAGTCATCCGATGTTCCGCCCCGTCTATCTCGACCATAACGCCACGACGCCGCTCGATCCGGTAGTGCTGGCGGCCATGCTGCCCTGGCTGGAAAGCCAGTTCGGCAATGCGTCGAGTCGTCATGAGTACGGCCGGCGGGCCCGGCAAGCGATCGACGAGGCGCGGCAGCAGGTGGCGGCGGCGGTTAACGCGCATCCGACCGAGGTCGTGTTTACCAGCGGTGGCAGCGAAGCCAACAACCTTTTCCTCAAGGGCGCCGCGGCCAGCCTGAAGCCGGGAGTCTTGGCGGTGAGCGCCATCGAACATCCCTGCGTCCTCAAGCCGGCCGCCCAGCTGACCCGGCAGGGCTGGGAGGTGCGCATCGCTGCGGTCGACGGCAAAGGAAGGCTGAATTTCGAAAACTTTGCCGCGTTGCTGCAATCGTCCCCGAAACTGCTTTCGGTGATGCTGGCCAATAACGAAACCGGCGTCGTGCAGGATGTCCCGGCGCTGGCGTCGGCCAGCAAGGCGGCAGGCGGCGGCTGGTTCCACACCGATGCCGTGCAGGCGCTGGGCAAGTTGCCGATCGATTTCCGTGTGCTGAATGCGGCCGGCGTGCATGCCATGACGCTGTCGGCGCACAAGGCCTATGGTCCGAAAGGGGCGGCGGCACTGATTCTCGACAAGCGCGTCGAGTTGCAGCCCTTGATTGCCGGTGGCGGCCACGAGCGCGGTTTGCGTTCGGGCACCGAAAACGTCGCGGCCATCGTCGGATTTGGCGTGGCCGCGGAACTTGCGGCGTGCCGCGTTGCCGAAGTGTCGGATCGCTGGCGGGCCATGCAGGCCAAGCTGGAAGCCGGGCTGGCCGGACTGGGCGCCCGGATCTTCGCGGCGCAAGCGATGCGCTTGCCGAACACCAGTTATTTCGCCTTTCCCGAGATCGATGGCGAAACGCTGGTCGGCAAGCTGGACCGCGAAGGTTTTGCCGTGGCCAGCGGCGCCGCCTGTTCCAGTGCCAACCCGGAGCCGTCGCACGTGTTGCGGGCCATGGGCGTGGCGCCGGAAATCGCCCGCGGGGCGGTGCGCGTCAGCCTTGGCGCGGCCAACACCGACGCGGAAATCGAACAATTCATCAACGCCCTGCAGGTCACAGTCGGACGCCTGCAGGGATTGACGGCGGTTGTCGCCAGCTGATCCGTCCGAACAACCCGACTTAGCGAGAATGACGATGAAACTCCCGATCTACCTGGATTACTCGGCAACCACCCCGGTCGACCCGCGCGTTGCGGACAAGATGATTCCCTACCTGTGCGAGCACTTCGGCAATCCAGCCTCGCGTTCGCATAGCTTTGGCTGGGTGGCGGATACGGCGGTCGAGCAGGCGCGCGAGCAGGTCGCCGCCCTGGTCAATGCCGACCCCAAGGAAATCGTCTGGACTTCCGGTGCCACCGAATCGAACAACCTCGCCATCAAGGGTGCGGCCAATTTCTACGCCGGTACCAAGGGCAAGCACATCATCACGGTCAAGACCGAGCACAAGGCCGTGCTCGACACCGTCCGCGAAATCGAGCGCCAGGGCTTCGAGGCGACCTATCTCGACGTCCAGGAAAATGGCCTGCTCGATCTCGAAGCCTTCAAGGCGGCGATCCGCCCGGATACCGTGCTCGCCTCGGTGATGTTCGTCAACAACGAGGTCGGCGTCATCCAGCCGATCGCCGAACTCGGTGAAATCTGCCGCGAGAAGGGCATCATCTTCCACGTCGATGCGGCCCAGGCTACCGGCAAGGTCGACATCGACCTTTCCAAGCTCAAGGTTGACCTGATGAGCTTCTCGGCTCATAAAACCTACGGCCCGAAAGGCATCGGCGCCCTCTACGTGCGGCGCAAGCCGCGCGTTCGCCTCGAAGCCCAGATGCATGGCGGCGGCCACGAGCGCGGTTTCCGCTCCGGCACTCTGGCCACGCACCAGATCGTCGGCATGGGCGAAGCCTTCCGCCTGGCCCGCGAGGAAATGGCCGAAGAAAATGCCCGCATCGGCAAGCTGCGCGACAAGCTGCTCAAGGGCTTGCAGGACATCGAGGCGACCTACGTCAACGGTGACCTGACCCAGCGCGTGGCGCACAATCTCAACATCAGCTTCGCCTACGTCGAAGGCGAATCGATGATCATGGCGATCAAGGACCTGGCGGTTTCGTCCGGCTCGGCCTGCACCTCGGCCAGCCTGGAGCCGTCCTACGTGCTGCGTGCCCTGGGGCGCGACGACGAACTGGCCCACAGCTCGATCCGCTTCAGCATTGGCCGGTTCACGACGGAAGAAGAAATTGACTATGCAATCAATTTGTTGCATACGAAAGTTGGCAAATTACGTGACCTTTCTCCGCTGTGGGAAATGTACAAGGACGGCATTGATCTGAACACCGTGCAATGGGCCGCCCACTAAGGAAATTTTAGGAGAATTAACATGAGCTATAGCGTAAAAGTCATTGATCACTATGAGAATCCGCGTAACGTCGGTTCCTTCGGCAAGGAAGACGACGGCGTCGGTACCGGCATGGTTGGCGCGCCGGCCTGCGGCGACGTCATGAAGCTGCAAATCAAGGTCAACAAGTCGGGCGTCATCGAGGATGCCAAGTTCAAGACTTACGGCTGCGGTTCGGCGATCGCCTCGTCGTCGCTGGTCACCGAGTGGGTCAAGGGCAAGACGGTGGACCAGGCGCTGGCCATCAAAAACACCGAGATCGCCGAAGAACTGGCCCTGCCGCCGGTTAAAATCCACTGTTCGATCCTGGCCGAGGATGCCATCAAGGCAGCTGTGGCGGATTACAAGAAAAAGCACGGAGAATAAGTATGGCAGTCACCTTGAGCGACAAGGCGGCGCAACACGTCGCCAACTTCCTGACCAAGCGCGGCAAGGGCATCGGTCTGCGCCTCGGCGTGCGGACCAGCGGCTGTTCGGGCATGGCGTACAAGCTGGAGTTTGTCGACGAGGTGAATCCGGACGACCAGGTTTTCGAATCGGCCGGCGTCAAGGTCATCGTCGATGCCAAGAGCCTGCCCTACCTCGACGGCATGGAGCTCGACTACGCCCGCGAAGGCCTGAACGAGGGCTTCAAATTCAACAATCCGAACGTCAAGGATCAGTGCGGCTGCGGCGAGTCCTTCAACGTCTGATGGATTTCAAGGCCGATCATTTCGCGCTTTTCGGGATCAAGCCGGTTTTCCGGCTCGACCTCTCCGATCTCGATTCACGTTACCGCGACATCCAGGCGCAGGTGCATCCCGACCGCTTCGCCCATGCCGGCGAAGCCGAGCGGCGCCTGTCGATGCAGTGGGCGACGCACGCCAACGAGGCCTACCAGACGCTGAAAAAGCCGTTGGAGCGGGCCAAATACTTGCTCCATCTGGCCGGCCACGACATTCAGGCCGAGAGCAACACCGCGATGCCGGCCGATTTCCTGATCGAACAGATGGAATGGCGCGAAGCGGTGATGGATGCCCGCAACGGCGGCGATCATCACGAACTTGAACACCTGCACAACCGCCTGCGTGGCGATATCAGGAATCGCTACGACGAACTGGCGCAACTGCTCGACGAAGCCGTCGATCATGCCCAGGCGGTCGATCGCGTGCGCCGCCTGATGTTCCTGGAAAAACTCCTGTACGAAATCGACGACGCGCTGGCGTCGCTGGAAGAATAAAAAATGGCTTTGTTTCAAATCGCCGAGCCGGGCGAATCGGCGGCTCCGCACGAGCACAAGCTCGCCATCGGCATCGATCTCGGCACCACCAATTCGCTGGTCGCCACCGTACGTAGCGGCATCGCCGTCTGCCTGAGCGACGACCGCGGGCGCAGCCTGTTGCCTTCCGTCGTGCGCTACCACGCCGATGGCTCGACCGAGGTCGGCTTCGACGCCCAGAAGAATCAGGCGGTCGACCCGAAAAACACCATCGTTTCCGTAAAGCGCTTCATGGGCCGGGGCACGCGCGACATCGCCCACGTCGAGGCCATGCCCTACGATTTCGTCGAATCGCCCGGGATGGTCCGCCTGAAGACGCACGCCGGCATCAAGAGCCCGGTCGAGATTTCGGCCGAAATCCTCAAGTCGCTTAAGGTCCGTGCCGAAGCGGCCTTGGGCGGCGACCTAGTCGGCGCCGTGATCACCGTGCCGGCTTATTTCGACGACGCACAGCGCCAGGCGACCAAGGACGCCGCCCGCCTGGCCGGTCTCAACGTGCTGCGCCTGTTGAACGAGCCGACCGCCGCGGCCATCGCCTATGGCCTGGACAACGGCGCCGAGGGCGTCTATGCGGTCTATGACCTGGGCGGCGGGACCTTCGACATTTCCATCCTCAAGCTGACCAAGGGCGTTTTCGAGGTCATGTCCACCGGCGGCGATTCGGCGCTCGGTGGCGACGATTTCGATCACCGCATCTACTGCTGGGTCATCGAGCAGGCCAGGTTGCAGCCACTTTCGCCGGAAGACGCGCGGCGGCTGATGATGCGCTGCCGCGAGGCCAAGGAATTCCTGACCAACAATTCCGAGGCGCCGATTTCCTTGCGCCTGGCGTCAGGCGATGTGGTCGAGGTCAAGCTCGATGTCGCCACCTTCGCCGAGATCACCCAGACGCTGATTTCGAAGACCCTGCAGCCGGTCAAGAAGGCCTTGCGCGATGCCGGCCTGCGCGCCGACGAGATCAAGGGCGTCGTCATGGTCGGTGGCGCCACCCGCATGCCGCAGGTGCAGAAGGCGGTCGGCGATTTCTTCCGCCAGCAGCCGCTGACCAATCTCGACCCGGACAAGGTGGTGGCGCTTGGCGCCGCTACCCAGGCCAACCTGCTGGCCGGTAACAAAACGGGCAAGGACGACTGGCTGCTGCTCGACGTCATCCCGCTGTCGCTCGGCCTGGAAACCATGGGCGGCCTGACCGAAAAGGTCATTCCGCGCAATTCGACCATCCCGACGGCGCGCGCCCAGGAATTCACCACCTTCAAGGACGGCCAGACGGCGATGGCCATCCACGTCGTGCAGGGCGAACGCGAAATGATTGCCGACTGCCGCTCGCTGGCCCGCTTCGAATTGCGCGGCATTCCGCCGATGGTGGCCGGGGCGGCGCGCATCCGCGTCACCTTCCAGGTCGATGCCGACGGCCTGCTGTCGGTCACCGCCCGCGAGCAGACCACCGGCGTCGAGGCCAGCATCACCGTCAAGCCGTCCTATGGCCTGTCCGACGACGAGATCGCCGGCATGCTCAAGGACTCGATGGCGCACGCCAAGGACGACGCGATGACCCGCGCGCTGCGCGAGGCGCAGGTCGAGGCGCAGCGCATGATCGAGGCAACCGAGGCGGCGCTGGCCGAAGACCCGCACCTGCTCAACGCGGCGGAAACAGCGAAGATTCGGGCGACGATCGCCAAGCTTGCCGAAACCATGGCCGGCGACAACCGCCGGCTGATCAACATCGCCATGGACGACCTCGGCTACGAAACCCAGGCCTTCGCCCATCGTCGCATGGACCAGAGCATCAAGAAGGTCTTGTCCGGCCGCAAGGTCGACGACATCAAGGTCGGAGAAGACGGAGAAACAGCATGACCCAAATCATCGTATTGCCGCACGTCGAGCTGTGCCCGGACGGCGCCGTGATCGAGGCCGAAGAAGGCAAGTCGATCTGCGAGAACCTGCTGGCCAATGACATCGAACTCGACCACGCCTGCGAAATGTCCTGCGCCTGCACGACCTGCCATGTCATCGTCCGCGAGGGCTTCAACTCGCTGGAGGCCGCCGAGGAGACCGAGGAAGACCTGCTCGACAAGGCCTGGGGGCTGGAGCCGAATTCCCGCCTGGGCTGCCAGGCAATCGTGCGGTCGACGCCAATTACGGTCGAAATTCCGAAATACAGCATCAACATGGCGAAGGAAGGCCACCGCAAATGAAATGGACCGACATCAACGACATCGCCATCGAACTGAGCGATGCCCATCCCGACCAGGATCCGCTGAAGATCAATTTCGTCGACCTGCGCGACTGGGTGATGGCCTTGCCCGGCTTCAACGACGACCCCAAGCACTGTGGCGAGAAAATCCTCGAAGCCATCCAGCAAGCCTGGATCGACGAGGTTTCCTGATTTTTCCCGATGAAACCGCGTGAATTTCCCGGCCGGGGTGGTCAGCTCAACGTGCTGGGCGGCCCCTTGCTGCCGTGCAGCGACGATCCGGTCACCGGGTTTTTCCGCGACGGCTGCTGCAATACCTCGGAGGAGGATCTCGGCAGCCATACCATCTGCGTCATCCTCACCGACGAATTTCTGGCCTTCTCCAAGCGCAGCGGTAACGATCTCTCTACGCCGCGCCCGGAATTCAATTTCCCCGGACTCCAGGCCGGTCAGCGCTGGTGCCTCTGTGCGGCGCGCTGGGTCGAGGCCTGGCGGGCCGGCAGTGCGCCGAGAGTGTCGCTTAATGCCACCAACCAGGCCGCGCTGGAAATCGTGCCGCTCGACCTGCTCAAGCAATACGCCATCGACCTGCACTGAGCCGGGAGCCTTGCCGGCAAATCGTTGGAAAAAAGGGAGTCGACGTTTTTCCGGCCGAACGGCCAATACCGACTGATAATCCGCCCATGTCAGAAAAACAAGCCAACAACCCCCTGCACGGCCTGACCCTGGAAACCATCCTGAAGCGCCTCGTCGCTCATTACGGCTGGGCCGAACTGGGGCAGATCATCGCCATCCGCTGCTTCAACCTCGACCCGAGCATCGCTTCCAGTCTCAAATTCCTGCGCCGTACGCCATGGGCGCGGGAAAAGGTCGAATCCCTCTACCTCTCTACCGATTTCGACACGCCATGACCTACGAAGAACACCTCGACGAAGTGACGACGCTGATCACCGAGAAATACGACGTCGCCGACCAGGCAGCGATCGACATGGTCATGCGCGCCCAGGCCGACGATTATTTCAGCGGCCACGACGACGATCCGGCCATCTGCACGCTGGACCGGGCACACCTCGACGCCCGGGCCGTCTACAAGAAATACAAGTAACGTGGCCCGCTCGACCCGCGCCGCCGCCGCTGTCGCCCGGCTGAACCAACGTAGCGAAGGGCGTAGCTATTTGATGGTAATGACCGGTGACGGCAAATTTGTATTGCGCGAACGGCTGGCCGGTGGCGACAAGGATGTCGCCGAAGCGCTACCGCTCGACGATTTCGTGCGCCTGGTCGATGCCACCGGGCCGCAGAAGGTGGCGCGGGTTACCAAGAGCGACGCAGCCTTCGCCAGGCAACTCGTCAGGAAGGGCTGACTGAGCTTGAGGCTAATGCGCGGTCAAGGAAGCAATGCCGCCGGCCGCACAGCCGGTTGTGTGCTGCGGCCGATTCGAGCAGCCAACCCGTCGTTCCGCTTGTCGTTCGAAAATTTCAATTTTGGTGAAAATTTCCGGTCGACCGCAGCAAACCGCATCGGAAGCAGCCAACGTTAGCCGCGCCTCCGCCATGCCGGCGGTCTGCTTCGCCGGAATCCGGTGCGAGTCCGACTCCAGAAATCACGCGTTTTTTCTGGCAGAAAAATAAAACCCCCGGACAGTCGGGGGTTCGTCATCACGCCGAGGCCCGGGGAAAACCGGACCCGGAACGAGAAGACAGCGCTTACTTGGCAGCAGCGTCCTTGGCCTTTTGTACGGCTGCTTCAGCCGCTGCCTTGGCCTCGGCAGCGGCCTTGTCGGCTGCTTCCTTGGCCTTGTCCGCCGTTTCGGCGACAACCTCCTTGGCTTTTTCGGCAGCCTCGCCAGCCGCTGCCTTTGCGTCCTGGCCTGCCTGCACGGCGTTGGCCTTGGCATCTTCAGTAACGGCCTTGGCGGCCTCGCCGGTCTTCTCGGCGGCATTCTTCATCGCGTCGCCAGCAGCCTTGACGGCCTCGGTAGCCTTCGTGTCGGCTGCTGCCGGGGTTTCTTCCTTCTTGCTGCAACCAGCCAGGGCGGCAGAGACGGCGACGACGGCGAGCAGCGAACGGGTAAACGTAGTTAGTTGGGACATGTTGTTTCCTTTTTCAGGCAATGAATCAAGCTGAGGGAATGCGGAGAACCTGGCCCGGATAAATCTTGTCCGGATGAGTCAGCATTGGTTTGTTGGCTTCGAAAATGCGCATGTAGGCGTTGGCATTGCCGTAGGACTCCTTGGCGATCCTGGACAGCGTGTCGCCGCGAACGACCGTGTAGAAGCGGGGTGCCTCGGCCGCCGCGGCGACCGCCAGTTGGTCCACGACCTGAGCGACGCCGGCGACATTGCCGCAGCAGAGAAGGATTTTCTCCTTGGTTTCCTGATCGGGGGCAGTGCCGGAAACGGTCACCGTGGATTGGGCGCCGTCAAAGGCTACCGCAAGGTTTTCGGCGCTGAGCTTCATGGCACCGATGTAGGTCTTGATGGCGGCCGCCGCCTGCGCATTGGCCGCTCCGGGATCGGTCGCCGCCTGAGCGGTACCGTGGCCGAAAAGTTTCTCTCCGGCTTCCTTGATGAAGCTGAATAAACTCATTGGGCAACTCCTGTCGGATGGAAAAATTACGAGTCTGAAAGACTCGCAGTTTCAATCATAACTAATTCGGATATGCCGCGCGACTAATTCAGTATGTTGAGCAGCGAATCCAGACCGCCGAAATTGATTGCCACGTCGGCCTTGGCGCGGGTCGCCGGCTTGGCGCGGAAGGCCACCGACAGGCCGGCCTGGGCCATCATCATCAGGTCGTTGGCGCCGTCGCCGCAGGCGATGACCTGTTCCTTCTTCAGCCCCAGTTCGTCGGCCAGACGGGCCAGGTGATGGGCCTTGGCGGCGGCGTCGACGATGTCGCCGACGACCTTGCCGGTGAGCTTGCCGCCGCAGATTTCCAGTTCGTTGGAAGTGGCGAAGTCGAAACCCAGTTCGATGCGCAGGCGCTCGGTGAAATAGGTGAAGCCGCCGGACAGGATGGCCGTGCGCAGGCCGGCCTGCTGGCAGGCTTCGAGCAGTTCGCGGGCGCCCGGAGAGAGCAGCAGGCGCTCGCCGAAGACGCGGGCCAGCACGCGGGCATCCAGCCCGGCAAGCAGGGCCAGGCGGCGGCGCAGGCTTTCCCGGTAGTCGATCTCGCCGCGCATGGCAGCTTCCGTCACCGCCGACACCTCGGCCTTCTTGCCGGCGAAATCGGCCAGTTCGTCGATGCATTCGATGGTGATCAGCGTCGAATCCATGTCGAAACAGATCAGGCCGTAATCGGATAGCTTGCGGTCGGCGGCGGCAAAGGCCCAGTCGAGCCTTTCGGCCTCGATCAGCGGGATCAGGGAATCGAACTCAGCCGTGCGGGTGGCGCCTTTCAGGCGGACGACCTGCGGCGGCCGGGGTTCCACGGCAGAAGCGCCGGTGGCGGCGACGATGCGTTCGAGCAGGAAGGTAGGCAGGGCGCCGCCCTGGATGATCAGGTTCATTGAACGTCAGTGTTTAGGCGGCGATTTCACCGCGTTGTCGATGCATCAGATCGAGGAGGAATTCGGGGGCAAGGTCGGCGCCGTTATCCCACACCACGGTCTTCAATAAGGGGTCATGGCGAGCCGTGGCGAACATGGCGGGTTCGCGCAATGGCTCGAATACTTCGCCATCCAATTCGCCGGAAAGGTCAATTTCGCCGCTTTCGCCATTGTTGAAGCGCAGGAACAGGCGATAGCCGGGTAGCGGAGTAACCTCGGTGGTATGCAGAATCATGGGCTTTACTCCAGCGTGCCGAAGAAGCGGGATATCTCGGGCATGTCGGGGTGGTCGAGCTGCGCTGGTTTAGCCCAGCCGCTCCGGCAGCACGTCGCGGAGCAGCACGGCGGCGTCGCGGATGGTTTTTTCGGTGGTATTCCAGCCGATGCAGCCATCGGTCACCGAGCAGCCGTACTTGAGCTGGCTGAGGTCGGCCGGGATCGGCTGGTTGCCCGGCTCGATGTTGGATTCGATCATGACGCCGAGGATGGACTTGTTGCCGGCGCGAATCTGGTTGACCACGTCGGTCATGACCAGCGGTTGCAGTTCCGGTTTCTTGGAGCTGTTGGCGTGCGAGCAGTCGACGACGATGTTTGCCGGCAGCTTGGCCTTGGCGATGGCGGCTTCGGCCATGGCGATCGACACGGTGTCGTAGTTGGGGCCGGATTCGCCGCCGCGCAGCACGATGTGGCCGTGCGCATTGCCCTTGGTACGGACGATGGCGACGCGGCCGTCGTTGTTGAGGCCGAGGAAGGAGTGCGGTCGCGAGGCCGAGAGGATGGCGTTGGTGGCCACGGTCAGGTCGCCGCTGGTGGCGTTCTTGAAGCCGACCGGGGTGGACAGGCCGGACGACATTTCGCGGTGGGTCTGCGATTCGGTGGTGCGGGCGCCGATGGCGGTCCAGGTGATGAGGTCGCCGTAGTATTGCGGCGAGATCGGGTCGAGCGCCTCGGTGCCGGTGGGCAGGCCGAGTTCGGCGACATCCATCAGGAAGCGGCGGGCCTTTTCCATGCCGATGTCGATGCGGAAGCTGTCGTCCATGAAGGGGTCGTTGATGTAGCCCTTCCAGCCGACGGTGGTGCGCGGCTTCTCGAAATAGACGCGCATGATCAGTTGCAGCGTGTCGCCGACTTCGGCCTGCAGGGCATGCAGGCGGCGGGCGTAGTCCATGCCGGCGACCGGGTCGTGGATGGAGCAGGGGCCGACGACGACGAACAGGCGGTGGTCCTTGCGCTCGAGCACCTTGCGCAGCAGGTTGCGGCCCTGGGTGACGGTTTTCGAGGCCTTCTCGGTGATCGGCAGGCGGGCGTGGATTTCCTCCGGCGTCGGCATGGGGTCGAAGGCGCTTACGTTCAGGTTTTCGGTGTTCTTGGTCGTCATTTTGTCAGCTCGCGAATCATGTCTTTGGCAGCGCCCACCTTGTCGTTCAGGGTCGGGCAGTGGCGTAAAAGGGAAATTTTATCCTGTCCGGACAACTTATAGCTGCGATTGTTCTGGATCAAATTGATAATCCTGATCGGATCGATAGGCGGATTCCTGGCGAACTCCGGTCCGAACTGCAGGGAAATCTGGTCGGCCGAGGCATCCAGCTTTTGTATGCACAGCGGTTTGACGAGCAGGCGCAGGCGGTGCGTGGCGAGCAGCGACTGGCCCTGCAGCGGCAGTTCGCCGAAGCGGTCGATCAGTTCTTCCTGCAGGGCGTCGATTTCCTCGGCTGCCTCGCAGTTGGCCAGGCGCTTGTAGAGCGTCAGGCGCTCGTGGACGTCCGGGCAGTAGGCGTCGGGCAACAGCGCCGGGGTGCGCAGGTTGATTTCGCTGCTGACCCCGAGCGGCTGGGTGAGGTCGATGGCATCCATCGACTTGCCCTGCTTCAAGTGGGCGACGGCGCGGTTGAGCATGTCGGCGAAGACGTTGAAGCCGACTTCCTGCATTTCGCCGGACTGGCTGTCGCCGAGCACTTCGCCGGCACCGCGGATTTCCAGGTCGTGCATGGCCAGGAAGAAGCCGGCGCCGAGTTCCTCGGACATCTGGATCGCTTCGAGGCGTTGCTTGGCCTGCTTGGTCATCGCTTTTTCGTCTTGCACCAGCAGGTAGGCATAGGCCTGGTGGTGCGAACGGCCGACGCGGCCGCGCAGCTGGTGCAGTTGGGCCAGGCCGAACTTCTCCGAGCGGTTGATTAGGATGGTGTTGGCGTGCGGGTTGTCGATGCCGGTCTCGATGATGGTCGTGCACAGCAAGAGGTTGGCGCGCTGGCTGGTGAAGTCGCGCATGACCCGTTCGAGTTCGCGCTCGTTCATCTGGCCGTGACCGATGACGATACGTGCCTCGGGCACCAGCTTTTCCAGCTTTTCCCGCATGTTCTCGATGGTGTCGACCTCGTTGTGCAGGAAATACACCTGGCCGCCGCGCTTCAGTTCGCGCAGCACGGCTTCGCGGATGATGCCGTCGGAGAATTTCGACACGAAGGTCTTGATCGCCAGGCGTTTCTGCGGTGCGGTGGCGATCACCGAGAAATCGCGCAGGCCTTCCATCGACATGGCCAGCGTGCGCGGGATCGGCGTCGCGGTCAGCGTCAGCACGTCGACCTCGGCCCGCATCGCTTTCAGCGTCTCCTTCTGGCGGACGCCGAAACGATGTTCCTCATCGATGACGACCAGGCCCAGGCGGTTGAACTTGACGTCCTTGCCGATCAGCTTGTGGGTACCGATGATGATGTCGATCTTGCCCTCGGCCAGTTCCTGCAGCGCCTGCGCCGATTCCTTGGCGGTCTTGAAGCGGGAGATTTCGGCAACCTTGACCGGCCAGTCGGCGAAGCGGTCGATGAAGGTCTGGTAATGCTGTTCGCAGAGCAGGGTGGTCGGGCACAGGACGGCGACCTGCTTGCCGCCGGCGACGGCGCAGAAGGCGGCGCGCAGCGCCACCTCGGTCTTGCCGAAGCCGACGTCGCCGCAGACCAGGCGGTCCATCGGCTTGCCCGATTTCATGTCCTCGATCACCGCGGCGATGGCGGCGGCTTGGTCGGCGGTTTCCTCGAAGCCGAAGCCGTCGGCGAACACTTCGTAATCGTTTTCTTCAAAACTGAACGCATGGCCTTGGCGGGCGGCGCGGGCGGCGTAGAGCGCCAGCAGCTCGGCGGCGGTATCGCGCGCCTGCTCGGCGGCCTTGCGCTTGGCCTTTTCCCACTGGCCGGAACCGAGGGTGTGCAGCGGCGCGGCCTCGGGCTCGGCGCCGGAATAGCGGGAAATGACGTGCAGCTGGGCAACCGGGACGAACAGTTTGGCCTCGTTGGCGTAGTGCAGTTCGAGGAATTCCTGCTCGCCGGTGCCGAGATCCATGCGGATCAGGCCGCGGTAGCGGCCGATGCCGTGGTTTTCATGGACCACCGGGTCGCCGATCTTGAGTTCGGTGAGGTCCTTCAGCCAGTTGTCGAAACTGGCCTTGCGCGCCGCCTCGCGCCGGGTGCGGCGGGGGGCGCCGGCGTAGAGCTCGGCCTCGGTGATGAAGGCGAAGGGAAGGGGGAAGGGTGAAGGGGGAAGGGTGAAGCCGCTGTGTAGCGGGGAGACGCCGAGGGCGAGGGGCGCGTCGCCGCCGATGAAAGCGGCGAAATCGGCGCTGGCGGCCGGTTTCAGGCCATGTTCGGCGAGCATGGCGGCCAGCGTTTCGCGGCGGCCGGCCGATTCGGCGAGCAGCAGCACGCGGCCGGGCTGGCCGGCGAGGTAGGTTTTCAGCTTCCCGAGCGGCTCTTCGGCGCGGCGGTCGACGGCGATGTCGGGCAGCGGCAGGCTGGCCGACATTTCATTTTTGGGCGAAAAAGCCAGTCGACCGTAGGATTTGGCGGCGCTGAAGAAGGCTTCGTCGGTCAGGAAGAGTTCGTCCGGCGCCAGTAGCGGCCGTGCCTTGTCGCCCTGCAGCAGCGCGTAGCGCGAGCGGGTTTCGCTCCAGAAGGCGGCGATGGCGGCCGCCGCGTCGCCGTGCGTGACGAAGGCCGCGTCCTCGGGCAGGTAGTCGAACAGCGTCGCCGTTTCGTCGAAGAACAGCGGCAGGTAGTACTCGATGCCGGCGCTGGCGATGCCCTGCGACACATCCTTGTAGATGCCCGACTTGGCGGGGTCGCCCTCGAAAGTCTCGCGGAAGGCCTGGCGGAAGTGGGTGCGCCCCTTGTCGTCGAGCGGGAATTCGCGGGCCGGTAGCAGGCGCACCTCGGGCACCGGGTAGACGGTGCGCTGGGTATCGACGTCGAAGGTCTTGATGCTCTCGATTTCGTCGTCGAACAGGTCGAGCCGGTAAGGTAGCTGGGAGCCCATCGGGAAGAGGTCGATCAGCCCGCCGCGGATGGAATACTCGCCTGGCGAGACCACCTGCGTGACGTGGGCGTAGCCGGCGAGCGTCACCTGGCTGCGGAACCTCTCGGCGTCGAGCTTCTCGCCCTTCTGGAAGGCGAAGGTGTAGGCAGCCAGGAAGGCCGGCGGGGCGAGGCGGTAGACGGCCGTCGCGGCCGGCACGAGCAGGATGTCGAGTTCGCCCTGCATGGCCGACCACAGCGTCGCCAGGCGTTCGGAAACCAGGTCCTGGTGCGGCGAAAAGCTGTCGTAGGGCAGGGTTTCCCAGTCCGGCAGCAGGCGCACGCGCAGTTGCGGCGCGAACCAGGGGATTTCGTCCTGCAGGCGCTGGGCGTCGAGGGCGCTGGCGGTAACTACGGCGAGCAGCCGGCCGGGATTGCGGCCGGCCATTTCGGCCAGGGCCAAGGCGTCGGACGATCCGGCCAGGGACGGCAGGTCGATCCGGATTCCCGGCTTGGGCAGTCCGGGCAACGGGAGCAGGGGGCTTGAGGCAGGCACGTTGGCGCAGGGTAAGGCATTGCGGGGCGACGATTATAGCCCCATTGCACTGACCGCTATTTATCCGTGCCGGCTTGGGAATTTGCCACGGTTGTCGCGGTCTACCACGATAATCGGCAAAAACGCCGATGTCATTGCTTTGCCGCTGCCGCACCTGCCTTGCCCTGCCCGTGAAATGGATTTGCCTTATGCCGGGGTGTTATCATGTCCGGCGTGTTTTCGGAGTCGCGCACAGTCATCATGTCCCATGAGAAAGAAAAGCGAAGCGGTGCCGAGCGGCGGTTGCTGGCCGGCCAGGCGCATGTTCGCTTTGGTGAGCGTCGTTCAGCCGAACGGCGCCAGGTGACGATTACCGACATCAGCTTTGCGGAGTGGGTGACCCATTTCGCTTTTTTCAAGCAGAAGCGCGCCAAGGCGGCCAAGGCCAGGCAGGAACTGGCCGACGCGGCAGCCCGGGAAGAAGCTTCGGGCAAGGATCAGGGCAGGCAGGAATGACGACTCAGGGATCGGAAAACCAACGCCGCACAATCTGCGACAGCGAACGCCGCCAAGCTGGCGACAGGCGGCAGGCCAACTTCGGCGCGCCGGCCGGGATGTGTGAAAGGCGCGTCAATATCGAGCGACGCCTGTTCAATCTCGATGTGCGCTGTTTTGTCGCCTGGCTGGAAAAGCCGCCAGGCCGGGATGTGGCGCAGGGCGCGCCGGTCGTCGGTTAGCGACCAGCCGGCCGGAGTCAGCGAGGAGCGTCCGGTCTCGATCGTTCAGCGAAGCAGGCGATGGATCAGCCAGTCTGCTGCCTCGGTCAAGGCCGCGTCGCCCGGCCGCAGGGTCCGGATTTCGTGATCGTTGTGCAGGTGCCCGGTCGCCCGGCGGCTGGCTGTCAGGCCCGCCGCGTCGTAGGCGTCGTGCAGGACGAGCAGTGGGGGGAGCAGCAGGTCGAGGGCCTGGCCGCCGGCCCGGTCGATCAATCCGCCATGGCAGGCGACGGCGTCGACCTGGCTGTCGCGCTGGGCGGCGGCGCGGATCGCTGCCGGGGCGATGCCACCGGTGGCGAAGATGCCGAGCGTCAATTGCTCCATGTCGCCGTCGCTGCGGATCAGGTCGAGGACGTCGATCAGCCTTTGGGTCAGGCGCGGCACGTTCTGCGTGGCGTCGGCAAAGCCGATTTCCGAGGCCGACAGCAGTTCGGTGACGAAGACGGCACAACCCCGCATCGCCAGTTCGCTGGCCATTGCCGTATCGGCCGTCCCGAGGTGGGGGCGGACGATGAGAATCAGGCAGGACGGCAGTTCGGGGCGTTCGAGACAGCCGCGCAGGCTGCCGTGGGGCGTGTGGCGGGTGATGCGTCGGTTCATTCGGCTGAGGGAACGGGCGATGCCGCCATCCTACTCCATCCTGCCGCTTGCCGGCGGCACCGGCTTACAGGGCGCGTAGGCCGTGCAGCACGGCCATGCCGGCGATGAAGGGCAGCCACGGATTGCGCCAGGCGAGCGCCGCGCCGACGGCGGCGACAGCCGCCGCCAGCTTGGGGTTGAAGACGGCGATTGCCCCATCGACGAGCACGATGTCGGGCACGACGATGGCGGCCAGCGCCGCGGCCGGGGCGTAGCGCAGGGCGCGCTGCAGCGTGGCGGGCAGTGCGTAGCGGCTGCCGAGGACGATGAATCCGGCGCGCGGCAAGGTGGTGGCCAGGCCGAGCAGGACGAAAGTCAGCCACAGGTAGGCGTCGGAATTCATGACGGCTCCCGTGACGACGGCCAGCTTTCGGCGGCGAAGCCGGCCGCGATCCCGGCGCCGATGCCGGCGATGACACCGAGGCGCAGCGGCAGGTCGCGCAGCAGGGTGGCGCCGATGCCGCCGACCAGGGCGGCGATCAGCATTGGGCGGACCCTGGCCATCGGAACGAGGAGGACGAGCAGCGCGATGGTCGCCATGAATTCGAGCGACCAGCCGGCCGGGATGCGGTGGGCGGCGTAGATGCCGAGCAGCGCGAAGGCCTGCCACAGGGCCCAGGTCCACAGGCTGGGGGCGAGGTAGTAGCCGAGGCGCCAGGCCGGGTCGTCGATGCGTTGCAGCTTGTCGAAGCAGGTGGCGAAGACGCCGTCGGTCAGCAAATGGCCGGCCAGCCAGCGTTGGCCCGGGCCGATGCCGCGAAAGCCGGGGGCGATGGCGGCGCTGAAGATGACGAAGCGCAGGTTCAGCGCCAGGGCGGTGGCGACGATCAGCCACAGCGGCGCGGCGGCGGCGATCAGCGGCAGGGTGCCGAGCTGGGCGGTGCCGGCGAAGACGATGATGTTCATGCCCATGGCCTGGAGCGGCGTCAGGCCGATGCTGGTCATCGCCATTCCGACGACCAGGGCCCAGGGAATCAGCCCGACCGACACCGGCAGGAAAGCGACGAAACCTTCCCGGGCGCCGTCGCGGAAACCGTGTTGGCTAGCGTTCATGGCAGGCCGCGGCGGCGCGCCGGCGGCCGGTCGAGGCCGCGGACGGGTGGTTGGGCGACGGCGACGGTCGACGGCAAAAAAGGCTCAAAATCGAAATTCCATCAGGGAGCGGGGGGGCGAGCGGCCGGCAGCGCACCGGGCAGGATTGCCAAGGTTAAAGGATTCCCCGGCTCGCCGCAGGGCGGGAAAACCACTAGGCCGGCGCCGGGAACTTTCGGGCGGCGCCGGTAGCGGGGTTACCCGGGGCAGCGTTCAGGCGGCAAGGCGGACGGGGATGCGGCGCGCCCCGAAGGCCTTGCCGTCGCGGCCCAGGCGCTCGCCGAAGCGGCCGGCGATGGCCGTCCGGCAATGCGGGCAGCGGCCGCTCGGGTCGAGGTCGTAGCGCCGGATGTCGTACCAGTCGCGGACGATCAGCGCGGCGTGGCAGCTCGGGCAGAAGGTGGTGCCGCCTTCGCTGTCATGGACGTTGCCGGTGAACACATGGTGCAGGCCGGCGTCGAGGGCGATGCGGCGGGCCTGGCTGAGGGTGGCGGGCGGCGTCGGCGGGATGTCGCTCATTTTCCAGTCGGGGTGGAAGGCGGAAAAGTGCAGCGGCACGTCGGGACCGAGTTCGCGCGCCATCCAGCTGACCAGTTCGTTGATCTCGGCCGGGCTGTCGTTGTGGCCGGGGATGAGCAGGGTGGTGACCTCGACCCAGCAATCCGTCTCGTGGTGCAGGTAGGCCAGGGTGTCGAGCACCGGCCCGAGGTGGGCGACGCAGAGCTTGTGGTAGAAGGCCTCGGTGAAGGCCTTGAGGTCGATGTTGGCGGCATCCATCACGGCGAACAGCTCGCGGCGCGGTTCGGGGTGGATGTAGCCGGCGCTCACCGCGACGTTGCGGATGCCCTGCTCGCGGCAGGCCAGCGCGGTGTCGATGGCGTATTCGGCGAAGACCACCGGGTCGTTGTAGGTGTAGGCGACGGCGTCGGCCCCGTAGCGCTTGGCAGCCAGCGCGATGGCCTGCGGGCTGGCCTGGTCCATCAGGCGGTCCATGTCCTTCGACTTGGAGATGTCCCAGTTCTGGCAGAAGCGGCAGGCCAGGTTGCAGCCGGCGGTGCCGAAGGAGAGGATGCTGCTGCCCGGGTAGAAGTGGTTGAGCGGCTTCTTCTCGATGGGGTCGATGCAGAAGCCGGAAGAGCGGCCATAGGTGGTCAGCTGCATGGCGTTGTTCACCCGCTGGCGGACGAAGCAGGCGCCGCGCTGGCCTTCGTGCAACTGGCAGTCGCGCGGGCAAAGGTCGCACTGCACGCGACCGTCGGCCAGGGTATGCCACCAGCGGCCGGGGAATAGTGAATCGGCGTGGCTCATGGCGCAGCCTCCTTCCATTGGGTGACGGCGTAGCGTTCGAGGCGGACATCCGGCCCCCAGTAGCCGGCCGGCAGCCCCGCCTTTTCCTTTAGATGGGCCAGGAAGGCCGCGGGTTCGGGGAGTTGCTCCCAGACCTGGGGCAGGAAGGTGGCGCGGTGCCGGCCGGCGCTGAGGATGACGCCGTCGATCCCGGGCCGCAGGCGGGCGAGGGCGTCGGCTTCGTCGCGGCAGGGCAGGGCGACCGGAGCGTCGAGCAGCGAGACCTCGACCCGGATGGCGGGCAGTTCGTCGGCGGCCAGCGGCTTGAAGCGCGGGTCGCGGAAGGCAGCGGCGAGCGCGTTTTCACGGACGTCTTCGGCCAGCGGCCGCCAGGCTTCGAGGCTGCCGATGCAGCCGCGCAGCCGGCCGTTGCGGGTCAGCGTCACGAAGACGGCGCCCGGTGTGTGAAGTTCCGGGCAGTCCATCGTCTTCGCCTGGCCTTGGCCGAGGCGGGCGGCAATGGCATTGCGGGCCAGGGTCAGCAGGGTGGTGCCGAGTTCAGCCATGATGGCCGCCTTCGCTGATCGTGAAAGCCGCGTAGCCGACCACCCGGTGCCGGTCGCCGGCCGTGTCGCCGGAATTGCGGCAGGCCAGCAGTTCGGGCCGCAGGCCGCGGCGGCGGGCGGTAAGGAGCAGGCCGTTCATCGGGTAGGCGCCGCAGGCCTGCTCGGGGCGCAGGTCGGCGTCGAGGTGCAGGATGTGCTGGCAGGTGTTGCGGTCGACCTGCTGCGCCGTGGCGTAGGGCAGGTAGTGCGACAGGTCGGAGCTGACGACGATCAGCGTTTCCGGCCCGCCCCACAGCAGGTCGATGACCTCGGCGACGGCTTCCGGCGTGGCGTGGCCGACGGCCAGCGGGACCAGCGTGAACTGGTCGAGGATCCGCTGCAGGAAGGGCAGGTGCACTTCCAGCGAGTGCTCGAAGGCATGGGCCTGGTCGCTGAAGACGATTTGCGGCAGGCCGGCGAGCCGGGCGATGACCTGGGCGTCGAGGCGGATGCTGCCGAGCGGCGTGGTGAAGGCTTCCGCCTCGGGCAGCGCGATGCCGTCCACGGCCACCCGGTGGGTCGGGCCGAGCAGCACGACGCGGCGGATGTCGGCCGACCAGGGGGCGAGCCGGGCGTAGGCGGCGGCGGCCGTGGACCCGGAATAGATGTAACCGGCGTGCGGCACGATCAGCGCCTTGGGGCGGGAGCCTGGCGCGGTGGGCGGCGCGTTGGCCGGAATGGCGGCGAGCAGCTGGTCGATGCTGGCGTTGAGGTCGGCCGGGTCGGCCGGGTAGAACATGCCGGCGACGGCGGGGGGGCGGTTGTTGAGCATGGTGTTTACCTCACACGAGGAGCAGCAGGCCGCCGGTCATGCCGCTGCCGATGGCGATCAGGCCGGGCAGCACGTGGCGGGCCAGCTTGCCGCCGCCGATGCTGATGACCAGGCCGATCTTGAAGATCAGGTTGGCGATCAGGGCGAGCGTCACGGCGATCACCGCCTGGCTGTCGGGAATGATCTGCAGGTTGAACATGCGCAGCGAGGACAATGCGCTGGCGTCGGCGTCGGTCAGCCCGGAAACCAGGGCGACGATGAACAGGCCGCGGTCGCCGGCGATGTCCTGCAGCCAGGCGGCGCAGAGCAGGACGACGGCGTAGAGCAGGCCGAAGGAGAGGGCGGTGCGCAGCTCGGTCGGATTCTTGACCTCCGGCGTCGGCAGGTAGCCGGCAGTGCCGAGCAGCTTCCAGCCGTGGATGGCCATGGCCAGCCCGGGCACGATGCCGCAGGCGAAGACGATGGCCACCGGCTTGGAGATGGCCGGGGCGACAACGCTGGCCACCAGCCACAGGCGGATCATCACCATGACGTTGGCGATGAGGATGACGATGGCCGACATGCGCACCAGATCGCCGTGGTGGCGGGCGTGGCGGGAGAACATCATGGTCGTCGCCGTCGACGAGGCGAGGCCGCCGAAAATGCCGAGCACGGCGGCGCCGTGGCGGGCGCCGACGATGCGCAGGGCGAGGTAGCCGGCCAGGGCGAGGCCGGAGATGAGGACGACCATCCACCAGATCTGGCGCGGGTTGATGGCGTTGTAGGGGCCGAAATCCTCGCTCGGCAGGATGGGCAGGATGACCAGCGACAACACGGCGAACTGCAGGATGGAGTTGATGTCCTGCGGCGTCGTCCGCTCGCTGAACTGCTTCAGTTCGGCCTTGAAGTAGAGCAGCGCCGTGGTCGTGATGGCCAGCATCACGGCCAGCGTCGAATAGCCGAACCAGACCGCCGCGCCCAGGCCGTAGGTGATGAGAATGGCCGCCTCGGAGGTGAAGCCGCGGTACTGCTCCTCCTGCTGCGCCGAAAAATTGGAGGCGACCATGGAGCCGGCCAGCACGATCAGCCCGACGGCCAGCATCCACGGGCCACCGGTCTTCTCGCCGAGCAGGGCGAACAGGCAGCCGAGCATGGCGACCAGCGAGAAGGTGCGCAGGCCGGCCGCCGAATCGGGCCGCCGCTCGCGCTCCAGGCCGATCAGCAGGCCGATGCCGAGCGCCGTCGAAAAGGCCTTGACCGGTTCGAGCAGTTCGGTGACCACGAAAGCCATGCGATTCCTCAGTAGCAACGGTTCTTGAGTAAAATTAGGCCATGCCACGCCATTACGCAATCGTCCCCGCTGCCGGCAGCGGATCGCGCTTCGCCGCCGATCAGCCGAAACAATACCTCGACCTCCTCGGGCGCCCGCTGCTCTTTCACACCCTGGCGGCGCTCACCGCCTGCCCGGACATCGAGCGGGTATGGGTGGTGCTGGCCCCCGACGACCGCTGGTGGTCGCGCCACGACTGGAGCGAACTCGGCCCCAAGCTGGAAACCGTGCGCTGCGGCGGCGCCACGCGGGCGGCCAGCGTTACCAATGCGCTGCGCGCGGCCGCCATGGTGGCTGCCGACGACGACTGGATCCTGGTCCATGACGCGGCCCGCCCCTGCCTGTCGGCCGCCATGCTCGACGCGCTGTTGACCGAACTGGCCGACGACCCGGTCGGCGGCATTCTTGCCGTGCCGGTCGCCGACACCATCAAGCGCGCCGACGCCGACCAGCGGGTGGCCGCCACCGAGCCGCGCGACGGCCTGTGGCAGGCGCAGACGCCGCAGATGTTCCGCTACGGTCAACTGGAAAAAGCGCTCAAAAGCGAAATGGCCGTTACCGACGAAGCCGGCGCCATCGAGGCCCTCGGCCTGAGACCGAAACTGGTGCGCGGCGACGCCACCAATCTGAAAGTCACCTGGCCGGCCGACCTCGCCCTGGCCGCCATGATCCTGAGAGCACGCAAATGAGCACGACCATCAATTTCCGGGTCGGGCAGGGCTACGACGTCCATAAACTGGTCGAAGGCCGCAAGCTGATCCTCGGCGGCGTCGACATCCCCCATGCTACCGGCCTGCTCGGCCATTCCGACGCCGACGCGCTGCTCCACGCCATCACCGACGCCCTGCTCGGCGCCGTGGCGCTGGGCGACATCGGCCGCCATTTCCCGGACACCGACGCGCGCTACCAGGGCGCCGACAGCCGCGTCCTGCTGCGCGCGGCGGTCGCCCTGTTGGCCGACAAGGGCTGGCGGCCGGTCAATGTCGACGCGACGCTGATCGCCCAGCGCCCGAAGCTCGCCCCGCACGCCGCGGCCATGGTCGCCAACGTCGCTGCCGACCTCGGCCTGCCGGTCGATGCCGTCAACATCAAGGGCAAGACCAACGAGCGCCTCGGCTACCTCGGCCGCGAGGAGGCCATCGAGGCCCAGGCCGTCGTCCTCGTCGAACGTGCTGGCTGAACGCCGACCTGCCAATCCCGAACGGCCGGCCACGGCCCGCCTGTTCTTCGCCCTATGGCCGACCCCGGTTATCGCTGACAGCCTCGGCGAGACCGCCCGGCAGGCCGCCGCAAGGTTCGGCGGGCGACCGACCCGGCCGGAAACCATCCACCTGACGCTGGCTTTCCTCGGCGACCAGCCGACAAGCAGCCTGCCCGGGCTGGTCGCCGCCGCTGCCAGCGTCCGGGCCGCCGCTTTCGATCTGACCATGAGCCACACCGGCTTCTGGCCGCGCCAACGCCTGATCTGGGCCGGGGTGGCCGATTCGCCGCCCTTGTCGTCGCTGCACGCCGGGCTGGGCGAGGCCCTGGCTGCGGCCGGCTACCGGCTGGCCTCGGAGCCGCGACCCTTCCGGCCGCACCTGACGCTGGTGCGCCGGATGCGGGCCGACGGCGAGTCGGCAAGCGCCGCCGACCTGCCGTCCATCGCCCCCATTGCCTGGCCGTGCCGACGTTTCGTGCTGGTCCAATCGACCCCCGGGCCATCCGGTTCGGCCTATCGCGTCATCGAGGAATTTCCGCTCGCCGATTAAGTTGGCGAATGGCGGTATTTGTCGTCGGTCGGCGATTTGGCCTAAAGTTTTCCCGCCAGATGTCGCTTATAGTCATCAATGACAACCACAGCGACGTTCGGGGGATGCGGGGCGTTGCTCGAGGAGGGGGTTTGACGGTAGAACGGAGTGCCGATTCCGGTGCCGTGTTGCGCGTATTGCTGGTCGAGGCGACCGAACGCGACCGGCAGCGCTTGCTCGATGCGCTGGAAGGCGGCTATGCGCTGCATTCGGCGGCGGCGAGCGATCGCCCCGGGCTGGAAAAAGCGCTGCGCGATGCGACGTGGGATATCGTGCTGCTCGCCTGTTCACTGCCCGGCCTGCCCTCCGGCGAGGCGCTCGAGGTGCTGCGCCGGATGGCGCCGGATGTGCCGGTGGTGCTGACCATAGAGCGCGGGGCCCGGGAGTTTCCCTTCGAACTGCTCGAACACGGCGCCTGCGATTTCGTCTTCAAGAGCAATCCGGCCCGCTTGTTCGCCGTCGTCGAGCGCGAATGCGCCAGGCTGCAAGCGCCGGACGGCAGGGAACTCGATGCCGTTGTAACGGAACGCATCCCGCAGCTCGACGCCGGCGTCTTCCGGTTTTTCCAGCTGGCCAGCAATATTCCCGAGTGCTACTGGCTGACCGATGCGGCGTCCCAGAAACCGACCTACGTCAGCAAGGGCTACGAGCAGATCTGGGGGCGCAGCGTCGATGCGCTCTACGCCGATGGCCGGGACTGGCAGAAGTTCGTCCACCCCGGCGATCGCGATCGGGTCGTTGCCGCCATGCGCGCCCACCGGCTGGGCGGCATGGATATCCGTTTCCGCGTCCAGCGGCCGGGCGAGGGGGTGCGCTGGCTGCATGTCCGCAATTTCCCGCTGCGTGACGACGAGGGGCGGACCGTCAGCGTCGGCGGCGTGGCCAGCGATATTTCCAGCCAGCTCGGCGAGCAGCCGAAATCGCCGTATTTCGCCCATTTCGATGCCCTGACCGCGCTGCCCAACCAGCTGATGTTCTACGATCAGGTGCAGCGGGCGCTGGCCCTGGCCCGCCGGCAGGACACCATGCTCTACCTGATGGTGGTCGACCTCGATCGCTTCCGCGAACTGAACCAGACGCTGGGTCACGTTTCCGGCGACGAGTTGCTGCGCCAGGTGGCCGGGCGGCTTTCCGGTTCGCTGCGTGAATCGGACGTGGTCGGCCGCCTTGGTGGCGACGTTTTTGGGGTCATGATGCCCGACGTGCAGGACAACGAGCAGGCCGGCATCGTCGCCCGCCGCATCATCGACACGCTGATCCAGCCGATCCGCGTCGAAGGCCGCGAGGTATTCGCCACGGCCAGCCTGGGCATCGTCGCCTATCCCGAGGACGGCGACGATGTGCACTCGCTGATTTCCAACGCCGAGGTTGCCCTGCGCCACGCCAAGGGGCAGGGGCGCAACCGCTATCACTATTACGCGGCGGGGATGCAGGAGGACACCCGCGAGCGCCTGATCCTCGAGACCGACCTGCGCAACGCCACCTTGCGCCAGGAATTCATCCTCCATTACCAGGCCAAGGCGAGCTGCGCCAACGGCCGGGTCACCGGGGCCGAGGCCTTGCTGCGCTGGCAGCATCCGCAACGCGGCGTGGTGCCGCCCGACCAGTTCATCCCGCTGCTCGAGGAAACCGGGCTGATCGTCCAGGTCGGCCGCTGGGTGCTCGAGGAGGCCTGCCGCCAACTGGTCGAATGGCAGGGCGCCGGGCTGGACATCCCCAGCGTTTCGGTCAACCTGTCGGCCCGCCAGCTGCAATCGGAAACCCTGTTGGCCGATGTCGCCACCGTGCTGCTGCAGACCGGCCTGGAACCGGCCTGCCTCGACCTGGAAATCACCGAGAGCATGCTGATGGACAACGCCGAAACGGCTATCCGGACGCTCGCCGCGTTGAAACAGAAGGGGGTCAGCATCTCGCTCGACGATTTCGGCACCGGCTATTCCAGCCTGGCCTATCTCAAGCGTTTCCCGCTCGATGCCGTCAAGGTTGACCGCTCCTTCGTGCAGGACATCACCGCCGATTCCGACGATGCCTCGATCACCCGGGCGGTGATCACCATGGCCCACCACCTCAAGCTCAAGGTGGTGGCCGAGGGCGTCGAGACCGAGGAGCAGCTGGCCCTGCTCATTTCCCACCAGTGCGACGTCATCCAGGGCTATTTCTTCTCGCGTCCGCTGTCGGCACCGGCCATGACCGAACTGCTCACCCTCGACAAATGCCTGCCGGACAACCTGCTGCGCACCGGGGCGCGCAAGCCGATGGTGCTCTTTGCTGCGGTCGACGGCTTTGATGGCGTTATTTCGGAATTGCAGCGCGACGGGCACCGGGTGTGCAAGGTGCCGGACGAAGCAGCAGCCGCCCAGTGGTTTACCGGCAGCCTGGTCGATGTGCTGGTCTGCGGCGCCCCGCACAAGGCCTTCGACACCCTGTCGCTGATCCGCCAGGCGGCCGAGGCCCAGCCCAAGTGCGAGCGCATCCTGGTCGCCGACAGCCGCCAGTGGCAGCGCAAGACGGTGATGGCCCTGAGCAGCGCCGGTCTGCTCCATCGGGCCGTCCATCTACCCCTCGACGCGGCGGCCTTCCGTGCCGTGATCGAGGAAACCATCGGTCGCCGGCATATATCCGACGAATACAGCCGCTTGTCGCACCAGGTCGAAGTGGTCGAGCGCCAACTTGTGCGCTGCGAGGCCGAATGCCAGCGCCTGAACGAGGAAAACCAGGCGCTGCTGCTCGAGAAGGGCAGCGGCTTCCGCTTGCTGCACGAGGTATTGGCCGCCCTGCCGCAACCGGCCATCGGCATCGATTCCGACGGCCTGGTCGCGCTGGCCAGCGCCGCCGCCCTCGAGCGCTTCGCCGGGCGCGGCCTAGCGCCGGGCGTGCCGCTGCTCGCCGCCTTGCCGGAAGTGGTCGACCTGCTCGACGGCGATCGCGTCCGCATCGACGGCGAAGACCATGTCGTGCGCTGGCGAACGACCGGCTGCGATACGTCCGGTTCGGGTCGCCTGCTGCTTCTCGAGAAGGTGGTGCGGTCATGAGAACCCGGCAAGCCATGCCCATCGACGACGTCGAGCCGGGTAGCCGCCTGGCCGTTTCGCTGTGCGACGTCGGGGGGCGGGTGCTGGTCCCGGCCGGCGCCGAACTTACCGACCGCCTGCTCGAAGCCCTGCGCCGGCGCGGTATCGACGAACTGGTCGTGGAACGGGAGGCGGTCATCGACCACGAAGCCCTGGCGGCGCTGCGGGCGCGCATCGACCAGCGCCTGGCGCGGCGTTTTCGCCAGGCCGGCGATGGCCTGGAAACCCGGCTGCTCTACCAGGCGGTGCATGATTTTTGTCTGGAGCACGAAGCATGAGCCGCCTGAACGCCGACGATGTCCTGGGGCGCCTGCGCCAGTTGCCGGCCCTGCCCACGGTCGTCGTCGAACTGCTCGCCTCGTTCGGCGACGACGACGTCGATATCGGCGGCCTGTCCCGGCTGATCGCCCGCGACCAGGGGCTGGCCACCCGCCTGCTGCGCGTCGCCAACTCCTCGTTCTACGGGTTGTCGGGCAAGGTGGCGACGATCAACGACGCGATTGCCGTCCTCGGTTTCAGTGCCGTGCGCAGCATGGTGCTGGCGGTCGGCGTCAATGGCGCCTTCCCGGCCGGGCAGTGCCCGGGATTCGACCGCCAGGCCTATGTCCGGCACGGCGTCGGGGTCGGCCTGGCAGCCCGAACCCTGGCCCGCCAGGCCGGGCGCAATGCCGAACTGGCCTTCACCGGCGGCATCCTGCACGACATCGGGGTGCTTGTCCTGGCCACCTGTTTTCCCCAGGCCTATGGCGAGGCGCTGGCTTACCGCGAGCGCCACGACTGCCTGCCCATCGTCGCCGAGCGCGACATCGTCGGTCTCGATCATGCGGCGGTCGGCGGCTTGCTGGCCGATGCCTGGCTGTTTCCTGCCGCCTTGCGGGCGGCGCTGGCCGCCCACCATGCGCCGGCCGAGTCAACCGCCGACCAGCCGGCCGACCTGATCCATGTCGCCGACGCCATCGCCCACGCCCTGGGTCTGGCCGGTTCGCTCGACGAGATGGTGCAGCCGGTGGACCGCACGGCCTGGCACCGCCTGGGCCTCGATCAGCAGAAAATTGCCGCCGTGCTGCCCCAGGTCGTGGCCGGCCTGGACGAGGCCTGCCTCGTCTTCAGCGCCTGACCGGCAGGACCAGCCGCGCGATCAGGCCGCCCCCGGGGTTGGGCAGCAGCTCGAGCCGCCCGTCGTGCAGGCGGGCGACACGGTCGACGATGGCCAGTCCCAGCCCGGTGCCGCCGGCATCGGTGCGGGCCGTTTCGAGGCGGGTGAAAGGGCGCTTCAGGCGGTCGATTTCGGCGGCCGGTATGCCCGGGCCGCGATCGGCGATTTCCAGGCGAATTTCGCCGTCGACCGCAGCAGCGGTCAGCGTGATGTCGCCGCCGCCGTACTTGGCGGCGTTGTCGATCAGGTTGGTGACCGCGCGGATCACCGCCTTCGGGCGCAACAGCGCGTCGGGCAGGGGGGCGATGGCGGCGACCAGGGCGCGGCCGATGCGGCTCTGGCGTTCGGCGACGGCGGCGAGCAGCGGCCCGAGGTCGGTGAGGATGGCGGTTTCGCCGGATTCGTCCCGGGCGTAGTCCATGAATTGCGAGATCACCGCTTCCATCTGCTCGATGTCGGCGATTACCGCCTGCCGGGCCTCGTCGCTGGCCATGCTCATTTCGGCCTCGAGGCGCAGCCGGGTGAGCGGCGTGCGCAGGTCGTGGGAAATGCCGGCCAGCACCTCCGAGCGGTCGCGCTGGTGGCGGTCGAGGTCGGCCGCCATGGCGTTGAAGGCGGTGGCCAGCCGGGACAGTTCCTCGGCCCCGTCTTCCGGCAAGGGTTCGGGAATCTGGCCGCGTCCGACGGTCTCGGCCGAGCGGGCCATGGCCTTCAGCGGCCGGCTGATGCGCGAGGCGATCAGCCAGGCGATGGCCAGGGCGAGGACGACGGCGAGCAGGGCCCAAGCCAGCCAGTGCGTGGCGAAATCGCGGGTCGCCCGCTCGCGGGGCAGGACCAGCCAGTATTCCTCCGAGTCGGCCTCGTCGAGGCGGAAGCTGACCCAGAACCCGCTGACCCCGTCGACACTGGCCGCGATGCGCGTCCGTTCACCCAGCCGGACAACCAGCTCGCGTTGCAGCAGGCGGTGGAAGCGGCTTTCCGGCATGGCCACCACCTCGTCGTGCGGCTCGGCGGGCAGCAGGCGGATGTCCTCGCGGGTCACGAAATCCATGAACAGGCCGAGGCGCTTTTCCGGCGCCGCGGCGAACAGCGAGGCGCGGATCAGGTTGACCGCCGAAGCCGCCAGCTGTGCGGTCTCCCGGGCCCGCGGTTCGGCGTCGATGTAGCGGAACAGGCTGAGCCAGCCGGCCGTGCTCAACAGGACGAGCAGCGCCAGCAGCAGGAAAGTGCGCGCCAGCAGCGTGCGCGGCATCATCCTTGAAACCTCAGTTGGACGCGGCCGATGGCGCGTTTGGACGGGATGGCCGGCGCGAAGCGACGAGGCAGCAGGCTCATGCCTGCAAGGAGGAGCGACAAAGCCGGACGCCCGGCCAGACGTGCCAGCGGCCACGTAGCGCTGTCACCTAACGGGTGAGTCGTATTAAGGGCGCCAAGGTCAGCTTCATGCGGCTGCTCAAGGCGAGATAAGCGGTCAACTGAGGTTTCAAGGATCATTCCTTGGTGGCGCCGTCCGGGATGAAGACGTAACCGAAGCCCCAGACCGTTTGCAGGTAGCGGGGCTGGGCCGGGTCGACCTCGACCAGCTTGCGCAGGCGCGACACCTGGACGTCGATGGCGCGGTCGAACGGCCCCTGCTCGCGGCCGCGGGCCAGCGCCATCAGCTTGTCGCGCGACAGCGGCTGGCGCGGGTGCTGGAGCAGCACCTTGAGGACGGCGAATTCGCCGGTGGTCAGCGACTGGTTCTCGTCGCCGCGCTTCAGGGTGCGGGCGGCCAGGTCGACTTCGATGTTGCCGAAGCGGATGGTTTCCTGGGCGTCCTCCGGCGCGCCCGGCGGCTTGCTGCCCTGGCGGCGGAGCACGGCGTACATGCGGGCGAGCAGTTCGCGCGGGTTGAAGGGCTTGGGCAGGTAGTCGTCGGCGCCCATTTCGAGGCCGACGATGCGGTCCACCTCGTCGCCCTTGGCGGTCAGCATGATGATCGGCGTCTGGTCGCCCTGGCCGCGCAGGCGACGGCAGATGCTCAGGCCATCCTCGCCCGGCATCATCAGGTCGAGGACGATCAGGTGGAAATGTTCGCGGCTGTGCAGCTTGTCCATCTGCTGGCTGTCGGCCGCCGCCCTGACCTCGAAGCCCTGCTCGCCGAGGTAGCGGGTGAGCAGGTCGCGCAGGCGGGCATCGTCATCGACGACGAGGATGTGTTGGTGGGTTTCGTTCATGCTGGCAAGGATAAGGTCGGCGGGAAAACGGGTTGCCGGAAATGGTAACAAGGATTGTCGCCGCTTCGCCGGGAAACATATTCTTACATCTGCGCCGGGTTGCCCCTGGCCGCCGGATGGACAATGATGGCAACTGGAACAACCGCCTTGCCATGCCCGCCATCAAACGACGCCTCGCCTTTTCGCTCATGCTGCTCTGCCTGCTCGGCCCGGCCGGCGGCGCGCTGGCGCAAGGGTATTGGCGCGACATGCCGCCCGACGAAAGGCGCCAGATGCGCCAGGAAATGCGCGAGCAATGGCGGCAGGAGCGCGAATTCCGGCGCGAAATGCGCCGTGACGAGGGGGTCTCCCGCTGGCGCGATGTGCCGCAGGAGGACCGTCGCCGCCTGCGCGACGAGTTGCGCGAGCAGCGCGCCTGGCCGGATCGGCACGACGAGCGGGGCGGTTGGCGCGGCGGGCGGCGCGACTGAATTCCCGGTCGGGGTGTGCCTCCGGTAAAATGGCCGCCCATGCTGATTCTTGCCCTCGAAACCTCCACCGAGTCCGGTTCCTGCGCCTTGTGGCGGGACGGCGTGCTGTCCGAAAGGATTTGCCCGCCCGGCCGTTCGCATTCGGAAACCCTGTTGCCGCTGGTTCGTGAACTGCTTGCCGAAGCCCGGGTCACCGTCGGCCAGCTCGATGCCATCGCCTTCGGCGCCGGTCCCGGCGCCTTCACCGGCCTGCGCGTCGCCTGCGGTGCGGCCCAGGGCCTGGCGGCGGCCAGCGGACGGCCGCTGGTTGCCGTGTGCGGACTGGAGGCGATGGCGACGGCAACCGGCGCGCCGCAGGTACTGGCCCTGCTCGATGCCCGCATGGGCGAGGTTTACGCCGGGCGCTACGTAGTTGGCAACGATGGCTGCATGCTGCACGGCGAGATCAAGGTTGTGGCACCTGAGGCCTTGGACTTGCCGGCCGGGCCGGGCTGGCTGGCTTGCGGCAACGCCCTGACCGCCTACCCGGCGCTGGCCGCCCGCCTGCTCGCCGCCGGCATTTCCGGGCAAGCCGGCATCGTGCCGACGGCAGCGGCGGTGGCGCGGATTGCCGCCGGACGGGCGGCGCGCGGCGAGGTGATCGATGCGGCGCTGGCCGCCCCGCTCTATGTCCGCGACAAGGTGGCGAAGACGGTAGCCGAGCGCCTGGGCGAGGGCGGCCGGGCGTGAACGCGCTGAACATCCCGCTCGAATTCTTCCCGATGAATGCCGGCGATGTCGACTCGGTGGCGGCGCTGGAGTCCAGCCTGCAGGTCTTTCCCTGGTCGCGCGGCAATTTCGAGGATTCGCTGAAGGCCGGCTATGGCGTCTGGGTGGCCCGCCTGGGCGGCGAGCTGATCGGCTTCTCGGTGGTCATGTCGGTGATCGACGAGGCACACCTGCTGGCCATCGGCATCGCCAAGCGCTACCAGGGCCAGGGTTTCGGCGCCCGCATGCTGCGCCACGCGATGGAGTGCGCCCGGTTGGGCGGAGCCGGCCGGCTGTTCCTCGAAGTCCGCCCGTCCAACGAGCGGGCGGTGGCCCTGTATCGCCATTTCGGTTTCCGGGAAATCGGCCGGCGCCGCGACTACTATCCGGCCATCGTCGGCCGCGAGGATGCCCTGGTTTTCGACAAGGAGCTGAGATGAGCCTGAGCCGCGAGCAAATGCTGGTCGAAATGGGCATTTCGCCGATCTGGGTGTTGCGCGACCGGGAACCAGCGGCATCCGAAGACCCCCTGCAGGCAGGCCCGGAGACACCCGCGGAGACGCCGGTTGCTTTGTCCGAAGCCGGCCCTCGAACGGAATCGCCGGCGATTGCGGCGCCCTTGCCGGACGGTGCGGCGACGCAGGGCTTGCCATCCATTGCGGCGCTCGACTGGCCCGAACTGGCCCGGGCGGTAGCCGGGTGCCGGGCCTGCCCGCTCGGCGAACAGCGCCAGCAGGCGGTCTTCGGCGTCGGCGATACGCGGCCGGACTGGCTGTTCATCGGCGAAGGCCCGGGGGCCGAGGAGGATGCCCGGGGCGAACCTTTCGTCGGCCAGGCCGGCAAGCTGCTCGACAACATGCTGGCGGCGCTCGACATCGCCCGCGGCCGGGGCGTCTATATCGCCAACGCCGTCAAATGCCGGCCGCCCGGCAACCGGACGCCGGAGGCGGCCGAGATGGCTGCCTGCCGGCCCTACCTGGAGCGCCAGATCGCCCTGCTCAAGCCGAAGATCATCGTATTGCTCGGCAAGGCGGCGGTGCATGCCGTGCTGCACGACGACAAGGCGCTGGGCAGCCTGCGCGGCAAGCGCTTCGAGCATGCGGGCATCCCGGTGGTGGTGACCTATCACCCGGCCTATCTGCTGCGCAACCTGCCGGACAAGGCCAAGGCCTGGGAAGACCTGCTCTTCGCCCGCCGGCTGCTCAAGGAGCGAGCGACGCCCGAACTGCCCTAGGCGCTCAGTGGTGGTTGGAGTCGTCGAGGTGCTGGACGTCGTCCTGCACCTGCTGGTTGGCCAGGTGACGCTGGCGGATCAGGTACATCAGGCCGCTGACGAAGAGGCCGAAGAGGGTGACCACCCAGTAGATCGACAGGTCGATCTTGATCATCAGGTAGTACAGCCCGGTCATGACCAGGATGGAGATGTTTTCGTTGAAATTCTGCACGGCGATCGAGTGGCCGGCGCCCATCAGGATGTGGCCGCGGTGCTGGAGCAGGGCGTTCATCGGCACCACGAAGAAGCCGGACAGGCCGCCGATCAGGATGAGCAGCGGCACGGCCAGCCACATGTCGCTGACGAAATTCATGATGAGGACGATCAGGCCCATGGCGATGCCGAGTGGGATGACGCGGACCGATTTCCTCAGGGTGATGAACTTGGCGGCGATGATCGCCCCGGCCGCCACCCCGATGGCGACGACGCCCTGGAGCATCGAGGATTTCGACAGGCCGAGACCGAGCGCGACCTCGGCCCACTTGATGACGATGAACTGCAGCGTGGCACCGGCCCCCCAGAACAGCGTGGTGACGGCCAGCGAGATCTGACCGAGCTTGTCGCGCCAGAGCAGTTTCAGGCAGTGGTTGAACTCGTGGACCAGGTACCACGGGTTCTTCTTGAGCGGCTTGTGGTCGACGCCGGTGTCCGGCACGTAGAGGTTGAAGACGGCGGCCAGGAGGTAGAGCAGGGCGACGATGCTGAGGGCCATTTCGCCGGTGGTGTCGATGCCGGTGTCGATCAGCGGGAAGTCGAAGGCGAGCAGGTGTTGGGCGATATCCGGGCGGATCAGGGTGCCGCCGATGACCACGCCGAGGATGATGGCGCCGACGGTGAGGCCTTCGATCCAGCCGTTGGCGACGACCAGCAGGCGGTGCGGCAGGTATTCGGTGAGGATGCCGTACTTGGCCGGCGAGTAGGCGGCGGCACCGAGGCCGACGACAGCGTAGGCGAGCAGGGGATGGGAGCCAAAGAACATCATGCTGCAGCCGATGATCTTGATGCCGTTGCTGATGAACATCACCCGCCACTTGGGCATGGAGTCGGCGAAGGCGCCGACGAAGGCGGCAAGCAGCACGTAGGAGACGGTGAAGAAGGTCTTGAGCAGCGGTTCGTATTCGGACGGCGCGTGCATGTCGCGCAGGGCGGCGATGGCGGCGATGAGCAGCGCGTTGTCGGCCAGCGCGGAAAAGAACTGCGCGGCCATGATGATGTAGAAGCCGAACGGCACGGGAGATTTGTCTCTTATATGACTTTGGGCGAGGTTTATACCATGCTCAGGATTGGGCGCAAGGCTTGCGCGAATGTCGGGCTTGTGTATTGCTGATGGTGCCAGGTCGGAGGCCGCCAGTTTGTGTCGCCTCGATGAATTGCCGATTACAGCGCGGTTATGCCGCGGTCAACCGGAAATTTTGGCCAAAATCGCCTTCGGGCAGCGGCGGACGCTCCGAATGTGATTGAATATCGGCCGCACACCCACGCACATCCACGCCCACCCACTCGGAGAATCATCATGGCTGACCGGCGACTGCAGGTCTTTCACGCCGTTGCCAAGCACCTCAGCTTCACGCGGGCGGCCGACGCGCTGTTCATGACGCAGCCGGCAGTCACCTTCCAGATCAAGCAGCTCGAGGAGCAATACGGCACGCGCCTGTTCGAGCGTCGGCACGGCAGCATTTCGCTGACCCCGGCCGGCGAGCTGGTGCTGTCCTTCGCCGAGCGCATCCTCGCCCTGTCGGATGAGCTGGAAACCCGCCTCGGCGAAATGACCGGCGAGATGCGCGGGCCGCTGCTGGTCGGGGCCAGCACGACCATCGCCGAGTTCATGCTGCCGCGCGTCCTCGGCGAATTCAACGCGCTCTATCCGCAGGTGCGGGCGCGGCTGATCGTCGCCAATTCGGAGAGCATCGAGGGGCGGGTCGCCGAACACACGCTGGACATCGGGCTGATCGAGGCGCCGGCCAAGCTGGGCGGCCTGGCCAGCCAGATCTGCTGCGAGGACGAGCTGCGCGTCATCTGCGCCCCGGACTACCCGCTGGCCGAAGTCGGCCAGGTCAAGCCGGCCACCCTGGTCGACTACGAGTTCATTTCGCGCGAGCCGGGTTCTGGCACGCGGGAGATCACCGACGCCTACTTCCGCGCCCACGACATCGCGCCGCAAAGCCTCAAGATGCAGATGGAGCTGGGCAGCCCGGAGGCGTTGAAAGGCGTCGTATCGACCGGGCTGGGCTTCGCCATCGTGTCGCGGGTGGTGGTCGAGAAGGAGACCCAGCTTGGCGAACTGGTGGCCATTCCGCTCGATCCGCCGCTGACACGCAGCCTCTATCTGGTTTATCCCGAAGACCGCTTCCAGTCGCGGCTAACGGCGACCTTCATCGATTTCGCCAGGAGCAAGCTCAAGGAACTGGCCATATGAAGACCTCGCGGCCCATCCGCGCCCGCATCGCGCCGGCGGCGATCCTGCACAACTACCGGCTGGCCAAGCGCTGCGCGCCGCAGGCGCGGGCCTGGGCGGTGATCAAGGCCGATGCCTACGGGCACGGCCAGTGGCGGGCGGTCGAAGCCCTGCGCGCTGAAGCCGACGGCTTCGCCGTGCTCGAATGCGAGAATGCCGTCGCCCTGCGCGAGGCCGGCGTCACCCAGCCCATTCTGTTGCTCGAAGGCGTCTTCGCTCCCCGCGACGTGCGCGCCGTGGTCGAGCAAGGCCTGAACTGTGTCGTCCATTGTTCGCAGCAACTGGAACTGCTGGTCCGCCACGTGCCGGCCGGGGCACCGCTGGCCATCTGCGTGAAGCTGAATACCGGCATGAACCGCCTGGGCTTTTCGCCGGCCACCTTGCCCGGGGCGCTTGAGCTGCTGTCGCGCCAGCTGCCGCAGGCCGAGATCACGCTGATGACGCATTTTGCCGATGCCGACGGCGAGGCGGGCGTGGACTGGCAAGTCGCGCGCTTTGCCGCCATGGCCGGCGACTGGCGGGGGCCGGTCAGCCTGGCCAATTCGGCGGCCATCCTGCGCCACCCGTCTACGCACCGCGACTGGGTGCGCCCGGGCATCATGCTCTACGGGGCCAGTCCGTTTGCCGAGCAGAGCGCCGAAGCCCTTGGCCTTAAACCGGCCATGGCGCTGGAGAGCGCCATCATCGGCGTGCAGGATGTCGCCGCCGGCGAGCGCGTCGGCTACGGCGGCACCTTCACCGCCGAGCGGCCGATGCGCATCGGCGTCGTCGCCTGCGGCTACGCCGACGGCTACCCGCGCCACGCCCCGACCGGCACGCCGCTCGCCGTCCTCGGCCGGCGTACGCGGACCATCGGCCGGGTGTCGATGGACATGCTGGCCTGCGACCTGAGCGACATTCCCGAGGCCGGCGTCGATGCGCCGGTCACCCTGTGGGGCGAGGGCATCGCCGGCACGGTGCCGGCCGACGAGGTGGCGGCGGCGGCCGGCACCATCGCCTACGAACTGTTCTGCGCGGTGGCGCCGCGCGTGCCGGTCGTCGTCGACCAGACCGCTGCGGTCGACCGGAAATAATGGCCAAAATCAAAACCATCTACAGCTGCACCGAGTGCGGCGCCACCAGCCCGAAATGGCAGGGCCAGTGCCCGGGCTGCGACGGCTGGAACACGCTGGTCGAAAGCGTCGCCGAGAAAGCGCCGGCCAACAGCCGCTTCGCATCGCTGGCCCCGGCGGCCAAATTGCAGAACCTGTCGGAAATCGAGGCCCGCGAGGTCGAGCGCATCGCCACCGGCATCGGCGAATTCGACCGGGCGCTGGGCGGCGGCCTGGTCAACGGCGGCGTCGTGCTGATCGGCGGCGACCCCGGCATCGGCAAGAGCACGCTGCTGCTGCAGGCGCTGGCCCACCTGTCGGCCGGCCACAAGGTGCTTTACGTCAGCGGTGAGGAATCCGGGGAGCAGGTCGCCCTGCGCGCCCGCCGGCTCGGCCTGGAAACGCGCCGCCTGAAGCTGATGGCCGAGATCAACCTGGAGCGCATCCTGGCCACGCTGCAGGCCGAGCAGCCCGAGGTGGCGGTCATCGACTCGATCCAGACGCTGTGGTCCGACCAGCTGTCGAGCGCCCCCGGCTCGGTCGCCCAGGTCCGCGAGTGCGCCGCCCAGCTGACGCGGCTGGCCAAGTCGGCCGGGATCACCGTCATCCTGGTTGGCCACGTGACCAAGGAGGGAGCGCTGGCCGGGCCGCGCGTCCTCGAGCACATCGTCGACACCGTGCTCTATTTCGAGGGCGACACCCATTCCAGCTTCCGCCTGGTGCGCGCCTTCAAGAACCGCTTCGGGGCGGTCAACGAGCTGGGCGTCTTCGCCATGACGGAAAGCGGCCTGAAGGGGGTTAGCAACCCGTCGGCGCTCTTCCTGTCGCAGCACGGGCAGGAGGTCGCCGGTTCCTGCGTGATGGTGACGCAGGAGGGGACGCGGCCGCTGCTCGTCGAGATCCAGGCCCTGGTCGATACGGCGCACGGCAACCCGCGCCGCCTGACGGTCGGCCTCGAGGCGCAGCGCCTGGCCATGCTGCTGGCGGTATTGCATCGCCACGCCGGCATCGTCTGCTTCGACCAGGACGTCTTCGTCAATGCCGTCGGCGGGGTCAAGATCACCGAGCCTGCGGCCGATCTGGCAGTGTTGCTGTCGATTGCATCATCCTTGAAAAACAAGCCGTTGCCGGCGAAACTTATTGTATTCGGTGAAGTTGGCCTGGCCGGAGAGATCCGCCCGGCGCCACGCGGACAGGAGCGTTTGAAGGAAGCCGCCAAGCTCGGTTTCACCCGGGCCCTGATCCCCGAGGCGAACCGGCCGAAACAGCCGATTCCCGGCATCGAGGTGATCGCCGTCAAGCGCGTCGAGGAGGCGGTAGCGCGCATCCGCGAGATCGAATAAGCTGACGGGGTACTCCTTTCGGCCTATATGTTCAATCTTTCCCGCTACTTCTCGACGCTCAGCTTCATCCTCATCGTGCTGGCCGCCGGCGTGCTCGGGCCGCTTTACCAGAAGATTTCCCTAGATCAGCTGCAAGACCTCGCCGAAAGCCGCAACCTGGCGATGGCCCAGGTTTTCCGCAATACCCTGCAGCCGCAACTGGCGGCACTGATCAGCCAGACCGTCGGTCGTGACGAGGCGCCGCGCGAAACGACCGAGGCCATGCGCGGGCTGCGGGCCAGCGTTCATGATCTGCTGCACGATACGGCGGTGATCCGGCTGCGTATCTACAACCGGCTGGGCAACATCGTGTTTTCGACCGATGCCGGCGAGGTCGGGCAAAGCCGGCTGGACAGCGAGGGCTTTCGCACGGCGATGCGTGGCGCCACCTTGAGCGACCTCAGCCATCGCGACAACTTCCAGGCCCTGCTCGGCAGTTCGGCCGAAGTTGCCGTGCTCGCCACCTTCATCCCGATTCACGGCCTGGACAAGGCGGTCGAGGGCGCCTTCGAGATCGATCTCGATGTCTCGCCCTTCGTCACCCAGCTGCATCGCAGCCTGTGGTGGGTCACCGCCGGCATCGTCGCCGTCTTTGGCGCCCTCGACATGCTGCAGTATCTGGTGGTGCGCCGGGCCCAGGGCATACTCGAGGATCAGGAGGGCCGCATCAAGGCGGCGCGCGACACGCTGGAAATTCAGGTGGCGGCGCGCACCGACGAACTGCGGCGGACCAACAGCCAGCTCGAGGGCGAAATCGCCGACCGTCGCAAGGCGCAGAGCAAGCTCAACTATCTGGCCTACCACGACCCGTTGACCGGGCTGGCCAACCGCCGCTGCTTCATCGAGCGCCTGGAAAAAAGCCTGGACGACGCGAAGCGGCGGGAGGAAAGGCTGGCCGTGCTGTTCATCGATCTCGACCAGTTCAAGCAGGTCAACGATTCGCTCGGCCACGGCGTCGGCGACGAATTGCTGGTCTCGGTTGCGGCGCGCCTGTCGGAGCACGTGCGCCTGATGGACATGCTGGCCCGCCTGGGCGGCGACGAATTCATCTGCCTGATGGAAGGCGTGCGCGGGCCGAACGAAGTCGAAGTGCTGGCCGGCGAGATCATCGCCGCCTTCGAGACGCCTTTCCGCCTTGGCGACCACGAGCTCTTCCTGTCCGCCTCGGTCGGTATCAGCCTCTTCCCGGACGACGGCGAGAGCGTGCTCGACCTGCTGCGCGACGCCGACACGGCGATGTATCGCGCCAAGCTGCTCGGCCGCGGCAATTTCCATTTCTACACGCCGGAAATGACGCGCGACGCCCAGGCCCGCATCCGCATGGAAAACCTGTTGCGCCGCGCCCTCGACAACGGCGAGCTGGCCGTCCACCTGCAACCCCAGATCGAGGCGAGCAGCGGCCGGCTGGTCGGCGCCGAGGCGCTGGTCCGCTGGCACAGCCCGGAGCTCGGCGAGGTGATGCCGATGAGCTTCATCCCGCTGGCCGAGGATTCCGGGCTGATCGTCGGCCTCGGCAACTGGGTGCTGCGCGAGACCTGCCGGCAGATCATGAGCTGGCAGGAGAGCGGCTTCGACCTGTCGCAGGTGTCGGTGAACCTGTCGGTCAAGCAGCTCGAACGCCCGGAATTCATCGACACGCTGACCGCCATCCTCGACGAAACCGGGCTGGCGCCGGAGCGCCTGAAGCTCGAGCTGACCGAGTCGGTGGTCATGGCCATGGACAATTCCTTCGCCCTGCTCGAAAGATTGCGCGAACTGGGCGTCGGCCTGGCCCTCGACGATTTCGGCACCGGCTATTCGTCGCTCAGCTACCTCAAGCTGCTGCCCGTCCAGCAGCTGAAAATCGACCGTTCCTTCGTCGAGGGCATAGGCTGCAACGCGGGCGACGAGGCCATCGTGCGGACGGTCATCGAGCTGGCCGGCCGCCTCGGTTTCGAGGTCGTCGCCGAAGGCGTCGAAACCACGCAGCAGGCGGAGTTTCTGGCCGGGCTGGGCTGCGAGCAGCTGCAGGGCTACCTGCACGGCCGGGCCGTCGCCCCGGCCGAGTTCCGCGCCCGCTGGCTGGTCGCCAAATGAGACCGGGGCTCGCCTGGCGCATGCTCGGGCGGGAACTGCGTTCGGGCGAACTGCGCCTGCTTTTCGCGGCACTGGCCATCGCCGTGGCGCCGGTCAGCGCCGTCGACTTCTTCGCCGACCGCATCGATCGCGGCCTGCAGCGCCAGGCCCAGCAGATGATGGGCGGCGACCTGGTGCTCACCGCCGACCACGCCCTGCCGCCGGCGCTCGCCGCCGAAGCCGGGCGGCGCGGGCTGGGACTGGCCGAGACGCTGGTCTTCCCGAGCATGGTGATGGCCGGCGGCCAGGCCCAGCTGGCCGACATCAAGGCGGTCGGCGGCGGCTACCCGCTACGCGGCAAGCTGGCCATCAGCCAGGCGCCGGGCGAGCCGGGCGCGGTCACGGCGCACGGCCCGGCGGCCGGTACGGTGTGGCTCGACGAGCGGCTGGCCACGGCGCTCGGCGCCCGGCCCGGCGACAGCGTCGGCCTCGGCAGTCATTCCCTGCGGGTGGCCGCCATCCTGACCCGCGAGCCGGATCGCGGCATCAATTTCTTCAGCCTGGCGCCGCGCCTGATGATGCACCTCGACGACATCCCGGCCACCGGCCTCGTCCAGTTCGGGGCGCGCCTGCGCCACGGCCTGCTGGTCGCCGGCGACGAGCGCGCGGTGGCCGGTTTCCAGGCCTGGCTGAAGCCCCGCCTGGGGGCCGGCGAACGCCTCGAGGACGCCCGCCAGGCGCGACCGGAAATCAGCAGCGCGCTCGACCGCGCCCAGCGCTTCCTCGGCCTGGCCACGCTGCTCACCGTCGTCCTCTCGGCGGTGGCGGCGGCCATGGCGGCGCGGCGTTACACGCAGCGCCACCTCGACGCCTGCGCCGTGATGCGTTGCCTGGGCATGACGCACGGCCGCCTGCTCCGCCTGCATGCGACGCTCTTCCTGTGGCTGGCGGCGCTGGCCGGCGGACTCGGTTGCCTGCTCGGCTTCGCTTCGCATTTTGTGCTGATTTCCTGGTTGACCGCAGCACTCGGCCTGGAGCTGCCCTGGCCGGGCTGGCCGCCGCTGTTCGGCGGCCTGGCGGTGGCCGGCGTGCTGCTCTTCGGCTTTGCCTTCCCGCCGCTGCTGCAACTGGCCCGGGTGCCCACCCTGCGCGTCCTGCGCCGCGAGCTGGGGCCGCCGCGGGCCTCGCTGCTGGGCGCCTACGCCCTCGGCATCGCCCTGTTGAGCGGGCTGATCGTGCTGGTGGCCGGCGACCTGCGCCTGGGCGGGCTGGCCGTCGCCGGCTTCGGCGGGGCGCTGGCTGCCTTCTGGCTGATCGCCCGGCTGGCCATCGCCGGCCTCGGCCGGGTGCGGGGCAGGGCCGGCTTCGGCTGGCGGCAGGGGCTGGCCAACCTCAACCGCCATGCCGCGGCCGGGGCCGTCCAGGTCGTGGCGCTGGCCATCGGCCTGATGGCCATGCTGCTGCTCACCGTCGTGCGCGGCGAACTGCTCGACGCCTGGCAGCAGTCGGTGCCGGCCGACGCGCCCAATCGCTTCGTCATCAACATCCAGCCCGAGCAGCGGCCGGCGGTGGCCGAGGCCCTGCGGGCGGCCGGCATCGCCAGCGAGCTGCTGCCCATGGTGCGCGGCCGGCTGGTCGAGATCGGCGGCCGCCCGGTCAGCGCCGCCAGTTACCCCGAGGACGAGCGCGCCCAGCGCCTGGTTTCGCGCGAATTCAACCTGTCGTGGGACAGCCGCCTGCCGGAGGGCAACCAGGTCGTGGCCGGGCGCTGGTTCGCGGCCGGCGAGGCCGGGCAGGGGTTGGCCTCGGTCGAGGCGGGGCTGGCCGCGACGCTGGGCATCAAGCTCGGCGACGAATTGCGTTTCGTCGTCGCCGGCAGCGAGAAGCGGCTGCGTGTCAGCAGCCTGCGCCAGCTGGCCTGGGACTCGATGCGGGTCAATTTCTTCGTGATGACGCCGCCCGGCGTCATCGACGACATGCCGGCCAGCTACATCACCAGCTTCCACCTGCCGGCGCAGCAGCACGACGCCGCCTCGGCGCTGATCCGCCAGTTTCCCAACCTGACGCTGATCGACGTCGGCGCCGTGCTGCAGGAGTTGCGCACGGTGATCGGCCAGGTGGCCGGGGCGATCCAGTTTGTTTTCCTGTTTTCGCTGCTGGCCGGCGGCGTTGTCATGTATTCGGCGCTGCTTACCGCCTTCGACGAGCGCCGCCACGAACTGGCCGTGATGCGCGCCCTCGGCGGCCGGCGCCGGCAGCTGGCCGGGGCGCTCCTCGTCGAGCTGGCGGCGATCGGCGGGCTGGCCGGCCTGCTGGCGGCGAGCGGGGCCATGGTGCTGGGCAGCGTGGTCGGTCGCCAGGTCTTCCAGGTCGATCCTGCCTTCGGTTTCTGGCTGGCGCCGCTGTCGGCGCTGGGCGGGGCGCTGCTGACCGTGGCCATCGGCTGGCTGGCCGTGCGTCGCCTGGTCGGCACGCCGCCGCTGCTGGCGCTGCGCAGCGCCAGCTAGCTAGAGTTCGATGTCGATGACGTTGCGGCCGTCTTCGCGGCGGTAGCGGCAGCCCCGGGCCATGCCGCGGACCAGTTCGATGCCCCAGCCACCGATCGCTGCGGTCGACGGCAATTTTCGGCCAATTTCGAAAGAATCGTCGAAAGGATCGAAGGCCGGCGCGGCGTCGCTGTACTGCAGGCAGAGGCCGTTTGCGTCGCGGCCGAGGGCCAGGCTGACCGGCGCCTCGCTGTCGCCGCCGTGGCCGTGGGCGACGGTATTGGTGAACAATTCCTCGGCGATCAGCTGCAGGCGCAGCACGTCGTCCGGCGCCACGCCGAGTCGGCCGGCGCAATCGGCGAGCAGGCCGAGCAGCCGGGGCAACTCGGCGGAACGCGCGGCGACGGAAATTTTCGTAAAATCGGCTGGCATCGACATTTTTCGGGAATCGACATGATTAGAACACATCGCCTGGCCGTCGGGCTGGCTGCTGCGCTGGCCAGTCTCCTGGCCAGTCCGCTGGCCCTGGCCGACGACCCGGCCGGCATGGTCAAGGTCAGCAAGGGGCAGGTCAGCATCGAACGGGCCGGGGCAAGGCTGCCGGCCGCAGTCGGCACGCCGGTGCTGGTCAGCGACCGGCTGCGTACTGGGCGGGACGGTTCGGTTGGCGTCACGCTGCGCGACAACACGCTGCTCTCGGCCGGGCCGAACTCGCTGATCGTCATCGACAAGTTCGTCTTCGACAAGACCACGCAGGAGGGCGCCATGTCGGTCCACATCCGCCGGGGAACGCTGGCCGTCGCCTCCGGCCGGATCGCCAAGAAGACGCCGGAATCGGTCGATTTCCACACGCCGACCTCGGTGCTCGGCGTGCGCGGCACCGAGTTCGTCGTCGAAGTCGAAGGAGACGGCGATGAATAAGGCGCTGGCTTCCCTGTTGCTGGCCAGCCTGCTGGCCGCCGGCTGCGTCAGCGAGCGCGTCGTGCTGCTGCCTTCGGCCGACGGCCGCCCCGGCGCTGTGGTCGTCCGCGATGCCGGCGGCGAAGTGCGGCTCGACCGGCCCTACGCCGCCACCCGGCGCAGCCTGGGCGGCAACGACGCCTACCAGTCCTCGCCCGAGGAGGTGAGCGAACGTTTCGGCGCCGCGCTGGCCGCCCGGCCGCCCCGCCCGGTCAGCTACGTGCTGTATTTCGAGGCCGGCGGCAATGTGCTGACCGCCGCATCGCAGGCGGCGCTGGTCGATATCCGTCGGAAAATCGCCGAACAGGCGGCGTCGGAAGTGCGCATCATCGGCCATACCGACCGCGTCGGCAGCGTCGAGGGCAACGATGCGCTGTCGCTGAAGCGGGCGGAAAGCTTGCGCGACTTGCTGGTCGAATCCGGCGTGGCCGCGGACAAGCTGGAAGCGGTCGGCCGCGGCGAACGCGACCCGCTGGTGCCGACAGCCGACGAGGTCGACGAGCCGAAGAACCGCCGGGTCGAGATCGTCGTCCGCTAGACGGCGGTGCCGTTCCAGCGCAGCAGCAGCAGGGTCAGGTCGTCGGCCGGCGGCCGGCCGGCCTCGAAGTCGCGCACGGCGTCGCGCAGGCTGGCGACGGCAGCGGGCAGTTCGGTCCGGTCGACCGCTGTGGTCAGCTGCATCAGTCGCTCGATGCCGAACATTTCACCGTCTGCCCGCGCCTCGGTGACGCCGTCGGTGAACAGGCAGAGCAGGTCCCCGGGCTGCAGCTGCAGGCTGCCGGCACGATACGGATAGTCGCCGGCGGCGCAGAGCGGCGGACCGCCGATGTCGGCGGTGTCGACCCGCGAGGCCTGGCCGCGGCGCAGCAGGATGGGCGCGTCGTGGCCGGCGCAGACGTATTCCATCAGCCCCGAATCGACATCGACGACGGCGACGAAGGCGGTGACGAACAGGCATTCGCCGTTTTCCCGGTTCAGTTCGTCCTCGATCTCGCGCAGGGCCAGGCCTGGGTCGGGTTGGCGGCGAAGCAGCGTGCCGGTCAGGGTTTTCGAGATGGCCATGAACAGGCTGGCCGGGATGCCCTTGCCGGAGACGTCGCCGATGGCCAGGCAGAGGCGCTTGTCGTCGAGCATGAAGCAGTCGTAGTAATCGCCGCCGACGGCTAGCGCCGGTTCGAGCAGGGCGGCCACGGCAAAACGGGTGTCGCCGGCGAAGCGGGTGGCCGGGTCGGGCAGCAGGCCCATCTGGATGCGCCGGGCGGCGCCCAGTTCGCCGTTCACCCGGGCTGCCTCCTCGCGGCTGGCCTGCAGCTGCCGCTCGGCCTCCCGGCGCTTGCCGTCGGCGGCGATCAGCGTGTTGGCGAGCAGCGACATGAACACCGGGCTGAGCAGCATGAGCGTCGAGGCGCTGTCGAACAGCCAGCCGCCGTGCCGGAAAGCGAGCAGCCCGCCGCCGCCGAGCAGTACGCCGAGGCCGGCAAAGGCCAGTACGGCGTAGCGCGGCCGCAGTACCGGCGTCACGGTGACGAGCAGCAGGCCGCCGAGCAGCAGGGCGCCCAGCTCGAGCCAGGGCATCCAGTAGGGGCGCTGCAGGGCGACGCCGGCGAGCAGGCTTTCGATGACCTGAACATGGATGTCGATGCCCGGAAGGCTCTGGCCGAGCGGCGTGACGATGCGGTCCTGCAGGCCGGTGCTGTTGAAGCCGACGATGGCGAAGCGGCCGGCGAACAGTTCCGGCGGATGCACGCCGGCCAGCACGTCGGCCGCCGACAGGTAGTAGTGCGAGCTGGCCGGCCCGAAATGCAGCAGCAATTCGCCGTCGGCCTGCGTCGGTACGCGGTAGTCGCCGATGCGCATCGCCGTCATGCCGCCGGGCCCGCTTTCCGGCGCGACCCGGGCATGTTCGCCGAGCGCCTGGCGGACCATTTCGAGCGGCAGGGAAAGAAAAGGCATCTGGTTGACCAGGCCGAGCGTCGGCACGCTGCGCAATACGCCGCGTTCGTCATTGGCCTGCAGGCGCTGCGGGCTGGCGTTGATCAGACCTTCGCCGGCGGCAGCCTTCTCCAGCGGCGGCCGACTGGTGAGGGCGGCGGCGTAGTGGGGCAGACCGCTGGCGGCTCGCTGGTCGAGCGTGAGCACCGGCAGCGGCCGGGCCGGCTGGCGCGAGCCGGGCAGGGGCTGGTCGAGGCCGACGACAGCGAGCACCGTCGGGTGGCCGGCCAGACCGGCGGCAAGTTGCCCATCGGGGTCGGGCAGGCCGGCCAGCGCTTCGGCCGGCAGGCCGGGCAGGCGGTCGGCGAGGACTTCCGGGCTGTAGCGGTCGCGTTCGGCGAAAACGATGTCGATGCCCAGCGCCAAGGGCTGGCCGGCCTGGATGCGGTCGACCAGGCGGGCCAGCAGGTCGCGCGGCCACGGCCACTGGCCGTGCCTGAGCAGGCTCTGGCTGTCGATGCCGACGACGACAACCGGTTCGCTGTCGCGCTGGCGCGGCATCAGGCGCTGGTACTGGTCGAACTGCGCTTCGCGCACGGCGAGCAGGGCGGTGTTTTCAATGCGCCCGAGGAGCAGGGCGCCGGCGACCAGCAGGAGCAGCGGGAAGGCCCGGCCGCGTCCGGCCCGGATCACGGCGAGGAGCGGTCCGCCCAGGCGTTTCACAGCGTGATGGTCAGCCCGTCGTAGGCGGAAATGATCTCGAGCGGCGGACGGCTGCCGCGGGTGATCTGCTCGAGGCGCCGGGTTTCGGCGACCAGCCGGGACAACTGCTTGTCGTCGTGGCAGGGCTCGTGATGGAAGAGGGCGAGCCGGCGGGCGGCAGCGGCCTGGCACAGCTCGACGCCGACGATGTTGCTCGAGTGGCCCCAGTCGGCCTTCACCGAAATGGCTTCGGCCAGCGAGTACATGGCGTCGAAGATGACCAGGTCGGCCTTGGCGAAGAAGGCGACGAATTCGTCGTGCTCGGCCTTGTTGTCGAGCTTGTGCTCGGAATCGGTGGAGTAGACGACGGTGCGATCCAGGCTTTCGAAGCGATAGCCGTAGGAGTCGCCGGCGTGCATCTGGCGCTTGGGCGTGACATTGATGCCGGCGATGTACTTGGCGACGCCGGGCGTCATCACGTCGAATTCGATGGTGGCCCCGGCCTGGGTGTAGTCCACAGGAAAATTGGGGGCGCGCATCTGGAGACGGATGGCGTTTTCCAGTTGCGGGTGGCAGCCGTGGATGACGATGCGGTTGCCGGGGATGTAGATGGGCGCGAAATACGGGAAGCCCATCAGGTGGTCCCAGTGCAGGTGGGAGATGAAGATGTGGTAGGTCTGCGGGTTGGGCACGCCGAAGCGGGCGATCTTGGCCTGGCCGAGCGGGCGGGCGCCGCTGCCCATGTCGCAGATGAAGTGGGCCGGCCCGTCGCCGACGATTTCGACGCACGACGAATTGCCGCCAAAAGTCCCGTTGACCGCGAAAGGCAGCTTGTCGACGAATTCGTCGAGGGCGGCTCGCGTCTTGAAGGATTTGCCGTTGGCGGCGATCAGGGCGGCGACGATCTTTTCGCGAATGTCGCGGTGGGTCGGCGCGACCGGGATGGCGCCGCGCGTCCCCCAGAAAACCACTTCCTTCATGAAGCGATGACCTGGCAGGCGCTGTCGACGCTGGCGTAGCAGGGCACGATCAGGTTGAAGCGGCTGATCGCGAAGACCTCCTGGACCAGGGGTTGCAGGGCGGCAATGGCGAGGACGCCGCGTTGCGCCTTGGCCTGGCGCGAGGCCATCATCAGCACGCGCAGGCCGGCGCTGCTGATGTAGTCGACGGCCGAGAAATCGAGGAGGACGGGCGATGCGCCCTGGCGGCAGCGTTCAAGGACGGGGGCCAGCGCCAATGCGAACTCTTCGCTGGCGGTGTGGTCTATGCGACCGCTGACCGAAACGATCAGCACGCCGGCCGCTTCGCGGATGGGTAAATTCATTGTCGCGTCAGGGTTTTGGCTGTATGGCAAAGGGCAAGTATGCCATGGCGGTCGGCACACTCAGGTAAAATATTGCATGGATTCAAATCAACACACGGCGCGGCCGCTCTTCGGTCACCGCAAATTCTGGGCGCACCGTTTCGGCACGGCGCCTTTCCTGCCCATGTCGCGCACCGAGATGGAGTCGCTGGGCTGGGATTCCTGCGACGTCATCCTGGTCAGCGGCGACGCCTACATCGACCATCCGAGCTTCGGCATGGCGCTGATCGGCCGCCTGCTCGAATCCCAGGGCTTCCGAGTCGGCATCATCTGCCAGCCGGACTGGAATTCCGCGGTCGACTTCAAAAAACTGGGAAAACCGAATTTGTTCTACGGCGTCACCGCCGGCAACATGGATTCGATGGTCAACCGCTACACGGCCGACCGCAAGATCCGCTCCGACGACGCCTACACGCCGAACGGCGAGCCCAACAAGCGGCCCGACCGCACCGTCACCGTCTACGCCCAGCGCTGCCGCGAGGCCTTTCCCGGCACGCCGGTGGTGGTCGGCTCGATCGAGGCCAGCCTGCGCCGCATCGCCCATTACGACTACTGGTCGGACAAGGTGCGGCGTTCGGTGCTGCCCGACTCGAAGGCCGACCTGCTGGTCTTCGGCAATGCCGAGCGGGCCGTCGTCGAGATTGCCCACCGCCTGGCCGGCGGCGAGAAGATCAACGAAATCCGCGACCTGCGCGGCACGGCCTTCATGGTGCCGCCCGGCTGGCTGCCATCGGACGAATGGGAGGCGATGGATTCGACCTCGGTCGACACGCCGGGGCCGCTGGTCAGGCACGCCGACCCGTACGCCATGGATGAGGCAGGATCCAGGGTCCAGGATCCAGGATCCAGCAAAGGCGAGCAGCCGCTGCGGTTTTCTCCTAAGCCCTCGATCCTCGATCCTCAAGCGAGGCGCGAAGCGCGTCGCGTCCAACGAGCACACACGGTGATCCGCCTGCCGTCCTACGAGCAGGTCAAGGACGACCCGGTGCTCTACGCCCACGCCTCGCGCACCTTCCACCTCGAGTCCAACCCCGGCAACGCCCGGGCCATGGTCCAGGCGCATGGTGAGCGCGACGTCTGGCTGAATCCGCCGCCCATCCCGCTGACCACCGAGGAACTCGACCGGGTCTACGAAATGCCCTACGCCCGCCGCCCGCACCCGGCCTACGGCGAGGCCAAGATCCCGGCCTGGGAGATGATCCGCTTCTCGGTCAACATCATGCGCGGCTGCTTCGGCGGCTGCACCTTCTGCTCGATCACCGAGCACGAGGGGCGCATTATCCAGAGCCGCTCGGAAGACTCGGTGATTCGCGAAATCGAGGAAATGCGCGACAAGACGCCCGGTTTCACCGGCGTCGTCTCCGATCTCGGCGGGCCGACCGCCAACATGTTCCACCTCAAGTGCAAGGACGAGAAGATCGAGTCGGCCTGCCGCCGGCTGTCCTGCGTCTACCCGGACATCTGCGAGAACATGAACACCGACCACTCGCAGCTGATCTCGCTGTACCGCCGGGCGCGCGCCATCAAGGGGGTCAAGCGCGTCAACATCGGCTCCGGCCTGCGTTACGACCTGGCGGTGCGCTCTCCGGAATACATCAAGGAACTGGTCACCCACCACGTCGGCGGCTACCTGAAGATCGCCCCCGAGCACACCGAGGAGGGCGTGCTGTCCAAGATGATGAAACCGGGTATCGGCTCCTACGACCGCTTCAAGCAACTGTTCGACCGCTTCTCGCGCGAGGCCGGCAAGGAGCAGTACCTGATCCCTTACTTCATCGCCGCCCACCCGGGAACCACCGACGAGGACATGCTCAACCTGGCGCTATGGCTGAAGAAGAACAACTTCCGCCTCGATCAGGTGCAGACCTTCATCCCGACGCCGATGGCGATGGCGACGACGATGTACCACACCGAGAAGAATCCGCTGCGCAAGGTCAATCGCAGCAGCGAACACGTCGGAGCCGTGCGCAACGGCCGCCAGCGCAAGCTGCAGAAGGCCTTCCTGCGCTACCACGACCCGGCCAACTGGCCGCTGCTGCGCGAGGCCTTGAAGGAAATGGGCCGCGCCGACCTGATAGGCAACGGCAAGAAACAGCTGATCCCGGCCTGGCAGCCGGCCGGCGTGCCGGGCAATTCCTGCGGTCAACGGGAAAAAACCGGCCAAATCAAAAAAACGGCGCCGACCCGGCGCGATGCCCAGCAACGCCCGGCCGGCTTTGCCGGCAAGCCGGGCGGGCTGTCGAAACCGGGCGCCCGGGCAGGCAAGCCGGGCAAGCGCTGATTCAGGGAAGAAACCATGGAAAACACCAGCACCACCTACGAAAAGATCGGCGGCGAGGCCGGCGTCGGCAAACTGTGCGACCGCTTCTACGAACTGATGGACAGCACGCCGCACTTCGCCGAACTGCGCGCCATCCACCCCGAGAGCCTGCAGGGCTCGCGCGACAAGCTGTTCATGTTCCTCTCCGGCTGGTTAGGCGGCCCCGACCTCTTCGTCGAGAAATTCGGCCATCCCCGCCTGCGCGCCCGCCACATGCCGTTCGCCATCGGCGTCAAGGAGCGCGACCAGTGGGTGGCCTGCATGGTGCTGGCCATGGAGGATGTCGGCATCGAGGAAGGCATCCGCGCCAAGCTGCTGGAAAACTTCTTCAACACCGCCGATTTCATGCGCAATAAAGAAGGATAAAAGCGCCTTGGGGATGTTGCGGCGCAGCACGGGGTGGTAGAATCACGCCTTTGATTTTTCGGCTAATTCCAAACCCCATGTCCCTCCGCCCGATTCGCAACATCGCCATCATTGCCCACGTCGACCACGGCAAGACCACGCTGGTCGACCAGCTGCTCCGCCAGTCCGGCACCTTCGCCGCCCACCAGCAACTGGTCGAGTGCGTCATGGACTCCAACGACCTGGAAAAGGAACGCGGCATCACCATCCTTTCCAAGAACACCGCCGTCGAGTACGAAGGCGTGCACATCAACATCGTCGACACCCCGGGCCACGCCGACTTCGGCGGCGAGGTCGAGCGCGTGCTCGGCATGGTCGATGGCGTCGTGCTGCTGGTCGATGCCGCCGAAGGCCCGATGCCGCAGACCCGCTTCGTGACCAAGAAGGCCCTGGCCCTCGGCCTGCGCCCCATCGTGCTGGTCAACAAGGTCGACCGCGACGGCGCCGATCCCGACAACGCCGTCAACCTCACCTTCGACCTCTTCGACAAGCTGGGCGCCACCGACGAGCAGCTCGACTTCCCGATTGTTTACGCCTCCGGCCTCAACGGCTGGTCGGCCATGGAACTCGACCACCCGCGCGAGAACATGAAGCCGCTGTTCGACACCATCCTGCGCCACGTGCCGGCCCCGGATGCCGACATCGACGCGCCGCTGCAGCTGCAGATCACCGCCCTCGACTACTCGTCCTACGTCGGCCGCATCGGCGTCGGCAAGATCAACCGCGGTCGCGTCAAGACCGGCCAGAACGTGCTGGTCATGTTCGGCACCGAGGAAGAGGCGGCCGAACACGAGCGCACCCCGATCAGGGCCAAGATCGGCCAGGTTTTCGGCTACAAGGGCCTGAACAAGGTCGAGATGGCCGAAGGCCAGGCCGGCGACATCGTCCAGATCACCGGCATCGAAGACCTCGTGCTCGGCTGCACGGTGACCGATCCCGAGCAGCCGGAATCGCTGCCGCTGCTCAAGATCGACGAGCCGACGCTGTCCATGCAGTTCATGGTCAACACCAGCCCGCTGGCCGGCACCGAAGGCAAGTTCGTGACCAGCCGCCAGATCCGCGACCGCCTGCACAAGGAATTGCTGACCAACATGGCGCTGCGCGTGCATGACACGCCGAACGGCGACGTCTTCGACGTGGCCGGTCGCGGCGAACTGCACCTCGGCATCCTGCTCGAGAACATGCGCCGCGAAGGCTACGAGCTGGCCGTCGGCCGGCCGCGCGTGGTCAAGAAGACCATTAACGGCGTCGAATGCGAACCGTATGAAATGCTGACGGTGGACGTCGAGGAAGACACCCAGGGCGGCGTCATGGAAAGCCTCGGCCTGCGCAAGGGCGAGCTGCAGGACATGGTGCCGGACGGCCGTGGTCGCGTCCGTATCGAGTACCGCATCCCGGCCCGTGGCCTGATCGGCTTCCAGGGCGAGTTCATGAACCTGACCCGCGGCAACGGCCTGATGAGCCACGTCTTCGACGAATACGCCCCGATCAAGGAAGGCTCCGTCGCCGAGCGCCGCAACGGCGTGCTGATCTCCCAGGACAACGGCGAAGCCGTCGCCTACGCGTTGTGGAAGCTGCAGGACCGCGGCCGCATGTTCGTCAGCCCGGGCGAAAAGCTGTACGAGGGCATGATCATCGGCATCCACAGCCGCGAGAACGACCTTGTGGTCAACCCGATCAAGGGCAAGCAGCTGACCAACGTGCGCGCCTCGGGCACCGACGAAGCCGTCCGCCTGGTGCCGCCGGTCCAGCTGAGCCTGGAATCCGCCGTCGAGTTCATCGACGAGGACGAACTGGTCGAACTGACCCCGAAGTCGATCCGCCTGCGCAAGCGTTACCTGACCGAGATCGAACGCAAGCGCGCCGTGCGCGGCCTGTAATTCGCCCGCGCCCATGAGCTTCTGCCAACCCTGCCGGGATCTGGTGGCTCAACACAAAAAGGCGGCCCGTTGGGTCGCCTTTTTGTTGGGCCTGTCGCTGTTCTTCACGCTGTTGGGCCTGGTCTCCGACCCGGTTAACGGCATCGGCCTGTGTCGGGTTTATCCGTAGCCCGATTGCTGCGGTCGACGAGAAATTTGGCGCAAAAATCAAATGCCGGCAAGGGACGGCTGATCAGGTAGCCCTGGATGACGTCGCAGCCCAGTGCGGTAAGGTGTTCCCGCTGGGCCGCCGTCTCGACCCCTTCGGCGACGATGCGCAGCGATAGGCTGCGGGCCATGGCGATGATCGCCCGGACCAGCGGTTCGCTGCCGGCCGAGGCCTGGTCGCCGACGGCCAGATCCTTGATGAAGGAGCGATCGATCTTCAGGGTGCTGATCGGCAGGCGCTGCAGGTAGGACAGCGAGGAATAGCCGGTGCCGAAATCGTCCAGGGCGATGTGGATGCCGGCCGCCTGCATCTGCAGCAACTCGTCGATGCTGCCGCCTTCGGCATTGAGGAGCACCGACTCCGTTACTTCGACTTCGAGGGCGGAACTGGGCAGCCCGGCCGCCTGCAGCCGGTCGACAATGAAGCGGGCCAGCGACGGTCGCCAGAACTGGCGGGGCGACAGGTTGACCGGAATCGGCGGCAATTCGCCGACGCCACGCCGCCATTCGACGATTTGCGCGATGGCTTGTTCAATGACCCATTCGCCGATCGGCACGATCAGGCCGGTTTCCTCGGCCACGGCGATGAACTGATCGGGGGGAATCTGCCGCTCGCCGTCGTGCCAGCGCAGCAGGGCCTCGGCGCCGACCAGTTGGCCGTTTTGGCTATCGACCTGGGGCTGGAAGTGCAGGCTCAGCTGATTTTCCTTCAAGGCCTGGCGCAAACGGGTTTCCATCTGCATGCGGCTGGTCACCCGCTGGTCCATCAGCGGCGTATGGCTGCGAATGGCGTTGCCACCGGCTGCCTTGGCCTCGTACATCGCCGTATCGGCCTGGCGGAGCAGGGTTTCGCCGTCCCTGGCGTCGTAGGGATAAATGCTGATGCCGATGCTGGCACTGGTGAAGAAATCGCTTTCGCCGCCCGAGAAGGGGGCCGTGACCAGCTCTTTCAGCTGCATCGCGGCATCGAGGGCGCTGTTGGCATCGCCGGGCTCCATGAGCACGATGAACTCGTCGCCAGCTTGGCGAAACAGGCGGCAATTGGCCGGCATGCTGCGCTTCAGTCGTTCGGCGACAACCTGCAACAACTGGTCGCCGGCGCGGTGACCCAGGGTGTCGTTGATGTTCTTGAAGCGATCGAGGTCGATGAACAGTACGGCCAGCGGTTGCCTGTCCCGGCCGGCCCGGTCGATGGCCTGGCTGAGCTGCTCGGCGAAGAGCAGGCGGTTGGGCAGCCCGGTCAGCATGTCGTGCTGGGCGAGGAAGGCCATTTCCTCTTCGTGGTTGCGGCGCTCGGTGATGTCGGTGACCGAGCCGACCATCTGGTAGGCCTTGCCCTTGCGGTCGCGAACAGCCAGGCCGCGCGAGGCGATCCAGCGGTAACGTCCGTCGCTGGCCAGCACCCGGTACTCGCAATAGAAATAGTCGCTTTCGCCCTTGAGGTGGCCGGCTACGGCTGCGTTGTAGTCGGCGACATCGTCCGGGTGAACCAGGCGTAACCAGGCGTGGGTGTCGGGAAGAAAATCCTCGCGATAGCTGAGTATCTGCAGCAGCCGCGTGCCGACCCGCAAGGCCTTGGTGATCGGGTTCCACTCCCAGAAGCCATCGTGTGCCGCCAGCATGGCCATGTCGTAGGCCCGTCGTACCGACTGGAAGTCCTGCCATTCGCGGTAGGCGAACAGCCCGGCACCGACCACCGAAAAGCCGAGCAGCAAGAGCGCGACCGGGCCGGGAAAGATGATGCTGGCCAGCATCGACGCGACGAGTGCCGCGGCCAGGCCAAGCGCCAGGGGCTTTCGACGATGCCGGTCGCTTTGCGCAGCCGACGGCCAGGCGAGGTCGGTGGGCGGCATGGACGGCTGACCGGATCAGCCGCCGGTCATCGACATGAAGCGAACGACCTGCGGTGAATTCATCTGGGCCGTGAAATCGTGGCCGTAAGGCTTGATACCCATGCTATCCACGATCGCCTGGCGCAGTTCGCCATCGTCGCTACCGGCACGCAGCACGGGCAGCAGTTGGCTGGCATCGTTCTGGCCGAGACAGGGATACAGTTCGCCCTTGGCGGTGATACGGACGCGATTGCAGGTGTCGCAGAAATTATGGCTGTGCGGCGAGATGAAGCCGATCCGCGATTCGCTGCCGGGAATCCGCCAGTAGCGGGCTGGGCCGCCCGAACTCTCTGTCGAAGGAATCAGCTCGAAATGATGGGACAGCAAGTCGCGGGTTTCTTCCGACGAAATGTAGGTGCCGCTTCGCCCCTGAATGTCGCCCAGCGGCATTTCCTCAATGAACGAGATGTCGAGTTCGTTGGCGATGGCGAAGCGCACCAGGTCGACGAACTCGTCGTCGTTGGTGCCGCGCATCATCACCGTATTCAATTTGGTCCGGCAGAACCCGGCCGCGCCGGCCGCCTCTATTCCCCGCAAGACCTTCCCCAAGTCGCCGATCCGCGTGATCGTCCGGAAGCGCTCGGCATCCAGGGTATCGAGGCTGATGTTGATGCGTTTGACGCCGGCCGCCCTGAGCGGTGCAGCGAAGCGATCGAGTTGCGAGCCATTGGTGGTCAGCACCAGATTGTCGAGGCCGGGCAGGGCGCCCAGGCGCTCGATCAGCCACATGGCGTTCTTGCGAACCAGCGGCTCGCCACCGGTGATGCGCAGCTTGGTCACGCCGAGGCCGACGAACACCGAGGCTACCCGCAGGCATTCCTCGAGACTCATGACTTCGTCGCGCGGCAGGAAGCTCATGTCCTCGGACATGCAATAGGTGCAGCGAAAATCGCAGCGATCGGTAATCGATAGGCGGATGTAGGTAATTCGCCGCCCATACTTGTCAACCAGCGTACCGGCCGCGTGGGCCTGGGCAAGCGGGGAGACGACAGGCGTAAACTCGGCAAATCCGGGCGGTGTTTGCTCCGGCCTGAGTGTTTCGTTTTGCATGATGGCAGTTTCCGGTGGCGCGGACATCGCGTCTGGTCAATGTTATCAGCGCCATGCCCCTACGAGACTAGTAGAGAGATCAAAAAATGAAAAGTTCGATCGGCGTGGAAAGGGCTGTCAGCGCGGCATCTCCTGACGATACCCGAATCGGGTAACTGCCTGGTTTTTTTAACGACCCCTAGCTTTTTGGCGCAAAGACAGTATAATTCGCGCCTCTTGCAGCGCGCCCGTAGCTCAGTTGGATAGAGTATCTGGCTACGAACCAGAGGGTCGGGCGTTCGAATCGCTCCGGGCGCGCCAGTAAGACCAGAAGCAGCAAGCACTCAGGCCAATCAACGATTGGCCTTTTTGCTTTTCGCGGGGACTTTTCGGGGATGTGATGACCTATTCCGCTTCGCTGGAGGCTACGCTGGACGCCGTGGCTGCTCATCTGCGCCATGCGCGCCGGGTCTTGTTCATCACCGGGGCGGGCATTTCGGCCGATTCGGGCTTGCCGATTTATCGGGGCGTCGGCGGCTTGTATGACCGGGAGGCGACGCCGGAAGGCCTGAGCATCGAAGAGGCGCTATCCGGCGGGATGTTTGCCGTCCGGCCCGACATCACCTGGAAGTACCTGATCCAGATCGAGGAAAACTGTCGGGGGGCGATGCCCAACGCGGCGCATCGGGCGATTGCCCGTCTCGAAGAGCATCTCGACCGGGTGATGGTGTTTACCCAGAATGTCGACGCGCTACATCGTCTGGCGGGGAGCCGGGAGATCGTCGAGATTCACGGCAATTTGCAGACGCTGGTCTGTACGGCTTGTCCGCATGAAGAAACGGTCGGCGATCTGAGCGGCCGCGCCGTGCCGCCGCGTTGTCCTGACTGCGGCGCCGTTTTGCGGCCACGCGTGGTTCTCTTCGGCGAAGCCTTGCCGGAGGATGAACTGGATCGCTTCATCGCAGCGTTTCAGGAAGGCTTCGACATCGTGTTCAGCATCGGCACCTCCAGCGTCTTTCCTTATATCGTCCAACCGGTGGTGCTGGCAGCGACGAGCGGCATTCCGACGGTCGAAATCAACCCTGGGCAGACGCAACTGAGCGACATCGTCGATTTCTACCTGCCGCTGGGGGCCGCCGAGGCCATGGCCGCCCTTGCCCAAAAGCTGGGCCTGGACCTTGATGATGCCGTGGCCGGCTGACCAACAGCTGTCTCCATGGTTTAAATTGATGCAGTGCACAAAAGAAGTTGACAAGACGAAATGAGGGGTTAGAATTAAGTCATGCTGCGATGCAACATCGGTCTGCGGCAAGATAATCACCCCAACCCCAGGAGAATCAACCATGTTTACCAAACCTGAAGATTTCGCCAAGTCCGGTTTCAATTTTGCGCTGTTCTACGCCCATACCGCTTTCGACGGCGTCGAGCGTCTGGCCCTTTTGAATCTGGCCGCCAGCCGTTCGGTGTTCGAGGCCGCCATGGCCAATTTCACCCGCCTGCTCGGCGTCAAGGACGTCCAGGCCCTGGTCAGCCTGCAGAAGGAACTGGCCACGCCGTCGATCGAGAAGGGCATGGAGTACTCGCGCAACGTGTTCGCCATCGCCTCCGAAACCAAGGACAAGATCGCCAAGGAAGTGGAAACCCAGGTCGCTGAAACCAACGCCAAGGTCTCTAGCATGGTCGAGAAGGCGCTCGAGTCGGCCCCGGCCGGTTCGGAAGCCGCTGTCGCTGCCGTCAAGACTGCCATCAAGTCGGCCAACGAAGCCTACGAAGGCCTCAACAAGGCCGCCAAGCAGGCTGCCGAAGTGGCCGAAGCCAGCGTTGCCGCGGCCACCGATGCCACGCTGAAGGCGGCCAACGTGGTTGCCACCGCACCCAAGGCTTCCGGCAAGAAAGCTGCCTGATCCTAGGGTCGAGGCACAAGGCCGGGGCTTCTGCCCCGGTTTTTTTTCGTCGATTTTTTTGCTACTGGCTTTACGGGAGGGGGACCGGCCAGGGATGGGTTTCGAAGCGGAACAGCCCGGGCGTTTCGCTGTCGATGATGGCCAGGGTCCAGCCCATCAGCGGGTAGCCGAAGGTTTCCAGTCGGGTGAAGTTGCGGACCGGCTTGCCATGCGTGTCGCGCAAGGGCTGGTCGATGCGGTTGATGTGGCTGTCGCCGTGCACGACCAGGACCTGGCCGGGAAAGTTGAGCGTTTCCTGGCGCAGGACGTCGAGCAGTTGGCGGTAGCCGGGTAAGGGCACGCCCATGGCCAGATTGGTGAATCCCGGGTTGGCCTGGAAGAGCAGGGCGATGCCGGCGAGCTTGTCGCGCCGGGCGAGGGCGAAGCTGTCGCGCAGCCAGTCGATGACCACCGGGTTGCGGGCGAGGAATTCGTCGCTGGCTTCGCCGTTCTTGCTGAAATTGTTGTTGCCGCCGGGAATGTTGAGGGTGACGAAGAGCACGGGGCCGAGGCGCAGCCGGGTGTGTTCGGGGTAGGTGCCGGCTTGCCGTTCGAGCTCGAGTTGGCGCCGGCCCAGGGAGCGCGGCTCCGGCCAGAACAGCGCACGCAGGCGGGCCAGGCGTTCGAGCGGGTCGTAGGCGCCGTTGCTCGGGCGGTGGCAGTCGCTCCATTCGTTGTCGCCGGGGACGAAAAGCAGCGGGGCGCGGCTGTCGTCGAAGAGCCGCTGGCGATCCTCGAATAGGGCATCGTCGCAGCGGTCGCCGCCATGCTTGAAATCGCCGATGTGGGCGATCAGGTCGACATGGCGGTCGGCGATGGCGCTGAGCATCCTGGGCAGTTCGGCCCGTTCGTAGCTGCTGTAGGGCGTATCGCCGATCAGCGCGACGCGCCAGGTTTCGGCCGCGGCCGGGGCGGTCCAGGCGGCCATCGCTGCGGTCAACGCCAAAAAAAGCCGAAAATTGAAATTTGCGCCGGCCGCCGGCCGCCGATGTTTCATCGCAGCAGGCTTTTCAGCGCGTAGAGCGCATCGAGCGCCTCGCGTGGCGTCAGGCTGTCGGGGTCGATGTCGGCCAGTTTGCCGAGGGCCGGGTGTGGTTCGGCTTCGGCCGGTTCCGGGCCGGCTTGGGCGAAGAGGTCGGGTTGCAGCGGATCGACCGTGGCGCGCTGCTCGAATTCGCGCAGCTGCTTGCGCGCGGCGCGCACCACGGCGCCCGGCATGCCGGCCAGCGCTGCGACCTGGATGGCGTAGCTCTGGTTGGCCGGACCTTCCTCGACGGCGTGCATGAAAACGATCTTGTGGGCGTACTCGACGGCGCCGAGATGGACGTTGGCCAGCTCCGGATATTCGTGCGACAGCCGGGTCAGCTCGAAATAGTGGGTGGCGAACAGCGTCAGGCTGCGGTTCTTGTCGATCAGGTGGCGGAGGATGGCGAAGGCCAGGGCCATGCCATCGAACGTGGACGTGCCGCGCCCGATCTCGTCCATCAACACCAGGCTCTGCTCGGTCGCGTGGTGCAGGATAGCCGCCGCCTCGGTCATCTCGACCATGAAGGTCGACCGGCCGGAAGCGAGGTCGTCGGAAGCGCCGATGCGGGTGAAGATGCGGTCGAGCGGGCCGAGCCGGCAATGGTCGGCCGGCACGTAGCTGCCGATGTGGGCGAGCAGGGCGATCAGCGCCACCTGGCGCATGTAGGTCGATTTACCGCCCATGTTCGGGCCGGTAATCAGCAGCAGGCGGCGCTCCTCGGCCAGCCGGCAGTCGTTGGCGATGAAGGTCTCGGCCTGGTTGGCCAGTTCGCCCTCGACCACCGGGTGGCGGCCGCCCGCCACGGTCAACCCGATTTCTTCGCCGAATTCCGGCTTGCACCAGTTGCGCTTCAGCGCCGACTCGGCGAAGCCGGCCAAGAGGTCCAACTGGGCGACGGCGCGGGCGATCGTCTGCAGGGTCGGGACGACCGGCAGCAGCGCATCGAGGATCGCCTCGTAGAGCAGCTTCTCGCGGGCCAGCGCGCGTTCCTGGGCCGACAGCGCCTTGTCCTCGAAGGCCTTCAGTTCTGGCGTGATGTAGCGTTCGGCGTTCTTCAGCGTCTGCCGGCGGCGGTAGTCGTCGGGAATCTTGTCGACATTGGCGTGGGTGACCTCGATGTAGAAGCCATGCACCTTGTTGTATTCGACCTTGAGGCTGGCGATGCCGCTGCGCTCGCGTTCGCGGGCCTCCATGTCGACCAGGAAGGCGCCGCAGTTGTCGTTCAGCGACCGGAGTTCGTCGAGATCGGCGTCGTAGCCCGGGGCGATGACGCCGCCGTCGCGAACCTGGGCGCCGGGTTCGGCGGCGATGGCGCAAACCAGCAGGTCGAGCGCCGGGTAGGGCGTGGCCAGTTCGCCGAACAGCTGGACTATCAGCGGCGCCGGGCTGTCGGCCAGCGGCGCCCGCAGGCCGTCGAGCCGGGCCAGCGATTCGCGCAGGCTGGCCAGGTCGCGCGGCCGGGCGTTCTTCAGCGCGATGCGGCCGGCGATGCGCTCGATGTCGGCCATGCCGCGCAGGGCCTTGCGGGCCTCGCCGGCCAGCCGGCCGTAATCCTCCAGCAGCGCCTCCACCGCGCCGTGGCGGGCGGCCGGGATGTCGCGCTCGCGCAGCGGATGGTGCAGCGTGTGGCGCAAGAGGCGCGAGCCCATGCTGGTCACGCAGTTGTCGAGCAGCGAGAACAGCGTCGGCGACGGCTGGCCGCGCAGTGTTTCGGTCAGCTCCAGATTGCGCCGGGTGGCCAGGTCGAGGCCGAGATAGGCGCCCTCGATTTCGACGGTCAAACCGCGCAGGTGCGGCAGCTTGCCCGACTGCGTCGCCTGCGCGTACTGGAGCAGGGCGCCGGCGGCGGCGATGGCCGGCTTCAGCCCTTCGGCGCCGAAACCGGCCAGCGAAGCGACCTCGAACTGCTCGCAGAGCAGGCGGCGGGCCGAGTCGAATTCGAAGTACCAGTCGGGCTGGCGGGTACGCGCCACGTCAATGCCGAAATTCGGCGTCCAGCTTTCCGGGTAGAGAATCTCGGCCGGGCGGATGCGCTCCAGTGTTGCCGGAACCTGCTCGGCCGCCACCTCGAGCAGCACGAATTCGCCGCTCGTCAGGTTCAGTCGGGCCAGGCCGGCGGTGTTGCGCTGCGTGGTCACGGCCAACAGCCAGACGTCGCGTTTGTCGTCGATCAGCGCCGCGTCGGTCAGCGTGCCCGGTGTCACGATGCGCGCCACGGCCCGCTCGACCGGCCCCTTGCTGGTCGCCGGATCGCCGATCTGCTCGCAGATCACCGCCGACTCGCCCATCCTGACCAGGCGGGCAAGGTAAGGCTCGAGCGAATGGAAGGGCACCCCGGCCATGCGGATCGGCACGCCGGCCGACTGGCCGCGCGTGGTCAGCGTGATGTCGAGCAGGCGCGCCGCTTTCTCGGCGTCGTCGTGGAACAACTCGTAGAAATCGCCCATCCGGTAGAAGAGCAGGGTGTTCGGATGGTTGGCCTTGAGCGCCAGGTACTGGCGCATCATCGGCGTGTGCTTGGACAGGTCGGAGGCTGCTTCTTTGGCCATGAATGCGGGTGATCGTGTTATTCCGCCCCGCCTTACTGGCGGATTTCGCGCATGTTGTCGGGCGGGAGGAACTCGCCGGTGCTGCGGAAGGGATTGATGTCCAGGCCGCCGCGCCGCGTGTAGCGGGCATGAACGGCCAATGCCTGGGGCGCGCAATGGGCGAGCAGGTCGGTGAAGATGCGTTCGACGCATTGCTCGTGGAATTCGTTGTGACCGCGGAAGGACACGATGTAGCGCAGCAAGCCTTCCCGGTCGATCGGCTGGCCGCGATAGCGGACGACCACCATGGCCCAGTCCGGTTGCCCGGTGACCAGGCAGTTCGACTTGAGCAGGTGCGAGAACAGCGTTTCCTCGACGGTTTGGCCGGGCCGCGTCGTCAATTGCTCGGGGGCCGGCAGGTAACAGTCGCAGGCCACGTCGAGATCGTCGAGCAGGATGCCGTCGGGCAGGCCAATGCTGGCCTGCGGCCGCCCGGTCAGCGGCTGCAGCGCTACGGCAACCGGGCCGCCGGCGGCTTGCGACAGATCGCGGGCGAGCGCTTCGCCAACCGCCTCGATACTGGCGAAAGGCGTCTGGTTGAAGGAATTGAGGTAGAGCTTGAGCGATTTCGATTCGATCAGGTTGGGCGTGTCGGCTGGTACGCGGAAGCTGCCGACGGCGACCACCGGCTTGCCGCGGGGATTGAGCCACGACAGTTCGTAGGCGTTCCACAGGTCTTCGCCGACGAAGGGCAGGGCCGCGTCGTTCAGGCCCAGTTCGCTGCGCTTCAACTGGCGCGGGAAGGGGTAAAGCAGTTCCGGCGCGTAGTCGCTCCGGTAGGCGGTAGCCTTGCCGAGCGGCGAGGCGCCGGCCGGATCGGCTGCCGGTAAAGGGTTCTGCGAGTTCATGGAAGCGGATTTTACCTGCAAGATGGGCGGGAACTGGCCGTTCAGCCTTGGCCGACGATCAGTTCGACCAGGCTCGGCCCGTCGCCGGCCAGCGCATGGCGCAGGATTCGGGAAAAGCTCGCGGCGTCGTCGGCCAGGCCGTAGTGCAGGCCGAAGCTTAGCGCCGCATGGCGGAAATCGATGTGCTGCGGCGTGCGCCAGCCGGCGTCGAATTCCGGCAATTGCCGTTGCGGCAGTTTTGCGAAAATGCCGCCTCCCCGGTTGTTGACCGCGACGATGACGGCTCGCCGCCCGCGGGCGAGGGCCAGTCCGCCCAGATCGTGCTGGCAGGTCAGGTCGCCGAGCAGGGCGACCACGCTGCCGTGCTTCTCGGCGATGCCCATGGCGGTGGAAATGTTGCCGTCGATGCCGCTGGCACCGCGGTTGCCATAAAAATGAATGGCTTTTTCGCCACAGCCCGAGCCGGCATCGAGTTGCCGGATGGCCAGCGAGTTGCCGCAAAACAGCGCGCTACCGTCAGCCATTTCGTCGATCAGGACGCCGATGTGGTCGCGACTCGCCGATTCGGCGGCCAGTTGCTCGCGGGCGGCGAATGCGTCAAACCAGTCGACCGGGGCGGGAGCGGGTTGCTCGGCCAGCACTGCCTGGCAGAAAGCCGCCGGCTCGCTTCGCAGCAGGTGGGTAAGCCGGTTGGCCGGATCGCTCCAGCGCGGCCAGGGATCGACGTGGGCATGGATCTCGCGGACCGAGCCAACCCAGGCCTGCAGGCGCCGGGTGACCGGGAGGTTGCCGAAGCGGATCAGCCAGTCCGGCCGATGCTCGTCGATGAACTGACGGTCGGCCAGCCAGTCGTCGTAGCGGACGGCGAGACGCGTCCGGTCATGCGCGCCGAAACGCAGGCCGGACAGCGGCTCGGCCAAGATGGGGCAATTCAGCCGGGCGGCAAGCGCCGCGATCGCCTCGTTTTGCGGCTGGCTGGCCAGCATTTCGCCGCAGACGATGACGCCACGCTTTCCCGCCATGTCTGCCGCCAGTTCGCCGATGGCTGCCCGATCGGGCAGCAGCGCCGGCGGCTGTACCCGGACCGGTGCCGGGGCATTCGGTGCGAGCGATTCGCCCGCGGGGACCAGCGGTTCGCGAAATGGCTGGTTGATATGCACCGGGCCGGGATGCGGCCAACTGGCCTGTTCGCAAGCCTGCGCCGCCAGCCGGTGCAGGTAGGTCGGGTCGAAGTCGTCGAACGGCGTACCGAGCGCGTGGGCGGCCCGCACGTGGGCGCCGAACAGGCCGGGTTGGTGAATCGTCTGGTTGGCACCGCAGTCCTGAAGTTCGGGCGGCCGGTCGGCGGAGATGAGGATCAACGGCACCCCGGACTGACTGGCTTCGATGACCGCCGGATACCAGTTGGCCGGTGCGCTGCCCGAGGTGGCAAGAATCAAGACCGGGCGGCGGCTGGCCTTGGCGACGCCGAGTCCGAAGAAGGCGGCGCAGCGTTCATCGATGACGACATGGCTCTTGATCCCGGGGTGGCGGAGCAGGGCGAGGGCCAGCGGGGTCGAGCGCGACCCCGGGGAAATGACGGCATCGGCTACGCCCGCCGCGGCAAATCCGGCAATCATGGCCTGCGACCAGGCAAAGTTGAGAGAGCCGGTATCGGCCATCATTGAGCAGCAATTCACCAAAAAACCGATTGTAGTCGCTCCGTCGGGTTCGGACCATGGAGCCGCGCCCTGATCCGATTTTCATTTTTCGACCAAATTTCGGGTTGACCGCCGGATTGGCCCGCCGGCGCCTGGTAGCCATCCCTTGGCCACGCTCGGGGCACCCCGTGGGCGGCTAGGCCGTACGGCTGACCGTCAGCCGCACGCTGCCACGGTTGTTGCCGTAGAACTTCCAGGCATCGTTGGCAAAGCAGAAAAGATAGCCACCCCGCTGCGGGGTAAATTGGCAGCCCTGGCCGATCTTGATGATCTCGCCTTCGGGTGGCGTTCCCGATCCGTCGACGTTGCCCTGGTTGGCCACCATGCCGATGAGCTGGAACCAGTCGGCGCTTTCAATGCGTTTGGTGCCCCACCAGTCGGCCTGTGCTTTCTTGGTCAGCTTCTTGTACAACTTTTCCAGTTCGCCGAGGGCGCTGCCGAAGGCCTGGGCGACTTCACCGGCCTGGAACTTGCCGTCATTGCAGCCTCCCGGCCCGCAGGCGATGCTGCTGTCCAGCCATTCGCCACTGGCCGTGAACTTGTAGGGAACGCCGGCTTCTAGATAGAGACCGGTGGCGTTCCAGTGTTGGCGGGCAAAGACATCGACACTGCGCTGTTGCCCCGGAGCCAGCTTCACGCTGGGCCAATACGGCGCCTGCGAGATCGGCGGCGCGCTGTGGCGCTCCCAGACCTGTTTTGCCAGCGATGTCCCGACATTCCCGGCGACGACTTCCGGCGCGGCGCGGGGTTGCGTGCGCAAATACTCCCAGATGCCGGTCGCCGAGTCGTGCAGGATGCCGCGCGGGTCGGGCTGGATTTGCGTGATTAGCGCCGGATTGACGCGCAGGCCGATGGCGACGGCCTCATCGATCATCCACTGCAATGCGCCGTCGGACAGCCCGCAATGGGCGTGGCCACCGCCCACATCGCAGTGCGTGCCGGCAAACCACAGCTGCTTGACGCTGCCATCCGCCGGTGGCTGAACGCCGGTCCACAAGGTCGGCGCGAAGCTGGCGCGCATTTCGTCCATCGCCACCGCGTGCCGGGCGTGACGGACCGAGGGGCTGAGATCGGTATCGTGGAAGCGGTATTTGCGCGGATCGTCGATCAGCTGATCGAGCAGCACCATGTCGTCGGGAACGCCCAGGGCGCCAACCGTATCCCAGACGCCGATCATGTGCACATCGATCTTGCTCTCCGGCAAAGGGCCGGGGATGAAGGCATAGCCGGCCAGCGCCTTGTCGTTCCCCTTTCTTTTCCGATAACCGAGGTCGTAGAGCTTGCCGATGCGCGTCCATAGTTCGTCGGCGGCCAGGCCGGTGGCGTCGAGCAGGCCGCAACGGGTGACAAAGCCGCCCAGGCTGCGCGCCGTATAGGCGCCGCGGCTGAAGCCGAACAGGAAGATGCGGTCGCCCGGGGCGTAGTTCTGGCATAGCCACCCGTAGGCGCTCTGGATGTTGCGCGACAGGCCGGCCCCCATGCCGCCGCCGAAGGCCTTGTCCATCAGCCCGCCATTGGTGCCGACGCCGGGGTGGTAATAGGTCAGTTGCGCGTCATCGGCGATGCTGAGATTGTAGAGCTTGACCACATTGGTCGGCGCCGGCTGGCCGTTTTCCTTCTGGTCCGGCGTGTTCCAGGTTCCATCGCAACAGACGACAAGATTCTTGGGCACGATATTCCCCTCTTGGCAGTTGGCTTCATCCGGCGGCACGACGGACCGCGATTATGTACCGTGCATTCTATGACAATTGCTATGCGCGCCGGTTCGCGGTTCGTCGCCAGAATCGCGAAAAGGCAGGTTGTCGGCCTGCGAACGGTCGCGCAGCGGCCATCAGGTTGCGATCGGCCTGGAGCGATTGTCTTGTTCTCGGTAGGGGGAATTTGGTGAAGTGAAGGGCTGCTTTGCCTGAGGTAGGCCACAACGCTAAAGGGCGGGGGCGCCAGCCTCAGGCCCTACGCGATGGAGCGCAAAGCCAGCAAGAGCAGGCTTTTCGAGTTTTCTGCTTAGGCTGGATGACTAGGGTATCACCCGGTTCACGCCGCCCCGCGCTTGGCTCTAAGCTATGACCAAACAATACAAAGAGCCCAAGGTGTTCGGTCATGTCTCGTCGGGACGACAATAAGCAGGGCGGGAGTCTGTGCAATCTGGAATATCTGCTGGTCAACCTGGGGAGGAACCAGGAAACCGCCGAGCACCTGATTCGCCTGTTCCTTGAGAATTATCCCGTGCTCAGCCAGCGCTTGCGCGAGGCAGCCGAGAGCGGGGATATTGCCGAACTGAAGAACACCTTGCATGACATCCGCAGCAGTTGCGTGCTCTTTTCCGCTCACCAGTGCGTCGGCGTGGCCCGTGAATTCGAAGAGGCTTTACGGCAAGGCTCGGAGCAATTTGCCCGCTTGCGCAGCGACAGTGCGGAACGGATGGCGCGGGCCGAAGTCTTGTGCGATAGCCTGCAGAAGATGGCTCATGAACTAGTCGAGTTTCTGGAGCCGGACGGCAAGTGATCCATCTGGGTTGAGCGCCTGCTCTTCAGCTGACGACACCGTTTTGAAAGGCAAAGCGGGTCAGGCCGGCCACGTCGTGTACGCCAATCCGCTCCATTAGACGGCTACGGTGAAATTCGACGGTTTTCGGGCTGATTCCCAGGTCACGGGCAATTTCCTTGGTCGTCCGGCCGGAGGCGACAAGGCGGAGAATCTCGGTTTGCCTCAGGGTCAACAAGGCATTACGGCCGGCGATGGCCTCACTGTCGGCGGCCAGCGGCGACACCTTGATCTTCGGCGACAGATAGCGCTCGCCGACGAGAACCGCTTTGAGGGCGGCTTGGAGCTCACCCAGCAGGAAATCTTTCAGCAGGTATCCGTTGACGCCGGCCGAGAGGGCCTGCTCGACGATTTCCGGCCGGTCGATGCTCGATAGCACCAGGATTTTGGTCTCCCGGTCGAATTGGCGTAGCGTTCGCGCCACTTCGATCCCGGAGGGGCCGGGCATGGCGATGTCGAGCAGCACCACTTCCGGATGCAAGCGGCGAATTGCCTCGATCGCTTGGTGGCCGTCGGCGCATTCGGCTTCGATGCGATAGCCGGGAAGCGTTTCAACGAGTGCGCGAATGCCTGCCCGGATCAGCAGTTGGTCATCGGCGAGAATGAGGCGGATCATTTTCATTTTTTCAGCACCGGGTGGTCGGTCCGCGACGTCCATGGCAGCTGGCACTTGGCCAGGCAGGGCGGCCGACTGGATTGCCACTCAATATTGTCGCTCCTTCATCGCTCGCTGGGCTTCGCGCTTGGTGTCCTTGTCGAGTTGGTCGGCACGTTTGTCGTGCTGCTTCTTGCCCTTGGCCAGGCCGATTTCAAGCTTGATCCTGCCGCGCACGAAGTGGAGATCAATCGGGACGAGCGCATAGCCGGCCCGTTCGACCTTGCCGATCAGCTTGCTGATTTCCCGGGCATGGAGCAGTAGCTTGCGGGTTCGTGTCGGATCGTGGCTGTTATGCGTCGAGGCCGTCGACAGTGGTGAAATGTGCATGCCGATCAGGAACAGCTCGCCGCCCTTGATGATGACATAGGATTCCTTGATGTTCATCCGACCGGCACGAATGGCCTTGACTTCCCAACCCTCGAACACAACGCCCGCCTCGAATTTTTCTTCGACGAAATAGTCGTGAAAGGCTTTTTTATTGACGGTGATGCTCATGCTGCCGGACGATCCATTAAAATCAGCCATTATACAGGATACAGGAATGCAGCCGCCGAATGGCTCTGGTTGAAAAAACAGTGTTGATCGAACAATCCGCCGAGCGGATGTTCGAACTGGTCGACAATTGCGAGGATTACCCGGCCTTCCTGCCGTGGTGCAGTCGTACGGAAGTGAAGTTTCGCGATGCGGCGAAGACGGTGGCCACCCTTCACATCAACTACCATGCGGTGAAGTCGGGCTTCACGACAGAGAACGACAAGGTTTTCCCCCGGTTGATGACGATACGCCTGGTCGATGGGCCGTTCCGGCGCCTGGAGGGCTCATGGAATTTCCGGGCCTTGGCCGAGAATGCGTGCAAGATCGAGTTTCAGCTGCATTACGAATTTTCCAGCAAATTGTTCGAGAAGGTGATTGGTCCGGTGTTCAGCCATATCGCCAACACCTTCGTTGACGCTTTCGTCCGCCGGGCGGAGCAGGTTTACGGGAGCAGAAATGGCTGAAATGATCAAAGTCGAGGTCTGCTATGCCAAGGCCGACAAACAGGAACTGATCAGCGTTAAGTTGCCCAATGGTGCATCCCTGCGCGACGGCCTGGAGGCCTCGGGACTGCTTGCCAAACACCCGGAAATCGATGTCGGCAAGAACAAGTTCGGCATCTGGAACAAATTGTCCAAAGTCGATGCGGTCCTGCGCGACAAGGATCGGATAGAGATCTACCGTCCGCTGATTGCCGACCCCAAGGAGGTTCGCAAGCAGCGCGCTGCCGAAGGCAAGGTCATGAAAAAAGGCGCTGGTGATACCGACGCCTCGGAAAGCTGACCGGCCAATTCAGGCTATTTGCACGACTCGGCAACGAAGCGACGGGCGCGTTCGATTTCCTGGGTGCGTTGTGACGAATCCATGAGCTTGCGCTGACCGCTGTCGTCATAAGTCACCACGGGTTGTTCCGTTTCGAATACGGCGAGATTGCGTCGGGCGTTTTCGCAACTTTCCCGCCTCTCCTTCTCGGCGGCCTGTTCCTTGGCCCTGGTTTCGGCCTGCTCTTTGGCCTCCAACTGGCGTTTCTTGAATTCGAGGTCTTTTTCGGCCATCGTTTTCGGCGCTTCCGGTGCCTTTTCTTCGACTTTTTCCGAGACGACCGCCGGCCGCCGGTCGCCGATCGCCCGCCGGTCTTTGGCGGAGGCCGGTGGTGGCGTATCGGAAATCACCGTCCGGCCACTGCTGTCCTTCCATTGGTAAGTTTGAGCCGACGCCGTGAAGGATGCTGCGGTCGACGCCAAAAACAAGGCAAAAATGAAATGAGCGCGTGCGGGGGTCATCTGGGTTTCCTTGGCTTTTCTGTATAATACGATTTTGTGACCTTGGATTAAAGGCCATGCGACTGCTGCAAAAAGCTCTAACTTTCGACGACGTCCTGCTCGTTCCCGCACACTCTGAAGTCATGCCACGCGATGTCAGCCTGGCAACCCGCCTGACCCGCAACATTTCCCTCAACCTGCCGCTACTTTCCGCCGCCATGGATACTGTGACGGAAGGTCGCCTGGCCATCGCGCTGGCCCAGGAGGGAGGCATCGGCATCATCCACAAGAACCTCCCGGCCAAGACCCAGGCTGCCGAAGTGGCCAAGGTCAAGCGCTTCGAGTCGGGCATCCTGCGCGATCCGATCACCGTGTCGCCCAACATGACGGTTCGCGATGTCCTAGAGATTACCCGTCAGTACAAGATTTCCGGCCTGCCGGTCATCGATCGGGCCGGCAAGGTGGTTGGCATCGTCACCAACCGCGACCTGCGTTTCGAATCCAATCTCGACCAGCCGGTAAAGGCCATCATGACGCCACGCAAGCGGCTGGTTACCGTCAAGGAAGAAGCCAGCGTCGACGAGGCCAAGGAATTGATCCGGACCCACCGCCTGGAGCGCGTCCTGGTCGTCGACGACGAATACCATCTGCGTGGCCTGATCACCGTCAAGGATATCCTGAAGTCCACCGAACACCCCCTGGCCAGCAAGGATGCCTCCGGTCGCTTGCGGGCCGGCGCTGCCGTCGGCGTCGGGGCCGGCACCGAAGAGCGCGTAACCCTGCTGGCCGAGGCTGGTGTCGACGTGATCGTCGTCGATACGGCACACGGTCACTCGCAGGGCGTGCTCGACCGCGTCAAGTGGGTCAAGAAGAATTTCCCGCAGATCGAGGTCATCGGCGGCAACATCGCCACGGCCGACGCCGCCCGTGCCCTGGTCGACATGGGCGCCGACGGCGTCAAGGTTGGTATCGGTCCAGGTTCGATCTGCACGACGCGCATCGTCGCCGGTGTTGGCGTACCGCAGATCACCGCTATCCAAAACGTTTCCGAAGCGCTCAAGGGCACGGGGGTACCGATGATCGCCGACGGCGGCATCCGCTACTCCGGCGACATCGCCAAGGCGATCGCCGCTGGCGCCGACACCGTCATGCTCGGTGGCCTGTTCGCCGGCACCGAGGAAGCACCGGGCGAGGTCGAGCTGTTCCAGGGCCGTTCGTACAAGTCGTATCGCGGCATGGGTTCGCTCGGCGCGATGCAGGCCGGCTCCTCGGATCGCTATTTCCAGGAAGCCACCGCCAACGTCGACAAATTCGTTCCCGAGGGCATCGAAGGCCGCGTCCCCTACAAGGGTTCCGTGCTCGCCGTGATCCACCAGTTGATGGGCGGCCTGCGCTCGTCGATGGGGTACCTGGGCAGCCCGACCATCGCCCACATGCACGACAACGCCTGTTTCGTCGAAATCACCTCGGCCGGCATCCGCGAGTCGCACGTCCACGACGTGCAGATCACCAAGGAAGCCCCGAACTACCATCTCGACTGATCGTTCCAGTGTCCCAGAGGGGCGGCTCCGGTAGCCGCCCCTTTTCATTCAAGGCCTTGAATATGTCCCACCAGAAAATCCTCATCCTCGATTTCGGCTCCCAGGTCACCCAGCTGATCGCCCGCCGCGTGCGCGAAGCCAAGGTCTTCTGCGAAATCCACCCGTACGACGTTGCCGATGACTTCATCCGCAACTACGGCGCCCAGGGCATCATCCTGTCCGGTGGACCGAGCTCGGTGACCGAAGGCGACACGCCGCGCGCCCCGAACGTCGTCTTCGAACTGGGGGTTCCGGTGCTTGGCATCTGCTACGGCATGCAGACCATGGCCCAGCAACTGGGCGGCCAGGTGATGACCGCGGAAGCGGCCGGCAAGGCGCGTGAATTCGGGTACTCGGAGGTTCGCGCCCATGGCCACACGGCGCTGCTCAACGACATCGCCGACTTCTACAGCCCGGAAGGCCACGGCATGCTCAAGGTGTGGATGAGCCACGGCGACTCGGTCATGGAACTGCCGCCCGGCTTCGTCAAGATGGCCTCCACCGCCTCCTGCCCGATCGCCGCCATGGCCGACGAGAGCCGCAAGTTCTACGCCGTCCAGTTCCACCCCGAAGTGACCCACACCCAGCAGGGGCGGGCCATTCTCGAGCGCTTCGTGCATGGCATCTGCGGCTGCGGCAACGACTGGGTCATGGGCGACTACATTGCCGAAGCGGTCGACGCCATCCAGCGCCAGGTTGGCGATGAGGAAGTCATCCTCGGCCTGTCCGGTGGCGTCGATTCGAGCGTCGCCGCGGCGCTCATCCACAAGGCGATCGGCGACCAGCTGACCTGCGTCTTCGTCGACCACGGCCTGCTGCGCCTGAACGAAGGCGACATGGTCATGGACATGTTCGCGCGCAATCTCGGCGTCAAGGTCATCCGCGTTGACGCGGTCGACGACTTCATGGGCAAACTTTCCGGCGTTTCCGACCCGGAGCAGAAGCGCAAGATCATCGGCAAGGAGTTCGTCGAGGTCTTCCAGGCCGAGTCGAAGAAGCTGTCCGCCGCCAAGTGGCTGGCCCAGGGCACGATCTATCCGGACGTGATCGAATCGGCCGGCAAAGGCAAGAAGGGCGCCCACACCATCAAGAGCCACCACAACGTCGGCGGCCTGCCGGAAGACATGCACCTCAAGTTGCTCGAGCCGCTGCGCGAGCTGTTCAAGGACGAGGTCCGCGAATTGGGCGTCGCCCTCGGCCTGCCGCGCGAGATGGTCTATCGCCACCCCTTCCCGGGACCGGGCCTGGGCGTGCGTATCCTCGGTGAGGTCAAACAGGATTACGCCAAATTGCTGCAGCGTGCCGATGCCATTTTCATCGACGAGCTGCGCGCGACGCATGCCACCGAGCGCGATGCAGCTGCCGGCCTGTGCGCCGCAGGCGACGTCGGGAAGAGTTGGTACGACCTGACCAGTCAGGCCTTCGCTGTCTTCCTGCCGGTCAAGAGCGTCGGCGTCATGGGCGATGGCCGTACCTACGAGAACGTCGTCGCCCTGCGCGCCGTCGTTACCAGCGACTTCATGACCGCCCACTGGGCGCATCTACCGTACGAACTCCTCGGTCGGGTATCGAACCGCATCATCAACGAAGTCCGCGGGCTGAACCGGGTCGTGTATGACGTTTCCGGTAAGCCGCCGGCAACGATCGAGTGGGAATGATGGGTTTATTGGTGGTGGTTACCGGCAGATGTCGGTAGCCACCAAGTAGCGTTTCCACCCGAAATAACTGCCTGAAATCTTGCCGGCAGCTATTTGGCCACATCGGCCAAAAAAGCAAAAAGCCCAACCGATTGGGTTGGGCTAGACGCTTGTTTTCTGGGAGCGTCAGGGCGGCCAAACTCAAGGAAGCGGCCAAGGCGACGACCAACCGTTACTTGGCACTGATGCGCTCGATTCTCCTTTGCGCCAGGGATGAATGGGAATGGATCGACAAGGTGCCGAAGGTAAGACTCTTTAAAGAATCTGCAAGCCGTGAACGTTCTCTGACCCGAGAGCAGGCGGGCAAGCTGTTGGAGGAGTTGCCGCAACATCAGCGCGATGTGGTTCTGTTCGCCTTGGCAACCGGCCTTCGCCAAAGCAATGTCCTCCAGCTCGAATGGTCACAGATCAACCTGGAACAGCGCCATGCATGGATTCATGCCTGGCAATCGAAGAACCGGCGACCCATTTCCATTCCGTTGAATGAGGTGGCGTATAGCGTCCTGATCCGGCAGAAGGGGAAACATGAGAGTCGAGTCTTTACGTTTCGGGGCAAGCCATTGGAGTCGGCCAATACCCGTGCCTGGCGTAAAGCCTTGGTACGGTCAGGGATTGATAACTTCCGTTGGCATGATCTGAGGCATACCTGGGCAACGTGGCAACGACAGGCTGGAACACCGACGCATGAGCTTCAACGCTTGGGCGGTTGGCGGACCGGGGCGATGGTGGAGCGTTATGCGCACCTGGCTCCCGATCATCTGGCGGAAGCGGCCTCACGGTTGAATTCTGTACTACCTGGCTACGATTCAGCTACGGTGGCCTAGAAAGCAAAAAGCCCAACCAAATTGGCTGGGCTAAGTACTTGAATCTTTGGCTCCCCGACCTGGGCTCGAACCAGGGACCTACGGATTAACAGTCCGGCGCTCTACCGACTGAGCTATCGAGGAACAGAAGAGGGCATTCTAGTAGTAGAATGCCCTTGCGTCAAGCGTTTCTGGCCTTTTGTAAAACAAAAAACCGCTATGGATCCCAATCTGATTTACGCAAAAACCCCGACGGGAGACGAGGCCGTACGGCAAAGCACTCGCGTCGTCCAACGCAATTTGCGGATGGTCCTTGTCCAGGTCGACGGCAAGATGAGCGCCGGCGAACTGGCGGAAAAGATCGGTAATCCGCGCCTCGTCGAGACCGCGTTGCGGGAGCTGGAGAACGGTGGCTTTATCGCACCTGCGATTGATGCTGTTTCCGTCTGGGAGGAAAGCAAACGGGCGGCAAGGGAACAGGAGCGGGAGCAACTTGTCGCACCGCCAACTTCCGAGTTTTCCAGCTTCGGACCAAAGGTCCCCTCCGTATTGGCTGATGTCGACAAACCTCAAAGCGCAGCCAGCAATTTCTCGTCGTTTGGAAAGCCTATCCTGCCGGCTAGAACAATAGAGCACACGAAAATCGATCGGCAAGAAGCACCCAGCTCCGAACCCTCCGAGAGTGCCCCGGTTGGCTCGGGCGACTCTGTTCGTTTACGTAGGCTGCTCGCTCCGAGCTTGGTGATAGGCGTTGCAGCATTTTTTGCTGGGGTTTTTCTCTTTCCTTATGAGCGATTCAAGCCGGATCTGGAAACCTCGGCGGCCATTCTGCTGAATGCCCCTGTTTCGATCGGCGAGGTTGGAATTTCCGTTTTTCCCGCACCTCAACTGAAGTTGAAGGACATCAGGATTGGCAATCCCGTTGACAGCACGATCGACGAACTGCGGGTCGGCTCTCTGCTTGCCATGCTGGGAGGGGCTCCGCGCCGCATTTCCCGGATCGAGGGCAGCGGGGTGAATTTCGCTGCCAATCGCCTGGTTGCCATGCCGATGTTCGGGGGGGAGGCGGCAACGAATAGTCGGATGCTGATCGGTGAGATCAGAATCGATGGCTTGCAGGTCGGTATTGGCAATGATCAGGCAATGCGTGATCTGCGTGGCGAAGTGAGGTTCCGTGACGACGGGACTCTGGCCAAGGCTCGTTTTGAAACGGCCGATCGGGGACTTTTGGTCAGCGTGCTTCCCGGCAAGAACGAGATTGGTTTGGAAATCGAGGGGCGAGCCTGGAAACCTGTTGGTTCACCCGTCGCATTCTCGGCCCTTCAGGCAAAGGGCAGACTGATGGAAAACCGGCTACTGATCGAAAACATCGACACCGTCGCCTTGGGAGGGATTCTCCGGGGCAGTTGGCGTCTTGATTGGGAAAATGAGCTGACCATGGCGGGAACCGGGGAATTGCTCAGGCTCGACAGCGCCAAGGTGGCCGCCGCCTTCGCTCCTGTCGCAAAGATCGAGGGCGAATTGAGTGGCGAGTTGCGCCTGCGGGCGAGGGGGGGCGACTGGAAAATGCTATGGACCGATGCCGAGATGACGTTGAATAGCGAAATCGTGCGAGGTGTCTTTAGCGGCGCCGATCTTGGCGAGGCTGTACGTCGAGGCAGTGGCGCCGAGGTGCGTGCGGGTTCGACAAAATTCGATCGTCTGCGGTCGACCCTGAATATTTCGCCAAATCAGATTTCTGTCCGCAATATCAAGCTGGACGCCGGCATGATGACCGGAACCGGTCAGTTGGTTGCCTACCGCTACGGCGAAGTGGAAGGAACCGTGGCCGTGACGCTGAGCACCTCGGTCTCAAGCGTTACCGCGCCGGTCAGGGTCTATGGCACATTGCCAGACCTGACGGCGACTTCTCGCAAATAAAAAAGGCGGAAACCTTGTTTCCGCCTTTTTGCATCAAGCGCCGGTTGTCGATCAGGATTGGGTCACCGCAGCGATCGCCTTGGCCACGTAATCCAGATTCTTGGTATTGAGCGCGGCCAGGCAGATACGGCCGGTCGACACGGCGTAGATGCCGAACTCTTCGCGCATACGATCAACCTGGGCGGCGCTCAGGCCAGTGTAGGAGAACATGCCACGTTGCTGGGCGACGAAGGAGAAATCCTGCGCCACGCCCTGGGCCTTGATGGCATCAACCAGGCCGGTGCGCATGGCGCGGATACGGTCGCGCATGCCGGCCAGTTCGGTTTCCCACATCTGACGCAGTTCGGCCGAGGCAAGCACGCCGGCAACCAGGGCGCCGCCATGGGTCGGCGGGTTGGAGTAGTTGGTACGGATGACGCGCTTGACCTGCGACATGACGCGGGCCGATTCTTCCTTGGAGGCGGTGACGACCGACAGGGCACCGACGCGTTCGCCGTACAGTGAGAAGTTCTTGGAGAACGAGCTGGAGGCGAAGAATTGCAGGCCGGAAGCCGAGAAGGCACGGACGGCCACGGCGTCGGCATCGATGCCGTCGGCGAAGCCCTGGTAGGCCATATCGAGGAAGGGCACCAAGCCGCGTTCCTGGCAGATGGCGACGACTTCGCCCCACTGGGCGTCCGACAGATCGGCGCCGGTCGGGTTGTGGCAGCAGGCGTGCAGGACGATGACCGAGCCGGCGTCGAGGCCCTTCAGGCAGGCCTTCATACCGTCGAAATTGACGCCGCGGGTGGCGGCATCGTAGTACGGATAGTTTTCGACGACGAAGCCGGCCGATTCGAACAGGGCGCGATGGTTTTCCCAGGATGGGTCGCTGATGTAAACCTTGGCGTTCGGGTTCAGGCGCTTCAGATAATCGGCGCCGATTTTCAGCGCGCCGGTGCCGCCCAGGGCCTGGGCGGTGATGACCTGGCCGTTGGCAATGAGGGCGGAGTCCTTGCCGAGCAGCAGGTTCTGGACGGCGGTGTTGTAGGCCGGGTTGCCTTCGATCGGCTGGTAGCCGCGCGGCAGCGCGGCCTTGACGCGGGCATCCTCGGCGGCCTTGACGGCGGCCAGCAGCGGAATCTTGCCGTTGTCGTCGAAATACACGCCGACGCCGAGGTTGACCTTGGTGCTGCGCGTATCGGCGTTGAAGGCTTCGTTCAGACCGAGGATAGGATCGCGCGGGGCCATTTCCACCGCAGCGAAGATCGAAGAGGACATAGGAACTCCGTGGAATAATACGATCAGGGTTCGCGCAGACGACATTGCTGCGCTTTGAGAAACCGCGGAATTCTAGCATGAGCGAAATGAACACCAGTACGCCCGTTGTCTGCTTCGATGGCAGCCCGTATCGATTGCATCAGCCATTTCCGCCGGCCGGCGATCAGCCGGAGGCGATTCGCCAGTTGGTCGAAGGGATAGACGATGGCCTGTCCTTCCAGACCCTGCTGGGCGTAACGGGCTCTGGCAAGACGTACACGATGGCCAACGTCATCGCCCGCACCGGCCGCCCGGCCCTGGTGCTGGCGCCCAACAAGACGCTCGCCGCCCAGCTTTACTCGGAATTCAAGGAGTTCTTTCCAGAAAATGCCGTCGAGTATTTCGTTTCCTACTACGACTACTACCAGCCAGAGGCCTATGTGCCATCGCGCGACCTGTTCATCGAGAAGGATAGTTCGATCAACGATCACATCGAGCAGATGCGGCTGTCGGCGACCAAGAGCCTGATCGAACGCCGGGATGTCGTCATCGTTGCCACCGTTTCCTGCATCTACGGCATCGGCGATCGCGACGAATACCACAACATGATCCTGACCATGCGGGTTGGCGACAAACTCGATCAGCGGGCCATCATCAAGCGCCTCAGCGACATGCAGTACGAGCGCAACGAGATGGATTTCCATCGCGGCACCTTCCGCGTGCGCGGCGACATCATCGACATCTTTCCGGCCGAGCATGCCGAGCACGCCATTCGTGTCTCGCTGTTCGACGATGAACTTGAAAGCCTGCAGTTCTTCGATCCATTGACCGGTCATCTGCTGCACAAGGCGCTGCGCTTCACGGTCTTTCCGGCTTCGCATTACGTGACACCTAGGGAGACCGTGCTGCGTGCCATCGAGGCCATAAAAACCGAGTTGCGCGACCGCATCGATTTTTTTACCAAGGCGTTACGACTGGTCGAAGCCCAGCGCATCGAGCAGCGCACCCGCTTCGACCTGGAAATGCTCGACCAGATCGGCTTTTGCAAGGGTATCGAAAATTATTCTCGGCATTTTTCCGGCCGCCGTCCAGGGGAGGCGCCGCCCACCCTGATCGACTATTTGCCGCGCGATGCCCTGATGTTCATCGACGAATCACACGTCACCATCGGCCAGGTTGGTGGCATGTACAAGGGCGATCGTTCGCGCAAGGAAAATTTGGTCGACTATGGCTTCCGGCTGCCCTCGGCGCTCGACAACCGCCCGTTGCAGTTCGACGAATTCGAAGCGCACATGCGCCAGACGGTGTTCGTTTCGGCGACGCCGGCCGATTACGAGCAGCAACACGCCGGGCAGGTCGTCGAGCAGGTGGTCAGACCGACCGGGCTGATCGATCCGGAAGTGATCGTTCGTCCGGCATCGACCCAGGTCGACGACTTGCTGTTCGAGATCGGCCAACGGATCGGGGCGGGCGAACGTGTGCTGGTCACCACCCTGACCAAACGGATGGCGGAAGACCTGACCGATTTCCTCGCCGACAACGGGATCAAGGTGCGCTATGTGCATTCGGACATCGACACCGTGGAGCGTGTCGAAATCATCCGTGACCTCAGGCTGGGTTTGTTCGACGTGCTGGTCGGCATCAATCTGCTGCGCGAAGGGCTGGATATTCCGGAGGTGTCCCTTGTCGCTATCCTCGATGCCGACAAGGAGGGTTTCCTGCGTTCCGAGCGTTCGTTGATTCAGACCATCGGGCGCGCGGCACGCCATATCCATGGCACGGCCATCCTGTATGCTGATACGATTACACAATCCATGCAGCGGGCGATTGCCGAAACCGGCCGACGTCGGGAAAAGCAGATCGGCTTCAATAGCGAGCACGGCATCACGCCGCGCGGGGTGTCCAAGAAGATCAAGGACATCATCGATGGCGTTTACGATGCCGAATCTGCCCAGACGGAAAGGAAGGTTGCCCAGCAACTCGCCGCCTACGAAATCATGGATGAAAAAACAGTTGCCAGGGAAATCAAGCGCCTCGAGAAATCGATGATGGAATTTGCGAAAAATCTGGAGTTCGAAAAGGCGGCAGCCTCGCGTGATGAGTTGTTCCGACTCAGGGAACGGGTATTTGGCGCCGCTCAGCATGATCCGCACGGAGCGGGATCGAAATGAGCTATCGCGTGCTGCTCGTCTGCATGGGCAACATCTGTCGCTCGCCTACGGCGGAAGGTGTCCTGCGTTATTTTATAAAAATCAATAAACTGGGCGATAAAGTTGAAGTTGATTCTGCCGGAACACACGGCTACCACGTCGGCGAAGCACCGGACTCGCGGACGCAACGTGCGGCCGCTGTGCGCGGCTACAACCTGTCCCAGTTGCGGGCCCGCAAGGTGGCCCGCCAGGATCTCGACTATTTCGACCTGATTCTGGCCATGGACAAGAGCAACCTGGACAACCTGAGGCGCATGGCCACGCCTGAGCAGCAAGAGCGCATGCACCTGTTCATGGACTATGCCCGCAACTTCGACGACGACGAAGTGCCCGATCCTTACTACGGGCTGGGGCACGGATTCGATCTCGTGCTCGACATGGTCGAAGATGCCTCCCTCGGGTTGCTCGAGGAAATCAAGAAGAAATTGAAGTAGTCAAAAAAAATGCCCCGCCTAGGCGGTAATGCCGTTCACTTAGGTGAGCGGCATTTTTCGTTGTGGGGGTTGTGGACATTGATGCCGGCTGTTAACGTGCCGGGCGATGTTATCGAGCCAGCTCTCTATTACGACAGATGTCATGCCGACG